>NZ_JBHUGF010000010.1:0-1813898 GCF_042681745.1 Paenibacillus nicotianae | reverse complement strand
TCGAACAGTAACAAAAGGATATGAGAAAATAACGACTCTATCCAGAGTCGTTATTTTCTTCCTATCTACTGAACAGCAATATATAGAGATATAGAAATATAGAGGAAAAACGATATACAAGGTATTAGGAGGAGAGAAATGAAAACACTTAGAAAAACGTGGCCGTTCCATGTGATGTTGCTACCATCTATGATTTTCTTGCTTATTTTTAGTTATGTACCGATGGCTGGGATTGTAATGGCATTTCAAGATTATAAGCCATGGTTAGGATTTACAGGTTCCGAATGGGTAGGACTGGCTAACTTCCGTTATTTATTTGAACGACAAGATAGCATACAGGTCATCTGGAATACATTAGTTATTGCAGTGTTAAAATTAATCTTTAATTTATTTGTGCCCTTTATTTTTGCGATCTTGTTAAATGAGATTCGTCGTGTGAAATTGCAACGTACGATTCAGACATTAGTATACTTACCGCATTTTCTTTCATGGGTTATTTTAGGTGGTATTTTAATTGATTTGCTAGCAACAGATGGATTTGCTAACCGTATTCTTAGCACATTCGGTGTACAACCGATCTTCTTTCTCGGGGATAATGACTGGTTCCGGTTCACAGTCATTGCATCTGATGTATGGAAGGAATTTGGATACAATACGATCATTTTCCTGGCAACATTAGCAGGTATTAATCCTTCTCTTTATGAAGCAGCAGAGATGGATGGAGCGACTCGATTCAAACAAACATTGTACGTAACGATCCCTTCAATGATTCCTATGGTAGCGGTAGTTGGTACGCTGGCACTTGGTAATGTATTGAACGCTGGATTCGATCAGATATTTAACTTATACAATCCGCTTGTTTATGCGAAAGGCGATATTATCGATACCTTCGTATATCGGACAGCGATTTTGAATGGTGAAATGGGCTTTGGTACAGCGATTGGATTATTCAAATCAGTTATCAGTATGATTCTTATTCTCCTGTCTTACCGTTTGGCATACAAATGGGCGAATTACCGTATATTCTAAAGGTTATGCAGTAACCTTCGTACCACATCAACGGATCATTTAAAAAGCGAAACGTAAAGGAAAGAGGGAGAATATGTATTTCAAAACTAAAGGATATCGCGTTTTTAATGTATTTAATACTATTTTGCTTATCCTATTATCGATTATGTGTATCATACCTTTAGTGCATGTACTGGCTATTTCACTTAGTTCCAAAGCGGCAGCAGATGCGAATCTAGTCGCTTTGTGGCCGATTCAATTTTCATTAGAAGCATACAAAAAGACCATGTTTAATCCAGTATTTTTGCATTCGATCTGGATATCGGTATTACGTACAGTTATCGGTACAGCGATCACATTATGTCTAACCTTTCTAGCTGCTTATCCATTGTCTAAAGACAACTCGGTATTCAAAGGACGTAATATTTACTCTTGGATTTTTGTATTCAGCATGGTATTTACAGGTGGATTGGTGCCATTCTATATCGTTATTCAGAAATTAGGCTTGATTGATTCATTCTGGGTACTGGTATTGCCTGGTGCTGTCAATACATTCCTTGTGATTCTAATGCTTAACTTTTTCCGCGGAATTCCTAAAGAACTGGAAGAAGCCGCATTTATCGATGGAGCAGGCCCTTTCCGTACATTGTTTACAATCTACTTACCGATCTCATTACCATCGATCGCAACGATTACATTATTCAGCATGGTATTCCACTGGAACTCGTGGTTCGATGGACTATTATATCTAAACAATGCGAGCCAATTCCCGCTAGCAACTTTCTTGCAAACCGTTATTATTCAACAAGATATGAGTTCAATGAGCTCAAGCCCGAAAGAAATGGAATTGATCTCTCAAACAACCGTCAAAGCCGCTCAAATCTTTATCGGCGCAGCACCAATCTTAATCGTATATCCGTTCCTACAAAAATTCTTTGTTAAAGGAATGACTTTAGGTTCAGTAAAAGAATAGTAACCAAAATCTTTTAAGCATCTATCCTTACCCTTGCCACCACCATGCAAAGGGCGCACTTTATCTTTTAAAAAGTTGCTCCCTTATCAGAGCGCAGGGAACAAAATCAATTCTGAAAGAGCGAAGCGTTCGCCTTTAAAGTCAGATATCGACTGCCTAGCAGTCAATCAAGATATCTGACTTTACCAACGACGACAAGAATGATTTTGTTCCCGGAGCGGTCTAACTAAGGCAAATATTTAACCATTAAAGGAGCCTATCATGACAACTATTGAACCAACGTGGAACCAAATGCTTCATGGAGCTGATTATAATCCTGAACAATGGCAACATCGTCCCGATATTTTAGAAGAAGATATTCGCTTAATGAAATTAGCCAAATGTAATGTAATGTCTGTAGGCATTTTTTCTTGGGTAGCGTTAGAACCAGAAGAAGGTGTGTATAACTTTGAGTGGTTAGATCGCATTTTAGATAATTTTGCAGCAAATGGCATCTCAGCATTATTGGCTACACCAAGTGGAGCACGTCCAGCATGGATGTCTGCGAAATATCCTGAAGTATTGCGTGTAGAAGCGAATCGTGTGCGTAATCTGCATGGTTTCCGTCATAATCACTGTTTTACTTCTCCAGTCTACCGCGAAAAAGTAGAAACAATGAATACCAAATTAGCAGAACGTTATGGAGAACATCCGGCAGTCATCGGCTGGCATATCTCTAATGAATACGGTGGCGAATGTCATTGTCATTATTGTCAGGATGCGTTCCGCACATGGGTACAGGACAAATACACTACACTGGATAATCTTAATGAAGCATGGTGGACTAATTTCTGGAGCCATACTTATACTGATTGGTCTCAAGTTGAATCGCCTGCACCGCATGGTGAGACTCAAGTGCATGGTATGAATTTGGATTGGCGTCGTTTTGTTACCGATCAAACAGTAGATTTTTGCCGTCATGAAATAGAGCCTTTGCGTAAAATCAATCGTCTATTGCCTGTAACGACTAACTTTATGTTTACTGGTAATTTTGATGGACTCAATTATTGGAAGTTCGCTGATCTACTGGATGTATTGTCATGGGATAGTTATCCAACATGGCATGATCAAGCAGGAGATGCTGTACAAGGCGCAAGTATTGCATTTATGCATGATATCGTTCGTTCGATCAAGCAAAAGCCATTCTTATTGATGGAAAGTACTCCAAGCTTAACCAACTGGCAAGAAGTCAGTAAAAATAAACGTCCGAATATGCATATGTTGTCTTCATTACAAGCTGTTGCACATGGATCAGATTCTGTACAGTATTTCCAATGGCGCAAAAGTCGCGGTTCAAGCGAAAAATTTCATGGCGCTGTTGTAGATCATGTAGGTCATGAGCATACACGCGTATTTCAAGATGTGCAGGATGTGGGACAAGCATTGTCCAGTATGCAAGATATCGTAGGTAGTCATGTGAATGCAGAAGTGGCTGTTATCTATGATTGGGAAAATCGCTGGGCGATTAAGGACAGTCAAGGCCCTCGTAATATCGGGATGAAATACGATGAGACTGTACTCAATTGCTATCGTCCTTTCTGGGAACGTGGTATTCCTGTTGATGTGATCGATATGGATCAAGATTTGTCTAAATACAAAATCGTTGTAGCTCCTATGCTGTATCTGGTACGTGATGGTGTAGGCGAGCGAATGGAGAAGTTTGTAGAAGCAGGCGGAACACTCGTAAGTACGTATTGGTCAGGTATCGTAAATGAGACAGATTTATGTTTCCTTGGCGGATTCCCGGGTCCATTGCGTAATGTATTGGGCATCTGGTCAGAAGAAATTGATGGATTGCATGATCATGATCGTAACCAATTGAAAATGAAAGATCATAATGCATTACAATTGCAGGGTACGTATGAAGTGAAAGAACTTTGTGATTTGATTCATTTGGAAAATGCACAAGCATTAGCTGTATATGGAGATGACTTTTATGCAGATCGTCCGGCACTGACGGTAAACGCATTTGGTCAAGGGGAAGCTTATTATATTGCTGCTCGTACAGAGTATTCTTTCTTACAAGAATTCATTGGAAAATTAACAGAACGTCAAGAAATCAAGCGCACATTAGCGGTCGATTTACCTGAAGGCGTAACTGCTCACTCACGTACAAACGGCAAAGATGAATTTCTGTTTATTCAGAATTACACATCAACTTCCCAACAGATTGTATTGGATCAACATACCTATTACGATCTGTTGGAAGAAGGAGATAACAATGGAATATCCAGTAAATTAGAGGTTCCAGCTTATGGTATTCGTGTTCTCAAAAGAAGTGTATAAATCATAAAAGCAAGGAAGGAATGGAACGTTCATTCCTTCCTTATTTTTATATACGATTCAATTTTAATCTTTATTTTGATATAGATTGGCTATAAATATCACCTTCAGATAAATTATATGTCGAAACAATTAAAATAACATTGAATATTGTTGTACTTTCATATATATTGAAATCTGAAAGAAACGTATATTGCTATATAGAGAAAGTTAAACCGTTTACATTTATTGTTTATTATTCAAATTATCAAGAGGGGGAGAGACATGCCGACCATACATGATGTCGCCAAACATGCTGGCGTCACTCCAACAACAGTATCCCGGGTATTAAATAACAGGGGCTATATCAGTGATAAGACTCGCAAAAAAGTATATTCTTCGATGGAAGAGTTGAACTACCAACCGAACGAAATTGCACGTTCACTCAAAAATAAGCAATCCAATATTATTGGGTTGATCGTACCGGATGTGTCGCATCCTTTTTTTGCTTCATTTGCTAGTCATATTGAGTATTTTGCTTATGAAAAAGGAATGAAGGTCTTACTATGTAACTCGCATCTTGATCCGATCAAAGAAAAAGAATATATCGATATGATGCGTGGTAATCGAGTCGATGGCATTATTATGAGTAGCCATACACTGGAAACAGAACAATATCTAAATGTGCAAAGCCCTATTGTTACATTTGATCGTCAAATAGGGGATATTCCTTTTATTTCTTCGGATAACTATATGGGAGGCAAGCTGGCAACCGAATTGCTAATTCGTAAAGGATGCCGTAAGATTGCTCATATTTGTGGAAACTTACAGTTGAATCTACTTGCCAATGAGCGAAGTAAAGCTTTTTTGGATGTGGTCAATGTACATAATGTTGAACATATTGTAATCGAAACAGATATCAATGTTTTCCATACGCGAGAATATCAGCAATTGATTCGCGATATGTTATTAGATCATCCAGATCTCGATGGAATATTTGCGACAAGTGATATTATTGCAGCTTATGTAATCAAAGAATGTATGGAAATGGGAATTAGTGTCCCTGAACAAATCAAAGTCGTTGGTTATGACGATGTAAGTGTTGCTCCCTGGATTACACCATCCCTTACAACGATTCGTCAGCCGATTGAAGAAATAGGAAAGTTGTCGATCACATTATTGAGCCAACAAATTAATAATGAAGACTATGTCATCCAAAATCAGCTAGATGTCACTTTGATTGAGAGAGCTTCCACCATGTAGTGTGGAGGTTTTTTTATAAAAGATATGTTAACCGATTGATACGCAATAAGGGATAATGACTACCTTGATATGACACCTTGTCACTTTGCCAGTATTTTATATAGAATACACAAGCCGTAATGTGTATGATTTACTTCAATAATAAAAAACTTTCTTATTCAATCAAAGAAGGGGAAGATTACTGATGAGCTACAGTATTGAGCGAGCTAATTCATTTATTGCTGAATCCAAGCATTTATTAGTAGATCAATATCGTTTACATTATCATTTTATGGGCGAGTTTGGTTGGATCAATGATCCGAATGGCTTTATTCAATACAATGGAGAATATCATTTATTTTATCAATATCATCCGTATCAACCGGTGTGGGGGCCGATGCATTGGGGACATGCGGTAAGTAAAGATTTAGTAGAATGGAGACATCTCCCTGTTGCTTTGGCGCCGGATCAACCATATGATCGTGACGGTTGCTTTTCAGGAAGTGCGATAGAACATAATGAAAATCTTTATCTATTATATACAGGTCATATTATGACAGGGCCTGATATCACTAAAGACTATTACCAAGTTCAGAATATAGCCGTATCTCAAGATGGTATTCTTTTTGCAAAAGATGCTCATAATCCGGTTATTAATACAGATCAGATTCCGGCTCATACCAGTCAAAAAGATTTTCGCGATCCTAAAGTATTTGTACGGGATGGACAATTCTATATGGTACTCGGCTCTAATGATGATCAAGGCAAAGGATTGATTTTGTTATATCGTTCTGCTGATTTGCATACATGGGAATATGTCAATGTAATGGCGCAAAGCGATGGTACACTGGGCGATAACTGGGAATGCCCTGATGTATTTGAATTAGATGGGGTAGATGTATTAATGATGTCCCCGCAACGAATGGCACCTCAAGGCAATAATTATCATAATTTGCATTCTACCGTCTATATGATCGGTAAGCTAAATACCGATACAGGTGTTTTTGATTATCATCAGTATATTCCAATCGATTATGGTTTTGACTTTTATGCTTGTCAGACGACCTTAGATGATCAGGGTAGACGTATTATGATCGGTTGGATGGATAGCTGGGAAGCATCGATGCCTACACAAAATGGGCATCATTGGGCAGGGGCTATGACATTACCGCGTGAAGTGATTCGTGAAGGCGAACACTTATTGTTCCGTCCTGTAGCAGAGTTAGAACAATATCGCTTAGATGGATTACATGCCGAATCATTTGAAGTTCAAGGACAACAAGTACTTGAATACACAGGTGAAAGTTACGAGATCGAACTGAACGTTGATGTTACCAAAGCCGAAGAATTTGCTATCCATTTACGTACAGGCGAAACAGAAACAACAGTACTTAGTTACTCACCGTTAGAGCAATTATTCCGTTTCAATCGTGATCAATCCGGTATCGGACCCGGTGGCGAACGTATTACTTCATTAGCCACACCAGCAGGAAAGCTACACTTACGTATTTTTGTAGACTTGTCTTCTGTCGAAGTGTTTTTACAAAATGGTGAAAAAGTAATGACCGGACGCATTTACCCACAACCAGAATCACAAGGAATAGCTTTATATTCCAACGGCATCACGCAAGTACAATCTTTACACATCTGGAACCTAGCCAAACCCGAACAGATATAATCTATTTTATCTAAAAAAAAGAGCTATTGTGCTGTCAACAACACAGCCTCAATAGCTCTTTTTCCTTTGTCCACATGATGTCTGCTCAATAGATTACTTCCATCCAAATGTACCTCATTATACAATCGGAAAGGAAAGTATAGTCCTGAACAAGCGAAGCGCTCGCCTTTGAAAAAAAAGCCGACTGCCTGGCAGCTATTCAAAGCATTCTTTTTCAACAGCGACGACAAGCATATTACTGCTCCTGAAGCGACTTCTCTTTTCAGCACTAACCTAATGATCATTCAAGCTTTTAGTTCAAAAACGCATCCAAAGCAATCGTTACTTTTCCTTTAGAATCAAAAGCGCCTTTAGTGTAAGCGTACCATGTACCATAAGATTCAGGTTCCCAGTAGAATACGCCTAACCCTTTACCACCGGACACCGAACGTGTTTTGTTCAAAATATCAGTCAAAAATGCTTTGGAAGTCGTAGGATCGCTTGCATCCATACCTACTTCACAGACCATAACTTCTTTGCCATAACGAGCAACCATATCATTCATATTGGTCAACGTCTGTTGATTCAAAGTTTGCCAATTATTTTTCTCTGGGTAAAGCGACATTCCGATGACATCATATTTAGCACCATTAGCTTTGAGCCCGTCAAACATCCAGCGGTATAACGAATTATCATATCCATTTGATAAATGCACGATCACTTTTGTGCTACTATTTACCGCTTTGGTAGCATCATAACCTGAATTAATCAACCATGCGAAATTTTTCATATTGGCTGAAGCGCGTCCTTCTTCCCACAACATACCATTGTTCGTTTCGTTACCTACTTGTACCCATTCTGGAGTCACACCTTGAGCTTTGAGAGCGGTTAGAACATCATACGTATGATCATAGACAGCTTTCATTAATCCGTTAAAATCTTTATTCGCCCAATCTTTTGGTTTGGTCTGATTAGCAGGATCAGCCCATACATCGCTATAATGGAAATCGATCATAATGCGGAAGCCCATTTGTTTAGCACGAACAGCTTGCTTGATCACATCTGCTTTATTAGAAAAGTTTTTAGCTGGATTCACCCATACACGTAGGCGAATCGAGTTCATCCCATGATCTTTTAAAATTTGCAGAGCATCTTGTTTGACACCAGCATCATTATAAAAAGCCCAGTTGTACGATTCCATCTCAGATAACCAGCCCACATCAGCACCTTTAGCAAAAGTCGCTGCATCGACTGTAGGAGTAAGCGGAGCGACACTATAACTTAACCCTGTAAGAATCGAAAGACTAAGTACAACCCCGGATATACGCTTCATGATTTTACCAGACCACTTGAACATAAATAACCTCCTAGAATTTTATTGTATGCGTTTACATTTAACTTCTAAAAATTATTCCTTTCAGCAAGGAACATCATTTATTGTAGCTTGACTGTCTTTCCAATGTAACCTATAAAAATTCAATATTTTAGCACTTTTGACAATAGAGATTCGCAAATTACGTTTTGTATACTTAGGTATACGTTGTAGCAATATGTAGGATATCAAGATAGCTAGTATACAATACGTTAAAAATTACACTGATGATTTACAATGCAACAGATACGCTTTATGATATAACTGTTGTTACATAGTAAAGATTACGTATAACCAAGTTGATTTTGCTGACAAAGTTGTTTTTTTAAATAAACGATTTTTCTTTTTAAAAGGAGTTGTATATGTAATTGGCGAAATAAATAACAAGAATGTTATAAAAATGTTGCAATCGCTTAAAGGTTACGTCTGAACTTACCGATAAATAAGGTATTCAGTCTTTCCTTTTGACTACACAATGGAGCTTTTTGACATGCAGTTGTATCACAATAATGACTGGGACATCGCATCATACATAATGTGAACCAGGGAATGGTAGGGATAACATGAAAAAAACAGGTTTGTGGATGCTAACTTTAATAATGATTTTAATGATAGTATTGCCTTCTACAGGACATGCTGCAATTACAGAAAGCACTCATATTAATTTGGATGGGCAAGAGTTAGCTTTACCAGCAAGCGGGCAAGTGGAGACGGTTAATGGCACAGTCATGGTACCGTTACGTGTCATTGTTGAACAATTGGGCTATAAAGTAAGCTGGTCGAACCGTACACAAACAGCCACAATTAAGCAAAACAAAACGACATTACAACTGGCGGCTGGAAGTCATACAGCTACAGTAGATGATAAAGCGATTGATTTGCCAGAAGCTCCTTTATTGCAAAATGGAACAACACTTGTACCTCTTCGATTTATAAGTGAAAATACAGGAACTACTGTGAAATGGGACAATACAGCCAAAACGGTATACTTGACTACTCCCAAAAAAGTAGTAACTCCTGCTAAAGGTAACACTACAGACACAACAACACCGGCAGATACGACCGATCAATCTGCTTTGCAAGCGATTAGCTTTAGTGACAGTCGTTTAACCGTCACTTTAAATGGAACAGCATCACCTAAATACAGTGCTTTGACCAATCCTAATCGAATCGTGCTTGATTTGCCAAAAACAGCGTTCTCGGAATCATTTTTAGATGGTAAAGTAATGAACTTGGGAAATGTAGGTAAAGTAGATGTAACAGGTGATCCCGATGTAGCTGGTATCCGATATTCATTATTTAGCAATCAACCTTCTACAGTACGTGTGGTCATGGATCTGAACAATGCACAGAAATACAAAGTGATTAACAATAACAAAGGTGTAGTGATTGTAGAATTAGACGGGGCAGTGAAGCCAGCTTCTACGATTACGAATGGAAATGGTACAGCTAATAATGGCAATACACAAGTCTCAGGTAATCCTAATACGTCAACAGATCCAGTAGTCGTAACCAATCCAGATGGTTCACCATCTACTGATCCGAATAGTGATCCTACTACAACACCAACCGATACCCCTTCCAAAGCAGTACCAGTTACACCAGGTTCTGGGCCTGGTAAAGATGGCAAAAAATTAGTAGTGATTGATGCGGGTCATGGTGGCAAAGATTCAGGAGCCATTAGTATTACAGGCAAATATGAAAAAGACTTTACATTACCTGTGGTGCTCAAAATTCAAGCGTTACTCGAACAAGAGCCCAATATTGATTTTGTATTAACACGTAGTGATGATAGTTATCCTACTTTGCCGGATCGCGTGAAAGTTGCTAATGATCTGAATGCAGATGTATTTGTATCGATTCATGGAAATAGTACGACTTCTGCGGTTTCTCCAAGTGGTACAGAAATGTATTATAGCCGTGCAAGCAGCTTAACACTCGCGCAAATTGTGCATAAGCATGTAGTAGCTGCGCTAGGATTATCTGATCGTGGTATTCATCAGAAGAGTCTTCATGTGACAAGAGAAACAACGATGCCTGCGATATTAATCGAAGCTGGATATTTGAGTAATCCAACCGATGAAGCGTTGATGTATACAGATGCTTTTCAAGAACAATTGGCGGAAGCTGTTGTAGCTGGAATTAAAGAATATTTAGGTGTTTCCTAAACAGGTTGTAGGATCGCGATGAAACATTAATGTTTCATTTTAAAGAGTGTGTGGTAATGAACCACGGTAAACTAATGACGAACTTGTCATTTTTGGTGGTTCATACATAACTCTACATATCAGACAGAAGGCAACAGCATTTTCAAGGAGGGCATCTATGAAACGAAATCTCATTACTCTGGTAACCGCAGCGCTGTTACTTACTTCTACGCCTCAAATGATAGAAGCAGCAACTACAACAGTACCTGTTGGTAAAGTCAATCTTCCTGTTAACTTCCGTTCAGGCCCTACAGCAGATAGTACAGTGTATGGCACACTTCAGCCTGGTACGAATATTAAGATTCTGCGCGAAGTTAACAGTTACTGGTTACGGGTAAAAGTAGGAGTAAAAACAGGCTATGTATCGGCAAGCTATATTAATTATACGCCTACGCCAAAAGAAGCTAATCCGGTGAGTACACCATCCACATCGAATACAGTTTCTAGTCAAGAACAGTCTTCAAAATTGCAGACTGCCAAAGATACACCAACTGCTCCAACAATTACTCAAGCAAGTGCACCGACACCTGCAAGCACACCACCGGTCACACCTGTACCACGCAACAATGATCCTGGTACAGGTATTGTAGAACGCGGAGTTAACTTTCGTGCACAACCTACAACAGGAAGTGATGTGTTACGAGTATTGCCTGTTGGCGAGACGTTCAAAGCGTTAGAACAGCCAAGTGTATCATGGATCAAAATCAAAGATAGCACTGGAACGGTAGGATATGTATCTACAGATTATGTTTCCTATACATTGCCTGCATCAGCGACTCCTGTTTTAACAAGTTTACCTGTAGATGCTATTCCAGAAGTGGATGATGTGCCTTTTCAACCACCTGTAACAGTTACACCTCCGCCTACACTTGCAACAGGTTCACCGTTAAATGAAGCAACGGCTGATCTTATTTTAGGTAGTGCATTAGCATTACAAGGTATTACACATTATGGATATGGTAAAAATGAAGCACCTACGTTATTCGATTGTTCTTCATTTACACGATATGTATTTGGACAAGCAGGGATTGATCTTGCCTGGGGTACACAATACCAGAAAAATGTAGGTATTGAAGTAGAACGTGGACAATGGCAAAAAGGAGACTTACTCTTTTTCTCAGGTGGCGACCCTAATGTGATTTCTCATGTAGGCATATACGCTGGCGATAATAAGCTAGTTCATAATAGTGTGAGTTTGGACGGCGTTGCGATCTCTAATCTCGATTTAGATTATTGGGTGAAGCATTATGTAACAGCTCGTCGCGTTTTACAATAAATAACAACAGTGTTAAATCACTGGAAACGATAAAAGCAAATCGTTATTTTCTTTACAAAATGTAGAGAAAGTAGCGGATTGCTTTTTTTTATAAAACTATTGTAAGCGTTATCAAAAATGTGTATACTACACATCATATAAAGGATTGTTACTGCGCTTAGCAGGCAAAACCTAATTTAGCTATAGAAGGGCACATTACTGTGTACCTCTAAGTGCTGAGTTAGGTTTTTTTATGTTCATTTGTGATGAATATAGCTCAAGCATGTACCTTTCTTTGTATATTCACTTGATGTGATTTTTTGCTTTACATAATGAAGGAGGTAGTCAAATGAAAATGAACAAAAAAAGAATGTGGTTGTGGTTGCTCATATTAATATGTGTATTGTCTAGCAACAGTATTGCTGAAGCAGCCGCTCCATCTAACCAGACAAAGAGTGATACGATAAACTATAAATATCAAAATAATGTGAAGCAACCAACAAGTGTTGGTATATTTACAGGGTTACAAACAGGTAACAATAATACATTAGTCTGGTCAGGTATTCCTTATGCACAAGCTCCTGTAGGTGATTTGCGCTGGAAAGCTCCTCAACCACTATCCTCGTCTGCTACTGAAAATTATAACGCACGTCAGGCAGGTAATATCTGTACTCAATTAGCAGCCGGCAAAGTAGTAGGTGATGAAGATTGTCTCTATCTTAATATTTATCGTCCACATACTACAGCTACAGATCTGCCTGTGCTTGTATTTTTACATGGTGGAGGTAATGTTACCGGTAGCTCTGCCGCTTTGGAAGCAGAGTCATTAGCGACCAGTACCCAATCGGTTGTAGTCACTGTGAATTACCGCTTAGGATTGTTGGGATGGCTTAACAATACTGCTATCAAAAGTGGTAATCGGTTAGAAGATTCAGGCAATTTTGCACTGTTAGATCAGATTGCAGCATTGAAATGGGTACAACAACAGATTGGTAGTTTTGGCGGTGATCCAGACAATGTTACACTTGGCGGTCAATCTGCGGGTGCACGTGATGTATTAGCATTGGTTATTTCACCGCTGTCTAAAGGACTATTCGCTAAAGCAATGCCTTTGAGTGGCGGGATGACTACAGCTACACCGGCGGAAGGACAAGCTTATTCTGATAGCAAATTAGCCGGAGTACTGGTTCAAGCAGGTAAAGCCAGTACGACAGCAGAAGCATTGAGCTATCTTAAACAAAACGATGCTTCAACTTTACAGCACACGCTTCGTTCATTAGATAGCAAACAATTGGTACAAGCAGTAGGAAGCGTTATGATTCGGATGTCTGAATTTCCACATTTATTTGCCGATGGTTATGTATTACCGAAAAATGGATTTGACGTTGTGCAGAGCGGAAAATACAATCGTGTTCCGATGTTGATCGGTAGTATGAAAAACGAATTTAATGCATTTGCTGCATATGATCCACAGTTTAGCGAGCATTTCGCTTCCAATTCATGGACAACAGCAAAACAAAAGCAGTTCTGGCAAGCCACGCAGTATGGCAGTCAGCTATATTCTGCTTTTAATGCAGATCAAGTAGCAGATACATTTACAAAAGATACACAAGCGTTACCGATCTATGTGTACCGTTTTGCATGGGGCACCAAAGTAGACGGTCTACAAGCACCGGCTAAATATTTAGCTGCTACGCATGGGGTAGATATGGACTTTTTGAGCGGTCATTTTGCTGAAAGTAATTACGCATCACTATTTAAAAATCAATTTTACAAAAACGATAACGAAGCAGGAAGAATACAACTAATGCATCGTTATCGTCAATATATTCGTCATTTTTTACATGATCAATCGATGAAAACAAGTGCTACACTTGCCTGGACATCATGGCAACAATCACGTAAACTGCTACAATTCGATGCTACCAATACAGAAGCAACATTGAAAATGATTGAGCCAGCACCGACTTCAGCCCAAATGATGTCTACCATTCAATCCTCATTATCTAAGACTTCAACGTCTGTAGTATGGGATAAGGTATTAAAAGGTAGATTTTTTATGGATGCTCAATATTAAAAAAGATACATTTTTTTGTAAAAGTACTGGATTAGTGAGTGATTTTCACTTATTCAGTACTTTTTATTATAGATTTGTTATAGAAATTCGTTTAAATCATCATATACTTGTTTAAATTTAGCTATAATTATATGATAGATATAACTAATGGTTAAGGTTGATATTAATATTTGGGAGGCACCATGAATATAGATCCTAAAATAGCAGCAGTCGATTGGGAATATGTAGTGCAAAACTTAAAATCGTCGGTAACGATTGCTGATGCAAGAAGAAAGGATTTTCCGCTTGTTTTTGTAAATAGCCATTTTACCGAGTTGACAGGTTATACTAAAAATGAAGCGATCGGATATAATTGTCGTTTTCTTCAAGGTGTAGATACCGATCCAGGAGCTGTTAAAAAGATTCGCGAAGCTTTAGCTAAGCAAGAATCTGCTGTGATCGAGATTTTGAATTATACCAAAGAAGGAACTCCTTTTTGGAATGAGATTAATTTAGATCCTATTTTTGACCGGAATGGTGAGTGTCATTATTTTGTAGGTATTCAATTTGATATCACAGATCGCAAAACAGCGGAGCAACAAGCCAAGCGCGCAGCAGAATTAGCAGAAGCAGCTAATCGCGCGAAAAGCCGTTTTATTGCCAATATGAGTCATGAGTTCAGAACACCATTGAACGGAATTATTGGAATGACTGAATTGATCTTGTTAAGTGAGATCGATCAAGAACAACGTGATAATATGAAGATTGTCCAAAATAGTGCGGAAACGTTGTTAACGTTAATTAATGATGTACTTGATTTCTCCAAAATCGAAGCGGAAAAAATGAATCTTGAAAATATAGAATACAATATTCATGAATTGATGGATATT
Source organism: Paenibacillus nicotianae (assembly GCF_042681745.1). NCBI lineage: Bacteria > Bacillati > Bacillota > Bacilli > Caryophanales > Paenibacillaceae > Paenibacillus > Paenibacillus nicotianae. The sequence goes on along the minus strand of NZ_JBHUGF010000010.1, from coordinate 1,798,937 downwards.
ACAATCAAAGCGCATCGTCCATTAGCTTTGGAGAAAAAGATTGATCTATTATTGCATATCGGTAAGCGCGTACCCAAAGTAGTTGTTGGTGATCCGCATCGCCTAAAGCAAGTGCTGAATAACTTGATTGGTAATGCAATCAAATTTACAACTCAAGGTTCGGTTAAGATTTCGATTGAAGGGCAGGAATTGTCCGAAGATAAGTTAATGCTTCATTTCAAAGTAAAAGATACAGGAATCGGTATTGCAGACAAAGATATGCCCAAACTATTTAAAAGTTTCAGTCAGGTTGATGATTCGCAGACACGCGAATTTGGCGGTACTGGTCTAGGGCTTGTGATCAGTCAGCAGATTGTTGAGTTAATGGGTGGACATATTACAGTAGATAGTGATGTGGGCATAGGTTCTATTTTCCAATTCACGATTCCTATGGATTATGCTCATATTTCAACAAGTGACGGAGTAGATCAAGAATATGCTCCTTCTTACCAGCAGATAGAACCACCTGTAGAAATAGCAGATGAATCTAATGCTAGTGGATTGAAGGTATTATTGGCAGATGATGATCGTATTAGTCGTTTGATTACGATGCGTATGCTAGAAAAATTAGGTCATCGGGCAGAGTTTGTCGAAAATGGTCTGGAAGCTGTTCGCAGATTAGAAAAAGATTCTAGCTATGATCTGATACTGATGGATATTCAAATGCCTGTGATGGATGGACTTCAAGCTACAGATGAAATACGTAACTCGGGCAAAGTGAATCATAATCGTATTCCGATTATTGCATTGACAGCTCATGCATTCAAAGATGATCAAAAGCAAATTTTGGCTTCTGGTATGAATGGTGCATTATCTAAGCCATTGCCTATTCAAAAGCTTGCGGAAATGATTGATTCGATTAAACAAGAGCAACACAAATAAAACGATATCACTTATAGATATATAGCATAGTAAAAAGCCGCCTTTGATCTACAAGGGCGGCTTTTTGGCGATCACAAATGAAATACATATGGAAAGTTAATCTTCTATTGTAGAAAGATCACCTGTAGGAAGTTCCAATTCCCATGCTTTCAGTACACGACGCATAATTTTACCACTACGTGTTTTGGGAAGCTTGTCTTTAAATTCAATCTCACGTGGAGCAGCATGAGCAGATAATCCTTCTTTGACAAAACGAGTAATCTCTTGCTTCAATTCTTCGGTAGCCGTATATCCTTCTCGCAAAGAGATAAACGCTTTGATCACTTCACCACGTACAGGATCAGGCTTACCGATAACACCTGCTTCGGCGACAGCGGGATGTTCTACTAATTTACTTTCTACTTCAAACGGCCCTACACGCTCACCAGATGTATTGATTACATCATCTATTCGACCCTGGAACCAGAAGTATCCATCCTCATCCATATAAGCAGAATCTCCTGAAATATACCAACCTGGAATACGTGTATATTCTTCAAATTTGGCAGGATTGTTCCAAATTTTGTACATCATCGATGGCCACGGTGTTTTAATCGCCAGATTACCCATCCGTAGAGGTGGAAGTACATTACCAGCATCATCGATAATAGCAGCTTCTACACCCGGAATAGGACGTCCCATAGAGCCAGGACGAATATCCATGCGCGGATAGTTACAGATAAGCTGTGCGCCTGTCTCAGTCATCCACCATGTATCATGAATCCGTTGTCCATAGACACGATAACCCCAACGAATAACTTCAGGATTGAGCGGTTCTCCGACACTTAATACATGACGAAGGGAAGAGAGGTCATATTGCTGAACCACTTCATCGCCAGCTCCCATCAACATCCGAAAAGCTGTCGGAGCGCTATACCAGACAGTCACTTGATAGCGTCCAATCGTCTCATACCAATCTTGCGGGCTAAATCGCCCTCCACGTACAACATTAGTGACTCCATTTAACCAGGGTGCAAAAATACCATAAGATGTCCCTGTCACCCATCCAGGGTCAGCAGTACACCAATAAATATCATTCTCTTGAAGATCCAATACAATTCTTCCAGTATACTCTTGTTGAATCATCGCCCGGTGGACATGATAGACCCCTTTAGGCTTGCCTGTAGAGCCTGAAGTATAGTGAAGGATCAGACCATCATCGAGATCGACCCATTCAATATCTGCTTCTGTAGAAGCTTCTTGCATTTCTTGTGCAAAATGAATATAAGGAGCTGTAATTTCTTGTTCATCTCCAACAAGAATAACATGCTGAAGTTCAGGTAATTCATGACTAGGCACTCGTTCGACTAATTTGGGTGTAGTAATTATAGCGACAGCACCACTATCTGCCAAGCGATCTTTAACAGCCGTTTCCATAAAGGCTTCAAATAATGGGCCAGCGATAGCACCAATTTTAATAATACCAAGTAGTGTGAAATACAGTTCAGGAGTACGAGGCATAAAGATAAACACACGATCTCCTTTGCCTATGCCTAGCTTGCGTAACATATTAGCAGCACGATTCGATTGTTGGCGCAATTGTTCAAATGTATACGACTCACTACGTACAGGATCACTATAATGCAAAGCGATATGATCACGACGTTCTGAAGCAGCATGACGATCGATCGCTTCGTAAGCAAGATTAACCTTACCTGTTTCATGCCAGGAAAATCGTTTTTCTACATCTGCCCAGTCAAAAGAACGACTAGCTTCCTCATAATCCATCATATTGGCTTGTGTAGCTTCTACAGCAATGATTTCCACGTTATCTTTTCCCATAATGACCTCCATGATTATTGAGATACGATCTTGTGTTTCGATTACCATATATAGCGCTTACAAAAAACAATACTACGATTTCACAAATTGTTCAATTTTATATTTTCCTGTAGTATAGCATAGCGAAATATTATTTTTTTTACAATTCATTTTGCATCATAATTATGAAAAAAATCATGAATTTACATTTTGACTATAAATTATGACAACTTTGTAGTAATATATAACGAATGAAAATGATTCAAAGTGAATAATTAAACTGTTTTATAAAAACATAGTAATTCAAAATGAATAATAACCTATCATTGATATCTTCTTTTTGAGCAATATCGCTATGTCTAATATTACAGTAGAACAGAAAGTAAGGAGAGATGCAAAGCCCTATTGTACAGCATTGTATAAATGATGAATTGAAGAGGAGGTTGTTAACGAAATGAGTTTAAACGCTATGTCTGCGAAAAAAACGATCAGCGAAGTAGGATTGATTCGTGCGATCGCTTGTATGAGCGTTGTATTATTGCATTCGATTAAATTTACAACAGGGGAAAGCACAGAAGGTGCTATTCAATTTGGACTGTGGACGCTAGCAGGCTTGCTTTCTTTTGGAACATCGACTTTTGTTTTTATTTCAGCGCTTGTGCTGGCTTACTCGTATCCCAATAAGTTACCCAAGCAATTTTATAGCAAGCGTATTAAGTTTCTTTTGATTCCTTTTGCATGTATGGCTGTATTTTATGCGGTAATGTCAGGGATATTGAATGGGTGGTCGATTCCCAAGCTAGTGGTCTACAATCTGCTAGGAGCTTATCATGGCTGGTTTGTATTGGTTATTTTTCAATTTTATATTCTTCATCAATTGTTTAATAAGTATATTGACCGTTTTGATGTACGATGGGTTCTAGGTATTGCTCTTATCATTAATGTAGCTTATCTTGCTTTCTTTAATCTGGTAGCACCGCCAAGTAATAATCAATATATTACTTATATTTGGGATCGCGGATACTGGATGCCATTTACAGGGTGGGTATTTTATTTTGCTCTAGCGTATTATTGTGGTAAACATTATCAAACCTTTATGCAGTATATCGAAAAATATAAAGTATGGATTTATGCTGCTTTGCCTGTATCGTTAGCAATCATTATATATAACAATATGTATGCCAGCTTTGGATTTGGATCGAAGCGAATGGATATGATTTTGTTTACAGTTTTGTTAATTTTCGTATTGTTTTTAGCTTTTCGTAATGTGACAAAAATGCCGGCTATACTGTCTATCGTTAGTCAGTATTCATTCGGAATCTATTTATTACATTGGTTCTATCTACAAATGATGGATATAGCAGTTGAGACATTTGCTGTATCACTTGGCTATTTTGAGATTCCTTTACTATTTGTAGGAGGATTGGTCTGCTCTTACGTTACAATCAATTTGCTAAATCGTATAAAGATTGGTAAATACATTGTAGGAAGAGTGAATGTACCTAAATCTTCTGCTCCAGCATCTAGTCGTAGCTTGGTCACTGAAAACTAATTCATAATTTTAGAAAATAAAATAGTAGATTTGTCTATAGAAATCAAAACCTTCTTGCGTGATAAGAGAAGGTTTTTTTCTTGTTTTATTACACATACATTTATCTCAAAAATCAGTATACTAAAAACAGAAGGAAAGCGTTATCATAAAAATGATTATGTTTAATTACAGTATTGAATACTTCTATAAAGAAAGGAATCCCAGTATGGAGCATTTGAAAATTCCACAATCGGAAACACTTGTGTCTTCTCGGTGCACATTACTATTAGAAGGGCCTGTATCACCAGCATATATTCGTACCAAAAAAATGCATCCTCAATTAGACGCATTTCGTCGTCCGGCAGAACAATGGGAAGCACTGATCGAAATTGCTGAATTGGACGAAGGACGCATTATTATGGCCTGTGATGGCGAAGTTATTGTCGGCTACGTAACATTTCATTATGCAGATGAATATGAACGCTGGTCAGAAGGCAATATGGAGGATCTGATTGAACTTGGAGCGGTTGAAGTCGCCAACGAGTACCGGGGACTGGGTCTAGCCAAAAAGTTGATTCAACTATCATTTCGTGAAGAGCAACTTGATCGAATGATTGTATTTACAACAGAGTATTACTGGCATTGGGATCTTGAGAATACAGGGCTTAGTGTGTGGGACTATCGCAAAATGATGGAACAGTTAATGAAAAATGTCGATATGGTCTGGTTTGCAACCGATGATCCTGAAATCTGTTCTCATCCTGCCAATTGCTTAATGGTGCGTGTAGGAAAATATGTACCTCAATCTTCAGTAGAAGCATTTGATCGACTTCGATTCCGGCAACGATTTATGTACTAAATTTGAGTGATAGAAAGGAGAATTGATGTATGGATAAAGCAATATATGTATATCATCCTGATAGCTTGAAGTATGTATTTCATCAAAATCATCCATTTGACCAGCGTAGATTAACGCTTACTCGTGATCTACTACAACAAGTAAATGCTTTATCTGTAGATCAAATCTTTGTGCCTAGTGAATTGCCAGATTCTCATTTGTTGCAACAAGTGCATATTCCTGAATATGTAGAAACTGTGAAACAATTGAGTCTGGAGCATCCATCACAGCAAGCTATTGATCGTGCACTGCAATACGGTCTTCATCAAGGAGATACCCCATATTTTGCAGGTATGCACCAGAGTGCATTGTCGATTGCTGCTGGATCGGTTACTGCTGCGCACATGGTGATGGAAGGTCAGACGACCCATGCTCTTCATTTAGGCGGCGGGCTACATCACGCGATGCCACAAAAAGGAGCCGGATTCTGCATCTATAATGATGCCGCACTTGCTATCGCTCATGTGCGCGAAACGTATGGAGCGAAAGTGCTCTATATCGATACCGATGTGCATCATGGAGATGGCGTAGAAATGTGTTTTTACACCGATCCGAATGTATTTACGTATTCGATTCATGAGACGGGTAAATATTTATTTCCAGGTACAGGACGGGTAGAAGAGCGTGGAGCGGGTGAAGGATTTGGGTACACTGTAAATTTACCTTTAGAACCGTATACCGAAGATGACTCATGGCTAGAGTGTTTTGAGACGACGTTGAATCAAGTGATCGAGCGCGCTCGACCAGATCTTATTATTAGTCAACATGGATGTGATGCTCATGCGCTTGATCCGTTGTCTCATGTGCATTGTTCTATGCGCATCTATCAGGAGATGCCCCGTATGATTCATCAGGCGGCTCATCAATGGTGTGAGGGAAGATGGGTCGCTCTGGGAGGCGGAGGATATGATATCTGGCGCGTCGTACCACGAGCATGGTCGTTATTATGGCTTGAAATGAGCAATCATCCTTTACTGCAACAACTAGATACCTATCCGTTGTTACCTTTACCGCAAGAATGGTTGGATCATTGGCAGACAGAAAGTCCGGTATCTTTACCGCAAACATGGTTAGACGATGTGAAGCGCTGGGAACCGATCCCAAGACGAGAAGAGATCACCCGTAGCAATCGTGTAATGAGTGAAATAGCAGCAACTTATTTGAAATAAAGCATACGTTTATTTGCTAGTATCCAATTGGAGCAAAATTGGTATAAAATAAATGCTATGCCAGTCTGTAACAAAATCGTAATGACTCAAAAGGGACGAAATAGACATTTTCGGGTATATATATTTTGCCGGGAGATTGGCAGATAAGAGATTTTCACATACAAAGCATAAATGGGTAAGTTAATATGAGTGGTAAGCAGGGACAACAGCTACGTATGTAGAAATAGATACTATAATCAAGGAATGAGTATATTTATCATTCATTACTATAGTATGGAATGGTCTGCCAATCCCGAAAGGAAGAGATATGTATGTGCTATATCCTGTCACCAGCGAATGTATATCCGGATCGTTACTGGTTTAAGTACAATTTCAATGATTCACCGGATCATCTGAGCTTCAAAAAAGGCACACCTCAACGAGATTGGGCGAAGACGCCAAAGTTCCATTTGCAAGGAGATATCGATCTTAATCATTTAATGCATTTTGATTGGTTTATGAGCGATGGACCTGATTTGGTGGGACCCCGACTTGCTAGTGTTATCCGACAATATGCTGACAAAGATGTACAATTAGTCGATGCAGAAGTTACTGTTAACGGCAAACCACTTAATGGATTTCAAGTCCTTAATATTTTGACTGTTATCAACTGTCTGGATGTAGAAGAATCGGTTCATGTTCCTTTACTTCCAGGTATTCATGGAAGCCCTGTTCATTATATCTCGGTTGCTTTTCAACCGGATGGACTCAAAGGTCATGGGCTTGTGCGTTCCAATGAAGATATCAGTTTGATTGTAGCATCTTCTGAGTTTGTAGAAGCTTGTCGGATACAAAATATAGCAGGTATTGTTTTTAAGGAAAATCTCTAAGTGTTATCTTGTGCAACATATCCTGATGGACGGTCTCCTTCCTTTTATCAATAGCAATCTTATTGATAAATTATTTATTGTATGGCATCGTCTCTCGGCGCTACATGTCTCTACAAATTATATGACAATCACATGAAGGGGGCTTTTCCATGAGTAAGAAAGAAGTAGTAGCTATGTTGCTTGCCGGAGGTCAAGGCAAAAGACTCAAAGGTTTAACAAGATTCCTGGCAAAGCCAGCCGTCTATTTTGGTGGTACTTATCGCATTATCGATTTTCCTCTTAGTAATTGCGCCAATTCACGTATTGATACTGTAGGTGTATTAACGCAATATGAACCCATGGTCCTTCATGCATACATAGGTGTTGGTAACGATTGGGATATGGATCGTAAAAATGGTGGAGTATTCGTATTGCCACCGCACGAACGCGAAGAAGGCAGTAGCTGGTATCAAGGAACAGCAGATGCGATCTATCGCAACCTGAATTTCGTGGAAAGATTCGATCCTGAACATGTACTTATTTTATCCGGTGACCATATTTACAAAATGGATTATGGAAAAATGCTGGATTACCATAAAGAAAAAGACGCAGATTGCACGATCTCTGTTGTCAATGTCACGCTGGAAGAAGCTAGCCGTTTTGGTATGCTGAATACAGATGATGATCTTAAAATTTACGAGTTTGATGAAAAACCAGAACATCCAAAAAGCACCCTTGCTTCTATGGGTATTTATTTGTTCAAATGGGATGTTCTAAAATCTTATCTTATTCAAGATGAGACTAATCCGACCTCTTCTTATGACTTTGGTAAAGATATTATCCCGTTATTGTTAGATCATGATAAAACACTATATGCGTATCCATTTGAAGGATACTGGAGAGACGTAGGTACTATCCAGAGTCTATGGGAGTCCAATATGGATATGTTGTCCGAACATCCACAATTGGATTTGAATGATCCGAACTGGCGCATTTTTACACGTAGCCCGAATCAACCTGCTCAATATATTTCTCCAGAAGCTAAAGTCAGCGATAGCATCATTAACGAAGGCTGTATTGTTCATGGAGAAGTCAATCATTCTGTTCTATTCTTCGGAGTGGAAGTAGGCGAAGGCAGCGTAATTACAGATTCCGTTATTATGCCTAATGTTAAAATCGGTAAAAATGTTCGTATCCATCGTGCGATTATTGATGATGGTATGGTATTACCGGATGGTACGCAAATCGGTGTGGATCGTGAAGATGAGAGCGAAATCTTACTAATAACGAATGAGTCATTATAAATAAAGAGGACGGTGATGGGAATGAAGGGCTTCGTAGGAGTTATTAATCTCGATCATGAACTAGACCAATTAAATGAATTAACATATTTCCGTTGCGGTGCAGCCGTTCCATTTGGTGGACGCTATCGTCTCATCGATTTTGCTTTGTCAAATATGATGTATGCAGGTATGGAAGATATTGCTTTGTTTGTGCGTCGTAAATATCGTTCTTTAATGGATCATTTGGGTGAAGGTCGCCCGTGGGATTTGGATCGTAAACGTGGCGGATTATTCATCTTGCCACCGGATTGGCATGATCCGACTGATACTTCACTTGGAGATCTGCAACATATTCATAACAACATGGACTATTTCCATCGCAGTTCTGGAGATATTGTAGTGAATAGCGGTACGCAACATGTAAACAAAGTTGATTTCAACGATGTATACAAGTATCACCAAGAAAAAGGCGCAGATGTTACTGTTGTATACAAAAAAGTAACAGAACTTGAGCAAGAACATGGCCCTTGCCGTCGCGTAGAAGTAGATGAAAATGGTTATGTATCCGGTATTCACCATGAGCGCGATCATAACAATATTTATCTAGAAATATTTATTATGGATAAAGCACTGTATTTGGATCAAGTTCGTTACTCTATTGCTCATGGCAAAAGCTATTTCTTCCGTGATGTGATTCAACATAATCCGAATGGTCTCAAAATCGCAGCTTATGAATATACGGGCTACAATGCAGTGATCAATTCAGTGGAAAGCTACTACAAAAATAGTCTAGCTTTACTTAACCCTGATAACTATATGAAGTTATTTCATGAAAAACCTGTTCAAACAAAAATCAAATACGAAGCACCGACTAAGTATCTGGAAAGTGCTCAAGTTACAAATTCACTTTTAGCTAATGGATGTATTATTGGTGGAGAAGTGGAAAACAGCATTTTGTTCCGCGGAGTCAAAGTTGAAAAAGGCGCACGCGTAGTCAATTCAGTCATTTTGCAAAAATGCACAATTGAAGCTGGTGCTGTGCTAGAAAACGTTATTTTGGATAAAGATGTTCGTATTTCAGGAGATCGTACATTAATTGGTGATGTCAAAAAACCATATGTTACAGCGAAGAGTACTTCCATCTAAATGTAGATCAGAATTAGAATAGAGGAGGAACGCCCTTTTGTTTACAAGCAAAGAGTCATTCAAAAGCATATTTCAGAATAATGTAGTTTCCAAGTTGGGAAAACCGTTGGAAGAAGTATCAAGTGAAGATGTATATACGATTTTAAGTCGAATGATCCGAGAATTTGCCGGTAAAGAGTGGGCTGCAACCAACCGCGAATTTCGAGATAATGAGGAAAAACAAGTCTATTATCTATCTCTTGAATTTCTAATAGGTCGTCTACTAGGTAACAATCTACTCAATATGGGTGTTCTTGAAATTGTGCAAGAAGGTCTGGAAGACTTAGGCGTATCTCTTTCTGAAATAGAAGAACAAGAAGCAGACGCGGGACTAGGGAATGGTGGTCTTGGTCGTCTAGCTGCTTGTTTTATGGATTCATTGGCTTCTCTTGGATATGCAGGTCATGGTTGCGGGATCCGTTACAAATACGGTCTATTTGAACAAAAAATAGTCGATGGCAATCAAGTCGAATTACCGGATAACTGGCTGCAAAAAGGAAATGAATGGGAAGTTCGTCGTGATGATCGCAAAGTGGAAGTTCGCTTTGGTGGTAATGTAGAAGTTCAGGAAGAAGCAGGAGAGCTTACGTTTTCACTTCATGATTATGAAGGTGTATGGGCGATTCCTTACGATGTTCCTGTTATTGGATACAAAGGGAATAGAGATTCTTCGCACATGAATACCCTTCGTCTATGGAGCGCAGAACCAATGCGTGAAATGGCAAGTCGTGGTTCTTCTTCAGGAGGTAACTATTATAGCTATCTCGACTACAATCGTTCTGTTGAATCGATTTCGGAGTTTTTATACCCGGATGATTCTCAATATGAAGGGCGATTATTGCGATTGAAGCAACAGTATTTCTTGTGTTCTGCTGGTCTACAAAGTATTCTGCGTACGTATGATAAATTAGGACTTAGCTATGAAGAGTTACCAAAAAAGATAGCAATTCATATCAACGATACGCATCCTACACTGGTTATTCCTGAATTAATGCGTATTTTGCTTGATGAAAAAGGTTACGGATGGGATACAGCATGGGAGATTGTAACCAAGACAGTATCCTATACCAACCATACTATTTTGAGCGAAGCATTAGAAAAATGGCCAACTCATATGGTGCGCGAGCTGTTACCACGTGTGTATATGATTATTGAAGAGATCAATGCTCGTTTTTGCCGTTTGTTGATGGATAAATATCCAGATGATCCCGATCGTGTAGCGCATATGGCTATTATTTTCGACGATCAAGTAAAAATGGCACATCTCGCCATAGCAGGTAGTCACAGTATCAACGGTGTAGCTGCGTTGCATACCGATATTTTAAAACATCGTGAAATGAAAAATTTCTACGAATTGTATCCAGATCGGTTCAATAACAAAACGAACGGTATTACTCATCGTCGCTGGTTGATGCATGCGAATCCTGAGTTATCGCAGTTGGTCAGTGAGTCGATTGGTACTCGTTGGATCACACATCCACAGGAAATGGTTGGCATTTTGAAATACAGTGAAGATGCAAGCTTTCAAGAGCGTGCTGCACAGATTAAGCTGAATAATAAGCAAAAATTGGCGACCTATATTGAACAAAAATATGATGTCAAAGTGAATACCGATTCGATCTTTGATGTACAGGTCAAGCGCCTACACGCGTATAAACGACAATTTTTGAATATTCTTCATATTATCCATCTGTATCATCAGATCAAAGAAATGCCATCACTGGATATGGTGCCACGTACTTTTATCTTTGGAGCCAAAGCGGCACCAAGTTATTACCTTGCAAAAAGTACGATCAAACTGATTAACAGTGTAGCTAATGTAGTGAATAACGACCCTGATGTCAAAGATAAGCTGAATGTTTTTTTCTTAGAAAATTATTCTGTATCTTTGGCTGAAAAGATTATTCCTGCTGCGGATGTGAGTGAACAAATCTCTACCGCCAGTAAAGAAGCATCCGGTACAGGTAATATGAAATTTATGATGAATGGTGCTCTAACTGTAGGTACAATGGATGGTGCTAACGTAGAGATGCATGAAATGTTAGGCGATAATAACATGTTTATTTTCGGATTGAATGCAGATCAAGTGATGGACTATTATCAACATGGCGGTTACAATGCACGCGATATTTACAACAGTGATTCCCGGATTCAAGAAGTGATGAATCAACTGATTGAGCGCGGGCCATTTACTAATCATAATAATGAATTTGATATTTTATACCGTTCGATTCTTGATATGAATGATGAGTATTTTGTACTCAAAGATTTCTCGGCATACACAGAAGCTCATGTTCAGATCGATCTCGCTTATCGTAATCGTAAAGAATGGCTGAAGAAATCGATTCATAATATCGGACACTCCGGTAAATTCTCTAGTGATCTGACGATAGGGCAATATGCGTCAGAAATTTGGAAAATCAAACCTGTGGATCGTACTTGAGTATTGGTCAATGAAGTATGTGAGTATAGAGTGTGAATAAAGGGAATCCTTCTTGGTATTGTGATTGTCTTCGGATGATTACGATAATGGGGAGGGTTCTTTTTCTTTTTTTGAGCGTGGAGGGACATCGCTACGTCAAAGGATTATCCTGCCGATCGCTGTTAAGAATGGATATTTTGAACAACAGCTATCGCAGTAAATATCCATTCTTAAAGGCGAACGCTACGCTTCTTACGGATAATTCCTTTTCCTTCGCTGAGTCGATTTCTGCATCTGATTAAAATCTATTATTAAATAAAAGAATACTAATACAAATAATAGTTAACTATTCTACTATAATGGCAAAGTTACATGCGAATAGATATGATATTAGTGATATATTCTGAAAATATTGAATAATATCAGTGAAAAAGCAAATGCCTGCTATTAATAGAAAAAAAAATTATAAATAATTGAGTTGTATACTCTCATTTAATAGATAGAAATAGCGAACAATAGTCTGGATTGAGGATGAAAATACATAATCAAACCAGTAATATAAATTAAGCACAAGAAGAAAGAATTACTTAATGCAAAATTATTGGAATAGATCATTATAGTAGAATACTGAAAATAAGAAATGCGCATTACTTATGACTATAATGATGAGTATATTTTTTGCTCAAGGTAATGAATATAATTCAGCTTTATTTTAAAAAGATCCAATGTATCTAATGATAAAGTTATACAACTGCACTGAGCGCAGGGAGCGATATTGTTCTGAAAGAGCGAAGCGCTCGCCTTTGTAAATGGATACCTACCGCAAAGCGGTTAATCAAGGTATCTATTTACAACAAGCGACGGCAAGAACAATATCGCACCCGGAGCGCTGTAACTCTAAAACACCCCCACACCCATCCGTTCCCCACCCGTACGATTCTTCTGATACTGCTTCGGCGTAACGCCAGTATACCTTTTAAAAATCTTCGTGAAATAACTCTGATCATGAAACTGCAACAACGTCGAAATTTCAGCTAACGAATAATGAGAAAGACTGATCAGTTTTTTCGCTTCATCAATACGTTGTTGCTGAATATAGACAATAGGCGAACAACCGATTTCTTTTTTAAATAACTGAGATAAATAATCAGCATTCAGTTTGGTTTCTTTTGCTAGATCTTGCAGATGAATCGGTTCATACAGATGGCTGAAAATGTAATGACGTGTCAGATTGACTTCATGGGAATATCGTTGCTTCTGACCTTCCAGTACTCGATCGACAAAGTCAGCATTGCATCGCTGAGTAGTCATATGCACTTGCGCAGGATTTTCACATTCTTCGACTGCTTGAATATAAAAATCACTTAATGTATAAGCAATTTCAGCGTTGACTCCGCCGTCCATTGCCGCGCGTGTGACCAGTGTCACCGAGCAAATGCCTAGATTTTTTTCGTTCCGTAATAGACTTTTCTTGGATAGTACTCCTAATTTCTCTGTTGGAAATCCTAGCTCCCATTGAATCAAATCTTCTTTACGACCTTCTCTGATGTATTGTAAAAAGATACGTTCCATTTCAGGATTATGATGATAACGATCTGGTGTATATTCGGCTTCATCATGACGAGACAATGCGTTAGACGAAGCCAGATGTGGAATCGAATCCAGATGCACACGATGAATAGAAGCGGCTGGAATATGCAAATTATGTTGAATCAATTCTGCCATGTCCAACTCTTTGTGGTAAAGCATAAAATAAATCATAACTGCTGCATTATATATGCGTTCTTTCGAGATCAGCGGAACGTTTTTGTAAAATGCCCATACTTCATCTTGCTGACGAAAAGACAATTGATGATCGACAATAATACCTTTAATTAACTCTTCCGGTACAATCGCATTAAAAAAAGGACCTGCGATTAGAGCGCCTTCGATATCGATGTCAGTATTTTCTTGCGTCTGCAAGCGATCAAGTGAAGAATAGTCGATAGTTTCAGTGACATTTGCTTGATCAGTAGACTGAGCAGGTAAAGGCACAATTAGATATTGTTCTACAAAATTAGTAGCATGAATAAGTGGATAGTTGCCTTGAATATATTGGGTTAAGAACGCAAGCCCTTCGCTTTTACTAGCGTATAAAGGATTGAAATTCTGGGAAGGATATTCTTCAATAAGCGACCCTTGCTGATCGACTATATAGAGTGGAATCTGATATTCAATATGCAAGCATTTCATTATAAATTTGAGGGTATTAAGCCAGGTTGTATTCATATGGTTGTGTAACTCCTATCATTTCAAAGTCCAGCATACCTAATAAGTGAATAAGTATGTATTTATTATTTTACTAAAAAAATAGGAATAATACCATAAATATAATGTCATAACGCTTACATTAAAGCAGTAGACAAAAGCGATCATAATAAAATATAGATATGATCGAAGTACTACACAAACAGAGAATAGTATTGGGAAACGAGGGCATACGAATGATAGGAATATGGAATAGTACATCACAATTACAATCATCAAAATGGAAATTTTTATTTGAGGTTCAGCAAGAGTCTCCTAAGCCAACCCCACAGGACTATTCCTTAACGGTGCAAATGGAGCCACTACCGCTTGCTTTGGATATCAAGCATATACATGTAGAAGGCAATACGCTAAAAGCAACAGGAAGTGTAGTTGTTTTGCCACATGGTGAAGGCGAAGCTACGATTGAAATGGTTTTTGAAGAAGATTGCTTTACAGGTTTTATCTCATTGCCTTTTACAGGTGTAATGAAATTAGATGGTACAAGAGGAAGAGGGCAATCGTTGAGTGAAGAATTGATCAATGTGGTTGCTCCTTATCATAAAAATAATGTTGTCGAACGCACAGCAGAAGATATTAAAGCTCAAGTCGAGCAATTAATTGGACAGATGACAGTTGCCGAGAAAATCGGGCAAATGAGTCAGTGTATGGCTTCTGATTTTGCTTTTGGTGGCGATATCGAAGCAGAATCGGCAGACGTTCTGGTGGAACAAGGACGTACAGGTTCGATTTTGGGTGCTTTTAATAGTAGTCGTGTATTTGAATTGCAAAAAACAGCCGTAGAGAAATCTCGTTTGGGTATTCCATTGATGTTTAATGCCGATGTAATTCATGGTTTTCAGACGATCTTTCCTGTACCGCTGGCATGGTCTTGCAGTTGGGATATCGAAGCGATTCGTGAAGCTTGTGCGATTGCCGCCAAAGAAGCAACAGCTACAGGGATTACGTACAATCATGCTCCAATGGTTGATATTGCGCGTGATGCTCGTTGGGGACGTGTAGTAGAAGGTTCAGGCGAAGATCCTTATCTAGGTTCGTTAATTGCTAGAGCGCAAGTCGAAGGTTTTCAAGGGGCAAGTTTATTTGATAAAGAGACATTGATTGCATGTCTCAAACATTTTATCGCTTATGGTGCTTCCGAATCTGGTCGTGATTACAACACTGTTGATATCTCAGAATGGATGTTGCGTAATCTGTATTTGCCTCCTTTTCAGGCTGGACTTGAAGCAGGTGCGGCGTCAGTAATGAACGCATTTAACTTTTATCAGGGGATTCCGATTGCAGCAAGTGAATTTATTTTGAAAGATTTGCTACGTGATGAATTAGGATTCGATGGTATTCTGATCTCTGATTACGGTGCAGTCGAAGAAATTTATATACATGGTGTTGCTAAAGATCGTAGTGAAGCCGCTCGTTTATCGTTAAATGCAACAATGGATATCGAAATGGTATCTCAGACGTATGAGCAATTTTTGCCACAACTTGTAGCCGACGGTAAGATTCAAGAGCAACAATTGGATGATGCAGTACGACGCATTTTGACCTATAAATATCAGATTGGTATTATGGATGATCCTTTCCGTTATGTACGTCCAGACAAAGAAGTAGAATATCACTTTAACGAAAATCATCTACAAGCAAGTCGAGAATTGGCGCAGAAATCAATTGTACTTCTCAAAAATGAAGCTCAAACGTTACCGTTACATGTGGCTGAATCCAGCGCACGTATTGCTGTCATTGGCCCATTTGGTGATAGCAAAGATTTGTTAGGCCCTTGGCAGTTTTCTAAATATGGAGCAGATACCGTTACTTTATTAGAAGGGTTACAAGCTAAAGGCATACAAGAAGATCGTTTATTATACAGTGAAGGTTCTAAAGTAAACGAACCGATTGCAGGTGGAATCGAACGAGCACTTGAAGTAGCCGGACATGCAGATGTTATTTTGTTAGCATTAGGTGAAAATAGTGAAATGTCTGGTGAAGCTGCTTCACGTATGAATATTACAATCCCTGAGCCACAGCAACAACTGGCTGAAGCTATTGTAGAATTAGCGAAGCAATCCGGTAAAGCGGTTGTACTTGTGCTAACCAATGGTCGACCATTGGTACTGGATTGGTATGAACAGCATATGGATAGTATTGTAGAAACATGGTTTTTAGGTTCACAAGCAGGACATGCGATAGCGGACGTATTAGTCGGCGATTATAATCCATCTGCGAAGCTAACAATGAGCTTTCCGAAGCAATTGGGTCAAGTACCGATCTATTACAACCATTTTAATACCGGTAGACCTGTCACAGCCGAAAATGAACATGAAAAATATATTTCTAAATATTTAGATGGCCCGAACGATCCATTATATCCGTTTGGATATGGTCTTAGTTATAGCCAGTTTGAATATTCAGAGATAACATTAGATCGTCAAGCGATGCAACGTACCGAATCGATAACAGCAACTATTCAAGTGACTAACACAAGTTCTGTATCAGGCGAAGAAATTGTCCAACTGTATATTCAAGACCTATACGGAAGTACTGTCCGACCTGTGAAAGAACTGAAAGGATTCCAAAAAGTGACGTTAGCTGGAGGAGAGACTGCTCAAGTACAGTTTGAAATTACAGAAGAAATGCTCAAATATTGTAATTCACGCTTGCAATGGGTAGCTGATATTGGAGAATTTAAAGTATATATCGGTTCAAACGCCAAAGCTGTACAAACAGCAGAGTTTGAATTGATCGAAAAGTAAGCTCTAAAAAAATTCCCGTTTATATCACCAAAAAGTAAGTGCTTACAAAAAAATGTTGCTAACGTTTTAAGGCTATGTTACTATGGATTCACAGAAAACCAAAAACACACGGATTGTTACTGTTTACTCAGGCAAAACCGAAATTGACGTTCCAAGTCATTTTTGGTTTTGCCTTTTTGACTATTTTGATAGCAAAAGGTGATGGGAATGAAAATAGCACAAGTTCTGAATAATAATGTCGTGACTGTCATCAATCCTGCGGAACAGGAAATGGTTGTTATGGGGCGAGGTATTGGTTTTAAAAAGCACCCTGGCGATCTGGTGGATGAGACAAAAGTAGAAAAAGTATTCAAACTCGAAAATAGGGAAGTCTCACAAAAGTTGATGACATTATTATCAGACATTCCTATCGAATACGTAGATTGTTCAGATGAGATTATTCGTTATGCGCAGACAATATTAGGTAGTAAATTGCATGATAGTATTTATATTTCGTTAACCGATCATATTCACTTCGCAATAGAACGTTATCGGCAAGGGATAGAGATTCGGAACGCGATTCTTTGGGAAATCAAAAAGTTATACCGCAAAGAATATGTGATCGGGATGAAAGCTCTGCAAATGATTGAAGATAAATTAGGTGTAGAACTGACTGAAGATGAAGGTGGATTTATTGCATTGCATTTCGTCAACTCGCAACTAAACGGCGAGATGAGTGAAACGATCAGCATGACCAATATTGTCAAAGACGTGCTACGCATAGTCACCAGACATTACGTATTTGAAATGGATGAAGAATCGCTAAGCTATTTCCGCTTTCTTACACATCTGAAGTTTTTTGCGCAGCGTGTACTTCATGATACGGTTAGTGATTCTGGTGAGAATCCTCTACATGATATGGTCAAAGTCCAATATCCTAATGCTTATGCTTGTGCACAAAAGATTCAATCATATACAAGCAAAATTCATCAGCGTACTCTTTCCAAAGACGAACTATTATATCTGACAATTCATATCGAACGTATTACCAAAGCTGAACAAGCAGAAAGATCAGAAGGGTAGATCATTGAACCGACTGATACAAATAAATACACCAATGAATGGGATTGTGACTTTAATTAGGCAAAACCTGAATGTGGATAGATGACCATGCAATATGCTGTACACGTATTGTATGTACTGTCAGTATAGACTGACTCATTTATAAGCATTTAGGTTTTTTTGTATCTTAATCGTTCTAGTCGCCCTATATAAAAAGGAGAAAGACAACATGGATAAAGAGAAATTATCGCAAGACATACTGGATTTGGTAGGCGGTACAAGTAATATTGATCAAGTGACTCATTGTATGACAAGACTTCGTTTTAACCTGAATGACGATAATCTAGCTAACAAAGCTCAATTGGAAAAAACGCCAGGCGTTATGGGTGTTATGAAAAATGGAGGACAATTTCAAGTTATTATCGGAAATGAAGTAGCAAACGTATACAAAGAATTAGTGAAAAAGATTCCAGGAGCCGGTCAACTAGAAGAGACATCTTCTTCTAAGCCGAAAAAGAAACAAAATCCGATCAGTACACTATTTGATTTTATTTCAGGAATGTTTACACCGATCTTACCAGCGATTACAGGCGCAGGGATGATTAAAGGGATTGTAGCAATCCTTGTGGCATTAGGCTGGATGTCTAATACCAGTTCTACGTATATTATTTTATCCGCTATCGGAGATGGTGCATTTTACTTCTTGCCGATTATTTTAGCGATTAGTGCTTCTCGTAAGCTAGGCAGTAATATGTATATCGGGGCAGCATTAGGAGCAGCTATTATGCATCCTACGATTACGGCGTTATTGGCTTCAGGTCAAAGTGTGACTTTCGCCAGTATCCCGGTAGTTGCAGCAACATATTCTTCTACAGTTATTCCGATCGTTATTGCAATCTGGATCGCTTCATATGTAGAGAAAGCAGTAGATCGTTATACGCATGTCTCACTAAAACTGCTAGTCGTACCTACGATTACGTTACTTGTAATGGTTCCACTTACATTGATTGCGATCGGGCCGTTAGGTTCTATTATTGGTAGTGGCTTATCTGGAGGTATTGCATGGTTATTTGAAAATATGTCGATTGTAGCGAGTATTCTAATCGGCGGCACTATGTCTTTGCTTATTATCACAGGTATGCATTATGCACTAACTCCAATCGTGATCGGTTCGATCACTGCATTAGGATACGATTTTATTATTCCATTGATGTTCGCGGCTAACTGGGCACAAGCAGGTGGAGCATTAGGCGTAGGACTTCGTTCCAAAAACGCTCAAACCAAATCGCTTGGTTTCTCTACAGGCTTAACTGCAATTATGGGTATTACAGAACCTGCTATGTATGGTATCAATATGAAATTCAAAAAGCCATTTATTGCTGCTCTTATCGGTGGAGCAATTGGTGGAGCATTTATGGGTATTTTCCATGTGAAATCGTATGTTATTACAGGTTTAGTAGGTCTACCAAGTGTAGCTGCATTTATTAGTCCATCGATCAGCACATTAATCTATGCTATATTGGGTGGTCTGGTGGCATTAGTATCTGCGACAGCAATCACTTATTTTGTAGGCGTTAAAGAAAGTACAGAAGAGACTGAACCGGCTCCATCCACAGCAAATGAAGGAAGCAACACTTCGGTTGCATCGAATCCGGTTGTAGCATCCAATGTCATTGATATTCATCAACCTGCTGTACAACAAGTGATCGCTGCTGATATTTTCAGTCCGGTTGCCGGCGAAGTGAAGCCACTAAGTGCTGTCAATGATCCTGCTTTTTCGCAAGAAATTATGGGTAAAGGGGTAGCGATCGAACCGACAGAAGGGCGAATCGTTTCTCCGGTCAATGGAACGGTATTCTCTGTTTCCAAAAGCGGACATGCGATCGGGCTTGTCAGCGATACAGGAACAGAAATGTTAATTCATATCGGAATTGATACCGTCAAATTAAAAGGTAAACATTTCACACCTCATGCCAAAGCAGGAGAAACAGTGAAGATCGGTGACCTATTGATGGAATTCGATCTCCAAGCAGTACAAGCAGAAGGATATGAGACTATTACACCTGTAATCGTAACGAATATTAATGATTACAATGATCTTCAATCATCTGCACAGTCCAATACACGTTCCGGTGAATTATTATATAAATTAAGTTAAAATCTATCAAGTTATACGCACACAAAGTGAACAATAGTAGGCTAAGTCTACGCATGTAGTAAATCTGGAGTAATAACCTGCAAGCTAACCGTATGTACTATGTATAAGCAAACGGATATGCTATCTATAAGCAAAAAGAGCTTGAACAATGTCGTGGGTGATCGCTCACTGGCATCGTTTAAGCTCTTTTTATGGTGTTACCATCTTGCTGGCATTACGCCGTTATTGTTGAGTTCAGATTACAAATCTCCGCTGAATGCTTTAATTACAAAAATACCGCCAAATACAATAGCAATACCCAGTACCGCGTACCAGCGTTCTTTCACTACATTGTTCACGAGTAGACTCCTTTAAATCGTTATCGAAATAATTTAGAATAGCTCACATAACCAATCCATATTGTACCAAAATCTGTTGTGAATTCAACCCCTTTAATAAATTTACAAAATTATATAGAAAGCAGAATTTTTTTGATTTATTATAATTAATATAGATTTCTATGCATAAACTGTATGAAAGGGCAATCTATCTTTACCTTCAGATCATGATGCTAGTAAATTAAATATGCTTTTAACTCATTATAGTGATATAAATATGTTAAACAGAGTAAAATTTAGGTTTGAAAATCCACTAGACTAGGGGAAAAAATGAAAATTTGGAAAATAACTAGTAGTGAAAAAAATATTGTGTTGACTATAAGTGAATGGATTGATTTTTTAGATAATATTAGAGGTCAATCTCTCATTAAAGAGTGGATACCATTTGAGGTTTTTATTGAGGGAAGTAAAAAAAAGTATAAAGACTTTCCATCATTTCTTCCTGGTGCACCTGTAATAAACATAGAAGCAAAGAAAAAAATTGAAAGTTTTTTGGAAGGAAAAGTAGAATTTTTATCTCTTATTCATGAGAACTATTCATTTTTTCTTCTTAATATTACTAATGTGATTGACTGTGTAGACCAAAATAAATCAATTGCAGAGTTTTCAAAAAAAGGTAAAAAAACAAATTACAAAAAAATATATTTTAATAAAGAGCTTATCAATACAAATGATAAAATATTTAAAATTCCTGAATTTCCAAGTAAGTATTGTTTTGTATCTGATGAATTTAAAGAGTTTATTGAAAATTCTAGTTTACATGGTCCTGATTTTGATTTGGTATGGGACTCTGAACTAGATGAAGAAACTGAACTTTATCAACAACAGATTTATGATGAATATATTTATAGTATTAATAACAGCGTTGATCTTAGTATGTCTTGGGAAGAGGCTATGAACCATATAAACCAAAACAAGGCTGTGGTCAGTGATCGATGGAAATTAAAATTAGATCAAGATCGTAATATTTTACTTGGACAATTAAATATGGATTTGCAATATGATTTTGTCAGTTCAAAGTATATTCCACCTATTCTTTTAGATCTAAAATGGAAAAAGGCTTAGATGTTGAATAAGGAACTTTAGCAGTTATATAGATCAACAAAAGTATTTTTTGAAAAAGTATGTGATATAGAATGTAGTATTAGTAATTTTCTCTAAATAATTAAAAATCAAAAAGCCTTTCAGCATAACAGACTGAAAGGCTTGTTTGATATTCTATGATATATAAATACAACAACTTATATCTTTCTGATAACGCTTACTAATAACGCTTACATATACTGCTTATCAAGCTACATTATACTTTAGGTACAGCTACCATTCGTTCTTTATTTTGCTTTGGTGTAACGCTTCCTACAGGCTCACGTTTGTTTTTATCATTGGATAGTCCAAAGATCGAAATTACTGTAATCAGTAAGACGATAGCACTCAAGAAGTAATACGTATTTTGAAAACCAATACTGGTGTACATATTACCGGCAATACTTGAGAAAACAACAATCGCAGCTTGCTTGGCAAAGTTAAACGCTAATAAATAGATCGTAGCAGACAATCTAATATCGAATACACCTGTAATGTATTTGAAAATGGATACTAACAACAACGGCATTTCAACTGCAGCAATCAAACGTAGCAATGATAAGCTAACAGTATCGGTTGCGATAGCGGTTCCAAAAATACGGACAAATGTAAGTAATCCGAAAAGTAACAGACCGTTTTTAGCTCCAATTTTGTTAATAATAAATGGCATAAAGATCATTAAGATTGCTTCAATCGCTGTTTGTAAGGACACCAGTTCACTAAAGCGCTGTGTACCCAAAGCAGGAGAAGCAAAGAATTGATTGTAATAGTTCGGGAACTGTTGATCGAATACATCGTACACACTGGCTGTACCAACAATCAGCAGAGACAAGAACCAGAAGTTTTTAAGTTTGAAAATCGAAAATACACGTTCTTTGGTAATCTCGCTAGAAGCTTCATTAGAATCCGCAGGTACACCTGCTGCACTGGCAGAAGGATCAACTTTGGCTGTATGCAATAGAATCCCCAATACAGCGGCAGAACAAGAAGCGAACCAGAAAATACTAATCGGATTGTACAGATACATCATACCGCCGATTAGAGTTGCCGTAGCACCAGCAATTGAACCGAAAAGACGTACACGACCATACTCAATCGAGCTCGCACGACTCGCACGCTCAATATAGGCTTCGACAACACCAACGCCACCCTGGAACACAGCACTCAGGTAAATACCACCAATAATAGCGCCTACCCAAATATTATATTGAAGAAGTGGAATAAACAAAAAGGTGAAGAATGGGCCCATAAATAAAGCAACAATCACAACAAACCAGAATAGATTTTTGCGGAATCCTAGTTTATCCGAGATCACTCCGAAAAACGGTTGATAACATAAAGCAATTAATGAAATTGCTGAAAATACAAGTCCAGTATGGCTAGCATCAAGCCCTGCTTCTTCTTTTAACCAGATCGGTAAGAAAGCAAGTACAACCGCCCAGATTAAAAAGTAGAAAAAGAACAATCCACCGAAATTCCAAAAATTCCATTTTGGTAATTTGATATTGTTTAACTTCATGATTCATTCATCTCCGTATCCATATCGTTGTCTCTATTTATAAAAGAACAAAATCTGTGTTTAAGAACAGTTGTATTTAAGATCAGACAAAGTCTTTACTTAGGAACGAACAAATCCTGCATCTGGAACAGGTTTACCAAAATTAGGTGTACCATCTTCATTCCATGTAATCACTTGTGCACGTGTATGACGGTTAGGATCGTACAATGGATCGCCTGTAATTTCAGTGTAATTACGTCCATGATAGACCAATACATCATGTTGATCGTCTTCTGTGCGCGTAAAGCTGTTATGCCCTGGACCATATTGTCCATTTTCAGCAGCACTTGTAAATACAGGTTGTGTTGATTTGTGCCATGAGTTGATATCTAATAGATCGCTATTCTCGTCAGCAGTCAGTAATCCCATGCAATAATTCTCATCGGTAGCGCTTGCAGAATACGTAATAAAGATTTTGCCATTGCGTTTAAGAACGGCTGGCCCTTCATTAACAAGGAAACCAATAACTTCCCAATCCAGTTCAGGTTTGGTTAACATCGTTTGTTTCCCTGTAAGAGTCCATGGATTTTCCATTTCTGAAATGTACAGATTGGAGTTCCCTGGAATATCATAATCACGTTGTGCCCATACATAATATAATGTGCCATTATGTTGGAAAGTTGTTGCATCCAGTGCAAAAGATTCCCACGCGGTAACAATTTGTCCTTTTTCTACCCATTGACCTTCTAAAGGATTAGCAGCATCGGTCTCAATCACATACATACGGTGATTAAACGTACCATTGACCGGTTCAGGAACATCAGCAGCAGCAAAGTAGATATACCATTTTTCATTAATATAATGAAGTTCTGGCGCCCAGATTAAGTTGCTAAGCGGGCCTTGATCAGGCTTGCGCCATACCGTTACCGCAGGAGCATCTGCTAGTCCCTGTATAGTCTGTGAACGTCTTACGTCCAATCTGTCATACTCCGGTACAGAAGCGGTGAAATAGTAATATCCATCTGTATGTTTGTAGATCCATGGATCAGCACGTTGTTCCACAATCGGATTTTTGAATTCAGGTAAGTTGGTCATGATATCGTCTCCTTGAAATGAGGTATAGCATTGTCCTGATGTATTTTCAGGTAACGCTTACAAATTTAATATTAAAAATATGTACGTACATTTATAGTTTATATAAATATTAATAATAAACTGATACATACACTAATTTTCTAAATAGTAGCACTTATTTAAATATATTTCAAGAATATTGATCAAATTAGATCATATACTTGTCTATAATCATTATTTTTTGTCACGAAATGTACGTACATGTAGAGCGGTATAGAAAGTAGTAAAGAATATGAACCATTTGGTCGATAAAGTATATATATAGGCAAATGTCAGATTATATTGTTCGAGGAGCTAATTATAATGAAAATCGAATTAATTGTATTTTATGTAGCAGGTCAAGCGTACGCTATTAACTTTAATGAAATTGATGAAATTCAAACTGCTAAAAAAGGAACACCATTGCCATTTTCAGAAGATTGGCATGAAGGATTAATTACGATTCGTGGAGCATTGTATCCGCTAGTGAATCTGCGTAAAGTATTAGCTGTGTCTTATGAAGAACCGAAAGAAACAGACAAAATGATTTTGCTTCGTCGTACTCGTGTTGCTTTGCTTGTAGATGAGCTAGACAATACAGCGACTGTAGAAGAATCAGAATTAAAAGAAAACCCAGAAGCAAACAGTCGCGATATTTTACCAAATGCTTTTGAAGTGAATGGCAAAATTATACCGATCGTTAATGTAGAATCGTTGTTGTCTTATACACGTAACGCTTACGTATAAACAGGTGTTTAGTTCACGTTTCATCATAGCTTGTATATAAAAGTAAATACAAAAAACGCCTTATGTATATCACAAGGCGTTTTTTGTATTAAGATAGCTATAATTCTACTATATCTAAATACATTTCAGTACTGCTAATGTGAGAAGCTTCATTTGAAAATAAGAAAGAAAAGATTAGCAAACGGTTCAGATATCTCTAATTCACCATGTATAGCAAAATAGAGACGATAAACTAAAGAAATGTGTCTTCTGTTAATATCGTTTTGAATACATAGGTTCTTCATATGTACCGAGTTCATTGTGAAAAATAAAATTTGTAAAAGAAGGTATGATTATTATGAATAAAATATTATTTGTGACAGATTTATATTATCCGGCAAAAGGAAGAAACTATTATGAAGAAGATTTATTTTTAACTTCAAAATTAAGAGAAACTTTTAATCTGGTTATTTGCCACCCTGAAGATATTGAAGCATTTGAAGATCAGGTAGATTTAATCGTTTTTAGAAATGCAGGCCCAGTTGCCAATTTCAAAATTAAATATGAAGAATTTTGTCAACGAGTGACTTCTAAAAATTTAAATACCTATAATTCGTTTGATGGAAAAGCGGATATGAAAGGGAAAGAATACTTAATTGAATTAACAGATGCTCAATACCCTGTTATACCGACCATTGATACTATCGATCATTTGGACAAACTTCCTGATGTACATATGTATATTATAAAGCCTAAAGATGGAGCAGATTCTGTTGGATTGAAATTTGTTGAAAAAGATAAACTGATTAAAGAAG
This sequence comes from Paenibacillus nicotianae, assembly GCF_042681745.1. Classification (NCBI taxonomy): domain Bacteria; kingdom Bacillati; phylum Bacillota; class Bacilli; order Caryophanales; family Paenibacillaceae; genus Paenibacillus; species Paenibacillus nicotianae. The sequence continues at coordinate 1,773,015 of NZ_JBHUGF010000010.1, read as the reverse complement.
TTAATTCTAACTCAAATAATACTTTAATACAGCCGTTAATCGATTTTGAATATGAAGTTTCTTTTTATTTTATTGATAAACAATTTCAATATGCGCTTTATGCACCAGATAAAGACAAGCGATGGGAGTTAAAAGAATATACACCCACTGATCAAGACTTGCATTTTGCCAAACGTTTTATTGATTGGAATGACATCAATTGGGGGATTCAACGAATAGATGCTTGTCGAAATGAACAAGGAGAACTCTTATTAGTAGAATTAGAGGACTTAAATCCTTATCTTTCTTTGCTTGAGTTGTCTGAAGAAAAGCGAACCAGCTTTGTAGAAGCGATGATTGACTCTTTACAAAAGGTTTTGAAAAGGTAAAAAAATTATATACTTAGCTTGATATGGAATAGAGATTCGCTATAGAAAACTCTGTTCCTTATTGAGGTTAAGTTGCAATTATATTTTTAATATGTCATTTTGTAAGCGTATACTTTAATTAAATATACAGTGAGGTTATGATAGAAGTAGAAATGAACACGTTAACAAAATAGATTACAGGAGGAAATAACAGATGACCTTGCAGATGAACAAACTCTTTTATAATAATCCTATTATTCATGAAGATTACTCTGATCCTGATGCAATAGCAGTAGGCGACGATTTCTATATGGTTGCTTCTAGTTTTGCTCATGTGCCTGGATTACCTTTACTTCATTCAACTGATCTGGTGCACTGGAAGTTGCTCCATTATATTTTGCCAGAACTCCAATTTCTAGAAGGATCTTCTGATTATGATCAGCCCAGACATGGAGAAGGTGTATGGGCACCTAGCCTTCGTTATCAGAATGGACGCTTTTGGGTATTTTTTAGCACACCGGATGAAGGCATCTTTATGTGTTCCGCCAAAGAACCAACAGGGCCGTGGACAGCACCTCATCTAGTGAAAAAAGTAAAAGGATGGATCGATCCATGTCCATTTTGGGATGAAGATGGGCAAGCTTATCTTGTGCATGCTTTTGCTCATAGTCGTACAGGAATCCGTAGTAAATTACAAGCATTCCGTATGAGCGCAGATGGTCGTGAACTTCAAGGGGAAGGGCAGATTATTTATGATGGCGGATTAGTTCATCCTGTGATGGAAGGGCCCAAATGGTACAAACGAGATGGCATGTATTACATATTTGCTCCTGCCGGTGGAGTCAGTCATGGGTGGCAAGTTGTTTTACGTTCTAAACATATTTTGGGCCCTTATGAAGATCGAATCGTACTTTAGCAAGGTAATAGTCCTATCAACGGTCCTCATCAAGGAAGCTGGGTAGAGACAGCCGCAGGAGAGTCATGGTTTTTACATTTTCAAGATAAATATGCGTATGGACGGATTACGCATCTTCAACCGATGGAATGGAGCGATGGCTGGCCTATAATCGGGCAATACCAACAAGGAGACACAGTAGGCGAGCCTGTGGAGACGTGGCGTATGCCTGTTGTCCCTCAGTCGATAGAATCTGGAGATCACTTGAGTTCCCGTCATTCATTATATGATGAACAGATCGAACTGATAGATGGAATAGACGGAGCATTCGGATTACAGTGGCAATGGGAAGCCAATATTCAAGCAGACTGGTATGCTACCGATTATGAACATCAAGAAATCCGATTATATGCATGTTCATTTCCTTCTCATTTAGAAAATGTAACCGATAAAGCGTTGTTGTATGAAGCACCTCAATTATTATTGCAAAAGCTTCCTTCTACCCATTTTACAGCAACGACCTGCCTACACATCTATCCTCAATCTGTTACCGAACGATTCGGAATTACGTTATTTGGACGAACATATACGTATTTAGCGATAGAGAAGAATGCGGAGCAACAATATCGATTATCTTTGATCCGAGGTTATACCTATCAAGATGAGGATGGACAAGAGCTAGAGCATCCTGTAGAACAAGAAGTCTGGCACACTATACTTGATGATCTGGAAGTCATTTCTTCCCAACCATATATGCCTAATCCTATCTATATGCGTGTATCGGTATGGTTAGACAACGAATCAGCACATCATTTGTCACCGATCAGTGAAGCGAGGGAAGATCAGATTCCTGTTTCTATTCTGCATGCAGCTCAATCTCAATTTAGCTATAGTCTAGATGGAACGAATTTTATAGATATTCCATATGTAGCATCGGTTCATCCGGGGCATTGGGTAGGTGCCAAAGTAGGGATATTTGCTGTTGATCTGAACAGAGTCAGTGAACGAATCGAATTAACGGATCAAGATCAAGGAACGATAGGCTATGCGGAGTATAGTAGTTTTGTAGTGGAGCAGCAGAGTCAATCTATATGACAGATATATAGTATTATTTGATTTCTTATTGTATAGTCATACGCCCAACTTCTTGAACTTGTCATAAGAAGTTGGGCATATGGCTTATTTGTACTCTGATTTAATTGGTATATATCATATGCTATCTTGATTAGATAATAAGAGCAGATTGCCTATTGAAAGGCAGAAGGAGAAATATTGCGAAAAGCATGATCAAATCCACGCTGTGAGCGCTCCCATAATGACGCTATCGAATCTGTGGGTGATTCTTTAGAGAGAATTTCTTGTGCGACCACTCCTGTATAACCGATATCTTGCAAAGCTTGAAGAAAAGCTGGCAAATCAATCACACCTTCAGCAGGATAAAGTCGATCATTATCGAGAACTTGATCAAGCGGTACGTCTCTGGCATCGTTAATATGTACATGTACAATTTGATCTGCGCGCAATTGACGAAGATCATCAGCGGTAAAGTCAGTAGTATAACAATGATAAGCATCGACCAATAAGCCAACATTACTGCGATCGATCCCATCAATCATTGTCAGTGTATCTGCAACGGTATGAATAAATGGATATTTCCATGCGGTACGCAAATGATAAGGCCCTACAAATTCAAGTCCCAATCTAATACCATAAGCATCTAAAATAGATGCAATCTGGCGCAGACGTACAATACTTTGTGCCATATAGGCAGCCGGAGATTCATCAGTAGCAGGTAAAATATATGTACAACAACGTTGGCATCCAAGCAAAGAAGCATGATGAGCTGTGACAGCGAGTGATGTTAATTGTTCACGAAAAGTAGAGTCGGACTGACGCCATTCTACAGGTAGACCGATCGACCCTATAATCACCTGATGATCTTCCAGCAATTGACGCGTTCCTTCTATACCATGATCAGCAATCAGTGTATCGGTATTGATATCTACAGCACCGAATCCATATTGACGTGCAGAACGTACTAATTCCTCTGTTGAAATATGACCTAGCCCAGCCTGACTTATTCCTCTAATCATTGTATGATCATCTCCAAATTGTCCATGATGGTTATACTATTCGTGCCCAAAGGATTGAACTCCTGTATGATATCCAAATTATGGTGTATATTTTTGCACAATTTTGATTACAAAGATCATTCGTTTATAATAGAATGTATTCATTTATTGGCAAATTGCGGTGAAAGCTTTTTCCTTGGTGCCAATTATAAGAATAAGCTCATAAGTACAATATTAGATATGAGCGCAGAATGAATTGGTTTTACAAAGAAAGGGTTTTGCAAATATGACTATATTACGTCACAAACTCAGTCTGATAGGTCTTCTTCTAGTGAGTACAGTGTTGGTAGTAAGCGCATGTTCCAATACTTCAAAAACGACCTCTCCTGAAGTCTATTCGGTTCCTATCCATAAGAACTCCGATGTCTCTTCTACTACTATCCAATCGTCTCCATCTGCTTCTAAAGATACAAACCAAAAGGCAGATACAACGATTGATTATGTATTTACATCAGAAGGACAGAAGCCTGATCAGTTGATTATAAAGCTGATCAATGAATCACAATCTACACTGGATGTCGCGATTTATAATTTGTCACGTGAATCGATTATTCAAGCATTAGTAGAAGCGCAAAAACGTGGTGTACAAGTGCATATTTTGACAGACAAAACAAAAGTAGAAAAAAAATCTCAGATCAAAGCATTACAAGCTTTAATTGATGCAGGAGCAGTAATCAAAATCAATACATTTGAAGGCAAAATTCATGAAAAAATGTTGATTGCTGATCGTAAAATAGCAACTGTAGGATCATTTAATTATACCGATGAATCCAGTGAAGATAATGATGAAGTATTAGTTGCTATTCATGATCTTAATCTGGCAGAACAATGGTCTACTATTTTCAATACTATGTGGAATGATGATCAAAAATACGAGCTATGGACTGCGGATCAATAATATTTGCAGATCGGGAACTGATTACTAATCTAGTTAAAAACACATCTAAATATGATAGTCGTTGTAGACAAATCTTTAGTAAGCGAAATATTCCTTTTATTGTATATTTGACTTAAAAAATGGTTTTTACTACAATAAGAAAATATACTTCCTATGCAGGGAGTATATTTTTATTGATTTTTGTAAGCGTATACAAAATAAAAGGAGGCAACGTTATGAATCTATGGTTTAGAAGGGGAAAATGGTTACCGCTTGTGTGCGGATCAGTATTATTGTCTTCGCTAGTTATGCCTGTACCTATTTCTAATGCGGCAAATTCTAGTATTCCATCAGCAATAAATATAACTGCTAATACATCATTTACTCCTGGTGCTGTCTGGAATGATACCAATGGTGTACCTATTCAAGCACATGGTGGAGGAGTACTGTATAACCAACAAGATCAGACGTACTACTGGTATGGAGAAGATAAAACCAATGGATATCTACCTGCTCGTGGTGTTCATGTGTATGCTTCCAAAGACCTTTACAATTGGGAAGATAAAGGTCTAGCGTTGACAGCAATTGAATCTGAAGATGATTTTAAAAATGATCCATTGATTTCTAAGCTCTATGCCGGACGCAAAGATACGGCTAATATCCTGAATGATATTGGAACGAACCGAATTATAGAACGTCCTAAAGTGATTTATAATGAGCATACTGGCAAATATGTGATGTGGATGCATACTGATGGGCCGAGTGCGACATCGACAGCAAACTATGCTAAAGCTCAAGCAGGATACGCACTATCTGATTCACCGACAGGGCCTTTTGTCTATGGAGAAGGGCATCGCATGGATCGTGCTCCCAAAGATGCAGAATATAATGGACAACCCGATCAACCCGGTATGGCAAGAGATATGACTCTTTTTAAAGATGATGATGGAACAGCATACCTCGTCTATTCTAGTGAAGAGAATTTAACTATTTATATTTCCAAATTAAATGATACTTACACTGATATTACAGGCTGGCACAAAGAAGGCAAAGTAGAGCGTGATCAAGAATATCAAGCTGTATATGGTGAAGATTATGTGCGTGTATTCCCGGGTGCACAACGTGAAGCACCTGCCATGTTCAAGCATAATGGCAAATATTATATGGTGACATCAGGAGCAACAGGCTGGGATCCGAATGTTGCCAAATATACAGTAGCAGATCATATTTTTGGCCCGTGGGCGCCTTTGAAAAATTTTGCACCTGCAAGTCAGACGACATTTGATTCTCAAAGTACACATATTATTCCGGTAGAAGGCGCACCAGATACTTTTATTTATATGGGAGATCGCTGGAAAAAAGATAATCTCAAAGACTCCCGTTATATCTGGTTACCGATTGAGATTGCCGATGATGGGTCTATTGTGCTCAAATGGCGTGATCAGTGGACATTAAACGATCAATAACGTGATAGTGCAGGGGATGATTTACATCTATTTCACATGATTCGTTATCGCCTTTAATCTTAGAAGAGTAGGATAAAGTATAAGCTCTTATTACAGAAAGAAGGCGATAGATCATGATTAGTCAGATGCTGAAGCCCTTGCTGAAACCAATCAAAAAATATGAAGTCACTCCTGTTCAGACAGCTACTATGCCTGATCCTCTTTATCCGCCAGAAGAAATAATAACACTTACCGATCTTCTTCGCAGTGCTCCGCATGTTACGACCAAGCAGACATGTGAACAAACGCTCAAAGTTATGTTCAGTTACCCAGAAGCTGAAAGTATTGTAGTATGTGATAAGTTGCATCGTCCGGTAGGATTGATTATGTGCGGTCGCTTTTTCTTTCGAGTGAATGGACGAGCAGGAATGGATGGATTCTATATGCAACGTATAGTCAAATTAATGACTCAAAAACCTCTTATAGTGGATGTCAGTTCTAGCGTCTCTAATGTACAACAGCAAGCAGAAGAGCGTGCAGAATATTTCCGCAATGATAGTATTATTGTTACCGAGCAAGAACGTGTATTAGGCATTATTACAGCCACTGATCTACGACAAGGATATCGAAGTTAATTAAGATTCGTACTAACTGTAAAGTTGATAAAAGCTGTCCTCAAGGGCGGTTTTTTTTGTATATTATTGTTCATGATTTGGTAGCAACGTTGGAAGCGCATATATGGTAAAATACATATAACCTATTTCAATCAAAGGAGCAGATACATATGAAAATTGAAGATATTTTTGGAGAACTGCCTGTATTGGAAACGGAAAGAATGATTTTGCGCCCGATTACGATGGATGATGTAGAAGACATGTATGCTTATGCTTCTGATCCAGAAGTTACTCGGTATGTCACTTGGCATGCGCATCAATCGATAGAAGAAACAAAGCAATTTATTTCATTTTTGTTAGGGAAATATGCAGAAGGTGCTGTTTCTCAATGGGGTATTGAACATAAAGAATCCGGTCGCTTGATAGGTACAATGGGATTTATTAATTGGAATACCAAGCATTTCAAAGCAGAAGTAGGATATGCGTTATCCAGAGAATTTTGGAATCGCGGCTATACATCAGAAGCGATGGAAGCGATTATTAATTTTGGTTGGAATGAGATGAAGTTAGTACGTATTGAAGCACGCTGTATGCCTGATAATATCAATTCTGCTCGTGTAATGGAGAAAGTGGGTATGAAGTACGAAGGCTTAATGCGCAAAAACTTATATGTTAAAGGTAGATTTCATGATGCCAAAATCTATGCGATTGTTGCTGATTAAGTGACTGGACAGATCAAAGGAGTTGATTCTATGACTATTTCTTCTACAGTAGAGTTAACATTATACCGTCCTGAACACAAGGCAGATCTGACTTTATTTCATTTGCCAGAAGAGCAACTTCAATTTACAGCTTTACCTGTTGATTCACTTGAAGAAGCGCTGACTGATCCTCAGCGTTATCCGATTGTGATTATAGCTGAATATCAAGTTGTTGGATTTTTTGTGTTGCATACAGGACAGGGTATTTTGGAGTACGATCTTTATACAGATACTCCACTTGCTGAAGTGATGCTAATTCGAGCACCACTGATCGATTCCGGGCATCAAGGCAAAGGATATGCAAGTAAAGCGATGCAATTATTACCAGCATGGGTGAAATACCATTTTCCATTTATACATGAATTAATACTAGCAGTTAATGAACGCAATCTAGCAGCGCAACACACCTATACTGTAGCAGGATTTGAAGATTTGGGTCATCGTCCGATCGGATTAGCAGGACCTCAACGAATCATGCATTATTTTGTATAAATAGAGGAGTACGCCTATATGACTATCGTTCGATTTGAACCGATTGCAGAAGAACATTTACCTGAAGTGCTGTCGATTTATAATCATTATGTCGAACACACAACAGTTTCTTTTCATACAGAGACATTATCGCTAGAACAGATGCGTGCGCAGATTATGAATGTACCTGCTCACTACAAATCATATGTGATTGTCGAAGAACCATTTCACGAAACGGAATCAGCGCTTTCGTTATCTGCATCATCTACATCAAGTATTGCCGGATACATATTAATGACTCAACACAAAAATAAGCAAGCTTATGATGTGACGGCAGAAGTAACGGTATATCTCAAACCGGGGCAGACAGGACGAGGGTTAGGTGGCAAATCTCTTTCTTTTCTTGAGCAAGCAGGTATTGAAAGTGGATTTCATGTACTGATAGCCACAGTATGTACAGAAAATGTAAACAGTATTGCTTTATTTGAACGCTACGGTTATGAGAAATGTGCACATTTTCGTGAAGTAGGGTATAAATTTGGTCGCCGTCTGGATATTGCAAGTTACCAGAAAATTATTGGATAATGACGTTTGAAAAAGATAATAAAACTCTCCAGTAAATGTTCATACGATTGATTTGATAAAAGTACCTGATGGATTGAGGTACTTTTATTGTATACTGTAGTCCCTAACTTGTAGTCCTAAAATGAAAGGAATTTGGATTATGTTTTTGAAAAAGCAAAGCGTACACAAGCAAGGTCAACTGTATACTTACTATCGTATTGTAGAATCTTATCGAGATGAGCAAGGTAAAAATAAACATCGTACTATCCAATACATAGGCAGACTGTCAGATGAAGAAGTAGTTACGATCACCCGTCAACTCAAAGAACATTCGTATCCTTTTTTAGAAGGGAGCAGATCATCCAAGCTGGAGAATAAGCAACAAACTCGTCTATTATCGAGTAAAGTGTGGGTTCCTTTATCATTGACTATCGTGACTTATTTACCTGCTCATCTTAAAGAATGGATAGTAGCTGAACACGATACGCTTATGATTGTAAAAGAAGGGCAAGCAGAAGCTCAAATTCAAGGCAGTCGATTATTAATACATGCCAATCAAGTTTTATTTTGTCCTGCGGGTAGTGGAGTATTTCTGTATAATGCTTCTGCTCAACCACTGCAAGTGTTCAAAGTAATGTTTACATCTAATGATTCAACTCTTACTTCTAGCAGGTCGGCTATGAATTTACCTGCTATCATTTCTACTCATTCCCCTTTGGAAATTCAGCGTTTGTGCAAAGAATGGTTAGAGATTACGGAGTATGCGACAGAACTGTCTATGGAAAAGCAGATCTATAGTCAGTTACTATTTTATCAATTGTTACATCTGATCTGGAATGATCAGTCAGTCGCTACCGAAGCAAGTCATCTGACACTGATCGAGCAAGCTGTTCATTATGTAAAAACGCATTATCGTGAAGAGATTCGTCGTGACGTCATAGCTGCTCAATTAGGAATTACACCTGAACATTTTTCAAGAATATTTCGCAAGTATAAAGATTGTTCTTTTACAGAGTATGTGTACCGCTGGCGTATGAACATGGCTAAAAAAGATTTGCAGTCTTCTAGCGCAAGTATCAGTGAGATTGCCAAGCGTAATGCATACCCGGATGATCACTATTTTAGTCGGCGTTTTAAACAATCATTTTCATTGTCACCCAAGCAGTATCAATCTTCTAAAAAGCAGTATGCTGCATGGAATTATCCATTTACAGCAATGCTGTTACATCTGGATATCGTTCCTCAGGCAGGTTACCTAGAATCATGGAAATGGGATATCTATCATCGTAAGCTTGATCTCAGTACGATGAATATTCTTCATACAGATCTAGATCAATCGATCCAGCTTATGAATAAGTTACAACCTGATCTTGTATTTGCTTATCAAGATAATGCAGGTAAAGAAATGCTCGAAGAATATGTACCTTTACAAACGATTGAGATCGACGATTATGACTGGAAACAGCAGTGGCTATGGTTAGCAGAACAAGTAGGAGAAGTAAGGCAAGCAGAGCAGTGGTTACACAATTGGAATACTCAAGTAGAGCAGGCAAGAAAACAATTATTGCAACAGATTCCATCTCATCAGACTGTCGGTATTTACAAAATCGTTTCTGAAAAAATATATGTATACGGTGATCAGCGCAGTATGGGCGGGCCACTGATTTATCAAGAGTTAGGTCATCAGCCACCTGTAATCGTTCAAGAGCGTATTATTGATCAGCATTTCATTTGTCAGCAAATTGAAATATCAGAGCTGAATCTATACGCAGCCGATCATATGATTGTGATTCATTATCCTGTAGAGGGTGAAACAGCGACTCTGATTGAACCTGTGATGGAATCAGAAGCATGGTCTCAATTGCAAGCTGTACAGAATAAGCAGGTATATATGATGGATCGCAATATCTTTTATGGATTCGATCCCTGTTCACTTGAAGCGCAATTACACTTGTGGTTACAACAGTTTCGATCATGATTGTGATAACAAATGATCATATTTGTGCATAGACGTGCTATAGTAAACTTGTTATGATTCCAACTGATAATGATTATCAATTAAATATCAGGGGGAAATTATGAATTATTGGATAAAGAGAAGAAAAAGTATGTTGTCGTATATGATATTGCTACTATCAGTGGTGATTCTTGCAGCTTGTAATAACAATAATAACGTGTCATCTGTAGATGCTAATACCACAGCGACATCAGCTTCAGAGTCAACAAGAACTGTGGAGACTGCTAAAGGGTCTGTAACTATTCCAGCCAATCCACAGCGAGTGGTATCTACTTATTATCATGGTACATTGATTGCTCTTGGCATTACTCCAGTAGGTGCTAACAAAGAATGGTGGATGGGTAGTCCATTTTTGAAAGAGCAAGAAAAAGGAATACAAGATATTGGTACACCTACATCGTTAGAAAAAGTAGTTGAGCTAAATCCTGATTTAATTATTATTAATGATTTTGATGTCGAGAAGTATGATGAATATTCCAAAATTGCGCCAACGATCTATATTCCTTATACGGCATATCACAATCCTCAAGAAGAGATTCAACTATTAGGAAAATTATTAGATCGTCAACAACAAGCACAAGCATGGTTAGATCGTTACCAGCAGACAGCAACCGCTGCTCGCGAAGAAATCAAAAATATAATAAAACCCGGACAAACAGCAACATTGTTAAATGTACGTGGCAAAAAATTATCTGTATTGGGTGAAAATTATGGGCGTGGTGGATATGCAATTTATGACGCTTTGCAATTAAAACCGTTAGATATCGTAAAAAAAGAAGTGATTGATAGCGATGCTCAAATTAAAGAAATTTCATTAGAAGCATTACCTGAATATGCTAACTCTGATTATATTTTTATCTGTTTTAACAATGAAACAGAGCAAGCAGATATTAGCTCAGTGCTAGATAACTCACTCTGGAAAAACTTACCGGCAGTGAAAAAAGGTCATGTCTACACATTACCTTATAACGTATTCTCTTATTACGATCCTGAATCGATTGTTGGTCAGATCGGATTAATCAAAGATATGCTTCTAACTCAAAAATAATTTGACTTTCAGATCATTATCAAAAAAAAAGAACGACAGGATACTTACTATAGCAATAGAGAATGATTTCTATTGTTATAGCAAAGTATCCTTTTTTATTGTGTATTAGTTAGCGCAACAAATGAATTTCGTGAACATCGCATGGTCTGTTATGATAAAGGATAAGTGAAAAAAAGAGTACATGCAGTAACAAGGAGGAACAGAGATTGAAAGAACATATTTTAATTGTAGAAGATGAACATAAAATTTCTCGACTGCTACAGATTGAGCTGGAAGCAGAAGGGTACGATATTTCGCAAGCTTATAATGGAGCGCAAGCATGGGATTTGTATCAAGAACATACGTATGATCTTGTATTATTAGATGTAATGCTTCCTGAAATGAATGGAATAGAAATCCTTAGACGTATTCGCGATATGGGCGGATTGACACCGGTTATTTTATTAACTGCCAAAAGTTCTGTTGAAGATAAAGTATCCGGCTTAGACTTGGGAGCGAACGATTATATTACCAAGCCTTTTCAGATCGAAGAGTTATTAGCTCGTGTACGAGCAGCGCTGCGTCAGCGTCCGCAGACTTCTGCTATAACAGATACCAGTGAGGATGGTACATGGTTAACCGTAGCCGATTTAAGACTAAATGAAGGAACAAGAGAAGTGATAAGAGGAGAACAACAGATTGAACTCACTCCGCGTGAATTTGATTTACTGGCTTATTTGCTCAAAAATAAACGTCAAGTGCTTAACCGCGATCAGATTGTGACTGCTGTGTGGGGGTATGATTATTATGGGGATACCAATGTAGTGGATGTCTATATTCGTTATGTTCGCAAAAAAATAGATCAAGATCCTGAGCGGGAACTTATTCATACTGTTCGCGGAGTAGGTTATGTGATTAAGGATAATAGTTAGAAGAAAGGATACCCGATGAAGTTAAGAAGTAAAATACATTTGTATTCTTCTGTATTGTTTGCGTTGTTATTTATTTTGACTAATTTGCTTGTCTATATCGTATTTAGCCGTCTATCGATTAACGAACAATTGGTAAGAGTAGAATCGCAAACCAATAAAACAGCCGATAATATTAGACAAATCGCAGGCTCAATGACGACTGCTGAATTGCTTCGTGCATATGTTCCTGTTGACGGCATGATTCGTATTGTCACTGAAAAAGGAAATAACTCATTAGTCGTAACGTCTTCTTCAGAACAAGAATTAAGCAAACGTACGGTTACCTATAGCAAAGAAGTACAAGCTGAAAAGATTACGTATCAAGCGAATGGCTATGTATTTGTATCTATTCCTGTCATCTGGACAGACGGTTCTGTCGTCAATGTACAGGTAACAGAAAGCTTGCATCAGACAGAAAATTATTTACAGGTATTAAGGATTGTATTGATTACTGTGACAGGAATAGCAATGATTCCAGTTATTTTGTCCGGTCATATTTTGGGAAGAATTATTATGCGTCCAATCGGAGCTATGACATCGACGATGAGTGATATTAAGCGCAGTGGACGATTCAAGCGATTAGAATTAGATCTTAAATCCAAAGATGAATTGTTAGAAATGGGTCAAACATTTAACGCGATGATTGATTTACTGGAAACCAATTATGATAAACAAAAACAATTCGTATCTAATGCTTCTCATGAACTCAAAACACCGCTCACGATTATAGAAAGTTACGCCAGTCTACTCAAACGTAGAGGGATGGATCGCCCGGAGCTGTTCCACGAATCTGTAGATGCAATTCATTCAGAAGCGGTACGGATGAAAGAAATGACCGAGCAATTATTGTTATTAGCCAAGCACAAAGAACAGTGGAATTTATCAATAGAACCTCTTAATCTAGCAACAGAAATGGATGAATTGGTCAAACGATTCCATAATGCGTATCAGCGTCCGATTGAAGTAAACGTAGCTCCAGAATTGCTAGCTACACCTTCTTCATTACTGATTCAAAATGATGCTGGTAAACTGCGACAATTGTTATTTATTTTGTTAGACAATGCTCGTAAATATAGTGAGGATCGTATTGTAATTGAACTTGAAGAAGATCAGCCGACTTCAGATCATTCAGGTACAGTGAAGATACAGCGTAGATGTATTCGAATTATCGATCAAGGAATAGGGATTCCAGAAGCAGAATTGTCCAAAGTATTTGACCGCTTTTATCGAGTCGATGAAGCACGTAGTCGTACTGATGTAGGTGGTTCAGGGCTAGGTCTGACATTAGCTTTAGAAATAGCAGATGCAATCGGAGCTACGATACGTCTGGAAAGTGTAGAGAAGAAGGGCACAACAGCAATCGTGTCATTACCGACTATTTTTGTACCGGCAACTACAGTATTCTCAGCAAATTCTAATAAAGATTCTGTACAATAACAATGCAATTAGAAATTATATTGGGGGAAGTGATCCTTAGATGCGACGCAGAGAGATGCATAGAACAGTAGCACCGTCATCTACGAATACTTTATCTGCTGTAATTAAAGATAAACGATGGTGGATAGCTGGAGCAGTCGTCATTTTATTAATTCTGATGTTTGTTATGACATTATGGTGGAAGTCTATCGCACAAGCAAGTCCCGCGCTAACCTCTACACAAGCCAAAAATGTAGTGCTCAAGCAATATCCGGGTAAAGTAACTGAAACTGCATTAAATAATGGAATCTATACAGTGCAATTACAATCAGATCAAGGCATGTATCAAGTTCAAGTAAACGGCAATAGTGGAGCCATTCAATCGATTCAACAGATTGGGCAGTCCGCAGTAGCGACAACAACACCAAATAGCACTACCAATACAGATTCATCTAACTCAAGTAACTCAAGTGCAACAAATGATTCTAATTCATCAAGCTCGGCAGTAACAGAGCCAACAACTGCTACCAATCGAACAGAATCAACCAATGATAGCAGTAGTAATAGCAGTTCATCAGTTTCTGAAGATTCGACAGACACTAATAATAATCCACCTGCGTCTACCGATTCTTCACCATCTGCTACCACAAATGAAAATGATGATCGTAACAATAGCAGTAACAGTGGATCAGACAACAATCAACCACAGGTTAATGAGCAACCGGGTGATATAACACCTGATGCTAATGTACCGCCAGCAGGTTCTCCTGTACCGCCTGTAGATAATCGCGATCATAAAGATGATCGTAAAGGCAAAGATAAAGACAAAGATAAAGACAAAAATAATTCACCCCGACCTGCACCTGTATTAATATTGAAAGAAAAAGATGCAGAAAGAATTGCGCTTACTCAAGTACCGGGTAAAGTAGACGATACCGACTATGAAGATGATGAAGATAAAGGTCAATCTTATTATTTAGTCGACATTGATACTCCTGATGAACGAGAAGCAACTGTACAGATCAATGCTGTGTCTGGAGCAGTGATGTCGGTAACATGGGATGATGTAGACGATTCAGATAACGAAAAATAACAGTATTTATAAAGATATCGCTTTTCTCATCAAATTCTAATCTTATTGTCATCGACATCTCATTTGTAAGCTTTATATTAATAACAGAGGCAAGAACAAATGAAATTTAATAACAATATTACTAGGAGGAACTATCACATGATGAACAAAAAACTAGGTATCGGTGTATTATCAGCAGCAATCGCTTTGGGAACAATGGGAACAGTTGCAGCAGCTACAACAACTAATTCAAGTGACTCCATCAGTACAACAGCAACAACAAGCAAGTTAATTGGTGAAAAAAAAGCGAAGCAAATCGCATTAACTAAAGTACCTGGTGGTACAATTGATGGTGTGGATTTGGAACGTACAAATAATGGGAAACTGTATTATGAAGTAGATGTGGACAAAGCAAATTCAAATAAAGATGTAGATGTTCATATTGATGCGGTAAGCGGTACTGTATTAAAAGTAGTCAATGATGATAATGACGATGATGATAACAACAGTCAAGCTACCAATACTGCCAACAATAAAGTAAAAACTGCTGCACAAGCTAAAGCGATTGCTTTAAAAGCAGTTAAAGGAACAGTAACTAAAGTAGATCGTGATAGCGATGATGGTAGAATAACTTATGAAGTAGAACTGAACATTACAGGTGGCGAAGCTACAGTAGAGATTGATGCAGCTACAGGTAAAGTACTATCTGTTGATAAAGACTATGACAACGATAGTGACGACTACGATAACGATTAATCTAATCGATCATAAGGTAATATAAATATTATAGATACTACATTTAAAAGCTCTTATTCTGTAAGTAATCTTAGGATTATT
Organism: Paenibacillus nicotianae; assembly: GCF_042681745.1. NCBI lineage: Bacteria > Bacillati > Bacillota > Bacilli > Caryophanales > Paenibacillaceae > Paenibacillus > Paenibacillus nicotianae. The sequence continues at coordinate 1,757,569 of NZ_JBHUGF010000010.1, read as the reverse complement.
TTACAGAGTAAGAGCTTTTTGCTACACTATAATACATAATTTACTTAACTATCTAATGTAAAAATAGATACTTTAAAAGGGTTTTATTCAAAAAAATAGATGACCACCTAAAATTTATAACTAATAAAACGTTAAATAATTACTTAATAGGTTAATAAATAGATATCTGTTATTGTAAAGGAATAAAAAGATAGTGCCTATGGGAAGGAAGAAAGAGTACTCATGCATAAAATTAGAAGAGAAAAAACAATAGAAGGAACAACTATTCCTGGCTTTATTCGCAATGGACAGTATTTTTATATCAATGTGGACATCTATGAAGATGGCATGGTGAATTGCTGGGAACTGGCTGATCTTAAAGGTGTTCGTGAAAAGATTGATTTGGAATGGTTGACGCCCAAAGTTCCTGATGGAGAATCTATTTCTATTTTTGGCTTAGGAGATTATCAGACAATTGGTGGTACATGGAATTATGATGCACATAGCTACTATGACTACATAACTCAAATGGTGCAGCAATTGAATCCTGGTATGGATAACATCTACGAAATTTCGTTTGCCGAAAAAATGAAAAATGAAAAATATAAAATAGTCCAATCTCCGTATGCACAAGATTTTTATGTGACATCAGAAGTAGGCTATAAAACCGTTACAGGCGAAGGCTTTTTTATTTTTATGCACTATGAAGATGCTAATTATCTAGTGTACTTAACGGTATACAAAGATGGAACAATAGAATGTCAAAATGCGAGCTTTCAAAAAATGCTCAGGTTGGAAGAGTTGGAGGAATTATTTAGCAACGGAACTTTTTTTACGACATTAACAGCACCTACGAACATTACTTTAGATCATCTGGGCGATGTAGTGATGACAAATGGAAGTTATATTATAGATATTACCGATAAATACAAGCAAGTACTCGATATTTATCAAAAGTTAAATAAACATCCGGGATTATTAGATATTTGTCGTAAGCGTTATTATAAATATTTAGAACATCCGATAGAAGAGCATAAAGAAAATCTGCGTATCGCTTATGAAGCGATTCCTGAACACGAGCGTATGTATTTAGGGGATATGGATATTCGAGACGAAGACTATATCCGTATTTTGTATACGGAAGAGAAGAGACAGGTCTAAACATAATAAACCCCTTTTCCCATATATAGTGGAAAAAGGGGTTTATATTATGAACGAATCATCCCTACGGTGAGATCGTTCAATCGTTAGATTGAATGTATTCATAGTCCATCCTTTATTATAGCGTGTGATGTTCAAGCAGATCATACCGATTGCGAAGCTCTAAGTGAAAACGGATGCTTTGCAGCAGAACTGGATTATTCTCAATCTCTGCTTGTTCAATACGTTCTTCTTTCACTGGATCGGGACTGCACAGAAATTGGGTCATCCATAGAGATAAGCTGTTATCATTATTCATTGTAAACCCTCCTCGGATGAAATAGTTGGATCAAATTATTGATATAACACAACAGAAACAATGTTGAGATACTATTGTTATCGCTTCTGTATAGTTATTATATCGTGTCTACTTTAACAAAATGTGATGCGTAGCTTAAAATAACATTAAATTCTAAAATTATTTCATAAAATAAAAGTAAATTTTAATATAAAAACTAAATATTTCCTTTTTGTAGCGACCTGATACTCTATCTATTTTATATTCGCATCATCTATTGTTTTGGATGTATACAGGTATAGTTATTTTTAATCAAAAAAGCGACTCGCCAGATAAAGATTATCCGGTGTAGTCGCTTTTTTGTGCTTATATCATATTATTTATTCTGAATGAGAAGGAGAGAACATAGACGATTCACGTACAATTAGACGATGAGGTACAATATGACGCTGGGAAAGTAGACTATGATCATCACCACGAATCGCTTGAATCAATGCTTGAGAAGCGGTATATCCTAGATGATAAATACCGATATCAATACTGCTTAATGGTGGAGTAGATAACTCGGACAAAGCAATATTATTAAAACTAACGATAGAGATATCTTCAGGAACTTTATACCCTAATTCATGCAATCCGCGCAAAATTCCAAAGCTCACAATATCATCTACCACGACTAATGCGGTTGGGCGTTCTGGCAAATTCATAAAAAAGGACATGGCTCGATAGCCACTTTCTTGTAAAAATTCACCTTCAACGATCCAATCGTCCCGCAGTGGAAGTCCCGCTTCTTGTAATGCTTGTTGATACCCACGCATACGATCAATCGATACCACTAATTCAGAAGGGCCGCTTACAAAACCAATCCGCCGATGCCCTAACTGGATTAGGTGCCGGGTAGCATCTGCTGCTGCTTCTATATTGTTGGTATCAACAGAAAGGACATTTGCATGTTGCTCACTACGTCCAATCAATACAGTCGGGAACTCTTTTTCACTAAGAAAATCAACTACAGGATCATTTTGGCGAGAGTAGAGCAAAATAGCACCATCGATCCGTCCACCAAATACTAACCGGGATACCGCTTCCACTTCTTCTTTTTCACTAGCGCCTGAAGTTAACACTACATCGTACCCACTTCGATTGGCTTGTGTCACAATACCGCGTATTAATTCCATAAAAAAAGTATTCAAAAACAACTCTTCCGCAGGTTTGGGCAAAATTACACCCAGACTTTTGGTTGTTTTGGATACCAGACTTTTTGCCATCATATTTGGATGGTAGCCCATCTCCTCCATGATCTCTCTCACTTTTTCTGAGGTAGCATGGCTGATTCGCGGATGATTAGACAAGACACGCGAAACGGTAGAAGGAGATACGCCCGCTCTTTTAGCGACATCTTTGATCGTAACCGACATGTGTACCTCCCTGGTCATGGTTTTTGAAATATGAAATCACCATCACTATCTGTGTTATCTATGTTAAAACATATGCTATACAGATGTAAACTGCAAAATATACATACTATAAAAGAAAATAGGCGATATTTTATGATTTTCAGAGAAATAGATAGGATATAAGCAATTATACCAGTAAAAAGCCAGAATATGACGTTAAATTGTTTGTGCAAACGTTTTTACAATTTCCATATTTCAGTTATGATGGATTTGCTGGATAAAGCGCTTACTTATAACATCATTTACCTTTAGTGGTGATTATTAGAGTTTTATGGCTGGAGTAAGGGGTATCATATGCTAATATGAACAAACGTTTGCGCAAATGATATAATCAAAGTACATAGGCAACATAACCCTGGATAACAGTACATAATCATAGCGCTCGCCATCATACTATAGAGCGGAGGACAATAAGAATGATGAATCGCAAAAAGTGGGGAATCATGAGTTGCTTGTTAATCATGATGTTACTGGTATCGGCATGTAATAGTGGGGGCGCAGGAACAACACCAGGAACAGCAGCCGATACTCAAGTTCCAGCGGATCAGCAAGAAATGGTACCCGAAGAAGGCGCTAAGCTGACAGTATGGGATAGTGGCGATCAGAAAACATTTATCGAAGAAGCAGCTAAAGCATTTAAAGAAAAATATAATGTAGAAGTAAGCTTTGCTGAAGTAGGCCCGGACAAATCTATGGGACAAATGGTAACCGATGGCCCTGCTGGTGTAGGTGGCGATGTATTCGCTGGTGTCCATGACCAGATCGGTCAAGGGGTATCCGCAGGAGTCGTATTGCCAAATGATTGGTTTGAAGAAGATACCAAGTCACGTAATAGTGAAATTGCGATCAAAGCATTAACGTATGACAACATGTTATATGGCTATCCAAAGTCTGTTGAGACAACAGCCGTTTTTTATAACAAAGATCTGATCAAAGAAGTACCGCAAGATTGGAATGGTGTAATCGATTTTGCCAAAATATTTAACGATACCAAAGCTAACAAATTTGCGATTATGTGGGAAGTGGGTAACGGCTACTATGTATTCCCATTTATCGGTGGATACGGTTCTTATGTATTCGGTAGTGATGGTACAGATGCCAAAGATATCGGTCTGAACAATCCAGCAGCAGTAGAAGCAGCTACTTTTATTCAAGGATTGAACAAAATTCTTCCACTCAAAACATCAGATATTAACGCAGATATCAAAAAATCACTTTTTACTTCTAACAAATTAGCCATGAATATCAGTGGGCCGTGGGATACAGGTTCTCTGAAAGAATCGGTTAAAAATATCGGTGTAGGTATGTATCCAAATCTGCCAAATGGTAAACCGATGACACCTTTCTCCGGCGTGAAAGCTTATTTTGTAAACGCTTATACGAAATATCCAAATGCGTCTAAACTATTTGCAGACTTTATTACTTCAGAAGAATGGCAGACCAAGAACTTTGAAATGAATGGAGCTCTTCCATCCAATACCAAAGCGGCTGCAAGTGAGCAAGTACAAAGTGACCCAATTGCAACGGTATTTTTAAAACAATTTGAAAATTCAGTTCCGATGCCTTCGATTCCAGCAATGGCGCAATTCTGGTCTCCGATGGAAGCAGCAATGTCTTCAATCTGGAATGACAACAAAGATCCAAAAGCAGCATTGGATAATCTAGTTAGTCAAATGAAGAGTAATATTGAGACAGGGCAATAACAATGGGAAAAGTATTAATCCATCCTGAGCGAACAACGGGCGTAGGTAGTGGTCTTATCGCAGCGATCTTATCGGCGCTGATTATGGGACTCGGGCAAATGTATAATCGCCAGTGGGCGAAAGGCATTATTTTTCTTATCGCTGAACTGGTCAGTGTCTATCTCATTGTGACCAGTCTGGCGAATAACATCTGGGGGTTGATCACGCTTGGTGATCAGCCTTCCCGTATGGAGAAAGTCGGTCGACTATATCAAAATGTACCCGGAGATCATTCGATTTTTATGATGATCTATGGACTGGTCGCACTATTGTATATTGGTTTATTGTTATGCTTTTATATTGCGAATATTAAAGACGCTTATCGTATCGGTAAAAAGCGCGAACGTGGCGAAGTAGCCAATACATTCCGTCAGACATGGAAAATGATCGGTAATCAGGGATTCCCATATTTGCTACTGACTTTACCAGCAATAGGCGTACTGGTATTTACCATCGTTCCAATTATTTTTATGGTACTAATGGCATTTACCAATTACTCTGCGCCGGATCATATTCCAGCTAAAAATCTAGTCGATTGGGTAGGCTTTCGTACGTTTACCAATCTATTAACACTCAAATCATGGAGTCATACGTTTATCGGTGTACTCACATGGACGATTATCTGGGCAGTTGTGGCAACAGTGACTACATATTTTGGCGGTATTCTAGTTGCATTACTGATTGAGCAAAAAGGAATTAAATTTAAAGGTATGTGGCGTACACTGTTTATTTTACCGTATGCGATTCCTCAATTTATTTCTCTATTGATTATGCGTAATCTACTTAACTTTCAATTTGGCCCGATCAACCAATACTTGCGTATGATGGGTCTGGGTTCAGTACCGTGGCTCAATGATCCGTTCTGGGCGAAAGTAACCGTTATTCTAGTGAATATGTGGATTGGTATTCCAGTGTCGATGATTCTTGTACTGGGTGTACTGACAGCGATTCCGCGTGATCTATACGAAGCGGCAGAAGTGGATGGAGCGACAGGATTTCAGAAGTTCCGCAATATTACGATGCCATTTGTATTGTTCCAGACAGCACCGATCTTAATTATGCAATTTGCAGGCAATATCAATAACTTTAACGTGATATTCTTGTTAACAAATGGATTACCAGCCAATGGAGATTATGCGTTTGCAGGTAGTACGGATCTGTTAGTTACATGGCTGTATAAGCTAACTCTTGAAAATCAACGGTATAACTTTGCATCAGCGATCGGCATTATTATCTTTATTATTATTGCGGCATTCTCGCTCTATAACTATCGACGTAGCCGTTCCTTTAAAGAGGAGGATATGATCCAATGAGAAAACAACAACGCATCAAATTGGTGTTCAGTTACATCTTGCTTGTACTGATCGCGATTGGCTGTATTTATCCAGCACTCTGGATCATTTTATCCTCACTCAAAGAAGGCGATTCGCTCTATAGTGAGACATTGATTCCGCAGAAGTTAACATTAGAGCATTATATGGACTTGTTCCGTTCGCAATCGGACAAAGACTTGCCTTATCTGAAATGGTATTGGAACACGCTCAAAATTGCGATTACGAGTATGATTCTAGGAACACTGTTCCAAGTACTGACAGCATATGCGATGTCACGCTTCCGCTTCAAAGGCAGACAAACGATGATGTCACTGGTACTGATTCTAGGTATGTTCCCGGGATTTATGAGTATGATTGCAGTGTATGTCATTTTGCTACAAATGAACTTACTGAATTCGCCGTGGGCGCTTGTATTGGTGTATACGTCAGGCGCGGCACTAGGAATGTTTGTCGCTAAAGGCTTTTTCGATACGATTCCTAGAGCGTTAGAAGAATCGGCTTTGCTGGATGGCGCGAGTCACTTTCAAATCTTCAGTCGGATTATTCTACCATTGTCGATGCCGATCATTACGTATATCGCACTGACCACATTTGCTGGTGCATGGGTCGACTTTATCTTTGCCCGCTTGATCTTGCGTTCAAGGGAGAACTGGACGTTGGCGGTGGGTTTGTATGAGTTGGTCAATACGTATTCGAGTACAGAGTTTACCCTATTCGCCGCAGGTTCGGTGTTAGTGGCTTTGCCGATTACGTTGTTGTATATGTTCTTGCAGAGGTTCTTAGTACATGGATTGACAGCAGGGGCGACGAAGGGGTAATTAGGAGTGACAGAATCAGGCTTATCTCGTGGTGTTGAGATAGGTCTGTTTTTGTATTTTTAATTTCAAAAAAAGAATCTGACGCTTGCTCCTTTTTATAAAATAAGACAATACATTATTCGATAAACGCATTGCATCCAATCCTAGAATGCGATATATTGCATATACATGCAATATTTAAAGAGGAGATTGCTTATGCCAGTACCCCACAATTTTTCTTCACCCACTCGAATATCTGCTAAAGAACGAGCATTAACGCAAATCCAAAGATGGATCATAGAGGGTACACTCGTACCGGGTGAGAAATTAATTGATGCTGAACTAGCGGAGTCTTTGGCTGTTAGTAGAACTCCAATCAGAGAGGCTTTTCAGCTTTTAGAAATGCAAGGATTGGTCTCGATGTTTCCTGGTAAAGAAACGAGAGTAACCAGTATAGAAAAAGAAGATATTCTTAAAATGTACCCGACGCTCGCTGCGCTCTATTCTTTGGCTGCTGAATACGCAGCAAAACTCATTTCACTGGAACAAATTGAAGCCTTAAAAGAAATAAATAAGCAATTCGCTCAAGCGATCCAGAGTGGACAGACTTACCAAGCTATGGAACTTGATGAGCAGTTTCATAATTTAATTGTAGATGTATCGGATAACGCATATATCGCCTCATTTAGTACATCTCTCCAAATTCATATAAGAAGGTTTAAATATGTCTTTCTTAAGCAACCAGTTGCAGGAACACTTACCTCTGTGGAAGATCACCTATCTATCATATTGGCTTTGGAGCAGAAAGACTCTGAACAAGCTTCGGCACATATGAAAGAAAATTTAATAAGACCTATGCATGAACTGTATTCCCTAATCTAATAGTGAAAGGATGAATGAGTATGTCTGGTCATAAAGATTTAAGAATTCGGAGCAAAGTTATAAGTGAGGGAGTTAATCGCGTACCTAATCGCGCTATGCTGAGGGCTGTCGGTTTTAAAGACGAGGATTTCAAGAAGCCGATGATTGGTGTAGCGAGTACGTGGAGTGAAGTAACCCCGTGCAACATGCATATTGATTCTTTAGCGCTTGCAGCGAAAAAAGGAATTCAGCTTCATGGCGGTGCTCCTCTGATTTTTAATACTATTACAGTTTCAGATGGAATTTCGATGGGGCATGACGGAATGTTGTACTCACTACCAAGCCGTGAAGCTATAGCAGACTCTATTGAGATTGTTACGAACGCAGAGCGTTTCGATGCGCTTGTTGCTGTAGGTGGATGCGATAAAAATACACCAGCATGTTTAATGGCTATCGGGCGACTGAATTTGCCAGCAGTATATGTATATGGCGGAACTATTCAACCAGGGAAGTTAGACGGTAAAGACGTAGATATTGTCAGTGCTTTTGAAGCAGTAGGGCTGTATCATGATGGTAAAATAAGTGATGAGGAGCTTCACAAGGTGGAGTGCAACGCTTGTCCTGGAGCTGGTGCTTGCGGAGGAATGTATACCGCCAACACAATGGCATCTGCTGCAGAAGCATTGGGCATGAGTATTCCTGGTTCATCCTCTACCTCAGCGATATCACCTCAAAAAGCATTGGAATGTGAAGAAGCAGGTGAGCGAGTACTTGAACTATTGGAGAAGGAAATTTATCCACGCGATATTATGACAAAGAAAGCATTTGAGAATGCGATTACACTTGTAATGGCATTGGGCGGCTCTACTAATGCCTTCCTGCATCTAATTGCGATTGCACACTCTGTCGAAGTAGAGTTAACCTATGATGATTTCGAACGCATTCGTGTAAAAGTACCACATATTGCAGATCTTAAGCCAAGTGGAAAATATGTTATGCAGGATCTAAGTGATATTGGTGGGGTTCCCGGTGTGATGAAGCTTCTTCTTGAGCAAGGTCTTCTCCACGGTGATTGTATGACGATTACCGGTAAAACTTTAGCAGAAAATTTGGCAGTATCAGAACCGTTGCTTGAAAATCAAGACATTATTCGCCCGTTTGATAATCCTTTAAAAACGAGTGGGCCGTTAGTCGTTCTAAAAGGAAATCTGGCTCCAGAAGGCGCAATTGCCAAAATGTCAGGGATGAAAAAGTCTCGTTTCACTGGGACTGCACGTGTATATGATAGCGAGGTAGAGGCTACTGAGGCAATATTACAAAACCAGATCCGCAAAGGAGATGTGTTAGTGATTCGGTATTGCGGACCGAAGGGCGGGCCAGGCATGCCAGAAATGCTTTCAGTTACCGCTTTAATCGTCGGAAAAGGGTTGGGCGGAGAAGTGGCTCTCATAACGGATGGCAGATTTTCAGGTGGCTCACATGGTTTTGTGGTTGGTCATGTTGCACCAGAAGCACAAGTAGGTGGCCCAATAGCTCTTCTGCAAGAGGGTGACATTGTTACTATTGATAGTGAAACGCAAGAAATTGGCTTTGAAGTTTCGGAAGTAGAGTTAGCGAAGAGAAAAAATGAATGGGTTCAACCACCATTGAAATTTACTACAGGTGTGCTTAGTAAATACGCGAGATTAGTTTCATCTGCTTCCAAAGGGGCCGTTACAGATTTATTTGAGTAAGTTGTAAACTCCGTTATGACAAATCAATGATTGAGAAGTGTTATGAAGCTAACGGGAAACATTAGCTTCATAACACTTAAAAGGCATCAGAGTGATTAGCTACTGATTTCAACTAGCGGACTGACTATAGGGATCGTTGCATAATGCAGACGATCCTTTTTGGTATGCTTTTAGGTACATGTTATAAATACGGAGTTTTATGATATCTTATCAGGTATTCAAAATAGGGATTTCTGCAAGTAAATTTTTCAAATTAATCGCATCCCACGGCGTATGTTCGGTTATCCCTAAGCCGACTACCTCTGTTTCCGCAGAAAGTTCTTTCAACAAATGGAGCAATTGAGGGAATTGCATTGTACCGGAAGGTGAGACTAGATAAGGTTCGTAAGGCTTCGCAAATAACAAAGAACGAAATGCTTGAGGATCAAGCACATCAAGATCCAGATGAATGGCTAAGTGCTTAATGCCTTTTTCCTGAATCCACGTTTTGATAGAGTCTAAGCTATTTGCTAGCTCTGCTGTTCCTGCTGTGCGAATACCTAATCGTTCGATCATTTCGGTATCATGTTCCGTTACAGTGATACCTTGTGCTTCAAATGCTTCTGCAATCAATTCGTTTTCCTCTTCTGTCGCAACAGAGAGTCCTGCAATAAAGACATTTTCAGGTTTGAGAGGAACTTTTACATGCTTGGCAAATTCCTGATCACCTTCGCCCAGAAGATTGCCGAGTGGCAGAGTATGTCCGTTATCGTATCCGATATATCTAACCAGATCACTGTGAGCATCAATCCATATCAAGCCTAATTCACCATCGTATTTTTCATTCAAATAAGCAAAAGGGGCTTGTTCGACCAGGCAATCTCCTCCAAACATAATAATACGATCAGGTTGATGTGCTTGAATAAGGTGTTCAGCCGCTTCTAATTGTTGTATCAATTGTGTTCGTCCATACATGCCATCCTCGTTTTGAAGAGGAGTGCCGTCAAAGGATTGAACTGGAACTTGAATAAGAGGTTGATCATTATTAGGAGCGAGCCACGCTAGCAGTTCAGCCCCGAAAGCATAATTTGGATTATTTCCACCTTGCCATTGTGGCATTAAAAGACGTATTGTTTTGGTAGTCATGTTGGATCTCCTTTACTTCAAAGTAAGGCTAGTATAAACTGAACGCAAACATAAAAGTAGTACGCACTATTTAGATAGGTACTACCCGAAAGGATAGTGGTATAGATGAGTATGACTGAATATTATGGCAAAATTAAAAATATTCAAGATACTCCGTTCGGCTACACCTTGTCAATCATTGGCGGGAAATGGAAGATGGTAATTATTTATCTTTTGGCTGAAAATGAAACGGTTCGTTTTAATGAATTAAAAAGAAAAATTGGAGCTATCACATACAAAACGTTAAGTGCTCAATTGAAAGAATTAGAAGCAGATGGAATCATAAAGCGAGAAGAATATCCGCAGATTCCACCAAAAGTTGAATACAGTCTTACACCTAAAGGTGCATCTCTTTTGCCAGGTTTGGAAGAGTTATGCGAGTGGGGAGTCAAGAACCAAACGATGTAATATGAGGTAGTATTGTCATTTGATAAAGTCAGTTTGTATTGCACCTCAATTATATGTTTAAAGTTTAAAATTGATGAAGTGTATACTAAATATAAATGATATAATTATAAGTATAATTATTGTTAAGATAAGGAGGATTTATGATGAAAAAATTCAATCAAGAAGAAGCGAATAGAGCCCTTGAAAATGCAAAAGCAAGTTTGGCAGTAGAAGGCTTGTATCTTCCTGAGAGTGAACAGCAATTAATTAAATTGAAGCTGACAGGCCAGATCACGGAGTTGGAATTTAAGAAAATGGCATTGGAGTTGGCAAAAGTTGTCTCGATATAATCATCAGCAATCCTCTTACTGTTATCAAGGCACAGATATACTGAAAAACAAAGAGAATATTCGTGATTCTGTAATACTAGAACGTTATGAACGTATGATGAGTAGTTTGCGTAATGCTGAATTATATAAGTATCCAGTTGCAGGTCACTTTAATGTTAAGCATATGCAGAATATCCATCTTTATTTGTTTAGAGATATATATTTATTTGCTGGTAAGTTTAGAACCGAGGATATTTCTAAAGATGGATTTGTTTTTGCACTTTCACAATATATTCCTGAACAAACAAAACAATTATTTCAACAACTGAAAGAAGAACAATATTTAACAGATAAATCACTAGATTTTTTTGTTATTCGGGCTGCTCATTATATGGCTGAAATAAATGTGATTCATCCTTTCAGAGAAGGAAATGGACGTATGCAACGAGAATTTATTCGCTGTTTGGCTCGCTATAATGGTTATATACTAGACTGGAATCGTACTGATCCGCAACAGCTACTTCAAGCATCAATCAATTCTGTTATACATATTGACGATCTTAGTCAGCAAATACATAGTTGTTTAGAAAATAAAGAACCTGATTTTGATGTGGCTAGACAATACAAATCTCATATGTAGTGAGAGCATATTAATAAAGACCCGATAGACGAGTTATTAGTCTATCGGGTCTTTATTTTTTAACTCCTAATTTTTTACCTACACTCTAGCCACAACCTGATCGACCAACCCGTAAGTCACTGCTTCTTCAGCCGTTAGAAAATAATCCCGATCGGAATCTTGCGCTACCTTTTCCAGAGGTTGACCGGTACGATCTGCGATGATTTCATTTAATTTGGCTCGACTGCGAAGCAAGCGATCAGCATAAAGGATCACATCTGAAGCCTGACCTTTAGCACCACCAAGAGGTTGATGAATCATAATTTCACTATTGGGCAACGCCATCCGCTTTCCAATTGTGCCACCGACTAGCAGAATCGCACCAAAGCTTGCCGCCATGCCTGTACAGATTGTCGACACATCTGGCTTGATAAATTGCATCGTGTCATAGATAGCGAACCCGGCCGATACCGAACCGCCCGGGCAATTGATATACATTTGAATATCTTTTTGTTCATCTTCGGCAGCCAGATGGAGCAGTTGAGCAACAATAATATTTGCCATCTGATCTTCCACTTCGCCAGACACCATAATGATCCGATCTTTCAATAATCTAGAATAAATATCGTAACTGCGTTCACCGCGATCCGTTTGTTCTACTACATAAGGGATTGTTGTCATATCAAGCACTCCTTGTTAAGCAGCCTTACCTATCTGTAGAAACGGTGATTTGTAAGACTGCTTGTGATATAGCGCAAAGGAATGCACAGTGTTAGAGATGACAGGGGGCGAGCTGTGATGATCGTACGTTACCTGCGAAGGTAACAAGTTGGTCGCAACAGCATGAACATGTTGCGTAGCTTTATTCATCCTCATCAATGTTAACTGCACGATTTTATCTGCATCGCCTGTATAGAGAGCATGTACATAATGATGTAATACCATTAATAACTCTGCATCTTCAGATAACTGGATAGATTCATCATTATTATTTACATTTTTGGCAAGTAGGGTTCTTGCTCGATATAAAGCAGCTTTTACCGCTCCTTCAGTCGTCTCTAACCACTGTGCTGTCTCTGCCGCTGAATAGCCAAATAAATCGCGCAACATAAATACGGCTTGTTGCCAGGGAGATAATAGATGTGTTAATTGCTGTACCGCCAGTTCAATATCTTGTGGACATGGTGGTGCTGAAGATTCATATTCATGTAGTAATAATGCTTGCTGGTCGATATAATCGTTAAAATAATTTCTTCTACGCATCGTATCTACCCACGTATTGCGAGCTGTTCGAATCATATACGCTTCTTGTTGTGAAAAGGTCAAGCCTTGTTGACAGGCAGAAAAGATTTTGAGACAAGTCTCTTGCATAAGATCTTCAGCATCTGCAACATGTCCGGTCAATGATAAACAGTACTTATATAGAGACAGAAGTTTCTGACTCCCATATTCCTCTGTCTGGTAGATAGGTTTTTCCGAGCCATCTGCCCGATGATGCGAAATGTGTACCAGTGTCATTAGTGGGGCGCCCCCTTTATGATCAGAAATCGTCTTGCTACAACGTTGTATATCTTGTAAACGAATAAAGTGATTCAAAAGATACGCAAATCGTCTAACAATAATAAAGAATAAGAATGAGTTTGCCTAAGATCATACAAGAACTTGGCATTTTTTTAAAGGTTTCTTCTAACGATTGATGCTAAACCTATGCTAGTATAGTAAATAATACATAAGTGCGAAATGGGCGGCTATCGAGCGAATAGGAGTGAAAGTAGATGACACCAAGGAAGATACATATTATTGGCGCTCATGCAAGCGGAAAAACCCATCTGGCACGTCGATTATCTCGCAGATTGGGTATTCCTCATTATGTATTGGAAAATTTAGTGTGGAACGGTACAGGGGAAAAGAAACGCAGAAATATACCTGCCCTGCGAGAGCAATTATTATTAGATATTGTCTCGCAAGACTCGTGGATTGTAGAAGGGCAGGATTATGAATGGTTAACATTTAGCTTTGCGATGGCAGAGCAGATCATTTTTCTGACACCGTCTCCATTGGTGCGAGATGGGCGAATGATTTTACGATTTATACGCCAGAAAATAGGAACCGAAGTCGATCAGGATCGCTTTTCATTTGGCACATTGATGAATATGATCGAATGGAATCACCATTTTGAACGACATACTAAAAAGAATATTATCGAAGCATTAGAGCCATACAAGCACAAATTGATTATTACAAAATATGTTCAGTAGATATAGACTATGATGCTTGTCATTTTGAGATAAGCATATAGTTATTGATACTTTTTCAAAACGATAACCGCATTATGACCACCAAAGCCGAATGAGTTGGATAATCCAATCTGAAGATCGGCTTTTCGTGCGACATCAGGTACATAATCCAGATCACAGTCTTCATCAGGATGTTGCAAATTGATAGTAGGTGGAATTATGCCTTCCTGTAACATCTGTACAAGTGCGATAGCTTCTGCACCACCAGCCGCACCAAGCATATGTCCTAACATCGATTTGTTAGCAGTGACTGGAATCTGATAAGCATGTTCGCCGAATAATTGCTTTATCGCATAGGTTTCTGAACGATCGCCTACTCCGGTGCTGGTCGCGTGGGCACTGATCACATCGACTTGTTCAGGAGTAATGCCTGCATTTCGTAGAGCAGATTTCATCGCTTGATGAGCACCACGGCCTTCAGGATGTGTCGCTACCATATGGTAAGCATCTGAACTGGCTCCATAGCCGATTACTTCAGCATAAATGGTCGCTTTTCTTGCCAAAGCATGAGATAGCGATTCCAATACGACAATACCTGCTCCTTCTGCCATAACAAATCCATCGCGTGATTGATCAAATGGACGACTAGCGGCGGCTGGATCGTTATTGCGTGTAGATAATGCTGTCGCATTACCGAAGCTAGCAAGAGCCACTTCATTGATTGCCGCTTCTGCTCCTCCTGCAAGAATCACATCTGCATCTCCATACGCAATCATTCGCATGGCTTCACCAATAGCTGTATTGCCGATTGAACACGCTGTGACAGGCGAAAGCGTCGGGCCCCACGTACCCAGACGAATACTGATCATCGCTGCTGCACTGTTAGCGATCATCATCGGCACAAGTGTAGGACTCACCCGCTCCGGGCCACGTTCTAATAAAATATGATCTTGATCAAGCAGGGATTGGATTCCACCTGTACCCGAACCAACATACACTCCGATACGTTCGCGATCACTTTCTTCTATATTTAAGCCTGCATGAGAGACGGCTTGTTCAGCCGCTGCAATTGCAAATTGAACAAACCGATCCATACGTCTAGCTTCTTTGCGTCCGAATAAAGCATCGCCATCAAAATCACGAACAACTCCAGCGATTTTGGCTTTGTGACGTGAGGTATCAAAAGTATCAATTGCAGTAATTCCCGATTGTCCTTCAACTAAATTTCTCCAAAATGTATCAATATCATTTCCTAAAGGGGACACAATCCCCATTCCTGTAATAACAACTCGTTCCATTCTTTTTATCCTCCTAAGTGTTTGGCAATCAAATGCGATTTATGATAATCAAAAGTAATTTTTGTAAAACAAAATATCCTACCCTCAGCATCTGCAATACTAAAACGTATCGTAAGATATTCTTATTTTGTCATGCGAAATATCCTATTACAAGTTACCGTTTATCCTAGTATAATAAGTAATAGGTTAGCGTTATTTCTGTGAATCATATAGCCAATAATAGATAGATATTAGTATTACAATAGTCATTAGGAGGGGATCAAGTGAATCAACAGCATCGTTTACAAGCATTATCTTCTTTTCTCAAAGCACAGCGTGCCAAGATTCTGCCTCAACAAGTAGGCTTGATGGTAGGGATTCGGCGACGTACGCCAGGCTTACGAAGAGAAGAAGTAGCTCAATTGGCAGGAGTGAGTACAACGTGGTATACATGGTTAGAGCAGGGTAGAGATATTCAAGTATCGGCTTCTGTGTTGGAAAATATAGCTTCGGCGTTATTGTTAACAGCCGATGAACGTAAATATTTGTTTTCGTTAGCATTGGATAAAAGTGCATCGATTGTGCCTTTGTCCGAGGAACTTCCTGCGATTACGCCTGCACTATACAAAATTCTACAACAGCTTCAATACTGTCCTACTATTATTTCCGATCGTCATTGTCATATTGTCGGATGGAATGATGCCGCCAAACATGTTTTTCTCGATTTTGAAAGTATTCCTGAACCCGGGCGTAATATGATTCGGTTGTTGTTTTCGCGTAAAGAATTTCGCCGTTTAGCAGTCAACTGGGATGATTTTGTCGGCGGATTTTTGGCGATTTTTCGTGCGTATTACGGGCAATATGTAGATGATGAATGGTATGAGCAGTTTATCGCTGAGATGAGTGAGTTATATCCTGACTTTTATCATTTATGGGAACAAAGCAAAGTTAGTTCTGCACCGGAAGTGGTGATTGAATTTAGACATGCCAAAGCAGGCAAAATGTTATTTGATCTCACTTCATTACAGGTACAGGGCAACACCGATTTGCGCTGTAGTATTTATACTCCTTTGGAAGATTCAGCAACCGAAGTGAAGCTAAGAACATTAATGGAACGTAGTAAAGAAATTTCATCTGAACAGTAAACAACTTTTGTAATTTTCTGATCGCTATACTATAATTTTCATGTATTCTACAAATGATTGGATTGATCCAAAGATGTGAAAGAGGTGCTATATTGCTAGACTATTTTCCTTTAATTTGCTCATCCTGTATCGTTGTCTTATTGATTTTTCGTTCTGTGTATCATCGATTCCAGAAATATAATCGCGAAAATGCAGGCTTATCTTTTTTAAGTATTCTTGTCTTAATTCTATTTCTATCAATGGATGGACATGCTTCCTGGGAAAAAGACACAGCTTATATATTAATCATTATCAGTTCATGTTTGTTTATACGCTTTTTGAATTATTGGGTTGTACAACGTAAATGGAGTAAATAACAAAAATTTTGAATAAACTCATTATAGGATATTGGATCATTTCTAGTAGCAGAATAGGAGGTTAACAGCATGGATTCAGCGCAAGCGCAACAAGAGCAGGAAGTAACATATGCTTCTTTGCAAAAAAGACTGTCCGAGTGTAGTGAGCAAGATGCTTTACAGTTGATGCGTAGCTTTGATCGCCAGATTACTTTTTGGAATAAGCAAAAAACAAAAAAAGAAGAATATCGTTCTTTTTGGAAAACACCATATCCTTATGTAGGCATCGGCGTAGGTATTGTAGTACCTGTGACTGGATTCGTACTATTTATGTTATTGCCTTAACAATGTAAATAAAAATAATAGCTATACAGAAAGGAAGAGTTATTATGAAATCTATACCAAAAGCATTTCAAGGTGATTATATTCAATCGTTATTAGCTAAAAAGCAGATGTCTGCATTAGAGCCTTACTTGCAAGCACATCACCATCCTGTGGTTCATTTGGAACGCGGACAACAAGGAAGTCAGCAATTAGGAGCGTCACGAATAGGAGGTTACCCTGATCTACCCAAGCATATGAAGTGGCCTCTTACTCAAGATGGTGAGTATATGACTTCAGTGGCTCAATTAAATCTCGCTCAAATCGCCAAAGAAGTAGGAGAAGATCGATTACCTGATTACTTTCCACGTCAGGGATTGCTTTATTTCTTTGTAGGATTGGATGAGCCATCTTATCAAATTGAACATCAGATCATCTATATTTCGGAGCCTGAGATAGCATCGATAGCCTATCGCGAACCAGAAGCAACTACGATTTTGGAAGAAGAGGCTGAACAAGCATTTGTACCGTATGAAGTACATGCTCAAGGTAATATCGAATTTCCTACCTATAGTTATGTCGATTATGATCAGTTAGCGAATTATGATATCTCGGATGAGCAATATTTAGAATGGAAAGAACAAGTTAATGCTGAACCCGATGACATGGTTGGAAAAATATTTGGTTATCCCGTATCCTCACATGGAGATGACTATATGGAAGCCGCTACAGCGATTTTTACCGGTAAGCATACATATGATATGGATAAGCGGCGTAAATGGTTAGTGAAGCAGTGTGACGGAAATGAGCAACAAGCAGATCGAGAAATTGAAGATACGCTGATGCTCTTAGAAATAGAGAGTGATGATGATATCGGGTATATGTGGTGGGATGCTGGCGTTATTCATTTTTTTATCCGCAAAGAAGATTTGATTCAATTAAACTTTGACCGAACCTATTGTTCTGTCTATTCAAGCTAAAATAGATCTATTCACTCTACAAGCTACTTGAGTATAGATGTACATCGCTGAATAATGGATCAATGATAGAAAATGTAAAATAGGCGCCATATACACATAACGTAAATAGACTATTCTGCTCCTTATCATCTTTAAGGAATAGAATAGTCTATATTTGTATTCTGTGAGTTATGAGTCTAATTGATTATGCGTTTGTTTATTTTTGATCGGATAAGGAGATTGTACAGTGATCGCTTGAAAAACATGGAGCTTCCCATTTTCTACTTGTCGCATACGCGGGCCTTTGAATCCACGTTTGACTAATTGCTTACGCATATACAGCATTAATGCCCAGTGACTAACCACCAGAATGTGTTCTTCTTCTGAAGATAAAATAACATCTAATGCTCGATTAATACGTGCTTCGACTTCCCGGATCATACGGCGATATCTTCGACTAAGCAATGGAGCCATTTTGAAAAGAACGCCCCATCCGATAAAAGGAATACGTATATTCGTATTAAAACTTGGAGGTGTAAGCTCACGTAACTCGGGCATTACTGTAATCTCGCCATCATAAATCGAACGTGCCGTTTTGATAGCACGCGGGAGATCACTGGCAAAGCATTTTTCCCAATTAAAACCACGCAAATCAGTTGTGCCATCGTGGATATCAGCAAGATCATACTCTTCAAGCCAGGCGATCAGTTCGCTCACTGTCACAAATTGGCGAAGAGGAAATTCTTTATTTACTTTAAAATGGCGGACAAGTCCGATTGTCTTCGTCATGAGTCTTGTATAATTCCTCCACAATAGTATGGTCGTGCTGTTCCTGTACAAAAAATAAGTAGATAATTTAAGTTTAACATAGTCGTGCAATGAAGGGACACTATTCGCTATTTATTTTAAAATAAAAGTATACTACTTTAAGATGACGTTTTGAAACCTAACACGTAATCGTGTATATTTAGTCGTAAGCTTACAATGAAAGATGAATTTAGGGATGAAAGGAAGAATATAATGAGTCAATGGGAATATCGTACAGTCAAATTACACACCGGAGGCTTTCTCGGTGGCAAAGTAGATGATGCAGAACTACAGGAGCAATTAAATGCCTATGGATTTGATGGATGGGAGCTTGTATCGACATTTGACACCAGTCTTGCACAGGGCAGTTCACGAGAAATCATTTTAATATTCAAACGAAGTGCATTGCTCGATTAATGTCATCATTATACGTATATCTAGAGTACATACTGGGTGATGCCTTTTTTTGCAAATAAAGATCAGTACCTTTAATATCGGTCAATACATGGTATATATGGGGGGATAATGTTTGCATGAAATTAGGTATACGCCATAAGGAACGGTATACTTTAACATAGAACGATGATCATGAGCATAAAGAAAGCCTCATGGAACAGGAGGAAACAACAATGATCGGAACATGGTTGGAAGAAATCAAATCCATATTACGACCAGAATTGAACAGTCTTGAAGAAGCGTTAAAAGCTTCTGCTGGAGATGAAGAAATAGAACAAGCTGAACAGATTATCGGTGTCTCTTTCCCGGATGATCTTAAAGAACTGTATCATATACACAATGGGGAGTCTCGTAGTGGCCCGGGGTTCTTTTTTGGTTTGCAATTTTTGAGTTTGGAAGAAATGATTAGCGAGTGGAAAATATGGTCTGAGCTTGAGCCTGAATATCAGACGATGGGAGATCATTATTCGATTCCATCGGGTTGGATCAAAGAGCAGTATATCAACCGCAACTGGATCCCTTTTTGTCATGATGGCGGAGGCAATCATCTAGGGATTGATCTGTCTCCAGCAGAACATGGGGTAGTTGGACAGGTGATTAATTTTGGTCGTGACGAAGAAATGAAGTATGTGATTGCCCGTAGTCTGGGTGAATTTATTCATTTTATGCGAGATACGGTTCGTCATGGCAATTATACTGTCGAAGAAGAGGATGGATTCAAATATTGGATGTACGGTCGTAACGAACAATCGCGTATGCTCAAAGATGCACAGGCATATGCTTTAGCCGATCTACCCAAAAACAATACATCTTCTGATGAACCAGAGATTCCATTACAACAATGGTTTCAGCAATTAGATCCAGATTGGCAAGAACGAATTATAACTAAATCGAATACGGTCGAAGAGTTTGTCCATGCTCATCAAATCTTTTTGATTCGTGAACAGCTAACAGATATCACGCCGCTTGAACGTTGTCATGAAGTACGTGAATTAATTTTAAGTGTAAATGAGATTCAAGATATTCGTCCGCTTGCGAATTGTAGAGAACTCAAAAAGCTATATCTTGTTCGCAATCCGATTCGTGATCTCACGCCATTACGTGGATTGCCTTATTTGCAAATTGTTAATCTAGAAGGTACGTTGATTGAAGATTTAGATCCGTTAGCAACGTTACCACATCTGTATAATTTGGATTGTACAGATACACGTATTCAAGATTATGCTCCTTTAGCGCAAATGCAACAGTTGACTACACTTGCTCTTTCTTCGCCTTCTCGCGAAGCTGTAGAAGCCTTATCTGCTATTTCAGGGCTACGAGAATTGAAAATATGCTCGCCTAATGCATGGACACCTGAAGACTGGCAACAAATCAGTCAGTCTTTGTCTTTACGCAAACTGCATATCGAAGATGCTTATTTTGCTGATATGAGTTGTCTACAAGCATGTGAACAATTGGAAATGCTGACGATTCATGATACGCGTATTTCTGACATTTCAGCGATTGCGGATCTGCCCAACCTGAAGCAATTGGAATTGAATAGTGGTTGCCAAATCAGCAATATAGAAACGATCTCCAAGTCTGTATCGCTAGAGCAATTTAGCGGTTCGTTTGCTCAATTTCAATTGCTCAAAAATTCGTTCGCTCAATACGTGAAATTCCATAAAATTGTCGGCGAAATGACAGATGAAGAAGAAGAAATCTGGCATAGCCATATACGTTAATACGATATTATAGTTATTTTCAATCATGTCTAAAGACTCTGTACAGCTCAAAAGCGACAGAGTCTTTTTTATGTTTTTTATTATTTTTTACCTAAAATCACAAAAATATAGTTGACTATCAATTTTCTTATTAGGTATAATTTACTAATAAATAACATATTTTTGAAAAAGGAGTGGTATTTTGAAAACAAAATTAGTAGGTATTACGGCGTTACTTGTGACATTAGGCATAGGTTGGGGTGGGGTACAGACGCATGCGCAAACTTTAGCAGTACATAAAGATTTGGGCAATACTACAGCTCTTGTTCAATCTGTTGCGCCAAACAAGGAGCTGACCAGCTCTAAAGATTATTTTGCTAGTAAAACGAAAGAATTGCCACAGTCTATCACTTTGCCATCTTCCACACTTAAACGCAGTACCATTGCAGAAGATACGTATGGTACCAACACCACACCAGATGAAGCTTTATTTATTCAGACAGGACAAGCGTATCAGGGTTATATCACTACAGAAGGGGAAAGTCGCTGGTTTTATACGCAAGTCACGACTCCTGCCAAATTAACTTCTTTTTTGAGTGTAGTAAATTCGGCTGCTATCGATTATGATCTTTCACTGTATTACTTAAATGAAGAGACTTCCCAGATTCAACAAGTCGCTTTTTCTACTAAAGGACCTACACAATATGAACAGCTTAGTCACATTGCCAAAGCAGGTTATTATTTTATTAGAGTTAGTTCGTATCAAGGTGCAGATACCACTAATCCATTTACCGTATTTGCAGTAACATCGGATAGTTATGATGCGAATGAGCCGGACGATAACCCGTGGCTAGCTAAAGATCGCGGAGCTGCTCCTTTTGTCAGTACACAGAATATTGATAATAGTTTTGATGAAGATTGGACAAAAGTAACTTTGACAGCTCAGTCTAAAATGAATTTACGGTTAGACAATACATCGACCTATGGAACGTATCAGTTGCAGTTATTTAATGCTAATCTTGTAAGTCAGGGTACACTGGCACAAAATACAAATGGTCAGGTTACATTACCGGCTGGAACGTATTATATTCAAGTGTTAGCTCCTTCCACATTCGATTTAACGACTCCATACAAATTATCTGTTAATTATCAGACAGCAGATGTATCAAGAGTTGTTATTAGTGATATTACAACAGATGGCGGTGTCTACGGATTTATTAACTATGGTCAAGGCAATAAATGGCGTGTGAAAAATAATATTGTAATCACAGGTCGTGCATTAGATGCAACAGGTAATCCTGTAGGGAATGCGATAGTCACAACCAATATCACTACCATTTTAAATAACAAAGTGATTTCTGGTACAGCGACTACAGATGCTACAGGTCATTTTACAATGCCGGTCTCTATCAATAATCCGGGAGTAGGACAATATACGTTCCAATCGTCCAGATACAGACATTATTATGATATTGTCAGAATTCAATTTTTCAACAATGGAAAACAACTAAATTCAGACATTAGCACGTTGTACCATTTTGCTTACGAAATTTATACAGGTTAACATAACGTAGCAAAATGATAGGATGTTGCGTAATAAATGACATAATCGTTTTCAGAATCTACTGCAAATCAATGATAAATATCATGTAACAAAAATAAAAAAGTAGATAAACGATGAAAAAGAGAGAAAATAGAAGCCTGAGATAGATAAGTTTTCAATAGTTATCTGAAAATGAAAGCTGTGATGATTCACAGCTTTTTTTGCGTTTTTTCTCAGCTTTACAGTTGACAGGTACAGGCGTATTATTCATTGCAGGCAGTTGATGAATAGGATTCAGCAACTGATATAAATGAAGTTTCCAATGTTTTTGATCGCTGAGTTTTCGGTACTAACCGAAAAACGGGGGAACCAAATTGCGACTTCACAAAACGGTGTGAGAGCCGGAATGTGAATCGTTGGGGTGAATCTGCATACTGACTTAACCATGGTACAGTCAGACAATGCAGTAGGGCGACTCTCACCGCCCGAATCCGACAGCTAACCTCGTAAGCGTGGATTAGGAGAGAAGTGTGAAGCTTGTGCCGATCTGACACAGTGTAATACGACTCTGTGTTTTTTGATATGTTAACAATGTCACGACGCTTAATTTTCATATGCATATGAAAAGCGGGGGAACCAATCGTTGATGAAAATAACTGATAGAAGAGTCAGTTACTACACAACATGGGGTGAATTCCGGTATCTACCGGAACGGGCAATCTTCCAGCCCGAATCCGACAGCTAACTCCGTAAGCGTATAGGGGAGAACTCCTAACCAGCAACTTGGCAGGTACACGATAAGTGTGCGTGTTTGTAGAGGGCTGGGGAAAAGTTCTGCTTTTCTCCAGGCTTCTTTTTTTATGCCTTTTTTAGCAAATATTACTTACAAAACGAATGCAGGGAGTCTTATACCTATGATGGATATACTGATGATTGGATTATTATTGATAATGACTTTGGGATTGAGCGGGTTGCTGCAATGGGCATCTGTAGCTATCGGAGAAAGAAGGAATGAGCGATGACTTGGCTGCTGTGGATTATTATTGGTGGGTTAACCATCTATCTATGTTACGCATTGATTTATCCAGAAAAATTCTAAAGGGTCAGGGGAGAACATCGTGAGTATCTTTTCATATATCGGAATTGCAGTCACTTTTATTATCGCTTTAATTATCGCTCGTCCAACCGGACATTATATTGCATATGCTTTTGAAAATAAACCGAATCGCTTAGATCGTTGGTTTTATCCAATTGAGAAATGGATATACAGGTTCGGCGGTATCAAAAATGAAAATCAAACCTGGAAGCAGTATGCAGGCGCTGTTCTTATCAGTAATGCAGTGATCTTGCTGATAGCATATCTGATCTTTCGTTTCCAACACATTTTACCAATGAATCCAGCAGGGATTACCAGTATGAGCCCTGATCTAGCATTCAATACAGCGATCAGCTTTATTACAAATACGAATTTACAGCATTACAGCGGTGAAAGTGGTTTATCTTTATTCTCACAAATGACAGCAATTATCTTTATGATGTTTGTCTCACCGGCAACAGGGATTGCAGTCGCAATTGCATTTATTAGAGGATTGACCGGTAAGCCGCTGGGTAATTTCTTTACGGACTTGGTACGGGCAATCACACGAATTTTGTTACCTCTTACTTTTATTATGGCGCTTGTGTTTGTTGGATTAGGTATGCCGCAGACCTTGCATACAGTCATAACAGCTCAGACTTTACAAGGAACAGAGCAACAGATTGGTACCGGTCCAATAGGATCATTTCTAGCAATCAAAGAATTAGGGAATAACGGTGGTGGATATTTCGGAGCCAACTCTGCACACCCTTTTGAAAATCCAGGCGGATTCAGTAATATGTTGCAAATGTTGATGATGTTATTGGTTCCAATGTCACTGCCATTTACGTACGGCAAAATGGTCGGCAACTCCAAACAAGGTAGAGTATTATTTGTTTCGATGGTCATGATGTTTGTCGTGATGCTTAGTGTATCACTTGTCAGTGAATTTCAAGGAAATCCGTTGATTAACCAATTAGGTATTCAACATCAGTCGGGATCAATGGAAGGGAAAGAAGTACGATTAGGCGAAGCGCAATCTTCATTCTACTCTGTGGTAACAACAGCTTCAGAGACAGGTGCTGTTAATACGATGCATGATACGTTAACACCTATTGGCGGATTGATTTCACTTGGAAATATGATGCTGAATACGGTATTTGGCGGTTCAGGAGTAGGATTGTTAAACATTTTAATGTATGCGATTATTGCTGTGTTCTTATCGGGTCTGATGGTTGGACGTACACCAGAATTTCTCGGTCGCAAAATTGAAGGCAAAGAAATGAAGTTGATTGCAGTAACATTACTTATTCAACCATTATTGGTATTAGCACCTACAGCTATTGCTCTTATGACCCAAGCCGATACGATTTCTAATCCAGGTTATCATGGATTAACACAAGCGCTGTATGAATTTACCTCATCAGCTGCAAATAACGGATCAGGATTTGAAGGGCTAGGCGATAATACGCCGTTTTGGAATATTATGACCGGTGTAGTGATGTTTATCAGTCGTTATTTCTCAATGGTAACGTTGTTAGCTGTGGCAGGGTCATTAATGGCGAAAAAACCTGTTCCAGAAACAAGCGGAACATTACGCACAGATCAAGCATTGTTCGGTGGTATGTTTATTATTTCTGTTATTTTAGTCGGTGCACTTACCTTTTTCCCGGTGGTTGTACTTGGGCCGATTGCAGAGATGCTAACATTGTAAAAAGAAACAGCTACACGTATCTACTATTATAAAATGTGAAAACATAGATAATGGCTACAAAACGAAATATGGATAGAAATAGAATATATAGCATTTATACTGATAAATGCTAAGTGGAGGAACAATGTAATGAAAAGTAAATCATCAATGATGAGCCGGGACTTGATCTCCAAAGCGTTACAGCAGTCTGTGATCAAATTAAATCCTAAACAGATGGCACGTAATCCAGTAATGTTTGTAGTTGAGGTTGGTTTAATTATCAGTTTGTTGTTAATTTTTGTACCTAATGCTTTTGGCGAATCGGTTTCAACAGGTTTTAATATCGCTGTAGCTATTATTCTGTTATTCACTATCCTTTTTGCCAACTTTGCTGAAGCATTAGCAGAAGGTCGAGGCAAAGCACAAGCTGACTCGATGAAAAATACACAAAAAGAAATTATTGCCAATCGAATCGAAGGCGAGCAAATAGTAGCTGTATCGTCTACACAACTTCGTAAAGGGGATACTGTTAAAGTCGTACAAGGCGAAATGATCCCTGGTGATGGTGAAGTGATCAAAGGTTTGGCATCTGTTGATGAATCTGCGATCACAGGGGAATCTGCTCCAGTAATCAAAGAAGCCGGTGGAGACTTCAGTTCGGTAACCGGTGGAACAATGGTTATTAGTGATGAGATTATTGTTCGCATCACAAGCGATCCTGGTGAATCATTTATGGATCGGATGATTAGTCTGGTCGAAGGAGCAGAACGCCAGAAGACACCTAATGAAATTGCGTTAAACACAGTATTGATAAGCTTAACTATTATCTTTTTAATGGTTGTTGTGACATTGCCTTTTATGGCAAATTACTTAAATATTGTTCTTTCGGTTCCTGTATTGATTGCTTTGCTCGTCTGCTTGATTCCAACTACTATTGGTGGATTGTTATCTGCGATTGGGATTGCAGGGATGGATCGGGTAACACGTTTTAATGTATTGGCGATGTCCGGTAAAGCGGTCGAAGCTTCCGGTGATATCAATACGATTATTTTAGATAAAACAGGTACGATCACGTACGGTAATCGGATGGCAAGTGAATTTGTACCGACAGAAGGGCACTCACCACAAGAAGTAGGGGAATGGGCAGCGATTAGTTCTGCTTTTGATGAGACACCTGAAGGACGTTCTGTTCTAGAATTGATGAAAAAGCAAAATTGGGAATACTCGCAATCATTAAGTGAAGGTGCAGAAATCATAGAGTTTCGCGCTGAGACACGTATGAGTGGATTGGATCTGGCAGATGGACGCAAAGTTCGTAAAGGTGCTGTCGATGCAATAAAAAAATGGGTTAGTTCTCAAGGTGGAAATATTCCTAGTAATCTACAAGCGAATAATGATGCTATTGCTTCTGCCGGGGGAACACCGCTTGCTGTAGCTGTAGATCAAGAAATCTATGGATTGATCTATCTCAAAGATACCGTCAAAGCCGGAATGAAAGAGCGTTTTGAACAAATGCGTAGTATGGGGATCAAAACGATTATGTGTACAGGTGATAATCCATTAACAGCAGCAACGATAGCCAAAGAAGCTGGAGTAGATGATTATATCGCTGAAAGTACACCAGAAGATAAAATAGCTGTTATTCGCCGTGAACAAGCAGAAGGTAAATTAGTTGCGATGACAGGAGATGGTACCAATGATGCTCCTGCACTTGCACAAGCAGATGTAGGGATTGCGATGAATAGTGGTACTGTTGCTGCCAAAGAAGC
This sequence comes from Paenibacillus nicotianae, assembly GCF_042681745.1. Classification (NCBI taxonomy): domain Bacteria; kingdom Bacillati; phylum Bacillota; class Bacilli; order Caryophanales; family Paenibacillaceae; genus Paenibacillus; species Paenibacillus nicotianae. The sequence goes on along the minus strand of NZ_JBHUGF010000010.1, from coordinate 1,730,409 downwards.
AGCTAACATGATCGATCTAGATTCCGATCCATCCAAAATTATCGAAGTAGTATCGATTGGTAAGCAGTTATTAATGACTCGCGGTAGCTTAACGACATTCAGTATTGCTAACGATATTGCCAAATATTTTGCTATTATTCCAGCGATGTTTATGGTAGCTATTCCGCAGATGCAAGTGCTAAATATTATGAATCTACATTCACCTATGTCTGCTATTTTATCGGCACTAATCTTTAATGCGATTATTATTCCAATTCTGATTCCTCTGGCGATGAAAGGTGTTGCTTATAAACCAATGAGCTCTACCAAATTGTTACGTCGCAATTTGTTTATCTATGGATTCGGTGGCGTCGTTGTTCCATTTGTCGGTATTAAATGTATTGACTTGATTATGCAGACTTTTTTATAAGAGCGAAATGATGTCTATAAATGCGAATACGTTACTACTCAGAACCGAAGGGAAAGAACAGGTATGAAAATGGTATGGATCACTTTGCGAACAAGCGCGATATTATTTCTGCTCTGCTGTGTTATCTATCAACTAGCAGTCACAGGAATTGCACAAGCTTTTATGTCCAAGCAAGCAGATGGAAGTCTTATTTATAATAGTAATCATCAGGTTGTGGGTTCAGAGTTAGTAGGACAAGCATTTACTGAACCTCAATATTTTCAAGGACGGATATCGAGTATAGATTACAACGCAAATGGATCAGGATCGCCGAACTTTGCTCCATCCAATCCAGAATTGTTGAAACGTCTACAAGAATCTGTCAGCACATGGCAAAAGCAAAATCCAGACGTTCCTGTATCATCGTTACCTGTTGATCTTATTACCAATTCAGGCTCAGGACTTGATCCTGATATCAGCCCTGAAGCAGCAACTGCCCAAATACCAAGAATCAGTAATCTGACCGGGGTATCCGCAGAGCAGCTTCAAACATTGGTGCAACAAAATACAATATCCAGACAATTAGGAATATTCGGTGAACCGGCTGTTAATGTACTAAAATTGAATATGGCTCTTCAAAAAGAGTTGTCTCAATCATGAGTACGTTTCGTCGTAAAACGCCTGAAGAATTGTTACAAATGATCACCAAATTAAAGCAAGGACGTTTGAAGGTATATATCGGAGCCGTAAGTGGCTCCGGTAAAACGTACCATATGCTTCGTGATGGTCAGATGCTCCGTCAAGAAGGGATTGATGTGGTGATATGTGCAGTATCTACATTACAACGCCCGGAAACGATGCAACAATTAGGCGATCTAGAACGCATCCCGAGTATTCATTGGCTTAAAGAAGATAAGCAAGGACAGACATGGGAACAAAAAGACCTGAATCTGGAAAAAATTATTGAGCGCAATCCAGAAGTGGTATTAGTCGATCATCTTGCTCATATCAATCGACCTGAAGCACAGCACCGGACACGCTGGGAAGATATTCGTTATTTATTGGAACATGGAATCAGTGTAATGGTTACTGTCAATGTCTATGAGCTAGAAGGTTCTGCTCAATTGGCGCAACAATATATCGGTCGTGAAGTTGAATGTACTGTACCTTCGGATACGCTACATCAAGCAGATGAAGTTCGATTAATTGATGTTACACCAGAAGTGATTTTGCAACGTTATTCTGCGGGTCTTTTGGATAATAGCAGTGATCGTGCTTTTTTTGAACGTGGAAATCTAGCGGTATTGCGTGAGTTGGCATTACGTACAGTCGCTGAAGGGGTTGGCGGAACACTCGAAAAGCATCGTGCAGAACAAGGGCTTACCGGACCGACAGGAACAGCAGAGCGAATTATGGTGTCTGTACAGTATCACTGGAATGGATCCATTTATATTCGGCGCGGACAACAGATTGCCCGGCGATTAAGTGGAGACTTGTTAGTCGTTTCTTTTCAAAATAAAGCACGCAAACTCAATCGAGAAGAAGAAACATTCAAACGTTCTATTCGCGAGTTATCTACACAAGTAGGAGGAGTATTTGAAGAAGTTGCGATGATCTCCAAGCGTAGATTACCAAGACAGGTTGTTCGTTATGCGAAAGAACATCAGGTTACACGAATTGTGTTAGGACATTCACGTCAAAATCGCTGGCAAGAATGGATCAATCGCTCTGTGATTAATGGAGTATTGTTAATGACACGCGATATTGATATTTTTTTGATGGCAGATCGTGCCGAGCAAGAAGGCGAACGTATTTTACCTGCCAAAACAACCAAAGTACCTCCTATCAAAAAAGAAGACTCCTATCGCCGTTTACCTTCAGAAGAAATTGCTCGTCAAATCGATCATATTCGGCAGGGAACATTCAAAGTCTATGTAGGAGCTGCGCCAGGAGTAGGCAAAACGTACACTATGTTACGGGAAGGTAATGAACTACGCCGTCAAGGGATCGATGTAGTGATTGGATTACTTGAAACGCATGGACGGCAAGAAACCGCAGATCAAGCAGCATCTTTGCCTTTACTTTCCAGACAAATCATCAAATACGGTGATCATCATTTAGAAGAATTGGATGTAGAGCAAATCATCAAACGTAATCCAGAAGTGGTGTTAGTAGACGAACTGGCTCATACCAATGTACCGGGGAGTCGTAATAGCAAACGATATGAAGATATTACAGAGTTACTAGCAGCAGGGATATCTGTAATTTCTACTGTAAATATTCAGCATCTAGAAAGTCTGAACGATGCAGTTGAACAAATCACAGGGATTCGTGTAAGGGAGACGGTACCGGATTCAATTTTGCATTTGGCTGATGAAGTGGAGTTGATTGATGTGACACCACAGACGTTACGCCAGCGACTGCAAGAAGGCAAGATTTACGCCGCATCCAAAGTTGAACAAGCACTAAGTAACTTTTTTAAAATGGGAAATCTAATCGCATTGCGTGAATTGGCTCTGCGAGAAGTAGCAGATGATGTAGATGAACGATTAGAATCGTGGGAACGCAAAGATTCATTACGTGGACCCTGGCAAAGAGAAGAAATTATTTTTGTAGGTGTCAAATTAGATCATGAAGCAGAGCGTCTAATTCGGCGAGGGTTCCGTATTGCTTATCGGCTCAAAGCTAAATTAATTGTTTCCTATATTCATCTGGGTAGCGAGTTCTCACTGGCAGGTGCAATAGCAGACAAAGCAGATAAATTGCATCATTTAACAGTACGTCTAGGCGGGGAATTTGAGATTCGATATCAACCGCTACGTCAACGTCTAGCCCAGTCTATTGTAGAAGAAGCTCAATCGTATCATGCCACACAAATGATTCTTGGACAGACAAGTACCCCACCTTGGAAAAGATGGGGCAGAGATTCGTTATTAAAAAAAGTATTACGACATGCACGCAATATGGATATTCTGGTGGTCGCAGATCGAGAAACTTAACAGCAGAGATAAATACAGATAAATACGTATATAACTAATTTTCCAATCATTTATCTATTATAATAATTGCTACTTACTGAATCTCAATATCACCAGAAGAAGTATTTGCTTTGATGATATACGAACTGTTTGTACGATTTGGTGGAACTTCAACATCGCCCGAGTTGGTATGTGCTTCATAAGAACCTTCAAATTGATTATTGGTATGAATCTCAATATCACCTGATTGAGCAGAAGCTTCTATATTACGTGCTCCTTTTTGAAGAGTGATTAATATATCACCTGATTGCGAATCAATATGACCTTCGCCACCTAATTGCTGAATTTCAATATCGCCTGAACTGGCTGTCGTATTGACATCTCCATCCAAGCGCTGAGCGTAAATTTCGCCAGAGCCTGATGATAAATCTAAAGTAGAACCCTTCCAGTGCTCTAAGCGAATATCGCCTGAAGACGTACTTAATTGTGTTTTTCCTTTTAAATCATAAGCTTTGACATCGCCTGAACTGGTCTGAAGTTGTATGTTAGTAGCTTCTACATTTTTGAGTGTCGTATGAGCAGAAGAGACTTCCATATTGAATTGTTGTAATTGAGCAGGATCGGTTAAAGCAACTGTGATATGTTGAATAGCAGGAGTGATATCCCACTGAAAGAAGTGAAATCCAGAAGTAGCTTCTTCTAAAGAAAGATTGAGCGAGTTGTTCTGAATGGTAGTTTGTTGCAGTTGCTTCAAGATCGGTCGATCTAGCTTACCTTCAAATTGAACAGTATCCTTACCATTTGTACTTGCTACAAAATCCACCTGAACATCATAAGCCGAGTTAATATGTAATGTTTTCAATTGACCTACAGGTAATTCCCACATCTGTTTATGTACGATTGAATCTGGCTTGCCGCCTAATCCTAGATGATTAGCGTTTAAGCCAATAATACCAGCAATAATACAAATCAGACCAATAACGACACGTTTTTTGGTTCTTGTTTTCATATTCTTTTCCTCCATATTCTTCGTTTTGATCCTTTTGCGTATATTCATTGTTGTGTACATGAATAATAATTATGTATAGTTAAATAACTATTTTCCATATATTTACTCGTCCATACAAATAGTACAGTACTTTTTATCAAACAGTCAAAAATTATACATGTAAAAAGTAAATAACACCAAAAGAGCAGAAAAAAACTCCCTATCCGTAGAAGGGAGTTCATTTATTTGTATAAGATTGTATTTAGAAGTATAACTTAGTACGTATTACGAACACCAACATTACTGAACATAGCGTCAGTCCATTGACCTTTTACTGCGTAGTTGATAGAAGTAACGTTTGGAGTGCTTGTACGAATACCACTATAAATATTTTGTACATTAGCTGTATTCAATTCAACATTGAACGAAGGAATAAGAGCTGGTGTCACTTTTTCTTCAGTAGTTGTTTTTGTAGTTGCAGATGTTGTAGCTAATTTAGCTTCTGTAGCTTTCAAAATACCATTATCGCTATATACCCAATCAGCAGAGTAACCTAATGTTTGGAAATCAGCGATAGGAAGAATAAAGTCTACACTATCTTTAAATAATGAAATATCTTGGCTTGTACCTGTTAATGTAGGAGATACAGTGAATACACCAAGTGCTAGATCAGGTTTGATCGTTGCGATATCTTCGTTAACATTTTTTACATAAGTCGCTAGTTGTTCTGCTTTCCAAGTGTTCCAAGTGTTTAATTTGTTACTGTTATTTTTCGTAAAATCAATCGTGTCTGGATCGAATCCATTCGCAGATTGGAATGCGTTACGAGTAGAAGTATTCATATCTACACGATCTGTATCAAAATCAAGACCGCTTAATACAACGCCATCTACATTATAGTTGGTTACCACTTCTTTGATAATAGAACGTTCATACGTTTGTACATCAGGTTCAAAAGGATTTACATAGTACGTACTTCCGTTCATACCTGTGTAAGCGGAAACTCTTCCTTTATCATTGATCGTACGCATTTGCCAAGATGAGTTTTTGTCTATAGCAGCTTTATCTTGGAATTGTGGAACAACCGCATTGACTTTGATGCCGTATTGGTGAGCTTCGTCAATCACATCAGCTAGCGCATTAAATTCTGTAAATCCAGTAGCTTCTTTAACCAATTCACTATTATAGAAAGCATAACCAGATGATCCATTCACATCGCTATCTTGTTTAACTGTCATGTTGATCACAGATACATGATTACGAACCGCTTGTTTGATAAAACTATCCACTGTTGCTGCATTCGTGAAGTTAGCTTCAGTTTGTACAGTAATTTCAGTTGTAAAAGGAGTCACAGGAGCGACAGCTTCTTCAGCACTAGCTGTAGATGCTTGCCAAGGAATAATTGTAAGAGCTAATAAAGCAGCAGATAAAGAATAAGTAATTTTTTTCATAATAATTTAGATCCTCTCTGAAATACATGTGTATTTTTGCTGAAAGTAAGTTATTGTCAGTTATAAATAATGAACAGCTTCTCAATTCAATTATTTTCCTACACGCTCTTATCTTTCGTAACTATACCATTATAATATGAATAACCGATGAACAACACCATGAGAAGTCTATGTCAATTGTCGCAATTAGACGAAAAACAGACATAAAGGTGAAAAACATTCTCTGTTTTCCATGAGAATAATGAATTTTAGCCAAAATTGAAACAATTTGATTAGGTATACTATATAATACGTAACCTACACGTAAAAAGTTTCACATTTTAATGATATTTTTCAAAATAATTTTAGAAATCTTAATTATAGATCCAAATAAGATAGTTTCTACATATAGAAAAGATCATAAATTCAACGCAAAAAAACCTTTATAAGTTCACCGAAGTCTGCAAGCACTTCAATTCTTATAAAGGCTTTTGATAGAAAGACTATAGCGTGGAGATTATTCTTGAATCTCAATAAGCTCCAAATGAACATTAACGGTATCTTCTTCTGTAGTCAGCTTTGGTACAGAAGTGGAATAGTTATGAATACTTCCTTTGAAATGAAGATCGTGAGAAGGCACTTTAACATCAAACGTCTGCCCGTATAAATGGGAAGTGACATCATGATACTCTTGATTGCCAGTAATCACAAAGTCCAACGTAATCAGGTGACGACTCTTTTCTTGAAGAGAGTGACTGACTTGTTCATGCTGGAACTGTAAAGCGTTCAATTGCAATGTGTCTAAATAGACAGGAATCGTTTCTGTAGAACGAATAGTCATAGTGTGCCAATTCCTTTCTAGTAGTTAAGTCTTAAGGTTTAAGAGGATACTCTCCAATACAACAGATAATAAAGTTGAGTGCTAAAAAAGGTTGCATATTATTGTGAGGTTGACCGCCACCTGCATATTGTACCATAAGTGGATCCATAGGAACTGTAGAATTAGGTACACCGTATAGATTAATTTGTGATTGAGAAGGGCCTACTTTTGGAGATTGCGACCAAAGAGCATTACTTGGAGAAGTAGTATTGCCTGGAATAGCTTTTGCTTGTGGAATATGATTATGAATAGGCATTTGTAGAGTTGATAATGTTACTGTTTCAGTACCTACTGTGCTACCAATAGCACGAGGAGTCAGTGTTGGATTAGCACCTGTACCTTGATGCATAGGAACATTGCCTTGCAAATTTGGTAATTTAAAAGTATTTTGGCTACTGCTTACACCATAATTATTGCCTATAATACTATATAGTGCTTGATAAGCCAGTATACTAACTTCTTGTCCCTGACAAAAAAGCCAGTCTTGTGGTGCGAAATTTCCAGCAAACATTCGAATTTCTCCTGTAAATGGATCAGCCATAGTAAATACCTCCATTAATAATATAATGATTGCTTTTGCTAAACGTATACATATTAAACGTTATATCGATGTTAAGGACGAGGAGGATAAAGTCCGGTAGTGGCAATACAGATGGTCAATGCCAAAAAAGGTTGCATATTGTTATGACCTGTTCCTGTTCCTGCGTCACTAAGAGCATTAGGTGGTAGTGTTACGGGTGTTGCACCTGCAGAAGGTTTGTAAGTATTTGGTGCTGGTGCTGACCAAGCATTATTTGTTGGTGTTTTGGAAGAGGCTGTCGCAGAAGATGCATTTACATTATGATTATGTTGAGGCATTTCATTAATAGTGAGTGAATGATTGGCTTCGCCAGCTTTTTGTCCTAATGTATATGTTTTTGTAGATGCTGCCATGCCTGTGCCGAGTGGAACTTGTCCTTGTAAATTAGGTAGACCGAATGTTGTTTTTCCATCTCCGCCATATGTTTGTCCCAATAATGAAGCTAGAGCAGCATTCTGATTGATAGATAATATTTGTCCATTACAAGCTAGCCATCCTTTAGGAATAAAACCATAAGGAAATATTCGAAGTTCACCTAAAAATGGTTCCATAGCATAATCCTCCTCAAAATAGTGAATTAGGGTCTTGGTGGATAAGTTCCGAATAAACTGATAATGAATGAAATAGTGAGAGACGGCATCATATTATTATGTGGTTGACTACCGCCGCTATTAGAGACTACTGTTGAATCCATAGGGGTTAAATCAGTTGTCGTGACATTAGAGTAGAGATTGGTTGCTGTTGAAGCCCATGTATTATTTGCAGGCGTATTGACAGTAGCCGTATCTGATGTAGCTTTGACGGAGTGAGTATGTGCGGGTAATTCACTCGTTTGTAGAGTATTTGTTTCTGAGCCTAATTTTTGTCCTAAAGTGTAGGTAGTACCAGCATTTGTTCCAATATGAATAGGGACACGACCACGTAAATCAGGCACAGCAAAATTAGTCTGTCCATTTCCACCATAAGTTGTTCCTAATAATGTAAATAAAGCTTGATAGTCATTGATACTAAGTAATTGTCCATCGCAAAAAGCCCAATTTTCAGGTGCATAATTGCCAGAAAACATTCGAATTTCACCTACGAAAGCTTCACTCATCGTATTCACTCCTAGCATTTAGATTAGCAAGATATAGTTGATTGAGAAGAAGACGGTATCCATTCCATAGATAGATAAACTTGATCAGATTGATAAATGTTAAATCCTAACCGTTCGTATAAACGTTGTGCTGGATTACCAATAGCTACTTGTAAACGAAGAGGAATCTTTTGTTGTTGTGCTTCTAGTTGTAATTGTTTGAAAAGGAGTGTACCAATACTAAGATTACGGAAAGATGAGGAGATAAGAATATCAATCATGTGTATTTCTTGAGGTGTGTAATGGATCATGCAAGAACCTACAGCTTGTTCTTCATATAAAATAACAAATGTTTGAAGATCAGGAAAGCGATGAAGATAACTTTGATTTTTAGAATTCCATTGCATAGAGATAATACTGTTTTTAAAGTGAATATCTACATTATCTAAGCCTAATTCTGCTGTTTTCTGTGCTTCAAATAATGTAAACAAAAAGCTCGCATCCTGCTCTGTTGCGGCTTTTAAATTCATGTTTTATTCTCTCCTTTCTTCAAGTTATCCTCATTCTAATCAAAAGTTCAAAAATATTCCACTAATCACAGAATATATTTTATTTTTCCACAAAAACCCTATTCTTTTTTTGTTAAAAATAAACTATGTTATATATAAGATTATTTGTGCTTCTGCTATTTAAAATATAGGCACTCATGATTCACACATAGAAGGGGGTAAGACATTGATAAAATCTATTTATTTTAACAGGTATAAAAGATTTTTCTGTACGATGTTATCCTTGATTTTAGTACTGACTTCTATAGGGTTGTCAGGTAACAACGTAGCATCTGCTGCTACGACATGGACTACTGTCACATCTAATACAACTCAACCGATTTATAAAGTCGCCTATGGAAATGGAATGTGGGTAGGTGTAGGATTAGATGGATCAGATACTAACAATATAAAAGGGTTAGTTCTGACTTCTACTGATGGAGCTACATGGACTAAAAGTAATCTTGGAACTCAGTCTCTCAACAATGTTATTTATGCAGGAGGTAAATGGGTAATTATTGGTGATAACCGCAGCACTTTTACATCTAACGATGGTAGTACATGGACAGCACAAACCCTTCCAAGTGATCCAAATAATAATGTTGTTAATTTAAGTGGTATCAGCTATGGAAATTCAAAACATGTAATTGCAGGTAATTTTGGTAATATTTATTATTCTTCAGATGCTATCACATGGACGAATACAAAACCTGCTTCAGATGATTTTTTAGGAGTTGCTTATGGTAATAGCATTTTTGTAGCAGTAGGTGCTAATGGAATAGCCTATAGTTCGCCAGATGGTGCGACTTGGACAAACAGAGGACCTATTGCAGGAAGTAGCTCTGTATATTCGGTCAGATTTTTAAATGGTTCTTTTTATGCAACATCAGATGGGAAAATAGTAACATCTACGAACGGTACAAGTTGGAATACTGCTCAGACGATTTCTGGAGCATCTGGAGCTGTCTTTTATGATATTACTTATAGTGCCGGTAAATATGTAATTGTTGGAGACTTGAATGGTAATTTTACCAACGGAGTTATTTTGGCTTCAACTGATGGTACATCATGGACTACAGAAACACCGAATTCAACGCCAGTTTTGTATGGAATCGCAGCAAATAGCAATCAATTTACAGCTGTAGGTGATTCAGGAGCTATTAGAACGCAAGCTATTGCAGCAGCAAGTACAGATGCAACGCTTAGTGCTCTAACTATCGATCAAGGAACACTATACCCAACCTTTGCTTCAGGCACTACCAGTTATAGCGCAAGTGTTGCTTATACAGTAACAAGCGTTAACATCACTCCAACCGTCAATCAAGCGAACGCTACTGTCAAAGTAAACGGAACGACAACCACAAGCGGAAGTGCTCAAGCAGTATCGCTAAGTGTAGGGAGTAACTCGATTCCAGTGGTCGTTACCGCACAGGATGCTAGTACAACCAAAACATATACTATTAATGTGACACGAGCAGCTGCAAGCACCGATGCCAATTTAAGTAATTTTACAATAAGTGCAGGAACATTATCTCCAACATTTGCCTCGGGAACAACCAGCTATACCGCAAGTGTACCCAATAATGTAACTAGTCTTACCGTTACACCAACGACTTCAAGTACTAATTCTACGGTAACCATAAATGGCACAACAGTTACCAGTGGAAGTGCATCAGGTAGCATTTCATTAGCTGTAGGAAACAATACGATAAGTACAGTCGTCACTGCACAAGATGGATCGACAACCAAGACGTATACACTAACGGTTACTCGTGCAACAGCTTTGAGTACCGATGCTACGCTTAGTAATCTTGCTATCAATCAGGGAACATTAAATCCAACATTTGCTTCAGGAACCACAAGTTACTCTGCAAGTGTAGCGTATACAGTAACTAGCATTAATGTAACGCCAACTGTGAATCAAGCGAATGCTACAGTAACAGTTAATGGAACAACCACCACAAGTGGAAATGCGCAATCTGTGTCTCTGAGCGTAGGAAGTAACTCAATTCCAGTCGTAGTCACTGCGCAAGATGGATCAACGACCAAGACGTATACCCTCGTAGTTACACGTGCAGCAGCAAGTACCGATGCGAATCTAAGTGGACTTGCCATTAGTCAAGGAACGCTTACGCCAACATTTGCTTCAGGAACTACAAGTTATACAGCTAGTGTATCTAATAGTGTAACTAGCCTTACCGTTACACCTACAACTTCAAATAGCAACGCTACAGTTACCGTAAATGGTACAACCGTTACAAGTGGGAGTGCATCAGGTAGTATTGCTCTAGCTGTAGGTGATAATACCATTACAACAAGAGTCACTGCGCAAGATGGATCAACGACTAAAGATTATACAATTACGGTGACTCGTGCTGCCGCAGCAAGTACGAATGCCAATCTAAGCAACTTATCATTAAGTGCAGGGACGTTAGCGCCAACCTTTGCATCAGGAACCACGAGTTATAGCGCTAATGTTTCTAACGCAACCACAAGTATCACCCTAACTCCAACTGTAGCAGATAGCACAGCAACAGTGACTGTGAACGGTATTGCAGTTACAAGCGGGAATGCGTCAGGCAGTATTGCATTGGCAGTAGGAAGTAACACCATTAATACTACAGTGACAGCACAAGATGGTACAACAACTAAAAGTTATGTGGTTACAGTCAATAGAGAAGCTAGTTCTAATGCGAATTTAAGCGACTTGATTATCAGTCAAGGAAAATTAAGTCCAGCATTTGATGCTACAGTAACTTCTTATAATGCATCTGTTGATTATTCAGTAGGCAGCATTGATATTACATCAACAGTTGAAGATTCTAATTCCATATTGACTGTAAACGGTAACGCAGTAACAAGTGGGAATGCGTTCACAGTAGCTTTAAATACAGGAAATAATACGGTCACTATTCAAGTCACTGCTCAAAATGGTTCAACCAAAACGTATACTATTAATATTACCCGTTTACAAAATCCAAACTTGAGTAATTTAACAATAAGTGCAGGCACATTAACACCAGTATTTGATACGAATCAAACACAATATAACGCAACAGTAGATTATTCTTCATCGACTATTCAAGTGACTCCAACTGCAATTGGAACCCCACAAGGAATCACAGTTGCAGGTACAAATGCAACCAATGGAAGTGCGACAACTGTTCCATTATCTGTAGGGAGTAATACGATTCTTATCGTTACAACAATGACAGATGGAGCGACTCAGACGTATAGCATCAAAGTTACTCGTAACGATATTAGTGATCAGGATGCTGTTACTGCAGCGTATGATGCTTTAGTTATTGGTTATGCTACAGGAGATAACAATAATTCTGTTACCCAAAATCTAACTTTACCGCTGACAGGAACGAATGGAACGATAGTGAATTGGGCGACCAGTAATTCAAGTGTTATTCAAAATAATGGGGTAGTTACGCGTCCATCTTATCCTAATCCTGATGTGACCGTCACTCTCAATGCATTAATTCAAAAAAATGCAGCTTTATCGATTAAAACCTTTACCGTAGTGGTCAAATCGCTTCCAATTACAGATGAACAAGCGGTAGCGCAAGATATTGAAGCTTTGCAAATTCAGTATGCAAATGGAGATAGTGCCAATTCAGTCACTCAAAATGTAGGGCTTGCTCAAGCAGGAAGCAACAATACGGTGATTACATGGGAATCAAGCAATCCACAACGAGTGAGTTCAGCAGGTACAGTGACACGTAGCACATATAGTGAAGGCGATCAGGCCGTTCGCTTAACTGCTCAAGTCCAACGTGGAAGTGTTATAAATACCAAAACATTTGATCTGATTATCAAAGCCAAATCAGCTTCAAGTGGAAGTAATCTCAAAGGATTAACTGTCAATGGACTTATATTGAGTCCAGCATTTAATCCAGAAATTAATAATTATAATCTGAGTGTAAGTAATTCCACGAATACCGTTACAGTGACAGCATCGGTATATGATCCAGAGGCAACCATAACTGTGAATGGTAAGCCACTCGCAGATGCGGGTACTTCTGATCCAATCGCATTATCTGTAGGTAATAATGTAGTGACTATTATTGTGACTGCGCAAAATGGAACGACACAAGCTTACACTATCACCATTAAACGTGATAAAAAATCAGATTCAGATTCAGGTAGCGGATCAGGAAATTCTGGTGATGGTACAACCCCGGGTACTACACCTGAAACAACAGAACCTACTACACCTAACACACCTACTACAAGTGGTTTTGAAATTATCGTCAATGGACGACAAGTCGAACAAATTGCTACAGGGGTTCTTAATCAACAAAATGGTCAATCTGTATTCACAGCTACTGTAGATACAGACAAACTGGGTAATCTGTTAGCAAATGAAGGAAATGCACCGCAAGTGATTATTCCTGTAAGAGCAAGTGCAGACAAAGTAAATACAGTGCTCACAGGAGAAGCTGTACAAATCCTGGCAGGTGCACAAGCCACTTTACGGATTGAGACGGTTCTAGGTAATTACACCTTACCTTCTACTCAATTACGTATTCAACAATTAGCAGGAGAGTTAGGCAATGATGCGAATTCAGCTCAGTTGCAAGTGAATATAACGATTAACCGTAGTACAAATGATGTCACAACAGCATTTAGCAATCGCGCTAGTCGTGATGGATTTGCAGTAGCGATGGCTCCAGTAGATTTTAATATTACAGCTTCTTACAATAATCAGACTTCAGCCGTAAATGAATTTACCACTTATGTCAAACGCGAACTACCAATTCCAGCAAATTATGATCCAAATCGGATCACGACAGCAGTTGTTGTGGACGCTCAAGGAAATATACATCATGTACCGACAGCGGTCGCTTTGCAAGGAAATACGTATTATGCAGTGGTGAACAGTTTAACTAATAGTGATTATGGTCTGATCTGGAATCCAAAAGAATTCCCGGATGTAGCTAATCATTGGTCAAAATCAGCTGTCAACGATATGGCTTCCCGTCTCGTTGTTAATGGAGTGGACGCTACTCATTTCAATCCAAATAATAACGTGACAAGAGCAGAATTTGCAGCGATTCTTGTACGTGCTCTCGGTCTATCCGATACAGGTACATCTTCCAAATTCTCTGATGTATCCGCATCTGATTGGTATATGGGAGCGGTAACTGTAGCGAATGAATACAATTTGATTGATGGATATGAAAATGGTACATTCCGTCCTAATCAGACGATTTCTCGTCAAGAAGCATTTGTGATCCTGAATCGTGCGATAGCAATCGTCAAATTGCAACAAGCGACAGGTAGTATGACACTAAGCAGTTATTCTGATCAAAGTAAAGTGGCTACTTGGGCGCAGACAGCAACACAAGCGGTATTGTCATCCGGCGTTGTTCAGGGCAATGGCAAACTGCTACATCCAACAGGTCAAATGAGTAGAGCAGAGACAGCTACAGTGATGCAACGCCTGCTGAAATTAGCTAAATTGATCTAAGATATTCAGACGATCAATCTGTGCAACGTAATATATGTACAAAAAAGAATCCTTTAGGCAATACGCTAAAGGATTCTTTTTCTTTTCCAGATAGATGGATAGACCAGATAGATGGATAGATAAGAAGAGTAGAAAAAAGTTTCAAAAGGAGATTTTTGTTCATTTTGAACAATAGCAATAGATTTGGAATTAGTATCTACTTCAATAATATCTACTTCAACAATATTTACTTGATTAAGACTTATTACTATTTTGCTGATCAATATTTGAAATAATTTCTTCTATAGAAAGAACACCTAGATCTGCGCCACCATGTTGACGAACAGAAGCACTATGAGCATTTTTCTCATTTTCACCAAGTACCAAAATATAAGGTACTTTTTCCATTTGAGCTTCACGCATTTTGTAACCTAATTTTTCATTACGAATATCCATCTGAACGCGAATACCCGCTTGAATCAATTGTTGTTTTACTTGCAATCCATAATCAATATAGTTCTCAGATACAGGCAATAACTTGATCTGTACAGGAGCCAGCCAGACAGGGAAAGCACCGGAGTAATGTTCTGTGAGAATACCTAGAAAACGATCAATCGAACCATAGATCGCACGATGAATTACAACCGGACGATGCTTGAGATTATCTTCACCAATATAAGTCAGATCGAATTTTTCAGGCATTTGAAAATCAAGCTGAATTGTACCGCATTGCCAGCTACGTTTGAGTGCATCCAGAATATGAAAGTCGATTTTGGGACCATAAAAGGCACCATCGCCTTCATTTAGTGTATACTCAATTCCGCGATGATCGAGAACATTGCTTAGTGCTTGTTCAGCCTGATCCCATAACTCATCTGCACCCATATAATCTGCTGGACGAGTCGATAATTCGATTTTGTATTCAAATCCAAATACTTTATACATATCATCAAGAAGTGTCATCGCTTGGTGGATCTCATCTTCTATCTGGTGTGGCATAGCATAAATATGTGCATCATCCTGACAGAAAGTACGTACACGCATCATACCGTTAAGCGCACCAGAGAATTCATGACGATGCACCTGACCAAATTCCATCATCCGAATCGGAAGTTCACGATAAGAATGAAGATCGTTTTTGTAAATCAACATATGTCCCGGACAGTTCATCGGTTTGAGTGCAAATGCTTCTGCATCCACAGGAGCAAAATACATATTGTCTTTGTAGTGATCCCAGTGACCGGATTGTTCCCACAGCCGTTGATTCATCATTAGTGGTGTACGTACTTCTTGATAACCGTTTTTCAATTGCATTTCGCGTGAAAAGTTCTCCAATTCTGTCCGCAAAGCCATTCCTTTGGGTAAATAGAAAGGCATACCTGGCGCTTCTTCTGAAAACATAAACAAATCAAGTTCTTTACCTAATTTGCGGTGATCCCGTTTTTTGGCTTCTTCCAGTACATGTAGATGTTCGTCTAATTGTGCTTTTTTCGGAAAAGCTGTGCCATAGATACGCTGTAGCATTTTCTGATTGGAATCACCACGCCAGTACGCACCGGCAACATGTAGCAATTTGAAAACTTTAATTTTTCCAGTAGAAGGAAGATGAGGGCCACGACAAAGATCGAAAAATTCACCTTGTTCATAAATCGAAATTTCTGCATCTAGCGGTAGATCTTGAATCAGTTCTAACTTATAAGGGTCATCAATCTCTGTAAAAATAGCCAATGCTTCTGCACGACTAACAACTTTACGGATAATAGGCAAGTTCTCATTGATAATCTTGTTCATTTCTTTTTCAATATCACGTAATTGTTCTACAGACAAAGGGTTAGCAATATCAATATCATAATAAAATCCATCTGCAATCACAGGGCCAATGCCTAGCTTCACCTGTTGATCGCCGTATAGACGCTTAATGGCTTGTGCCATAAGGTGAGCAGTACTGTGACGATAAATAGCCACACCTTCTGGATCATCCAGAGTAATAATCTGGGCAGCACTATCTTGATCAATAATAGTATTCAGATCAACCAGCTTGTGATTGATCTTGCCTGCGATCGCTTGTTTGCCAAGACTTGTGCTGATCGAAGAAGCAAGTTCAGCAATTGATACAGGTGAATCTACAGAACGGATTGAACCATCGGGTAAAGAAATGTGAATAGACATAATAGATTCCCTCCAATAATTAGAATGTAAGCGCAAAAAAGCACACTGTCCCAGAAAGGGACGAGTGCGCTTGGCTCGTGGTTCCACCCTAATTTGACCTCTCTGTAGAAATAGCTAATACACTATGATCATGCAGAGAAAAGTCCTCATTGGAATCCATTAACGGGGATTAGGCGGTACTATCTAGTAAGACGATCACAACGTATCATCTGTTCAATACTACGGCTACAAAGGGGTAATTTCACATTTGTCGACTGAAAAAGCTCTCAGCAATCGCTTTTCTCTCTGGGCAGCGCAGAACGTGAATCATGTCTTTGGTCAAAGCCTGATATTTATTTGGGATGTGTTATTGATTCCTGATTATAGGAGCCTAATCGTAAAAGGTCAAGCACAAAATAATAAAAGTAATAGTTTGAGAATAATTTCAGTGATAGTTAGACTACACTTAAAAAAGCTAAATATATAAATGATAATTTATATACATGAAAAATTCATAATAATAAAGTAGAAATATGAATTAGAAAAAGAAAGTCTGAAAAAGGTAGTGGTATGTTATATTAGAAAGAATTAATTTATCTATTCACCTAGCTTATTTTACACAATAAACCATTAACCAAAGGAGCACCTACGATGAAGCTGAACTGTGCCATTCTTGATGATTACCAGCATGTTGCCGAGAAGATGGCAGATTGGTCAGTAATCGAATCGCAAGTCAATATTGATAGTTATCATGAATATTTTGAAGATCGCAATGAATTGATTGAAGCGATTCAGGATTATGAAATTATAGTTATTATGCGTGAACGCACTAAATTTCCAGAAGATGTACTTCGTAAATTACCGAATCTTAAATTACTAATTACTACAGGCATGCGCAATGCTTCGATCGATCTCAAAGCAGCAGGTAAGTTAGGAATTACTGTTTGCGGAACAAGAGGCAAAGGGGCGGCGCCTACTGAATTGACATGGGCACTTATTTTAGGATTATCCCGTCATTTGACCCAAGAAAATGAATCGTTTCGCAACAATGGAGCATGGCAAAGTACGATCGGAATCGGATTGCAAGGGAAAACCTTAGGCTTATTAGGATTGGGTAAAATCGGTCAACAAATGGCTACGATCGGGCAAGCGATGGGGATGAATATTTTGGCATGGAGCGAAAATCTAACAAGCGAGCGAGCAGAAGCTGCCAATGTACAATTGGCGACTTCTAAAGAGCAGTTGTTAGCTGAAAGTGACTTTCTATCGATTCATCTTGTGCTTAGCGATCGCACACGCCGAATCATTGGACAATCAGAATTGGCTTTGATGAAGCCTTCAGCATACCTGATTAATACCTCACGCGCAGGCATTGTGGATCAGACCGCTATGATCGAAGCATTACAACAAGGACTGATCGCAGGCGCTGGATTAGATGTATTCGATACAGAACCTTTACCGCAAGATCATATATTACGCAAATTACCAAATGTATTAGGCACACCACATATCGGTTATGTATCAGATGATAATTACAAATGCTTTTATCAAGATGCTGTAGACAATATTGTAGGATATCTTAATAACGATATACAGCGAGAACTAATCTATGTGCGAACATAATGATATATCAGATCAAAATGTATACCATTTCAAACATGTAGCAAGAAATAGCATGGTTTTAATACTTATTTTATAGCAGAATTTGAGCAATAAACTTATGAATAGCGAATGATGATATATAAAAAGTCTACGATTACAGATATCAATTTGCTCGTTAAAAAGTGATATTTATAATTTTAGGCTTTTTTAGTATGAAAAGATGTACAAAATCAATCAATAACAACTTTATAGGATAAATAACTTGTTTACACATAATTTATATTGTTTCACTATATGAAAAATTCATAATAGAAAGATCAAAATAATACCACCCGAGGTACTTAATATAGGTGAGTTACTATTACACTCCTGCACGTATCAAAAGCTAACTAATCTTAGCGATAAAAGCAAATAAAAAACTGCCACATGATTGATTAATCATAAGTGGCAGTTTTTGGATTAAAAAATATAGCATGAATGACACGTTATATTCTACGATACTCAAAGAATGATTAGTGGAACGTATCACTAAACGTAAAAACGTTAATTATTTAGAGTCGCCGTTCAAATAATTAAAGAAAGGCACATCTACCCAGAACTGATAACTATCGACTTTGAGAGAAGGATCAAGTGCTTTGAAGCCAGCAGCAACCTCAGCAGATTTTTCTTTCAAAGAGAATGATTGTACATAGTAATTGCCTTGAGTGATTTTGTTATTACTAATTACATCATAGTCTTTAATAGCTGTCTGAGAATAGTACAACGGTTGCCACCATGAGCTATAGATCAGACCTTTTTGATCTTCGCTATCTTTTTTAGCATAGGCTAGAATTACTTTTTGAAATTTATTTTTGTCAGCCGTATTCGCAAATTCAAAAGCAAGATCGTATTCTTTAGCATTGGCAATATAGTTACCATTAGCAATCTGAGATACATGATAATCCTCAGTCGATTTAGGCTCGCCCCATTCTTTTAAATAAATAAAAGCAGACGTTTTCGGTTCAAATTGTACTTTGGCAGAGATTCCTTCACTACGCAACAAACCGATCAATTGAACAGCATGCTTGATATCATCATGACCGTAATTTAGTGATAGTGAATCAATAAAATTAGCTTCGTAACGGCTGTCTTTAACATTATAACCAGTCACCAAGTTTTCTTCTAACGCTTTGTTAGCTAGCTCTTGTAATTCTGGTGCTTGAATAAGACGGGAAGTGTTATAAGCATCTTGCAATTTGGCATAAATATCATCATCACTGGTGTAACCGAGATAGTGTTTATATTGTCCTTTGAACTGCAATACCTGTCCAAGCAATGTCTCTATAAATACAGGTGATGGAGCATTAGATTGCGAAGCAGTAAGCGCTGAATATAGGGATTTTGGCAACAAACCACTGTCTACAGCGACAGCCAGTTCTTGACCCGTTTGTGTGGATAAAGAAGCAGGCTTAATATTAAGTTTGGCAAGTGCTGTTTTTACTTTAGCCGGAGGATATGTATACGCAAGTTCTTTCAGTCCGGCTGCTTTGACAGCGAAATAAACAGCGCTACGCGCGTCTAACTTTTGATTAGGATGAACAGTAGTACCGGAGAGGATACCATTCTCATACAAAGCTGTGGCTGCTTTGTACAGCTTATGGCTGGAGGGTACATCGGTAAAGGTAGCATCAGATTTTTCTGGGCTTAATTGAAGTGCTGTAGCCAAGTCTTGGATATACTGACCACGACTAATTCCGTTCGCTACTGAAATGTTGAATTTGGATTGCAAAAATTGCGAGTATTCTGAAGCACTAACGGCATGTTCGGCTACAACTGTGGTAGCTGCATAACTGGTACTGCTGTATAACACAGGTGAAGCCACAACAGATAAGGCAAGTGTCCAGGCAATGACTGACTTACGAACAACTGATTTTTGTAAAAATGCTGTAGAAAATGGTAACATTCTTAATCCCCTCCAATTAATTACATAAATCCTATAGGTTTTATGAGAAATATTATTCTGAATCATAATATGGAGGGTACGAACTGTCAATCAAAATAAATGTGATCTCTTAAATAGAATATCTATATAACCGATAGTAAATGAATAGATATAGATTTATTTGATATCAATGGTAATTGATGTAATAGCAATACATAAGGTGGAAGGGGAACATCATGAACAAAAAGATAATATGGAGTATGCCTGTTGTACTAATTATGTTGACTACTGCATGCAGTCCATTAGTAGATAGACAAGTAGAAGAACCAAGTATCCAAATTGAAGAAGAAACAACAGTTACAGATCGAGGTGAAGATAGAAGTATAGATAAAGGTAGAATTATAATATCACAACAAGAACATGAGAACGTATTAGAATTCATAGATAAAATGATGGTTATAATAGAGTTGCTAGATCAGAATTTATTTGCTGTTCAAGATATCTGGGAAGCTCTCTCTAATAGAGAACTAGGAGAGAATGAATTTATTATAAAATTTCGTCAAAGCGAGAAAAAATTTAAAAATGTAAATGATGAGCTCAGTAAAATACAACCTCTGTATTAGAGTCAAAGATATTGACTAAACAGTTCGAAGATTTTTATAATGATATGTTATTAACCAATGCTACAGGTCAAGATGCTATCAGTGATGTATTGGAAGCAATAAATACAAATGATAAAGATAAATTGCCTCAGGTTGGTGAATCTTGGAAACGTGTATGGGCTTATTATGATGATGTAGATCAAAGTATGTATAATCTTTATGAAAGTATAAAAAAACTAGAAATACAAGCGGAATAAGATAGAAATTTAAAAAAACTCGCTATTCAACCTGAACATTCTTTCACAAAAAGAATTCAGAAGAAAGCGAGTTTTTTGTTTTATAAAATAGGAGAAAGCAGACGAGCAAATGATTCAAGCATGCGTTGATACAACGGACGATTTTCGTAATCAGCCAGTGTAAGAATTTTGCTATCCAAAATATCTTGTAAAAACAGTTCTTCTAGCTTGGTAGCTGTTTGGCTATCATACACAATCGCATTTACTTCAAAGTTCAGCTTATAACTACGAATATCCATATTAGCTGTACCAACCGAAGCAATCGTACCATCAATGACCATCGTTTTGGCATGAAGAAATCCTTTTTCATACAAATAACAACTAACATTCAGTTCTAACAACTCACGTAAATACGAGTATGAAGCCCAGTAGACCATTTGATGATCTGGTTTTTTGGGGATCATTAGATGTACTTGAACACCGGAAAGCATCGCTGCTTTGAGCGCGGTAATCATACTTTCATCCGGTATAAAATAAGGTGTCTGAATCATAATACTTTTTTTAGCTTCATAGATCATTTTGATATACGAATACTTAATCGTTTCCAAACTACTATCCGGGCCGCTCGATACAATCTGCATGCCGATATTACCGGTAAACGGCTTGGTCACAGCGAACAATGAATAATCTTCTGACATCGGTGTATTCAATGCCAGATGCCAATCGCGCAAAAAGTGAGTCTGCATTTGTAAAATAGACGAGCCTTCTACACGTAAATGAGTATCACGCCAGTAGCCAAATCGTTTGACTTTGCCTAGATATTCATCGCCTACATTGAAGCCACCAATATAACCACAATCTCCATCAATAATAACTAATTTGCGATGATTGCGATAATTAAGCTTGAAATTGACTTTGGGAATACTCGGTGGGAAAAAGGCAGCAGCTTGACCGCCAGCTTCGCGTAATTCATGGATAAATTTCTTGTTTACTTTGGAACTACCCCACGCATCATAAATTAGACGTACGGTAACGCCTTCGCGAGCTTTGACTGTGAGTGCATCAATCAACTTGCGACCCAATTCGTCCCGCTGAATAATGTAATACTGAATATGAATATACTGCTTGGCATTCGCAATATCTTCAAACAAAGCATCAAACTTTTCATTGCCATCTGCAAAAATACGAACCTCATTATCCTGTGTGTAAAGGGCATAATTGCTAATTAAATTCATATGCACCAGCTCATGATAACGGCCGATTGAAGGATCATTAAACGAGAAACTTCTGGAATGAAATTCTTGACGTTGATCTTCTACAACAGATTCAATAATCGACCTGAATTCTTTGCGTAATCTAAATTTTTTGACCCGACTCAAATTCTGACCAAAAAATAAATAGACAATAAACCCAACTACCGGTAAAAAGACCAGTATCATTAGCCATGCCCATGTAGCTCCAATATTGCGCCTTTCCAAAAACACAATAAAAAGAGCGAAAAAGATATTAATCGCAATAAAAATCCAGGAAAGATGCGATAAAATAGACATTCACCGTTTCCCACCTTAACTATGTAATAGAGTTCACCATTCAGCATACCAAAAAATAAGATATTACACACTATAAAAAGAAAAACTGCCAACAAAAGCTGTCTATCCAGCGATATTGGCAGTTTTTACAACATCTACACTATAACTATCAAACTAAATTTTGATATGATGATCGGCAGGTTCAGCAGGTTTGCTACGCATATACCAGATTAGCATGATTAATGACAACACAGTCATCGTTAACAACACCACATAATTCATGCGATAAATTCCTGAAGACGACTCAAACGGATTGCGCGCGATTAATAATCCAAAAACAGCCGTTGCTGTAGCCCCACCGAAAAATTGAGTTAATTGAAAAACACCTACACCTGATGATAATTGCTTACGTGGAAGCATACGAGACACTTCATTTTGTAAAGAAGCACCTACGGCTGAGAACGAAGAAGCCAGCAACATATAAGCAGCCATCAATACATAAGGTGACAATGTTAAAAATCCGATCAAGCCTGCAAAAGTCACCACCATAATGATATATCCGATAAACGATAAGCGGTAGTTGCCATACTGATCGATCCATCGACCGATAATAGGGGTCATAATTGCTGATAATATAGCACCCGGGAATATCATTAAACCGCTAAAAGAAGCGGATTGACCGAATACCTGATTAAGCACTAATGGAATAAGAAATACCATTCCTAAATTAATCGCAAAACAGCAAAATGACATAAAGAGCATTTTACGATAAGCGGTATTGCGGAATAGCTCTGGTAAAATAAACGGATTGGACGATCGCCGTAAATGAAAGACCAGTACAATAAAAGCTACAATAGCGATCAATAAGTTAACCCATGATAAGCGTCCGATACTTAATAGTAGAGAAGGGATAACAATCACTAATAATCCTGCACCTACAATATCGAACTTTTGATCTTTTTTGAAAGAGAATTCTTTTTCAGAAGGAAGCATTTTCCAATAGGCAGGTACAAGTAAAACAATCAAACCTGTCACCAAAAATAACGAGTTCCATCCTAGACTATCTGTTAAAAATCCACCCAATACTGGCCCTATACCGAAAGCAAGCGAACCACCGGCTGCAATCAGAGAAATCGATTTGCCTCGTCGATCATTAGGAACATAACGTGTTGCAAGTACAAGCCCTAATCCTTGCATCGGCCCTGCGCCAGCCGCTTGTAAAATACGAGCTAGCATCGCCATCGGAAAATTATTAGCAGTAAATCCGATCACACATGAAGCGACTAAAAGCAGTATTCCTACCATTAATAATTTACGTACAGGATACCAGTCAGACAAGCGACTAAAAATAACAACGGATAAAGCAAATACAATAGAATATCCTGAAATTAGCCAAGAACCTAGAGAAGAACTGATATGTAAATCAGCAAGAATACGCGGTAAAGAAACATTGAACATCGTTGTGTTCATGACCACTAGAAAAATACCAGCTGCCCACAACGGAATAACAACTTTATCTCTCATTCATAAATCCATCCTATCTGTAATCTACTTCTTTATACTTATATACTTACTAGACTATAGCTGAATATTTTTGATATGGCAAAATGGATATAACGATTGTTGTTACGTTTAATCGCTTACAATTCGGCTAACTACCCAAATGTTCACTATTTATTATTTTCAAAAATATTAATCATAAACTTAAAAAATTTAAATGATATCTATTTTCTAGATAATGTTGAAACTGTTCATTTTCTAATCTATAATGATAATCATTATCAATTAAGAAAAGAAAGAATATTTTATCGAATTGGAGAGTGACTGTTTTGACGAATACATTAGATTTATATGATGTAACAATTATAGGCGGTGGCCCCGCAGGATTATACAGTGCTTTTTATAGTGGAATGAGAGATATGAAAACGAAACTTATTGAATACAATCCGCAATTAGGTGGTAAAATTTTGATTTATCCTGAGAAAATGATCTGGGATGTAGGCGGATTACCACCTTTAAGTGGAGCGCAACTGATCGAAAACTTGATTCAACAAGCAATGACTTTTGAGCCAACCGTTGTTCTTAATCAGAAAATAGCGGATATCGAGCGTCTTGAAGACGGCAATTGGTTGCTTACTGCGGCTACCGGAGAACAACATTATAGTAAAACGATTATTTTGGCGATGGGACATGGGATTCCAACGATGCGCAAATTAGAAATAGAAGGCGCAGATCGGTACGAAGTAACCAATCTTCATTATACGGTACAAGAATTGAATATTTTTGCAGGGAAGCATGTGGTGATCTCAGGTGGTGGGGATTCTGCGGTAGATTGGGCAAATGCACTACAGCCGATTGCAGCCAGTCTAACCGTTGTTCATCGTCGTCACGAATTTGGAGGACATGAAAAAAATGTAGTAACGATGAAGCAGACGTGTAAAGAAGTACTAACACCTTATGGTCTAACTGCTGTGCAAAGTCATAATGGTACTCAAATTGATGAGATTACAATCACTCATGTAGAAACAGGAGAAGTACGTCATTTACCTGTAGATGCCGTCATTGTGAATCATGGAATGATGGGTGATCTTAGTCCGCTCCTACGCTGGGGGATAGAAGTCAATGAAAATGGACGTCCTATTATTGATGAGAAGCGTCAGACTACTCAACCAGGTATTTTTACCGCAGGAGATTTGATAGAATATACGAACAAATTATACTTAATTGCAGGTACATTTGTTGAAGGTGCAGCCGCTGTCAATAGTGCCAAAAAATACTTAGAGCCTGAAGCTTACAGTCAAGCTTATGTCTCTTCACATAACAAAAAATTCGAGCAAAAAAATAAAATGCTTGAATCGAAAACGTCAGTAAATGTAACTGTATAATTGTAAAGTACTTTGTAATTTAACTTATATGATGTCCAGATAAATAGACTAGAAAAGACTAAGGCATAAGCTTTAGTCTTTTTGTGTTTTGGAATGATGTAATTGTAGGATTTACAATGAATTATGATTCCTATTTTGATTACTTTATTTTTAAGTATGTTAAAGCGCTTAAACTTCTGGTATATTATGGATATGTGTATAGATCTTACATCTGAGGAGGATACATACTTGTATAACATTCTGATGCTAGATGATGACCAAATGATGATCGAAACAATAAGTCCGTTATTATTACATTCTGGGCTCAATATCCAACATATTTTTTCGGCAAATACATTTTCGCAGGGATTGGATTATATTCGTGACTACGATATCGATCTATTGATTACAGATCTAGAAGTAGAAGGGTTGGATAGAATATATGATATGCAACAGGTGAAAATGATCAACCCTTCTATCGAAA
Organism: Paenibacillus nicotianae; assembly: GCF_042681745.1. Lineage (NCBI taxonomy): Bacteria > Bacillati > Bacillota > Bacilli > Caryophanales > Paenibacillaceae > Paenibacillus > Paenibacillus nicotianae. The sequence continues at coordinate 1,704,698 of NZ_JBHUGF010000010.1, read as the reverse complement.
TTATAGTTGTTTCTGCACATAATACGTTTGAATATGCACAGGCAGCTATTCGCTTGGGTGTTAAAAATTACTTAATCAAACCGCTTGATCTGGAGCTGTTTGTAGATTCAGTACGAGAAGTGTTGTTACATTCTACTATCTCTAGACCGGTAATAGAACATGTCAACTGGTCTCACTGCAATCATTTTCAAATGCAACGACATCCTATTCAAAAGCATATCAAACTAAATCAGTTATTTGCTTCAAATGGGTATGTACCTCAAGAAGAGTCTGAGTATCGGTCGTTAGGATTGCAAGGCCCTTATTATGCTATGATCAAAATTCAATATCAACCGCTTACTGCTAATCAGATGACTCTTACGGTAGAAGATCAATATTTACTCAATTATGCGGTGATGAATCTGGCAGTCGAATTGGTACACAATCAGTGGAATAGTATTACTTTTGAGACGGATGAGTGTGAAATTAATATGATTATTCAATGGGATGAGACATCGTATCTTCAAGGATGGCATCATAAGATTCGTCAATTAAATCAATTAGGGCAGTTACTGCATAGCCATATAGATCATTATCTGCATATTCCAAATGTTATCGGGATCAGTCAGATTTTGAAAGGGTATGAATTTATCAATCAATTAAATATACAAGCTCACCAAGCGTTAATGTGGCATACTCAATATCCAGATCATCATGTTTTTTATTATGGAAATATGCACTGGAAAAAGCATGAATGGATCGAAGTCAGCGAAAGCAAAGAAGGAAAAAATACGTACAATTTGATCGTTTCTCAAGTCAAAGCCTATATCGAAAAGTGTTATGGACAAAAAGGATTAACTATTCATGATGTAGCCAAAAAAAACCATGTTAGCCCTAATTATTTAAGTTATCTGTTCAAAAAAACGACGGGATTTAATCTATGGGAGTATGTAATCAAGTTACGTATGGAAGAAAGTCGTAACTTGTTGTTAGAAACAGATCTACGTAGATATGAAGTCGCAGAGCGTGTAGGATATGAATCTCCTGAACATTTCAGCAAAATATTTAAACGGTATTACGGAATCAGTCCTAGTGAATTTAAACAGTTACAAGCTTAAAATATCGATTAGTATAACTTACACTATCGTATCTATTTAAATCTATACAATCAATATATGTATCACTAACACGCAATAACCAAGTTAACATGTCAGATTAATTGGCAAAGACCTAGAGAACTGTTATGATTTGTAGTATTGATTTGCAAATTATAACAGGAAGCAGGAATCCATGATGATGTACAGTTATGTTTCTCATTTGGAATGTCCGGTATGTGATACAACGTATGATGCAAATAAAATTCAACAACTTTGTACCTGTGGTTCGCCATTATTAGTACGGTATGATTTAGAACGTATTCGCAATGAAGTGAAACGATCGGCTATTCGGGAGCGCAATCATGATCTATGGCGTTATCATGAATTATTACCTGTACAGCATGAAGATCATGTCATTACGTTAGGAGAAGGAATGACTCCTTTACTTCCTATGCCCAAATTAGGTGAATTTTATGGATTGAATCATTTATATATGAAAGATGAAAGTTTGATCCCGACAGGAAGCTTCAAAGCAAGAGGAGCAGCAGTAGGCATTTCCAAAGCCAAAGAGTTAGGTGTTCAGCAATTTGCGATGCCCACAAATGGTAATGCAGGTGCGGCATGGGCGCTATATGCTGCTCGTGCAGGTATCAAAGCAACGATAGTGATGCCTCAAGATGCTCCTGCTATTACGCGTACTGAAGTGGCGTTGTCTGGTGCAGAATTATTTTTGGTCAATGGATTGATTAGTGATGCAGGCAAAATGGTCGCAGAAAAAGTAAAACATGATCAGATTTATGATGCTTCTACACTCAAAGAACCTTATCGGATTGAAGGCAAAAAAACGATGGGCTTAGAAATAGCAGAACAATTAGGCTGGGCGATGCCAGATGTTATTTTATATCCAACCGGTGGCGGTGTAGGTCTGATCGGTATTTATAAAGCCCTACAAGAACTGAAAGAAATCGGCTGGTTAGCAGGTAAATTACCACGATTGGTCGCTGTCCAGGCAGAAGGATGCGCCCCGATTGTCAAAGCATGGGAAGAAAAGAAAGAGCGTTCTGAATTCTGGGAGCAATCCACTACTGTTGCTTTTGGGATTAATGTACCCAAAGCGCTAGGCGATTTTTTAGTATTGCGTGCTTTGTATGAGACAGATGGTATGGCAATTGCTATTTCAGATCAAGAACTGTTGGAAGAGCAACAACATATTGCTGAATATGAAGGCGCATTTGTATGTCCTGAAGGAGCAGCTACATTTGCTGCGGCTAAACGGTTGGCTGCACAAGGTTGGATTGGTTCTGATGAATCAGTAGTTGTGTTAAATACAGGAGCAGGGATTAAATATCCCGATACAGTGAAAATCGAAGTTCCTGTATTGGAAATTGGAGAATCGATTATATAAGCAGGACTAAATAGATGTACAGAACACAGAAATAGAGTAGAAGCAATAGAACGGAAGCAGTTTTCACGTATTGTGAGAACTGCTTTTTTATTATACAGACTATTTTGGAAAAAGATTTTGAGTGGCATTCATAATCAAAGATTGTCTAATTTATAATAGTACAACTCTAACTGGAAAAATGTTACAATCACCATATTAACAAGTACTTTTTGTTTTTGGTACACTATCTGATCACAAAGGGGATACATGTCTATGAATCCAACTGAAGGACGTCCAACAGACAAAGGTATTGATACCGAAGCGTTATGTGAAGAAAAAGCACTAGAGTTAAAGCAAGCAGGATATCATTTTATTGGTAGATATTACAATCATAATAATCCCCACAAAAATTTAACCAGGACTGAAGCGCAAGCGCTCACTCAAGCAGGGCTGTATATTGTAGCTGTCTGGGAAAATGGATATCCTACATCGGTGTCATATTTCTCGCAAGAAGTAGGAGAAAGCGATGCTAGATCTGCTTACGATTACGCTAAAAATACGATTGGACAACCAAAAGATTCTACGATTTACTTTGCTGTCGATTTCGATGCGTCTCCAAACGATCTAAGCGAGTTTGTTCATCATTATTTTCAAAAAGTGATTGATACGTTTAAAGTATTAGGCAATGAATATCGTATTGGAGTCTACGGGTCAGGGCTTACTTGTGAGTACATCCTTAAAAACTTTTCTGAGATATCGTATACATGGTTAGCAGAATCTTCTGGTTGGAGCAATTCTAGAACTTTTGAACAATGGAATATCAAACAAGTTGGAAGTGGAACAGAAGTTGGCTTCTCTGTAGATTTTAATGAAACTCAAGGAGATGGCGGCGGATTTAAATTGGAATAAACGTCATCACGATTCTATAATATTGCTATGTAAAGTCTTATTCTAATCTGATATAGATTGGGATAAGATTTTTTTAGTTGACCTTAACGTTACGTCAATGTGTATGGTGAGAATAGGGTTACATGATCTTACTATACAGGAGGCAATACAACCATGCGTATCCATATTCGTAACACGACTATTTTGACTATGAATCAAGAAGAAGCTCCTTTTATTGGGGATATTATGATCCACAATGATCGCATTGAGCATATTATTCCTAAAGATGAGCAAGCGATCAATCCTACCATTCTAGAATTGATGAATCACGACAGTGTACAAGAGATTGATGGTACGAATATGGTGACAATGCCTGGCTTAATCAATGCACATCAACATACACCAATGAATTTGTTAAAAGGATTTTCAGATGATCTCAAATTAATGGATTGGTTAGAAAAGAAAATGTTTCCTGCTGAAGCTCGAATGACTCCAGAAGATATGTATTGGGGAAGCAAATTGTCGATGGCGGAAATGATTCGTTCAGGTACAACCGCTTTTGCCGATATGTATATGCATATGAATCAAATTGCTCAAGCAGTAGATGAAGTAGGGATGAGAGCCTCTTTAACACGCGGATTGGTCTTTCAAGAAGATGATCAAGGCGCACGTATTCGAGAAGCGATAGAACTGGTAGAAAATTGGCATGGACAAGCTGATGGACGTATCACTACGATGTTCGGCCCTCATGCTCCATATACGTGCCCACCAGATTCATTAAGAGAAGTGATTAAGCTAGCAGAGCATTATCAGTTGCCGATTCATATCCATCTTGCTGAGACCAAAGAAGAAGTGGTAACTATTCGTGAACATTATGGGCAGACCCCAACACAATATCTATATGAGTTAGGATTATTTGAGCAATTGCATGTAATGCTGGCACACAGTGTTCATCTTACCAAACGAGATATTCAATATCTTAAAGGAATGCGTGGAGGTGTAATTCATAATCCGGTAAGTAATTTGAAATTGGGATGTGGAATTGCACCTGTTACTGAAATGATGCAACAAGGAATTACAGTAGGGTTAGGTACAGATGGAGCAGGAAGTGCTACTACACTGGATATGTTTCAAGAGATCAAAGCAGCCACATGGTTACAAAAGTTAGACCATGGAGATCCAACAGTATTGCCTGCGTATCAGTCATTGCAAATGGCTACTATAGAAAGTGCCAAATTATTAGCGATTGACCATGAGACCGGTACATTAGAAGTGGGCAAAAAAGCAGATATGATTCTTATTGATCTCAATCGCCCTCATTTGCAACCTGTCCATCATATTGTTTCTCTACTTGCTTATAGCGCCAATGGAGCAGATGTAGATACTACGATTGTTAATGGCAAGATTCTGATGCAACACCGTCAATTGTTAACACTGGATGAGCAAGAAGTGATACATGAGGGAAATAGACGAGCCAAACGAATTATAGAAGGTATTTGATAAATAGTTACACATGCGCTCTATGCCACTTTATCTAGTCTCTAGATGAAGTGGTTTTTTACATTGAGTTTACAATAAATTTACACAGAGTTGATAAAAGGAGGGGGTTGCTTTAAAATAATAGGCTGGGATATAAAGGAGGAACAAGAATTGAATTTTTCACAAGTAGACTATGAAGCTTTTCGCTGGATTAATGATGGAGCAGAAGTATTTTCATTTATCAATCCACTGATGTTATTTTTATCGAAATATGCTGTGGTGTTTTTTGTGATTGGAGCATTGATATATTGGTTTACCCGCGCACATGCCAATCGCCGTATGATCACACAAGCTTTATTGTCGGCATTGATCGGATTTACAGCAAGCTGGATATTAGGCAAATTATTTTATCGAGATCGACCCTTTGTAGATCATGAAGTATTTCAGTTGGTTCATCATGAAGCTAATGCTTCTTTTCCAAGTAATCATGCGTTAGGTGCATTTGTGATTGCAATGACAATCTGGTTATTCCGTCGTCGTGATGGTTGGGTATGGTTGATTCTTGCTTCAGGTATAGCGATTGCTAGAGTCTGGACAGGCGTACATTATCCTACAGATGTTCTTGCCGGAGCTTTATTAGGAGTGTTGATTGCTGTTGTAGTACATAGAGTATTTACACGAATATCACTCGCCAAAAGCTTGATGGAGTTAGGCATTTATCATTATGAACAAATCGAACGTAAAGTATGGCGTAGCAAATCAAGTTATCGCAATCGTTAACGATCTCTTATGGATTCCAACAAAAAATCTGCTTTGAAGTCAGAGTGTCTACGATCAGGCACTGATGATTCAGAAGCAGATTTTTTTGATGTATCTATTATTTATCGATAAAAGTAGAATTTTGATAAAGCTATAAATGACAAATTGTTTTATTTGTCTGCTTGAACCATACGCACTAACAAGTGAGCTAGTTTGTGACGTTGGTCTTCGTCGCCGACTTTCCACAATTCATATAGCAATTTCTCTTCACGGTTACGAGGTTCTTCATGAGTAGCCAGGTAATCAGCTACTTTTTGAGCAATTTTAGCTAATTTTTCTTCGCCTAATCCAATAGACTCACCTAGCTGAATACGTTTACCCAAGTAAGATTTGAACGATTCAAAATTGCTTAAAATGTCTTCTTTTTGATCATCACTCAAACGATTAAGTGTAGTTTCCACCTGGCCTGTTGCGATTTCTCCGTCTTTTTTAACGATATGTGATTCTTCTGACATTATGAATTCCTCCTCGTTGTATGTGGTGTACTACGATATATATAACCGCATCCTACAATTCTAATCTTTTGACCATAAACTTCTGCAAAAGGATTAGTTTCAGGTATTAGGACAAGGTATTAATTTTGTTATTCACTTTTAACTTTATTGCAACTTTTGAATGAAATTATTGCAGTATACTGAATATAGAAGTAAAGCATATACGTAGACTTAACCAAACAAAAATTGTGCTTTAATCGATAATTGGAAAAAAGTTACATGTTTCTGCAAGTATGTAATACGGGTAATGAAGGCTACACAACAGTAAAACAGTTACCAATACATTATTGTTGGCGGTCTATTGAGCTGACCGACCATTTTAAGGAGAGATGAAGCGATGTTTAAAACGATGATGGGTATTTTTGGTGCAGGGGCTGCTTCATTGATCCTCTTGACTTCTGGAAGCTTGACTCAGACTTCAGGAACGGTCACAGCCGATGCTGCTACAGTTACACAAAGCGTATATGCAGATACGTATACACCAGAGGCTAATGTACCGGCAGATGGAACTTACACTGTTTTTATTAATAAGATTGAGCGTGACTCCAATGGCAAGTATGAGCTTACAGTAGATCCTATCAACTGGTATCTTGGAGAAGCAGCCAATGTTGAATTTAATAAAGAAAACCCGAACAGTGGAATTGACGGAGCACCTGATGGTTATTATATTACTAACGATGATACACAAACATATAATTACGCAGTAGCCGCTAATCCAAAAGTATTGATGCAAATTTACGATCATACAGGTCAATGGAAAGATATTGATACCAATTGGGATGAGCCTGTTAGTATTCAAAAGCTAAATGCGATCTTCCAAAAACCTGATCTACTTGATCCTACGGTATTCCCGTATCACATTACAGTAAAAGATGGACAAGTGAGCAAAATCGTACAGCAGTATATTCCTTAATATACTGTTCATCAAGATAAATACTTTAGGGGACTGCTGTACTGGCGCAAAGATAGACCAGTATAGCAGTCCCTTTTGTATATAGTAACGAAATGCTAGTCATTTCAAATATGAAGGTGATCTCTACAAAATGACAAAAATTTTGCGGAGTGCTGTCAATCTGGTATGATCTTTATATACGCTTGGATACTGAATAGGTGATCGTTTGCAACTTTTGCCACAGTTATGCGTTACATTACTTGAGGAGGTGCATTTATGATGCAACGAAATATTCAATTACTACTGAAACGGACTCCATTTGCATTAATCTTGTTAGTCGGCATTCTAATGTTGGCGGCATGTGGCAATAAGGAGCAACCAGCAACAGCTCCTGCTGAAAATGGTAGCACTGGTACTACAGAAACTAACACAACGACAGAGGTAACACCACCTGCTACAGGAACGACAGATGATTCTTCGGCTGAAAGTGTAGAGAACAACCCATCTACAGACGATAACACAGCCGGAACCACAGAAGAAAGTGTAGAAGCAGACGATAACAACGAAGCTACAGACACGACTACAGATTCTTCTGCGGCTGAAACGAAAAGTGCAACAGGTACATTTACAGGATTAGCAGACGAACATTCTGCTGAGATTATGGTAAATGGTCAACCTATGGTATTCCAATTAAGTGATGCAGCTCAAACGGTAGCAGGAAGTCTGAAAGAAGAATCTAAAGTAAGCTTCCAGTATACTGAAAAAGCTATTCCTGGTGATGATAAAATCAAATCGATGACAATCACTAAATTAGAAGAAGTAAAATAATCAATCGCTACCTACCATATTGTATAAAAAAGCTCCGAATCCACTGTATGGTGAGTTCGGAGCTTTTTGTGTTTTTATATGTGCCTATTGTTAGTACAAGGATACAAAGGGATGAAGATCATCGATTACACTGATTCAGCTTGTTCAGGACGACGGGAGACCAGGCGTACCAGATCAAGCGTAAGAATAGGAAGCGCCATGCCTGCTGGATACGCTAGATATCTCGCTTGCCATTCAGGAGAAAATTTTTCTTTGTATCGGCGTAATCCTTCAAATCCATACCAGTGCCCACCATATTGGAACACCAGACGTGCTAATTTTTCTTCGCGGTGTGCATTTTGATTTTCGCCTACACTTGAAAGTGGAGACATCCCTAGATTGAAATAAGAATACCCTTGTTCTTTCGCCCATTCGATCAAGCGGACAAACAATACATCCATCGTACCATTAGGAGTATCATTTAAATGACGCATCAGATCGATCGAAATCACTTGATTCTGATCATAAGCAGGAGCCAGTGTTGCAAATGCCAAAATCTGACCTTCGGCATTACGAAGTAAAGCTAATGGAGAACGCTGAATATACGGTTCATTGAACCAGCCTAACGAATAAGCTTTTTCTTTACGATCACCTAACCACTCATTAGAAATCTGGCGTAGCTCTGTTAATAGATCAGCTTGATAAGGTGGAGACAATACTTCAAATGTCTGACCTTCACGATCTGATTTATTTTTGGCTGTTCGCAAATTTTGGTTACTCTTGCCACTTAACGTAAAAGTAGCTAAAGGTACAAGCGCTTCTTCACCAAGCTTAAAGAAGTTATAACCATTTTCATGGTAGATCGATAGATATTCAGGTGCCGCCTGATAAAAGACAACAGTTAAAGCATAATGGTCAGCATAACTTTGGAACTCTTGAATAGCTGCCCCGACCAGATTTTTATTTCCGATCGGATCGCCGAGTACAATTAATTTATCACGTACACGAGAATAAGGAATTAAGATTTGATCATTTTGCGCCCAGTAAAAGTTTTTGTCACCCAGATACAGAAGATGAGTCAGCAGATTGCCGTCTTCTTTATCAATAAAGGCTGTGAATTTTTCAATCTGCGCTTCATCTGGACGAACGCCTGTATAACGATGCGGACGAAGAGTGAAGATAGATGCTATCAAAATCAAAGCACCGATAAATCCAATTACTGCTGTAACCGCATATTCGTGCGGGTCTAAAAACCAGTGTTGTGCACGTAATGGCAAATGTCGCAAAATAGCAGGATGAATATGAGTACCAATCATGTAATACGATAATGCTGAAATAAAAGCAAGTAACGCCCATATCCAGATACTCCGAATCGAAATACTGGTACTTTCACGATTAAAGCGAGCACGTGATACCCATAGTACCAATGCTACGATAAGCAAAATAATCGCTTCTTCGTAATCGAATCCTTTGGCAAAAGTAAAAATAGCTCCTGTTAACAATAACGCTCCTGTCAGCAAATACGCACGCCGAATACGAAGCGAAATACCCCGAGATACAATAATAAGCATAATTCCGATAATGACAGACAATTGTTCAGAAAAACGCATAATAGGTAAAGACAATAGATGTTCCATAAAACGCAAACGATCGATCAAGCCCGGAGTTGCCGCGGACAATAGCAAAATAACGCCGCTGGCAAAAACTAATTTACCCAGCGCCCATGCACCTAGATCACTTAGTAAGCCAAATTGAGAAGGCCATCCCCAAAATTTAACCCATGTGTTGCGTGAAGCATCCAGACTGGTTGTTAGCATTTCACGCATTTGCTTACTGCTTGGACTCATTTCAAAAGCAGCCAATACCAGACCAATCAACCAGGGAACAACAAAGTAGAAAATACGGAACAATAACAAAATCGTTAGCGCGCGTGAAGGATCAACACCTAACGTGTGTAATCCAAGCAAAGCAATCAGGTCAAATGCTCCAATACCACCAGGAGCCATACTGATAATCCCTGCAATCGCAGCTACTACATAGACACCGAATACTGGAGCAAACGGTAAATGATTCAGATCATAAAAAGCGAAAAGCCAGAATAATGTACCTGCACAAGCCCATTCAAGTACAGAAGAGCCAACTGAAGCAGCAATGACTTTCCACGGCAATTTGCCATCACCTTTATGGAACCATTTCGCAAATAATGAAGAACGTTGCATTAACAAAAAGAACGGTAGATATAATGAAACTCCCCATACCCCTAATCGAAGCCACGGATGCTCCTGAAAAATAGGTTCAACAGGAAACACACCGATCAACGTCAAACAGCCTAGTAAAGACAATCCTACTAATACAATAGGAGATAAGAACAATACGGCTGCACCCATCGTTTTCATCGGGACGCCGCTTTTCTTGTACAGTAATGTACGTAAGCCTACACCGGTAAGACCTGCGAATCCGATCATATTATTAAATGTATTCGCGATCCATGCATACCGATAAGTCGTTTTCCAATTGACATCAAGCTTAAACTGCTTTCGTATTAAATAATCGTAAGTACTCATTGCCGATACAGCGATAAAAGAAGCAATGACCAATTGAATCACGATATGAACAGGCATCATACGTAATTCATGAATAATTTTAGCTAAATTGATATTTTGAATCTCATGTCTTCCGTATACAAAAATAATAGTTAGAATAGCTACAGGAATAAGTATCCTTATAATTTTTGCACGATATAAAGCGGTGAATAATTGTAGAATTTTAAGCTTTCGAAGCGATTCTCTCATTGTGTCGTCGACTCCACCTTTAGACAGATTAAACTTATGATTTGTAAGTACAGCATATTAGCTTATCCTATTTTCACATACGATATTCTTTGTAAAGGGATGTAGATCTGGATAGTTTTATATTCCTATCTATCATACTACATCGGTATGTGTAAAACACAATTTGATAGGATTATACACATTGAATGTATATTGTATTTGGAGCGTAATTAAAAATCCCTTCTAGTTGAAGTGTAAAGTTCATTTGAGCATGAACATGTTCTCACTATCTACTACAAGGGGAGAATATAACTATAATAAACAATTATCTTATGATTTTATTTACACTAATGTAACGAATATCAAAAATAGCAAAAACTTCTTACTCGGAAATATTGCCTGCTGCTGGATCAGGATGATACTGCGATTCAAAATCTTCGTAGATGACATCAGTCATCATACCCATAGCTGCATGATGGAGTTCATGACAATGCACCATCCACATGCCCGGATTATTTGCACGAAAAGCAATGACATAAGTGTCACCGGGACGCACATTGATGGTATCTTTCCAGATCGGTGATCCTGTTAATGCTTGTCCATTCTTAGATAATACTTCAAAGGAATGACCATGAAGGTGCATAGGATGATCTTCATTTTTGGATTCATTGATTAATGTTATTTTGACCGCTTCACCTGTTTTAACTTTGAGCTGGCTGACTTGAGGATAAGCCTCTTTATTAATCGTATATGACATTTTACCATCGATAACTCCCATATCCAAATCTAACGTATATTCACGATCAAATGTAGAGGATAATGTAAACTCACTTTTGGTTGGTTGACCGTACGTCGTAAGATCAAGCGATGGTTGGGTGATATCTGGAATAGATGTCATCTGTTTTCGCTGTGCACTAATCTGTTGCTGTATTTCAGTAGAAGTAGGTGTAGTGTTAGCCTTTTTAATTAGAATAGGAATCCGAACAGATTGCGCCAATGTGGATTTTCCGACCATACCTATCCATGCTAGACCTGTCTGGTCTGCTGTAAATTCGATATCATAACGTTCGCCAGGAGCAATAACCAGTAATCCATTATTTAATAGCTGAGGTTGATTGATATCTTGTCCATCTGTTGCTGTTACACGATAAGCAGAAGAATGGATATATAGTGTCTGAGTCATATTACCGGCATGAATCAATCGTAAGCGCACATGATCACCTTGATGAACAACAATAGGCTCAATATCGTCTCCACTTCGTCCATTGACAGTATAGATATTATAAGCACCCATATTGCTATTGATAGCTAATGTATTATTTTCGTTTGCAGGAACAACGGTATTTGGATCTGACCATTCGTCCAATACCAGTGTATGATCAGCGGAAACATTATCTTGCTTTTGCTTGACGATAAAAGAGCCATATAACCCTTTGCCAATCTGATTTAAGCTATCTTGATGAGAATGATACCAGTATGTGCCTGCATGGTTCGCTTTGAATGTATACGTAAAGCTTTCGCCCGGTTGAATCGCATCTTGCGTCATTCCTGGAACACCATCCATATCATTCGGCAACACTACCCCATGTACATGAAGAGAAACAGGCACTTTAAGTTGATTTTTTAAATGAATATTAACGGTATCTCCTTGCATCACTTCGATCTGTGGGCCAGGTACCGAATGATTAAATGTCCATACCGGTAAAAATTTTCCCTTTTCAATTTCTAAATAGGACGTTTGTGCAATTAAGTTGATCGTTTTGCTTTTGATCGTCTGAGGTGTTCTGGTGATCTGAGCAGGGCGCTTGGACACACTACCTTCAGGAGCAATAGCTGTTGTGCCTATATGATCCATCGACATAGAATGTTCGGTATGTATAGATGTACTTGTTGACTCCGCTGGTGGGGTAGATGTTGATTGAGATGTACTACAACCGGTGATTATCACTAAGGCAATCACCAAAGAAGCCATGCTAATAGAATTGCGTAGATTGAGTGTAGATAGATAAGTTACTAATGATTTCACTGGATATTCTCCTCTACCGATGTAAGATTGTTCTATTCTATTATGCCTTTTTTTACCTTCTATCGATTCCATAGGAATTGTCATTTTCTTGACGATTGAAATGATAACGTTGATTATGTACAATGACAAAAATGTTACTTTTTGTTGATTCATGTGTTTAAGCGAAATACTTACTGTTTAATAATCTTTCACGAGGCTCTGTTGTTAGAAGTTGTGTAACCACTATTTCCTAACAATGTATAGAAGAATAAATGCGAAAGGAGGATAGAATATTACTATCATACCAACATAGAAGAATAGAGCCGAATACTTAACAGCATGATGAGACACCAATCATTTTTGCCAAGCAATAATATTTAAAAACAACCATACGGAGGTATACGATTCATGGGAAACACATCTAAAAAAGCTTCACTTATACTTGCTGCTACTATTCTAGGCACAACGGCGGGAAGTTTTCTTGTGGTGCCTAACGTTCATGCCGCAATTGAAAGCAATGTAGTCAAAAACGATATTAACTGGGATACGCCTTCTGCTCCAGCCGCACCTTCTCAAGTCAATGCTCGTGCAGGTTCTGAACAAGTCGTTTTGACATGGGCTCCTGTTGATAATGCTAAAAGTTATAACGTACGACGTTATAATGTAATGAATAATACGTATGACAGTGTCAAAGCAAACGAAACGACTGTTTTGACCACAGGAGTAACAGATGCAGTCTACACTGACACTTCAGTCACAAATGGACAAATCTATGGTTATGTAGTCAATGCAGTATACGGTGATGGACAAATAAGTCAATTGTCGATGCCTGTAATAGCTACACCGATGGAAATGTCTGGAAATGTTAAAGATTCGATCGTTTTGCAATACAAATCAGGTACAACAGCAGGTACAGACAGCAATATCATCCAACCTACATTTAATATTATGAATACTAGCGGTACACCTGTGAACTTGAGTGATATTCGTGTTCGTTACTATTTTAATGGTGGAAAAGATTTAACCGCCAAAAACTTCTCGGCAACTAACGTAAGCTTTGGTTCTAGAAATATCGAGCCTAACTTTGTGAGTCTGGAGAAAACGTACGCGCAAGCAGACAGCTATATCGAATTGCTGTTTAATGCAGAAGCAGGCATTATTAGAGCAGGTGGAGAAACAGGCCCAATGACATTTACAATCCAGAAAAATCAGAGCGGTTCTTCTCAGGCAAATGATTATTCCTACAAAGATACTTCTGAATTAACAGAATGGAATAAAGTAGCGGTGTACTATCAAGGTGATCTTGTATGGGGAACAGAGCCTGATTTGAATAACTAATCGTTAAGCCATGACGTATACTCAATACGTATTGTAAATACTAAAAGTACGACCTAAAGTGATCTTTTCGAAGATCACTTTTTTTATGATCTCTCTTAAATAACGATCTATAATAAACATCTACATATACTCCATTTATATTAACTTATACTTGCATAGTTACTTTCTAAATGGTAACATACTTATATAAAATAACTATTGAAAAGAAAGGGACTTTCCTATGAATACTTCTGTTATCCATCCAGCCCTTCAAATCGGTCTGGTCAAACTTCGTATTAGCCAATTAGAACGTTCATTAACATATTATACCGAGGTTATTGGACTTAAAATATTACGTCAAGACGATACAACAGCAGACTTAACTGCGGACGGACATACGGTACTACTTCAACTAGAAGAAATCGAAAATGCTCAAATTTTACCACGCCAATCTGCTGCTGGACTATACCATTTTGCGATTCTTGTGCCTGATCGTACAAGCTTAGGATTAGTACTTCGTAATTTGGCTATGCGCAATCAACAAATCGGGCAAGGCGATCATCTGGTTAGTGAAGCTTTGTATTTGAATGATCCTGATAACAATGGAATAGAAATCTATGCAGATCGTCCACGTTCTACATGGCAAAAAGACGAACATGGACAATATATTATGGGAACCGATCCTGTTGATGTAGATGGATTACTAGCACTGGCTGAAGGCAAAGAATGGACAGGCTTGCCCGCAGGTACCATCATTGGACATGTTCATTTCCATGTGCCTACATTAGCAGCGGCTCGTCAGTTTTATGTAGATATACTAGGATTTGAAATTATGCTTACAGATAATCGTAGTGTATTGTTTATCTCTGCGGGTGGTTATCATCATCATCTAGGACTCAATGTATGGGCAGGTGTTGGTGCTCCTGTAGCTCCGGCAAATGCGGCAGGTATTAGTTATTACACATTGAAAATGCCAGATCAAGCTTCGATCCAAGAAATAGCTGAACGTGCCAAAGCAGCCGGTATCCCTGTAGAAGAACAAGAAGGGCAATTGTGGTTGACTGATCCTTCAAATATTCAAGTGCGATTTTATAGTGAAGCTTCTTAAACGTGTTGACTTCAATAGATTGGTTTGATCAAAAAAGTGAGTGAATCAACAAAAAACCGATGCGTATCTGCACCGGTTTTTTCATGCTTTTGACTTTATTTTAGTGATTAGTAAAAAGAATCGGTGTTGATATCTGTTTCGACACTATCGTTATAATAAGAATCTTCACTATACGAACCTTCACTTGTTCCATAAGCTAATGCAGCAATAAAAGCAAATACGATAAAAGCAATCATAATCAAATGAATCAGTGTTCCTAAAGCGCCACAGATTAAGCCTGCTATCGCCATACCTTGACCTGCTTGTCTACGTGTTTTTAATTCTTTAAGTGCAAGAATCCCGAAGATAATGCCTAAGATACCAATTACAATTCCTAAGCCAGGTAACATTAACAAAGCAGCTAAAGAAGAAATGCCTAACACCAGTGCTGCAATTGCTTTTCCGTTATTGGTCATCGGATATTGTGGTGGGTAAGGGGCAAATGGGGGAGGATTCTGATTGCCGGGTGGATGGTAAGGTTGATTTGGGTCCATACATGTACCTCCTTTAGATATGTATCATTTAACCGTTTTTAATTCTTATCATACCATTTAATCTCTATATAAAAAACAGGGGTCTTTTCTGGCGGGAAAAGACCCCTGTAGGGTAAACAGATCGTAACATGCGTATTTGATTGTTAGATCGAAGTATGACTTGGAAGTGGACGAGTTAGATTCAAGTACGTCGCTGTTAATTCATCAAACCATGTTTTGTCTTTGCTAATCAAAGCGATATCGATCAAGTTTTTCAATTGTTCAGGCTCTAATGTTACAGCATCTTGAAAAGAAATCTCTGCTGAAGCCGTTACAACACCAAGAGAATCTTGTTGCAAATACACACGAATCGTACTGTCCATATATTCTTGTCTCAAAAAGTAAATAATTTCGCTCATTAGAATAGGACGGGAGTGAGTAGGGTATGTGCACTCCATAACTTTAACCCAGTAATGTTTGTTAGTTAGCTGAACCGATCCTTTTTCATCGATCAAGCGTTGGTCTGCTTCGATGCTATAACGAAGGTCAAATGTTTGTATAGGGAAATTTTTGCTTAATTGTTTATGAAGGACAGCATAAATTTCTTGTTCGTTTAATTTAATCATGCTAATCATTCCTTTGCTTTTATATATTTTTAGAAAGCCGTTTGAATTGTAAGAGTCAGGTCAACTTTTAAGAAGATAAATGAGTAATAGTGAAGCTGTTAAAATATATATCGGTCGATAGACTCATATTTTGTATATATTTTGTCGAAAAAAAGGAAAAAATGTTATAGGAAATGAGGGCTATATATGTCAGAAGTGCAAGATCATTTAAAAAAAGACTTATCGATCTTATTTATCGGGTTTAATCCAAGTCTGCGATCAGGAGAAGTAGGGCATCATTATGCGAATCCACGTAACCGATTTTGGAAAATCCTGCATGAATCTGGTTTGACCGATCGATTGTATAGACCGGATGAAGATCATGATTTATTAGAAATAGGGTATGGATTTACAAATATCGTTTCCCGTCCTACACGCGGAGCCGAAGATATTTTGGCAGAAGAATATGCAACAGGGCGTCAACAATTACGAGAAAAGCTGAAAACATATCAACCTCAGATTGCTTGTTTTGTAGGCAAAGGCGTATATCTGCAATACAGTCAACGTGCCAAAGCGTCATGGGGATTCCAAAAAGAACCTATTATAGAAGGTGTGCGAGAATTTGTAGCTCCATCTTCCAGCAGTCTTGTGCGAATGCCTGTGGACGATATTATTGATATTTATCGACATCTATCTACAGAACGATAAGAATAAATCAAAGTAAATTGTGATGAAAAGAAAGAACAAAATAAACAATTGACAATATGGTCGAAAACCGTTTTAATTATATAGACCGATCGTTATAATGAATTTGAAGGATGTGAACATATGGCTGAAAAGTCTAACTCACGCGATCTGATCGTAGAGACAGCTGCGAGACTTTTCTTTTCACAAGGGTATCATGCTACAGGGTTAAGTCAGATTATCAAAGAAAGTGATACGCCTAAAGGTTCTTTGTATCATTATTTTCCGAATGGTAAAGAAGAATTAGCCTATGTCTGTATTGAGAAAACCAATCATCATGTATTGGAAAAGTTCAAAGATGTTTTTGAACAACATCAAACAACAGGGGACGCGATCCAAGCTTTTATTCGCGATATGGCAGATGATACTGAAAAATCCGGGTTTACTGGCTTTCTGCCTTTTAGTTTCTGGGCAGCAGTAGAAACGTCATGTATAAGTAACAAACTACGATCCGCTTGTCAGGATGTTTTTATAGATTGGCAAGAAGTGATCGCAGAACGTTTGCAACAAGAAGGTGCTTTAGAAGTTCGTGCCAAAGAAGCTGCTTTACTGATGATATCAATGATGGAAGGTGCTTTGATTATTTCTTTAACCAATCAAAGTAAACAACCGATGTTGATTGCCGCAGATTACTTATCTGCGATCATGAAAACGGCTGTATTAACAAAATAAACCATAGATAGAGAAAGTTTTAGGAGGATGGAAACGTGGACGTAAGTATGAATGCAGATGCTATCAAAGGTCAGCCCGAAAGAAAACAGTACAAAGTATTACCTATTATGATTTCATTGCTATTAAGTGGATTTATCGGCTTATTCAGTGAAACTGCATTAAATGTAGCTATCAGTTCTTTGATGGGATTACTTAGTGTAGATGAAGCAACGATTCAATGGCTAACAACAGGATATTTATTGGTATTAGGTATTCTGGTTCCTGTATCTGGATTATTGCTACAGTGGTTCAGTACAAGACAATTATTTATCACTTCTTTAACCTTTTCAATAGTCGGTACGATTGTGGCTGCTTTGTCACCTAACTTTGAAATTTTGTTGATTGCTCGTGTATTACAAGCAGTTGGTACTGGATTATTATTACCATTGCTATTTAATACGATTCTGATTATTTTCCCGATTGAGAAGCGCGGAGCAGCGATGGGCTTGATTGGTCTAGTTATTATGTTTGCACCAGCGATTGGCCCTGCAATCTCAGGTTTGATTTTAGCGAATCTAACTTGGCACTGGATTTTCTGGATTTCGTTGCCGTTTCTAGTGATTGCTTTGATCTTTGGAGTGATGTTCTTAGAAAATGTATCGACAATCACGAAGCCTAAAATAGATATTCTATCGATTGTATTATCTACACTTGGATTCGGTGGTATCGTATTCGGATTCAGTAGTGCAGGAGAAGGATCTGGCGGTTGGGGAAGCCCTGTCGTGATCGGAACTTTATTATTGGGTGTTGTATCTCTATTATTATTTGGCTTCCGTCAGATGAAAATGAAGCAACCCATGATCAACTTGCGAGCATTTAAATTCCCGATGTTTACGATCGGTCTGATTCTTGTATTTATCTGTATGATGATGATCTTATCATCGATGTTGATCTTGCCACTTTATTTGCAACAAGGTATGGCTTTGACTGCATTGGGTGCAGGTCTTGTATTGTTGCCAGGTAGTCTATTGAATGGTTTCTTATCTCCAGTCATGGGTCGTTTATTTGATAAATTTGGTCCAAAATGGTTAGTGATTATCGGTCTATCTATCGCAACGATTGTATTATTCTTATTCACTAGAATTCACTCTACTACTCCAGTAGGTCTAATTATTGGATTACATGCTTCACTAATGGTGGGTATCTCTATGATTATGATGCCAGCACAGACCAATGGTCTGAATCAGTTGCCACGTGAATATTATCCAGATGGTACAGCGATTATGAATACACTTCAACAAGTTGCTGGAGCTATCGGTACAGCACTGGCGGTTAGTATTTTGAGCGCAGGTCGTTCTAACTTCTTGAGTGGAGTTGCTGATCCGAAAGATCCATCGAATATATTAGCAGCATTTACAGTAGGGGTGCAACATGCCTTTATCTTCGCTGTTGTGATTGCAGCAATCGGTCTGGTATGTGCATTGTTTATCAAACGTGTTCATGTCAAACATGGTATGTAATTAGGTGATTAAGCCAACTGAATTCCTGTTCTCAGGAGTTTGGTTGGCTTTTTTCTATCATCATCAAAGATAGTTTTGGTAAGAAAATCGTAATTTAGTTTAAAATATAAAAGTATACTCACTCTTATAAAAGTATGCTTACATCTAATAGAAGAAAAAGGAGAATGATTATGATTACAATCGATCCAACATCTATCACCAATATAGATAATTATAAATTAATTACCGGTTCTGTTATTCCTAGACCGATCGCTTTTGTCACCAGTCAATCAAATACAGGAGTTCTTAATCTAGCTCCATTTAGTTATTTTAATATCGTTGCTTCTGATCCACCGATGCTTTCTATTTCTATTGTACGTAAAAGCGGAGAAATGAAAGATACAGCACGTAATGTGATCGAAAATAAAGAGTTGGTGGTTCATATCGTGCATGAAGAGTTAACCGAGCAAATGAATCATACTGCGGCTTCACTGCCTAGTGATCAAAGTGAACTTGAATTAACGACTCTTCATACAGTTCCTAGCGAAAAAATAAAAGTGCCTGGGCTTGAAGAAGCTTTGATCCGTTTTGAATGTGTATTAGAGCAACATGTACCGATCAGCAATGATAGTGGCGAAATCGTACAAGATTTACTGCTTGTGCGTATTATTTGTTATCATTTCGATGAAAAAGTAGTAGATGCAGAGCATTTCTATATTTGGGCAGATGTACTCAAGCCTGTTGCTCGTCTTGCTGGCAATAATTATGCAGGTCTAGCACAACAATTTACAATAGAACGTCCTAGTTAAGTGAATAGTGGCAAGATATAGATTGAAATAGGTACAACAAAAAGACTGAGCCTTGATGATAAGGTTCAGTCTTTTGATTGTATACTCGGCTTGATCCATAATTTGGATAGATTGATCCATCCGAAGGCATCGGGATACAGTCCTTGAAAAGAAGGATCAAATAGTAACTTTTGATTAGAATGATAAATAGGTATAAATAGAAATGAAGTGTGTAGAAATTGCTCAATCTTTTCCACATGCTTACTATAATCAGGCAAAGGCTCAGCTATAAAAGGAACCAGCAAGTTATCTAATTCTTGCAATTGAGCTGGATTCAATAATTGCCGTACATACGTAGATCGGTTACTAAAAAAGTTCAGCAATCCCCAGACGATATTTTCCTCTAACATTTCTTGTCCCATAAATAAATCAGCTTGTTGCATTACTGCTTTAGAAGCAAATGAATCGCGCGGACATAGATTGATGATCAGACCTATAGAACGTGCACGATCTTGTAACCACACGCAGACGGCATGATTTTCTGCTCGATTCAGATAGTTGAGATTCAACGGTTGTCCTTGATACTCAGTTTGTTGAAGAAGCTGACGTGCTTGTTCTAATGAATACGTAGTGGCATGTGTTTGTTTACTTTTCCACGGAAACAGACTGTAAGCAGGCTTGAGCCAATAATCAGAACACTGCTCTGTTAACAGTACACGATCCAATAACATATCAATCACTTGCCGAAATTTGGGATCATGTTGAATCCCTTCTTTGCAAAAGTTGAACATTATAAAATTACATCCAATCACTTTATAGTTGACCTGCGCAGGATCGGTATAATCTGTCGCTTTATTCTGACGAAATAACTGATAACGTCGATCTGCTTGATAATCAGCCGTTACAAAATAAATATCAACACGATCCAACAACGATCTTCCTTCAAAATAAGCATCAAAAGCATCAAGGACAATATGATGTTCACTGGAAGCTGTCAAACGAAAAGCCCCTGTTCCGATCAATTGCCGACCTTTATTAGCAATATCATGATCATGTGGAAGAATAGCCATACACAGTGAACTAATATAATTCAAGAAAAAAGGATCAGAACGCTGTAAATAAAAGCTGATTGTATAATCGTTATGAATGACTACGGATTCCACATGTGTAAATTGCCAAAAAGCAGGTGAATCCAAATCACGTAGGCGCTCCCATGTATATTTCACATCCTGCGCTGTCAATATTCGTCCATGATGAAATCGAACACCTTTGCGTAAATAAAATGTCCAACAACGATCTGTATCATCGCTTTCCCAAAAATGAGCCAATTGAGGCTTAAAAGTCTGTGATTCTGCTTGATAAGTAATCAATAAGCTACAGATTTGACCGATTAAATGAGATTCAAATGCTGTAAATACGAATGCTGGATCTAATGATTCCAAAATACGACTCTGATTAATCCGCAATACATCCAGTGTCTGAGAACCATGATGTTCAATATGAAGTCCAAACTGCTGTTCCAATCGATATTGAAGTCGCTGAATATAAGGATGAGGCAACTGTGGATGTTGCAACCATTGCGCAGCTTCTTGTAATTTACCCTGCCCCAGCAGTTGTTCAAAATAGAGACTTAATACATGTTCGAGTGTATGCAATATAGTTAGCGTAGAATGATGACCACGTCCGCGCCCGCTTTGCCAGTGAATATATCCTTCTTCTTGAAGCTTGCGTATAATCCATTTCACATTGCGAGTTGTGCAGTGCAGAAGCGATGCTAAATGATCAATAGTTAGTATATGGGTACTATGTATATCTGGATCGTCTAACGACAAAAGAATCGTTATGTAATGCTCTTGATGTTTCATATATTGCTCTCCTTTCTGACAGCTCTTACTTATAGCTATTTTAGCTTATGATCTATAAAAGGGGAAATGATTGATTTAATCTTACTCTTTTTGTTCCTCTTTCTTCAGATGATAATAAGAGGACTGAAAAGGGGGAAATCAATATGGAATTTTTGCAATTACATCGAACAATTCAATTGCGTATTTTGACTACATTTATAACCAGATTAACAGGAACAATGATTTTTCCTTTTATGGCGATTTATTTTGCTGGCTACTTGGGTGAAGGGATTGCTGGTGTGTTATTATTTTCCAGCTTACTTGTTCAACTTGTTGCAGGATTGTATGGTGGATATTTAGCTGATCGCTGGGGACGCAAAAAGATAATGGTCTGGGGGGAAGGGATGCAATGTCTGGCTTTTCTAGGTATGATGCTAGCTAATTCACCTTACTGGCAATCTGCATGGTTTACTTTTGCGATGATGATTGTACATAGTCTTTGCAATGGTCTGATTATACCAGCTTCAGATGCAATGTTAATCGATGTCAGCACACCACAGACACGCACACTCATGTATAGCGTCAATTATTGGTCGATCAATCTTGCGATTACATTCGGAGCATTAATTGGTGGAGCGTTGTTCAGTTCACATCGGATGGAGCTATTTGGACTATTGACGCTTACAGGCTTACTGATCTGGTTGATCACAATCTTTTTAATTACAGAAACTTATGTACCGCAAGCTGATACTCAACAGACCAAGCGATGGAATATCCTTTCTAGCGGAAAATTGATTATTCGCAACTATCATCAAGTCTGGAAAGATCGACTTTTTATTATATTTGTACTTGGTAATATGTTATTGTTATCTACTGAATTTCATTTGACTCAATATATAGGGGTTCGTCTGCAAAAAGAATTTGTTCCACAAACGATAGGGATTTGGAATAATTGGCAACTAGAACTAAATGGTATCAAAATTCTAAGTATGATTCAGATCGAAAATACAACCGGCATTGTACTTCTTTCGCTATTTCTTGCTGGAGTGATACGTCGCTCTAAACGTCAAATGTCTTGGATGAATATAGCTGTTTTGATCTATATTACCGGTTTTGCAGTGATGGCATTTAGCAATACCTTATGGATACTGATTGGAGCGATGTTGTTAGCCACTGTAGGAGAATTAATTCATGTGCCGATTCGGCAATCTCTATTAGCTCAAATTATCAATGATCAATCACGTAGTTCCTATATGGCTGTCAATGGAATGGGTACGCAAGGAGCTAGAGGAATAGCTGCTCTGGGGATCACTTTGGGCGTATGGATTCCTTCATATGGAATGTCGATCACAATCGCTATCGTTGGATTAATAGGATTCTTGTGTATCTCGTATGTTATTCACCGGGTACAAGCTTCAGCAAAAGCAACTTCTACACAAGGGGTTACGAAAAACCAAGTAACATTGTAAGATATAGAAAGTTGAGATAGATCTTATAATAGTAGAAACAGAATGTCTGAGGGGGGATTACTGTGAACAAAGTAGCCAAACCATTAAGTGGAAAAACGATTGTTATTGCTGGTTCTAGAAAATTAGAAGAAATGTCGGTATTGATCGAAAAACAAGGTGGAACAGCGATTGTTCGATCTTTACAAGGAGTAACAACATTTAAAGAGCACGAAATAGAGCAAGAATTACGCCTATTTATCCAAAACCAACCGGAATGGATTATTTTCACAACAGGGATAGGCGCCAAAGCATTATTCGATGCCGCCGATCGTCTAGGGATCAAAGATTCATTTGTTCAAACAGTGCAACAAGCTAAAATTGCGATTCGTGGCTACAAAACATATAATTTTCTCAAAACTCAAGAATTAGCACCTGATATTCGCGATTCCGATGGTACGATGAAAGGTCTGGAAGATCAGTTAGAATCGGTAACTTTTACAAAAGAACAAATATGGATACAACTGCATGGTGAACCTGCTCCAGATTTGGTTCAGTTTTTGGAAGCCAAAGGAGCTTCATCTGTACATACATTGTTACCTTATTTGAATATTGAACCTAAAGTAGAGACATTACAGCAATTACGTCAAGAAATACTGCAAGGTCAAATTCATGCTATCTGCTTCACCACCGCCGTTCAAGTTCGTTATTTATTCAAAAATGCTGCTCAATACGGATACGAAGATGAATTACGATCTGCTCTGAATCAAAACGTATTGGCTGTATCTGTTGGCAAAGTAACATCAGAAGCATTAACTCAAGCCGGCATCACACGTATTGTAGCACCCGAAAATGAACGAATGGGTGCAATGATTGTAGAAATGGCGAAATATTATGAGGAGCAAAAGTAGTATTCATGAATAATTTGTGTACTATAATGAAATTTTTCAGTTTATTTCATTGAAAAAGGTTCATTCTCATGTAAGCTTATGTTAAAATAAACTATTATGTAGTGAAGGAGAAATACAAAGATGACTATACCTAAAACGTTAACTATAGCCGGATCAGATACAAGCGGTGGAGCTGGTATTCAAGCCGATTTAAAAACTTTTCAGGAATTGGGCGTATATGGAATGACCGTTCTTACGACGATTGTTGCTATGGACCCTAAAACATGGGATCATCAAGTATTCCCTATTGATCTGAATGTGGTGGAAGCGCAATTGCGTACAGTGTTAGATGGCATCGGGTTTGATGCTTTAAAAACAGGTATGTTAGGTTCAGTCGACATTATTGAACTGGTAGCGCATCATCTGAATCGTTATCCTATGGATCGCGTAGTTATTGATCCTGTAATGGTATGCAAAGGCACAGATGAAGTTCTTCAACCGGAAAATACAGAAGCGATGTTAGAGTTTTTGATTCCTGGTGCAGATCTAGTGACTCCGAACTTGTTTGAAGCTTCTCAATTGGCTAAAACAGGGCCTATCACCACAGAAGATCAAATGAAGCAAGCAGCAACTATTATCTATGAGCGTGGAGCGAAGCATGTATTGATCAAAACACGCGGTAAGATCAAAGAAGGCAAAGCATTGGATTTATTGTATGATGGCAAAACATTTGACTGGTTCGAAGTTGATGCGATTGCAACGGAATTTACACATGGTGCAGGTTGTACCACTTCCGCAGCCGTAACCGCTGGACTTGCCAAAGGATTGTCGGTCAAAGATGCTTATGCGGACGCGAAAAACTTCATTACTCAAGCAATTGCTAACGGATTCCGTCTGAACGAATTTGTAGGTCCAACCCTGCATGTGGCACACCGTTTGCAATTGAAATAACAGCATCTGGAGCGGAGGATTGCTCAATGAATCGCTTATCCAAATCGTTACTCGGTGGAGCGCTTGTTTTACTTTTTTTGATCATCAGCGCTTGTTCTGGCAATAGTACACAACAACCGTCATCTACGGATAATGGAACCACAGAACAATCAACAACCGAATCTGCTACTCCTTCTACAGAAGGAAGTACAGACCAGCCTGCAACAGGTACAGATTCAGCAACCAGTACAGACGGAACATCGTCCAGTACAGAAGGTTCTAATGGAACAACAGATACCGGTAATGAAAGTGTTCCTGCTGCCAACCCGGAACTAACACCTGCAAATGAAGGTCAAGTCGATATTACGATTGTGCAACAAGGTCCAGGGCAATTTTTTGTACGTTTAAATGAATTTCCTGAAGGATATCTTGTAAGCAATTTAGACTGGACTGGACCAGGTTATAGTGAAGCAGCTACATTTGATGAAGCAGTAAAGAATGGTCAAGAAGGCAATAACGGGTTTTATGCAAGTAGCGATCATCGCAATTTTGGCTTTATTTATGACGGACATATTGCTGGCGAAGAAGGCAAGTTAACATTAACATTCCGCAATCAAGCGGGAGACGAATTAACCTGGTACAAAGATTTAACCTTGCAATAAAATCGCTTGGCATTATAAGCGATGATTCTTCGGGTTCAATAAAAAGTGATTTTTGCAAAGCAAAATATCTTTCGTTAATCGCTTGGCATTATAAGCGATGATTATACGGGTACAGTAAAAAGTGATTTTTGCAGAGCAAAATATCTTTCGTTAATCGCTTGGAAGTATAAGCGATAAAATATTGAACATGCTGTACTAAATACTCAAGCCTCTGCCGATATATGCGGTAGGGGTATTTTGAGGGGATATTTTTGCAAAAAGATGCGCGCATAAGCTTTATGTATGCAAATGATGTAAATTACATGATTATTCAAAAAATAAACTAGAGCACTGCATCGATCAGTGCACGAGAGGAACTATTATAATGAGAATCAATACTTTTAAAACAGAACAAAACTTAGACAGAGGTCATTTAACAGCAATCGCTAACGAAGCTTCACGCTTTGCTTCTGATATTCGTATTTCTTTTGGTAATCCTGACAACCGTAGAGAAGTTGATGTAAAAAGCTTGTTGGGTATGATGTTGATGATTATCCCTGCTGGAACAGAAATCGAATTAACTACTCGTGGTAAAGACGAATTGGAAGCTTTGGAAAGTGTACAAAACTTATTTGAACAAGTGATGTTCGCACCAACAGTTTAATATCTAGATCATCATCTCAATCTATACCATAATAAAAAATGTATAATAAAAAACCTTCAGTCTATCCAAGACTGGAGGTTTTTTTGTTGATAATAACGGGTAAGTACATATAGAAGTTATTCAGTTGCCATTTTACTTAAAATCGTTCTGTACGATACTTTTTAGGCGTGATTCCTGAATGTTTTTTGAACGCTTTGGAGAATGAAAATAAATCAGGATAACCGACAGAGTAAGCAATTTCAGCTAAAGAATAATTGGTTTCGGTCAGTAATTGACGTGCTTTGCTCATTTTGAGACTACGGATATATTCAGCAGGTGGAGTCTGATGCACCTGATGAAATTGTTTACTAAAATGAGTACGATGTACGCCTACCTGACTGGCTACATCTGCCACAGTAATACCGCGATCATAATGACTATGAATATAAGCGATCGCTTCTTCCATCCATGAAGTCGTCGATGATACCACATCAGATACATAATGATTCACATGAGAAGAATGATCAGAAGATAATTCTGCAAAAATGCTATATAACAATTCCAATCGTCGCAATTCACTACTAAACTGATTAGAGTCTTCATTGGTAGCGAGAATCTGTTCAAATTTGGCTTGTAATTGATCAAATAACTCTGCACTAACTTCACTATATCCTTGATGCATACCACTTTGCTCTATAAGTAATCTGGCTTGAGGACCGGTAAAACAAATATAATACGTTTCCAGATCTTCATCCATATTATTAATATATTCAAAAGGCTCGTTAGGGGAAATACACCATACATTATATAAGCCAAGAATATAGCTTTGACCTTTATGAATAATCACTCCGCCATGTCGATTAGCGATCCAAAAGCAATTATCGATGCCTGTAAATAAACGTCTACTATGGGCTTTGAGAAAATAACGACCGGCTTGAGCAATTCTTAATCCTCCAGATTGCGAAAATAAGGAAGGAGAAATAAGAAACCGTTCAACCACTTCACGATTTGTTTCAATAGAACGAAGCATATTGAACTTTCATCCTTTCCAAATGTAATATAACTTCTTTATTATATACTACATAATGACAAAATAATACACGACAAAATGACATTGTTCGTTTACAATCAAATTGCTATGATCTAAATCATGGTATTCCCACTAAAATGATGGGTTTTGAAAACAATAATCATTTTTATTGATGTACCAATAGATTCTAACAGCAGATGGAGGACGCGTAATGAAAAATATCAAAATGAAATCTTCTTTTGTTTTAGCACTGACTTTACTACTGACAGTGGTTCTATCTGCTTGTGGAAATAGCTCTGATAGCTCGGCAGATGGAAAAGTAACAATCAGCTTTTTGCATTGGCGTGGAGAAGATACACAAGCTTTCCAGAAAATTATTGATCAATTTGAAGCCAAAAATCCAACGATCAAAGTAGATATGCAGACTTTAACATCAGATCAATATCAATCTACAGCGCAAGCGAAGTTAACAGATGGTTCTGTAGGCGATGTATTTGCTTCTTTCCCAGGTGCACAATACGCAGCTTTATCCAAAGCAGGTCTATATACAGATTTAACCAATGAGTCCTTTTTGAAAAACTATAATGCTGACTTAATTGATGTAGGCGCAAAAGATGGAAAACAATGGGCAGTTCCTTATCAATTGGTGTACAATCAACCGATTTATAATACTGAAATTTTCAAAAAATATAATTTAACGCCTCCCAACGATTGGGAAGGATTCTTGAAATTATGTGCAACACTCAAACAAAACGGAATTATTCCGATTGCTTTTGCTGGAGCGGATATTGGTCCAGGGCAGTTAATGAATACAATGGTTATGAATAACGAACCAAGCGAAGATATTTTCACCAAAGTTGAAGCCGGTCAAGCCAAATTAACAGATGAGTTCTGGGTCAAAACACTTACTCAATTTAAAGAGTTAAATGATAATGGTTATTTTCAGGATAATTCGCTAGGAACGAAAGATGCAGCAGCAGGTGCTTTATTTATTCAAGGTAAAGCAGCGATGTTAGCAAGTGGTTCTTATCAATTAGCACAAAATGCAAAACAGAATCCAGAACTGAAACAAGCATTATTAGCACCTATTACTGTATCGGCAGATCAAGCTAAATATGAAGGGGTACACACCAGTACATTTATGTTAGGTGTAAATAGTCGCTCTAAACATCCAGCAGAAGCTAAAAAATTCCTTGAATTTTTGAGTCAACCGGATATGGCTAGTCAGTATGCTAATGAAACTGGACAAAATGTAACATTAAAAGATATTACTTATGATAGTCCAGAATTGAAAATTGCTGGTGAATGGGCAAATAAAAAGACATTGTTCCAACCTCGCTTTACTATTTTGAATTCTGAAAATCAAAAAGCGGTAACAAACTCGATTCAATCAGTATTAGGTGGAGCAACACCTGAACAAGCAGCACAAGATGCACAAGCGATTGTAGACCAACAAACGAAGTAAATTACAAGTATAAGTATAAGCAAGAAAACGCGCTTTAAGGTGATAGAGCGCTGAAGGGCAAGGTAATAGGAACTTATGATGAATCGCAAAACACTTTGGTTCTTTATGCTACCCGGACTGTTATTGTATACAGGGCTATTTGTTTATCCAGCCGTATCTGGTTTATTTTATTCGTTTACCAATTGGGATGGCGTATCGACTTCTTATGATTTTGTAGGGATATCGAATTACAAAGATAGCTTTGATAGTATTGTTTTTCGCAAAGCATTTTTTAATAATGTAAAGTTTATGTTGACCGTTGTTATTATTCAGACGATTGTGTCTTTGATTCTTGCACTAATTCTTGCTAAAAATACGCGTACTCGTGTATTTCTGCGTGCATTGTACTTTTTTCCAGCGATCTTATCTTCGGTGTCTGTAGGATTAATCTGGTCGTTTATTTATGATCCTTCTCTAGGATTATTAAATACAGCATTAACAAGTGGCGGACTGGAGCAATTTACAGCTAGCTGGACAGGAGATGCGAATATTGCGCTTTATGCGATAGCATTTGTGCAAATATGGGCGCATGCCGGACAGATGATGATTGTGTTTATTGCTGGTCTGCATGCGATCCCAGAAGAGTTAATGGAAGCAGCACGTATCGATGGAGCGACACGTTTCCAGATTTTCCGTAAAGTCACTTGGCCGTTACTTGCACCATCTGCAACGATTGTTGTCTCGTACACAACGATTCAATCATTCAAAGCGTTTGATCTGATCTTTGTTATGACAGATGGTGGGCCTAACTATGCAACCGAAATTCTGACTACGTATATTTATCATCTTGCGTTCTCGAATTATTCATTTGGTCTAGCATCCGCAGGATCGATGATCTTCCTTGTTCTGCTCGGACTGTTAACGATAGCGCAATTCAAAGCTCTTCGTAGAGGCGGTGCTAACGGATGATAGTATACCGAATAGACAAGCAGCAGGATGGTGAACTGCGATGAAATGGATCGGACGTATCATTATGGTGCTGTATGCTCTGCTTGTAGCAGCACCGTTATACTTTGTAATCACTTCTTCGTTCAAAACAAGTCAGGCATTTTTTGCTAACCCATTAAGCTGGCCTAATCCGTGGACGATTCAAAATTTTGTATCGATTTTTGACGCTCAACCGATGTGGCAGTATTTTTGGAATAGTGCTCGTGTCACACTAAGTACGGTAGCACTTGATCTATTTTTAGGCAGTCTGATTGCGTATGCGATTATCCGTCTCGGTGGACGTATGGGAAGGTATACATTTGTGTACTTTGTAGCTGGCTTAATTATTCCTTCACAGGTTAGTATGTTGCCACTGTATTCATTAGTACGCCAAATCGGCTGGTCTGATAATCTTGGAGCATTGGTTCTTGTGACCGCAGCAGGATTATTGCCTTTGACTGTATTTACACTAACAGGATTTATGGAAATGTTAAGCAAAGAGATGATGGAAGCTGGCAGTATCGATGGAGCAAGTGAATGGAAAATTTACTGGCGTCTAGTCTTGCCATTATCCGGGCCTTCGCTTGCAGCTACCGCAGCATTTCTATTTGTAATGGTCTGGAATGATCTATTAATTCCGATGTTGCTGATTAATAGTACAGACAAATTAACATTACCACTTGCTTTGATGCAGTTCCGCGGTGAGTATGTTACCGACTACACCTTGTTATTAACAGGTGTCGTAATTACAGCAGTACCGATGGTTATTTTATTTGTTTTCTTACAACGATTCTTTGTGACAGGCATGACAGCAGGATCGGTTAAAGGTTAAAGAAGCAAATCTTATCAATCCTAATATAGTAAAAGTCAGTTTACTTTGAGTATGTTCTCTCTCAGTAAACTGACTTTTTTTGTCTATCTATTAATGAATAGATACTAACACTACTATTACTATACGAAAATCTTGCTAGACATATTACTATTTCACCAATTGCTGACGTATTGCAGTGACAACCGCTTGTGTCCGGTCTTTGACACCTAATTTTTGAATAATATTGTGTACATGGGTTTTGATCGTACTTTCGGATACATATAATTCTTCTGCAATCTCAAAATTACGTCTACCATACGCCATCGCTTGCAATACTTCCAGTTCACGATCGGTTAATGGCTCTAACACAGGTGCAGGAATATAAGAAGAGTTAGGTGGATACGCAGACTCACTTTCACCTAACAATTGAATCAGTGCTCCTCCAGCAGTTGTACTATTATAGATTGCACCTCCTGCCAGAATGGAACGTATACCTACAATCATTTCAGTCATATCAATATCTTTGAGTAAATAACCAGAAGCTCCTGCACGTATACCATCAATTACATAATCTTGAACATCGAAGGTAGTCAGTAAAATGATTTTGATTTCTGGATGTACAGATAGAATACGACGGGTAGCATCAATACCTGATAATTCAGGCATCTGGATATCCATAAGGATAAGATGTGGAATATATTGCAACGCTAATTGAATCGCTTCTTGACCTGTTGCGGCTTCAGCAACGACTTGCATATCTGCTTGTAGATCAAGTACATAACGAATCCCTTGACGGATAAGAGCTTGATCATCTGCTAACATAATACGTATAGGCTCTGTTGAACTCATATAGAGATTCTCCTTGATTCATTTAATTTTTAGTTATCATGTGAGTATTGAGAGGCAATGTCACTTTGATCCAAAGCCCACCTTGTGGACGAGCAGCAAATGTACACTGACCATGTATCGTTTCACAACGACGAATCATATTTTGGATACCGAATCCGTATTGTAACGGTTGATCTCTACGATACTTGCCATCATCAGCTATCGATAATTGAACGTGCTGAGAAGTCTCGGTAATCGTAATCTCAACAGTACTTGCTTCGGCATGGCGAATAATATTAGTTAACGACTCTTGCAATACACGATATAACACACTATCTATTAATTCACCCCATATACTAAAAGTACCCTGACCGGTAAAACTTAACTGTAACCCTGCGCGATGAGTGATCTGAGTCGCCAACTCTTGAAGACCTTCTACACCACCTTCATGTACAGACCAGTCTTTAACTACACTGCGTACTTCAGCAAGTCCTTGTCTGGATACGTCTAGCAATTGATCAACAGTCGATTCTGCACGTTCAGGATCTTGTTTGATCATCCATTTCAAAGCTTGCATCTGCACAATAAGGGAAGTGAAATGATGACCTAATCCATCATGAATCTCTCCTGCGATTCGCGTGCGCTCCGTTAGTGCGGCATATCGTATCGATTGTACAGTGCTGTCTTGCAACTCTGCATAGGTTCGTTGTAACTCCATATGAACCTGCTCCAGTTCTTTGAGCTGTTCGCTGTTAATTTTGAGAACACCAATATAACGGCTCAGACTGTGAATCCCAAAATAAATACTTGCAAGCACGATAATAAGACTGTAAGGATAGCCATTGTCCAGTCCAGAAATTAACATCACTATGCCTA
The DNA here is from genome assembly GCF_042681745.1 of Paenibacillus nicotianae. NCBI lineage: Bacteria > Bacillati > Bacillota > Bacilli > Caryophanales > Paenibacillaceae > Paenibacillus > Paenibacillus nicotianae. The sequence continues at coordinate 1,672,490 of NZ_JBHUGF010000010.1, read as the reverse complement.
CGATAATCAATACAACAGTCGCCATTTTTTGTTGCTTACTTGAAATAAAGCTCAGAATCACGAACCAAGCCCACAAAACAGAATTATAATCTTGCGGTTCTTTGGAAATATAAGCAGACAGCCAGATCATCGAAAATAAAAAGAGAGTAAACACAATAATATAAGTAATCGACAGTCGGATATTAGACCAGAGCATAAATACATAAAAACACATCGTTACAAAAAATAGACTCCATACTAAAAAAGAATGATCCATATAATAAATGCCTAGATTATAAATAATAATCATTGTCAGTAATAAACGAAATAAAAATAAGTAATTTAAAAAATCCTGTGATTTTTTCAAATCGATACTTCCTTTCATATCAAATACTCATTTCTATTTTAACATGTTCCTAACTAACAATTCAGAGTTAAATATAATAGCCTAGAACATGTTCTTAATAGAAGAACATATTTAACTATAGCGCAATTGCACTTGCTTTTCGTCATCATAATGATCGGTTTTGTAAAGATAAAAATCAATCGCTAGGTGGAGGTTATGCCAGAAAGATAGAGCTTTTAAAAGCAAAGATAGAAGATTTTGATATATGTATAGAATGTATTGATATAGTAACCAATTGACGCTGTAGATAGCAGGGTGCTAGACTTTATATAATCTTAACCAACTTAATAGGTCGGAATTATAAGATATCAATAAAATTATCTCTACACCTACATTCAGAGGAGGACAAAGACATGTCATCAACGTTAGAAACGACTGCAAATCAAGGTCAACATATTATTTTGTGGAGTAAAACAGGATGCCACTTCTGCGCGGAGATCAAAAACTATCTAGAAGTGAATCATCATCATTATATCAATCTAGAAGTTGCAGGTAACGATGGTCTACGCGATGTACTTGAAGCCAAATACGGTATCCGGCATGTGCCTGTCGTTGAAGTAGGTCGTAATGGCACATATACTGCATTTTTAGAAACGGATTTGGAAGGGTTAGCTCATTTGTTGGCTCAAGAAGCAGAATCCGCTCAACGATCCGTAACAGTGTTGTAAGGTATACCTTTTAACGAATAAGGAAAGATTAACTATAAATATCGAAATAAAACAGAAACGATCCTAACGATAACAAGAAGGAGTGATCAATGATGAGTACTAACAAAAGACAATTGAAATTTGGGGCAATCATTCATGGAATTGGAGGAAGTATGTCCACATGGCGACACCCTGAGGTACAAAGTGATGCCAGTGTAAGCTTTGACTTTTACAAACGGCAAACGCTTAAAGCAGAAGAAGGCAAGTTTGATCTGGTATTTATTGCAGATGGATTGTTTATTAATGAAAAGTCATTGCCACACTTTTTGAATCGATTTGAGCCGGTAACGATATTGTCTGCTCTTGCAGCCGTTACTTCACGAATCGGGTTGGTAGGAACGATATCCACCAGTTATAGCGAGCCATTTACTGTAGCACGTCAATTGTCATCGATCGATCATATCAGTGGAGGACGTGCAGGCTGGAATGTTGTCACATCACCGTTAGAAGGATCAGCACGAAATTATAGCCGGGGTGATCATCCTTCTCATCCTGAACGATATCAGATTGCAGCCGAGTATTTGGAAGTTACCAAAGGGTTATGGGATTCATGGGAAGAAGATGCTTTTGTCAGAGATAAAGAATCTGGTGTATTTTTTGATCCAGAAAAATTGCACACACTTCATCATCAAGGAAAACACTTTTCGGTTCAAGGGCCTTTAAATATTGGACGATCCCGGCAAGGACAGCCTGTGATTTTCCAAGCGGGATCGTCAGAAGATGGCAAAAATCTAGCCGCACAATCAGCAGATGCGATCTTTACCGGACAAGAGACGTTACATGATGCTCAAGCTTTTTATACAGATGTAAAAAAACGTGCTGTTCAGTATGGACGTCAGGAAGAAGAGTTATTAGTTTTACCAGGAATATCACCTATTATTGGCAGAACTGAAGCTGAAGCAGAGCAAAAATATCGTGAAATTGCTGATCTGGTAACGATTGATAAAGCGCTCGACTTTTTAGGACGCTTTTTCGATCATCATGACTTTTCACAATATCCACTAGATGAGCCTTTTCCAGACTTACAAGATATCGGAAGCAATAGTTTCCGTAGCGGAACAGACAAAATTAAAAAAGATGCACGCGAGCGTGGTCTAACATTACGTGAAGTTGCATTACAAGCAGCTACGCCGCGTGGAAATTTTATCGGTACACCAGAGCAAATAGCTAACCAAATCGAAGAATGGTTTGAACAAAAAGGATCTGATGGATTTATTATTCACTCTGATCTTCCTAGCGGATTGCATGATTTTGTTGATTTGGTCGTACCGATTTTGCAAGCAAAAGGCATTTATCGTCAAGATTACGAGTATGATACATTACGCGAAAATCTAGGAGTAGCTATTCCACAGAATCGCTATCAGACCAAAACAGTAAAAGTCTAAATTCTATAAAATACTCTGAAATATGATATAGCCAAAAGATAAACGATTTTCCCAAAATGGTGATAAGTCCAAGAAGTGCCCGTTGCTCCTGATCCCAGTGATCATAAGGGGTGGCGGGTTATTTTAAATTGCATATTCCCCCGTTGACAAGTGTCAAAACAGGGAATATGATACATAAAACCAAGTTAGTTAATGGGAAAAGTAAGAAAGGGGATGGAATGATGAATATTGAAAATATAGAGGCATTTGTCTATATCAACCATTATGGCAGTTTTAATAAAGCAGCAGAAGTGTTATTCCTTTCTCAACCGTCTGTATCAGCACGTATCCAGACATTAGAAAGAGAACTTGGCTGCAAATTATTTGAACGTCTGGGTCGGCAAATTTTATTAACTGAAGAAGGAAGAAGATTTCTACCATATGCACAACAAGTCTTGCAAGTAATACAAAAAGGCAAACAGCGTATTCAGACAGCTAAAGTTACACCACAGGAGCTGACCATAGGTTGTACTGTAGCGGTCTCTAATTATGTTATTCCTGAACTGCTTCCCAAACTCAAACAAAAATACCCGCAAACAAATTTTAAGCTGATCACTTCAACGACTGATCAACTGTTGCATAAATTAATGAATAAAGAAATTGATATTGGATTTGTCCGCAAAGTCATGCATCCTGCGATTCGAACTGTTTCTTTTTACGAAGATCCTATTTCCTTATACGTATATAAAGACCATCCTTTTGTGCAAAAAGGACGAGCAACGATTACATCATTGCAAGAACAACCATTAATTTTCTTTGAATGTGGATCATTAGATTGGCTTCGGATTCATCGTGTATTCGAGACGTTGGAATTTCCACCTGATATCGCTTTCCATGTTGATCATTCAGAAACAGCCAAAAAACTTGTCTTACAAAAAGCAGGAATCGCTTTTTTACCCGGACTGAGTGTACATGAAGAAGTCATGCGTGGCGAATTGTTCCCTATCTATATCCCAGAAGTGACAGGCATCTCTCTACAAACCAGCCTGATTACACTAAAAGAACAACCATCTACATTCGCTACCACACTGGCTGAATTGCTACACGAAAACGACTACTTCCGTAGCCAACAACCTGATCAATCGCTACTTCACTCAACGATCTAACGAAACAGGGTAGAATAAAAGCAAACAGATCATCTTATCATCGTCTATAACAGATGCAGAACATCAAAAGAAGTACAACCACAATCCATCATAAGTAAAAGAACAACAAATCATACTAAAATACAAATGTTAACCTATAGGTCATTTCACAAAAAGTGATCTATAGAAGAAATCAATACAAAATGATATCAAGAAAACTAAGAGAACTAATAGAACCAATAATCAAGACACATTTTGTTCTATAAGGTAAAAAAATAACCTATTTTCAAACCTAACATGCCAATTCATTACTCCCAAACAATACCTATAAGTCTACAAAAAATCTTATCGACCATTGCCCCAAACCTATTACATCAACCTAATGTATTAAAAGATGTATTGTAAACAAATAGCTCACAAAATTACATCCAATAAGACTTCAAAACTAAAATTCAATACCAAACTTAATACCAATCTATCTAACTAAAGACCATTTTCAACCTAAAGCCCAGCTTATTTTTATCTCTACTGTTACCCTTCCCACAAGGGAAACAAATATACCACCTAAGTATGATTATTTACAATCATTTTCCCTCCAAGCACAAGCGAAGAGGGAAGATTCATTCTGAAAGAGCGAAGCGCTCGCCTTTAAAAGAATATCCCCACCGCAAAGCGGTAAATTCAAGGGATATTCTTTTACTAGCGACGACAAGAAGAATCTACCCTCGTAGCGGCTGTATTTTATTGCACCATCTTACCTCTAACATGTGTTTCCCCCACACCTATTGATTTGTTCAATACACCGATAGAACTTTCCTATTATCCAGGTTATTGACGCTGAGAAAGGACGATGATAGATTTATCACATGCTAAATCCGATTAAGTTGATATGAATTAGGGGGAAGAAGAAAATGAGAAGAAAAACAGGACTAACAGTACTAACATTATGGGTGGCTATTTTGATGCTGGTACTGTCAGGGTGCGCATCAGTTAGCGAATCAAGTGGAGGTTCAGCAGGAGGAACGTCTTCTGCATCAGATAGCAATAATGCAACAGCTTCTACAGGCGGTGTAAAGAAGATCATCGTCGGTACAGGAACAGCTTTCCCCAATGTCTGCTTTATTGATGAGAACGGTAAGCTTACCGGCTATGATGTTGAATTGGTACGTGAGATTGATAAACGTTTACCGGATGTAGAATTTGAATTTAAAACGATGGAATTCTCCAATCTATTACTAAGCCTGGAAACGAACAAAATTGATTTTGTTGCTCACCAGATGGAGACAAATCCTGAACGTGAACAAAAATATCTATTTAACAAAGTACCCTATAGCATTTTCCTTAACCGTGTAGCGGTTGCCAAAGATAACAATACGATCAAAGGGCTAGATGATCTGGTTGGAAAAAAAGTACTGACAGGAGCTACAAGCAATGCGGCTTATCTACTTAATGAATATAACAAGACACATAACAACGGTATAGATGTTGTCTATAGTAGTGGAGCAGCCAATGATACTGTACAACAAATCGTATCAGGGCGGGTAGATGCTACGATTACTACAGACTTTGCCAATCGTTTCAATACAGATGCTGACGGTAATGTAGCACTCAAAACAGTCGGTGAACCGTTAAATCAATCCAATGTCTTTTTCGTTTTCCGCAAAGACGAGCAACCTCTTGCTGACGAGATCGATCAAGCGATCACTGAAATTAAAGCAGATGGAACACTCAAAAAATTAAGTGAGCAATGGTTAGGTGACGATTTCACCAAAACATTAGAAGAAGCCAAAGTAACCAAATAAGACAACGAGCCAGTAGAAAGGAGCACATAATACATGAGCAGAAAATTCGATATCACGTATGTGTTTGATTTTATTCCCAAGTTGTTGGCTTATCTTAATATCACACTGCTCATTGTAGGTAGCTCGATTCTATTAGGTCTTGTGATCGGAATGCTTGTTGCTTTACCTCGTCTCTATAATGTGCCTGTGCTCAAGCGTATCTCGCAAGTGTATGTATCGTTTTTTCGTGGGACACCGATTCTAATTCAATTATTCCTGATTTATTATGGACTTCCGACGATTCTGCAATGGATCAATATCGATATTTCTAGAGTGGCGGTGTTGTACTTTGTGATTCTGGCGTATGCACTGAACAGTGGAGCTTTTGTCTCTGAAATGATAAGAGCTTCTGTCAGTGCAGTCGATAAAGGACAAATTGAAGCCGCACAATCGATCGGAATGAGTGGATATCAGACGTTTACACGTATTATTTTGCCCCAGGCGTTAGCAATCAGTATTCCGTTATTCGGTAATCTGGTGATCGGCAATCTGAAAGACACTTCGCTTGCTTTTACGTTAGGTGTAATGGAGATGACAGGCAGATCACAGACACTAGGAACAGCAACACAACATTTTGTAGAGACGTATATTGCTTTATCTTTAATCTACTTTGTAATCAGTATGATTTTGGAACAAGTGTTTTTATGGTTAGAACGTCGTCTACATCGTCATGAAGCAAGTGTGAGACAGAGTTCAGCAGTCATACGACGCAAATGGTTGAGCCGTCCTGTATCTGCACTTAGCAAAGGAGGTAGAAGTGGATGACACTTGATCCATCGTTTATGTGGACAGCATTTCTAAGCCTTTTTAAAGCATTACCGACTACGCTTATGATTACTTTTGTTTCTGTGATCTGCGGTCTATTGATAGGAACGGGGGTAGCATTATGTCGCATTTATCGAATTCCTGGATTGTCTCAGCTTTCTACCGCTTACGTGACTTTTATACGCGGTACACCGATGTTGATGCATTTATTGTTAATTTATTTTGGCTTACCGATTCTGATCGATAGTCTATCTGCTCACTTAGGATGGTCATTGACTTCAGCATCAATTCCACTGATTGGATTTGTCTTTATTGCCTTTTCAATTACCGCAGGAGCGTATATGTCTGAAGTGGTAAGAGCCGGCATTGTTGCAGTCGATCGCGGACAGATCGAAGCGGCTCATTCCATTGGAATGACGACACCGCAAGCTTTACGCCGAATCGTGTTGCCACAAGCTTTAGCAGTCAGCCTACCGAATTTATCAAATTCAGTCATTGGGATGTTACATGGATCAACACTTGCTTATACGATCTCTGTTGTTGAAATTAATGCTCAAGCGCTGGTGGTTGCTGCGAACAACTGGAAATACTTTGAAGCGTATATCGCTGCTGCTGTTTTGTTCTGGGGATTGACGTTATTGATCGAACGAGGCAGTGGATGGTTAGAAAAACGTCTCAACGCTTATCATCGCGGAGGTGTGATGTAATATGATTCAACTGGAACAAATATCGAAGTCATTTGGCAAACATGAAGTGCTTCATCATATTGATCTGCAAGTGAAAAAAGGGGAAGTAGTCGTTATTCTAGGCCCAAGTGGTTCCGGTAAAACAACGCTACTACGCTGTATTAATTATTTGGAAAAGCCGGATGCAGGACAGATTACGATCGGTGATCTACATGTCGATACCAAGCATCCTACTAAAAAAGAAATCCATGCGCTACGTCAACAGACAGCGATGGTTTTTCAACAATATAATCTATTCAAGCATAAAACAGCACTGGAAAATGTGATGGAAGGATTAACCATTGTTCGTAAAATTCCTAAAGATAAAGCACGCGAGATCAGTGTACAGGTACTTGAAAAAGTAGGGCTTGGGACTAAATTAGATCATTATCCGAGTCAGCTATCCGGTGGGCAACAGCAACGTGTTGGCATCGCTAGAGCACTGGCTTTGAATCCAGAAGTGATCCTTTTTGATGAACCGACTTCAGCACTTGATCCAGAACTGGTCGGTGAAGTGTTAAGTGTTATTCGCAAAATAGCGAAAGAAGGAATCACAATGATCGTCGTAACTCACGAAATGGATTTTGCCAGAGATGTTGCGAATCATGTGGTATTTATGGACGGTGGAGTCGTTGTTGAAGAAGGAACGCCGGAAGAGATTTTTCAACGTCCCAAAGAAGAACGTACCCGTCAATTTTTAAGCCGTATTACACCGCAAGCTATGTATTCTATTTGAAAAATAGCAGTACACATCGATTAAGGGAGGAACAGAAAATGAGTATTCCGATAGGTATTTTGGATCAAAGCCCACAATTTGCAGGAGAAACCGCAGAAGATGCTTTTCGACATACGATAGAGCTTGCTCAAATTGCTGAAGAATTGGGTTATCGTCGGTTCTGGGTATCCGAGCATCATGATTCTGCTCATGTAGCTGGTTCTTCACCGGAAGTCTTAATCTCGTATTTGCTCGCCAAAACGAAAAAAATCACAATTGGCTCAGGTGGAGTCATGTTACAACATTATAGCCCGTACAAAGTTGCTGAGAATTTTAATGTATTATCTACACTTGCACCAGGCAGAGTAGAATTAGGAATAGGGCGTGCTCCAGGAGGCTTACCACGATCAACACGTGCTTTACAAGGAGACCAGCCGTCAAGTTCTTTAAGCTTAACAGACAAAATTATCGAAACACGCAATTATATCTACAATCGAATCGCAGATGATCATGCGCTAGCCGGTATTCATGTCAGCCCGAATCCTGCGCAACCTGCTAATTTATTTGTACTTGGAGCAAGTTCCAACAGTGCAGAAGTAGCGGCAACATTAGGATTGCCCTATGTATTCTCTCAATTTATCAATGGCGATGAAGAAGTGGCTCTTACGGCTGTACGTAATTATCGCGAGCAATTCGTTCCTTCGATTGAATATCCGAAACCACATGTTATTCTTGCTTTGTCTATAATTGTTGCAGAGACAGAAGAAGAAGCTGCACAATTAGCAGGTGAGAATTTATCTGTTAAGATTCATCTGGAAAGTGGTAAAGTACTTACAGTAGGTACGATTGAGCAAGCGGAAGAATTTGGTAGACAATCTGCTGAAAAATATCGGATCGAAGTGAAAGAAGCCAAAGTAGTCAAAGGTTCTCCTTCGTCAGTGTATCAACAATTATCCGATATTCGTAAGAAATACGGTATCGAAGAATTGGTTGTGCATACAGTGATTCAGAATTTTCATAAACGTGTGCGTTCATTTGAATTATTACAACAAGCCTTTGTTCAGGCAGAGGTCGAAGCTTCATTGGAGGTGTAATATAACATGCCGTTAACGAAAGGGCTTCAACAGCAACTTACTGATATCCGTAGACATATTCATCGTTATCCTGAATTATCAGGGGAAGAAATACAGACAACAGCCTATATCCGTCAATTGTTAGAAGCGGCAGATATAGAGATTCTTTCTTTTCCTGATCTGAAAACAGGCATTATCGCAGAGATTGGAACAGGAGAATCTGTCATTGCGCTACGTGCAGATATTGATGCTTTACCTGTACAAGAAGAGACAGGATTACCTTTTGCTTCAGAAATTAAAGGTAACATGCACGCATGTGGTCATGATTTTCATACGGCTTCTTTGCTAGGAGCGGCTTATCTGCTCAAAGAACAGGAGCATCAACTGCAAGGAAGAGTACGATTGATTTTTCAACCTGCTGAGGAAAAAGCCAAAGGAGCTCAGCAAGTAATCGCAAGTGGAGTACTGGAAGATGTACAAGCGATCTTCGGACTTCATAACAAGCCTGATCTACCTGTAGGCACAGTAGGGATTCGAAATGGTGCACTAATGGCAGCAGCAGATGGATTTATTGTAGAAGTAGCGGGAGTCGGTACACACGCTGCTGTACCGGAAGCAGGTATTGATCCAATTGTTGTCTCTGCACATATTGTGACAGCATTACAATCGATCGTCAGTCGCAATATTAGCTCTCAACAAGGTGCTGTAATTAGTGTAACCCAGTTAAATAGCGGACATGTATGGAACGTAATTCCTGATCGGGCTGTTTTGCAAGGAACAATCCGTACATTTGATGAACAGGTACGAGAGCAAGTGTTAGCTCGATTTGAACAGATTGTGGAAGGTGTAGCAAATGCTTTTGGCACATCTGCCCATATAAAATGGTTATCCGGCCCACCTCCTGTTCTGAATGATGAGCAGTGGACAGGAGCAGCGCATATCGCAGCCGAACAAAGTGATCTGCAAGTAGTAGAGCCTGCTGTATCACCGGCAAGTGAAGATTTTTCTTTTTATCAAAAAGAAGTGCCAGGTGTCTTTATCTTTGTGGGTACGTCAGGCCCGCAAGAGTGGCATCATCCGTCATTTGATGTCGATGAACGTGCATTAAGCAGTACAGCTACATTTTTGGCAAATACAGCGTCTGTTGCATTGAAGCAAGCCAAACAATACGCTATTTCAGCAACACATTTATCTTAATTTCAGTCTGGTACTAACTTGAAGCTGTTTCTTTGGGAAAAAGTAGTCATGTGTAAAGGCTATGATGATCAAAGAAACAGCTTTTTGTTGTGCCTTGTCTTAGTGTTACGTTGTATGCCTTGTATCCAGTGAATAAATGCAATTGGGATAATAGATTGCCAAAGTAATCGCGGATACGATAAAATACGCCCAAGAAAGGTTGTGTCTGTATTGAGTGATTCGCTGACTGTTTCCAAGTCTATCCCCTATACGATTGAGCTTCAATTTAACCCTTTATATGAATGTCTTAACAGCTTGCATACGTATATTTGCCGTCCTTCTTATAAAAAAATCGATCTAGACCCTTCCTGGGCCAAATCGATAGAGGAGCGCTTACCTTCTGCATTTGCAGAGCGTCTGGCTCAGACTGCAATCGATGCAGACTGGAGATTGATCGTTTTGCTCGTCTGTTGCTGTGGCAAAGACACACCTGAACAATTTATCCAATGGATAGAAGAGATGACAGTACAACAATTAGAAGCACTCATTTCTGAATATACATCACTTCCAGTTCAGGGTGTAGCGCGCTTACGTAGCCGCATACTGATTTTGTTTCAACAATGGAATGAATATTACTTTTCGACGATCGATCAGCAGATTATTACAGGGCTTCAACAAGAATATGAACAGAAACAAGTGATACTCAAGCAACAACATCATCTGGATACTTTTGTAGATGAATTGACCAATGGGATTATATTTGAACCGGATACTGAACCCAAGCGTCTTATTCTTATTCCTCATTATCACTTCAAACCGCTTAATATTATTTATGCCTATAATTTATTGGTTATCTGTCATTATCCTGCTAAATTGTACTTGGGCGATTCTGCTGAATTACCGCCTTATGAATATCGTGTTATTCGAGCACTGGCTGAACAGAGCCGTTTGAAAATATTAAAATATCTGTATAATGGGCCACGTAGCTTTATCGAAATTGTACGTCATTTAGGATTATCGAAAGGCATTACGCATGATCATGTTACCAAGTTACGTAGTGCTGGCTTACTCCATGCACATATTCAAGGAGAAACGCTAACAGTTTATAGTCTGCGCACTTATGCGATTGATCATCTACAACAGATGTTAATGCATTTTATTGAAAACGATAAATAGATAAAGTCTATATGCTACTCGATCGTTTCTAGAACAGGAACGATCTTTTTGCTGTGCTTTGAGATAGCAGTAGAATGTGATGCAAGCATGATCTATTCAACTGTTAGATATTAACTTTTTTCGGAAATGATTTTAAGTTCTCTCTTTACAGAACCGTTTTAGATTCCTATAATAGCTTTACCGACTAATAACATAGTTAACAGGTCGGAATAATAAATATTAGGGGAATGTATGATGAAAAAAAGTGTAACTTTACTATCTGGCGTGCTTATGGCTTCTTTGTTATTTACAGCATGCTCTAGTGGAGGAGCTGACAATAGCAGTTCTTCAGCAGCAAATGGCACAACCGCAGCACAGCAGACTACTGCTTTGACCAGTTTATTCAAAGCACCTGATCTTACCAAGTTACCTGCTACTGCTCAGCAACGTACAGATACGATTATTATGGCGTTAACCGATCCAGCAGGAGCGTTCACTCCTTATTTCCATCAAAGCGGATATGATGGCAATGTGTCCTCGCTACTATATGCGCCGCTAGTGACAACAGATGATAAAGGACTACCGACTCCTAATCTGGCTGAAAGTTGGGATTTGTCCAAAGATCAACTTACATATACGTTTCATTTGCGTAAAAATTTGAAATTTAGTGATGGCTCGCCCCTTACCGCAGACGATGTAGCGTTCACCTGGACGATTTTGCATGACAAATCGTACGACAACGATTCTCTTATTCCAACATTAGGGATTGTAGGTGGAGCAGCATACAAAGCCGGCAAAGCATCGACAATCTCAGGCATCAAAGTTATTGATCCACAGACCATTTCAGTAACGATTGAGAAGCCTAATGCAACTGCATTGTTAACGCTAGGAAGTGATGTATTATCCAAAGCCTATTATGGCAAAGACTATAAATTCGGCGAACTGGAATATATCAAAAAGTTACATCAGACTCCACTTGGCAATGGGCCGTATGTTTTAACCAAATTTATTCCAGGGCAAGAAGTGCGTTTTACAGCCAATGAGAATTATTTCAAAGGCGCACCTAAAACGAAAAAATTTATCTACAAAACATCAGAAGGGGATACATGGCAATATGTAGAGACAGGGGAAATCGATTTTGCTTCCTTTAGCGCTACTCAAGAAAATATCGACAAACTCAAAAGTTTGGGATTTGTTAATATTTTGCCGTATACGCCGAGTACGTATAGCTTTTTACAAGCCAATCTAGAGCATGAAGCATTGAAAGACAAAAAAGTACGTCAAGCGATTGCTTACGGACTGGATCGTCAAAGTATCTATGTAGATGCCAATCAAGGTGCAGGGGAAATTGCTAATATTCCTGCGGCTCCGATCTCATGGGCATACACCACCGATGGCATCAATCCTTATGCTTATAGCGCAGAAAAAGCGAATCAATTGCTGGATGAAGCAGGATGGGTAGCCGGAGCAGATGGGATTCGTGAAAAAGATGGTCAAAAGCTGACTCTACATTATCTAGGTTCCAAAAGCCCACAAACCGATATCTTTATCGCTGTTGCCACTGAAAACTTCAAAGCGATCGGTGTCGATTTCCAACCGGAAGTATTTGCAGATTTCAACTCGCTTGCTTCTAAAGTGGAAGGTGGAGATTATGATCTAGCTTCATTCTCGACACCGATGTTAACAGATCCTTCCGATGGATTGGTGCAATTTCTGGATGGAGAGATCAAAGGATATGATAATCCTGAATTTGTGAAATTGTATAACGAAGCGTTAGCTACCAACGATATTGAACAACGCAAAAAAATCTATGCTGATATTTTCAAATTATTAAATGATGATCTGCCTGTCATTTTCACTAACTACAAAAAAGTTGTGTATGCCTATAACGGACGTATTCAAGATTTGACCGTAAGTCCATTTAACGGTATTGCATCCAGTGTACCGCAATGGAATTTGAAGTAATCGGTAACAAGGAGTTGAGCATATGAGTAGCTACTTAATCAAGCGTCTAGCGTATACTCTGTTTATTTTATTAGCAGCATCGTTATTGATCTTTTGCCTGTATGCATTAACTCCCGGAGATTTTATAACAGGTAATATCAAGTTAAGCCCTGAACGCAAAGCGGAATTGCGCGAGTTATACGGGTTAAATAAACCACTATTAGAACGTTATGTGATCTGGATGAACAATGCGTTTCATGGGAATTTTGGTTATTCGCTGGATAAGCAACAACCGGTGTTAACGTTATTTAATCAGTATGTATGGAATTCATTTTTATTAGCGATTGTATCTACATTTCTAACGTGGCTTATTGCTGTGATTATTGGTGTCATTGCAGCGTATAAGCAGTATTCATGGTTTGATACGCTGGTGATGGTTGGTATATTTGCCGCTATGTCGATTCCGTCTTTTTTTATTGGATTATTTTTGATTAAAATACTGGCGGTCGATTTTAAATGGTTACCACCCGGAGGAATGTTAACAACAGGTAGCAATGCTACAGGAATCGCTTATCTGGAAGAAGTTATTCATCATATGACATTGCCGGTGATTGTTATGACATTGCTGGGTGTAGGATCATTAACCCGTTATTTCCGCAGTAATATGATCGATGTGATTCAGCAAGATTATATCCGTACTGCTCGTGCTAAAGGATTAAGTGAGCGCAAAGTGTTATTTACTCATGCTTTGCGTAATGCACTATTGCCTGCGATTACACTGGTCGGATTTGAATTACCTGCATTGTTCGGTGGATCGCTGATTATTGAACGGATTTTCAATTGGCCGGGAATCGGTCAATTGTATATGCAGTCATTTACTGTTCGTGATTACCCGCTGTTGATGGGCTTTACGATGTTTATCGCTGTATTGACTGTTATCGGTACATTATTATCGGATATTTTGTATCATGTCGCTGATCCGCGTGTGAAAATCTAGCAGAATAAGGAGGATCATATGCCATCTATACAGGCTGAAGTGACAAATGTAGCTACCCATAGACCCCAGACTGTCAAATCGTCTTTATGGCGACAGTCGATTCGTAAATTATTAAAAAACAAACTAGCTGTAGGTGGATTCGCAGTCGTTGTTTTTATGTTTTTGCTTTGTTTTGTAGGCCCTTTATTTTCACCATATACCGACAATAAAGTGAATATGGCGATGATGAACAAAGCGCCTAATATTCATCACTGGCTCGGCACAGATAAATTAGGTCGAGATGTATTAACACGTGTGATGCAAGCAGGGAGAATCTCGTTAACCGTAGGTATTGCTTCAATGTTTTTGTCTGTATTTATCGGCACATTGTTAGGTGCTATCGCAGGATACTATCGGGGAATCGTTGATCAAGTGATTATGCGTATTGCCGATCTATTGCTCACGATTCCAAGTCTACCGTTATTGTTTATTTTTGGAGCCTTGTTATCAGAATGGAAAGTACCTACAGATTACCGCATGTATATCGTAATGCTTATTCTCAGTCTCGTAGGATGGCCTTCGCTGGCACGTATGGTGAGAGGGCAGTTGTTGTCTTTGCGTGAACGGGAATTTATGCAAGCGACGATAGTGTTAGGATTGCGTGATCGTCGTAAGTTATTGAACCATTTATTGCCGAATCTAGTGCCACTATTAATCGTTATCGCTACGCTTAATATCGGTGGCGCAATTCTAAGTGAATCGGTATTAAGCTTTTTCGGGTTAGGTGTTATGCCGCCTACTCCAACATGGGGCAATATGATTGATGCAGCAAATAATATGATCGATTTTCAAGAACGTCCATGGTTATGGGTTCCACCCGGTTTTTCTATTTTTGCAACAGTGATTGCGATTAATATTTTTGGGGACGGGTTGCGAGACGTGCTTGATCCGAAACAAAAAAGGTAGGTGAATCAACATGAGTACCGATTCGTTATTGCATATTCAGCATTTAAGCACCTATTTTGATACTGATGATGGCACTGTCAAAGCAGTCGATGATATTAGTCTACGTGTTCGCCCCGGTGAAATTGTCTGTATTGTCGGTGAATCTGGTTGTGGTAAAAGTATTACTGCACTGTCTGTGATGGGGTTGATCGAAGCACCTGCCGGACGGATTGCAGAAGGTGTAATTGATTTTGACGGGCAAAATTTATTGAATTTGAGTAAAAATCATCTGCGAAGTATTCGTGGTAACGATATCGCTATGATTTTTCAGGAACCGATGTCTTCACTCAATCCTGTACTAACAATCGGTGAGCAAATGAGCGAGCCATTGATGATTCATAAAAAGATGAATAAAAAACAAGCTCAACAACGCGTATTGGAATTGATTACACAGGTAGGTATTTCCCGTCCAGAACAGATTGCCAAGTCATATCCACATGAATTAAGTGGAGGGATGTTACAGCGTATTATGATTGCTATCGCTATCTCTTGTGATCCCAAGCTATTAATAGCAGATGAACCCACAACAGCGCTTGATGTTACGATTCAAGCACAGATTTTGGATATGTTACGGGAGTTCCGCAGTCAATCGGATATGTCGATTCTGCTGATTACACATGATTTGGGCGTGGTCGCTGAGATGGCAGATTATGTGATCGTCATGTATTCAGGCAAAATTGTAGAAGAAGGCGAAGTCGTTGAATTATTTGCGAATCCTCGTCATCCGTATACACAAGGATTACTGCGTTCTAAGCCTATTATGAACCAACGACAAAAAGAATTGTATTCGATTCCGGGATATGTACCGAATCCGCTAGAATTACAAAAATCCTGTTATTTCCATGAGCGGTGCGAGCATTGTATGGATATTTGTCGTACACAAGAACCTCCATTACGTGATCTGGACAACGGCCAAAAAACGGCTTGCTGGTTGTACGAAAAGGAGGCTATCGTTCATGTCTGAAGCCTTACTTGATATTCAGCATCTCAAAAAATACTTTCCTATCAAATCCGGTCTACTGAGTCGAACAGTAGGACAGGTCAAAGCAGTCGATGATATCAGCATTACGATTCAGCCAGGAGAAACATTTGGTCTGGTTGGAGAATCAGGTAGCGGGAAAAGCACAGTAGGGCGTACCGCTATTCGGTTAACTGACAAAACCGCAGGAGAAGTTCGATTTAAAGGAACAGATATTTACAATTTGCCACCGGAACAATTGCGACAGTTGCGTCCCAAAATGCAGTTGATTTTTCAAGACCCGTATAGTTCGCTTAATCCACGTGTACGGATCGGAGAAGCGATCGGAGAAGCTTTGTTAGATCATGGTCTAGCACCTGCTTCTGATATTCGGGATCGCGTCAAAGAAGTGCTGTCTGCATGCGGATTATCATCTTATCATATCGATCGTTTTCCACATGAATTTTCTGGAGGTCAACGTCAACGTATTGGAATTGCACGAGCATTGGTACTAAATCCAGAACTGATTATTGCTGATGAACCAGTATCAGCACTGGATGTATCGATTCAAGCTCAGATTATTAATCTATTTAGTCATTTGCAGGAGAGTAAAGGACTTGCAGGAGAGTAAAGGACTAACGTATCTGTTTATTTCGCATGATTTGAGTGTAGTAGAACATCTATGTTCGCGTATAGGAGTAATGTATCTTGGTTCGATGGTGGAGACTGCTTCCAGAGATGAATTGTTCCGTCATCCATTACATCCATATACCAAAGCTTTGTTATCTGCGGTACCGATTCCTATTCCCAAGTTAAAACGTGAACGGATTGTGTTAAAAGGGGATATCCCAAGCCCGGCTAATCCACCTTCGGGTTGCAAATTCCATACCCGGTGTCCATTTGCAGAACAACGTTGTAAAGACGAAGTTCCTGTATTCCGCAATATGGGTAGCGACCATTGGGTTGCATGTCATCTGGTGTAGATGTATAAGCTTATAAGTAATGAGTATATTCACATATCTATGCTGATTCAAATGTATACAGATCATAGAGGTATGAGAGTTCTGTATCCTATAGCGATAGGTAGCTATAGTGAAATAAGAACATAGAACTTCAAAAAATGATATGTAAACTTAATCTATCTAGCAAAAAGCCAATGATCTTTTAAAAGATCATTGGCTTTTTTGGTATTATCTATTTAGTTAGAAGCTGTCACTGCTACTTGCTGACGGCAAGCATCCGAGCAGAAATGTTCGTGTTCTTCTTTGCAAGACTCGCATACGACATGTTGCAAGTTACATGTCGGGCAGTTGATATAATCGTCTGTTGGTGCTTCACAATGATAGCATTTGCCTACAATAATATCTTCATCGGTATGGTTAATCGGAATTGAAATACGTTCGTCAAATACATAACATTTCCCATCAAACAATCGTCCTTGTACTTCAGGATCTTTGCTGTAAGTAACAATACCGCCTTCTAATTGAGCAACATCGTTAAAGCCTTCTTTCATTAAGAAACCGGTTAGCTTTTCACAACGTACGCCAC
The DNA here is from genome assembly GCF_042681745.1 of Paenibacillus nicotianae. Lineage (NCBI taxonomy): Bacteria > Bacillati > Bacillota > Bacilli > Caryophanales > Paenibacillaceae > Paenibacillus > Paenibacillus nicotianae. The sequence continues at coordinate 1,655,008 of NZ_JBHUGF010000010.1, read as the reverse complement.
CTGTGCAGTATGTCAAAATCTTTTTGTCTTTAAACTGACTCATATTTTCTCTGATCCATTCAGGGAATTCGCGAGAAGATTCTACATCAGGACGGATCGCTCCACGGAAATGACCGATATCGTATTCATAATCGTTACGACCATCTAAGACAATTACATCTTCTTGTTGAAGTTGTTCATAAAATTCTTTCGGTGAAAGGTGCTTACCTGTAAATTCGCTAGCATCCCATTCTTCTTCAAAGCGGAATGTAACCAATTCATCTTTAGGACGCACAAACATTTTCTTGAAAGCATGTTCTTCCGATTCATCTATTTTGAACACTGTATCAGCAAATCGTGGATCTGCTAGTAAGTCTTGCATATACTGTTCAGTCTGCTCAAAATCACCTGACAATGTACCATTAATACCTTCTGGTGCGATTAGAATTCTTCCTTTGATTCCTAACTTTTTGCAATATTTCAAATGCTCTGCGGCAAGTGCTTCATGATCATCAATTTTGACAAATTTATAAAATAATAAAATCCGGTATGGACTCGTAGACATATTCATCACCCTATATATAAAAATTTTAATTTTGCACCGACGTACAATATAATCGCAATCATAAATTTTACGCTTCTCTTGGGGGTTAGTCAATGAAAATGTATAGAAAGGGGGATTTAAATTGTATACGAGTAGGTAGGGGAACGCTGTGTGAAGCAAATTGTTCTTGTCGTCGCTGGTGCTATAGAATCCCTTGAATAACCGCTTTGCGGTGGGGATTACATAGCAAAGGCGAGCGCTTCGCTCTTTCAGAACTATTTGATTCACTCCGCTCCGATGAGGGAGGCAATTTAAATCATGGTGGGGAGGGCAGGTGGAGTTGGTATAGAGAGATAAGAAGGTGGGTGAGAATGAGATACGTGTGTGATATATAGTAGAATTATTGTGGGAATGGGAAGAGGATTGTAACTATTCCTATTAGTAGAAAATAGAAAAGTTAGTAGAAAATAAAAAAAAGAGCTGTCTATAGAAATAGACAGCCGGAAATGCAGGATAGAATATATAATTGTGGTAAAAAAGAGTGATCACAAAAAAATATGATATTCAAGCCTGTATACATTGCAATCATAAAGTGTGATCTCATGTTACATAGGTATTAGCGATTTGCGCGGTTTTTGGAATTTTGTTTTTGGGTTTTGGATAATGTTTTCCATTTTTGTTTTTCCTGGCGCAGTTGAGTGACGTTATTTTTGCGTTCATTGTATGCTAATTCTTTTTTGAGTTTGAGCCAATTGTTATAGTGTTTTTGTGGCAGTATGCCTTCGGTCAATGCTTGCTGAACAGCGCAGTCTGGTTGATCCTGTGTATGAGCGCAGTCATGGAAGCGACAGTTTGCAGCTAGAGATTCGATATCATGAAACGTTTCTTCTAGTCCAGTCGAAGCTTGTCCTATACCCAGACTTCGCATTCCGGGAGTATCAATCACGATCATACCATTGTGCAATAAATGCAGTTCACGATGAGTCGTGGTGTGTTTACCTTTAGCATCGTCTTCACGAATCGCATTTGTTTTCATTTTGTATTCACCTGCCAGCGCGTTAACAAGTGAGGATTTACCGACACCAGAAGAACCGAGCAATACTAGCGTCTCGCCAACAGCAAAATGTGCTTGTAATTCGGTTAATCCTTCGCCATGAATACTATCGACTGGATAGACAGGCACACCAAAGCCAGCAAGTTCTAATTGTTGAAGATAGTGATCCAATTGATCGGTTAGATCACTTTTGGTTACGATAATAAGCGGTTGTGCTCCGCTATTCCAGGCAATCGTCAAATAGCGCTCAATACGATTCAGATTAAAATCATCATTTGCCGAGCACACAAGTAGACAATAATCAAAGTTAGCAGCTACAACCTGTTCACCTATATCAGGATCATCGCGCAAAATAATCGATTTGCGCGGTAACACTTGATGGATAAGTGAAGTATCGCCGGGGTGACTTTCAAGAGCGACAAAATCACCAATCGAAGGGCGATCGACTCGTACAGCATCGCGGAACGAAGAGGTTTTGAGTTTGGCTAAGTGTTCGCCATCTTCCGAGACGACGCGGTATACATGTTTGAATACAGCACTAATACGTGCCGGAATAAGACGTTCGGACGTCTCATAGGTTGCAAAGTGCGCAGCAAAATAATCGTTATATCCATAATCATTAATATTCAATTCAGTTAGCTCCTTTGTTGTATCGGGAGCTTGTTTACGTTATCCGTTCATTTCTCCCGATTGGAAATAGGTTCTATGCGGCGTGTGATGGGGTGTACGTTCAATAGTCATCATTATGAATCATCCTTTCTGTTCGGGATTTCACCAACAGTATAACAGAAAATGGATAAAAAGGAATAGCAAAAATAAAAGAGACGCATAAACATAACCAGGATTGTAAATAGAATGTTATCTTTTACACGTTATAAATGATTCTTTTATGATCAAAAAGAACTAAATTTGTAAGCAAATCGCAAAAATACCTTTTCAGTCCGAAAAAATAAGTTACAATTAACTTGTCAATATTTGTTGAATACATGTAAATTCAATACTAATGTTCCAATGATCATAGCGTAATTACGTTTGATGTGAGGAGGAAGCAGATGAATCCGAAGCGTACAAGTTCAAGGTTGTTGCGGAGTTATATGTTGTCTTATTTACTTATTTTTCTGATTCCTCTCATTTTGATTACCGTTCTGGTCTATCAAAGTGCTGTAAAAAGTCTACGCACTGAAATAGAGCAGTCGAATGTGAATCAGCTAAGTCAGGTACGAATGACGATTGATGGACGAATGAAAGAGTTAAGCGATATTGCCGCTCGAATCAGTTACGACAACAATCTTACTTCTTACATGGTGAAGCATCCTTACTATAGTCGTGAAGCGATTAATACACTGGCTCAATATCGAGCCAACAGTTCGATTATCGATGAGTTATTTCTTTATTTTCATAATGATTCAATGATCTATTCTTCGCAAGGATTAAGCAATTTGAATGTGGTTTTTGGACGCACGTATGAATTTAATAATTGGACAAATGAGCAGATTACGCATGATCTCAATAAGATTAATTATCCGATGACTCGTTTAACCGAGCAATTGGGTACTCATTCACGCCAACGTTCGATGTTATTACATATTGTTCCGATCAAGCCTGCTGATGCGTATCCGTATGCTTCTGTAGTGTATTTGATAGAAGAATCCAAATTGACCGGAATGATGGATTCGATTTTGAATGATTTTAAAGGCAATAGTTATATTTTCGACAATACAGGTCAGGTACTTACCGTCAATAACCATGATCAACCTGTGCAAAATCAAGAATTGAATACGCTTTCAGGATTGGGAGAAGGTATTCATAGTATGATGCTAAATGGCAAACCGCAGTCTGTGGTGTCAGTAACTTCAGCGCAAAATGGTTGGACATATGTCACTACGATGCCAAGTGATCAATTTTTTAGTCGAATTTTTCATATTCAGACATTGATTATACTGGTGTTCGGATTGATTGCTTTGGCGGGTATTCCTATCGCTGTATTGCTAGCACGTAGACAGTATCATCCGCTACGTGATCTGGTCGAATTTGCCAAAGAAAAAGCAAATCATTCGGCAATTTCTTCTGTTGCTAGTACAACTTCTAATGAATGGACATGGATCAAAAACACATTGCATGATTATCGATATCAGATGGATATGCAGGAACCGTATGTGCGTCACCAGTGCTTACTGTTGTTAATGAAGCATGGCAAGCCAGACGATCCAGAGACGATACGTGTTATAGACAATCTGGGACTAGAAGCAGATCATCATCATTATTTTGTCATGATAGTAGCCAGTGATATGTTATCGGCAGCAAGAAATACAGAGACTTTACAAACTACAGATATAGATATTGCTGAGACCCAGCGTTTGGAGAAATTACTAGACCCGTATTTGTTTTTACCGGATATTTTGGCGGAAATCGATCTTCCTCATTTAAATGCGCATATTTACGGTATAGATTACTCATCAGGGAATCGGTTAGCTCTGGCAGTATGCTGGCATCAGATTGAAGCAGTAGAGCGTCAGCAACAAATGAAGCAGATTGTAGAAGCCGTCAGAGAAATTGTATTTGAACATTATTATACGTTGCCAACAGTAGGGGTAGGGACAAGTTACGAGAGCTTAGATGAGTTAAATCAATCTTTTATCGAAGCGGCAACAGCGATGGAATATCGATTAACGGATACCCAGCATAGTGTCACATACTTTGATCAATTAAATAGTGAAGCGGATCGCCCGTCAGGTGAACATTATTGGATTACAAATGAATCGTTATTAAAATTATCGCAAAGCTTGAAGCAAGGGAATATTATGGTTGCTTCTCATATGGTGCAGACGATTGTAGCAGATGTACGCTCACAAGCTTTACCTCTTTCATTGATGCGCTGTGTTTTATTTGATCTACTAAATACAGTGCTCAAAGCGGCTTCAGAAGTCGGATTAATACGAAGTATACGCGATATGCCGAAGCTGGCTTCTTTTGAACGAACCGAAGAGTTAGAAGAGCAACTGCATCTGTTGATTGCACGCATCTGTACCTGTGCAGAACACAAAGAAGAAACCAAGCAATTATCGATGATGGATCAAGTGCTTGCTTATGTCAAAGAACAGTATTGTGATTATGCACTAAGTCTAGAAGGAGTCGCTCAACAATTTTCGATTTCTAGTTCGTATCTCAGTCGCACATTTAAAGAAAAAACAGGGCATACGTTTTCTCAATATGTGTGGCAATTACGTATGGATGAAGTGATCCGGCAGATGAATGATACTAACGATCCACTGAAAGATATTATTTTGCGTGTAGGATATCTGGATACAGCTAATTTTATTCGTAAATTTAAAAAAGAAACAGGCTGTACACCGGGACAATACCGTAAGCAAAGTCTGCAAAATGAAGATCATAATCTACCGATTAACAATAGTACAGGCTAATCAAGATCAATATCGTTTGTACCATGAAAAAAGACCTCAATCGCTATATTTAGCGGAAAGAGGTCTTTTTTAGAATTACATTTCTACGGTTACACATATATCACAACCCTGAAGTGGTTGTACTGTGTACCGCTTTACATAGTTAACTTGATTTCCAGCGATCATATGCTACCTGGTAAATCTCGATAATGCGATCTCCACCCATTTGCTTGATTGTTGCTAGATACGTATCCCAACCGGTTAATGGCTCTTGTCCGGTGACAAATTTGGCTTCCATTTGCTCAATATACGTATCCATATCTGCACGTAGACTTGAAATTTCAGCCTGTTCTTCTTGTGTAAGATATAGAATAGGGAATGGTGGCTGTGGATCATAAGCAAGAATTTTCTCATCATTTTGCTTGTCTACCCATGTATCAAATTCTTCTTTTAATCCTTTTTGCAAATCTGGGCTTAATAAAGTAGGCGCTGGAGTACCATAGTTCGGTGTTAATGTTCCACGGTAATCTTCACGACTATTGTACTGACTTGGTAGCTCTTTCCATTTCTTGGTATGGTCTTTCTCGTTAACCGTTTCGTACATGAGACCTTCAGGGCCTTTATCGAACAACATTGCACCTTCATAGCTATACATATAATCTACCCAGCGCATTGAAGCTTCTGGTGAAGGGTTGCTTTCTGTAATCGCAAATGATCCGGTAGAAAGCCCAGGATGAATAGCAACAGCCGGTTTGTCTACAGCATCACTTTTAACAGGAACAAACATCGGGTCTTTGGTAGTTGGTTTCCCGCCATGAGTGAAATAAGCGTGCCAATCTTGGAAAAGACCTAGCTGATTGTTAGCACCTTTTGCTTTTTTCTGATCAGGCGTTTGCGAGAACGTTTCATGATCTAACAGATTTTCATTCCACAAACGATTCATATACGTTAAAAATTCACGATAACCATCTTCGGTGCGAGCAAAATGTACTTTGCCGTTCGCATCATTATAGATATCTTCTCCATAGATACCCCAAGCACCCAATAACCATGAACGAATATCATCTAATTTGACAGAAGCTAAAGGAATTTCATCTTTTTTACCATTGCCATTTGGATCTTCATCGCGGAAACGAACTAGCAGATCGTATAATCCTTCTGTAGTCGTTGGCAGATCTTTGACGTTGAGTGCTTCCAAGAAATCTCCGTTATACCACATCGGACTACGATACCAGATACTTTGCTGATTAATAACCGGTAAGGAGTAAATATGACCATCCGGTGTAGTGATCGATTTACGAATAGACGGGTCTTCATCCATAATTTTTTTGAGATTTGGTGCATAATTATCGATCAAGCCTTCCAGTGGAATTAAAATACCTTGATTTCCATAATTCACTTCGTCTGCTTGAGTAAGAGAAGAAGCATAGAAAATATCTGGATACTCACCACTGGCAAATACAAGATTCTTTTTCGTTTCAAAGCTATCCAATGGTGGATTTTCAAAAGTGAACGATACATTTGTTAACTTTTCCATTTCTTGAAAAGCAGGCATGTCTTTCCAGTTCTGTAGTCCAACATCAGGGCCCATCATCGATAAAGTAATCTTTTCTTTGACGATAGGGAATCCTTCTTTACTTACATTTGCCGCCGAGTTCGATTGGGCTGCTTCTTCTGCTTTACCACCCGAACAGCCAGCCAGTAGAGTACTTCCTAATACTAAGGATAAGGCTACAACACTGGTTTTGCGTACCAAAGTAGAACGGAATCGAAATGGAGATAGGTTTGTCATAATAATCCTCCTTCATAAATTCAATCGTAAGCGCTTACCCTTTGACTGATCCTATCATAACGCCTTGAACAAAATAACGCTGAACAAAAGGATAGACAGCAATGATCGGCAATGTAGCAACAATAATAACTGCATATTTTAGAAGAGCCGCCATATCTGCTTTGGCATTCATCGCCATTGCAGCTTCACCGCTTGTGGCTGCGCCTTGTGCAGAGGTAGACATTTCTTGCAAAACAAGAATCTGACGCAATACCATTTGCAGTGGATATTTGGATTGATCGTTTAAATAGACTAAAGCGTTAAAATAACTATTCCAGTGACCTACACCATAGAATAAAGCCATTACTGCAATAATAGGTGTCGATAACGGAACAACGATTTTTAAAAATAATCTTAAATTAGTACATCCATCCATATGAGCCGCTTCTTGCAGTTCAATCGGAATCGTGGATTGAAAAAATGTCCGCGCTACAATAATGTTCCAGACCGAAGCCGCACCGGGTAAGATTAATGCCCACATCGAGTTCACCAAACCTAATTGTTTGACGACAAGATAGGTAGGGATAAGACCGCCGCTAAAAAACATCGTTACCAGAAACATTCCCATAAAAAAGCCTCGTCCAACAAAATCTTTACGACTGAGTGCATACGCCGCAGGTAACGTCACCAGTAGATTGATAGCAGTACCGACAATCGTATACAAAATGGTATTTCCATAACCGACCCAGATTTTACTATTTTCAAAAACACGAACATATCCTTCAAATGTAATTCCTTTGGGCAATAGCCACATCTCGCCTGAATTAACGTAAGAAGGTGTACTGATCGAAGCACTTAAAATGTAAATAACCGGATAGAGTACAAGGGCAAAAGCAATCGTCACATACAGATAGTTGCAAATCAGAAACAAACGATCTGTTTTGGTTTCTTTGATCACAGCCGCCATAGATCATCCCTCCTTAATACGTTATAGGTAAGCTTCACATGTATTTGTATTACCATAGACTATGTTCCGTTGTCCGACGAGCAATCTGATTTACAGTAATCAATAGAATTGCATTAACCGCCGAGTTAAATAGACCAACAGCCGTCGAGAAGCTGTACTGTACGTTGATCAGACCGGTACGATATACAAACGTATCAATAACATCAGAAGAGCTCATATTAAGCGCATTTTGCAATAACAAAATCTTTTCAAAACCTACGCCCAAAATACTACCGATGCTCAAAATCAACAAAATTGTAATCGTAGGAATGATGGTAGGAATATTGATACTAATAATCCGTCGAAAACGGCTTGCACCATCCATAATAGCGGCTTCATGAAGCTGTGGATCAACCGCTGAAAGGGCAGCAAGGTAAATAATCGTACCCCAGCCTGTACTTTGCCAGACACCGGATAAGACGTACATCGTTTTGAACCATGCAGGATCGGTCAGCAGATTAGGAGCACTAAAGCCTGCCCATTCTATAAATTTGATAATGATTCCTGTAGAAGGAGAAAGAAAGGTAATAATAATCCCCGCCATAACTACAACCGAGATAAAATGAGGAGCATACGTGACTGTTTGGACAGTACGTTTAAAAAATCCATTTTTGATCTCATTAAAAGCGAGCGCTAATAAAATAGGTAAAGGAAAACCAACAGCTAATTCGTATAACGATATACTTAATGTATTCCATAATAAATCCCAGAAATAATAAGATTCAAAAAAACGTTTGAAATGTGTAAAACCTACCCAGGGACTATCAGCGATACCGCGTGCAGGTAGAAAGTTTTTGAAAGCAATTTGAATGCCATACATAGGTCCATAATGAAAGATAAGAAAGTACAAAAACGCAGGTGCTATTAAGATGTACAATTCCCAATTGCGTGTGATTCTTTTCCAAAGAGACTTGCGCCGATCAGCTACATTCACTTCAGAAATAGAATCTGTATGAACGGTATTCGATACATTTCTTTGCATCATAGTCCTCCTTTCTTGTGGAACAGTAGAATAATAAAGAAGTGGTGTACCGCTATGTGTATAGTCTTATTGTAGAAAGATAAGGGTTAGAGCGTAAATATGTGAATCATGAAGTGAATAACAAAAACGCGGATATTCCTTGTCAGTACAGGCTTTTTAAGATATAGAAAGAATCAATCTATCACCTAAAAAGATCAAGAAGTATGTAAAATTTGCTGTCATACAAGCAGTGAATTTCACGATAAACATACAAATAAATAATTTTCTCAGAAATAGAACGCTGACAAAATAAATATAAATTAATAATGTTAGTTGTATGCGTTTACACATGTAAGGTTAGTGATGGGTTATAGAGAAATGTTTAGTGAAAGTAGGTTATGTTTAAAATATCTCCATACCTTCTTATCAAATAAACAAAGAAGTTACTATTCTACATATTTAAAATTCGCTCATTAAAGGATGATTATACATGGATCAAAACGATAAAGTGTTAGACAAAATTGTTGGTGTATTTGATAACGAAGTTCAAGTTAGTCGTACATTAGAAGATTTGAAAGCGGCTGGGTTTACCGAACAGGATATTTCGGTAATTGCTAAAGATCATGAAGAGATCGAACGCATCGAACATGAGACCAATATAGATACAGCAGAAGGCATGGCTTCCGGTGCAGCGACAGGTGGAGTGCTCGGTGGTGTAGCAGGTCTACTTATTGGGTTAGGCGCATTAACTATTCCGGGTATCGGTCCCATCTTAGCAGCAGGGCCTATAGCGGCTACTTTTACAGGTGCGATTGTAGGAGCCGGTGCAGGCGGTCTTGCTGGTGGATTAGTAGGATACGGAGTGCCTGAAGAAGATGCCCGTCATTATGATGAGCGGGTGAATGAAGGAGCTATATTGGTATTGGTTGATGAATCTACAGGACGTGGAGCCGAAATCTATGATATTTTCCGCAAAAATAACGCTTCTAATGCTCAATATGATGAGATGTAATATACTAATTTTGGAATCAAATGCAAATGAATGATCAATTGTGTTGTAATAGCATTAAACAATAAAAAGGCAATAGTACAGGTATATATACTGTAGGATTGTCTTTTTTGTTATGTCTATTTGTAGAGGGTATACAGAGCTGTAGTTGTATAAAATAAATAGTCGTTGACAACTTGTATATACAAGAATATAATCCTGTATATACAAGTTAAATGTAAGCGATATTATAATCATCTATAGCAATCTGATCCAAGGAGAAATGTGATATGAATGCTTTATCCACACAATCAGTACAACTAACTCAACAGGACTGGTGGCGTAAATCGGTCGTGTATCAAGTCTATCCTCAAAGTTTTAATGATACGACAGGCAAAGGAACAGGCGATATCAAAGGCGTTACTCAAAAGTTAGACTATCTAAAAGAACTAGGTGTAGAGATTGTCTGGTTACAACCTGTATACTTATCCCCACAAAATGATAACGGTTACGATGTTGCTGATTACTACCGTATCAATCCTCAATATGGAACGATGGAAGATATGGAAGAATTGATTGCAGAGATTAAAGCCCGTGATATGTATTTGATGACGGATATTGTAGTCAATCATTCTTCAACAGAACATTACTGGTTCCAAGAAGCTCGCAAATCCAAAGACAACCCTTATCGGCATTATTATATCTGGCGTGATCCTGCTCCAGACGGCGGAGTACCTAACAACTGGCAATCCAAATTTGGCGGTTCAGCATGGCAATATGATGATCATAGCGGACAATATTTTTTGACATTATTTGATAAAACACAAGCTGATCTAAATTGGGAAAATCCTAAAGTTCGACAAGAAGTGATTGATTTGTTAACTTTTTGGGCAAATAAGGGTGTTAGCGGATTTCGAATGGATGTTATTAATTTGATCTCCAAAGATCAAAATTTTCCAACAGATACCGATGAAGGTGGTCTTGCTATTAGAGACGGTCGTAAATTTTATACCGATGGGCCGCGTGTACACGAGTATGTAAAAGAGTTGTACGAAAAAGTATTTGAACCTTACCAAGCAGTAACAGTAGGGGAAATGTCATCGACAACACTTGCGCATTGTATACGTTATTCCAATCCAGAGGAAAAAGAATTTTCGATGACCTTCAATTTTCACCATCTCAAAGTCGATTATCCGAATGGTCAGAAATGGGAATTGATGCCGTATGATTTTGAAGCATTAAAATCATTATTGTCCCACTGGCAAGTAGGAATGCAGCAAGGAGGAGGATGGAACGCTCTATTTTTCAATAATCATGATCAACCACGCGCATTATCTCGTTTTCTTAATGATGATCTATATCGCGTAGAAAGTGCCAAATTATTAGCAACCACTTTGCATGGTTTACAAGGAACTCCTTATATTTTTCAAGGTGAAGAAATTGGTATGCCTAATCCACAGTGGTCAAGTATCGATGAATTTCGAGATATAGAGTCTACGAATATGTATCGGATTTTGCAAGAGCAAGGCAAGTCAGCAACAGAAGCATTAGATATTATTCGTGAACGTTCGCGCGATAATTCACGTACACCGATGCAATGGGATAATAGCGCTAATGCAGGATTTACAACAGGTACACCCTGGATCAAAGTAGATGAACGTTACCCGGATATCAATGTACAGTCTCAGATCAATGATCCATTTTCTGTCTATCATCATTATCGTCAATTAATAACACTTCGTCAGCAAATCGAAGTGCTCACCGATGGTACATATGAGCGATTAGATCAGTCTCATTCTCAGATATTTGCTTATACACGTAGCAATTCACATGAGCGCATCATCGTTATTTCTAATTTTAGTGCAGACCAAGCAGTATTTCAGTTGCCAGATCATATTACACAACAATATAGCTCCGACCAATTACACGCAGCGACTTTATTGATCGGGAATACGATAACTACACCGGATATTAATAAATCGATGACTCTAGAACCGTACGGGTCTTATATGTGGCTTCTGAGTTAACAAGATGCACGATCTGTTATTTTAAAAAATAGATTTAAATCATCAGTCATATCATCTATACAGACAAAGGATAAGTGAAGTAGAGCAGAATCAATCTGTTCTACTTTGCGAATATATAAACATGTGGACATAGTGAAGGAGTGGGGTTAGGTGGCAGATATCGATAAAAAAAGTGTAGAGCAGATTATAGCCGCAGTAGGTGGTAAAGAAAATATAGAAGTAGCTACACACTGTGTAACACGATTACGATTTGCTTTGCATGATGATAGTCTGGTAGACAAAGATGCGCTGGATCAGAATGATCTGGTTAAAGGGCAGTTTTCTTCACAAGGTCAGTATCAAGTCGTGATTGGCCCTGGATTAGTAGATAAAGTGTACAACGAAATGATAGCGATTACGGGCGGTAATCGTGCTTCCAAAGACGATGTAAAAAGTGCAGCTAGTAAAAAGCAAAATCCGATTCAACGAGCGATCAAAACATTAGCCGATATTTTTATTCCTATTTTGCCAGCGATCGTAACAGCCGGTTTATTGTTAGGGATTAATAATATTCTGACAGGTGCAGGAATTTTCTTTGAAGGGCAATCTTTAGTAGATGTGTATCCACAATGGAAAGATTTTGCTTCTATTATAAATACGATAGCCAGTACAGCATTTACGTTTCTTCCTGTATTGATTGGTTGGTCAGCCACCACCAGGTTTGGTGGTAGTCCATTACTCGGGATTGTACTCGGTCTGATTCTAGTTCATCCAGATTTGATGAGTGCTTACAAATATGCAGATGCGGTCAATAGTGGCACTGTACCGGTATGGAATCTATTTGGCTGGGAAATTAATAAAATCGGTTATCAAGGACAAGTGTTACCTGTACTTGTATCCGCTTACGTATTATCACGTATCGAAATCTTTTTAAATAAACGAATAGCTGATTCCTTTAAGCTATTATTGTTAGCTCCCATTACGTTGTTAGTAACAGGTTTTCTTGCTTTTACTGTTATCGGGCCGGTTACGTTTGCTATCGGTAATGTCATTACAAGTAGTTTTGTCTATGTATTTGATACTGTTCCTGCTCTAGGCGGACTTATCTATGGTGGATTGTATGCTCTGTTAGTCATTACAGGGATGCACCACACATTCCTTGCCGTCGATGTACAATTGATCGGAACGCAAGGCGGTACATTCTTATGGCCAATGTTAGCACTATCTAATATTGCGCAAGGTGCGGGCGCATTAGCGATGGTATTGATTTTGAAAGATCAAAAAAGTAAAGGTCTGGCGATCACATCGTCTGTATCTGCTTTTCTCGGTGTAACCGAACCGGCTATTTTCGGGGTGAATATTCGTTACAAATATCCTTTTGTATTCGGTATGATCGGTTCAGCGATAGCAGGGGTATTGCTTACGATTAATCATGTATTAGCGTATTCGATAGGGGTTGGCGGTATTCCTGGATTCCTGTCTATCTTCCCGGATCAATGGGGCGTGTTCTTTATCGGTATGGCGATTGTATTGATTGTTCCATTTACACTAACTTTACTATACGGCAAAATTATAGTACGCCGTCAGCAAAATAAGGCGTCAACAGATAATAATCAAACCGTATCCAAAGCAACGACTCCAACAACGACCGAATCTGTCAAAGGTTCTGCTCATCAAGCGTTATCCGGTTCTAAGCCTACAGCTACAAGCAATACAGATGCGGTTGATGTGCTAGAAGTATTGGCTCCTGTCACAGGCGAAGCTGTTATGTTGGAACAAGTGCCTGATCCTGCTTTTGCTGAGCGACAAATGGGTCAAGGGATCGCTATCGAACCGACAGATGGCAAGATTGTTGCTCCTTTTGCCGGAACGGTTGTGCATATTATGGCAAATAGTAAACATGCGATCATTTTGGAACATGCAACAGGTGTACAGATTTTGATTCATGTAGGTATTGATACAGTAGGTCTTAAAGGCGAAGGATTTACAGTGCATGCTGAGACAGGAGACACAGTAGACGCAGGGCAGTTATTATTAGAATTTGATCGGGATATTATTCGTGCAGCAGGGTATCCAATTATTACACCTATTATTGTGCCGGATGGTCAAGATATGATTGAATCGATTGAAGAATTGCCGGGTGCAGTCAATGACTTGAAAGATCTGATTTTAAAAATTCATCTTAAACAATAACTTGTTAGATTGATAACGTTGCTAGAATACGTAAAACAATTTGCTGATTTCAGATGATTCAAAAAGTGCTACAATAAACGTGGTGATGACAAGTGAATACTAATATTTTTCTACAAATTTATCATGATTATTCAGAACGTATACAATCCGGTGAGATCGCTGCGGGTACCAAACTTCCTTCTGAAAATGATCTAACCAGAGAATATGGAATTTCTCGCGAAACGGTGCGCAAAGCGCTTCAATTGCTTTCAGAGAATGGATTTATTCATAAAATCAAAGGCAAAGGTTCATTTGTACTTGATATTGGACGTATGAATTTTCCTTTAAGCGGTCTGGTTAGCTTCAAAGAAATGTCAGAACGAATAGGACGCAAATCGCAAACGATTGTCTACCGAACCGAGCATATTCCTATCCCGCCTACAGTCGCCCGTCATTTGGAGACAGATAAACATGCGACTGTATGGCAAGTGATTCGTGCTCGCAATATCGAAGGCGAAAAAGTTATTCTGGATAAAGACTATTTCCGCTCTGATATTGTACCGTTGTTAACAACAGAGATTGCTAGTGGATCGATCTATGCCTATCTAGAGCAAGAACTGAATTTGCAGATCAGTTACGCTAAAAAAGTGATCTCGGTAGAAGATGCAACAACTGAAGATTATGAATTGTTAGATTTAAAAGAGTACACTCATGTTGTTGTAGTGCGCAATTATGTTCATTTAGAAGATACTACTCTTTTTCAGTATACGGAATCGAGGCATCGTTTAGACAAATTTCAGTTTGTCGATTTTGCTAGACGTTCTCCTGGAGAAGAAAAGTAACTTTATTGATGATCAACAAAAGAATCTAAAACAAAAAGGTCTGTACTATTCGCATCAATATGGTGAATAGGTACAGACCTTTTTGTAATCATCACTGTGAGAAGTAAGAGTAATAACGTTTTTCCCATTATGAGAATAAGTGATAACATATTTGACTTTTAACCGCAATCTTACTACACTCAGAATAGAGATTGATAATTCCTAGTTGTTTAATTGGTTTTTTTATTTTTATATTTATTGACCAATGGTTTAATATACATTATTCATTATGATTATTCATCTAACAACACACAATGATTACGTAATTAAAGGAGCAAAATTCAATGGCTTTATATCGTAGTACGATGGATTTGATCGGAAATACACCGCTGGTAGAAATCAATGCTTATGATTTACCAAGAGGTATTCGGTTATTTGCGAAATTGGAATTTATGAATCCAGGAGGAAGTGTAAAAGATCGTGTAGGCAAAGCATTGCTTCACGATGCACTTGCTACAGGTAAAATCAAACCGGGTGGTACATTAGTAGAAGCAACAGCAGGAAATGCAGGAATTGGTCTAGCGATGGCGGCGATCCATGAAGATATTTCTGTTGTATTTGCTGTGCCAGAGAAATTTAGTATCGAAAAGCAAACGTTAATGAAAGCATTAGGAGCTCGTATTGTGCATACCCCTACAGCTAAAGGGATGCGTGGTGCAATCGATAAAGCGCGTGAATTAGTAGAAGAAATCCCGGGAGCTTATTGTCCGGGGCAATTTACCAATCCAGATAACCCCAAAGCTTATTATCAAACAATGGGGCCTGAGATTTGGAACGATCTTGAAGGGAAAGTAGATGTATTTGTTGCAGGTGCAGGCTCTGGCGGTACTTTTATGGGGACAAGCCGTTATTTAAAAGAACAAAATCCAAATATCAAAACAGTTATTGTAGAGCCAGAAGGTTCTATTATTAATGGTGGCGAATCAGGATCACACAAAACCGAAGGGATCGGTATGGAGATGATTCCTGAATTTATGGATAAGTCTTATTTCAATACGATTCATACGATTAGTGATGAAGATGCTTTTAACCGGGTTGCTGAATTGGCTCGGCTGGAAGGATTGTTGATCGGAAGTTCAGCAGGATCAGCACTTCATGCGGCTCTTCTAGAAGTAGAAACAGCGCCAGATGGTGCACATATTGTCACGATTTTCCCGGATAGTAGTGAACGTTATTTAAGCAAACAAATTTATGAAGGTGGTATTTAAATATGAAACGCAAAACAAAATTGATTCATGGCGGTATCTCCGGCGATCCTCATACAGGAGCAGTTAACGTCCCTATTTATCAAGTAAGTACGTATAAGCAAGAAGAGATTGGTGTACACAAGGGATACGAATATTCACGTACAGGCAATCCGACCCGGTTTGCTTTGGAAGAATTGATCAAAGATTTGGAAGAAGGATATAAAGGGTTTGCTTTCGGTTCAGGTATGGCGGCTATTCATGCTGTATTTACGATGTTCAATACAGGCGATCATATTTTGTTAACCGATGATGTCTATGGAGGTACGTATCGTATCTTTACTAAAGTATTAGCACGTTTAGGGATCGAGTCTACTTTTGTAGATACAACCGATCTAGAAGCGATTCGCCAAGCGATACAGCCTAACACCAAAGCGATCTATGTAGAGACACCAACCAATCCATTGCTTAAAGTGACTGATATTCGTGCTGTTGCTGATGTAGCTCATGAACATGATCTACTATTTGTCGTAGATAATACATTTGCTACCCCATATTGGCAAAATCCGATTCCGCTAGGCGCAGATATTGTATTACACTCTGCTACCAAATATTTGGGTGGTCATAGTGATCTCGTAGCAGGATTAGTGGTAGTTAATAGTGAAAAGCTTGCTGAAGAGATTCATTTTATCCAAAATGCAGTCGGTGGTATTCTAGGTCCACAGGATGCATGGTTATTGATTCGTGGGATCAAAACATTAGGATTGCGTATGGAAGCGATAGAGCGTAATGCACAAGAAATCGTAACGTTCTTATCTGAGCATCCGGCAGTTAGCAAAGTCTACTATCCAGGGCTAACCACACATCCGCAACATGAATTATCCAAAAAACAAACAACAGGTTTTGGTGGTATTATTTCATTTGATGTAGGTAGCGACGAGAAAGCAGCAGCTTTACTCAAAAAATTAACCTATTTTACATTAGCAGAAAGTCTAGGCGCTGTAGAAAGTCTAATTTCGGTGCCAGCACGTATGACTCATGCTTCAATTCCAGCAGAACGTAGAGCAGAATTAGGCATTACTCCAGGGTTAGTACGTATTTCGGTAGGAATTGAAGATGGAGAAGATCTAATCGATGATCTCAAACAAGGCTTAACTCAATAATTGCAAACGATATAAATAAGCGTTAATCTATCACTAAAAATGACAAAAATGAAATCTTTATTTTTGTTACGATAAGGTGTATAGATTAGCGCTTGTTTTTGGTTTTAGATCTTTTGGATGATGTGAATATAATATTAAGATACTCTATACAATAGACAGTTACATATAACATTATAGAAATAACATTTGCTAAATGCAGTTACTAACCAAAGATTTATATACATTGTAACTAGCAGTAAAAGCCTTATTTATAAGTGAGAAAACGTTACCAGTAACCAAATGTTGGTTGGTTTAATCTTTTTTATAAGGTTAATAATACTATAAGCAACAAACACATATAAAAAAAGTGCAATTCAATTGTTGGTACAATTATTACTTACATGTAAACAATTAAGTAAGCTTTCACTTTTTACAAAAAGCGTATGTATCCTAAGGAGGATGAATAAATATGATGGACAATAATCAGACTAATGAGCTAAATAACGAACAAAAAAATGACAAAATTGTAGGAATGTTTGTAGAAGAGCAACAAGCAACTCGTGCGATTGAACAATTAAAAGCAGAAGGTATCTCTACAGATCAAATTTCTGTTATTGCAAAAGATAAAAAAGACTTAAAACATATAAGCGAAGAAACAGGAACAAAAGCTCCTGAAGGAATCGCTACAGGTGCAACAGCAGGAGGATTGTTAGGCGGAACTGCCGGGCTTCTAGCAGGTCTGGGTATGATGGCTATTCCAGTATTTGGCCCGATTATGGCAGCAGGCCCGATCGTTGTAGCATTAACAGGAGCAGCAGTAGGCGCTGGCGCTGGTGGATTAGTAGGCGGTCTGATTGGACTGGGTATTCCTGAAGATGAAGCAGCAGAATACGAAAACAATGTAAATGAAGGACAGATTTTAGTATTAGTAGACAAATCTGCTGGCCATCGTAGTATGATCTATGATGTTTTCCGTAATAACCATGCTTCTAATAGTCGATTCTATGATCGTAACGATGTAGTATCGCCAACAATTCCAACTACTTCTGCAACACCAGCAACAGAACATTTGAGTACACCTGTCGATCACACCGTTTCTACAGATTCAGTAACTAATGACTCTGTTCATACTAATGAAGATGAGCAGACAGCTATGCTACGTGAAAAAGCTCGTGTAGAACGCATTAATGAAAAAGTAGTCGATGAAAATACCTCTTCTACTTCTACGCCAGTGAATCCTTTGCACCGCAATTGATATAAAAAATTAACAACATCATCATTTATACATTAACAAATTATGAAAAGTATAGAATATAACCAAAATTAACTGTTTTAAACACTTTTTTACGGTTAAACATATAGCAGAACAATAGAGACAGACAAATACAAATTTGCTTACAATCCAAGGAGGATATACACTATGGAAACTCATAACACAAACGAATTGAACAATACAAATGATTTGAATAACGACAAATTGGTAGGCGTATTTCAAACAGAACAACAAGCGAGCCAAGCGATCGAAGATTTGAAAGCGTCTGGTATTAACAAAGACAATATCTCTGTTATTGCAAAAGACAAAAAAGACTTGAAGCATATTAGTGAAGAAACAGGAACAAAAGCACCTGAAGGAATAGCAACAGGAGCAGCCGCTGGCGGTACTATCGGTGGGGTTGCAGGATTATTAGCAGGTATCGGTATGATGGCTATTCCAGTATTTGGACCGATTATGGCAGCAGGTCCGATTGCAGTGACATTAGCAGGTGCGGCAGCAGGAGCTGCTGGCGGTGGATTAGTAGGCGGTCTGATTGGACTAGGTATTCCTGAAGATCAAGCAAAAGAATACGAAAACAATGTAAAAGAAGGACAAATTCTTGTATTGGTTGATGAGCAGACAGGTCGTCAAGTCACTGTCTATGATATCTTCCGCAAAAATCAAGCTTCTAATACTAAATATTACGATACTGATACAACAGCTACACGTACAACTGGAACAGGGCTTGATAATGTAAATGTTGATCCTGATTTAAATGACAGTAGAGTCGCTGACGAACGTGACCCGTTAAACTTCCCTAGAAAATAAGCTGTCTTTGTAAAGATAACCAATCACAAAGTTGTTTATTGTTAAGATGTCCAAAAGACTCTATAAGTTAATCCCTTATAGAGTCTTTTTTTTGTATTTATTTTTAAGTGTTCCATTAGATATAAGTTGGGTAATAGTAAAAGAAGTGAAATATAGTTAATATTTCATTATTTTATTGGGAGAAAGATATTCTTTTCAAAATGAGATTATATATCTGTTCAAACATAAAGTTATACATAACTCAATAAAGATTATTTTGTTATTAAACAGGAGGCATGTTCATGATCACATTTGCACAAGTATCCAAGCAATACGAAGATGGCACTATTGCTGTACATCCGATGGATTTACATATTCAAAAAGGTGAGTTTTTTGTATTGGTTGGGCCAAGTGGATGCGGCAAAACAACAACACTGAAAATGATCAATCGATTGATTGAGCCTAGTTCAGGATTTATTTCTATTAATGATCAACAAGTGAATGATGCTCCTGTACATGAATTACGTCAGGGGATAGGGTATGTGCTACAACAGATCGCTTTATTTCCGCATATGACAGTAGAAGAAAATATTGCTATCACTCCTGAATTGTGTGGATGGGATCGGAAAAAGATCGATAAACGTATCGATGAATTGCTTCATATGGTAGGACTTGATCCTAAAGTGTTTCGCACCCGTAAGCCTGATGAATTATCAGGCGGACAACAACAGCGTATAGGCGTATTACGCGCGCTTGCGGCTGATCCACCGGTTATTTTAATGGATGAACCTTTCAGTGCGCTTGATCCGTTAGCGAGAGAACGACTGCAAAACGATCTATTAGAATTACAAGCGACTATTCAGAAAACGATTGTTTTTGTTACACATGATATTCAAGAAGCACTCAAGTTAGGCGATCGTATCGGTCTTATGCGTGAAGGGAAAATGATTCAAGCTGATACTCCAGAGCAATTGTTACACCACCCTGCGCATCCGTTTGTTAGCGAATTTTTCAGCTCTGTACAAGGTGACTCTTATTCACCACCTTCTCTGCTCAAAAAGACATCTGCCTTTAGCAAAGGAGAAGCGGAATCATGAATAATCTATGGGAAGTAATGGGTCAAAGGCAAGATCAATTAGTGCAAGCATTAACTCAACATATATTGATTTCTTTTGTAGCGTTATTATGTGCATTAATT
The DNA here is from genome assembly GCF_042681745.1 of Paenibacillus nicotianae. Lineage (NCBI taxonomy): Bacteria > Bacillati > Bacillota > Bacilli > Caryophanales > Paenibacillaceae > Paenibacillus > Paenibacillus nicotianae. The sequence continues at coordinate 1,634,659 of NZ_JBHUGF010000010.1, read as the reverse complement.
ATTGCGATTCCATTAGGAATTTATATTGCACGTCATTTGAAAATATCTGAAGGAGTATTAGGTATTGCAGCGGTGTTACAGACGATTCCTTCGCTTGCATTGCTAGGTCTATTGATTCCATTATTAGGTATTGGCATCGTCCCTGCTATTGTAGCGATAGTGATCTATGCGCTACTACCTATTTTGCGTAATACATATACAGGTATTCGAAAAGTCGATCCGTCATTGCTTGAAGCCGCAGATGCAATGGGGATGACACCGACGAAAAGATTATTTAAAGTCGAATTGCCTTTAGCCATGCCTGTTATTATGGCGGGTATTCGGACAGCGATGGTACTTATTATCGGAACGACAACACTTGCTGCTTTGATTGGTGCAGGTGGATTAGGGGATATTATTTTGCTCGGGATTGACAGAAATGATACTGCGCTACTTATTTTAGGTGCTGTACCTGCGGCATTGTTAGCGATTATATTTGATCTGTTGCTGCGTGTGATTGAAAAAAGATCATTCCGTCAATCGATCATCTGGTTATCCGCTACAGCATTGATCGTGATTGCGGTAAGTGTAATTCCATTACTCAATAATACGCAAAAAGATTTGGTGATTGCAGGTAAGCTTGGAGCAGAACCTGAAATTTTGATCAATATGTACAAAGAATTGATCGAACAAGATACTAATCTAAAAGTTGAACTCAAACCAGGACTGGGCAAAACACCATTTTTATTTAACGCTCTAAAAAATAAAAATATAGATATTTACCCTGAATTTACAGGTACAGCTTTGGCTGAATTTTTGAAAGAAGATGCTGTAAGTACAGATAGCAAGGAAGTGTACAATCAAGCGAAAGAAGGAATGGCCAAAAAGTTCAATATGGATATGTTATCTCCTATGGAATATAACAATACGTATACGTTAGCTGTTCCAGAGGCTTATGCACAGCAGAACAATCTGACAACTATTTCGGATCTACAAAATGTATCCTCACAAGTAAAAGTTGGTTTTACACGCGAATTTGCTGATCGTAATGATGGGTATGTCGGTATGACCAAGTTATATGGATTTACTTTCCCAAATTTACAAACGATGGAGCCTAAATTACGCTATAGTGCGATCGCATCCGGTGATATTCAATTGATGGATGCTTACTCTACAGATAGTGAACTACAACGGTATAAATTGAAAGTGCTCAAAGATGATAAAGGATTATTTCCACCGTATCAAGGTGCGCCATTAATGCGTGATGAGACATTGAAGCAATATCCTGAAGTGGCAGAAGCATTAGACCATTTATCCGGTCAGATTACAGATGATGAGATGCGCAAAATGAATTATCAGGTAGATGTTGAAGGTAAACCTGCATCTGAAGTAGCCAAAACCTTTTTACAGGAAAAAGGATTGTTGAAATAAAAAGAGATTTTGCATCGTTTGTGGGGTAACATATTTTTGGTATAAAGTTAACTATTAATGAGAGCTGTACGATTTCAGTTGATGGATAATGACTGAAGCGTACAGCTTTTTTTGCTTATTTTATATAGATATTTTGAAATGTGAAAAATTTGTTCATAAACAGTTGTACCTTGTTGTTCACATTTGAGGTATAATGAAAGGATGCACTAAATTAGATCACTTGGAGGAATAAACGGATTGAACACTTATCCATTTACATTTGATCCCGGACAACCATTTATTAAGCAGGCGAGTGATTGGATCGCGGATGTATTTTATGATATTTTACCCGAAGCAGGTTTTGAGGTAAGAGACGAACAAATTTATATGGCTTTTCAATTGGAAAAAGCATATGCCGAAAAGAAAACCATTTTTGCAGAAGCTGGTGTAGGTACAGGGAAAACATTAGTGTATCTGTTATATGCAATTGCTTATGCTCGTTATACACGCAAGCCTGCTATTATTGCTTGCGCTGATGAGTCATTGATCGAACAGCTTGTAAAGCCAGAAGGTGATATTAGCAAGCTTGCCAAGCATTTGAACTTGGTCGTAGATGCCCGTCTAGGGAAGTCACCAGATCAATATATTTGCTTGAACAAATTGGATGTAGTGCGTGATGATGCAACAGAAAGTGATGTGTATCGCGATATTTATGCCGGTTTGCCAGAGTTTGTTCATTATCCCGACACGATGCAATCTTTTTATCCTTATGGGAATCGTAAAGAGTATCCTGAATTAACAGATGGTGAATGGAGCCGAATTGGTTGGGATGTGTTTCAAGATTGTCTGGTATGTCCGCAACGCCATCGTTGTGGTCAGACGTTATCGCGTGAACATTACCGTAAGTCGTCTGATTTGATTATTTGTTCACATGATTTCTATATGGAACATGTCTGGACATATGATGCTCGCAAACGCGAAGGGCAACTTCCATTATTACCTGATCATAGTTCAGTCGTATTTGATGAAGGGCATTTGCTAGAAACAGCAGCTCAAAATGCGTTGACACACAAATTAAAACATTCTCTTTTTGAAAGTATTGTAGTGCGTTTGTTAGAAGGAGAAGTTCGTGAAACGTTAGCACTTGCAGTAGAAGAAGTGATTTTGGAAAGTGATATTTTGTTTGAAAAATTAGCGAAGTACAGTCAGCCTGTACCTGCTTCAGATCGTAAAGAAATCAATTGGAACGAAGATTTGATGAATCAAGTCGGACGTGTTCAAGCACAGATCGCTGTTATTGAAGAAGAGCTAGTATTTGAAAGTGCATTATTTACACTGGATGATTATCAGCTCAAAATTGTAGAAGAACATCTAGAAATGATTCAGATCGCATTGAACCTTTGTCGCAAACAAGATCAATTGATCTCATGGGTTACAGGGGAAGAAGCCGATCTTACACTCGTGATTATGCCGAAAAAAGTAAAAGAAATTCTGAATGAGAAAGTATTTGCTAAAAAAATGCCTGTTATTTTCTCTTCAGCAACATTATCGGTCGAAGGTTCGTTCGATTATATTGCTCATAGTCTGGGCATCGATAAATATCTTTCTTTCTCGGTCGCTTCTCCTTACGATTACAAAGAGCAGATGCAAGCGAATCTAATGCCTGTATTACCAGGCGTAACGACTACGTCAGGTGCTTCTTTGGGATTATTGGATCTCAATGCAGTCAATGTGCAGTCTGAAAAAGTACTGGGCTTGTTAGATCAATCAGGTGGGCGTGCATTGATTTTATTCTCGTCTATCGAAGAGTTAGCCGCTTTCCGTCAAAGTACACAAAACTTTACTGGATATGCGAAATATCGAATTTTGTATGAAGGATCGGCTGAAATCAGTCATTTGATCTCTGCTTTCCAACAAGATGAGACCAGTGTATTATGTGCAGTTACTCTGTGGGAAGGACTAGATATTCCAGGGCCTTCTTTATCCAATGTGATTGTCTGGTCATTACCGTTCCCTTCAAATGATCCATTATTCGCATCACGTCGCGCCGAAGCTGTGAATGCTTTTGAAGAAGTCGATATGCCTTATATGTTGCTTCGTCTACGTCAGGGTATGGGACGCTTAATTCGTTCTCGTGAAGATAGCGGAAGTGTATCTATTTTCGGTCGAGAACTCGATCAACCTGAAGTACGCCAAGCGGTTGAACAGTTATTACCTTGATTGAGATAAAGTATAACCAAGAAGTAGTAGCTGAAAGTATAAAATAGTTGCACGACCATTTAAAACCAGATAATATCAAAAAAGGAATTGAATATATATTCAATTCCTTTTTGTTGTGATTAACGATACATAAGAGTAGGAGATAATATTAATGATGCAGATGATCGATATTCAAGCTGTGTATGAACAATTTAATGCACTCAGTGCAAGTGTCAAATTTTTGATTGCAGGGGTGGCTACCTTTTTTGTATTTATGTATAAAACTTTTGCAACGATGTATGCTGAAAATGATAAAAATCAGCAGGGTATCGCTAATCAGAAATTAGAGACTCTTTTTAAATTACAAGCTGTATTATCTATTTATCATAAAAGTAGTAAGCAGTTAACAGATCAGAACGAACTGATTTATACATTAGCAGATACCATGATGTATTTAGATTTTAAATTGCGAAAAAAAGTAGAACTTTTTTATGAAAATCGATCGGATCATACTTTGCAAATCATTGAAAAGCAGATTGTAGATGAATTGAATAGTAGTCATACTTTTTCTAGCAAAACGTTATCAACAGAACGATTTTTCCAATTTACAAGTAACATGATTAGACCATTATTTCCGATATTTGCATCTTTAGTGTTTATTGCTATATCTCTTTTTATTGTTATTCATTCGATGTTAACAGGTAATATCTATGCTCAAGTAGAAATCGTAGCCGGATATTTTTCAGTACTTATTTCATTATTTATGTTGGTATTATTGATCGATTTAGTTATAAATGAATTCAAAAATATTCAATTTCGCTGGATTCCAGTAATAGGTTCTATAGTGATGATAGTTGTACCACTTTTGCTTATGAACCCACTTATACCTGGATTAGCTATTTTATCGACACAAGTTATTGTTTTTATCGGTATAATTTTTTTGCAAAGACTAAATTAACACATTTCCTCTATATATAGAATATCACTCATTCTGAAAGAGCAAAGCGTTCGCTTTTGAAATTCAATCCCTTGATTTACCATTCCATAGTAGAGATTGAATTTCAACAAGCGACGAGAATAAGATAGATGTTCGGAGTGAAGTTACTTCTACCATCTACTCCCTGATTTCAATTTAATCATCAATGTTCTAATTTATATACATACTTTTTCACTCCGCTTTTTGAATACCTATGATTTTCAAAAGTCAAATCTCCACTTGCATTCTCACCTGTAAACATCAGATCATCTCCATAATATGGCACATCATTCGTTTCACAATATTCTTGTTCTTCTGTATTCAGTAACTTTTTATATAAAAGAATACTAGACTTATCTCGTAAATCAATTAATGTAAGCAACCCTTTGTGATTAGGACAAACAATTACATATTTATTACTGATTCCAACTACTATATAACATAAGAACGTTATAATATACTTTAATTAACATAAAAGGTTGCATTTACACTGAATGGGTAAAAATAGTTATATTTTGCGCGAAAGTGGTATCTGGCTTATGTATATGTCATAATAAAGAGGTTACATAGTAACGATTACATTTATGAGATGTAAAGAAAGCACATTTGAAAGGAAATGAAATGATGAAAAAAGTAAATAAATTATCAATCGGCACATGGGCACTTACCGCACTGGTAACGGCATCTTTATATTCAGCACATTCGGTACAAGCAGCTTCTGCGACACCAGCATTGCCTGCGACTACATCCAAAGCAACAGCGTCTACAACGACGACTGCAACCACACCAGCCGTTTCCTACTATACGAAAGATGGCGTATGGACTGGAGTGAAAAAGTTAAACCATGATAGTGTAACTCCACTTATGGTTGAAGCAGAAAAAAGATATGACTACATTTCAACAGGTGGCAAAACGTCCACAACCGAAAGCACATTTTCTTTGAATAACAAAACATATCGTTACTTATCTACCGATATCAATACACATGCTAAATTAGTAGCGTATTTGACAGAAACTTATACTAAACAAGCAAGCGAAGCTTATATTCAAAAATACGTTATCGAAAATAACGGCAAGCTTGCACAAGTCGTAGCAGACGGAGACAGCACGTTAGAATTCAATCGTGCTACTGCTAAAATGATCAGCATGACCGATACTACGCGTGTCTATCGCTTAACTGTTCCTCACGTTAAAGATGCACAACCGGTAGAACGGATGCTTGTGAAATTTGAATTAGTGGATGGTTTGTGGAAAATCAATACTTCGCCAAGTGCATTGTTCTAATTCGATTTGGGAACATAGATTACTAGAATAGTGTCTTATATGATCACTAAAAAAGAACCTTTCGTATACAGTACAGACTGTAGCAGAAAGGTTCTTTTTATTTTGTACGGACATTTTGTTGACGGAAATGAAGAGGAGTTAAGCCGCAATTTGTTTTGAATAGACGGTAAAAGTATTTCATATCATGAATTCCCACTTCATCGGCAATCTGCTGAATACTCCAATCGGTATTGATTAACAACTCACAACTTTTTTGTACACGAATTTGTTGCAACATCTGGGTATACGTATGGCCGATGGTTTCTTTAAATTTACGTTGTAGATGACGTGGGCTAATTGATAACCACTGGCAGAATTCTTCCATTTTGAGTGGATTACGATAATGTACTTGAATATATTCGATAGCAAAGGCGACAGGATCTACTAATTTATCTGGCTTGGATAACAGGCTGAATTGTTTGAGTCGGTACATGGTATTCAGTAAATCAAGCAAGCAAATATACAATTTATAATGATAGCCGGGAGACTGCGAATTAACAGCAAAATTCATACTATACATGATTCGAGCAAATTCTCCACCTTGATCTTGATACCGTAACCAATCGTCTGTTTGACGAAAAAATTGGGCTATTGCGTCAAATTCACGTTCTAATTCATTTTTTGGTGTATTTTTAGGAGCTAACAATTCTGTTTGGAACATACAGGTCATCATTTGCAAAGGAATAGCAGGTGTAGCAGATTCTGATTTGAGTAGATGAGGCATACCGATTGGAATAAAAAATAAGTCTCCTTCTTCAAATGGCAATGAATCTTTATGAATAAATAACGTACCTTTACCTTCACATATATAGATAATTTCATAAAATTCATGAGCATGTTCTTGAAAAGAACCTTCTACGGTAAACATTTGAAACGAAATAGGAGTCTCTATTGGAAAAGGATGCTGAAGCATTTCAAATGATCGATAAGATGAAGTCATACTAATCTCCTTTGTACACAATCAAGATATGTCGCTTTTGCCTAATTTTTTGTCGTATTCAACTATATTTCAAATTTGGAGATTTCGCTACAATAAAATAGTACAAGAGATCAACAAACACGTTGACAGACAATAGGAATGATCACAATTTTAGGAGGCATATATGACAACTTCATCACTTATTACACATTTACCAGATACGTTAGCACCTTATTTACTTCGCAGAGGAGAAGGGCAACGTTATCTTTTTGGCAAACAATTAGCAACTGTTATAGCTAACTTTCAAAGTACAGGCGATATTTTATCAGCGGCGATTATTTCAGGGCCTAAAGAAGAATCGTTCCCGCTTCATACTCATCATCACACATACGAATCTATTTTTGTATTAGAAGGTAAAGTTCAATTTGTAATCAACGGTCAAAGCCATCTATTATTGCCCGGCGATTATGCACATATTCCACCAATGACAGAACATGCTTATCAATTGCTGGCACATCGTAATGCGTTTATCTCGTATTCGATTGCAGGTAATGTGACTGATATTTATGAAATATTAGGTCAAGCACATACACCTTACGAATATCCGGCTGTAAGCGATCATGTATATACTACAGAACACCTACAACAAGCTGCGCAAACAGCAGATATTACTTTCTCTACATCAGATACAGTATTTCCTGCTTACGAATTAGTCAATAATAGCGTGATTCCAGATACTGTACAATCGTATGTATTAGAAAGTGGCGAAGGAACCAAATTACTAACAGGAGACCAACTTCATCGTCTGCTAGCAACGCAAGCTTCTACAGATGGAGATTATATTATGGTATCTACCGAAGGGCCTAAAGGAGACGCTATCGTATCTCATTACCATGAGCATCATACTGAGACATTTTTCTGTGTACAAGGACAGATGACGATGTGGGCAAATGGCGAAGAAATTCAATTGTTACCAGGGGACTTTTTGCATGTACCCGCAGGAACAGTACATTCTTATCGTCTGGATACACACTATACTAAATTTGTAGGTGTACTGGTAAGCGGATTGTTTGAACCATTTTTCCGTTTGTTAGGTGATGAATACGAACATTATATCTTCCCGGATACACCTGGCCCTTTGCGTATGGATCGTGTTATAGCGAATATTCAATCGCTCGATCTGAAAGTAGTTACTCCTCCAGGCGGTCACCGTCCAGAATAAATAGGATAAAGGAAAAATAGTGCTAGTCTTATACAGCTTGGAGTAAGTGTATAAGACTAGCACTCAGGTATATTATGAAAATTATTTATATTTTAGCGTTGGCGATGATTATCTCGGTTATGAACTCTACGATGTTTAATGTCGCTTTGCCTTCGATTCGTCAAGATTTTGATCTTAGTAGTTCGCAAGTAAGCTGGGTCGTAACATCATATATTATTATTTATGCGATAGGATCGGTCACTTATGGCAAGTTAGCAGATAAATATCGACTCAAAAATTTGCTGACTATCGGGATATGTTTATTTGCAATAGGTTCTATTGTTGGGTTTGTAGCTTCGGATTATTGGATGGTTATTGCAGGTCGTATTTTGCAGTCAGCAGGTGCTTCTGTTATTCCAGCATCATCAATGATTATTCCGATTCGTTACATCGCTGCTGAAAAGCGGGGGAGAGCGCTTGGCATTACTTCTTCTGGTATGGCACTGGGTACTGCGATGGGGCCGATTATCGCAGGCATGATTACCAGTTTTGCAGATTGGCGTTATTTATTTGCGATTTCTTTGTTATCGTTAGTGACTATTCCCTTTTTCCGTAAATATCTTAATCAAGATCAAGTACGTCCGCTAAAAATAGATATCTGGGGCGGTATCTTATTAGCGACAACAGTAACGTTACTTTTATTAGCGATTACAAATGTAAGTCTCATTCTAGCTATGATCACGATTGTCATGATCGTTGTTTTTGTAATATATATTCGCAACGTTGATCAGCCATTTTTGGATCCGGCTATTTTCCGTAATTCGACGTATACGATGACGATGATTATTGCTTGTCTGGCATTGATATTTAATCTATGTGTTCCTTATCTCATACCGCAGATGTTAAGTAGTATTCATCAGTTGTCTTCATTTAAAATTGGTATGATTATGTTTCCAGGTGCATTGATCGCTGCTATATTTGGAATCGTTGGCGGACGAATTGCAGATAGCAAAGGAAATACATTTTTGCTGCGAATCGCATTTGTATTACAATTGATCACTTATGCTATATTAGCCATATTTACAGATCGTACGTACTGGTTGATTATGGGCGTATTGGTCATTGGAAATACCGGTCTGACTTTTGCTCAAGTAGGGCTAGCGAATACAGTATCTCGTACATTAGCCGGTGCGCAAGTAGGTGTAGGCATGGGATTGTATATGATGTTAAGCTTTATTTCAGGAGCGATAGGTACAACGATACTCGGATTGATATTAGATCGTGTACAATCTCCGTGGTCATTAAATAGTCTATGGTATACTGGTGAAGCCAATACATTTAGCAATATTTTTGTTGTATTTGCAATCTGGATCGCGATAATATTAACTGTTTTCTTCCGTTATTTGAAAGCCGATAATCATTCCACTCTTTCTAAATAATCATCTGATAATGATGCGGATAGCAAAATAACATAGATATACAAAAAAGGAAGCCTGATCATTCAAGGCTTCCTTTTTGTATAAGAATTGTTAGATTATGAGCTAAATATAATATACGTCTTGCCTCATTCATTTTGAACAGAATAATATACCTGTATTACTGTTTAATTACTTCAAAAGCTTCCCAACCGCTGACTGTATTGCGATTTGCAATCAGCGGACTATCTCCGTAATTATCTGCACAGACATAGAGATTGTTAGCTAATGATTTGAATGTTCGCTTCCCATCGGCTGTTGTGCCGATTTGGAACGTTTCCCATGTGCCGATAGCCGTTTTATTCGCAATCAACGGGCTTGCACCGGTATTATCAGCGGATACGTATTTGTTATTTGCTAGCGAGCGCAAAGCAACATTATTATTACCAAGATCGATGAGCTCAAATTTCTCCCAATCGCTGACTGTAGTCGAACGAGCAAGCAGAGGAGCATTTCCATAATCTTCAGCCGCTACATATTTATTATTCGCTGTCGCTTTAAGCGCTACAATATTAGCAGTATCGCCAGAACGCTGGAATACACGTACATAATCGATCGCATATTTTTGTGGGAATGTTGTACTTGCGTCAGGGTATCCAGGCCAGTTACCACCGACAGCTAGATTAAGTAATAAGAAGAATGGCTTATCAAATACCCATTTATTGCCGCCGATATCTGCTGATGTGCGGGTATGGTATAAATTATTATCGACATACCAGCGAATCACATTAGGTTCCCATTCGACAGAAAATGTGTGATAAGCATTACTAATATTTTCACCGATAGTATACCCTGCGGATAAACCACCAGCACCGGAATAACCAGGTCCATGAATCGTTCCGTATACTGTATTTGGAGCATTAGGCCCTACATATTCCATAATATCGATCTCACCACTATTTGGCCACTGGTTGCTACCAATATCGCTACCTAACATCCAGAATGCAGGCCAGATGCCTTTACCATAAGGAAGTTTGGCACGCATTTCGATTTTTCCATATTTCACATCAAATTTGCCAGCCGTTGTTAAGCGAGCAGATGTATAAGGAGAACCATTATAATTTTCTTTCAACGCTTGAATAATCAGATTGCCATTATCCATATAAGCATTATTGGTACGATTTGTATAGTTTTGTAACTCGTTATTTCCCCAACCGCCAGCACCTGTTTCTGAATTCCATTTGGAACCATCGACACCTGTTCCATTCGATCCATTGAATTCATCTGACCAGATTTGCTTCCAAGTGCCGGCTGCTTCGGCTTGAGAATTCCAAGTCCATGACCCCAATAATGTAAATAAGCATAGCGTAGATAAAAGAATAGCAATCTGCTTGCGTATCAACATGAATACCCCACCTTTTATATGGTTTAATTTCCATTTTATTGTATTTTATAGACAGGAAAAGATAAACTGCTTTTTATGAGATGCGTAGAAATACACATGCTATACACAAAAATACCACTTCAGCGAATGTATTCATTCTTTAATATGTTGAAGCCATCGACTTGGAGACATTTGCTTGTACTGCTTAAAGACTCTGCCAAAATAGTTTAGACTCGCAAATCCGCAATGATACGCCACTTCACTAATATTCCATTGCCCGGAGCGTAATAACTGCTCTGCTTCATGAATACGTAACATATTGATATAGTCGATAAATGTTTTGCCGGTAGTCTTTTTGAACGAATAACAAAAGTAAGTAGGAGTAAGCTGACATAGATGAGCAGCGGCCTCTATAGATATCGGTTCTCGAAAATGATGACTAAGGTGCTGAAATAAAGGTTGCATATAAGAGGGGTGATGATTGGACTTTGGTAAAACGATAGTATCATGTTCTGCTACCCGATAAAGCCAACCTATACATGCAAGCAAATACGATTTGATCAGCAGTTCTGAACCATGTGTAGATTGTTCATACTCAATAATCATTTGTTGCAGATAAAACGTGATATGCTGAGCTAACACATGATCTTTGGTGAAAATCGCCGGCAATGCTAGACGATTCTCTAATAGCGGACGAATATAACGTGATTCGGTATGATCCCATTGAATATTTCGAATCAAAGCTTCATTAAACACGATACAGACCAGTTCAGTATCGTCTTCTAATGGAAAAGCAGCATGAATCTGACATGTATTCACAAAAACAATATCCCCGACAGTAATATCTTGATGCTCGGTACCAACTTGAACACGAAAAGAACCTTTTAAGACAATCATCCATTCTAAATGTTCATGCCAGTGTAATGGAACCCAGCGCCAATTCGGTTCTGTAACGTGAAAAATATTAAAAGGAAATGTGTGGTCAGGAATTTGGGTGACTTCATAAGGTGGTGATATCTTCATCTGAAATGAACCTCCGTCATAGTACATTTTGAATAAAATCGTAATATTGTGCGAATAATCCATAGAATCGGCGTAGGTTACTACTGTACAAAAGTATACAATAATCTCATATGTAACCGTTATCAATTTCTGTTGTAAAAAGCAAATATGACTTAATCTACAACACATGACAGGAGGATAAAAAACAGATGATTCGATTATATGATACATCGTTACTTGGCGAACCGATAGACATGAGTAAAGAATTTGGACGTATAGAAAATACATATTTTATGGGAATGCGTGTAGAGGAATTTGATCCTGAGACAGCGACAGGTCAGATACGGTGGGAACGATATTCACGTAAACCTAGATTGGATTTTGGCAAATACACATTACCATTTACCGCCACAGAATCGTGGGAATTTCCAGCGTACGAAGAAGCACCTTCTTTTCCTTTTTGCTTGCAATTTGTAGATGCCAAGACGGTTCGGATTCGGTTAGCTACACGTCAATCGAATTTAGAGCCCCGTCATAGTCTGATGTTAGTGGAACAGCAATTGCCTGTCAGTACAGCATGGTCATTGCACCAGCATGATGCACAGCAGACCACTTATATCAGTGATTATGGTTCGGTGATTATCAAGTATGCTCCCTGGAAAATAGAGTTTCGAGATGTAACAGGCAAGCTTTTAACACGTACACATCATTTAGCAGATCAAGCTTCTATTTTAAGTTCTGACCCAACACCGTTTTGTTTTATCCGCTCTGCTAAAGATATGAATCGTAGTCTGGCGGCAAGTTTTGCTCTATCTCCAGGAGAACGTTTATATGGTGGTGGAGAATCCTTTTTGAAAATGGATAAGCGGGGACAGAAATTTAACTGGTTTGCATATGATCCATTAAGCGCGCAGACCGCAGATATGTATAAGCCTATTCCATTATTATGGAGCAATCGTGGTTATGGTATGTTTTTTCATCATAGTTGTCCGATGACCTGCGATGTAGGGCATCACTTTGATGGAGCCAATACAATTTATATCGGTGAAGATGAATTGGATTTATTTTTCTTTTTCGGTACACCCAAAGATATTTTATCCAGCTATACCTCATTAACAGGTAAATCTGCTGTGCCGCCTTTGTGGTCTTTCGGATTATGGATGAGTCGGATTACGTATCAATCTGAACAAGAAGTTAGAGAAGTGGCACATCAATTACAAGAATATCAGATTCCTTGTGATGTAATTCATCTGGATACCGGTTGGTTTGAACATGATTGGCGTTGTGATTACCAATTTTCTAGCACTCGCTTTGATAATGCAGAACAAATGATCACTGATTTACGTAAGCAAGGGTACCGTATTAGTCTATGGCAATATCCTTATTTTATGCCGTCTAATCCGCTATATGAAGAAATTATTGCCAAAGGATATGCTATTAGTGATGGGAACGGTTATATCGCAGGGGAAGATGCTATCTTAGACTTTTCTAACCCTGAAGCAGTGCATTGGTATCAACAAAAAATCGCTGGATTGCTACATCTAGGAGTCAGTGCGATCAAAGTAGATTTTGGAGAAAGTGCACCGATTCATGGGTCTTATTATTCTCGTCAGCAAGGATGGAAAGAGCATAATTTGTATCCTCTTCGGTATAACCAAGCAGTGTCCGAGATTACGCAAAAAGTCACCGGCAATTCTATTATCTGGGCACGTAGCGCCTGGGCAGGTAGTCAACGTTATCCACTACACTGGGGTGGGGATGTCGAAAATACCGATAACGGCATGGCAGCTTCTTTGCGAGCAGGGATGTCGTTAGGATTGAGTGGTTTTACTTTTTGGAGTCATGATATTGGCGGATTTGTCCATCAAAGTCCGCGAGAATTATATCGCCGCTGGATGCCTTTTGGTATGCTCACGTCACACAGTCGTTGTCATGGAGCACCACCCAAAGAGCCCTGGCATTATGATGAAGATTTTGTAGAAGATTTTAGAAAAGCAGTATCTCTTAAATATGCTCTTATGCCATATATTTATACGCAATCTGTGTTGAGTGCGGAGCAAGGTATTCCATTGTTACGCCCATTGTTGCTTGAATATCCGAATGAACCTGGCGTGTGGCAGATTGAAGATCAGTACTTACTAGGTACCGATCTATTAATTGCTCCTATTTTAGAACAGGGAACAACATCCAGAGAGGTATATACGCCATCTGGAGAATGGATCGATTATCAGACGGGTAAGAGATATGAAGGTTCTACATGGTATCCGATAACAGAAGGAGATATCCCTATTATTATACTGGTGCGAGCAGGTAGCTTAATTCCACACGTACCAGTCGCTTTATCTACAGATGCTATCGATTGGACTGCTGTTAAATGGCATCATTATGAATCTACAGGCTCACAGCTTGAAGAAAATGATTGGCAGATAGCGTTACCTGTTAATCAGCATTATGTCTGGATTAGCGGGCAATTCATAGAGGAGCAGACGATAGTAAATACTACATTGCACCCGGATACACAGGCTGGCAATTCTTTGAATCAAGATGAGATAAAGAAACTTACCAGCCAGTGGACATATCACAAGCATTCTAAATAATTCCAAAAACAGACGATTTCTATATGCGCTTATATAGAGTCGTCTTTTTTTTGTTAGGAACGATTCCTAAAAATGAAGATGTAGTATTTGTACAAATACAGGACGTAAATGTCTATGGAGTCTAGTAATTTATTCCATATACTAGAGAAGTGTCTAATTGAAAATGATTATCAATATCAAAGGAGCGATTATAATGATAGAAACTGTCCATTCAGCCGTATCTCAAAATACACGTTATTTGCAAAGCCAATCCGAAAGAGAGTCTAATGCTCGTTCATATCCTCGCCGTCTACCGATTGTGATCAAAGAAGCGGAAGGGATTCATATTACAGATATGGATGGCAAAGTCTATTATGATTGTCTGGCTGGAGCAGGTACATTAGCGCTTGGACATAATCATCCTGTAGTGATTGAAGCGATGCAACAATTGCTGACTAGCAAGCATCCACTGCATACATTGGACTTAACAACACCGCTTAAAGAACAATTTGTAGAAGAAGTATTTGCAAGTTTACCACCATCGTTTGCACAAAATGCTAAAATCCAATTTTGCGGGCCTACCGGTGGGGATGCAATTGAAGCCGCGATAAAGTTAGTCAAAACAGCAACTGGTAAGCGTAGCATTTTGTCTTTTCAAGGGGGATATCATGGTTCGACCCATGCAGCAATGAGTCTTAGCGGCACATTAGGGCAAAAAGAAAAAGTGCAGGGACTCATCCCGGATGTTCACTTTATGCCTTATCCTTATGAGTATCGTTGCCCATTCGGAGTCGGGGGAGAGCAGACACATCAGATTAGTAGCAGTTATATCGAAAATCTGCTGGATGATCCTGAAAGTGGTATTGTATCGCCATGTGCGATGATTTTTGAAGTGGTACAAGGTGAAGGTGGTTCTATTCCTGCTCCTATCGAATGGATACGTGAAATGCGCCGGATTACGCAAGAGCGCAATATCCCGCTTATTATAGATGAAGTACAGACAGGACTAGGTCGGACAGGCAAGTTATATGCTTTTGAACATGCAGGGATTATTCCAGATGTATTGGTATTATCCAAAGCGATTGGAGGAAGCTTACCGCTATCTGTAGTGATCTATAACAAAGCGTTAGATCAATGGAATCCGGGCGCGCACATCGGTACATTTAGAGGAAATCAGATGGCAATGGCAGCAGGGCTTGCAACACTGCGCTATATTCGTGAACATCGTATTCCTGAACATGTGACTCAAATGGGTGCATTGCTAGTAGAGCAGTTGCAACATATTCAACAGCAGACAGGATGTATCGGTGATATTCGTGGTCGTGGGTTAATGATCGGTGTTGAGATTGTAAATGATCAGAAAATAATGGATCATCTAGGGCATTATCCTGCATATCCGCAATTAGCTAGTCTGATTCAGCAAGAGTGCTTGAAGCGTGGATTGATTCTTGAAGTAGGTGGTAGACATTCTACAGTGATGCGCTTTTTGCCACCGCTAATTATTACGCAAGAACAAGTGTTAGAAGTAACTCGTATTTTTGGTGAAGCTGTTATGACAGCCTATCAAGCGTTGCAGACTTCGACATTATAATGAAGCATTACAGCTCTCGATTTACGTTTTCGTCTGAATGGATGATCTTATGTAGTATTTTATTAGGAACATTTACAGTCATTTTGAACAACAGTTCGCTGAATCCGGCTGTTCCTGAATTTATGAATGTTTTTCAGAGTAGTGCTAGTTCTACAAGCTGGATTATTACTATTTTTCTATTAGGTATGGGAATGACGATGCCATTAACAGGATATCTGGGTGATCGTTTTGGCAAAAAGCGTATCTATCTGCTCGGACTGTTTCTTTTTATTCTCGGATCGATACTTGGCTCGCTATCATGGAATCTGGTATCTGTGATTTGTTTTCGAGGTCTTCAAGGTATTGCAGGCGGGCTGATGATTCCTCTTTCCCTGGCAATTATATTTGATGCTTTTCCCAAAAATGAACGTGGTCGTGTAACAGGGATCTGGGGAATAGCGATTATGGTTGCACCTGCTATTGGCCCGACAGTAGGCGGATTGATGATTGAGTGGGGAAGCTGGCAGTCTTTATTTTGGATGAATATACCGATTGGATTAGTAGGACTGATAATCGGGCTGAAATATTTGCCGCAATCTGTACCTGATCGTAAGCGTACTTTTGATACAAGCGGATTTGTTACAGTGACACTGGGAGTCGGTATTATTTTGCTCACACTCGGTCAAATAAAGCATATAGCAGACGTGATGGTCTGGTCTAATCTTGTTCTGATGGGTGTAGGTATAGTATTGCTTATCATGTTTGTACGTTTGCAATTAACCAAAGAGCAACCATTGCTGTATTTACGTATTTTCAATATTCCTACGTATGCGCTGAGTGTAGTCGTAGTGAGTGTACAGGCTATAGCGATGTTTGCCACGATTTTTATGGTTCCTTTACTGGTGCAAAATGTATACGGATATAGCGCTATGATGACAGGCTTAGTATTTTTACCGTCTGCGATTTTTACAGGGATTTTTGTTCGTATTGCAGGTAAACATCTGGATCGCAAAGGGCCTAAAATGATAGTGCTTGTAGGTTTATCGGTGACTTGTATCACTACAGCGATGCTTGGGATGTTGCAATTGGATTCGCCACTCTGGGTTATTTTTGTACTTATGATGTTGCGCGGAGTGGGATTAGGGCTATCGAATATGCCTGTAACGACAGCAGGGCTAAATGCGATCCCTGAACCGTTAGTGTCTCAAGGTTCCGCTATGAATAATGTGATTCGTCGGATGACTTCTTCGCTTGGTATCGTTATTATTTCGGTCTATTACGAAGTGCGACGTACTCAACTTATCGGATATGGTCATTCCGATGCTATCAGTACATTGCAAACGATTAATGAAGGATTTTGGGTATTAAGTATCGTTATCTTAATAACGATTCCGGCTGCTTTTTTTATGCGCCAGACAGCAGAACCGAATAAGTCTATTTATCATAACAAAAGGAGTGCATAATGTGTCTTCTGTAGATACCCGTCATAGTAGGAATAAAATACAGCAAACAACGTATATTAGCAATCAAGATAATCAATATAATGATTGTCTACATGTTAATCATCCACTTGCATTAGCATCCACTATACAATCTTTACTCAATAGCTATTTGCGAGAAACAAAGCAATTTGATCCCAAGCTTATCACTGTACTTGAGACGTTGCCGCTTGTACAACAGCAAATGATAACTAAAGAAAAGCTAGAAAGCGAGCAGTCGTATGAACCGATATTGATTCAGCTTCCTTTTACAGAGCGCTTGATACAGACAGGGGTTACGTATCATTCTGTTATAGGACAGCATCATTATATCGATTCATTTGTCATGATCGCTAAGCAACAAGAAGCAGAATCGATAACGCCTTTTCAATTGATTGAGTATGTAATAGAAGAATTAAGTCATTATACAGAGACCGAGCAACGTGATATGCAAAAGCAACGGATGCGAAGCAGAATCCAGAACAGTCTTACCAAAATGGAACATTATTATCAACATCATGAATCTAAGCATCCTGTAGATCAGCAAGATTATAGGTATTCAGAACAATCACTGATTGCAGGGCATCCATTTCATCCTTTTCCCAAAAGTTCTGAAGGATTCTCGTTAGCTGAATTGGCATTATACAGTCCAGAAATGGGAGCTAGCTTTCAGTTGTATTATCTAGCTGTACAATCTTCTTATATCGAAGAACACTGGTTACACGAGCAAGCTAGACAAGAATCAATCTCACCCGCAGTACGTCAGCAAGCCAAAGAACGATTAGGATCGCTGTGGGATCAATATCATGTATTACCTATGCATCCTTGGCAAGTACATTATATTCAGACTTTATCTATCGTACAACAAGCGATAGATAATCAGCAGATTATATTACTGGGATCATTAGGTGATGAAGTATATCCGACTTCTTCGGTCAGAACAGTCTGGAATCATCGTGATAGCAGAGGATATAAATTGCCTTTGCATATCCGAATCACTAATCTTATTCGCGAAAATACAACCGAACAAGCCAAACGCACCATCGATGCTGCACGAATTATAGATTATCAACGCACAGCGATAGAATCGAATCATTTCAAAGTGTTGACTGAAACAGGTTATTGTTCCGTACGATTACAATCGCTACTCACATCATTGAATACGAATCGAGCTTTCAATCATAGACCGGATTCTAACAAGTCAGCGATTGATAATCAGGCTAAGAACGATATTCAGATGACCAAAGCAGAACAAGAACAATGGACTGCTGCTATGACAGTGATTTATCGTCCGCAACATATCGATCCTGAATATACGTATGTGGTTGCTTCGCTATTAGAAAAAGCACCTTATACTGACGAACCCAAATTAATATCGGTTATTCGTCAAAGTACAGTCGATACTATGCCTGATTTATCAGTGTGGTTATCCCGCTATACAGAGATTACATTATTATCGTTATTACGTGTTTTTTCGGATTACGGAATAAGTTTTGAAGCTCATCTACAAAATTCATTGATTTCATTAAAAGATGGACTTCCTGCTTGTTACTATGTACGTGATTTAGAAGGAGTAAGTATTGATCGCACCTGCTCAGCCGTAGAAGAATGGATACAACCTTTGATCGAAGCAGATAGTCATGTGCTGTACGATCATGATACAGCATGGCTTAGAACACAATATTATTTTGTAGTAAATCATTTAGGATCACTTATTCATACAATTGCTCAGTATGAGCAGTGTAGTGAACAGCATTATTGGAATATCGTACAACAGCAATTGATTCGATGGAGAGCACAAGCAAAATCGATACCAAATGAACGCCTTTATCGTCAAATTGAATCTTTACTACACGTAGAAACGTTGCCAGCTAAAGCGAATTTTATCAGTTGTTTTCAAGCCAAAGGAGATCAGCCTGATTTTCTCGATATTCCTAACCCTTTATATCTAGCAAATTGATCATCAATCGATATCGTAATGCTAGTTGTCGCTTATTCGTATGATTATTAATTTTTGTATGACTGCAATCTGATAGATACACTACTACTTTTATTAGAGGTGAAATTATGTCTTTTACACAACAACGTCCGATGGATTCTGCTTTATTTTCAACACAACCTAATGATCCTTTTTATATGATTCAAGCGTTACATTCAGAACATTTTCAAGCAGTAGAGCAACGAATTATTCGTCAACTTATGCAAGCAATGATTTATGAAGAAATTCTTCCGTATACGCAGGCCGAATCAGCTCATCATACAGTTGCCAATTCACAGTCTCCACATCAGTTCACGATAGCCGGTCAGACTACAGATCAGCAAGTGGTGCAATATACATGTGCAGGTAAGCGAATGATTAGTTTTGGCAGAGTGAGATTAGAGCAGATTCCTGTTACTCGTATATCCGCAGATGGTCAACAACAGACAGCACGTTTGCATGAATTTTTGAACGAAGTGTTGCAACAAGTACAACAAGGAGAACGTCTACAACAATTCCGCAATGAACTAGAGCAAACGTTACTCAAAGACTTGCAATCTCAAGCAGACACACAAGAAAATCTATTCTTTTCAGAACAACGTCATTATGACTCATTAGAAGGTCAGATCAAAGACGGTCATCCGTACCATCCATGTTACAAGTCTCGAATCGGGTTTACGTTAGAAGATAATGCTCACTACGGCCCTGAATTTCAACAATCGCTATATCCGATCTGGTTAGCAGTATCCAAAGAATACAGTCGGGTGGCTTTTTCAACGAGCGTGAATGACTACAACGCCTTTATACAAGAATCATTAGGACAAGAGCAATGGGAACAGTTTGAACAGACATTACAGCAGCAACAGTTGAATATCAATGATTATGATGTAATTCCGGTTCATCCCTGGCAGTGGAAAAACAAAATTGTATCTGCTTTTTACCGCGAACTAGCCAGTCAACAGATAGTTCCGCTTGGACAAGGGCATGATGCTTATTATGCACAGCAATCTATTCGCACACTTGGCAATCAGACTAGACCGGAAGCCCCTTATCTCAAAATGGCACTGAGTATTACTAACACATCAACAGCACGTATTTTGGCAGGGCATACAGTGCTTAATGGTTCGCTTATCACCGATTGGTTAACCCAGTTGATTCAACAAAATGAAACAGCACGGCAACTTGGATTTGTAGTATTACGTGAACGAGCAGGAATCACTTTTAATTATGAGAAATTGCCAGAATATCGACAAGCACAGACGTATGGTTCTTTGGGAACGATCTGGCGTGAAAGTCTGCATACGTATTTGAAAGAAGGCGAAGATGGGGTTCCTTTTAACGGATTATGTTATGTGCAATCGAATGGAGTTCCTTTGATTGATCTCTGGATACAGCAATATGGTATAGAACAATGGACGTACGCCATGCTACAAGCAACAGTCACTCCGATTATTCATATGTTATATGCACATGGCATAGGGATGGAATCACACGGGCAAAATATTATTTTAATTCATCGACAAGGATTGCCTGTACGGATTGCACTCAAAGATTTTCATGATGGTGTGCGCTTTTCTATGGCTCATCTGACCGAGCCTGAATTATGCCCTGATCTGACACCAGAACCGGAGAGTCATGCGAAGATTAACCGTAATTCATTTATCAAAACAGATCGTCCTGAAGATGTACGTGATTTCTCTTATGATGCTTTCTTTTTTATTGCGGCAACAGAAATGTGTATGTTTTTGGAACAGCATTACCAATTACCAGAAGAATCATTCTGGAAAATGACAGCTGATATTATTCACGATTATCAGCGTAATCACCCACAACATCAAACGCGATTTGATTGTTTTGATTTGTTCGCTGAGACCGTACTGATTGAAGAGTTAACGAAACGTAGATTATTTGGAGATGGCGAGCTTCGTTTCAAAAATGGTCTCAATCCGTTATATGCTTACCGCTATTCAACATGTTAACTACCAATCGGTTACGTCAACAATTAGCGCAAAAGCAGACTGTATTTGGATTAATCGCTTCTGTTCCTGCACCGATCATGATAGAAGTGATTGCTTATGCCGGTTTTGACTTTGTGATTATCGATCTGGAGCATGTCATGATTAATCCTGAAACGGTGGAGCATATGATTCGAGCTGCAGAACAGTCAGGTATCACCCCTCTGGTACGTATTGCAGATATTAATGCCAAAGACATTCTGCGTGTATTAGATAGCGGAGCAATGGGAATTGTGATTCCGCAAGTGGAACATAAACAGCAGATTGAAGCTGTAATTCAAGCGGCGAAATATTTTCCTATCGGACAGCGCAGTATGAATAGTGGACGACCGGGCATTTTTGGTAGAGACAATCTAGTGGACTATATGGAACGTGCCAATCAAGAAATTATGATTATACCGATGATTGAGACAGTTCAAGGAGTGAAGCAGATTGATGACATTTTGAGTGTAGAAGGAATCGATATGATTCTTGAAGGAGCGGCTGATCTATCCCAATCGTATGGTGTACCCTGGCAGACAGAACACACCAGTGTTCGTCAAGCATTGGATCATGTTCAGCAAGTCGCGACTTCCAGACAGATTCCATATTGCGCTATTCCTCGTCAAAAAGACCAGTATGAGCACTGGCAGAATAAAGGTGTGCATGCTTTTGTTTTAGGAGATGAACGTGGGATTGCTTTTCGAGCATTACAGAGCAAGCTCACTCAATTCTCTGCTACGACTAGAGATAAATAACAATCTCATAAATAAGTAAACTTTTCCTGTCTATGTCTATGTCTATGTCTATGTCTATGTCTATGTCTATGTCTATGTCTATGTCTATGTCTATGTCTAATATCTAGTAAACGAAGGAGGGCTCATGTTGAATCCCAATGCTATCCCATCACTTTTTCCAACTAAAAAGCAAATATCGACTCCTATTATAGATCAAGTTCATCAGATAATCGAAGCTGAAAAAGTGAATCGCGCTCCGCATGTGATCTCGCGAAAACCTGTATGTGCTTTTATTTATGATCTGGATACATTACGTCAACGTACACAGAGTAAAGTAGAAGATATGCCAGCAAGGACTCATTTATTTTATGCAGTCAAAGCAAATCCTGATCCACGTATCATTACAGCCTTAGCACCAATTGTAGACGGTTTTGAAACAGCATCGATCGGTGAAGTGCAGACGATTCGGCTGATTGATCCTGATGTTAATATTATTTTCGGCGGCCCTGGTAAAAAAGATAGCGAAATTGAGCAAGCGATCGATCATCATGTGATGCTAATTCATGCAGAAAGTGTACATGAAATTCGTAGAATCGCATGGATTGCCGAGCAAAAAAACCAAACAGTGCGCATTTTACTACGTGTAAATGTAAGAAAAAATATTCCTACAGGAACAGTTACGATGGGTGGTAAGCCAACTCAATTCGGTATTGATGAAGCGCAGATAGAAGAAGCGATCCAATGCGTGCAGTCGTTGCCACAACTGACGTTAGCTGGATTTCATATGCACTCCGTATCCAATAATCTAGATGCACAGCACCATGTGGAATTGGTAAAAATGTATATTCAATTGGTCAGTCAATGGGTTAGTCAATACCAGCTATCGATTCAATATCTGAATGCAGGTGGAGGGTTTGGCATTTGTTATACAGAGCCAGAGATTCATTTTGAATGGGATATCTTTATCAAAGGGCTTAATAATATCTGGAATGAGCAGGTATTACCAGGGGTAGAACTTATTTTTGAACCGGGTCGGTATGTGGTTGCTCATGCAGGATATTACGCGTCAGAAGTGATAGATCTGAAATGTAATCATCACAAACATTATGCTATTTTGCGCGGAGGAACTCATCATTTTCGGTTGCCTGTCTCGTGGGGACATAACCAACCTTTTCAACTCATCGCTATCGAGCAGTGGGATTATCCTTTTGAACGTCCACGCCAAGAGCAGATCACAATCACACTAGCAGGAGAATTATGTACACCCAAAGATATACTTGCTCAAGATGTGCAAGTCGAGCAGATTGCTGTAGGAGATATTGTTTTATTTTCGATTGCAGGAGCGTACGCCTGGACGATCTCTCATCATGATTTTTTAAGTCATCCTCATCCAGATATGATCTATATCGATAACCATATAGGAGGTTACGAATCACTATGAATTGGAACGAAGTCTTAGAACCGTTAACTAACGACAATAATCAATCTATTGATCTACAGTCTTTATCTTCAACTCATAATCATACCTCTACCGAGCAGACAGAACGACAAGTGAAGCGAAGTGTAGCGTCAGAGCAGATTATGCAAGATTTGATTAATACATTACTTGCCGAAAAGATCTGGTCAGATGATCAATTACAATTGCTATCTACAGCAGAATTGAAGCGTCAAATTATTGCATTAGCGCCAGATCTATCTACAGTACAGCAAGCAGAAGCATTAACAGCAATCACTACGATCACAGATACCAAGCAATTGGCAAATTGCTCATGGTATTACTGGAATATTCAGTCGTCTTCAGATGATCTATCTGTATCGTCTGCTTCATCGCAGGTACTAGATACATCTTCATATATTGTTATATTTCCAGTAAAAGCAGCGATTGTTCAACCGTATCGTTATGTACCAGCTAATACGACTATGTATACGTATACTAACGCTATCGATTCATCTTCCAAGATGATCAATACAGATCAGGCTAACACTCATGTCTATGCAGTTCGTTATACAAATAAGCTCTCAGCAGATCATCAACCGTCAGTATTGCAGATCATCGCCTTAACACCGACCCAATTTATGAAGATTGTTAATGATCAATGCTTTACCGCTACGTATCGAGAGCAACCCGGTGTAGAGCGCTTTGTGCAGTTATTAGAAGAGACGATTCAACAGACTAGCTGGTCTTTAGAACATCCTTTATCGCAAACACAGGTATTGAATCTGTCAGCAAATGAATTTTTCCAGCATATGGAGCGCTATGCTTCGTTAAGAGATCGACCTTTTCATCCCGTATCCAAAGCCAAAGTGGGATTAAATGAACATGATTATCGTCAATATAGTGCAGAGTTCGCTCAACCGATTACGTTAAGTTGGGTGGCTATCAAGCGTCATGTTGTGATGGAAGGCGAAGCTCTGGTGGGTAGAACTGTTGTAGATTATCAACTGTATGATTATCGTCAAAATAGTTCATTATCTAATCATCTGTCTGAACCGATGACCGATCTATTATCAATCGATCAACAACAGCAAGTGATACAAGCGATGAATCAGCGAGGATTAGATCAAGCAGAATATATAGCAATGCCTGTTCATCCCTGGCAGTTGCAGTATAATTTACCTCAATATTTAGCAACAGCACAGCAACAAGGAGATTGGATCGATCTTCAGCTTTCAATGGGTCTATTTGAAGTGACTTCATCGGTACGTTCGTTATCACCTACAGATCATCGTCCGCATTATCTCAAATTACCGCTTAGTGTATTTTCATTAGGTGCTTCTCGTTATTTGCCGGCTGTCAAATTGATAAACGGACAGCGCGGACAATCAATGCTAGAACAAGCACTGGATCGTGATCCTATATTGAGAGAACAATTATTTCTCTGCGATGAAAATCGCTGGTGG
This sequence comes from Paenibacillus nicotianae, assembly GCF_042681745.1. Taxonomy (NCBI): domain Bacteria; kingdom Bacillati; phylum Bacillota; class Bacilli; order Caryophanales; family Paenibacillaceae; genus Paenibacillus; species Paenibacillus nicotianae. The sequence continues at coordinate 1,609,617 of NZ_JBHUGF010000010.1, read as the reverse complement.
GCATATATGCCTGAAGCAGGAAGTCTATTTGATGATGAACCCAGACATCTAGCAGCGATGGTACGTACTTATCCTGCTTCATTGATTACAGGAGAGCAAGGAGAGCGACTATTACCGATGTCAGCATTATCTGTAGTTATACCTGTATCGATCAATGCTCCGCGTGAAGGACACTTTTTCGATGAATGGATACGTGCACGTCATCTGCAAATGACACCAGAATCGGTATGTACATTATTTGGCGAAGTCTGCCAGACTTTTTTCCAGATCAATCTGCGTTTATTCCGTCTAGGATTAATGCCCGAGCTACATGGACAGAATAGCGTATTAGTCTGGCAAAATGGGTACATCAAGCAGATGCTTTTACGAGATCATGATTCGGTACGATTGCATCTACCCTGGCTTCACAAGCAAGGCATTGCTGATCCTCAGTATATGATTCGTCCGGGTTACTCTAATAGTCTGTATAATGATACACCAGCAGAATTATTATTTTATTTACAGACTTTGGGGATTCAAGTGAATTTGTATGCGATTATTGATGCGTTATGTACAGTGTATGATATAGAAGAGAGCGTTCTATGGACAGTGTTACGAGATCAATTGATCGAGCAGTTGAATGATATTCCTTTTGATGCAGAAGTAAGACAGGAAATCGATCGTGTATTGTTCCACAACAAAGAATGGCCTCTCAAATTGCTAGTCAAACCTTTATTAGAACAAGCAGGTGTACCCGGCAGTATGCCATCCGGTCAAAGTACAATCCAGAATCCATTTGCACAACTCTAATCCAAATACTCATTTGCTACAACAATTTACTTTTTCGTCCAAATCTATATAATGAGAATAGTTCTCAGAAATATGATAATTATTCTCAATCTATATAGAAAGGCGACGAGCAATGAGTAAGCTATTAGATCAGTATCGACAATTTCCTTCCTATATCTATAAATTACAGACTGTGCAATATGCGGATCAAGTGTTACCACGCTACGACGCTATATTGCATAGTCTTTTACTATTTAAAGAAGCCAAAGGGCAGATTATTATTAACGGTAATCGTTATGATCTCCATCAGCAAAAAGTATTTCTGGTACCTCCACATGCTTCGCTCAAAATCATGATCGAGAGCGATACTCGTACCGAATATTATATTCTTTCTTTTCATGTATTACAGCCTGATGTACAGGGTAGCTTCGTGCCAATTGAATTGCTTGGATTGTATGAACTTCATGTTGCTCACTTTCGCTGGTTTGTTGATCGAGTGCGTGAAATTCAAGAAAAGCATGATCAAGAGAATCTATGGGATCAGATGAAAGCGAATATTATTTTTCAAGAATTGTTAATTCATTTGTTCAAAGAAGATGCTCAAGAACAGAAGCCTGATATGAATCAAGCTATCGCCGCTACACTGGATCATATGGAACAGCATTATGCGACATCTATTACTCGCAATCAATTAGCCGAGATTGCAGGCATGAGTGCAGATTATTATTCGCGTGCCTTCAAAAAAGTAGTCGGTAAAAGCCCGATGGAGCATCTAACAGAACTTCGCATTAATCAATCGAAAGAAGTGCTATTGCTTTCAAATGATTCTTTTCGTTCGGTAGCTCAGCAAGTAGGGTTTAGTGATGAATTTTATTTTAGCCGCAAATTCAAAGCAGTAACCGGTCGTTCACCCAAATCGTATATTCATAATATTCGTTATTCCAATAAAATTGCTTCGCTCAAACACTTATTAACCGGTCATCTGGTAGCGCTTGGCATAGAGCCGTATGCAGCCGTAATCAATAATGCTTATCCTGTGACAACCCAATTCGAGCATACGATTCCGATCGGAGATAACAAGCCTGATCTAGAGAAGTTAATGAATGCTCAACCAGATCTGATAGTAACCTGTGAATTTCGAGATTTTGAAAAGTCGCAAAAAGAAAAAATGTATGAGCAGATTGCGCCTACGATCACGTTGCCTTTTTTTGAAGACTGGCGTGTTCATTTTCAGACGATTGCCCGCATTGTAGGTAAAGATCAAGAAGCTCAAGTCTGGTTAGAACAATATGCAGATATTGCTCAATTATTACGCCAACAATTGAAAAATACATTCGGTTCACGTTCATTGCTGATTCTTGGTGTAGGAGACAGCAAAATCTGTATCTATGGCAAGCGTAATCTAGGAGCTGTATTGTACAACGATTTAGGATTTACGATGCCTGCCGGAGTTGAAAATATCGCGCATTACTATGAAATTCAACCCGAGGAATTAATAAATTACGATGCAGATTGTATATTAATCACACCGTTTCAACATGACGGTACAGTAGGTATGCAGGCTGGCATAGAGCAGGGAATTTTCCGTTTGTGTGCTGATCCACTGTGGCAACAACTCAAAGCTGTACAGCAAGATTCGGTCTACGAAATGTATACTACTCAACATATGCATACCTGTTATAACTCTTTTTCACACTTGATGTTATTAGAGAAAGTACGTCAATTGTTTTTGGATAAAAACGACAAATGACGGATTATTCCAAGTACTAGACTGAATTGTCCATGTTAAAGGAAAAGACGTTCACTATAATTAATAATGAGAATCAATATCAATTGTAGTGAGCAGAAAGGGAGAATACAGACCATGTTGAAAAGGAAATCGTTTAAAAGTATACATATGTTGTGCATCATGATGACAATCGTAATTATTCTTGCAGGTTGTGGTGCGAATAACAATAAAAACGCAGTTGATCCAACAGCGCAAGCGGTAGGCGAAAATGCTAGCGCAGAATCAGGAGTGCGTACGATTCAGCATGAAATGGGAACGACAGAAATCAAAGGAACACCAAAACGGATTGTGACATTATATCAAGGAGCAACCGATGTGCTAGTGGCCTATGGTGTAAAACCTGTAGGTGTAGTCGAAGCGCATACAGGAGAACCTGCTTATGATTATTTGAAAAAAGATCTGGCAGGCGTACCTACAGTCGGACTTGAAACGCAGCCGAATCTGGAAGAAATTTATAATCTAAAGCCAGATCTTATTATCGGTTCCAAATTCCGTAACGAAGCTACGTATGCTCAGTTATCCGAAATTGCTCCAACCGTTATGGTAGATCAAGTCTATGATTGGAAAAAAACAGTTGATCTTGTCGGTCAAGTCTTAAATGAACAAGACAAAGGCAAACAACTACTGCAAGCATGGGAAGATCGTGTAGCTGATTTCAAAAAGCAAATGGGAGATCGGTTGCCTATTCAAGCTTCTATCGTGAATTTCCGCGCGGATCATGCTCGTATTTATTATATGGGTTATGCAGGGTTGATCTTAAAAGAACTTGGATTCACCCGTCCTGCATCACAAGAACAAGAAGAATGGGGTATCAAAGTCAACTCCAAAGAAAGTATTCCTGATATGGATGCAGATGTGATCTTTGTATTCGATTCGGGTACAGACAAAGCCGCTATCGAAAAAAACTATCAACAATGGACAAGTCATCCGTTATGGAAAAACTTAAAAGCTTACAAAAACAATCAAATCTATAAAGTAAATGAAGTCAATTGGAATCTAGCAGGTGGTTATATTTCAGCAGGCCTGATGTTAGACGAATTGTACGATATCTACAAACTAGACAAGCCTCAAACCAAGTGATTGTAATTTGCTAGGATATATATTCAATCATTCAATATGATGACTATGTATGGTCAGACGGATAAAGAATTTATTCATTTTTTATATGATAAAGGAGGAGAACAGGTATTTTTTATTACCTGCTCCTCCTTTTATCACATTTATTGTTATGAGTATATGTAGTCGTCTAACTATAATCATTTAACAAAATGGAATAACGAAAGAGTGAATGTCTATTGGTTTTATTCAAAAGTAATACAGCCAAATGGTGTGGCTTAATCATTACGTTACTATTATGTATGATTGTTCTGGCAATCAGTCCAATGCTAGGACGAACTTTTGTACCACTACACGAAGTGTTTGCGGCAATATTTCATTACAATCCTGACTCGATAGCAGATGTTGTCGTCTATACCGAGCGATTACCGCGTGCCATTATCGGAATTGTAGTAGGAGCCAGTCTAGCAGTTGCAGGTGCATTAATGCAAGCATTAACACGTAATCCATTAGCTTCACCTAGTACATTTGGGATTAACGCAGGAGCGATCTTTTTTGTCGTGATCGCTAGTCTATTATTTTCGATAACCGAAATGACGCAACTGATGTGGTTTGCTTTTGCAGGGGCATTGGTAGCGGCTGTGATCGTCTATGGATTGGGGTCGATAGGACGAGACGGATTAACACCGATTAAGATTGTGCTAGCAGGATCAGCGATTCTGGCTTTATTTACTTCATTTACACAGGCGATGCTTGTATTGAATGAAACAGGTATGCAAAATGTATTATTCTGGTTAGCTGGAGCGATTGGTGGACGTACATTGGCGATGTTACAACCTGTGCTTCCGTTACTTACAATTGCAGGTGTGACTGCATTAGGTATGGGACGAGCGATCAATTTATTTGTTACCGGTGAAGAGATTGCTAAAGGTATGGGTCAACGTGTGCTGTTACTCAAACTGGTGATTGGCTTGATCATTGTTATTCTTGCAGGTGGTTCGGTAGCTATAGTAGGTGCTGTAGGATTTGTAGGGTTATTTATTCCTCATATTGCACGTGCACTTGTCGGAGCCGATTACCGCTGGATTATTCCTTTTTCCGGTGCTTTGGGAGGTTTGTTGTTAATGACAGCCGATCTAATTGCACGATTAGTGATTATACCGGCAGAGATTCCATTAGGTGTAATGACAGCATTTATCGGCGTACCGTTCTTTATCTGTATCGCTCGCAAAGGAGTGACATGGAAATGAACAAACATAGATATTGGATATTACGCAGTCGTTCTGCGAGATTTCATATGCAATTAGAAAAAAGGTCAGTTCGTACTTTGGCGATATTAACAGCGTTTGTTATTATTATTGGCATTATAGGTGTAGGGATCGGAGAGACATGGATACATCCGTGGGAAGTGATCAGAGCGATATTTGGTCACAGTTCAGGTAACTATGATTTTGTATTGTATCGATTACGCTTACCGCGTGCTGTGGTAGGCTTGCTTGCAGGAGCAGCATTAGGCATGTCCGGTGCTATTTTACAAGGAATGATTCGTAATCCGTTAGCTTCACCGGATATTATCGGCATTACAGGCGGAGCATCGGTTGCGGCTGTTTTATTTCTTTCATATGGGAATAGTCTATTTCATTTAAGTATCGATTGGTTGCCGGTTGCGGCTATTGTAGGAGCACTACTTGTATCCGGGTTGATCTATCTGTTGTCCTGGAAAAATGGAGTCACACCGATGCGATTAGTATTGATCGGGATTGGTATATCGGCAGGAATGAGTGCAATGACGACTTTTATGTTAGTGGTCAGTTCTTCATTTACCGCAAGCAAAGTATATATCTGGTTAACAGGTAGTGTGTATGGCGCTACATGGAGTGGAGTCTATTCGATTTTGCCTGTATGTATAGTAGCGATTCCGCTACTTTTATACTTTGCTCGAAGTCTTAATTCGCAAGAATTGGGCGATGATGTAGCACTAGGTCTGGGTGTACAGGTACAGAAGCATCGCTTGATGTTGTTACTGCTAAGCGTTATTTTGGCGGGAAGTGCTGTTGCTGTTGTCGGAGCGGTCGGCTTTGTCGGCTTAATCGCACCACATATTGCGCGCAGATGGGTAGGTCGTACTTTTGGTAGTGTTGCACTTGCCTCGGGCTTGCTTGGAGCCTTACTTGTATTTGTAGCCGATGTGATCGCTCGAACAGCTTTTTATCCTATCGATATTCCAGCAGGTATATTTACAGCGGCGATTGGAGCTCCTTTTTTTATCTATTTGTTGTATCAACATCGGAATCGGTTTTGAAAAAAAATCTTATATACTGACATGTATATATTGAGCATATAAGGAGGAACAGATGATAGATCAAATCGAAGCGCACAATCTAACGATCACGTATGGAGCAGATCCTATTATCCAAAATCTGAATTTGCATATTCCTAAAGGTGAAATTACTGTTTTGATCGGAAGCAATGGTTGTGGCAAATCGACCATTTTGCGTACATTAGCCCGTTTACTCAAACCGAGCAATGGATCGATACTGCTAGCGGGAGAAGAGATTGCTCATATTTCTACCAAAGAAATCGCCCGCCGGATGTCTATTTTACCGCAAGGCCCGAATGCTCCTGAAGGATTAACCGTAGAACAATTAGTGAAGCAAGGACGATATCCACATCAGAGCTGGCTCAAACAATGGTCTATTCAAGATGAACAAGCTGTTCAACGAGCATTGGAATTAACACATATGGTAGAGCTAGCAGATCGAGCAGTGGATTCATTATCGGGTGGACAACGTCAACGTGCATGGATAGCGATGACACTAGCACAAGGAACAGATACTTTATTGTTAGATGAACCAACAACGTATCTTGATATGACCCACCAAGTTGAAATTTTGGATTTGTTATTTGATTTGAATGAGCGTGAAGGGCGCACGATCGTAATGGTACTACATGATCTCAATCTGGCTTGCAGGTATGCTCATCATATGATTGCTGTACACAATCGAGGGATTTACGCACAAGGAACACCGGAAGAGATTATGACTGTAGACAATGTACAATCGGTTTTTGAAATGCGTTGTCAGATTGCGCGCGATCCTTTATTTGGGACACCTATGCTTATACCTTACGGAAAGGGGAGAGTTCTGCATGAATCGCTCTCTGTCTAATCTTACTACCTGGGAATCACATGAATGGGAGTATCTGAATCAAGAATTAAGATTAACCAATCAGATAGCAGAAGATAATGAGTACAATGTCACTTCTTCTGTATTGTTAGACCCTCGGCAATGTGCCGCCTATTTGGATCGGTTACAACCGTTGTATCGTTCATCTTCACGAGCACTCACAGCGTCGATGTTTTCTAAGCGATATGCTTTTATGATGGTATGCCCTATATTGTATGCAATGAGTATGTATCGCAAAACATTTTCACTGACTATCGATAACTGTCAGCTCGAATCTGCTTATTTCCAATTACCTACTCGCAAAACATGGATGCCTAATCTATTGTTACGTGATCCAAGTGTCTATCAACTTCAATCTGCTGATGTAACCAATAATGAAGTGTACGCACAACAGCGAGAAGAGATTGTACGTCGTGTATTTGCACAACATCTGCAACCTATTTTACAAAATATATCGCAAGTATCTTCACTTTCTCGAACAATTCTGTGGGAAAATATAGCGATCTATGTATATGTACTATACGAAAATCGGTTATTGAAAGAAGCAAATGAAGAACAGCGTCAACACATACAACAGGATCTTCATTATCTGACTCAACAAGCACCGAATGATTGCTTTGGAGAAAGACGCAATCCACTGGCACAATTTTATACGAAAAAGCGTGCAGTTCCTCGTTCAGAGCAACCGCAACGTGTACGCAAAACGTGCTGTGCTCATTACGAGTTGCCGGCTCCATCTGATTATTGTCCAACCTGTCCCAAAATTTGCAAATATGAAAATGTATAGATGTAATGGCGAAAGGAGTACAGCAGATGTTGCGTATTGAACCACGCGTCCAGGGGGTTACAGCAGAGTTAATCACACTCTACAGTCAGCTTCAGCCTTCTACATTAGGTCATCTAACAGACTTTGGGTTTTTACGAGGAATACAGCCTCTTTTTCGTCCGATTCGACTGCTCGGCAATGCGGTGACTGTACGTATTCCTCATCTTGATTCCACAGCGATTCGACATGCGTTACAACAGGTGATGCCTGGCGATGTGATTGTAGTAGATATGTCAGGGGATGATTTTCGAGCATGTTGGGGAGAATTTCGTACCTATGTAGCGATGAAAAAAGAAGTAGCAGGTGTAGTCATCTCTGGTTGTGCCACCGATGTAAAAGTCATTCGAGCATTGAATTTTCCGGTATTTGCGACAGGAACCAGTGCATTAACTACTCGAAGCTTGGATATGGAAGGGGAAGTAAATACACCGATTAGTGTATGTGGTGTAACGGTGCAACCAGGAGACTTGATTATTGGCGATGATGACGGAGTATTTGCTATTCATCCTGATCATGCACAGATACTAGGGGAAAAAGCTTTGGCAAAGCAACAACAAGAAGAGCTCAATCGCATCAAATACGGATATGATCTTATACAGCCATACCCATTACCCGAAATATAATAACTTTATATAAAAAGACATAAACAAATATAAAAAGATGATGAAAATCTTTATTTATGTTTATTTATGTCTTTTTTTGTTGACTTATACTTTAAGTAGAGGTAATATAATATTATAAATAAAGTGATTATTTTCACAAAGTATAATATATATGATTGTGTACGTATCATCCTAACCCATATTGAATAGGAGAGATGTAACATGGATAGCTTAACAGCAACTCAACCCGTCAAAGCAGGGATGCATATTCCTTTTGTACGCGAAATGGCAGAAACGACCTATAATATGTGGAAATTCGGTTGGGATGAACGTAATGGTGGAAATGTAAGCTGTATACTTGATGAAGAACAAGTCTCGCCCTATATAGATATTCAGCATGTACATTATACGATTCAGCCTGCATTTCCTGTACATGAATTAGCAGGTAAATATTTTATCGTTACAGGATCAGGCAAATATTTTAAAAATGTAATAGATGATCCTGAAGCAAATTTAGGTCTTTTGCGTGTAGCTGACAGTGGAGAACAGTTAGAAGTATTATGGGGCTTCAAAAATGGTGCTGTACCGACAAGTGAACTGGCTTCTCATTTTATGAGTCATATCGAACGGTTAAAAGTCGATCCTCTGCACCGGGTGGTGATACACAATCACGCAACAAATGTAATAGCAATGAGTTTTGTACATGATCTTGACGAAAATCAATTTACCAAAGCATTATGGGGAATGTGTACCGAATGTATTGTAGTTTTTCCAGATGGAATTGGAGTCATTCCCTGGATGGTACCAGGGTCTAACGAAATCGGTCAAGCAACTGCGCAGAAGATGATAGATCATCATGCAGTATTATGGCCTCATCATGGTATATTTGGAACAGGGCACTCAATAGATGAAGCTTTTGGACTTATCGAAACGATCGAAAAAGCAGCACAAATTTATATGTTGACTGCTCATCATTGTATTCGTCAGAAAATAACAGATCAACAATTAGCCGAGCTGGCAACAGCTTTTGGCGTGACTCCGCGTACAGGAATTTTACAAATTCAAACATCATAATAAATCGCTATAATTCTTTTTACAAAAGTAGATCATTAATATAATGTTCTACTTTTTTTATATTTAAATTAGGACTTTAGATTCATAAAAAGGCTTCAAAATAGAAAAAAATGAATAAATTTTGAATTTTTTTACGAAAAATAGCGAAAAATAAAAAATAATCATACTTTATTAACAATTATTATGTAAAATAGGTTTAAAATCATTACTTTTAGTTTATATTTATATGATAAAAGACTCATTTTATTTTAGTCTAAAGAACTAATGAAGAACGAATATAGAAACGTGGCGAAAGAGGCAGAAAAATGAATACGATTTTGGAAACAACGATACCCGTCCACTGGCTATATGTTTTTATAGCCGCCTTAGCTTCTATGGTAGGTTGTGCTGTCATAGTTATTGGTTCTGCGTGGTCTAGCCCTTCGTTGCGTAATCAATATATGAAAAAAAGACAGCGTATGATAGCTCTTGTTGGTGCTTTGGCTTTTAGTACTTCTCATATTTTAATCCCTATATCAATGAATGTTCCGATCACTATGAAATATTATGGATTTCATCTTGTCTTTACGATTATTGGTTGTTATGGAGCTGTATTTGCAGCTTCGCGGTATGCTTTTTCTTCATGGCGTGGATCAATGCAATTTTTTATGACCAGTCTTACGGTAGCAGTTATGATTTTAGTGTTTGATTATGCAAATACATTATATCTATTTCGAGGATTTTTGATCTGGCAACCTGAACTTATTCTGATGACAGTTCCTATCGCTATTTCTATTTGTTTGGCAGTGATGCGCTTGTTTTCGCTATCCAGTCGTAACCAGCAACATGGTCTACGTTCGCCTACGCTGATTTTTGGCACGATCACTTCAGGAATAGGATTGTCAGGTATTCCTTTGCTTTGTGCGTATTCTGTACTATCTTTTGATCAAATGGGATTGACAGAGAAATCCTATCTTATTCCTTATATTTTTATGATTTTTGTAGCTACTTGTCTATATGCGATACCAGATAGTTTTATTTTTATACGTGAACAAAAAGAAAATCGGGAAATGATTCAGCGAGAACAGTATTATAGTTCTTTATATGAGCAGAATCCAGATAGTGTGATTGAGTTTGATATCAATGGTGTGATTACCGGGATTAATCGCCGCGCACAGAAAATGTCGAGTGAACTAGGCAAGACGTTGATTGGAGTGCGTGCTACAGACTTGCTAGAAGGAGAGCAGAAGATTCTTGCTCAAGAGCATCTTGAATTGGTATTAAGCGGTCACTCAAGTACGATCGATCTGGAATTAAGCTATCAAAAAAATCGCACACTATCGATAGCGTTAACGTCTATTCCTATTTTTGTACATGGCAAAATCGAAGGTGCTTATACAATCGTCAAAAATATTACCAAACGCAAAAGAGATCAAGAAACGATCCGTCATCTAGCATATCATGACGAATTGACAGGACTGGCTAATCGCCGTTCTTTTGAAACTAGACTATCTATGTATACGATGGTAGATAATCATCATTCACCTTTTACGTTATTCTTTATCGATCTGGATCGGTTCAAACGGATTAACGACTTATTCGGACATGCGTTTGGAGATGCTGTTATTCGTCATTCTGGTCTTGTGCTGAAAAGTTGCTTGCCTAAAGACAGCTTTGTCGCTCGTATGGGTGGAGACGAATTTACAGTGATTATCCCGGGCTTATCCGATATTGAAGAGATCAAAAAAATAGCTACCAAAGTCGTCGAAAGATTTGTACAACCTTTTCATATTGAAAAACATGCAGTAAAACTATCTGCTTCTATCGGTATTGCTCGTTTCCCGGAAGATGGAGCATCCGCAGGTGTATTGACTCAGCGTGCAGATACAGCGATGTATACAGCCAAAGAAAATGGTAGTTCTCAGTATCAGTTCTATGACGCTGTATCCGATCAAAGCAGTCTAGAACAGATTATGCTTGAGAATGATCTAGAACAAGCAATCGATAATAACCAGTTGAAATTAGTCTATCAACCCAAATTCGATATTCGTACAGGTCTTATTATTGGATATGAAGCTCTTGTTCGCTGGTATCATCCGATTTTGGGAGAGATTCCACCGCTTTCGTTTATCCCGTTAGCAGAAAAGTCAGGAATGATTATTGCTTTAGAACAATGGGTGTTACGTACCGCTTGTTTGCAAAGTAAAAAATGGCAGTGTGAAGGTTATGATGCAGTTCCCATTGCTGTTAACGTGTCTCCGATTCACTTAATGAAACCTGATATTTACGAGACTATTATCAAAACGTTAAAAGAACTAGATTTCGATCCAACCTTATTAGAAATTGAGATTACAGAAAGTGCGATGATGCATAATGAAGAGCATGTAATCGATATTCTTAGTAAATTAAAACAATCCGGTATTTCGGTATCAATGGATGATTTTGGTACAGGATATAGCTCACTTAGTTATTTGCATAATTTGCCAATCGGCTGTCTCAAAATCGACCGATCTTTTATACGCAAAATTACAGTAGATAAAGACAGTCGCGCGATTGCTGAAATGATTATCTCGATGGCGAAGCAATTAGGATTGAAGATTATTGCTGAAGGTGTAGAGACAGAAGAACAAGTAGCTTTACTGAAAGAGTGGAAATGTTACAACGTACAAGGATTCTATTATAGTCGTCCTCTTGCGCCAGAAAATGCAATTCATAGTCGTGTGTCGTAACTGAAAGCATGAGCAGGGATTGACACCGTTTTCAGATCATGATAACGTAAAGGCAAGGCTTGTTACCGGTAATGCGGGCAAAACCACATTAGGATACAGTATTGTATTCCTTTTGTTGTTTTGCCCTTTTTCGTGTTCTCACATGAAAGATAGTCGAAGAAGTAGGTGACTGAATATGATTATTAAGCAAATTTTTAATAACAATATTGTAAGTACACTTGATGATAATCATCAAGAATTATTAGTCCTCGGCCGGGGTATTGGCTTTAACTCTCATGTAGGTGATCCGATCCATCAGAATCAGATTGAGAAGATTTTTCGCTTACAAGATGCAACTATCTATGAGAAATTCAAAGCAACTGTAATGCAGGTTCCGATTGAAATTTTGCAAGTGACTGATGATATTGTCAGTCTGGCACGCACACAATTAAATAAAAAGATCAGCGATGGTATTTACGTTTCATTATCCGATCATATTCATTTTGCCACAGAACGTATTCAGAAAAATATGATTGTTCGTAATCCGCTATCATGGGAAGTACAACATTTCTACAAAGCAGAATATGATGTAGCCAAAGAAGCTTTGACACTGCTTAAAGAACGATTAAATATAGAATTTCCCAAAGAAGAAATTTGCAATATTGCTTTGCACTTTATCAATGCTGAAGTGAATGATTCGATGAATGATGTTACTCACTTGATGCAATTGCTTCAGGAAATTATGAATATTATTAAGTACCATTTCAGTATCGAATATGATGAAGATAGTATCAGTTATTTCCGCTTTATTACGCATCTCAAATACTTCTGTCAGCGCGTTATCACTCATGCTAGTTATGATGATGCAGAAGAGTATCTGTATGAGGTCGTGAAAAAGAATTATCAGGAAAGCTTTAACTGTATTCGCAAAATCAAAACATTTATTCTTAAAAACTACGGTTATACGATGACCCACTCTGAGCAATTGTATCTTACATTGCATGTAGAGCGTTTGGTCAAAAATAAACCAGTACAATAAAATAACCAAGGCTTGTTACTGCTCTGGCAGGCAATACCTGAATGATTAGACCTATCTACGATAAGTCTGTTCGTTCAGGTTTTTTTATTGGCAAAATCACACCCGTACAAGGGTATAGGAGAAGATGAGCTTATGAGCAATCTAGAAACTGCCAAACAAATCGTCGAAGCGGTAGGAGGAACAGACAATATTAATTCGGTATTTCATTGTATTACACGCCTGCGGTTCGATCTGAAAGACAACAGTAAAGTGAATCAAACGGCTTTGAAATCGATCGACAAAGTGATGGGCACCAATATATCAGGTGATCAATTTCAAGTGATTGTCGGTAACGATGTTCCTAAAGTATTCGATAGCCTGGTACAACAATATCCCACTTTGCAAAATAGCGAGAATACGACTCAAAGTGAAGAAAGCAAAGATTCTTCAAGGAAAAAGAAAAATGTGATTTCCAGTATTTTTGATGTGATTTCAGGTGTATTTGCACCGATTTTACCAGCGATTGCAGGAGCAGGTTTACTTAAAGGATTGATCGCTTTACTGGTATCCTTAGGATGGATGTCCGCAGGTACAGATACGTATCGTATTATTTCAGCTATCGGCGATGGAGTGTTTTACTTCTTGCCGATCTTGTTAGCGGTCAGTGCTGCTCGTAAATTTGGAGCGAATCCTTATGTTGCTGTCGCTGTAGGAGCATCGTTGTTATATCCAGATATGGGAGCGTTATTATCGTCTGGTAATGGAGTGAACTTTATCGGTATTCCTGTTACAGCCGTAAGTTATGCTTCGTCTGTTATTCCTATTTTATTATCGATCTGGTTGATGTCGTATGTAGAAAAGTATGTAGATCGTTATATGCCTTCTTCTCTTAAATTGTTATTTGTACCGCTGATTACATTGTTGGTGGTTGTACCGATTACTCTTATTTTGATTGGCCCTTTAGGTACGTTTATCGGCGATGGATTGTCCGGTGTGATCAACTGGTTGATTGCTAAAGGTGGAATTTTTGCAGGTATACTTATCGGTGGAACGATGTCGCTATTAGTGATGACCGGTATGCATTACGCGCTTGTACCTGTTATTATTAGCAATCTGGCGAAGTTCGGTGTCGATAAATTTTTGCCGATTACCTATATCGCTAATATGGGACAAGCAGGAGCTACCTTCGGTGTATTTTTCCGGGCAAAAGATAAAAAGTTGAAATCATTAGCATTGTCTACAGGATTAACCGCGCTGATGGGTGTAACCGAACCTGCGATTTACGGTGTCAATATTACGTATAAAAAGCCATTTCTTGCAGGATTGATCGGTAGTGCAGCAGGGGGAGCAATTGCTTTAGGATTTGGAGCGAACGCTTATGTACTGGCTGGTAATGGTGGTATTCCTGGATTACCTGCATTGGTTGGCCCTACATTTGTATACTCTTTACTCAGTATGGTAGTTGCTTTTATCGTAGCAGTCATTGTCTCTTATATTCTAGGAATCAAAGAAAATGTAGTGAATCCAGCACAGCAAGAAGTAATACCTTCTACACCTGTAGAATCGGAAAGTATAGCTACTCCTGCACCAGTTACTTTAGCATCTGAGCAGATTATGTCTCCGATGAATGGACAAGCGATTGCATTGCAAGAGGTCAACGATCCTACATTTGCAGATGAAATGATGGGTAAAGGAATTGCTTTTGTACCATCTGAAGGTATTTTGGCATCGCCGGTGACTGGTACAGTGCTTAACGTATTCAAAACCAAACATGCAATGGTGATACGTAGCGAGCATGGAGCAGAGATTCTGATTCATGTAGGTATCAATACCGTCAAACTGCGTGGAGAGTATTTTGAAACTCATGTCAAAACAGGCGATCAAGTGAATGTAGGCGATCTATTGCTTACATTTGAACTGGATAAAATTGCTGAACAATATGATATTACAACAGCGATGGTTGTGACCAATACTACTGATTATCAACAGATCGAACCGATTCAGACAGGCGATATTCAGATCAATCAAGCGGTTTTACAACTAAAACTATAATTCATCATGATGTAATATTTCATTCTAAAATCATAAACATTTTAATATAAAGGAGCTACTTATATGACAACAGAACACATTTTTCCAAAAGATTTTCTATGGGGCGGAGCGATTGCAGCCAATCAAGCAGAAGGAGCTTTTAATGTGGATGGCAAAGGATTATCTACCGCAGATATGGTCTCGTACACCAAAACGAAAAATTACAGCGATATTGCTTCATTAATGCATCGTTCTAGTGAATCGATAGACCAAGCGTTGCAACATCGAACAGCCGAAGGATACCCGAAGCGTTACGGGATCGACTTTTATCATCATTATAAAGAAGATATTGCCCTATTTGCTGAAATGGGTTTTAAAGTATTTCGTTTATCGATTGCATGGACACGTATTTTCCCGAATGGTGATGATGCACAGCCTAATGAAAAAGGGCTACAGCATTATGAAGATTTGTTCAAAGAATTACGCAAATACAATATTGAACCTCTAGTGACTCTTTCTCATTATGAAATGCCGATGAATTTGGTATTAAAATACGGTAGTTGGAAAAATCGTGCGGTAATTGGATTTTTTGAAAAATACGCAGAAACAGTGATGACCCGCTACAAAGATTTAGTCAAATACTGGCTTACATTTAACGAGATTAATACGACGATTATTGAACCTTTTACCGGAGCAGGCATTATTACAGACCGAGAAGAGAACCCGCAACAAGCGGCATATCAAGCATTGCATCACCAATTTGTAGCGAGTAGTCTAGTGACCAAGCGTGCTAAAGAAATCAATCCTGACTTTCAGATTGGCTGTATGTTAGCCCGGATGTTACATTATCCTGCGACTTCCAAGCCAGCCGATATGATTCAGTGTCAATTCGATAATCAAATGAATCTCATGTATACCGATGTGCAGGTACGAGGAAGCTATCCACCGATCACCAAGCGCTTTTTCGCTGAAAATGAGATTGAGATTCAGATGGAAGCGGAAGACGAAGCTATTTTGAAAAAGTACACTGTCGATTTTATCTCATTCAGTTATTATATGACACTGATCTCTACCGTTACACCAGAAGACTATGGAGTAACTGGAGGAAATCTATTCAGTACTGTCAAAAACCCATATCTAGAAGTAACCGAATGGGGATGGCAACTCGATCCTGAAGGTCTGCGTTATGCGCTCAAAGAAATGTATGATCGTTATCAAGTGCCTTTATTTGTAGTGGAAAATGGACTGGGCGCATCGGATGTACTGGAAGCAGATGGGAGCATTATAGACGATTACCGGATTGAATATTTTAGACAACATCTTGGTCAATTGAGAGAAGCGATTAAAGATGGAGTAGATGTGATGGGTTATACTAGCTGGGGCGCTATCGATATTATTAGTGCTTCTACCTCTGAAATGTCTAAACGTTATGGATTTATCTATGTCGATCAAGACAATGAAGGTCAGGGAACACTGCAACGTTTTAAAAAGAAAAGTTTTGATTGGTACAAAAAAGTGATTGCTAGTAATGGTGAAGATTTGAGCTAATAGGTTGATGCTAACAATCTCTACATGATGTATTTGCTAGACTGTGTATTTCAATAAAAAAAGCTAAGTTCTGTATATCATAGAACTTAGCTTTTTTAGGTTAGATATTATATAAAAGTACAGATTATATGATAGAGCAGAATAAACGGTATAAAGTTTGTTCACAAGTAAGAGTAGCTATCTTATTGTGAAGCTGTTTTGGTAGCTGTTTTCTCGCGGAAAACAAAAAACAAAGCGACAAACATTAAGATCACTCCGATAAGACGCTTGATTCCAAAATGGATCGTTGCACTTTCAAACCAACCAAAGTGATCAATAGCCATACTTGCTACCAATTGACCAACAATCACAGAAATAACCGCAGCCGTTACACCAATCTTAGGAACAGCTAATACCATTAATGAAAGATAGACAACACCGAAAATCGCACAAAGCAATTGCCATTTAGGAACTTCATGGATATTCAAAATATTACCTTGTCCAAAGAAATTAACAATAATGGTCAAGAAAATAGCACCTGTAAAAAAGGTGAAAAAAGCACTCTCTATCGTTCCGATCTTATTACCAAGTGTACCATTGATCGCAGATTGGATACCTAATCCGATACCTGCTAGTAAAGGAATAATTAACATAGCTATATTCATAATATTGACCTCCTACAAGACTAAGAAAAACGATACAGTAAGCAACACAACAGCTACCAATCGATTGACATTAAATTTGATTTTGGGTGAGCCTAGAAGTCCGAAATGTTCGATAATAATACTAATCACAATTTGTCCAATAATAACAGCGGTAATCGATATACCTACACCGATCAAAGTTACACTTATTACAAGTAAAGCAAGATAAACAACGCCTAACAGACCACCAAGCAGATTCCATTTGGGAACGGTAAATATCGCTCCCAAGTTTCCTTTACCGAAGAATAAAGTAACCAAAAAGGTAGCCATAGCCCCGATAATAAAAATGTAATACGTACTTTCTAATTCTCCAACGTGTTCACCTAGCGCACCACCGATAGCAGCCTCTATACTTAGCGACATACCGGCAACAATAGCAGCTAGATAAATCAATATTTTACGCACATGATTCACTCCTTTTATATAAATATCTCGAATAATCGATATATCTTCAAAAAAAGAAACTAGCTTTGTTCAAATTTCTTCGTTTAAGAACTTAGCTATTTTCTTAATTGTATCTTCATTACGACGATAATACGTCCATTGTCCATAACGTACAGCTTCAAGAAGACCCGCTTTTTGCATAATAGATAAATAATGTGAAACTGTTGACTGAGATAAATTCACCTTATCGTGGATATCGCCTACGCATACGCCACCTTTGATACTTACCTCCTTAGGCAGATGCGCTTGTTGCTGGGGAAAGTTTTTCTCAGGTTCTCTCAACCATTTCAAAATATTTAAACGCGTCTCATTAGAAAGAGCTTTAAAAATATCGATTTCTGTCATACAGGCTATTATATCGAATAATAGCGATATGTCAAATTAGATCTTTTCTGTTAGGATAAATAGAATTATGACTTTTGATATTAGAACCTGGTCTTAAGACGTGGTATACTATGCAGAAGTGGAAACACTTATATTATGATTGAATAAAGGAGATTACTCATTTGGATTATCAAAAATGGATTGCACCCGAACAATATAATCTGACGTCAGAAATGGAACGTCATGATGCTGATAAGATTGCTTTAAAATGGTTAAACGAACATGATGATTATGCAGAGATCACTTACGGAGATTTGTTGAAAAAGGCAAATCGTCTGGCAAATGGATTGGTGAAGCTAGGGCTTCAAAAAGGGGATCGCGTGTTGGTCATGGTACCAAGACAGATTATTGCTTATGTGATCTATCTGGCTTGTCTAAAAAGTGGGCTGGTCATTATACCGTCTTCAGAAATGTTGCGTGCAAAAGACTTGGCATATCGTCTGGATCATTCTCAAGCCAAAGCGGTTATTGCTTGGTCTGATGTAATGGGCGAAGTAGACAAAATTCAAGATGAATTGCCATCATGGAAGTATCGTATCGCTGTTTCTAATGAAGCAGTTACTTTATCCGAGAACTGGATTGGATTAGATTCACTATTAGATGGACAAGCAGAGGAATTTGCAGCAGTCGATACCCGTCGAGATGATATGGCGATTCTAGCCTATACTTCAGGAACAACAGGCAACCCTAAAGGTGTAGTCCATACGCATGGCTGGGCATACGCTCACCTTCGTATTACTTCACCCTGGCTTGATATCCGCGATAGTGATACAGTGTGGGCAACCGCAGCACCTGGCTGGCAGAAGTGGATCTGGAGTCCTTTCTTATCTGTTTTAGGAAATGGGGCAACAGGCTTCGTCTATAACGGATCATTCCATCCTAAGCGTTATTTGCATTTGCTACATGATTACAATGTCCAAGTACTTTGCTGTACACCAACAGAATATCGGATTATGGCGAAAATCGAAGGATTAGATGAATATCAATTGCCTAACTTGCGTAGTGCTGTTTCGGCGGGTGAGCCATTGAATCAAGAAGTAATTCATACCTTTAAGCGTCATTTCGATATTACTATTCGTGATGGTTATGGACAGACAGAAAGTACACTATTGATCGGTAATCTGATTGATACCGAAATTCGTTTAGGTTCTATGGGGAAATCAATGTCTCCTGGATTAGTCGAAGTGGTAAATGAAGAAGGTATTCCTGTACCGGCAGGACAGGTAGGAGATATTGCTGTTCGACTGGATATGCCTGCTTTATTCCAGACGTACTATCTGAATCCAGAACGCAAGCAGGTTAACGTTCATGGCGATTACTTTGTGACTGGAGATCGTGCATGGAAAGATGAAGATGGCTATTTCTGGTTTGAAGGACGGGGCGACGATATTATTATTAGCTCTGGATATACGATAGGGCCTTTTGAAGTAGAAGAAGCATTAATGAAGCATGCAGCAGTCAAAGAATGTGCAGCCGTAGCCAGTCCTGATGAAGTTCGCGGTCATGTGGTTAAAGCATTTATTGTGTTACAAGATGGGGTAGAAGGCACTCCAGAATTAATAAAAGAATTACAAACTCATGTGAAAGAGTGGACAGCACCATACAAATATCCACGCAAAATAGAGTTTGTGACCGATCTTCCAAAAACCAATTCTGGCAAAATTCGCAGAATAGAATTAAGAGAACAAGAGAAAAAGAACAACAGTCTTTAAAAAATAGAGAAAAAGAAATAAATATACGCAAAAGCAACGAAAATGGCTGAATATGAGCTATTTTTGTTGCTTTTTCTTTTTTTGTGAATGAATGAGCAATAAGAATTAATTTATTCTTTTCTAAAAATAACCGCTTCAAAAAATGACTTTAATAAATATTTCAACATATGAAAAATTCACAATAATAAAATCAAAAGTGGGATCGCATCATACTCAAGTATGCATACATCAGGTGCTCAGTCGAAAAAAAGAAAAACACACTCAGATCACATATACAACAACAAAATAGTCAACTATAAACCAGATCAGAAGCAGACTGACACTACTTCTGATCTATAAGAATAGCTAGTTTACGAGCAGTATCAAATTCAGGTAAAGCTATATTAACAAGAATTTGCATATCAGGAGAATCTAATGATTGAAAAGAAATATGTTCAAAAGCAAGTTCTTTCACAAGAGGATGAAGAATAATTTTACGACCTTCTGGAGCATCTAATACTTCATGCAATTCCCATAATTCTCGAAAAGGTTCACTTACTTTTTTTAAATTTATAACAAAGTCCGTGTACCACGGATCTTCAATAAAGCGAGCGTATTTTGCACGAAATTGAGCGACAAGACGAAGCGCATGTTCTTTCCATTGTGATCCTTTCAGAGCAATGAATTCACTAGAAGTAAAGGTGCGCCAAACCAGATTTCGATCCTGTTCGTTCAAATAGCTATAGTCTCCATACACCACTGAAAAAGCTTTATTCCAAGATAAAACATTTAACTTTGCATCAATAGCGCAAGCAGGGGCATGACCTAGTTGATCTAAAAAACGTTGTACAGTATCGCTAACTTGAAATTGAGGTGGATGTATATGAGGCGGTAATTGACAATGCGCTAACAAAAAAAGATGTTTACGTTCAAAATCATCTAGTTGTAAAGCACGAGCTATACTTTCTAGCACTTGAATAGAGACTTGTATATCTCGACCCTGTTCTAAATACGTATACCAATCTACACTTACTCCAGCGAGCATAGCAACTTCAGCACGACGTAACCCTGGAGTTCGTCTACGTCCATTTTCTGGTAGTCCAACATGTGCAGGTAATATTCGAGCACGACGATTTTTTAGAAAATCTCCTAATTCCGATTGACGATCGACTTCTAACATAGCGACCTCCTACAAAGCTTATTTATAAATCTATGTATAGATTAGACAGGGACAATTAATCCTAGGATAAACGCCTATCTATATCATAGAATTCTTTCATTATACACTAGGAGCAAGCAAAGGAGAGGATTACAACATGGATATGATTTTAAATAAAGTGGTATTAATTACTGGAGCAAGTAGTGGAATTGGAGAAGAGACAGCACGTGTATTATGTAAAGCTGGAGCGTGTGTGGTTCTCGGAGCAAGACGAACAGAACGTTTACAAAAGGTAGTACAAGAGTTAAAAGAAGCAGGTGGACAAGCAGAATATTGTACGTTAGATGTCACCAACCTAAAGCAGATGCATGAATTTGTAGCTTTTGCCCAGCAAAAATTCGGACGTGTAGATGTGTTAATCAATAATGCTGGAGTGATGCCATTATCTCCGCTTCATAGTTACAAGGTTGAAGAATGGAATCAAATGATTGATGTTAATATCCGGGGTGTTCTACATGGAATTGCCTCAGGATTACCTGTTATGGAAAAGCAACAGACAGGGCATTTTATTAATATCGCTTCTGTAGGAGCATATCAAGTAAGTCCAACAGCAGCAGTATATTGCGCTACCAAGTTTGCAGTACGAGCAATCACAGAAGGATTACGTCAGGAATCAAGTGGACATATTCAAGTAACTCTTATATCTCCCGGTGTTACTGAATCTGAATTAGCTGATCATATATCGGATGAGCAAGCTCGCGCTGAAATGAAGGAATATCGCCGTATTTCTATACCAGCTAGCGCTATTGCTAATGCTATCTTATATGCAGTTCAACAACCGCAAGAAGTTGATATCAATGAAATCATTATCAGACCCACTGCGACTTCATAACCTGGACTAAATAAAGGTAGTACAATCTTATACATTCAAATATTTAAAAAGCCACTTCAAAATAGGAGGTGGCTTTTATTTAAATGTATGATACAAAACGCATGATTATTATACATATTTTTACTTATTTAGAAAATAAAATTATGAATCCGTACTATTATCATAAAAGTTATTCAAAGATCACTTTTATCACTAATCTTTTTGTCTAAAATGTTCGATATTTAAGATATAACGTTATCGTGCGTTAAGTTGGAGGATAAGACTATGTTTATTTTTTTGATTAGTGTCATTAGTTTATTTATACCTTTTTTATTTCTTACTACTTTAGCGATCAATGTAATTTTAAGAAACCCTAACCATCCTTTGCATCGATTAACGATGATGGTTATGTTTACATTGGGATTGATATTTTTAAGCGATTTTCTTATGCATACATTAGAATTCCGATACGGACAATTAGCCTTTTATTTTCTAGGATATAATCTTTCATTTTTGGCGATGACCTTGCTTATTTATTTTTTTGCACATTTAAGTCACTTGCGTATTCCTAGATATCGGGTTCATATAATGGCTTGTATTCCGCTAGTGGGTATTCCTTTACTTAATGTGTATCCGTATCTTTTTAATATTATGATTACCCAGAGTAAATATTGGAGAGTAGAAGATCGTTCGCTTTCGTTTGATATAATGTTTATTATTATTGCTCTTTATAGTTTGACAACTCTTATTACATTTGTCGTACTTACTTATCGAAAAATGAATGGTTCTTTATTATATCAGCGTGAGAAACGTATGATGGGTACTATTATGAAAGGTAGTATTATAGCGTCTATATGGTTGGTAATAACTTTTGTGTATACTTCTTTTTACAGAGAAATACCATATTTCCCGATTGCAAGTCTACCCGCATATTCAGGGTTAATCTTAGCAGTTACGCTTCATATTGCGATGCGCAAGTATAACTTTTTGGCAGCAGCAGAACGTCGATACAAACTTTTATTTACATTATCTAGTAGCGGTATCGCTTTGATGAATCGAAATGGAATTGCGGTTGAAGCCAATCCTGCTTTTCGCTTATTAGCTGCTGTCGATGAATCCGAAGGTGAA
This sequence comes from Paenibacillus nicotianae, assembly GCF_042681745.1. Classification (NCBI taxonomy): domain Bacteria; kingdom Bacillati; phylum Bacillota; class Bacilli; order Caryophanales; family Paenibacillaceae; genus Paenibacillus; species Paenibacillus nicotianae. Next base: position 1,586,673 of record NZ_JBHUGF010000010.1, on the reverse strand, counting down.
ATCGATATTTTTACCCTTATTCAACATGAAGATAAACATAATTGTCGGGAACGATTGAAAAAGGCATTTGAGAATCGTACGATCTTGCAGAGCCATCAAGTACAAATACGTAACTTAACAGGCATGACCTACATTGTTGAAGTGAATAATGATTTTTTAGAGATTGATGGAGAGTTATATTGTTATCTATTGGTGCGTGATATTACAGCGCAACAATTGAATGAAGCACAATTGATCGAATTGGCTTATAATGATCCGTTGACTGGGCTTTCTAATCGGTTTCAATTTAATCGCAAATTGTGGATGGCTGTTGATAAAGCAAATGAATACGGCACTAAAGTAGTTGTCATGCAAATTGATCTGGATCATTTCAAATGGATCAATGATACGATGGGTCACTCTGCTGGAGATATTTTGTTACGGCATGTCGCTCAGCTTTTACAAGAAAATGTACCTCCTCATGCTGTAGTAGCTCGTATGGGTGGGGATGAATTCTCTATTATGATTGAACTCGCTTCAGGAGAAGGGGAGCAATTAGCAATCGATATTGCGAACCAGATTATACATGCTTTTGAACAACAGGTGGTTATCGTAGGTAAATATTATAGAGTTTCTTGTAGTATCGGTATTAGTATCTCTCCTGATGATGGAGAAGATTCTGAAACGTTGCTACGACATGCAGATACAGCGATGTATGTCGCCAAACGTTCCGGTCGAAATCAATATCATATATTTACTAAACAGCTCAAAAGATTAGCTGAAAAGCATCTACTACTACAACAAGGATTAGAAAATGCACTGAGTCTTGGAGAATTTTCTCTAGTGTACCAACCTCAAGTTGATAGTCGTACTCAACAAGTATTTGGAGTAGAAGCGTTGTTGCGATGGAGTTCGCCCGATCTGGGAATTGTCTCACCGGTAGATTTTATTCCGATTGCAGAACAAAATGGAACTATTCGTCAAATTGGAGAATGGGTGATGAAAGAGGCTGCTTATCAAGCCGCAGCATGGATCAAAGCAGGGCATACCGATTTACAAATATCTGTTAATGTGTCTGCTAGTCAATTAAGTGATCCTAACTTTGCGAAAAAAGTAGAGTCTATTCTTAAAGAAACAGGATTACCGCCTCATCTGCTTTGTCTGGAGTTTACAGAAAGTGAAGCTATTCGAGAAGAAGAACAAATCTTAAAAGTATGCAAATCGATTGTAGATATGGGTGTTGTTTTGGCGGTCGATGATTTTGGTACAGGATATTCTTCATTACGAACGATTACACGCTTTCCTTTCCAATTTATCAAAATTGATCGTTCATTGATCTATGATATTGGAACCAATCCACGAAATGTGGCAGTCGTGCGCTCTGTTATCGAATTAGCTCAGCAATTAAATATGAATGTGATTGCCGAAGGAGCAGAGATGGGAGAGCAAGTAGAAATGTTATCTCAATTGGGGTGTTTTCAAATTCAAGGATATTATTATGGCAAACCAATGAAAGCTAGAGATATCGAACGTAAGTTATATCTTGATTTGGAAGAAAATACTCGTATCGATCAAGCATTATAAGTATAGCAAAGCAGTTCTCCTGTAATAAGGATGAACTGCTTTTTAGCTTATTTTGATATACATAGATATCTACTAACCAAAAGGTTTTGATTTTTTGGAGTTGAACATATATGCTACGATTAGACTGAAATATAACATCTCAAGCAACATCTCATATCATACTATTGAAAAAGGATGGATAAGGAGGAATACGGTTGACATTGCAGCAGCTACGGTATGCTATCGAAATTGCTAACTGCGGTTCGATGAATGAAGCAGCCAAACGTCTTTTTATTTCTCAACCGAGCCTTTCCAACGCGATTAAAGAACTTGAAAATGAGTTAGGGATTACTATCTTTGATCGTACCAATCGAGGAATCAGTATTTCTATCGATGGAATGGAGTTTCTCGGTTATGCACGTCAGATCATAGAACAAACAGAACTGATCGAAAACCGCTATCATGGTAAAAATCGTACCCAAATTCACTTTTCGGTATCTACACAGCATTATGCGTTTGTTGTAGATGCGTTTGTCAAATTGATGAAGCAAAGTGATGTGAATGAATACAGTTTTCATTTACGAGAAACACAGACGTATCCGATTATTGAAGATGTGCGTTCTCTGCGTAGTGATATCGGTATTCTGTATATTAATGAGCGTAACTTCAAAGTGATGAATAAGCTTTTTAGTGATGGCAATCTCAAATTCACGCCTTTATTTAATACGAGTCCACATGTTCTGATTCGTAGCAGGCATCCCTTAGCAAATAAAGAAACAGTCAAGATGGAGGAATTGCTTGGTTTTCCATATATTACGTTTGAACAAGGAGTTAACAATTCATTACACTTCTCTGAAGAAATGTTAAGTATTCGAAGCAATGAAAAAAGTATTAAAGTGAGTGACCGGGCGACATTGTCTAATTTATTATTGGGAACAGACGGATATACGATAGGGACAGGTATTCTCGTATCTGAACTCAATGGACACCAGTTAATCTCTGTACCTGTCGAAACCAATGAGACAGTAACGATTGGTTGGATTGCTCATAAAGATCGACAACCTAGTGAAATCACAGCTCAATATATCGAACTACTTAACGATATGATTTCTCAGAACTTGCTTGATCTGAATCAGTTCTTATTATGATTACACTTATACAGGAGGATTCTATGCTTAATCCAGTCAGCGGTACCAAACGAAACAAGCCTCCTTTTCGCTATGATATTGTTGGAAGCTTTCTAAGACCGGACGATCTGAAAGATGCTCGTCTCCAATATGAACAAGGTGAAATAACTACCGAGCAATTATCAGTGATTGAATATGAAGAGATTGCTCAATTGGTCGAAAAACAAAAAGCTTTGGGGTTACAGGTGATTACAGATGGAGAATTTCATCGTTCCTGGTGGCATTTAGACTTTTTTCTAGGTATTCAAGGAACTCAGAAAATTTATCTCAATCAGGGCACAGGCGGACAAGATAGCAAAACACGTACAGAAAGTTTCCAGATCGTAGATAAAATTGCTTTTGCTGATCATCCTATGCTAGCGCATTTTCGTGAATTACAACAATTAGCTGGAGATCATATTGCTAAAATGACGATTCCTTCGCCGGCGTTATTTCATTTTGTAGAGCATTATAATGGTAATGATGTGTATTCGGATCAAGAAGAGTTATTTGCTGATATTATCAGTGTATATCAACAAGCGATTCAAGCTTTTTATGATGCAGGTTGTCGTTATTTACAATTAGATGACACCACATGGGGAACGCTGTGTAGTGGCAGACATCGGGTACATTTGCGTAGTCGAGGACTCGATCCTGATCAATTAGCAGAAGATTATGTACGCTTAATCAACGAAAGTATAGCTCATCGCCCGGACGATATGGTAATTGCACTTCATGTATGTCGGGGTAATCTTCGTTCTACCTGGTTTGCGGCAGGGGGATATGAACCGATCGCCGAGACTCTTTTTGCACATGCGCAAGTAGATGCATTTTTTCTAGAATACGATAATGAACGTTCTGGAGGATTTGAACCTTTACGCTTTATCCAAGATCAGTTCGTTGTACTCGGTCTGGTCACAACAAAGCATGGAGGACTAGAAAGCAAAGAAATGCTCAAAACACGAATAGCTGAAGCCGCTCAAGTGGTCAATCTTAACCAGCTTTGTCTAAGTACCCAGTGTGGATTCGCTTCGACAGAAGAAGGCAATATGTTAACAGAAGAAGAACAGTGGGATAAGATTCGTCTGGTGATCGAGACAGCCAATGAAGTATGGACACAGCCCGAATCTTAATCCAATTGGAAAGAAAATAATCGTTTTAGAAAATCGTAGGATACGGATACTATGATCAGCTATTTAGCTATAACGAAAAAGGACTTGCTCTGATCAACCGAGCAAGTCCTTTTTTTATAGATATCGTGCTTTTATTCATCTTCTATAATATATCCCTGTCCAAGTGATTTACTTTCAAAACCAGCCATATGACGACCTTGATATCGAATCGGCTGATGTCCGGCGATTATAATCATATTTTGTGTATCAGACATTCTTTCAGCAGGTAGAGCAAAACATTCTATATAAGTATACACTTCATACAGTGTAGTCGATATCGAATTGATGATCATATCATGATTAGCTTTACCAATCAGATTAATAATCAAATATCCTTTATCATGTAACTTGGTAGCAGTTAACTGAAAAAACGTTCTAGATATTAAATGTTGAGGAGTCCCTTCTGTCGTAAAAGCGTCTAAAATAATATAGTCATACTGGTGATTATTTTCGGCAGACAACAATAGTCTTCCGTCTCCGATCTGGACATTATCGAGTGTATAATGAAAATAAGTCTGGCTTAACTCAAGTACCAACGGATCAATCTCTGCAATACGAAAAGACTTATTCGGATAGTGGCTAGCAATCGTTCCTATTCCATGTCCAATAACGAATACATCTTGAAACTCTGAATTGTTAAGCTCCATTAGATGAATCATAGCACGCGGATATTCAAATAGTATCCGTTCAGGATGATGAAGATCGATTGCACCTTGTATATCTTCGTTAGCAAATTGAAGAATCCGAAACGATCCTTTTTCATTATAAAATTCATTCGTTTCATATACAGAAAGTTGTGCTTGATTATGAAATAATAGATGCAAAATACCATACCCCTTACTGAATTAAGTGATCCAATCTGTTGTGGAAAAAGGATAAATAACCATTACATTATTATAACAAATGAAGCGTTATGGTTCATTATACATATAGTTGGTGAATCATAGAATAGAACATTATCATATTATAAAAAATACACTTTTGGAGGATTACCATCATGGCTAAAATTGCTGTAGAAAAACCATTTGACGATATTAAAGAAGTATTGGAAGGAAAAGGGCATCAAGTTGATCTAGTAAATAGTGATCAAGAATTAAAAGGATATGACGTTGGTGTTGTTCGTGTACAAAATGACGGCGATACAGGATTGTATGATTTCCCGATCGTTAGTGTAGAAGGTTCATCTATCGATGAAGTAGTTGCACAAGTAGAGCGTTATATTGAATTATCTAAATAATTGCTACATTTGATAGATTTTATAACTAACTGATCCTTGTTTAAAGGGTCAGTTTTTTTGTTCGCTTTTACGTAATATTGACACGTACAATCGTTTGTCTTATATTGTTAACTAACGCATTAAACTCATCTTTTTTTCATAATATACAAATAAATGGATATATAAAATAATGAATTTGATGTATCAATTATTAAGTTTACATCAAATGTTAAATCGCTTTAAGTTACCCATTTTACACAAAAAGACATTTACTTAACAGGCGAATTATTTTATCTTTAATTATAGCCAATCTTTTGATGATATCTAATCGTTGTTTCGGCACGTTACATAAAATCAAAAGAAAATATGTAAAAAATTTCGTAGTGTACATAACAGTAGGCGACCTGGGAGAGCTATGTCTTCGAGGCCATTTTTGTCTCAAAATCAACCCAATCAACCAGTATAGACGGGAGGTAGCAGATGGATAAAAAAAATGTATTGATGTTTTCCGGTCAAGGTTCTCAATATTATCAAATGGGAAAAAAGTTATTTGACCAAGATCAGCAGTATCGTCAGATTATGCTTGATTTGGACAAAATAGCGATAGATATGATTGGTATTTCGATTGTACATACGATTTACAATAATGAATTTCGGAATAGTCATCAATTCACACGCACTTTGCTATCGCATCCCGCTATTTTTATGGTTGAATATGCACTAGCACAAGTATTAATCACACGCGGTATCAAAGTAGATTATGTATTGGGTAGTAGTCTTGGTGAATTTGCAGCAGCTACGGTTGCAGGTGTATTCGATGCTCAGACCGCTCTCACATGTGTGATTCAGCAAGCCAAATGTTTTGAAAAATATAGTGAGACTGGATCTATGTTAACTATTTTGTCTTCTGTTTCTATCTATGATCAATTACCACAAATACAATATTGTACACTGGTGTCCGTCAGCTATGATGGGCATTTTGTTATTTCTGGGTCTGTAGAGAAGCTAGCAGCTATTCAGACATATCTTGCTGAACATTCGATTGCTTGCCAGTTACTTCCTGTATCGTTTGCTTTTCATTCTTCTGCTATTGATGCAGCGGAGCAAGCTTATACAACTTTTCTGAAAAATATATCGTTTCAAAAGCCTATATTGCCTTATTTATCGTGTATGCAGGGAGGTCTGGTAAACGTTATTCAACCAGATCACTTTTGGCAAGTAGCAAGAAAACCTATTTTATTTCAACAAACTGTTCAACAGATTGAATCTTTGGGTTCGCATCACTATATCGACAACAGTCCAGGTGGAACATTATCCGCTCTGGTAAAACGAAATCTAAATACGAATTCGATCTCCTCTACATCGGCTATACTGGGGCCTGCTGTGAATGAGATCGTAAATATAGAGCGTTTATTACATCAAGTGAAGCCAGAGCAACATTCAATATCTTATTCATCTATCCCATCTCAAGCACAACAATCTGTACCTTTTCAATCACAAGGAGGAGAACAGCGTATGAGAGCATATGTATTTCCAGGGCAGGGTTCACAGTTTAAAGGTATGGGCAAAGAATATTTTGCTGAATTTCCCGATTTGGTTGCTCAAGCTAATCAAATCCTTGGCTATTCGATTGAAGAACTTTGTCTGATCGATGCTCACAAACAACTCGGAGAGACAGCTTTTACTCAACCTGCACTATATGTTGTCAATGCACTTATGTATTACAGCATAATCAAAAACAATAACATTCCTGATTACGTAGCTGGACATAGTCTAGGGGAATTCAATGCTTTATTGGCAGCAGGTGTATTTGATTTTGCAACAGGATTAAAAATCGTACAATATCGCGGCGCACTGATGGGAGAAGCAAGCGGTGGCGCTATGGCAGCTATTGTCGGCTTAGATCAACGTACGATCGAACAAATTTTGAAAGAGCATAGGCTCCATACTATTGATATAGCAAATCTGAATACTCCATCACAGATTGTTATCTCGGGCCCCAAAGATGATCTAATACAAGCACAAACTATATTTGAACAACAAGGTGCTACCAATTATGTGATGCTCAAAGTCAGTGCAGCGTTTCACTCCAGATACATGGAAAATGTAAAACAGAAATTTGCGGAATATCTGAATCGATTTGATTTCAATACACCTGCTATTCCTGTGATTTCAAATGTACATGCTAGACCATATTTATCCCATAATCTACATGAATGTATGGTTCAACAAATCACTTCATCGGTACAGTGGACAGATAGTATACGTTATCTGATGGGAAAAGAAGTGAAAGACATTATCCAAGTAGGACCCGGAAAAGCAGTGACTAATATGGTAGCAGCTATTCAGCGTGATGCCAGCCCATTAGTGATCGAAGAAGCAACAGTAGAGCAACCACAACCAGTGCCTGTATCCGTACCAAAATTACCAACAGCACATCGTTACGATGCTTCTACGCTAGGTTGCAATGAATTTAAAAAAGAATACAATCTCAAACTTGCTTATATTGCCGGTGGAATGTATGGCGGAATCGCATCTGTGCCTCTAGTGAGTAAATTGGCTAGCTTTGGTTGCCTTGCTTTTTTAGGAACCGGTGGGTTATCACTAGCGCGGATTGAAGCTGACATTGTTGCTATGCGCCAAACTCTTCAGCATGGAGAGTCGTATGGAGTTAACTTTTTACATAATCAAGTTCAACCCGATCTGGAACAGCAATTGGTTGAACTTTTGTTAAAACATCAAGTCAATATCATAGAAGCCAAAGGATTTTTAACGATCACACCAGCGCTTGTGTACTACCGAGTATCTGGTTTATCACTTGATGCTAATGGCGAAATAAAAACAGCGCATCGTATCATTGCCAAATGTTCACGTCCAGAAATTGCGACTTTGTTTATGAGTCCACCACCTCAACACCTATTAGATCAATTGATACAAAGTGGACAAATTACAACAGAACAAGCCCATTTCGCCAAACACATTCCGATGGCAGACGATATCTGTGCAGAAGCAGATTCAGGTGGTTATACCGATAGTGCGGTCATGATGACGTTATTACCATCATTGTTAAGTCTTAGAGCAGCTATCATGAAGCAATACTCTTATCGTCGAAAAATAAGAATAGGTGCTGCGGGAGGGATCGGTACACCAGAAGCAGCGGCAGCGGTATTCGTGATGGGAGCCGATTTTATTTTGACAGGATCTATTAATCAGTGCACTGTCGAAGCGGGAACCAGTACAGCGGTCAAAGAATTGCTTCAGCATATCAATGTTCAAGATACAGAATATGCACCTGCTGGAGATATGTTTGAATTAGGAGCTAAAGTACAGGTACTCAAAAAAGGATTGTACTTCCCGGCACGTGCAAATAAATTATACGAATTGTATCGCCAGTATAACGCGATCGAAGAAATAGATGATAAAACGAAAACAAGGTTGCAAGAACAATATTTCAAAAAGAGCTTTACTGCGATTTATGCTGATGTGCAACAAACGTATAGTACACAAGAGATTGAACGTGCTGAACGTAATCCCAAAGCCAAAATGGCTTTGTTATTTAAATGGTACTTTACGTATTCTACAGAATTGGCTTTACGTGGTGATCGTGAATCGAAAGTCGATTATCAAGTATATTGCGGGCCAGCATTAGGTGCTTTTAATCAGTGGGTACAAGGTACTCTGCTTGAGCACTGGCAACAAAGGCATGTAGACCAAATAGCAGATAAGTTAATGAACGAGACTGCCGATTTATTAAATCATCGCTTGCTTCATAGCTTTTAAATACAACCTATTCTAGCGCGAAGGAGCCAAATGAATGCAGATAAATACAGATGTATTGATTGTCGGTGGTGGAATTGCAGGTGTATCGTTAGCTCTAGCTATGGGCAAAAAAGGTCATGATGTCACTCTAGTGGAACGGTTAAAACAATTTAAGCCTATTCCTAAAGGCGACTTTCTACAGCCGGTGACGATAGAGTTATTAAAAGGATTGGATGTTCTTCCTGAAATTCGTAAACATTGTGCGTTGGTAACCAAAGTTCATTATGGAACGGTAGGGGGAATACGCTGCTTTTCAGGGGATTACAGCACAATGGATATTCCTATACAATATGCTCTCAATGGAGACCATCATAATATTCATGAAGCTATATTTAATGCTGCAACCGCTCTTCCTAATGTTCATTTCTATGCTGGAGTCAATGCTCAACAGCTATTGTACGATAATGGCAAAGTAATTGGGCTAGAAGCAACAACCGACGGAGAAACAATGCGTATTCATAGCAAAGTGGTCGTAGGATCAGATGGAATTAAGTCGAAGATTCGAGAACAATTAGGGCTCAAACATCATCTATACCCTTACGAAGAGAAAAAGGCTAAAATGTTTGCTTTTACTTTTCATATGGATGAAGAGCCACCAGCAGAAGCAAGCTTCTTTTTTGGAAGTGGTGTAAGCTGTGGAGTATTTCCATTACCTCATAAGCGTACTCGTGTGTACCTCGCGCTTCGTAAAGAGCTGTGGCAAAGTATCAAAGATGATGGAATCGATGCGCTACGTCAATTGCTGTTATCGCTTTGTCCGCATCTTGAGCAAGAATTAACACAGATCGCCGATTTCAAGCAAGTACAGTCGATACCGGCGTTTTACTTGGATACAGATAAATGGGCTGTAGATGGCGCTGTGCTTTTGGGCGATGCTTGTCACGCATTAAGTCCTGCACTTGGACAAGGAATGAATCTAGCGATTCAAGGTGCTATGGAACTTAGTGAAACGTTGACTCAAGCATTAGCAACAGCAAATTATTCTGAATCGATGTTGCGTTCTTATGAAAAGAAAAGACGTAAATATGTAAAATTAATTCAGCAAAATAGTACAGCTCATACCTTCTGCTGGTTTGTTAAAAATAGTTCTTTTATCAAATTACGTAATGCTGCTTTTCGCCGTATGGGTCACTGTCCTAATCTTCTAGAAGCCCAAATGCTAACCACATCGGGCTATAGTGATAAGTCGCCATCGTTTTCCTATTTGCTTCGTTTTGCAGGTATTATGAAACCTTAATTTGACGGAGGTGAAGAGTAATGGAATCGAAAAGAGTCGATATCGCTATTGTAGGAATATCTTGTCGTTTTCCCGGTGCGAATGGATATGAGGAATTTTGGAACAATCTTGAAGCAGGTGTAAATTCGATTCAAGAAATCCCTGCGGATCGTTGGAATATTCAAGACTATTACTCTGCCGATGTACTAAAAGCAGGCAAAACCAATAGTAAATGGTGCGGAGCGATAGATGATGTGTATGATTTTGATCATCGCTTCTTCAATATTTCACCACGTGAAGCCAACAATATGGATCCACAACAGCGATTATTGTTAGAAGAAACATGGCATTGTATCGAAGACTCAGGGATTCCGTTATCTCTTTTGCAACAACAAGTCACTTCTGTCTATGCAGGTATTATGGCGGCTGATTATTTACAAGAAATGAGCAGTCTTGATCAGCAAGATATAGATAGTTATGCCTGCTTGGGTACATACGAAAATCTGTTAACCAACCGAATATCATACATTTTGAATTTAAAAGGGATCAGTATGCCCATTAATGCGGCTTGTGCTTCATCACTGGTGGCTGTCCATGAAGCTAGACGTGCATTGATTCATCATGATTGTGATTATGCTGTCGCTTCGGCTGTTAATTTGAATTTACATCCTATGAAATACGTTTCTTTTGCTCAATCTCGAATGCTCAGTTCGGATGGACAATGCAAAACATTTGATCAACAAGCGAATGGATATGTGCCTGGCGATGGGGTAGCTGTATTGTTGTTACAACGACTAGATCAAGCGATCGAAGACGGGAATCATATTTACGGAGTGATCCGGGGATCGGCTGTGAATCATGTCGGTAAAAGTGTTTCTTTGACAGCTCCCAAAATGGAAGCACAACAACAAGTGATTGAAGCAGCTTATCAATCTGCCGGTGTAAAAGCATCAACTATCAATTATATCGAAGCGCATGGTACAGGGACATCATTAGGCGATCCTATTGAAATTGAAGCATTGACTCAAGCTTTTCGCACAGACACTTCCAATAATACATTTTGCCAGATTGGTTCGGTCAAAACGAATATTGGACATTTGGAAAGTGCAGCCGGAATGGCTGGAATGATTAAAGTGTTAATGATGATGAAGCACCAAAAGATACCACCTTCTCTAAATATCCAAACACTGAATCCTATTATCGATTTTGACTCTACTCCATTTCAAGTCACTACAAAATGTAGTGTATGGGAGCGAATGAATCCAGATCAACCTTTACGCGCAGGCATAAGTTCGTTTGGCTTCGGCGGGGTTAATTCTCATATTTTGTTAGAAGAATATATACCTGTTGTGAAGGATGGAGTCGTAGAACTATCACCTGATACACCGATTACTCAATATATTGTATTATCTGCCAAAACTATTCAAAGCCTTGAGCAATCTATTGAACAATGGAAAAAGTGGATCGAGAATATAGCAGGAAATGAGTATTCGTTCCAAGATATATGTAGAACACTTTTACATGGTAGAGAATCTTTTACTTATCGAGTAGGTAGTATTGTATCTTCTATCAGTGATATCAAAAAATGGTTACAAACTGCATCTGCTCATATCATCAAAGCTGATATACCACATTGGAGCTTAGATACAACAGGTCTATCGTGGAGAGGTTATGCTGATATTAGATCAAGTTCGATCTATGGTTCTCTCTATAAGCAAAAACAAGAAGAAATAGTAAGCCTTCTTCAACAGGTCACCAAAGACCATAATAAAATCGAAGGCTATTATCAAGATATATGGCTGGATAAAGATATCGAATTGTATACATTTATAAGCGGATATAGTTATGCTTGTACGTTAATCGAATTAAGTACATTACCAGAAACAGTGACAGCATGTGGAAAAGGAACATGGATTGGTCTGGCAATAAGTCAAGTTTTACCTATTACAACGATTATAAATCTGTTACTTCACCAAGAAAATAAAGAAGAAATGGTGCTTCAAAGACCATCTATTCCTTTATATACAGGCAATCATACTTATATCGCGCCTTTGGTATGGGATGCTTCATATATTCAAGATTTATCGAATCAATTATCAGAGCTGGCACAACATGAACAGATGGCACTTGTTCAACAGACACATATCACCAAAGCTAAAATGTTATACGGCCATCAGTATACTTTCAAATCATTAATAGATGAATGGAACAAGATTACACAAGAAAAATATAAAATCGATATTGTGAAATGGATGACTCAAAATGAGCAGAGCACATGTGATTATCCTATCTCTCATATCAATATAATGATGTTATTTGTTATTGTCTATTCTTTACGCAAGTTGAAACAAAAATGGAATTTATCCGAACACTATATAGTTGATTATACAGCATGGCAAGAATTAATAGATTTACTAGACGATGAGATGATTAGCAAACAAGATTCACTGGAACTTATCCTTGATTCTAATCTGAACGCTGAACGTATAGCTTATTCATTGTCTAAACAAACAAATCAAATCAATAAACAAAATCTATACTCTATACTGTATGCACATAATCGTACTCTTGCAGAAATAGATCATCCTTCTGACTGGTTGTCACACTTATTGTCTACAGAGCATGATTCATCTGTAGCAGTAGAAGAAATGATGGCAGAACGATTATTACAATTGTGGCTACATGGCGTTGATATTCACTGGGATTTATTTTATAACAATCAATCGTATACAAAGGTGAGTTTGCCGTTATATCAATTTCAACGCACGACATTTCGCTTGAAATCGACTGCAACATCGAAGCAAACATCGATACCAAACGATATAGATATACATCCAATGGTACAGCAACATCGATCAACAGCAGATCATATTTCTTTTCAATCTACATTTACAGGAGAAGAATTCTTTCTGCGGGATCATCGGGTACAAGGGGTTGCTGTTCTACCTGGTGTAGCTTACTTGGAAATGGCTATTGCAGCACTTCAAGCAGCAAGCGGAATGTTAACCAAAGTTCATAGTGGATTCGTATTGCATCATGTGACATGGACTCAACCAATCTATGTTATAGACAATCCGATTAATGTACACATCTATCTATATTCAGAAAAACAAGCACAATTACGTTACGAGATTGCTGTAGAACAGCAGGATTCTAGTCTTTCTGTATGTGGTCATGGCGAAGTTATGCTGAAGAACAATTCTGTCTCTAATGTATTCACTATTGAACCTGAAGAACTGCAACAACTAGCTACAGAGCAACACTGGGATGCTACAACCTGCTATCATCAACTGGATCAATGGGGTCTAAATTATGGTGATCGTCATCAAGGGATAGATCAGGTATGGATCGATCCCAATCAAGCAATAGCCAAAATTAAGCTTCCAGCGACAATAGAAAATACGCTATCTGATTATATATTGCATCCGACCATGCTTGATTCAGCACTACAGGTCGCTATGTTGTTTACGATGTCTCAACAAGATACCCATGTAAAAGAAAAACCTCAATTACCTTTTGCTTTGGAAAAGTTAGAGTATATCCAAGCTTGTACAACTACGATGTGGGTATGTATTCGCTGGAGTGAAGGCAGTACTGCTCAAGATAAAGTGCAAAAATTAGATATCGATCTCTATAACGATTCGGGTCAACTTTGTATACGTATTTCAAAATATACAGCTAGAACATTAGAAGGGCAGTTATTAGAAACGGCTAATGTAGCAGAATCTAGTGTACCCGTACTGACTGAATTACCGGAACAGGTAACGATGGTTGCACCTGTCTGGGATACATTTGCAATAGATGAAGTTATAAGCTTGGATCATACTAAAATCAATCAACAAACCATACTGGTGATAGGAAGTTCTGATATACAGTGGACTGCTATTTCTTCTTATTATCCAAAAGCTATACACTGGGAAGCTAAAGCAGAACAGACGATTGATGCTATTTATCAATCGTTACTTCGTGTTGGCGAGATTCATCATATCGTATGGATCGCTTCTGACGTATCACTTGATACGGTTCATTATAAAGATATTATAGCCGGACAAGAACAAGGCGTGATTCAACTGTTTCGACTGATCAAAAGTCTATTCCAACATCATTATGATCGTTATACATTGGAATGGACTATAGTTACTATGAATACGCAATTGGTCATTCCTGTGCAAAAAGTTAAACCTATTTATAGCAGTATTTATGGTCTAATCGGTTCAATGGCTAAAGAAATCAAAAATTGGCATTTTCGAGTAGTCGATCTGGAGCAGACAGAGACAATAGACTGGCAACTTCTTTTTTCATTACCTACCCATCCTGATGGTGATGTGATCAGTTATCGTAGATCGCAATGGTATCAACAACAACTTATTCCTGTACAGTATACCTCTATTCAACAAACTGCTTATCGTCAAAATGGTGTGTATCTAGTGATTGGTGGTGCAGGAGGGATCGGCGAAGTATGGAGCGAATACATGATACGCCATTATCAGGCAAAAATAATTTGGATCGGTAGACGTGATATCAATGAACAGATTGAAGTAAGCTTGTATCGTTTGGCACAGTATGGCACAGCACCTGAATATATAAGTGCAGATGCTGCTGATCCAGATGATCTAGAACGTGTCTATCAAAAGATGATCAAGCGTTATTCTCAGATTAACGGTGTTATTCATGCGGCAATTGCGTTATTGGATAATACAATGATGCAGATGGATGAAGAGCGCTTCCGCGGAGCATTAACAGCTAAAGTGAATGTATGTGCTAGTATCGAACACGTATTTCAAAAAGCGAATCTTGATTTTGTACTGTTTTTTTCTTCGATCAATGCATTTGCCAAGCCAGCAGGACAAAGTAATTATGCCGCAGGATGTACGTTTAAAGATACATTTGCACAATATTTAGCCACTCGTTGGACATGTGCTGTCAAAGTAATGAATTGGGGATATTGGGGAAGTGTAGGCACTGTCGCATCAAGAAATTATCGTGAACGTATGCTCAAACAGGGCATCGGTTCGATTGAACCTCAAGAAGCTATGCAAGCATTAGAATGGTTGCTTGTTTCTCCATGTCAACAAATAGGGCTGATCAAACAAGTAGATGAACGCAATGTATATCATATCAATGAACAGGAATTAATGATTGTACAATGATACGAAAAGGGAGATCTTTATGTCTGATAATGAACAACTATATGATCAACAACAGCAGTTGGACGAACTAAATCGATGGCTTGTTCAATTATTGTATGTGCAGATGCAAAAGATAGGTTATACAGCAGGTATGCCTGTATCTGAGCTATTAGACTTACTTCCCAAAACTAATCAAATGTATATGAAATGGCTACAACAAACAGTCACTGTTTTTGATCAGAATTCGTTCTCTTTGATCCATGCGGATGAAGTATGGCATCAATGGACAGAGCATAAAGAAAAATGGTTAGAAGATGCTAATATGCGTGCCAAAGTTATTTTAGCTGAAACGATGCTACTTGCTTTGCCTGATATTTTACATGGTCATAAGCCAGCAACTGACTTGATGTTTTCACATGCTTCGATGGATTTGGTAGAAGGAATCTATAAGCATAACAAGATAGCAGATCATTTTAATCATGTGGTTGCAGATCAAGTGATAGCCCAAATTCAGAGCACAAATGATAAGAATAAGCCTCAATCATTGCGAATTTTGGAAATTGGAGCAGGTACAGGTGGAACAAGCGCGTTATTATTTTCCAGATTGGAGCCTTATAGAGAACATATAGCAGAGTATGCGTATACTGATATTTCCAAATCATTTCTAAATCATGCTCGTAAACATTATGGGATGCACTACGATTATTTAACCTATCATATTCTTAATATTGAAGAATCTATGCTGCATCAGCAGATTGATATAGGTGGTTATGATATTGTGTTAGCTACCAATGTGTTACACGCTACACGCGATATTCGTTTAACATTACGCAATGCCAAAGCTTTATTGAAAAAAGATGGCACAATGATTATTAATGAAATTATCGAATATTCTTTATTTAATCATGTTACTTTTGGTCTGCTTCAGGGATGGTGGTTGTATGAAGATCCTGTATTGCGTATTCCTGGTTGTCCATTGCTGACCCCTGCACAATGGAGCAATGTACTGGAACAAGAAGGATATCAACAGATTACTTACCCAACGGTAGAGACTGAATTTCTGGGACAACAGGTCATTACTGCTGTAAGTGATGGCATTATCCGTCAGAAAAAACAGATTACTATTCCTACCAATAATGATACAGATACAATCATTCAAAAACCTACAACAACAGAACCTGTACCAAGAACACAACCTGTATCAAGCAAAGTGACTGCAACCGTAACAACATCCCAACCGTCAGAAGCGTTAATCAAGCAGAAAAGTATGGATCACTTCAAAGTCATTATCGGACAGATTTTGGAAGTGGAACCACATAGTATAGATGTCAGTGAAGAACTTGAAATGTATGGTATGGATTCTATTTTGATTATTCAATTAACGGATGAACTTAATAAAGTAATGGAAGAGCATGTGAGTAGCGTGCTCTTTTTTGAATACTCTACTATATCTTCATTAGTAGATCATTTTATAACTAATCGCTATCAAGCATTAATCACAATGTTAGGTGAAATAGTAGATTCTGACTCCGAAGAATATACTGATCCTATTGAAACTGCACATGTTATAGAACCAGTTACTCCACATGCGTCTACAGTAACGGCAGAGCCAGTGACTGAACCTGAACCGATAACATTGTCTCCATCGAAAGATTCACGCAAGCCGGATATTGCTATTATTGGATTAGCCGGCAGGTATGCACAAGCCGATGATATGGAGGAATTCTGGAATCAATTACAACAAGGCAAAAGTGCGATTACTGAAATACCTGCTGACCGCTGGCAATGGCAAAATCATTACCGACCTGACAAAGGGCACACAGGATTTTCGTATAGCAAATGGGGAGGATTTATCAAAGGAATCGATACGTTTGATCCTTTGTTCTTTTATATTTCTCCCAAAGAAGCAGAGCAAATAGACCCTCAAGAACGACAATTTTTACAAATTGCTTATTCTTGTATAGAAGACGCAGGCTACATTCCGCAACAATTAAGTGATTCGCAAAAAGTAGGTGTATTTGTAGGTGTAATGAATGGGAACTATCCTACAGGATCATCTTACTGGTCTATAGCTAATCGAGTCTCGTATAGTTTTAATTTTGTTGGGCCTAGTCTTGCTGTCGATACAGCATGTTCTTCATCCCTAACAGCTATTCATTTAGCATTGGATAGTTTGTACAGTGGAACCAGTGAATGTGCTATTGCTGGTGGAGTCAATCTGATTGTTGACCCTGTACATTATGAACGATTATGCAATAAAAATATGCTTTCTTCTGGAGATCAATGTCGTTCTTTTGGCGAATCTGCGGATGGATTTGTAGATGGAGAAGGGGTAGGCGCTATTGTCTTAAAGCCTCTTCAGCAAGCGATACAAGATGGTGATCATATCTATGGTGTTATCAAAGGCAGTATGATCAATGCAGGCGGGAAAACGAAAGGGTATACAGTTCCTAATCCGGCGCTTCAATCGAAAGTTGTTGCCGATGCTATTCAAACATCGGGGATAGATGCACGTATGATTAGTTATATCGAAGCTCATGGTACAGGGACAGCTCTGGGCGATCCGATAGAAATCGAAGGATTACGAAGAGCATTTGCGCAGGATACTACAGATACACAATTTTGTGCTATTGGTTCTATCAAGTCTAATATCGGTCATTGCGAGAGTGCGGCAGGGATAGCCGGATTAAGTAAAATCTTATTACAATTTCAACATCAGCAATTAGTACCGTCACTTCATTCTAATCGCTTGAATTCTAATATTCAGTTTGAACAGACGCCTTTTCATGTTCAACAACAGCTATCAGCATGGAACAGACCACAAATAGAATCGAATAGATATCAGGAAGAAATACCGAGAATAGCAGGTATTTCTTCTTTTGGTGCAGGCGGAGCAAATGCCCATCTGATTGTGGCGGAATATATGCCTGCATCTGTAGATCAACTTATATATGGTCAACCAGATCATAATAGTCCTGTAGCTATTGTATTATCTGCTCTTACAGAAGAACGATTACAGGTAGTAACCGAGCGCTTACTTCAATACTTGGAACGTTCGTCTATAGATGAGAAGCAATTACCTAATATAGCCTATACGTTACAGGTTGGGCGCGAAGCGATGGACGTGCGTCTAGCTATTATTGTCTCATCTATAGACGAATTGAAGCATGAATTGAAACAAAGTATTCATTCTATTGATAAATCCATAAATATGTATAAAGGGGATACTACAAATAGCAAACAAATCCAAGCCCAATGGTCAGATGAGGATATGCAAGCGACGATCACAACATGGATTCGGAAAAGAAAATATCCTCAATTGTTAGAGTTATGGGTGCAAGGTATAGATATCCAGTGGTCGTTAGCTTATAACGATGGAGAGGTATTGCCTCAACGAATTTCGTTACCAGTCTATCCATTTGCCAAAGAAAAATATTGGTATACGCCGGTAACAATAGATGCTAAGGTCAATACAGAATTACAATCTCAAGCTAGTTCAATATCAGACTATATTCATCCATTATTACACCTTAATAATTCAAGATTACAAGAGCAAAAGTTTACTTCTGTATTTAGCGGAAGTGAATTTTTTCTAGAACATCATCAAGTGCAAGGTGTACGAATATTACCCGGAGCCGCTCATTTGGAAATGGCTTTGCAAGCAATAAGACATTCTATCCCTTTGCCGAAAGATTCAGCTACAGAACTGCCTTTGTCTTTTGCATTAACTCATATCGTATGGGCAAATCCTGTGGCTATCGAACATTCTGCTAAATCAGTGCATATTCATCTGCAATTAGAACATGCACAAGATATTAGTTATGAGATTTACAGTGAACAAGATCAGCAAGAGTTGCTTTTGTGTAGTCAGGGTAGAGCAATATTCGATATTGCATTACATCAAGAAGTGATCGATATTCAGTCTATTCAACAAGATTGTCAACTGAAAAAATGGTCTACTGATGAATGTTACAAAGCTTTTACAGCGATGGGTTTATCTTATGGCGTAGCTCACCAAACGATAGAGTATGTATCTTTAGGCACCGATCAATTGATCGCCAAATTACGTTTACCAGATATATTTGAAGCTACAATTCAACCGTATCTTCTTCATCCTGCTCTGCTTGATGGAGCGTTACAAGCTTCTATAGGGCTAACTACTGGATTTGATACATCTGTCAATTCTCCTTCACTTCCGTTTGCTCTACAACGGCTTGAAGTGTTGAGAGATTGTGATACAGAAATGTGGGCGCATATTCAATACAGTGCAGGTAGTCATCCTAATGATGCTATGCCTAGATTAGATATTGATATTTGTAATCGGCAAGGAATAGTCTGTATACGCTTAAAAGAATTTGTGATACGTCGGATGCCATCTAATCATGCTACGATTCAACCTATTACTACTACAGACATGTTGTCGACTACAAATACAGAAACAATGATGTTTACTCCGGTATGGGAGATGATCGATAGTATTCCTGCAATAGATATATCTGAATCTATAGAAACAGTTGTGTACATTCTTCCTACTCAAGCTAGCGTGCCAGAAGTCTGGTCAGACTCTATTCCACATCTAAATATAGTCAATATCGATGCGGATCAATCGATTAATCAGATAACAGATCGCTTATCGATATATAACAAAATCGATCATGTCATCTGGTCTGCTTCATCTGAATCAATATTCTATGCTAACGAGCAACCAAGTATTGCTTCGCAAGAAAAAGAAGTTCTTTTATTTTTCCGTTTCGTCAAAAGTTTATTAGCTCTTGGTTATGGAAGCCGATCCTTACATGTAACAGTAATCACCTATCAAGCACAACAACTTCATTCATTTGATGCTATTCATCCTGCACAAGCCGCTTTACATGGATATATTGGATCGCTTGCCAAAGAGTATAGTCACTGGCAGATTCGTCTGGCGGATATAGAGAACGAAGTAGATATTCCAGTTGCAGATATTTTAACTATGGCTCCTGATCCACAAGGGAACGCTTATCTGTTTCGTGAACAAGAATGGTATCGTCAGGAATTACTTGCTGTAGAGTACGAGCAAAACCAGACATCTACGATCTATCGTCAAGACGGAGTCTATGTGGTTATCGGTGGCGCAGGCGGAATAGGCGAAGTATGGAGCGAGTATATGATTCGTCAATACAAGGCAAATATTATATGGATTGGTCGCAAAGAGCTAGATCAACAGATTCAAGCTCAGCTAGATCGACTGGCTCGATTAGGGCGACAGCCTTTATATATTTCGGCAGACGCTACCGATCTGAATCAATTGCAACGTGCATATCAACAGATCAAGCAACAGTATCATCATATTGATGGAGTGATTCATTCTGCGCTAGTCTTAGCTGATCGTAGTCTAGCGAATATGGATGAATACCAATTTGGCAAAGGTCTTGCGCCTAAATTAAATATTAGTGTAAATATGGCACAGGTATTTACTCAAGAATCATTAGATTTTATTTTATTCTTTTCTTCTTTGAATTCATTTATGAAATTACCGGGACAAAGTAATTATGTTGCTGGTTGCATGTATATTGATTCGTTTGCCCGTCAGTTAGCACAGTCTTGTTCATGTGCGGTTAAAGTGATGAACTGGGGATATTGGGGAAATGTTGGGTCGGTTGTGTCTCCAGAAGTGCAGCAAAGTATGGCAAACAAAGGCATCGGGTCTATTGAGCCACCAGCAGCGAATCAAGCGCTTGAATTGCTGTTGACCAATACATTAGATCAACTTGTAATGATTGAGACGATAGGACAACCCGAGTTGCCATTATGGAACAACAACAAAACGATTATGGTATATCCATAATCGTTTTGTTTGGGTTGCAATAAAAAGGAGTGCTCAGACATGAAAAACTTCAAGATGATGGAATCAGCAAATCAACAAATGGAAGCTGTCAATGAGCTTTTAATCCAGTTATTATGGTGTCAATTGCATGCTGTAGGCTGTTTGGATAAAGATTTTGTATGGAAAAAAGGAACATTGTCGTTTTATCCTAAATGGTTAATCGAAAGTATTGCTATGCTTCAAGCCCAAGCTCAATGTTTACCTGTTCCTACGGATCGCTTGATAGATACCAACTTATATAAACAGATGGTAAATACGTATTGGGAAAAATGGGATCAACAACTTTCGAGCTGGTTACAAAATCCTGATCTTCACGCTCAAGTCCAGTTAGTGGATCGGATGTTACGCAGTTTACCATTGATTTTGCAAGGAGAAAAATTAGCAACAGAAATTATGTTTCCTGAATCGTCTATGCATCTGGTAGAAGGCATTTACAAATATCATTCTACTGCGGATTATTTTAATACTGTACTTGCAGAGTCTGTATCTACCTATGTCGAAAAGTGTGCACAAGCAGGTAAAAAAGTCCGCATTTTAGAAATCGGAGCGGGAACAGGCGGAACAAGTGAAGTCGTTTTTGAACATTTGAAAGTATGGGAACGTCATATACAAGAATATGTATACAGTGATATTTCTAAAGCATTTTTGATGCATGCAGAACAAAAGTATGGCCCATCTGTTCCTTATTTGAACTATCAAATTATCGATTTGAAAAAGCCTTTTGCTAGTCAGGACGTTGATCTAGGTGCATATGATCTCATTATTGCTAGCAATGTTCTGCATACGACTAAAAATATTCGTCATACATTACAAACAGTTAAAACAGCATTAAAGAAAAACGGGATGTTAATTGTGAATGAAATCACAGATAAATCACTGATCAATCATCTTACATTTGGTCTGCTTGAAGGCTGGTGGGCTTATGAAGATGAGGCGTTGCGTATCAGCGGCTCACCTGCATTATCCGCAGATTCCTGGAAAAAAATATTAAAACGTGAAGGTTTTCATTCGATTACATATCCTGCTTCAGAAGCGCTTATGTTCAAGCAACAGGTAATTGCTTCTCAAAGCGACGGAATTGTTATTCATGCCAAGCATATAATAACAGAGGTGGATGTACCTGTAACTCCACCAAAACATAATATGACGACACAACAACCTGCAAAAAATGCTGATAGGGTTGTTGCAACCGATCAAGCTATCACTGATCAAGCTATATTGGATTTTGTTAGCGATATTGTTCGTGAAAGTATAGCAGAAGATCTCAAAATAAGTACCGATCGAATTCAAAATAATCGTAGTTTTGCTGAATATGGTGTTGATTCTATTATTGCGGTGCATTTGGTCAATGTAATCAATAAGCGTGGTCAACTATCGCTACAGACTACGGTATTGTTTGACTATAACAATGTGGATTTGTTAGTAGAGCATTTACTAGAAGAATATTCTGCTCATTTCATACAACTGCTACAGGCTACTAAAGATTCGTCTACAAATAATGAACAGGTTTCAACGATTCCGGAGAATATAACAGCTACGAATAGAAATACACCTGTTGAACGTCTGAAAGATAACAATACTGATCATTTTTTATCTGAGAATCTTTCATCTAACAATTCTGTATTTTCTGAAAAGTATACTAAACCTTCTAATGTTTCTGCTGCTACTTTTTATCGAGTTGTACTGCATCGTCCGTCCGATATTCAAGAGTTATCTATTCAAGCACAGGAAGTACCAGCACTTAAAGAAGATGAAGTTCGTATCGCTGTACGCGCGTTTTCTTTAAATTTTGGTGATTTATTAAGTGTAAAAGGGATGTATCCTACTATGCCTCCTTATCCATTTACGCCTGGCTTTGAAGCTTCTGGAATCGTTGTTGAGGTCGGTCATCAAGTTACACATATTCGTGCTGGAGAAGAAGTGGTCTTTTTTGCGAGTGAACATATGGGAGCTCATGCAACAGCTATTACATGTAAAGCCTCTCAAGTATTTGCCAAACCATCTGCACTTTCTTTTGCCGAGGCTTGTTCTTTACCAGTTGTCGCTATGACTGTTATTGCTGCTTTTCGCAAAGTCCAAATCAAGCCCAAGCAGCGGATATTAATTCAGACTGCTACCGGAGGAGTCGGACTTATTGCTATTCAGTTGGCTAAACACTATGGAGCTGAAATCTACGCCACAGCAGGCTCACAACACAAGCTGGACTATTTATTATCGCTCGGTGTAGATCATGTAATCAATTACAGAGAAGTCGATTTTGAACAACAGATTAGACAGCTTACAAATAGTCAAGGTGTAGATATGATTTTGAACACGTTATCAGGAGATGCTTTGCAAAAAGGATTAAATAGTCTAGCTTCCAATGGAAGTTATATCGAAATTGCTATGACTGCTCTGAAAAGTGCCAAAGCGATCGATCTTTCTCAGATGGGATCGAATCAATCTTTTTATAGCCTTGACTTGAGAAAATTAAGCTTGGAACAACCTGAACAATTAGCAGATTATTATTATGACATGTTAGATTGGGTTGAAAAAGGAGTAATAGTTCCTCATATCGGTCAACAATTCACATTTGATCAATTACAAGAAGCTTATCGGAATATCGAAAATCGCGAGAATATCGGAAAAATCGTTGTGACCATTCCAGAAGAATGGCAATACCAAGCGTCAGCACAGCCTCAACCTATTCCAGCTTCCAATCTGAATATCCATGCGCGTGAACCGATAGCGATCATAGGGATCAGCGGACGTTTTGCAGGTTCCAATACGCCTGATGAATTATGGGAGCATTTACGACAAGGAACCGATCTGATTCAAGATGTATCTCGTTGGGATCTATCTCAATATTATGATGCAGAGAAAGAATATTGTGATCAAGGTAGCTTTTTGGATGATATCAGCACATTTGATCCGTTATTTTTTAATATTTCAGGACAAGAAGCTATCTATATGGACCCGCAACAACGTATTTTTTTAGAAGAATCATGGAAAGCCTTAGAAGATTCAGGGTATGCAGGTCATTTGATTAAAGGGCAAAAATGTGGTGTGTATGTCGGTTGTACGAGCAGTGATTATCAGACATTGGTCGGTGAGAATCCACCACCACAATCATTTTGGGGCAAAGCAGGGTCTATTATTCCTGCACGTATTGCTTATTATTTGGATTTGCAAGGGCCTGCTATTGCTGTAGATACCGCTTGCTCCAGCTCATTGGTTGCGATTCATTTGGCTTGTCAGGCACTATGGGCACAGGAAATTAATATGGCATTAGCAGGTGGTGTGTTTCTTCAATCTACACCTCAATTTTATCTTGATTCTAATCGTGCAGGTATGCTATCTCTACAAGGAAAATGTCATACGTTTGATGAGCGAGCAGACGGATTTGTTCCCGGAGAAGGCGCAGGAACCATAGTGTTAAAACGTTTGCAAGAAGCGATAGATGATGGAGATCATATCTATGGTGTTATACGGGGAAGCGGAATCAATCAAGATGGTACAACCAATGGAATTACAGCACCAAGTGCCAAATCTCAGACTAGATTAGAACAACAAGTATATGATGATTTCAATATCAATCCAGCTCATATTCAAATGGTAGAAGCGCATGGTACTGGAACCAAATTAGGCGATCCGATCGAATATCAAGCATTAACCAAAGCTTTTAGTGCCTATACAAACGAACAACAATATTGCGCGATAGGTTCAATCAAAACAAATATCGGACATTTGGCGACAGCAGCAGGAATTGCCGGTATTCTTAAAATAGTGCTATCCCTACAAAATAAACAAATTCCGGCTTCGCTACATTTGGAACAGGGCAATCCCGGTATATCGTTTGAAGATAGTCCTTTTTATGTGAATACCACTACCAAAGATTGGGAAGTTCCAAGCGGTCAAGTACGACGTGCAGCGATTAGTTCATTTGGATTTAGTGGAACGAATGCTCATATGGTGATAGAAGAAGCGCCAAAGGCTGAGCAAACCTCTTATGTATCCAAAGCTGGATATTTGATCGTGTTATCTGCGCGTACAGATTCACAATTACGCCAACAAGCACAACAATTACTGGTTTGGAATATAAATCATACAGCAGATTGTGCTGCAATCAGTTACACGCTGTTGAGTGGTAGACAGCATTTGAACCACCGACTGGCTTGTATAGTACACAATCAGCAAGAATTAACTACGTATCTACAGCAATGGTTAGATCAAGGTGTATCTCCTGGCGTAACTGTAGGTCAAGTGAATCGAAGCGAACAACGTGAACAATTATCATTCAAAAAGTATGCAGAAGACTGTATTCAAAAATGTCAGCAAGCCAAACAAGATAGTTCTTATCTAGAATATCTATCCGCAGTAAAAGAAGTGTTTATTCAAGGATATGAAGGGGATTTTGGCAATATATTTGTAAAAGAAGAACAAAAACGAATCCCGCTCCCAACGTATCCGTTTGCCAAAAATCAATATTGGGTTCCGGCTATCCCTGTACAACAAGCAGGAATTGCTTCTTCTCAAGTAATGGCTATTGAATCTATTCATCCATTGTTGCACAAAAATACATCAGACTTGCAACAGCAAAAATATAGTTCTGTGTTTACCGGCAACGAGTTCTTTTTCCGGGATCATATTGTGCAAGGTGATAAAGTATTACCCGGTGTTGCCCATCTGGAATGGATACGAGTAGCTGTTACCGAAGCGATAGGTGGCATTGCTGATCATCAAATGATTCAACTTAAAAATATCGTATGGACAAGTCCTTTGCGTCTGGAAGTTAATCCATTTACAGTTCATATTGATCTATATGTAGAATCCAATAACGAATTGTCATTTGAGATTTATCGATATTCGACAGAACATACAGAGCGCCTTGTATACAGTCAAGGATCAGCATCTGTTATAGAGAATACACAGCCAGTCGCCATCGATATTGTAAATCTGCAACATCAATATTCAATCAGTCCTATCAGCGCTAATCAATTTTATGAGCAATCACAGAAAAATGGCATAGCCTTAGGAGAAAGCTTAAAAGGAATAGAAGTGGTCTATACCCGAGCGACAAATGATCATGAAGTACTAGCACGTCTCACAATGCCTGTCGGTCAGTTACCTGATCGAGAATTATATCAATTGCATCCTAGTATGATGGATTCAGCTCTACAGGTAGCCATAGGATATACGATAGGAACTGTAAGCAACCCGTTATATCAAGGAAAATCGACACTTCCATTTACATTACAGCAGTTGGAAATATTTCAGCCTTGTCTTCCAGAAATGTGGGTACATGCAAGATATAGTGCTGGAAGTACAGCCAATGATAAAGTTCATAAGTTGGATATTGATCTTTGCGATGATCAAGGTAATATCTGCGTTCGTTTTCGTGGATTTACTGCTAGAACATTAGAACATACAGTCACAGTATCTTCAGATCATTATGATTCTGTACTATTAACGCCAACTTGGACAGAATATCCATTAGGAGTAGATGCACAACATTCTGTTGAGCCTAATAAAAATATTCATCATATCGTGGTATTGTCACCAAATTTTGCTTCTAGCTATGAGGATATTCGTACAAACATGCCACATGTTCACTGTATTCTTTTACAAGAAGAAATCTCTTATCTTATAGAAGAAGAACAAAATGCTCATGTATTCACAAGTTGTACCGTACAATTAATTAATCTGTTAAAACAAACGATGTCTACTTCTTCTGAAAAGATCATGCTTCAACTAATTGTGCCTGATCAAGGAAAATATCAGGTATTACTTGGATTAACAGCAATATTGCAGACGGCTCAACAAGAATACAGTAAATTGCAAGCACAATGTATTCAAGTCAATCTGTACGAAACAGCTATCCATATGATCAACAAAATCAAAGAAAATCAGCATGAGTCGGTTGAGATTGTCCGTTATGATAATCAGATTCGTTATATACGAGATTGGAAGAAGTGGGAGTCTACATTATCTACATCTTTACAGCTTCCATGGAAAGATCAAGGTCATTATTTGATTACAGGAGGCCTTGGAGGTCTTGGATTTATTTTTGCACAGGAGATTATTCAACAAACGCATCAAGCGACGATTATTATTGTAGGGCGCTCACCACTGGATCATGTGATGCAAGAAAAGTTAGATCAATTAAAAGACCATCAAGCTCAAATTCACTATATTGTAGCAGATATTACTATAGCAGAAGATGTGAATACGATGATGTATCAGATTCGTTCGATCTGCGGAGAACTTCATGGCATTATTCATAGTGCAGGTGTACATCGTGATCATTATATTCAGCACAAAATGAATGAAGAAATCGAAGAAGTGCTGGCTCCTAAAGTCAAAGGAACATTATTACTGGATCAAGTCAGCGCAGAGATGCCACTTGATTTTTTTGTGCTGTTCTCTTCTTTGGCTTCAGTGATAGGCAATACAGGTCAAGCCGATTATGCCGCCGCCAATGCTTTTATAGATATTTTCGCTTCTGAACGCAATCGCAAAGTAAATCATCAACAGCGTTCAGGTCAAACATTATCGCTTAATTTTCCGCTTTGGGAAGATGGAGGGATGCAGTTAAATGCGGTCGAGCGTACACGAGTTCAACAACAGCTAGGTATCATCCCTATGGATACAGCTACAGGCATACAGTTATTTTATAAAGCAATTCAAAGTAAGCAAGATCAGGTTGTAGTCATGCATGGGGATATCAACAAACTGCAATCACTTTTACAGCCTGTTACATCAAAAAGGTTAACAGCACAGGATACAGCTACTATTCTGCATAATGAACAAAAACAATCTACATTAGACCTATCTATCGATACACAAACTGTTAGTAACCAGACGACATTGATCGAGAAAATGCAGTCTGCTTTGATTCAAATCGTTTCTCAGATGCTGAAAGTAAGTCCGAAAGATATCTATGCTGATGTAGAGTTAAATGAATATGGATTTGATTCGATCTCATTTACAGACTTCTCTAATCAGCTAAATGATAACTATCAATTGGACTTAACGCCAACAGTGTTTTTTGAATATTCTACTATTCATACGTTAGCTCAACATTTGATAACGACTTATTCAGCACAACTAACATCTATATTAATTCCACATGTTCAAAAGAAAACGTCTGTTGCTTCGGATTCAATAAAAGTAGTAGATACCGGACTGAAACAAACAGTGAAATCGACAAAAAGTCATGTCATTTCTGAAACACGCTCGCGCTTCCAGAAGCCAGCAGAACCAGAGCCATCGTATCAACCTAATTCTTCTACAGATCAAAGTCCAGACCCTGTAGCTATTATAGGGATGAGCGGTAAATTTCCGATGGCAGACGATATTCATGAACTCTGGGAAAATTTAAAAGAAGGTAAAGATTGTATTTCTGAGATTCCTGCGGATCGTTGGGATTGGAAAGCTTATTATGGTGATCCTTATCAAGAAAAAAACAAAACGAATATTAAATGGGGAAGCTTTATCGATGGAGTAGCTGATTTTGATCCGATGTTTTTTGGCATTTCTCCTCGTGAAGCTGAATTGATGGACCCGCAACAACGTCTGATGATGATGTATATTTGGAAAGCGATAGAAGATGCAGGTTATGCCCCTTCTAGTCTGTCAGGTAGCAAGATGGGTATTTTCGTAGGTACTGCTAATAGTGGATATGGTCATCTTCTGTCTCAAGCAAATACCGAGATTGAAGGATATTCATCGACAGGTAGCGTGTCATCTGTAGGGCCGAATCGAATGAGCTTTTTCCTAAATGTAAATGGCCCGAGTGAACCTATCGAAACAGCATGTTCCAGCTCTCTTGTAGCTCTGCATCGAGCTGTACAAGCGATTCATCATGGAGATTGCGATACAGCGATAGTAGGTGGAGTGAATACGATTCTTGATCCTGATTATCATATTAGCTTTAACAAAGCAGGGATGCTCAGTCAGGATGGTCGTTGCAAAACATTTTCTGATCAAGTAAATGGTTATGTTCGCGGAGAAGGCGTAGGCATGATTTTTATCAAACGCTTAAAAGATGCCGAGCAAGCAGGCGATCATATCTATGGATTGATTCGTGGTACAAATGAAAATCATGGCGGCAGAGCTACCTCATTGACTGCACCTAATCCAAGAGCTCAAGCCGATTTGATCAAATCGGTCTATAGTCGTGCTCATATTGATCCGGCAACAATCAGTTATATTGAAGCTCATGGTACAGGTACTCCACTAGGTGATCCGATTGAGATCAATGGGTTGAAAATGGCATTTAATGAATTAGGTTATGACGTTGATTCTCATACAGCAACATGCGGATTGGGCTCTATCAAAACCAATATTGGACATTTGGAATTAGCAGCCGGTATTGCAGGAATCATTAAAGTGTTATTACAAATGAAACATAAAACACTTGTGAAAACAGTCCATTTTGAACAACTGAATCCATATATCCAATTAGATCAGAGTCCATTTTACGTTGTCGATTCTAATCGACCTTGGACACCGTTACAAGACCAAGCAGGCAATATATTGCCTCGTAGAGCAGGAGTCAGCTCATTTGGATTTGGCGGTGTGAATACGCATGTATTAGTGGAAGAGTATATAGCGTCTTCTACCGATCAAGCTAAATCTATACAGCCAGAACCGGTATGTATTGTATTATCTGCACGAAATCAACAACGTTTACAAGAACAAGCCAAGCAGTTAAGAACAGCGATGCAATCGAATCGATATACGGATCATGAGTTAGAGCGCATTGCATACACATTACAAGTCGGTAGAGAGCCGATGGAAGAAAGATTAGCAATGCGTGTGTCTTCGATCGATGAACTTGTGACTCAATTAAATCACTATATTGAACAAGATGAGTCTGTATGGAACGAAAATATATATACTGGACAAGTGAAGCGGGATCAAGAAGTGCTTGAATTTTTGACAGCAGATGAAGATATGCAAGAAACGGTACAACGTTGGTTAGAAAAAGGAAAATATCACAAGTTATTAAAACTATGGGTGAAAGGAATGGATATTGATTGGTCGACTTTGTATATCCATCGATCATTACAGCGAATCAGTTTGCCGACGTATGCTTTTGAAGCTAAACGGTACTGGATTCCTAACCAATCAACTATAGACTCTAATCTATATGCTATATCCAGTTCAGCCCATATCATCCATCCATTACTGCATCATAATACATCTACACTGGCTCAGCAGAGATTCACATCTACATTTACAGGAGACGAATTTTTCCTGAAAGATCATGTGATTAAAGGTCAGAAGATATTACCGGGTGTTGCTTATTTGGAAATGGTACGTGCTTCAGTGGTACAAGCGATGGAACTTCACAAGCAAGACCACTCAATGATCGTATTTGACAATGTCACCTGGGTACGTCCGATAGCTGTCGATAAGCAACCTGTCCAGATTCATATTCAGCTTATCCCGCAAGAGAATCAGTCACTGAATTATGAAGTCTATAGTCAGCAAGATGATGCACTCACTACCCATTATAATCAAGGAACAGTAACAGTTGTTCCAACTGAAAATGAACGCAAAGCAATCGATATCGCTTCTCTTATTCAAAAGTGTGATCAACAGATGATTACAGGAGAAGAATGTTATACGTCTTTTAGACAAGTGGGACTAGATTATGGACCTGCCCAACAGGCAATACAACAAATCTATATCGGGCATCAGCAAGCAATCGCTCACTTATTATTGCCATCAACAGTATCACATACAGCACAACAATATATATTACATCCAAGTATGATGGATGCGGCTATTCAAGCTTGTATAGGACTGCCTTCACTAGGGTATGAATCAGTAACTCCATTTGGATTGGATCAAATGAAAATATACCAACCTTGCACATCTACGATGTGGGTCTGGGTACGTTATCAAGATACGGTAGAACATCAGGACTCTTTGGACAAAGTCGATATCGATATCTACAACGAACAAGGAGAACTCTGTATTGAGATTAAAGGTCTGAATATTATCCATTCGAGCCATAATCAAGGCAAATTACAGCATAACGATATCGTTCCACCTGTCGGTGCATTGATGCAGTATCCGGTCTGGGATAGTGTTATGCCTGAATTTACAACATCTCATATCGAACCTTCAACGCATATTCTGTGCATAGGAGAGACTCCAGCATTGTGGTTGAATCTGATTCAGGATTATCCACATGTACGATATGCACAATTAGCGATAGATGCCAGTATAGAGCAGATTTTTGCGCTGTTAGAAAAAGAACCTGTAATCGATCACATTGTGTGGTCTGTATCGAATAATACTTCCCTTGATCTTTTACATGTGCCTGTACAGCAACCTGCTAAAGGAATATTACAAGTGTTCCGCATATTGAAATCATTATTGCAGTTAGGATATGCAGAAAAAGAGCTGACATGGACTATTGTTACTGTACAGACACAAGCCCTATCTTTAGAAGAAAAGGTATATGCGGAACATGCAGGTATCGCTGGTCTGGTGGGTTCTATGGCCAAAGAATATTCTAACTGGAATATTCATCATGTGGATATGGAAGAGGGCATGGATGTAGTTGCCAATGAGTTATTGACTTTACCTGTTGATCTGGAAGGCAATACATGGATGTATCGTGAGCAACTGTGGTATCGTCAACAGCTAATGGTCGTGGATGCCAACGAAGAATCATCCACTTCTTTTCAGCAGTATGGAGTCTATGTAGTGATTGGTGGAGCAGGCGGAATAGGTGAAGTATGGAGTCAATATATGATTCAGACCTACGATGCAAGAATCGTCTGGATAGGTAGACGATCACTAGATTCACAAATTCAAAATAAAATCGATCGCTTAGGTCAGTACGGGGTAGCACCTCTTTATATAACTGCCGATGCATCTGATCTACAAAGTCTAACAGCAGCTTATCAGATGATAAAACAATCGTATTCATCGATTAATGGGGTTATTCATTCGGCAGTAGGAACGATGGATGCCAGTCTCAATCATATGCAAGAAGATCATTTTCAAGCTGGTTTATCTGCCAAAATCGATATCAGTCTTGCGATGATGCAAGTTTTTGCACAAGAACCGTTAGACATTGTATTGTTCTTTTCTTCGATGAGTTCATTTAGCAAGCCAATCGGTCAGAGTAGTTATGCAGCAGGTTGTACTTTTACAGATACATTTGCATATGAGATGAGAAAACAATTTGAATTTCCGATCAAAGTGATAAGTTGGGGATACTGGGGTGATATCGGAATTGCTGCAAAAGTACCTTCAGCTTTCAAACAACGGTTGATCCAATCAGGCGTAGGGTTTATAGAACCTGCTGAAGCTATGCAAGCTATAGAATATCTAGTTGGTCACGCTATCGATCAGATGGCTTTTATCCATACGACTCAACCTGACGCAGTGCTCAATACACATGTAGTCGAGAAATTATGGATAGCACCGGAAGTAGAAGGTATAGATATAGAGTCATTACAACACGCTCCTATCGATCATTCTAAAGTGAAACCTTTGATTCAAAAGATGCAAATATTTGATCAAGAATTAGAAACGTTGTTAGCCCATCTATTGCATTATCAGTTACAACAGGCACAGTGCTTAGAGCATAATCATCATATTATTCCACTCTATGAACGCTGGTTAGAGAGCAGTCGATCAATATTGAAACAAAAAAATATAGAGAATTTATATGGATCAACAGCACAGATGTGGGATCAATGGGAGCAGAGAAAAGAAGTCTGGAGTCAGCATCCTGATCTACAAGCACAAGTCGTATTAGTAGATACTATGTTGAAGCATCTTCCAGATATTATTCAGGGTAACGTGCTAGCTACTGATATTATGTTCCCGGATGCATCTATGTCTTTGCTTGAGAATTTGTATAAGAACAATGCGGTAGCTGATTATTTCAATGAAAAGCTAGCTGATACGATTGTGTCTTATATTCAAGCAAGATTGCAACGAGATCCATCTGCATCGATTCGTATCTTGGAAGCAGGAGCAGGTACCGGCGGAACAAGTGCTATCGTATTGCAAAAATTAAAGCCTTATACAGATGCTATTGCAGAATATGCATATACTGATCTGTCGAAGGCTTTTTTGAATCGAGCAGAAAAGCTATTTGGTCAACAGTATTCGTATCTTACCTATTCATTATTCAATGTTGAAAAGCCGGTACAAGAACAATCATTAGCAATAGGTAGCTATGATATTGTGATTGCTGCAAATGTACTACATGCTACACAAAATATTAAGCAGACATCAAAGCATATCCATTCTCTTTTAAAACATAATGGATTGTTATTGTTGAATGAATTGAATCGTAGCACGTTGTTTAGCCATCTTACTTTTGGATTGTTAGAAGGTTGGTGGATGTATGAAGATGCTTCGATACGTATTCCGGGATCGCCTATATTGGATGAACATCATTGGCGTAGCATACTTGAATACACAGGCTTTCATACCGTTACGTTCCCTGCACAATCTGCTGAACAGTTAGGGCAACAAATTGTGGTGGCGGCAAGTCATGGATTGGTTCGATTACCACGTTCTCAATCGAGTGATCTTACACATGCCAACAAAACTAATAAGGTAGTAGAACCAGTACAGACAATAGATGCTATATCTGTAGTTAAAAATAACTATGATCTACAGGAACAAACTTCAGAAAAAATTCAGACAAGTTCTGATCTAGCTGTACCCGAACCGATTACCGAAGAAATGCTGTTACAACACAGTAAGCCTTATTTTCAGCAATTAATCGGAGATCTAGTCAAGCTACCTTATGAACAGATTGATATCTCAGAACCGCTAGAGAAATACGGGATTGATTCTATATTAATCGTACAGTTAACAAATAAGCTACGCAAACACTTTGATCCGATTAGCAGCACTTTGTTTTTTGAACATCAGTCGTTACTAGCTCTTATACAGTATTTTATAAAAGAGCATCAGCAACAACTTATTGAATTGTTGGAGATTAAGCCGTCTGTATCAACAACAGCATCTTCAACTTCATCAATACCTAATAATCACTCTCAAGTGATCCAAGATAAACAATATCGTCCATTAAAAATGCCTGTACAAGAAGTAAAAGTACCAGAATCAATAGAAACAGAACCAACAGTATTGGAATCAATAGCAGCACCTATCACTCAATCAGCGGTTTCAGTTCAACCAACTTCATCGGCATCGCAACAAGAGCCTATAGCGATTATTGGTATGAGTGGACGTTATCCGCAAGCCGATAATTTGGAACAATACTGGTATAACCTTGAACATGGAATAGATTGTATTAGCGAAATACCGGAAGAACGCTGGTCTATCGAAGGATTTTATAATGCTGATCGTAAAAATGCAGCAGCTCAAGGACAAAGTTATAGCAAATGGGGCGGATTTATCAATGGATTTGCTGATTTTGATCCTTTGTTTTTTAAGCTATCGCCACGAGAAGCAATCAATATGGATCCACAGGAACGTATATTTTTACAATCGGTATGGGAATCGTTAGAAGATGCCGGACATACCCGACAAAAGCTAGCAGAACATTATAACAGCCGAGTCGGTGTATTTGCCGGGATTACCAAAACAGGTTACAACTTGTATGGGCCAGAGCTGTGGAAGCAAGGAAGTGACTTGTTTCCAATAACTTCATTTAGTTCGGTAGCGAATCGGGTGTCTTACTTACTGGATTTGCATGGGCCTAGTAAGCCTGTCGATACGATGTGTTCTTCTTCGTTAACAGCGATTCATGAGGCATGCGAAAGTATACGTAGTGGAGCATGTGACTTAGCGATTGCTGGAGGAGTCAATCTATATTTACATCCGTCTAATTATATTGGTCTATGTGCTCAACAGATGCTAGCAGCAGATCATAAATGTAAAAGCTTTGCAGAGCAAGCAGATGGATTCGTACCGGGGGAAGGGGTAGGTGTATTACTACTCAAACCACTTTCAAAAGCGATCACAGATGGAGATGCTATTCATGCTATTATTCGCGGAACAGGTATTAATCATGGTGGCAAAACCAATGGATATATGGTTCCTAACCCGACAGCTCAGGCAAATCTGATTCGCGATACGATGGATCAAGCAGGTATTCGTGCAGAGGAAATCAGTTATATTGAAGCTCATGGTACAGGTACATCGTTAGGTGATCCTATTGAAGTATCTGGCTTAACCAAAGCATTCCGTATAGACACTCAAAAACAACAATATTGTGCGATTGGTTCGGTCAAAAGTAATATGGGACATCTTGAATCAGCAGCAGGTATCGCAGGAGTCACCAAAATTATTTTGCAAATGAAGCATCAAAAAATTGTGCCTACATTACATGCTCATACACTTAATCCAGAGATTCCTTTTGAGCAGACTCCTTTTGTGGTTCAGCAACAGTTGTCAGATTGGAAAAGACCGCATATTCATATTGAAGGTCAATTCAAAGAAGTTCCACGTATTGCTGGAATTTCTTCTTTTGGTGCCGGCGGCTCTAATGCGCATGTTATTTTAGAAGAATATATAGCGCAAGAGGTTGAACAACAATCACAGTCTGAACCTATTGATCTTCAGCCAACAATGATTATATTGTCTGCCCGTCAACCAGAGCAATTGATCGAACGTGCTCGTCAATTACTTTCTTTTGTCGAAAATAGCGTATCATCAGCGCATTCATTAGCAGATATTGCTTACACTTTGCAAGTGGGTAGAGAAGCGATGGAAGAGCGCGTTGCCTGGATTGTACAATCGATAACGGATATGAAAGAAAAATTATTATCTTTTATTCAACAATCGGAACCGTCTAGTCCAGATTATTACAAAGGAACAGTAAAACGGTTATTTGATATTACATCTATTTTTAATTCGGAAAAGCAGATGCAACAGGCTATCAATGATTATTATGTACAAACCAAATACGATGTTCTGCTAGAACTATGGATACAAGGTGCACCGATTGAATGGAGCAAGTTAGATCGCTCTGTTGCAAGCAATATAATTCATTTGCCTGTATATCCTTTTGCCAAAGAAAAATATTGGGTAGCATCTGTACAGACCAATTCATCGATAACCAATCAAGAGGTGCAGTCAAATGAAGTGAAAGTAATGCATCATGCTGTTCTACATCCGTTGGTACATCGTAATACTTCTCAATTGTCCGAGCAACGCTTTACGTCTGTTTTTAGTGGTCAGGAGTTCTTCTTTGCAGATCATGTAGTAAATAAAGCTAACATTTTGCCAGGCGTTGCTTATGTGGAAATGGTTCGTGAAGCGATAGCACAATCGACAAGTGCATCGTTCAATCACTATATATGGTCGTTAGAAAATATAATTTGGGCAACTCCAATTCGTATAGAAGACACAGAATTAGCGGTACATGTTGCATTGTATGCAGAAGATGAAAATCATATTCAATATGAAGTGTATACAGAACAAGACAATCATCACACCACGACAAGAACTGTCCATAGTCAAGGTAGAGCTGTCAAATCATCTTTAACAGAAATACCTGTAATCAATCTATCTAACATTCAACAATCTATAACAAAAGAGATTATACCGTCTACATGTTACAAGCAGTTTGAACAGATGGGCTTGTATTATGGAGAGCGATTGCAAAGTATTACTTCTTTACAATTAGGTGCAAAAGAAGTGCTGGCTAAGTTAGATCTACCTGCAACACTGGGAGATTCTTTTTCTTCCTATATTCTTCATCCGAGTATGATGGATGGGGCGTTGCAAGCTTCTATTGGTCTGATCTTTAGTTCTGATACGTCAGCAGATAATCTCAATGCTCCACTATTACCATTTGCATTAGAACAGATTCGGATATTTAGTGCATGTTCGGCATCGATGTGGTCTTATATTCGTTATAGCGAAGGAAGTGATCCGATGGATAAAGTACAGAAATTAGATATTGATATTTGCCATGAAAATGGTGAAGTATGTGCAAGTCTCAAAGGATTTACGAGCAAACGTTTAGAATCGCCACCAGCATCATTGTATCCTAAAGAAACGGTGATGTTAGTACCGGAATGGTTGGAACAAGATACCGTAACAGTACCTGAAATTTCATTTCATCAGCATATCATTATGATCTGTAGTCCTTCTACACAGATTGCTGAACAGGTTCAACAAGAACTTCCTGAAGCAGTATGTATACAGCTTAACTGTGATAAACATCTACCATTAGAACAGCGATTTGGAAAAACAGCTTTAGAAGCATTTACTCAAGTGCAACAATTACTACAGTCTAAGCCGGAAGGTTCTATTTTGGTTCAAATGGTGGTAGTGAATGATCAGGACTATCAATTGTATACTGCGCTCTCAGCTATGTTAAAAACAGCAGAATTAGAAAAGCCGAATTTGATCGTACAAATGATTGAATTAGATGCT
Source organism: Paenibacillus nicotianae (assembly GCF_042681745.1). NCBI lineage: Bacteria > Bacillati > Bacillota > Bacilli > Caryophanales > Paenibacillaceae > Paenibacillus > Paenibacillus nicotianae. The sequence goes on along the minus strand of NZ_JBHUGF010000010.1, from coordinate 1,549,170 downwards.
TTTGCTGCTGCTTTTCATCCAGTAGATAAATTATGTGAATGTAGAGATAGTGCAGGAGATACGCATATTTCTTATCATGATCATCAAAGATATATTTCGACATGGCAAGAGTTTGTACCTCATGCGACTTCTGCAAAACAGGCATGGAAAGATAAACATGTCTACTTAATTACAGGAGGAATGGGAGGAATCGGTTATCTGATTGCGCAAGATATAGCACAAACAGTGACAGAGCCGATTTTGATCATGACAGGACGTTCGATATTAGATGAAGATACTCGGATTAAATTAAATACATTGCAAGAGTATGGAGCTCAAGCTTTTTATTATGTATCTGATATTGCTAATCCAGAAGACGTATCTACATTGATGGAAAATATTCAAATGAAATTTGGTCAATTAAATGGAATTATACACAGTGCAGGCGTGTTAAAAGACAGCTTTATGATTAGAAAAACACCAGCAGAATGGAACCATGTATTAGCCGCGAAAGTAAATGGAACTCTATATTTAGATCAATATAGTCAATCATTTGAGCTAGATTTCTTTGTTCTTTTTTCCTCTCTGGCAGGCGTACTCGGTAATATAGGTCAGAGCGATTATGCAACAGCAAATGCTTTTATGGATCAGTATGCTCACTATCGGAATAAGTTAGTAGATACCGCTAAGCGAACAGGTCATACATTATCTATAAATTGGCCTCTTTGGGAAAATGGGGGGATGCAGATGGATACACAAAGTACTTCTGCGATGAAGCAAATTTCGGGAATGCTTCCTATCGATTATTCCACTGCTATCCATGCCCTACATCAAGCGTTAGCACATAAACAATCGCAAATGGTAGTTATGTATGGCAATGGTGCTCAAATTCGCAGTTTTATGGATGTGGATAAAGGAAGAGCGCTAGATATACAAGATCAATATTTTTTAGACATGTTTGATCATATTCAAAGCGGGCAGTATTCGCTAGAGCAATTAGTAGAACAGCATAATCAGACCAAGCCATTTTAAAAACAATAACGAAATGAGGTGTTAACATTGAATGATGCATTATCACAACTATACAAGCAGATTGAACAAGGAAAGATCGATAAGGTAGAAGGTGCTAGACAATTACAGCAATTACTTTCTACCACTATTGAACCTTCTACGTCACCTAGCGAACAGACTAACTATGAACATGTGATAAACGATAATGAACTTCAAGATCAAGCTGTTCAGTACCTCAAAAAATTATTGTCTTCAGTGTTAATGATGCCTGAACGACAGATTGAAGCAGATGCACCGCTCGAAAAATATGGAATAGACTCAATTATGGTTATGAAATTAACAGATCAGTTAGAAACGGTGTTTGGCTCATTGTCCAAAACATTGTTTTTTGAATATCATAATCTACAAGAATTAACAGAATACTTTTTAAAGTCACATCGCAAGTCATTAATTCAACTTTTGAATATCGGAAAAGAACATCATTCCAAAACAAAAGCTGAACCGAATCAAGTACCTATTGTTTCAACAACACTGCAAAATCCAAAGAATACAAGAAATACAAAAGCTTCAAAAGATGCTACTTATTCTTATCCTAATCGCGTTGCCGAGCCTGCTGATGATGCTATCACTGCCACAGAGCAGTCCTCTTCAACAGCACTGGATATTGCTATTATTGGGTTAGCAGGTCGTTATCCTGAAGCAGAAAATATCTCGCAGTATTGGGAAAATCTTAAAAACGGTAAAGACTGCATTACAGAGATTCCTCAAGAACGTTGGGATTACAAAGTGCATACCGATATGCAACGCTCTAGTCAAGATACTAAAGCGTCTGGAAAATGGGGTGGATTTATAGAAGGAGTGGATCGTTTTGATGCACTCTTTTTTAATATTTCACCGAGAGAAGCCGAACGTATTGATCCGCAAGAACGACTGTTTTTGGAAAGTGTATATGCTGCTATAGAAGATGCTGGATATACTCGTAACAATCTAGTTCCATCAACAAATCAGTCCAAATTAAATAAAGTAGGCGTATATGTAGGGGTTATGTATCAAGAATATCAATTGTACGGGGTAGAATCGCAAAAAAGTTATCAAGAACCATTTGCTTTAAATGGTAACCCTGCATCAATTGCCAATCGGGTATCGTATTATTTTAATTTTCATGGACCAAGTATGGTTGTGGATACGATGTGTTCTTCTTCATTAACAGCGATTCATCTTGCTTGCCAGAGTCTACAAAAGCAAGAGTGTGAAGTAGCGATAGCAGGCGGAGTTAACGTCTCTGTCCATCCTAATAAATATGTGATGCTAACACAGGGACACTTTTTGTCCAGTAAAGGTAGATGTGAAAGTTTTGGCGAAGGTGGAGATGGATATGTTCCTGGTGAAGGCGTAGGCACAGCTATCCTCAAGCCATTAGCTAAAGCGATAGCAGATGGAGATCATATTTATGGAGTGATTAAAGGAACAGCGATTAATCATGGCGGCAAAACGAATGGTTATACCGTTCCTAATCCTCATCAACAAGCAGAAGTGATTGACAAAGCGATACAAGAATCAGATATCGATCCTAGAAGTATTAGTTATATTGAAGCTCATGGTACAGGTACATCGTTAGGCGATCCGATTGAGATTGCTGGTCTTACTAAAATGTTTGATCGGTATACATCGGATCGGTCATTTTGCGCAATCGGTTCTGCCAAATCCAATATCGGTCATTGTGAAAGTGCAGCAGGCATAGCAGGGGTAACCAAAGTATTACTGCAAATGAAGCATCAGAAACTTGCTCCTTCGATTCATTCACAACCGGCGAATCCTAATATCGACTTTGGCAAAACACCTTTTGTAGTACAACATCAATTGGATGAATGGAAACGTCCTGTGATCGCAATAGATCATGTGATGACAGAAGTTCCTTTGACTGCGGGTGTATCCTCATTTGGCGCAGGTGGATCGAATGCTCATATTGTGATCCAAGAATATATGTCTGCAACAATAGCAAAACCATTAGCTACACCTGTACAACCTGTGATGATTATATTATCTGCCAAAAATGAAGAACGATTAAAACAAATCGTTCTTCATCTACATCATTATTTAACAGCACAAACGTATACCGATCAGCAGTTGGCTGATATTGCCTATACGTTATGTACAGGTAGAGAAGCGATGGATGTCCGCTTAGGCATCGTAGCTTCTTCGATAACTAATCTAATCAGTCAACTTCAAGAGTACATCGAATCTGATCAGATACCTTCATCTATGTACTATGGCAAAGTTCAAAATGATCTGCCTGCGTTACCTTTTTTATCTACAGATGAAGATATGACTGCTACTATTCAGCGATGGATAGAGAAAAGAAAATATTCCAAATTGCTGGAATTATGGGTTAATGGGATAGACTTGAATTGGGATATCGTATATGCGACAGGTACATTTCAAAAAATCAGCTTACCTACGTATCCTTTTGCTCGTGATCGTTACTGGGTTCCCGAAGTTGAAGCGACACATATATCAGAAAAAGAACCGATGTTTCGTTCCCAATCTATGCTTCATCCTTTGGTTCATACCAATACTTCAAATATGAAGGTACAGCAATATACAACGGTATTTGAAGGGAACGAATTTTTTATAGCAGATCATCGCATAGGAGATGAACACCTTTTACCAGCAGTAACCTATTTAGAAATGGCAAGAGCGGCTGTTGAGCAGGCGATTAGTGGAACAGAAGCGCAAGGGTTGTCGATATCTTTGCAACAAACAGTCTGGAAACATCCACTTGTGATTCAACAAGTATCGACTTTTGTACACATTGCTTTATTTCCAGAACAAGAAAATTCTATTCGGTATCAAATATACACTCACTCTGACGATCAAGCTGAACTTACAATTCATTGCGAAGGAATCGCTATTATTGAAGATGTACAGATAGAGCAACCTTTGTCAGATGTCGAGCAGATCAGAGCAAAATGTGCTATTAAAGAGTTTAGCGCAGATACATGTTATACAGCTTATGGTCAATTGAATATGCATTATGGAGAACGTCATCAAACGATCAATTATCTATATACAGGCTCAAATGAATGTTTAGCTCATCTCCAGTTGTCCGAAGAATTACAAATCAATAGTCAAGATTATGTACTTCATCCTGCGATAGTAGATGGAGCTTTGCAAGCTTCAATAGGAATATGGTTAGGTAAAGACGATGTAAATCAAGAGCAAAAGACTTCTTTGCCTTTTGCTTTAGAACAGATCGATATTTATCATCCTACAACATCAGCTATATGGGCACATGTGTATCAAGCTGAAGTAACACAATCTGCGATATCGAAATTAAATATAGATCTTATAGATCAGACAGGTGTTCTTTGCGTAAGATTACAAGGCTTAACAAGCAAAGCCATTCGCTATGAAACAGCGATGTTACTTTCTCCTAATTGGAACAAACAAGCAGTAACCAATCAAGTAGATACTCAACAACATCAATATGATCAGCATATTATTATGCTTTGTGAATCCGATTCAGCCTTGGAACAACAAGTAGCGATACATTTTCCTGATGCCAAGTGCATTTCGTTATTACCAGCTCATCTAGCAACGATAGATGAATCAAGACTTTCTATCGATCAACGATTCAATCAATTAGCGACAAACGCATTCAAAGAAATAAAGCATCTGTTGCAAAGCTACAAAGAAGATCGTGTGTTGATTCAAATGGTTACTGTTCGTCAAGTGTCTCCATCATCGAATACAGCTCTTATCGCATTACTCAAAACAGCTACACTAGAAAATCCAAATATAACTACTCAAATGATAGAAATGCAACCTGATATACCAACTGCTCAGATCATGGCACAATTGCAAGAAAATCAGTATAGTACAGCTCAACAGATTCGCTACGAATCTCAACAACGCTATATCCAGTCTGATTACGAACAGATTATGATACCGACAAACCATTCTCACTCCCTATGGAAACATAGAGGAGTTTATTTGATTACAGGCGGTACAGGTGGATTAGGTATGATTTTTGCAAAGGAGATCATAGAGCAAGTTGAGCAACCAATTATTATTTTAACAGGGCGAGCAGCAAGTATAGATGAATCTATCCTTTATTCGTTACAGTCTAAAGAAGCCACTGTGATCTACAAACAGCTTGATCTAACACAACAGGAAGATGTAACACGATTAATCGCATCGATTACTCAACAATATGGAGTATTGAACGGAATTATCCATAGTGCTGGTATGACACAAGATAATTTTATAATTAAGAAAACAACAGAAGAATTCAATCAAGTGCTAGCTCCAAAAGTAACAGGTACGGTCAACCTGGACTTAGCTACTCGGTTGATACCGTTAGACTTTTTTATCCTATTTTCATCTGTTGCTAGTGCATTTGGTAATGCAGGTCAAGCTGATTATGCAACAGCAAATGCTTTTATGGATCAATACGCTATCGATCGTCACCAGCAAGTAGTAGCAAGGCAACGTTCCGGTCAGACAGTGAGCTTTAATTGGGGTCTATGGGTAGAAGGTGGCATGCATATTGATAAAGAAACAGCTCAATTTCTGTATCGTACAACAGGTATGAGACCGCTACCTACAGAGATCGGATTACAACTCTTTTATGCGGGGATGGCTTCAAATCAATTTCAAATTATTACTTTATATGGTGATCAAGCTCAGTTATCATCGACATTATTATCGAGAACAAATGCAGTCTATACAGTTCCAACCCTAACCAATCAGAAAGTAGAACAAGAAATACTACACATTATTTCTACTATTCTCAAAGTAGATTCTTCTGAATTGGATATAGAAACAGAATGGTCAGAATACGGATTTGATCAGACCATGCTGGCAGATTTATCGTATCAATTGAATCATAATTTTCAATTACAATTAACTGCATTGACATTTGTGGAATATACGACTATTCGGCAATTAATCAATTGGATTGAATCTACAATTGCTATCTCACCACCAATAAACACAGATAATATAGCAGAGCAAAAAGTAGTTCATCTGCCTCAAGCAGAATCTGCTCACGTTCAAGAACAATCGAATAGTCTAGAATTAGCAACATTACTATACTTGAAGCAAATACTATCTTCTATTCTCAAGTTGCCTGTAGAACAGATTGAAGCACATGCTCCAATGGAGAAGTATGGAATAGACTCAATCACAACACTGCAATTTACAGAGCAATTAGAGCAGACATTCGGACGATTATCCAAAACACTATTATTCGAATATCAGACATTATCAGCACTAGCAACTTATTTTATCAAAGCGCATTTTGCTATTTTAGAAAAACAATTCAATACCGGTACCGCTCAAAAATCTTCGCCTTCTGTTGCACAAGTAGAACATCGATCTACTAATCAACGCAAGGGTACCATGCAACAACAGTTACCGGGTATTCATTCTCGCTTCAAATTTGCTTATCATACCCAGCAACCTGTAGATAAACGTGAAACAGATATTGCTATTATCGGATTATCGGGTCGTTATCCTCAAGCAGATCATTTGGATCAATACTGGGAAAATTTAAAACAAGGAATAGACTGTATTACAGATATTCCTCAAAACCGTTGGCGCGATTATTCGATAGATGGCACATCATCGGAGAGTGTAACTCAGGGCGGATTTATCGATGGAGTCGATCAATTTGATCCGTTATTTTTTAATATTTCTCCAAAAGAAGCCGAAATGATGGATCCGCAAGAACGATTATTTTTGCAAACCGTCTATCAGGCGATTGAAGATGCGGGTTATACGCGGCAAACACTTGGTGCTTCTACAGACTCTAATGAAAATAATCAAGTAGGTGTCTATGTAGGGGTGATGTATGAAGAGTATCAATTGTACGGAGCACAAGCGCAAGCATTAAGCCAGAGTACAGTGGCACTTAGTGGAAATCCAGCATCGATTGCGAATCGCATTTCTTATTTCTGTAACTTTAATGGGCCGAGCATCGCTATAGATACCATGTGTTCTTCTTCACTAACAGCGATTCATTTGGCTTGTCAAAGTCTGATCACTCAAGAATGTTCGACTGCAATTGCAGGGGGAGTGAATATCTCGGTTCACCCTAATAAATATCTGATGCTCCATCAGGGTGGATTTCTATCAAGTAAAGGAAGATGCGAAAGCTTTGGAGCAAATGGCGATGGTTATGTGCCTGGCGAAGGGGTAGGAGCAGTCATACTCAAACCACTTTCTGCTGCTCAAGCAGATGGGGATCATATTTATGGAGTTATTAAAGGTTCAGCGATTAATCATGGCGGGAAAACTAACGGGTATACCGTTCCTAATCCTGTTGCTCAGTCTCAAGTGATTCAGAAAGCATTTGACCGGGCAGGGGTAGAGCCGAGAACTATTAGCTATGTCGAAGCACATGGTACCGGAACATCGTTAGGTGATCCTATCGAGATTGCTGGATTGAATGCAGTGTATCAGCAAAATACAGAAGATAAGCATTTCTGTGCTATCGGTTCAGTGAAGTCTAATATTGGACATTGCGAAAGTGCTGCTGGTATCGCAGGATTAACTAAAATTTTATTGCAAATGAAGTATCAACAGCTTTTACCTTCTTTGCATGCTGATCCATTGAATCCGAATATCGATTTTGATCATATTCCATTTGTGGTACAAAAAGAATTAACAGAATGGCAACGCCCTCTACTTGAGAAAGATGGTAAACAGCAAGAAATACCTAGAAGAGCAGGTCTTTCTTCTTTTGGAGCAGGTGGTTCAAATGCTCATCTTATTATAGAAGAATATACAGTAGAACCAGCAATCACAGCATCTACTGAATTATCTGAAGATGATCCAGTGCTGATTGTATTATCTTCCAAAACAGAGTCACAATTGCGCATACAAGTACAACAATTGTTGGAAATGTTAGAGACTGATCTGTCAGCTTATCATTTACAGCATATTGCCTATACTTTACAGGTGGGTAGAGAAGCGATGGAAGAACGGCTAGCCTTTGTCACGCACTCGCTATCTGATATGAAAATGAAGTTAACATCGTATCTGCAACCAGCAACACCATCTCATTCCTATCCGTTATATCGAGGACATACGAAATGGCATAAAGAAATGTTATCGATGTTATCTTCGGATAGTGGATTTGAGAATATGATTGCTTCGTGGCTTAACCATAGTCAATATAACCAACTATTAGAATTATGGGTAAAAGGCTTAACAATCAATTGGCAGTTACTTTATAGTGATAGCCAGCCACAGCGTATTTCTTTACCAGTCTATCCTTTTGCGAAAGAAAGATATTGGGCTCCAGATCATCTGCTGTCTCAACGTTCCAACCTATCAACATCATTGCCCGAAGCACAAGAAGAATCTGAACGAACATCGATTTTATACAAAAAGCATTGGCAAACAAGCCCTATAGCTGACTTATTACATCCCGAGCTTATCTTACCTTCTGATAGAAAAGTAGTGATTTTAACGAATGATCAAACGGGAAATTTAGGAAAGCATGTAGCTTCTAGTATCCCAAATTCATTGATCTGGCATGAAAACGGTCTGGAATATCAATTGGAGAGCACAGATGAACAGGTGAGAGCAGTTGCAAGCTTGATTGATCTGACTGGATGGACAAACGATTTTGATAATAGCAACGTGCGTTACACCTTACACAAAGGCTGGTTACAATGGTTACAACGTTGGATTGAGATTAATCAAAAAACACCTATCACGTTATTGCAGGTGACTAAAGGATTAGAATCTTTTCAGAATACAGCGATACATCTTCAAGGTGCAGAACGTGTAGGGCTGTATCGGATGTTACAACATGAATATGCTCATGTGCGTTCAAGACATATTGATTTTGATCAGCATGCAACAGAAGAAAGTACAGCTTTGACGATTGCTCAAGAGCTGTTTTTGGATTCACCAGATGTTGAAGTATGCTATCGATCAGATCAACGTTGGGTCGCTTATCTCAAGGCAGTAGAGAATATGCCAGATTTTGCTGCTGTTCCCGCTCAAAAACGTTCTTTACATCAAGAGCAAGTACTTTGGATCACTGGAGGAACAAGAGGTCTGGGCATGTTATGTGCTCAACATTTTGTAACGCAGTATGGAGTGAAGAAGCTTGTATTAAGCGGTCAAGAAGCACTACCGCCCAAAGAAGAATGGCATCTATATAATCATCAACATTCAAGACTTGCTGAAAAAATAAGATCGATTGTCCAACTGGAACAACAAGGGGTACAGGTCTATGTGACTTCTGTAGATCTGACATCTATACAAGAAGTACAGAAAGTGATCGCTGAAGTCCATTCACAATTAGGATCGATAGGCGGTGTTATTCATTGTGCAGGTACAGCCGATCAGATCAATCCAGCTTTTATTCGTAAAAATGTAGAATCTGTAGAATCGGTGCTGAATCCCAAAATACAAGGATTGCATACTTTGTATCAGTGCTTGCAACAAGAGCCTTTACAATTCTGGGTATTATTCTCGTCTGTAGCTGCGATCATTCCATCACTGTCTGTAGGGCAAAGTGATTATGCTATAGCAAATGCGTATATGGATTATTTTGCAGAAGCTTATTCAGATTCGTATCCGATATACAGTATTCAGTGGCCTAGCTGGAAAGAAACAGGATTTGGTGAAGTGAAAAGTAAACGTTACGAGCAAACTGGATTACTCAGTATGACGAACAAAGAAGGATTACAGTTACTTGACTACATTCTGAGTACATCACAAGATAACGTAATATTGCCTGCTGTTATGAATAAAGAGATCGCTCAACCATCAGTATGGATGAAATACCAACAACCTGTACGCTCTGACCAGTTGATATCAGAGCCAACAATCCAATCTGCTGATATGTCAGCGTCATCTATCGCTATACCAGAGTCTGATGAATTGCACGAGATGACGTTGAATTGGTTAACCGAGCTGATTGCAAAAGAATTGAAAGTAGATGTTGCACGATTAGATGATCGTACGCCATTTGCTGAATACGGAATCGATTCTATTTTATTAGCGCAAATTATTACAACATTAGATCGAACTCTACAAGGAACTGCTGTAGATCCAACAATGATGTTAGAGTATCCTACGATTCAACAATTAGCAGAGCAATTGGTATACACGTATCCTTTAGAATTAGTTACATTATTCACAAATGATAGAACGGTAGAGCCAATCGTGAATTCATCACCACCTATTGTTGAAAAGGCTCAGGATGTGTATAAGCCTGCTTTGGAGAAACAACAAAAGCGTAAGCAGAAGATTGCTGTTATTGGTATAGGATGTCATTTTCCTGATGCAGATGATCCTTTGCAATTCTGGCATAATTTGAAATCAGGCAAAGATAGTATTCAAAAAGCACCTGCTTCACGTCAGAATCATCAATCCGATGGTGCATATAACTCTATAGATACTGTTCGTTATGGAGCTTTTTTAGCAAATATTGAAGAATTTGATCCTGCTTATTTCGGTATAAGCGAATCACTGGCGATGCAGATTGATCCGTTACAACGACAACTGTTAGAAGTAAGTGTCGAAGCGGCTACTGATGCAGGATATACCAAAAAGCAGTTATCCAATACACAAACAGGTGTATTTGTAGGATCACGTACGAGCAATTATTCTTCTAAAGTTAATCGTACAGCAAAAGACACAATTGTCGGGATTGGGCAAAATTTTATTGCCGCTCATTTAGCTCATTTTTATAATTTAAAAGGGCCTAATCTAGTGGTAGATACTGCTTGCTCTAGTTCACTTACAGCAATTCATCTAGCTGTACAAAGTATTCAAAATGGAGAGTGTGAACTGGCTTTTGCCGGTGGTGTAGATATTTTGCTAGATGAAGTTCCTTTTGAAACGTTAGGATCAGCCAATGTATTATCAACGGATTCACGCTGTAAAACATTTAGTGCAGATGCAGACGGAATAGGATTGGGAGAAGGTTGCGGAGTCGTTATACTCAAACCGCTGGATCAAGCGATTGCAGATCAAGATCGTATCTACGGTGTAATTGATGGAAGTGCTCTAAATAATGACGGGAATACGATGGGAATCACAACCCCTAATCCAGAAGCACAGAAAGAACTGGTATACAAAGCAGTCCAGAATGCAGATATCGATCCTTCGACTATTAGTTATATAGAAACACATGGTACAGGAACATTAATTGGTGATCCAATTGAATTAAAAGCATTAACGAGCGTTTTTTCAGATGTAACAGATCGTCAGCAATTTTGCGGAGTGGGTAGTGTAAAAAGCAATATTGGTCATTTATTAAGTGCGGCTGGAGTCGCCAGCTTTATCAAAGTATTGCTGTCTCTGGTGCATGAAGAGTTACCGCCTACGATTCATTGTGACGTGCCTAATCCAAGATTTCGATTTGAACAATCACCATTTTATATTGTGCAACAACATCAGAAGTGGAGTCATAAACAAGGGATTTTGCGTGCCGGTATTAGCGCATTTGGATTAGGTGGTAATAATGCTCATATTCTTGTAAGTAATGAAGGGATTCCTACTGCGTATCGTCGTTCATTACCTTTATCTTATACAAATATTGGATTTGATCGTCAACGATACTGGCCTACAGATTCCAAAGAATATGCGAAATCAGAAGTCCTATCTTCAGTAGTGACATCTGATTTTTTTGATGTGATTAAAGTTGGCGAAGGGAGTGAATAGGGATGACGATAGCGTCTCATACCGAAACTTTTTTGCAGAAGCTCAAACATACCGATTATTTTGTACAAGATCATAGAGTGCATCAAATATGTACACTTCCTGGTGTAGTGTTGCTTGATATGATTTATCGTCTTAGCTCTCATGCATTAGGAACGCAAGCTATTGAATTGCATCATGTACTATTCAAGCAACCTATTGTCACGTCAGAACAGTTCGATATCGACATTTTGGTAACTTTGACGACTCGTGATCACTATACAGATGTAGTGGTATCGAGTCGCAAAGTCTATCATGCTACCCCGGGTATCAAAGAGAACGATACAGTGATCAATATGGAATGTTCTCTTCATTCCATAGATACTGATAGTACCTCTAGGACATCTTTATCTATGCCTTCTCTAGACAAACAGGTAGCTAGTCAATGGGATATAGACAAAGTATATGGGTTAGCAAGAGATTCAGATATTCATCATTATGATTTTATGAAAAATTCGGGCACTGTATATCGGCAACATGCTAATGAATGGATGCATTTACACATCAGCTCTGTGGCAACTCCATATATGAATAAATTTTATGCTCATGTAGCTTTGCTCGATGGAGCTACTTTTGCCGGTACATCGTTCCGCTGGGATGAACAGGGGAATGAAAAGTCAATGGAAGGATTCAAACCGTATATTCCATTTATGATTGAGCGATTTGCGATTTATCGTTCTTTTCCAGCACAAATCTATACTCACACTGTCCGAACAACAGAGGACCTTATTGCAGATGCAGATATTATTAAGCGCGATATTGTGATATATGATGAGGAAGGTCATCTTCTTGCATCATTCAAAAATCTTACTGCCAAACGTATTCGAGAAGCTCAATTAATTACAGGATTAGTGAATGAATCATCCAGTGCTACTACTATTCATTCCAAAGTAGAACATGTAACCTCATTGGATAGCTATACATCAGCATTACCATTAACACAAATACAAGAATTTTTGCAATTGCAATTAGCGGATATTTTGATGATTGATCCCAAACAGATTGATCCTGAAACGGGTTTTTATGAATTGGGATTAGATTCGATCAAGTTGCTAGAACTGGTTACTTTTTTGGAACAGTATCTTCAAATCGAATTATATCCTACATTATTATTTGAATACTCTACTGTTGCTACATTAGCGGCGTATTTAAATGAGCACTGGCAGGATACTTTTTTACAAGCCTATTCTCAGTCTCAATCGCTATCAAGCCGTCCATTGACACCAAATCCTGTAGATACAGTTGAAAGCACAGCCGTTATTTATCAACCTGTATGGGAAACAGCTCCAATCTCAACATCGCTTTCTACTGAAACAAACTCTGTAGAGCGAATGATCATTTTATATACTCCATCTTCAGAGTGGAAAAAGCGATTATCAGCTTATTCTCAAATAAAGCATATCGTGGAACTTCAACATAATGTGCAGAATATAGTAGACTATTTACCTTCTCTGATCGAACAGGTATTTACATGCATGCAACAATATGTACAGACCAACGGACATACGCCTACTGTCGTTCAGATTATTGCTGACAATCGAGATACTACCGGAACGATTTGGGGACTCGAAGGATTGTTCAAAACGATTGCTCAAGAATATCCTTTTATTCAAAGTCAATTGATCTTATTCGATGTAGAAAGTGTAGCTTATGCCAATCAAATAGGAGAACGATTAGATCAGGAATTTCAGCAGTCTGGTGTAGTTCCATCTATAAGTATTCATTATCAAGGTCGTAGGCTAGAGCGGCATATCAAAAAGTTAAAAGAAGTGACATTGTTACATGCTCATTCTAATATGACTACTCAGCATGCTGTCCGAAATGGCGGTGTCTATCTGATCATCGGAGGGATGGGTGGTCTGGGATATGAGTTAGCGCAACATATAGCAGATCGTGCAGATACTGTGCTTATTCTGACAGGCAGATCAGCATTAAGCGATTCATTATCTTTGCAATTAGAATCACTACGTTCTAAAGGATCTGAAGCAATATATATACAGACAGATATCACCAATTACGAACAAGTCGAAAAAATGGTTCATCTGGTTCTAGCAGAGTACGCTACTATTAATGGTGTATTCTATTGTGCAGGTGTGATTCAAGATAAGTTATTTATTCAGAAATCGACTACTGAATTGCATCAGACACTACAACCCAAAATTCAAGGATTTACTTATTTAGATCAAGTGCTATCTCAACAAGCTCTTGATTTTTTTGTTGTTTTTTCTTCGCTCTCTGCTGTAGTAGGCAATATCGGACAATCCGATTATGCAGTAGCGAATGGTTATTTAGACCAACTTGTATTAGAGCGAGCAACCAAAGTAAAACAAGGACAACGTTCTGGACGCACATATACAATCAATTGGCAGTTATGGGAACAAGGCGGGATGCAAGTCAGTGATAGCCATCGCCAACTTATGTATAAGTCTGGAGGGATGATTCCTTTACCAACAGATGCAGGGATGAATGTGCTTGATCTAATTATGAAGGGAGATTTCCCTCAATTAACTGTATTGTATGGCGATTCTCAGCAAATTCGTTATCATATGCAAAACAGTCTACCTCGGTCTTCTGTAAGCTCGGAAAAGCAAGATAATGCTACAAAAGATAATCAGAAAGACGATCTAACAGATATCGCTATTATTGGTGTAGCCGGGCGTTATCCAGATGCTAACAATATCGAACAATTATATGAAAATTTAAAAGCAGGCAAAGATTCGATTACTACCATTCCAGAACACCGTTGGGCGGCTAATCATACTGCATATGCTGTAGAAGACTATTATCGTTATGGTAGTTTTGTCGATCGTATAGATGATTTTGATCCTTTGTTTTTTAATATTTCGCCTTATCAAGCAGAACGGATGGATCCGCAAGCTAGGTTATTTTTGCAGACCGTATGGGAAGCATGTGAAGATGCAGGATTTGCTGTACATCGGAACCAACATGATTATTCAGCTTCTAGTAGCCGGAGTGTAGGGGTATTTGCAGGTGTATTCTGGAATCATTATGAGTTGTATAGTGCAGAAATGTCACAACAAGGTCAGCCTTCTGCTTTTGGAACCAATTCAGCTTCTATTGCCAATATGGTATCGTATCATTTGAATTTTCATGGGCCTTCTATGGCTCTAGATAGTATGTGTTCATCATCACTTACTGCTGTTCATCTTGCTTGTGAAAGTATCAAACGTGGTGAATGTCATTACGCTGTAGCAGGCGGAGTTAATTTAGTCACACATCCGCATAAGTATGTATTTTTGAAAGAAGCACAATTTCTATCTTCAGAAGGAAAATGCCGAAGTTTTGGGAAAGATGGAGATGGATACGTTCCCGGGGAAGGCGTAGGCGCTGTCCTGATGACTTCTGTCGCTGAAGCCCGCAAGCAAGGTTATCCTATCTATGCTGTTATCAAAGGTTCGGCTCTTAATCATTCAGGGAGAACATCCGGTGCTACGGTTCCTGATCCGGTGGCGCAATCAGAAGTGATCTTAAATGCTCTGGCAAGCGCCCATATCGATCCTGCTACATTAAGCTATATCGAGACTCATGGTACAGGAACTTCTTTAGGAGATCCGATAGAATTACAAGCGTTAGAACGCGCTTTTCGCAAAGCAGGCAGTACTGAACAGCAATTTTGCGCTATTGGTTCACTCAAGTCCAATATAGGACATTTAGAAGCTGCCGCAGGTATCGCAGGATTAACGAAATTATTACTGCAATTGAAGCATCAAGAGATTTTCCCTTCTCTTCATGCCGAACCGTTGAATCCACTTATTCCTTTTGGATCAACTTCTTTTTATGTACAACATCAAGGAAAAGTATGGGAGCGACCTGTAATTACGAATAATAATATCGCAACTGAAATTCCTTTACGCGCGGGGATCAGTTCATTTGGAGCGAATGGAAGTAACGCTCATGTCATAGTAGAAGAGTACGTTCCTGTACCTGCACTTATAGAACAGCAACGCAACAATAATCATCAACGACCAGTTATTATTCCTTTATCTGCTCAGACTGAAGAACGGCTTCAAGTCTATGCGCAAAAATTACTAGATTTTGTACACACTGCGGATACATCGTTAAACTTGTATAACCTGGCTTATACATTGCAATTGGGGCGCACAGAGATGAAAGCGCGTGTTGCATTTCATATTGTAGATATAGCTGATCTCAAGCAACAATTGAACGCATTTATACAAAAAACGACTATAGATAATGCCCCGCAGGTATTAACTATACCTGATGATCAAGCAGAGCGTGCTTTCTTTATATCACAACTGGTAGCAAAGCAAGAATGGCATACACTAGCTAATGTATGGACGCAGGGAGTTAAGATCGATTGGACAGTATTGTATCCAGATCAAGAGTGTCAATTTATTCATGCGCCTACGTATCCATTTAGAAGAAATCGGTATTGGGTTCCAGACATTGATTCTTCTAATTTATCGACCAAGCAACAAGTATCTACTGCACCACAGTCATCGTTAGCAGAGGAAGATATAGAAGAAGTAACTGTATCTTCGTTACACGAACAGTCTATCGAAGAACACGGTTCAACAGATTCTTCGTCTATAGTCGAAGGGCATGTAAGTATGTTAATCAAGGCGACTGCTGCTAAAATACTCAAAGTACAACTAATAGATATAGATAATGATGTCGAGTTGAATGAGTATGGATTTGATTCGATTTTATTTACACAGTTAGCAGATCAATTAAATCATCAATTACAAACTGATCTAACACCAGCTCACTTTTTTGAACAAACAACAATTCAACAAATTACAGCATTTTTGATCGAGCATTACAGTACAGCAATAAAGCATTTCTTTGGTGATCCTGTAGAACAACGTACTCAGCCAACGAAGCCCACTAATTCTAATGTATCGACATCATCCAAATCAAAAGGGAGTCCAATACAAAAATCAGCCTTTCCTGCTGTATCTTCTTTATCTGTAGATCAGCAAGAACCTATTGCAATTATCGGAATGAGTGCTAAATTTCCACAAGCCGAAGATATCCATCAGTTTTGGGATAATCTGGTGTCCGGCAAAGATTGTATTAGTGAGATTCCTTCTAATCGTTGGGACTGGAAACAACACTTTGGTGATCCTAATCAAAATAATCATAAAACCAATATTAAATGGGGTGGATTTATCGAAGGGATTGATGAATTTGATCCTTTATTTTTTGGTATTTCTCCGCGTGAAGCCGTGCATATGGATCCACAGCAACGTCTACTAATGATGTATGTTTGGAAAGCGATTGAGGATGCAGGTTATGCCGCTTCGAGCTTAGCAGGTACACAGTTAGGCATATTCGTCGGAACAGGTAGCAGTGGCTATAACGTTATGATGGCGCAAGCTAATGAAAATGTAGAAGCTTACTCCATTACAGCCAATGTACCGTCAGTCGGGCCGAATCGAATGAGTCATTTTTTAAATGTGCATGGGCCGAGTCAACCGATTGAGACCGCTTGTTCAAGTTCATTAGTCGCTATTCACCGAGCCGTAAATGCTATCCGTAGCGGTGATTGTGATACAGCAGTAACAGGTGGTGTGAACACGATTCTGTCACTGGATGCCCATATTAGTCTGAATAAAGCAGGAATGCTTAGTGCAGATGGACGTTGCAAAACATTTTCCGCCCAAGCAGATGGGTATGCACGCGGAGAAGGTGTAGGGATGATCTTTTTGAAAAAGTTAACAGATGCCGAAGCAGATGGAGATCATATTTACGGTGTAATTCGGGGCAGTTATGAAAATCATGGGGGCAAAGCAGGTTCTCTCACAGCACCTAATCCCAAAGCACAGACCGCTTTGTTACAAACAGCCTTTTCAAGATCAGGTATTTTGCCGGATACAATCAGCTTTATTGAAACTCATGGGACAGGAACACCACTAGGAGATCCGATAGAAATCAATACTTTGAAATCAGCTTTTCAATCTTCATCCGGTGAACCTACAGTACCTGATCATTCTATCGGTTATTGTGGTATCGGTTCTGTCAAAACGAATATTGGTCATTTGGAAATGGCAGCAGGTATCGCTGGAGTGATCAAAGTGTTATTGCAAATGAAGCATCAGACGCTGGTCAAAAGTCTACATGCTGAAACTGTAAATCCCTATATCCATTTAGAAAACAGTCCTTTTTATATTGTTAAATCAACTCGGGATTGGCACAGACTTCAAAATGAGAACGGACAAGAGATACCACGCAGGGCAGGAATAAGCTCTTTTGGTTTTGGAGGTTCCAATGCGCATGTCGTACTCGAAGAATATATTCCTGCAACGTCTCAACATGATAACCGAAAAGAATTTCCACATCAGCCTGTAGTGTTCTTATTGTCTGCCGTTACCAAAGAACGGTTGCAAGAACAGGTTCAGCAGTGGATACAAGTACTTCAACAAAATTACTATACAGACGATCAGCTTTCTGATATTGCGTATACACTTCAAGTCGGAAGAGAATCATTTGAGATACGATTCGGATGTGTAGTGACTTCGATTCAAGAATTAAAAGAAAAGCTTCACGCTTATTCTGTATCTGAACAGCCTATAGAAAATGTGTACGAGGGCGATGCTTCAGCGCACAAATCATTTATTTCGTTATTCAAAGCAGATGAAGAATTGTCTGAAGCTGTGCATAAATGGATGCAACGTTCTAAATATCACAAATTGCTTGAAGTATGGGTGAAAGGAATTGATATCCATTGGAGCGCCTGGTACGAAGATTCTCAGCCACAACGGCTAAGCTTACCGACGTATCCGTTTGCCAAAGAAAAATATTGGGTGAATGTTGTATCATCTCGTGCCAAAGAAGTGGAGTTACAAGAAGAGCATAAAGATACATTACAACATCAACAAAATCCAGAAAATGTACAAACTGATGCGAATATAGAATCAATCTCGCCAAACGTCGAAGTCGCTTCTGCTGTTTCTATACAAAAGCAAATTACTACTATTTTAGCTGATTTGCTAGGCGTACAAGATACATCTATACAACCAGATGTACCGTTAGAGCGTTATGGGATGAACTCTATTCTTATTTTACAAATGCTACAACAATTTCAGAGTCATATTTATCCATCAATTCAGTTAGACGATATTGTGGAGTGCAGTACGATTGAAGAGTTAGTAGCTGCTATTCCTGCTGATGCTAACGATGGAAAGACTAATTCAGATTTGGAATCTATTTCTTATTCGGAATTGATTCATTTAAATGCAGTAACAACAGGAAGACCTATTTTTTGGATTCATGGTGGAACAGGTGGAGTTGAATCTTATATAGATCTAGCCCATCAATTGAACAGACCTTTTTATGGTATTCAGGCTAAAGGCTATTTCAATGAGGAACCACCTTTGCAAAGTATGTATGCTATGGCTGCGTATTACACACGTATGATTCGTGATATCCAACCAGAAGGTCCATACGATATAGGAGGCTATTCACTAGGGGGCGTATTAACATATGAGATCGCTCGTATATTGCAGACTATGGAGCAAGAAGTATCTTCAATAGTTATGATTGATTCTTTTTATCCAGAAGATTCTCATTTTGGGTTAACTACTGATCATCCACATCTATGGCACATGCTTTATCCAAACGGTTCAACTGTTTCCAAAGAAACATTTATAAATACCTGTTATCGTTTAGAACAAGCTTATGAGTTAGATCAATATAAGCCATTACCTTTGTTAGATTCACAATCGATTCGTAGTTACTATTTCCGTAATCAGAAGGGTATCTTTGTCGACGAGAACAGTCATAGTCCTACAGACTACTGGCAGAAATGGAAAACAGTTTTACCACATCTTCATATCGTTGATATTGATGCTTCTAATCACTTTGTGATGTTGTCTGAGTCTCAATCGTTGCAACAAATCGTAACATCGATTCGATCGATCTATACGCCATCCGATATTGCTAAAGAAGTATCATCTACAACTTTATAAATTAGTAAACAGCCTACGGTACCCTGTAAAGGAGGTGATGCAGAGAACCGGGGTATTTGTTGATTTTTCTTTTGGATGTAATCGTAGTGTTTGTTTTACAGAGAGTAACCCCATACGAAAATAAGAGGAGATGTTTGTAATGATGATCGGTATTATTTTAATTTTGCTATGTATGGTTCGTGTTCCGTCTGCAATGATATCTGCACGTAATGAGAAACAAATCAAAGCCAATGGTGGAGTAGAATACGGGATGAACAACAGCAAACTACTGATTGCGGTACAAGGATTAATCTATTTAGGATGTATTGTCTATGCTTTTGTATATGATGTGCAGTTTAGCTGGCTTACGATTGTTGGATTGCTGGTGTATTTATTTTCTTTGGTTACACTGATGTATGTTATTCGGACACTTAGCCCTTTTTGGACATTCAAATTGTATATTGCTAAAGATCACAAATTAGTGGAAAGCCCATTATTCAAACATGTACGTCATCCTAATTACTATATGAACATTATTCCAGAATTAATTGGTTTTGCACTGATTTCTCAAGCATGGGTAGTCTTTATTCCATTATTTATTTTGCATCTTATTACCTTAATTAATCGAATTTCGTTGGAAGAAAAAGTAATGAAGCAGACGTTCCAACAATATTAAAAAATAGTAAGTATGCATCACAATAAATAATTTTAGGAGGAACCATAATGGAGAACAAAACAAGAGAGTACTTTCCCGATCTAACTCAAGTGTCTGGCTTTACAACCAATGAAGAGAAGTATGAACCTTTTGCATGGTATCAACATATGCGACAAAATGCACCTGTGTACTATGATGAAGGACAAGACGTATGGAATGTATTTAAGTATGATGATGTGAAAAGAGTAGCTGAAGACAAAGATTATTTCTCAAATGCTGTTTTGTTGCCTGATATTATCAAAGATTCATTAATGGGACTCGATCAACCCAAGCATACTCTTAATCGAGCATTGATCAATCGAGCATTTACACCCAAAGCTGTAATGTCTTGGATTCCCAAAATCGATCAAATTGTAGCTGATTTAATGGATGCTATTAATGGAAAGCCGCAGATAGATATTGTGCAGGATTTTGCTTTTCCACTTCCAATGATTATTATTTCAGAGTTACTGGGTATTCCTACAGAAGATTCGGAGAAATTTCGAGCATGGGTAAGTACACTGACTGTAGCTCCGCAAGACAATACGATAGAAGAGTATATGCGTATTGCTCAGATTCAAGCAGAAGCAAGTCAACAGTTAATCGTTTATTTCCAACATATTATAGAGGTTAAGCGTGCTCGACCAGAACAGGATATTATTTCAGACCTTATTCAAGCAGAAGAAAATGGCTATAGGCTGTCTCCTGAAGAACTGATGGGAAGTTGTGTTTTTCTGCTGATTGCAGGTAATGAAACGACAACCAGCCTGATTACTAACTCTATTTACTCTCTCAATCAAAACCATTTGTTCAGAACATTGCATACACAACCAGAACTTATTCCCACGACAGTGGAAGAGGTGTTACGATATCGTGCGCCTGTTCAACGTACTATTCGTAAAGTATCCCAAAATACAGTGATCGGTGGCAAATCATTAAAAGCAGGCGATTATATCGCGAATTGGATCGGATCAGCGAACCGGGATGAAGATCATTTTGAACAAGCAGAATTATTTATTCCTAATCGTCGCAACAACAAGCATCTTTCGTTCGGTAAAGGAATCCACGTTTGTCTGGGATCTCAATTAGCTCGTATTGAGGTAAAAGCAGCGCTGACCGCTCTGTTGCAAAAGTATCCTAACATGAGAGTAAGCCCTAATTATCAAATAGATATTGCCTATAGCAATATTTATAGCCTCAAAAGCTTACCTGTGGAACTTGGACAAAGTACATAGGTACTTTTTTTTGCATAAAAGAGTACTGACAACAATGTAAAGGAAATACTTTCCTATTTTAATTTACTTTTGTATAATAAAAATGGTTTAATATGTAATTAATGTTCTGATCTAAAATTCATTTTATTGAGGAGGCATTATGAGTTGGTATACATTTTTCGTCCAAACCGGTAAAGAAGACCATATTAAACAGCATATCGACCGACATTATGACGACAAGCAACTCAAATGCATGATACCCAAAAAGATAATACCGGAGAAACGTCAAGGTATTGTCCAAGATGAAGTGAAAGTATTATTTCCTGGTTATATTTTTGTGAAAACGAATAGGATTCAAGATGTCTATCATTCGATCAAAACAACGCCTCATGTTTACTATTTGGTAGGGAGCTCTTCTTGTACTACAGGTCATACGAAAGAATATTTTACTAAAATTCCTGAAAATCAAATGGAGTGGTTACTTCAACTATTTGGACACAATCATATTATTGGCTATTCTGATATTATGGTATTGGATAAAAATGTTCATGTGATTTCAGGGCCTTTAATGGGCAAAGAAGCTATTATACGTAAAATTGATAAACGCAAAGGTAGAGCCAAAATTGAAGTACAGTTACTTAATGATATTCGACTGATTGATGTTGGAATTGAAATACTGTCGCCATTGTCGTAAACTAACAAATATTTTGGCTATGAGCCAGATCGCTAACCAAAGTGATCTGGCTTTTTTTACATAGAATACAGTCTCGAAATAAAGGTTTCATTATACCTGTAGTTGGGGAATCAATTCTTGAGTATAGGTCTACTATAATAAGTAAAAGAAAGGATGTATTTTATTATGCCTGTCGATCCGCAACTTCAACAATTATTGAATATGATTAATCAATTCCCTATGCCTCCATTTGAGACGATTTCTCCATCGGACTATCGGGGTATGGAAAAGATGATGACTTTACCATTTGCGACAAATAAAACGGAACTGTTTGAAGTAAAAGATCAAACGATTCCTTTGAAAGACCGTGATATAGCTATTCGTATCTATCGACCAACGGCAGAGCAAGGCCCTCGTCCAGCACTTGTGTTTTATCATGGGGGTGGATGGGTTGTAGGAAGCTTGGATTCTCATGACGAACTGTGTCGCCAACTTGCTCACGAATCTAGTTGCACTGTTATTTCTATCGATTACCGCTTAGCCCCTGAATACAAATTTCCTACGGCTGTCTGGGATGCTTATGATGCCTTAGTATATCTAACAGAACATGCAGCAGAATTTGAGATTGATCCTATGCAGATTGCAGTAGGTGGAGATAGTGCAGGAGGGAATCTGGCTACAGTCGCTTGTATTATTGCCAACCAAAAAGGCGGAGTACCTGCTATTCAATACCAGTTATTATACTATCCATCTGTTGGTAATGAGAAAGAAACCGATTCTTATCGTGAAAATCAAACAGGGTATTTGTTAACAGCAGAGATGATGGAGTGGTTCCGCAAGCATTACTTCAATACAGATGAAGAAAGCCAGCATGTATATGCAGCGCCATTATTATATGAAGACTTGAGTGGATTACCACCCGCAATGATTATTACAGCCGAGTACGATCCGTTGCGAGATGGCGGAGCCGCTTATGCCAAAAAATTGCAAGAACAAGGTGTAGCTGTAGAGTATATGTGTTACGAAGGAATGATTCATGGATTTATGAGTATGCCTCAGATCGATAAAGCCAAAGCAGGCGTGTTACAAGGGGCAGAAGCGCTCAAACGTATATTTAATCTATAAAAAATTAATCTACAAAACACATAAAACCCCGCATCCTTGATTATCAAGAGTGTGGGGTTTTACGTGTTATTTTGAATATACAATTAACTTTTTCCTCCTGAAACAATCCTCCTGCGTGACATGGCACATACTTTCATATTTTCCATGTTGCCGATTATCAGGTCTTCACCATTTCAATAATCGTTTGTACTAATTGTTATACTTATTTGATAGTTAAATATGATGCTTTGTTCGCCTTACCTCCAAACTTTACGTAAAGGAGATAGCGATATCCGTTCCTCCAATCTTCAAGTTTTGGAGAACTTCATCAAATCAATCCGGCTTCCATCCATACTCATGTCGCTAATGATTTCCCGTATACCCACGATCTCACGAAAAACGTTTTCACTGACGCTTTTCTTGCGTGTTATCGATTCTAGTATACTTCGCTAACATTTTCCAACGGAATCCTGCTCCCTTCCTGTAGATCTTAACTACTAATACGGAAATGAGACTATCACCTGTTGGTGCTTGTTTGTTGCTTATGTGGTTCAGCACCTCTTGGTGATGTCTATATAATAAACCTATATTTTCAAAAGTTAAAGGGGAGTAAAGTTTGTTTTCGGACTGTAAAATGGGGTTTGGATAACTCAGGTCACATATGCTTGATTTCGCTTACATTTACTGTTTATTTTTAGCTTTTTTATCGATTTTATATACCGTAAAGTTGAATTTAAAATGGATTAAAGTTAGACTTTAAAAGGTCGCTTTTATTTCACATTAAATCGGACGATTATTTCATTAGATTTTATTAGGAGGAGCAACATGTCAGACTTATTTATATTTGGATTATTTGAAAGAACACGTAAAAGCATTCTTGGCTATACGGCGGAGTTGACTCCAGAACAACGTTCGATCGTTCCTACAGGATTCAACAACAATATTCACTGGCAATTGGGTCATATCATTTTTATTGCTGATGTAATTGTGCTTGGATTTGCTGGTCATGCTTCTCAAGTGCCGGCGGAGTATAGAACCTTTTTTGGACCGGGAACCAAACCGGCAGACTGGACAACTGAAGCACCAGCATGGGAAGAATTACTTGATGTATTTACAAAACAAACCCAAGTGTTACGCGAGACATTTGCAGGACAGATAAATGAGCCTATCGCGAATAAAGATAACTTTGCCAAAGCAGAAACTATTGGAAATGTACTAGAACTGAACACGATGCATGAAAGTTCACATTCTGGGATGATCAACGCTATGTCTCGGCTTGTTAAACAATCTTAATTTGTTCTACATCACGATAAAAAAGGAGTATAGCCGAAGATGCTATACTCCTTTTTTTGATGCTCTGAATAGAATCAAACGATGTGATAGCGATAAGATTGACTAACGTTCTAAAATAACGTAATATTCGAATTAATTGGAATATAATTACATAAAATAAAATATTATAGAGGTGATTTTGTTGGAAAAGTATTACCCATTACCTTTATCTACTTATTACAATAACAACGGATTTAGTTATGAATTAGAACAACGAATCGGTAATTTTACTACATTCGGTTCAGCATATCCCGGGGATGAAATCCCTGATCAAACAGATGTAATTATCGAAGATATTCCATTTTTATTTCCAGATGCTCAGGCTACTTTTAATAATATAGAATTAGAAAATCAACAATTGGATATTCCTGCGGATCATTATACAGCGATGTTTATTTTGGGAGCAGCCGATAATGGTTCGTATGAAGAACAAATGGAGTACTATTTTGACGATACGCTCGTAGACCAGACACCGCTAGCTTTGACCAACTGGACAGATCATATGCCCAAATATCAGGAAAAAGTTGTCTATCGCTGTAGTGGTATTTATACACAAAAAGGAGCGCTGTTAACAAGCAAACAGACAACGATCTGGTTGCAAACGTTATGGTTTGAGCATCCTATCTATATGAACACTATTGTCTTGCCGGATAATCCTTGTATGCATATATTCTCAATGACTTTAAAAAAGGGGAATACCAATGAACATGCAGCCACGACCTGAACCCAAAGACGGAGAAGATTGTTTTACATTATGTGTGAGTAGTATTCTGGCATATCACAATGTGCCTGAGTTTTGTAGTGTCTGGAAACAAAGTGGAATCGTTTACACTGAACAAGGAACAGTCGGGCAAGGTCGGTTATCTCCTATCTATATGGCTACTGAAAATGATCTACAATGGATTCACCGGATTAAGCTACAGATTTATCGCGAAAATGATCAAACAACAGTCGTAGAACATATTAAAACGCTCCTGATGCAAGGAGAGCCTGTCATTGTCTGGCTAGATGTGTTTGATATGAAATATAATTCGTTGTATCAACTGCATCACTTTGCCCATTGTTTATTACTTGTAGGGTATGCGGATCAGCAATTTGAATTTATCGATGAATTTTATCATCTCAAAGAAAGTATTGATGAACAGACATTAATCGATGCGCTGGATCTTAAACAAACAGAAATGATTGAAGAAGGAACCCATTATGTCTATAATGTGGTGGATAGTAGTCAAGTAACAACAGCAGTAACAGAAAAAGACATTTATGATGTGATCCAAATGAATCTTAGTGTTATGCAAAGTCAATATTCGCAAACGATTACAACAGATCATGGTCAACCTTTAACTGATGCTTATACCGGCTTACAAGCACTGGATCAGTATCTGAATCATATTAGAGAATGTCTGTCAGATATCTTGATGCTGACAGATGAATATGTAGAGCGGATGTATCAAGATTTATCTCGAATAAGCAATAATCGCTATTTGTTTACTTATTTTCTAGAGCAAGGTGTGTCTTATCATTCATCATTAGAACAATTAATTCAAATGTACCAATATGTAGCACAACGCTGGAAATTAGTCTCTAACATGGCACTAAAAAGCCAATATGCCGAAGGCGAAAAGCGCCAACAGATGGTAGAGCGAATCTGGCACAAATTACAAAATATTCGTCAGCTAGAGCAAGAAATAGTCGAATATAATCAATTAATTATAGAGAAAAAGGATCAAAAGATAGAAATGGAGTATTGATGAATGGCGTATAGAGTGGCGATCTGCGATGATGATCAGCAACAAAGAGAACTTGTCCAACATATGTTGATGACATTATCTATGAAAACCAGTATCGATTTTGAGATCGAATCTTTTGAATCTGGTGAATCATTAGTCTCTTATTATCAAAATAAACAACAACCTTTTCATATTTTGATTTTGGATATTGAAATGGGCGGTATTAATGGTATTCAGACAGCGCAACAGATTAGAGACCTCAAACATCTGGATGAACAAATAATATTTCTTACCAGTTATCCAGATTATATGATCGAAAGCTTTGATGTAGTGACTTTTCAGTATTTACTCAAACCGATTGCTCTAGCTACTTTTGAAGAAAAAATCCTTAAAGTATGCCAGTATTTTCAGTCGTTAGATAAACGAATTTTAATTATCAAATCGGATTATGAAGAAGTGGTATTGAAATATGATGATATTATTTCGATTGAAGCTATCAAAAGCCTGACCATGAAAAATAAACTGCATGTAGTCACTCTTCAGCAGACTCATATTACTAAAGGCACTATTTCTAACTATGCTACCGCATTAAAACAATATCATTTTTTGCAAATTCATCGATCGATCATTATCAACTTGCTTCATGTTAAAAAGTTTGCAGGGGGTATGGTTTTAATGTCCAATAGCGTAGAGTTACCGATCGGACGTTCTAAAGTAAAAGAAGTGAAAGACGTGTATACCAAATTTATGATCACAGGAATGTATGAATAGATGCAGACTCAACTATTGTTGCTGAATGCTTGTATTGTACTGGTGATGGGATTTCAAATTAATTTTTATTTTAATGCCGTTTTTGGCAAATCAAATCGGGCACCTAACCAATGGGTGTATTTTGTTTTGTTTGGTGTGCTCGATTTCTTTTATTTAAATGCATATACATCTTCTGTATTTTCTTCGGTATTGGCTTTGATCGTTATCTTTATTTTGTCGATCCCGTATCAGACTGAACTCAAAATGAAGATTGTGTTTTCGATTTTGTACGCGGTGTTACTGACCTTAGTCAATTTTATTTCGCTGTACATCTTATATCCTTTTAATGCGACAGAGCTAGGAACTTCCAATCCGGTTCAGATTGAAGAGTATGTGATTTTATCTAAAAGTGTACTGCTGAGTTGCTTAATGATGTTTGTGATCATTCTGGTTATTCGATTTATAGTTAAGCGTAGAAGCTTTCCGTTACATTATCGATACTATCTGCTTTTTCTTACGATACCAGCGATTAGTATTTATCAAGTCAATGTATTATCGATGTATAGTGAAAAGAATGTGTATTACTTTATTTCGATTTTTAGCTTTCTGTTTTTGAATGTATTTATTATTTATATATTAGATAATATGATCGAGAAGTTTCAATTGATCCATGAGAATATACAATTGCAAGATCAGATGGATTATCAAGATGCCAATTACGAGAAAACAGTGCATAGTTTTAAGCAGATCAAGCGAATTATTCATGATACCCATCAACAATTTCTGTATATTGAACAATGTATAGAAAAAAATGAATTGGACGAAGCTAAAAAACATATTCAAACGACATTAAATAAAGTCGAAGATGCCTACCAGCGAGTCAATACCGGTAATCTGGTTGTAGACGCGCTAGTGACTAATGCGCTTAATATCGGTCAAGCGAATGGGATTCAGATTGATACTCAACTGCAACTGTACTCTCAACATATTCAGATTGAGCGTTATGATCTCTGTGTAGTACTCGGTAATATGTTAGATAATGCTATCGAAGCTTCCAAAAAGATTAATATTGCAGAAGATCGTTACATATTGATCAGAATCCAATCTACTGATTCTCATCTATCGATTCATATTTTGAATCATACGATACAAGGCGCGGGGCAAATGCAAACTCAAAAATCGAATCCAGAGTTTCATGGAATTGGGTTGACCAATATTGATCGAATCTGCAACAAATACGGTGGGAATATGACAATAGAGCAAAAACATCACGTTTTTAATAATATGGTTATTCTTCCTTTTCAATAAAAAATATACACAGCCAACAATCTCTCATGTCGTTGAGGGATTGTTTTTTTCGTTTCAGCCCTTTTTGGAGATGATGCTACCTTTTGCATGTAAGATACAGATAGTGCTTATATTTGAACATGCTCAAGGGAGGAATAATATAATGAAAAAGATAGGAAGTTTACTATTAGCTGCTGTATTAACTGTTGTACCGATGACTTCATCTTTTGCACAAGGAAGTCAGTCTGATCTATCTCCAGAAGAAAAAGCGAAGCAATGGGCAACGACAGTGGTTAAAGATTACGGAGCAAGTGCTGTTCAATATGCTATTGTGGATCATGGTAAAGTGATTCTATCCGGTCATGCAGGTATCAAAAATCAAGCAACTCAAGAACAAATTACGCCAGATACGATGTTTGGTATAGGTTCTGTAAGTAAAATGTACGTTTCTTCAGCAGTCATGATGCTGGTGGATGCAGGTAAAATCAATATTGATCAACCCTTAACGACGTATATTCCTGATTTTAAAATGGCAGACGAGCGCTACAAAAAAATAACACCTCGTACATTGCTAAATCATTCTTCAGGACTATATGGATCGCATTATCATAACAGTATTTTGTTTGACGATAATGATACTCAGAACTACGATAACTTATTAAAAGAGCTACAAACAGAACGTCTCAAAGCTGATCCGGGCGCATTTTCTGTCTATAGTAACGATAGCTTTCAGTTACTAGAAGTGTTAGTCGAGCGAGTTAGCGGAATGAGCTATTCTGAATTTGTCAAAACTCGTATTAGCAATCCGATGAAATTCAAGTCTACTCATACTCCATTAGACCAATTTGATCGTAATCAACTATCCAAAACGTACTTTCCAGGGATCGAAAGTGCATTGCCTGTAGAAAATGCCAATATACTCGGTACAGGTGGTATTTATTCTACAGCCGAAGAACTAGCGACATTTGGCGATGTATTGATGGGCAATAAGCCGGAACTTTTATCTGCACAATCAGCTCAAGATATGCAAAAAGATGAATATCGTAATGGAATCTGGGTTCCTGAAGAAAGAAACACAACCAATTATGGTTTGGGTTGGGATGCTGTTGAGTTAGCGCCTTTCAGCGACTACGGTATCAAAGCATTGTCTAAAGGTGGAGATACGATCATGTATCATGCCGATCTGATTTCTTTGCCAGGCTATGATATGTCTGTTGCAGTGCTTTCCGCAGGTGGATCTTCTATATACAATACGCAATTAGCGACACAGCTATTATTAGAAGAACTGAAAGATCAAGGTAAAATCAAAAAGATTATACCTGATCCATCATTCAAACCTGTTGTTCCAGTAAAAATGCCTGCTGACTTAAAACAATACAATGGGTTGTATGGTACGCTAGATAATACGATACAATTAGAGATCAAAGATGGACAATTCACATTGCCAGATATTTTAGGAGGTATTATTCCTTCACAGACTTATGTATATACAGGCAAAAAACAATTTACAAGCAAGGATGGTAGTGCAGCAGTAAGCTTTGATAAACAAACTAATGGCAAAACTTATATCAAAGTGAATGCAAATGTCGATTCTCCAGGGCTAGGTCAAACGGTTATGGTCTTTTATGAATATCAAAAGTTAAATAAAAATAAAGTTTCTAGTGCTGTACAAAAAGCATGGGAATCCCGAAATGGCAAAAGTTATTTAGCTGTAGATGAAAAAATCAATTCTTCTTTTTATCTAGCTCCTTCTATTTTAACAAAAACAATCAAATTAGATGCTGCTAATGGCTATGTCAATGGAGATCAAATCATTGATCAAAATCATGCGGTCAATGTAGTACAAATTCCTGTTATGACGGGAAGAGACACGTTTGATCTTGAATTTGTCAAACAAAATAACATCGAATATTTAAAATCAGTCAAACAATTATATATCCCGGAAGATGCGATCCAACCTTTACCAAAACAAAATGCTTCTAACATCACGATCGCTTCCAATGGACATGTAAAATGGTTCAAAATAGATAAAAATACAGCAGGTAAAACGATAAACGTAGATTATGCAAACAATGCAGGCTTTGTTGTATATGATGCCAAAAGAAGTGTTGTACAATCTTCAATCGTCAACCCTAAAAAATCTGCTGTTCTTCCTGAAAATGGATTGATTGTGTTTGGCGGACAAGCAGGAGATGTTTTGAAAGTGTCATTGAGTAACAAGTAAAGTGATACGATTAAAATAGATAATTAAAATCATAAATCAATAGAAAAAAGTACGCATAAACATAAATAATGTTTGTGCGTACTTTTTTTGTATTATAATAGTCTGGTAAATACATAAGGACGTGGGAGTGGTATAGGAGACGATGAATAAATTAGAGATTCACTCTACAGAACAAAGTCGAAACGCACTGGAAGCTGAAACGGCTCGATTAGCAGATTTAATCTCAATCCATACTACGAAAGATGGAAGTTATGGTTCTGAGCAGATTTCAGGATTGTACTTTAATCGTTTCTCGCAAATAGAAAAAGCAGAATATACTCATACTATGTACTGGCCTACAGTAGGCATAGCAGCTCAAGGTAAAAAAGTCATTCAAGCAGGAAATGAGCATTACGAATATGGTGGTTCTACAATCTTCGTCGCCCCTGTAGCTATACCTGTTATGATGAAAACGATCGTAGCCAGTCCGACTGATCCTTTTTTAGGAGTAGGGATATACCTTAATCCGCAACGAATCGCTGAATTAGTACCCAAAGTATATCCTCAAGGATTACCCAAAGTGACAGAGCGAAGACCTGGATATATGATGCCTGGTGATCTGGCATTTGTACATGCAGTTGCCCGTTTGGTAGAGTGCCTTGCTAGTCCTAACGATAGTGAATTGCTTGCACCACTGATCGTTGACGAAATTTTTATACGCCTTCTTCGCAGTCCGATCGGTGTATTTGTAGCTGAGACTGTTTTTGTAGAATCCAATGTACAACGGGTCTCCAAAGCTATTCACTGGCTTCAAGAACATTTTGCCGAGCCTTTAAAAATTCCTGAGTTAGCAGATATGGTGCATTTGAGTCAATCTTCTTTCCGCGAGCATTTCAAAGCGATTACATCTATGAGTCCGTTGCAATACCAAAAAGCATTGCGTCTACAAGAAGCAAGACGACTTATGTTATCCGATCGTATGGATGCTATCACTGCTTGCCGAATGGTTGGATATATCAGCGATTCGCAATTTAGTCGAGATTATAGCCGCTTTTTTGGCAGTCCTCCTAGTAGAGATATGAACAGATGGCGCCAACATATGAATAGCTAATATTTAGAATACACTTTAAATACAAATATCGAAAAAGAACCTGCGGCTACTAGCTTTGCAGGTTCTTTTTCGATATACATAGATCTTCTGGCAAAATAGGCAAGAATTCACGCAGAATAAGCAAATGTGATCGTGCCATACATTCTATACTATAAGTAACTTAAAACGTAGTACAACTTAAAAGTAGCTACATTATATTGTTGTAGCACACTAGAAAATAAATGAAGATTTTAGGAGGATAAATAATGCGTGTATTTGTCACAGGAGCAACTGGTTTTATAGGAACAGCAGTTATTCAGGAGTTAATTCAAGCAGGGCATGAAGTAACAGGGCTTGTGCGTTCCACAGAAGGAGCTCGCAAGCTGACCACTCTTGGAGCAAAAGCACAGCAGGGAACTGTTGAAAATGTAGAAGATTTACGTAGAGGAGTTGCCGGAGCAGATGGAGTAATCCATACCGCTTTTTTTCATAAATTTTCGCATGCTAGCTTGTCTACACGTGTAAAGATTGTATTAGGTGGTAACCCGCGTCATGCGGCATCTCGATTTATGGCAATAGCTACCGAGACAGATCGACGTGCGATTGAAACGCTTGGTAAAGCCCTCTCAGGCGAAGATCGATCACTTGTGATGGCATTTCCAACAATGGCACTACGAGCCGGTTCGTTAGCCACTGAAAATGATCCTTCTGATCCTCAATCAGTAGGAGGTGGACGGACGATTTCAGAGACAACAACGCTGACACTCGCAAATCACGGGATTCGTTCTTCTGTGATTCGTATAGCCCCACTTGTACATGGTATGGGCGATAAAAGCGGTCTACTACCGACTTTGATTAGCATTGCTCGTAAAAAGGGCGTATCGGCTTATGTAGAAGACGGTGTAAATCGATGGCCAGCCGTACACCGATTAGATACAGCCCGTCTTTTTAGACTTGCTTTGGAACAAGCTTCCGCTGGTTCTATATTCCATGCAGTAGGAGAAGAAGGAGTGCCTTTTCGTGATATTGCTCATGCCATCGGTCGTTATCTAAATGTACCTGTATCAAGTATAAAGAAAGAACAAGCCAGTGCTCATTTTGGTTGGCTAGGTGCTTTTGTATCTGTAGACAATTACGTTTCCAGTACATTTACTCAAGAGCGGTTAGGCTGGAACATACAACAGCCTGATTTATTTACAGATATGGAGCAGGGGCATTACTTTTAACGTTAAATGTATAGATAACAATAGTCCCATGTAGATTACTATCCATTTATAATTGTTTGTTTTCCAGATATGCATCGATGCGATCTAATGCTTCTTGCGGGCCGCCTGTGTGTTGGAAGCTTTCATTAATTGCCTGTATCCCTTTTTTGTATAGTGGATTAGACAACACTTCTTGCACAGCTTCTTTGAGGGATTGTACATTAATCTGATCTTTGGTAATACGATAGCCTGCTTGTAGTTCAGTTAAGCGCTGAGCTACCATCGGCTGATCTTTGTCCTGTGGTAAAACAACTAAAGGCACATTAAAATGAATACCTTCATTAACGCTATTCATACCACCATGAGTAATAAATACATCGGTATGCTGTAACACTTCTAACTGAGGAACATAAGGTAAAATCATGATATGTTCAGGAGCCGAATTGATCTTCGTAGCGTCAACTTTTTCCCCTGTAGCAATGATTACAATACCGTTGAAGTCTGTAAAAGCTTCGATACAAGTATTAAAGAATTGTTCGGTGTGATCGAGAACGGTTCCCATTGAAATGTATAGTACTTTTTGATCTTTAAGAAGATGGATAGGAAATGAACTATTTGCGGTACGTTTTGGAAAGCTAGGCCCAATAAAAAGATGTTTATTGCCGAACTGATCGCCATTGGGTTGAAAGTATTTACTTGTATAAACAATATTTAGATCACCGTTATTGTTCATAAATTGGCTCAGTTCTTTAGGCGTAACATTGTATTCTTTTTTCAGTAGTGATAGTCCAGCTTGAACTTTCTCGGCAATTGGAGAAGTAGTATCCATATGACTTGGAAAAATTCGTTTAGTCATCTGATCATTCGATATCAAAAAAGATGGAGACGAGGAAATACCCGGAATATTCAGAAAATCTCGAACTAATTCACCGGCTCCAAATTTATCATAAAATACAAAATCAAACTGCATGGTCTGCGATAGCTGCTTGGTTAATGCTAAAATGTGTAACGACGTTTGAATATGAATATTTAAAAATTCATTTATCCCGTCGGGGCTACCTATACGGATAATAGCATTTTTAAGCAGATCAGTATGAACATGAACAATCGCTCCAACAGCTTCTAATCTATCTCTGAACTTCTCTGTTGTAATATAATGAACTTCATCGCCACGTGATGTAAACGCATGAGTGATCCCAAGTGTTGGATTTACATGTCCTTCTGCTGGAAAATTAACGATTAGAATACGTAACATTCGATATCACTCCTATTGGATAGTATAAGAAATAAAGACGTTGCTTATTAATGATAACAATAATCTATTTCTTTTCCAATTTTACCGATGTTTCACAACAATAGATCAGTAAGTAGGAGTGATATCGTAATCGTTTTGCTAGAAATAGTTATTCTAGCGCTGTATCTGATTTCTCGCCAAATACTTTGCCGAAATTCTCCATCGCATCCAGTACAGGAATAAGCGCTGTTCCTTTTTCAGTCAATGAATATTCTACTTTCGGTGGAACTACAGGGTATACTTTGCGTTCAATAACACCGTCTTTTTCTAATTCACGAAGTTGTTTACTGAGAGATCCTTGTGAAAGATCACCTAAAAACTGTTTGATATCTGAATATCTGCGTGTATGATCTTTCAGATACCATAAGATAAAGTATTTCCAGCGTCCTGATAAAATATTTTGAGTGAAAGCGATAGTATACATATCTGTTAGATCATTAACAAATTCTCTTTGAAATCCATCTTTACAAACCCTCATATTTTTAATCTCCTTTTCTAAGTACATATTCTAAGTACATAAATGTGTACCATGTACATCTAAATTGCCCTCTATGCAACTTTATAGTATCCCTTTATGATTATTTTATGACGCAAATTGTTCTAGATCAAACGATCAGATAGCAGGTTGTATCACAAATATATATTTAGCAAGCTAAGTAATATTGTAACATATCTATAACTATTAGAGGAGAGAATATACTTGAATAAAACATTAGAATTACTTCATAACCATTCATCTGTACGTTCGTACACCAATCAACCATTAACCGAAGAGCAGATAGACGCTATTTTTCAAGCAGCTATTCAAACATCATCGTTTAGTCTTTTACAAGCAGTATCTATTATTCGCGTTACAGAGCCTGAGCTTCGTAAAGAAGTGATGGAACTTTGTGGTCATCAACCTTATATCGGTGAAGCAGCAGAATTTTGGGTGTTCTGTTCAGACTTTAATCGGAATCATGAAATTGCTCCTGAAGTAGATATAGAATATATCGAATTTCTAACGATAGGTTTAGTAGATGCTGGACTTATGGCACAAAATGCTTTGACAGCAGCAGAATCGATGGGGCTTGGTGGCGTGTACATCGGTGGAGTCAAGCTAAATATTGAGAAACTATCGCAAGTGTTGCAGTTGCCTAAATACGTTATTCCAGCAGTAGGATTATGTATTGGTGTTCCAGCCGAAGAGAAAGCAGAACTCAAACCGCGCTTACCCAAATCGATGGTACTGTTTGAAAATAAATACCAACCGTTAGACAAAGAAAAATTGTCTATTTATGATAACACAATGAAAAAATACTATGCTGATCGTCCAATTAGAGCGCCATTCACTGCGAAAACAGTCAAAGGATGGAGCGATCATATTCATGATCATCTACAAAGAAGTATCCTGCCAGATATGTTGAATTATATGAACAAAATGGGATACGCTAAAAAATAAATGTCGCTCTTGAAGTCAATTGACACATTAATTTCTTCATGCTATATTTAGCCCGCTAATGACTATTGAAGAAATAAGGAATGATGAATAGATGAACGAACCGGTCAAAAATCAAGTAGATTGTGATATTCGTGAATCGTTAGATCGTGTCTCTTCCCAAATGCGTCGAGACTACAATGAGTCTTTAAGACAAATTAATCTTTATGCGGGTCAAGATAAATTGCTACATCGATTATGGCTAGGGGATGGTATTACACAGATGCAATTATGTGAGCATTTAAAATGCGAGCCACCTACTGTAACCAATATGGTCAAATCTCTTGAACAAAATGGATTTATATATCGTAAACGTGATGAACATGATGCTCGCGTGATGCGAATTTTTCTAACAGATGAAGGAAAATTGTTGCAAAAACCAGTAGATCAGAAATGGAAAGAACAACAAGAAAAATTGCTAGACTCTATTTTTCCAGAAGAACGTGTGTTTTTGAGAAGGATTTTAAGACAAATGGAGAGCAACTTATCATAAGTTGTTCTTCCTTCATACATTTTACATTCATCTTTTTATTTCAAAATATAATTAGCCTGCTAAGTAAAAGGAAGATAAATATGGAACAGAAAAAACAAATGCAGTTATCTTTACAAATGGTTTCAGGATATGGGGCTGAATTTAACGCATGGAGAATGCCAGGTGCTGATCCAGCCGCTTATACAAATATAGATAGTTATGTAGAACGTGCGAAATTAGCCGAGCAAGGCAAGTTTCAAATGATTTTTATTGCAGATACACCAGCATTAACAAGTAGCTTGAGTACTAAGACACCTATGTTTCCGATGGACCCGATGTTAGCCTTAATGGCTGTTGCTAGAGAAACGAAGCATATTGGGCTTGTGGCTACCTTATCGACCACTTTTAATTATCCGTATAATCTAGCACGTCAATTCAAAGCATTAGATGTGATCAGTCATGGTCGGGTAGGATGGAATGCGGTGACAACATCCGATCCAAATGTTGCAGCTAACTTTGGAAGCAAGCCTGTTAATCGTCAAGAACGATACGAAAAAGCTCATGAGGCGATAGAAATAGTACAAGCTTTATGGGGAAGCTGGCAAGAAGATGCTTGGACATTGGATGTAGAGACAGGTCAATTTGCAGATATGGATAAAATTCAACCCGTTCATTTGCAAGGGGAATATTATGCGACTCGTGGGCCATTGCCTATTCCTCCATCCGAACAAGGACAGCCGGTTATTTTTCAAGCAGGAGGGGGACAAGAAGGATTAGAACTGGCAGGTAGATTCGCTTCTGGTGTATATGCTAATCCTTATGATATCGAATCTGCACAAGAATATAGACAGACTATTCGGCAAAGTGCTGCACAATTCGGTCGCAACCCTGATGATATTAAAATGTTTGCAGGGTTTATGTTCTCACTAGGAGCTACAGAAGAAGAAGCGCTGATGCGTCGCAAACAGCTTATGGATTTTAATCCTGAAGAGATTCCAGGCCGAGTTAGTTATCTGGGATCGATGATCAATCTACCGCTATCTGTACATTCGATAGATATCGATCAGCCGTTAGCACCGCAATTGCTTCAACGTGCTTATGCTAGCCCAATGGATCCGCGTTCGCCCAAAGCATTACAATTGCTACAACAAGGTTTGTCTGTTCGAGATGTACTTGCTCATGGAGTTATCAATTACCATCCTGTAGTTGCTGGTACACCTGTACAAGTAGCTGACTTTTTAGAAGAATGGTTTCTGGCGGGTGCATGTGATGGATTTTCGATTGTACCTGATGCTTCATTTGATGGAGTAGCTGATTTTGTACATCTAGTTATCCCTATTTTACAAGAACGTGGTATATTTCATAATGAATACGAAGGCAATACATTGCGTGAAAATATGGCAGTTCCTTATCAATATGGAGTGCAAAAGTAAGATTAACGTGTAATAGGTAGATGTAGGAATGTATATATTTAATCATGGAACACAAAGGAGATCGCAGATATGACTAAAAAAATAAGAGTAGGTATTATTGGCGGATCGGTGAATAATGGATGGGCAAATAGTACACATATTCCCGCAGTTCAGCATCTTGAAGAATATGAGTTAACCGCAGTAGCTACAAGTAACAAAGAAAGTGCTGCAAAAAGTGCTGAAGCTTTTAAAGCTACTCATGGTTTTGATCAAATTGAAGAGTTGGCTCAACATCCTGATGTAGATATGGTCGTCGTGAGTATCAATGTGAAAGAGCATTATCATGCCGTCAAAACGGTTATTCCTGCTGGAAAGCCGATTTATAGCGAATGGCCGCTAGGATCTACAACAGAAGAAGCTATTGAAATGCAACAATG
Source organism: Paenibacillus nicotianae (assembly GCF_042681745.1). Taxonomy (NCBI): domain Bacteria; kingdom Bacillati; phylum Bacillota; class Bacilli; order Caryophanales; family Paenibacillaceae; genus Paenibacillus; species Paenibacillus nicotianae. The sequence goes on along the minus strand of NZ_JBHUGF010000010.1, from coordinate 1,511,147 downwards.
GGTAGAAGAGCATCAGATTCCAACTGCGATAGGATTACAAGCAAGACAAGCTCCAGCCATTAAGTATGTAAAAGAGTTGTTGAAAGAAGGATATGTAGGAAAAGTATTGTCTGCTCAACTAAAAGTCTCTATGCAAGGTATGGGGGGCAAAGCTGATAAATCGACAGCCTATTTGTTTGATCACACATATGGAGGGAATTTGTTGACAATCGTAGGTGGACATAATATAGATGCATTCACTTATATGGTTGGAGACTTTGCAGAACTTTCAGCGACAACAGCGCAACAGTATGCAGAAGTAGAATTAGAAGATATCCAAAAAGTAATCGAAAAAACAACAGATGATCAAATTCTAGTCACAGGCAAATTAACAAATGGAGCAGCAGCAAGTATTCATATTCAAGGAGGAGTCAAACATCAAACAGGAGTGACTATTGAAATCTTTGGTGATCAGGGTACGATTGTTTTGCATGCACCAATGACTATTCAATTTGGATCACATGATTTATTAGGAGCAAGTTCTGCTGACGCCGAGCTACAAGAGCTAACGATCCCTGATACCTATTATTCTGCACCGGATTCTCTGCAAGATGACTCTGGCATGGTATTAAATATCGCTCAAGTGTATCGCGCATTTGCGCAAGATATTCAAGAAGGAACATCGTTGGTATCGAATTTTGCAGATGCAGTCAAAGTGCACAAGCTAATTGATGCTATCCAAAAATCTGCGCAAACAGGTGAACGTCAGTATCTTTAAATAAGAGTTGATTTTCAGCTTTATACCAGACTGATCAGTAAATCATAGTGCAACAAAATGATAGACGGTACAAGCTTGAATAGCAGCATAACATTCAAAAGGGAGAAGCCATCTTATATGATGGCTTCTCCCTTTTTGTGCTAACTATAATAGATTTGATCTGTTGTACTCAAGGTTGAAAGCGATAGCCTACACCCCATACTGTCTGAATATAGCGAGGATTACCAGGATCTTCTTCTGTTTTTTCGCGTAGTCGATTGATATGAACAGCTACAGTAGCGTTATCACCAACCGATTCAAATCCCCATATACGCTCATAAAGCGTTTCTTTACTAAATACATTGTTAGCATGTACGATCAGAAAGTGGAGCAGATCAAATTCTTTTTTCTTCAACTCTAGTTCTTTGCCATGTAGATATGCCCGATGAGCCTGTGTATTAATAACAAAAGAACCAATTTCGATATGACTATTTCTATGATGATCCGGTTTTCCTTTGATTCGATCATATTGAGCCAGATTCGACTTTACTCTCGCTACTAATTCATTCGGAGAAAATGGTTTGACAATATAGTCATCTGCCCCTAATCCTAATCCGCGAATCTTATCGATATCTTCTTGCTTGGCTGTGACCATTAGAATAGGTATATCCAGCTTTTCACGCAAGCGACGACATACTGAAAATCCATCTTCACCCGGTAGCATAAGATCAAGCAAAATCAGATCGTAAGGTTCAGACAAAGCTTTTTCTGCACCGGTCAGTCCATTGTCTGCAATCTCAACTGCAAAATGATTGATTTCAAGATAGTCCCGTTCAATCGATGCTATCGCTTCATCGTCTTCTATAATTAGTATTTTTCTCATTGTACTTCCTCCTGATTAATCAATGGAAGTTGAATTTTAATCTGTAGACCACCTGATGACGCATGCATTGCCCGAATCGTTCCACCCATGCGTTCCACTGCTTTGGCAGTAATAGCTAAGCCAAGCCCGCTACCTTTATTAGGATTATTACGCGAAGGATCACTCCGATAAAATAAATCAAATAGTTGCGGCAATGACTCATCAGGAACACCCGGGCCATCGTCGGTAATACAAATAGTGAGCTGATCATCATCTACATTAGTCTCGATATGCACCCATCCACGTTCTTTATACTTGTACTTTAAGCTATTTTCTACAATATTCGTGAAAATGCTATCCAATTGCAACTGATCTGCAAAAATTATAGCAGTCTGTTGTGAAAATGAAGTAGTGATATACAGACCTTTACTGCGATATTCTTCCGCAGTTGCTTTTACAAGCGATTCTAATTCATAATTCACATCTAACCATTCAGGATCATGCGGATCATGACCTAGATCCATTTTGGAAAATAGAAAGATTTTGGCAACCATCCGATCAATATCTCTTGCTTTGGTCTGAATCATAGTAATGTACTTATGCTGAGCTTCCGGGGTGTTAGCTACTCCATCTAACAGCCCTTCTGAATACGCACGAATCGAAGTGAGTGGAGAACGCAGATCATGTGAGATACTAGCAAGTAGTTCTTTACGACTTTCTTCCTGACGCTGAATCAATTGCATCGACTGCTTCAATTGCAATGCCATATCATTAAAATCATGACAGACTGCTGCAAATTCATCTTTGCTCTCATATTGAATACGTGTATCTAGATTACCATCTCTAATCTGCTGAACGCCTGCTACCAATGTATTCAGTGGTTGACTAATCCGCTTGAACACAAAATAAGTTAGAAACCGATTGGTAAAAAAGATAGTTACAATAATGCCGACTCCAAATAAAATCATAAACAGTGTGATTAACATCTGATACCGACTATAGTAACTATCATCATTTGTACCATTCTCATGAAACGAATCAAATGTGGAAATCACATAGGTTTTATTATCGACGGTTACTTTTTTGCTATACACATCTTCTTCGGCAAGATAAATACTACCTTCTCCGTTCAAAGACCAGATCGCTGTCATCATTTTATCATTAGCATCGATCGTCAGTTTTCCCATATTTAATAGGGGAACACGAGTGTTATAATCGTGCACTGTCAGCCTCATCGAATGCTTTTGTAAATAATCTTCTAATTGCTGCTTTTCAGCCATTTTCTGGTTTTGTGGATTTTGGATTAGTTCGGTAGCGACAGAAGTGATTTTCTCCGGTACATCATAGATAGAGCTTTCATTATCGTATTTCATTTTCCAATATTGGTAAGATACATATTGTCCGGCTCCGATAATAATGGCTGAAATCAGTACAGGTATGACAATCATCAAAATATTAGAAATGATCAAGCGTTGTTTAATAGTCATACCGCGTACTCCTTCGATAATAGATAAGTAATAACGAATGTGTTGTAGCATTTAGTCTGTACGAAGCGCATAAATAGGGCGTAAACGTGCAGCTTTATTAGCAGGAATAATGCCAAATAGAACACCAATCACAAATGAAAATGCGAATGAGATCGTAACCATATTCCATGCATATTGAATCGGAAATGGTGTGAATTTACCCGCCACCCACACGAGCCCTATACCGACCCCGATACCAAGCAATCCGCCAAGCGTACTAAGAAATATCGATTCGATCATAAATTGGATCAAAATATTACTCTTTTTAGCACCAATCGCTTTGCGAATACCGATCTCACGAGTCCGTTCATTTACAGATACAATCATAATATTCATAATTCCGATGCCACCTACAATCAGTGAAATACCTGCGATCCCTGCTAGAGATGCTGACATCAATGCATTGGTTTTTTCCATAGATTTGATCATTTCTTGAGCATCAAATATATCGTAGGCTGAAGGATCTTTAAATTTCTGTTCAAGACTAGCAGCAATTTGTTCTTTGACTGTAGGAATATCCTGTTCGGTTACCGTTTTGACTTCAAAAGTCTGAATACCTTTAGTCTGTAAAAAGCGCTCTGCTGTAGCAAGTGGAATTAGAATTTTCTCATCATTGGAACCCATTAAGCTTGTACCTTTACTTTGCAACAAACCTACGATTTTGAATGTTTCACCATTAAGGCGGATATCATGTCCGACAGGATTTTCAGTGCCAAATAAAGTCGTTGCCGTAGAGGAGCCGATCACAGCTATTTTTTGTCGGTACTGACTATCGATATTAAGAACAAATCGTCCTGATTGTACATGAAAATCTTTAACATGCTCATATGCAGGCGTTACACCTTCTAATGAAACATTGACATTATTGTTGCGATTTTTGGCAGTGACATTGCCAGAAAGGATAGGGGATACACCGGATACACCTTTCAATTGGTTATAAGCACTTACTTCCTCGTAAGTCAGCGAGCTGGTCACTCCACGTCCCATCACAGTAACCGAAAGTAGATTTGTTCCCATATCCCCAAATTGATCGCTAATCTGACTGTTAAAACTCATGCCTACAGAGACTACTAGAATCACTGAAGATACACCTATAATAATCCCTAACATTGTCAAAAAAGAACGGATTTTATTGCCGATTACACTAAGCAATGCCATACGTATACTTTGAAAAAAGATCATTGATCATTCCTCCGATCTTCTGTCAAAATGCCATTCTGAATACGAATTACACGTTTGGCTTGATCAGCGATATCCAGATCATGTGTAATCAAAATGATCGTATGTCCTTGTTGATTCAGACTTTTGATCATCTGCATTACTTCTTTACCTGTGTTGGTATCCAAAGCACCTGTCGGTTCATCTGCCAGTAATAAAGGAGGATCACCAGCAAGCGCACGAGCTATGGCTACACGTTGCTGTTGTCCGCCGGATAACTGATTAGGACGATGATACATGCGTTCATACAAACCTACTTGTTCCAAAGCCTGACTCGCTCTTTGTTTACGTTCTCGATAAGACAATCCACGATAGATCAAAGGAAGCTCTACATTTTCGATAGCTGATAATTTAGGCAATAGATTAAAACTTTGAAAAATAAAACCGATTTTCTCATTGCGAATTTTGGCGAGTCGATTATCAGACGTTTTACGCACATTTTGACCATCTAGTATATACTCTCCGCTATTGGGCAGATCAAGACATCCAATCATATTCATTAAAGTAGACTTGCCTGATCCAGAAGGGCCAATAATCGCTACAAATTCACCATGATGCACAGACATCGAGATATCTTGCAAAATAGGCATCTGTTGTCCTGCCATCATATAACCATGATTCATATGACTAATCTGTATAAGTGGCTCCTTATTCATGGAGTGCCACCACCTGTAGAAGAGCTATCACTAGATGTACCCGTATTCGTATCGGTAGTATTATTATCGGTTGAGGTACTATTATTTGTTGAATTACTGTCAGTTGAACCACTATCTGAAGTTGTAGCCGAACTACTGTCATCGACACTGCCTCCACCAGACATACTGCTATCTGGTGAGGTCGTACCCAGTCCACTCATATCGCTGGAAGGAATAACGATAAGATCGCCTTCTTTTAGACCGCTTTTAATCTCAATTTGACTATCATCATGAATCCCGATAGTTACTTTCTGTTCAGTCGTAGCATCCGGTTGTGCATTTTGCGTACCCGCAGATACTTTTGCTTTTTGAACTACATATTGATCACCTTGTTGAATAACAGATTCGATCGGTAAAACAAGAATATTCTTTTTCTGTTCAACCAACAGAGTAGCCTGTGCTGACATACCTGCTTTAATCTCACCCGGTTGATCTAAATGAATCGTTACACCAAAAGTAGAAACACCATTTTTGATCGAACCTTCATTTGCGATCGTAGATACTTTACCAGTATAGGTTTTGCCCGGTAGCGCATCTAGCTGAAGTGTAGCCTTTAATCCTTCATGAATCTTAAGCACATCTAATTCATCCACCTGAATTGTAGCACTCAAATCTTGATAATCTACAATAGTAAATGCTTCTGCGCCACTACTAACTGCTCCACCTGGAGCGATATTCATTTTGGTAATCGTTCCACTAATCGGAGAAATCAGTGGAGCCGGAGCCGCTTGATCTTTTTGTAGACGAGTAATTTCTGTTTCAGTAACAGTAATATCGTCTTTCCCTTTTTCTATGCCTAGACGAGCGGTATCTAATTCGGTTGGTGTAGCGTTATTCATCACTAGCTGTTTGTATTGTTCTTGTTTGTCTTGAAGATCACTTTGTTGTTGCTTTAATGTATTGGTTTGTTGGGTGATATCTTTGGAATTGTCTTTATTTTTATAATTGAACAAGACCTGTCCTTTTTGAACACGTTCATTCAGCTTACCGTTCACCTGATTAACATTACCTTCATGATCAGCATAGACAATGGTTTGACTGGTTGCTTTGATCGATCCAGCACCTTTGATCAATACTGTGATTTCCCCTTTTTGTACAGGTATAGAAGGGGTAGGTTCTACAACCAATTCATCTTGTGCTTTAGGCCAGAGAACATAAGCAGTTACTCCGGCAGCCGCTAATACTACAATAATAGCTATAGTCATCCAAAGTCGTTTTTTACTTTTCATAGGTTCCTCCGTTAATTAGCAGATAGATCTGTTTTGCTATTTTTAGTAGTACGATCAGTTGAATCTGGTTTGTCCGGTTGATTTGTTGTCGGAGGTGTACCTGGATTTGTTGTTGGTGTATCAACAGGTGGTGTTATAGACGGTGTATTCACGATATTAGGGGTATAATCGATTCTGTAGCTTTGTGTACCCAGAAGGATTCGTTCTCCTTGAAATTCATCGTACACATTGATTAAGAAACGACCGCCTTTCATCGTTTTGTATACATTACTGTTTAAGGTTGTTGAATATGGAATCGATTTGCCGAGTGTTAAGTCAGTACCCGGAACCATTGTTTTTTCTTGTACTTGACCGGATGGATCTACCCATTGAATGACTAGATTATGTCCATATGTGCCCATATTGTAAGTGTTATCTTTGCTAAGGTTATACGTCATATTTAGAGCAATACTTTCCTGACCTTCTGACAATGAACCGGTAGCACTTGTAATCGCAAATTGGTACGGGAATAACTCCATATCGCTACTTACGCTGGCAACTACAGGAGGAGTCTGTTTGTTAAGTCCTAGTTCAACAGCATTGATATAACCTGTAGGTGTAGTCGTAGCGGTAGACATTTTGCCATCGTTAATCGCTTCACCGATATACAGAGTTAGCCCGGAAGTATTGATAGAAGCAGGAAGCTTACTCCAGACGGTAATTAGATTTTTGCCATCAGGGCCGACTGTTTTATCAGATTGATTAACAGTAGCTTCATAATATTCATTATTTGGTGTTTTGTAATAAGCGATAAGACGAGTAGGTGTAGAAGTACGTTTTTCTTCACTCTTCATTTCAAGTTCAGTATATGCAATTTTTTGACTTGCACCTTCGTACGTGATCGTGCGTCGTTCTTTAATTTCTGCTTTTTTGCCTATCGTCTGAATATGGAAAGAAGATCCTGGTGCGATTTTGGCAACTGTAGAATTGATCTGACCTACTTGTAGCGATAAGAACGGATTATCTTGATCTAATGTACTACCAGTAGAAGTCGTTGTGTTGGTTGTTGCACTGGCTGAATCATTAGTAGTTGTATCTACATTAGGATACAATTTGATTTTGAGTTGAGATAAATCTGCATCTGCATCAAAATGACTGACAATATAGTAGACACGACTTTGACCAGCATCCAGTGAAGTATCTGTCTGTTCAGCTACAATCTGTACAGGGCTACTGATGCGATTATTTTGTGCTTTGATCCATCCACCGAGTGCAGGTAAATTGACAGAAGATGTTCCAGCATTACGTAGGCGAATTTTGGTGACGACGATATCTTCAGCAGCCCATGGCATACGTTGGAAATTTTCAAGCGTAACGCCAAAGTTACCGTAATTATTATCAAAGGTGTACTCTGTTTGAGCAGATTGATTCTGTTCTTGCTGATAAGGAATCATATAAAAAGCAGTTGGTAAAATAATCGCACTTTTAACTGGTGTATTATCTGATGCTTGAGTATTCGCTGTTGCATTAGTTGTAGTTGCTGTTGGTGCTTCTAACAATTGCAATTGAAGTTGTTGCTGTTTTAATTGAGCTGGAATTTCAGCAGATAATTGAATCTGCTTTTCTTGCAATGGCTTGAGTGCCAGGTTTGCGAATGCTTTGGTATTGATCGGGAAGGTATAACCTTCTGATGTTTTGATAGATGTTTCATAAGTAGGTAACACTACTGTTTGATTACCGATATTTTTGATTCTAAATTGCATTGTCCATACTGCTTTATCACCACTGGTAGAAATCGTAGCAGTTTTTAATTGAGTCTCAATCGTTGTTCCATCCACAGCGATTTTTCGAGATGAAGATACAGGAACAGTAAGAGTAGACGGACTCACTTTAGGTAATTTGAATGCTACAACAGGTAATTCTAAATTAGTGACAGTACTGGCTGTAGAACTGTCTGTTTTACTATCTGTTGAAGTGGTATTGCTAGTAATCTGTAGGGTCATATTATTTGTATGAAGAGAAGCTGGTATAACTGCAATATAGCCAATACTTTTGGTATCTCCAGGAGAAATAGAGAACTCACGATTAGTATGATCTAGTTGTAATTCAAAAGTAGAACCGGTAGCAGACTGTAAGTAAGTATGGTAATTAGGAGAATCTAATACTTCGGTACTTAGATTGCTTACTTGTACAGCTAGACGAGCATATAATTTGTTATTAAAACGGATGATTTGTAACTGCTGTGGTTTGAAATTAAGAGTTGTGGTACCGATCGTTACTTTTTTGCTTTTGCCTTGAGTAACAGCAGGAGAATAATTGGCTGGAACAGTAAATGTACCTAGCTTTTTCTCATAGTTGGCAGCATTAAAATCCCAGCCAAACATCGTAATTTTGCTACTGGCTAGTTTATTTTCTTTTTTGACATCTACATAGTAAGTAATAGCTTGCGTAGACTGTGGGGAAATCGCAATCTGATCTTTATTATCAGGAACAGGGACTCCTTTGATCGGAGAAGTTCGTATCGTACTTACTTTGGAAAAGCTATTCATTAACTTGTAAGGGCTGGATGTTTTGTTGGTATACGTAAGGGTATATGTCAAAATGTTGCCTGTATTTTTGCTAGCCAATTGAATATTGGTTAATTTCACACTGACTCCAGCTTGAAGTGAAATCGAAGGGAGTGCTGTTAAAGAAGCACTTGTTGAGGGATTACTCTGAGTTGCAGCAAGATGTGTTGGAGCAGCAAATACGTGATTATTTGTGGTCTGACTTAAAGCGACCATTCCTGCCAATAGAGCAAGATATGCAGGGTAATTCTTCATTTATCGTTCCTCCTGATCTTCATTACCTGTATAGTAGGTTGAATTATAGATTGATCTTAGAGGAAAGACTTAAATCACACATAAACAAAAGCAAACTATTTCTGTACAGGATTTAAATTAAATATAAACTTTTTATAAACTGGGAGATTGATATACATACAATTCAAAATGATGCTCAAGTAATAATCCCAATCGATCAGCCATAAAAGAAGGAGGATGAGGTTTATCATTCTTGAGCCACCATTCCACGACACCTAAAATAGCTGCTCCTAAAAACTGAATATCTACATAATCGCCTTCCGTTAATTTGCGCCCTCCTTCATCAATTATTCCTTGTTCTAATTCTTGAAGAAAAAAATCTAGAAATCGAGTACGAAAAAAAGAACTTCCTTTACTGGCTAACATTGCAGAGAAGAAGGAATAATGACTTTCAAAATATTCGAACCATAACAATCCTGACTCTACATAAGTAGCATTCATCTCTTCTGCATTACAAATTTCGCGCATCTCTTCAATATGTTCTTGAATAAGCTTATCTAGCAAATCAAATTTATCTGTATAGTGAAGATAAATTGTTCTTCGGCTAACATCTGCCTCGTCAGCGATATCTTGTATCGTAATCTGGTCAAACTTTTTTGCAATCATGAGCTCGATAATAGCTGATTTGATTGCTTTTTGTGATTTTCGTACTCTTCGATCGATCTGTAACATGTCCTAAACACCATCTTTCTTCGATATAATGCACAGTTTTAAAAAGAATGTGAACTAATACACGAAAATTATATTTTTAATCATTGTATATGCTGTATTTCTGTTTACTATTATACATAGTTGTTTCTTAATACACGAGTGTGCATTTTTGAATATTATATGTTGATGTAATAACCTAAGGAGGAATATAGAAATGAAAGTTACCGTTATTGGAGCAACAGGAGCGACAGGTAAAAAAGTGGTGGAGCGTTTACTTGAATTAAATCATGAAGTTACCGCTATCGCTCGTCGACCAGAAGTGATTGCACCTACCGATCACCTCCATATTTATCAGGGAGATGTGTATAATACGTCTAGTATGATTACAGCTATGATAGGTGCAGACGTAGTGATTAGTTGCATCGGCCCAACGACCAACTTTTCATCACGTCATCTGCTGTCAAAAGGGTTTTTGAATGTTCTTGCAGCCAATTTTTCTCCAGGTACTGTGATGTCGGAAGGAATAATGAATATGTTATCTGCTTGTCAGCAAGCAGGAGTTCAACGTCTAGTGATGCAAAGTGGGATCAATTTGAGCAATGGAAAAGAGCTTTCGACTGTAAATCAGATTGCAGTACGTACTATGCGCTTTATTTTCTCAAAAGCAATCAAAGATAAAACGATCGCTGAGCATGCAGTAATCGAAAGTGACTTGGATTGGGTGATAGTACGTCCTTCCGTACTGAGTCATACAGCTAACTCTATAAAATATACAGCAGGTCCTTTAACACGTATTGCCCCACTTCGTCCTTTATCATTTGTAGACTGTGCAGACTGTCTTGTTCGAGCAGCGACAAGTGAGCCATCATGGATCAAAAAGATTATTAATGTCGGAAAATCATAACCTACTTATTTGTTTCATAGCTTGCCTGAATTTCTTTTAAAAACGCATCTGCCGCTGCTGAAAATATCTGATCTTTTTTCCAAACCATAACCAAACTCGTTTCAAGTCGGGGTTCAAGTGGTTTGAAGCAAAGAGGACTTTCAGCAGACGTATTCACGATCTTATCTAACATTAAAGCATAGCCTATTCCTTCTTCTACCATGATCGCAGCATTGTAAGCAAGATTATACGTAGTCACAATATTCAATGTATCAAATCGATCACCGAACCAATCGACAAATTCATTTCTAACAAACGATTGCTTGATCACTTGCCTTGAGCAGATCAGTGGTAAATCAATCAGATCATCTGCTTCAATCTTTTCTTTCTGAGCTAACACACTATCTTTGCGCATAATAACGCCCCAGACATCGGTAGCAGGGATATGGATATAATTGTATTTAGCTATATTCACCGGTTGAATCAAAATACCAAAATCGAGCAATCCTTTATCTAACCGTTGCGTTACATCTTCAGCATTTCCACTATATAGATGATACTTAATATCAGGGTAATTCAACTGTAATTGCTTAACTCCATGTGCAATGTGCTTCATGGCTTCTGTTTCTCCGCCACCAATATACACGTCACCACGTACCGTTTCTTCCATCGATTGAAATTCGGCTTCCAGTTTATCGACCATTTCGATGATTTCTTCTGCTCTTTTTCTAAGCAATATACCTTCATCTGTCAGAACTACATGATGGCTACTACGAACAAATAGTGCTTTCCCTAAGTGTTGTTCCAAATCTTTCAATTGTCTGGATAACGTGGGTTGTGTCATATGTAACGATGCGGCGGCTCCTGTAATACTTCCTTCTTTAGCAATAGCCAAAAAATAACGTAATACTCTAATTTCCATATGTATTCCTCCTTAAATATAATTTCACAGATAGAAATGCTTATAAAGCATATCTTAATATAAGATATGAGTATTTGCTATATACATAGAGATCGATACAATAAATAGCAGAGAAGGAACACAGAATATGTTAGCCGGCTAAAGCTTATTCATAGCATTTCAAAAATCAATTGATCTAGTACCAGGAGGAATAGATGAAAGTTACTAAAAAACAAAATACATTAGGATTTGCTTTGTTATTAGCTTCCTTTTCTGCATTAGGGCCTTTTACAGTAGATATGTATTTGTCGTCTCTGCCCGAAATCATGAATTATTTTCAAACCAATACATCGATGATCCAGACGACATTAACAGCTAGCTTATTAGGCTTAGGAATCGGGCAATTTGTAATGGGGCCTTTAAGTGATATATACGGTAGGCGTTATCCTTTGTTAATCTCGATGATTCTTTATTTTATGTTCTCGATTGCCTGTGCTTTTGCACCTACTATTGAATTGTTTATCGGTATTCGATTTGCTCAAGGATTCGTAGCTTCCGCAGGGCTTGTTATTTCTCGCGCGATTGTACGCGATCTATATCATGGATCAGAATTAACTACATTTATTTCACTTTTGACAATGATTAGTAATGTTGCTCCATTAATCTCACCACTTGCTGGAAGTGCAGTTATTGCGTATACCTCATGGAATCATATCTTTATTAGTTTGGGACTGTTAGGCATTGTACTTACGCTATTAACGATATGGGGCATACCCGAGACATTACCTGCTGACAAGCGTATAGCTGGTCATTTTGGCAAAGTGATTGGCAATTATAAAGAGTTATTTGGTAATCGGATATTTATGAGTTATGCACTGGGAAATGGTATTTTGTTTGCAGGAGTTTTTGCTTATGTATCGGCGACACCTTTTATTTATCAAAATATGTATGGCGTATCACCTATAGTATTTTCGATTCTATTTGCGCTGAACGGTGTAGCGATTATGTTAGGATCACAATTGGTGAAGTATTTGGCAGGGCATATTGATGAACGTCGTATTTTTGTTATTGGATTACTATCTGCTTTTGTAGCAAGTATAGTTATTCTACTGATCACTTTATCTTCCGGTTCGTTTATCGGGTTAATTATCGCGCTGTTTTTGTTTGCTTTTGCGATTGGAGTGATTGGGCCTGTGTCTTTCTCTTTGGCTATGGAATCTCAAGGTCATATCGCCGGAAGTGCTTCTGCTGTACTGGGCGTGTTACCTTTTTTCTTAGGTTCTTTGACTTCGCCATTGGTGGGACTTGCCGGAGAATATTCTGCCAAACCGTTTGGAATCGTTATTTTTACAGTGAGCTTGTTGTCTCTGATAGGTTATAAGGTATTAAATACTACCTCTACAAGCAAAATAATCAATAATCATTGATAATCCTCATTGAAAAGTTAGAAAAACACAAGAAAAGCGTGGAAAGAGCAGGCGATAGCTGCTTCCGCGCTTTTCTTATTTGATAAATTAAGACCAGCGATCAAACCAGTGAATATCCGTAATGATATCTTGATCTAAAGGAATACCGTACGTTTCGTTGATCCATTTTAAGCTATTGAGTTTGTTTTTGACCACTTCTGCTTCTTCTGGAGATAACTGTTTGTCCATGACTTTGATTACGATATAGTCGCTCCAGAAATCGTAAAAAATAACAGGAGCCCCGATAGCTTCTTCAACCGCACGGTAAAACTGTCCACGCGGTTCACTGTCGCCTGCCATAATCGTATCCATAAAATCGATTGAAAAGCGAATACTGTGATAATTAACAGATGCTTGAGAGGTAGAAGATTGCAACGTCGTTGGATGTCCTGCGGAGACCGGGGTAGACGCATTAGTATACTGATCACTATCGGATGCTGAAGCAGATGTTACCGGCATAATCGAAGCAACTAACGTTGCAGACAACAACAAAGAAGATAATTTTTTCATTATAAACCTCCTGTATAAGTGTATTGGGCATACAACTAAAGATTCCTGTAGCATCTAAACCAATAACTACTGTGCTGATCGCAGATACTACTGTTATGTAATGCATTCCTCCTTTGTCGCTTAATACATATATGCGGAGAATACACATAAAGTATATATTATTTTTATTTTCATTAATATACCTAAATTGTTAAAATATTCTTTTTATGTTTAATATGATCGTAAGAACAATATCGTTGCATACTAGATCGAAAAGCAACTCGAAAAGTAACGATGATAAACAGGCTTTAAGTCATCATTTATCATGATTATAAAAATAGCTTGCGGAGAATGAAAAAATATTTTAAACTGTTGATAAATCAACCGTTGATGTATCAACGTTATTTGTTTTGATAAAAATAAGAGGTCACAAAGGAGAATTGTCATGACAAAAACAGCATTCGTTACAGGAGCAAATAAAGGAATTGGATTTGAAATAGCAAAACATCTATTGCAAGCAGGCTATCATGTATTAGTAGGAGCACGCGATCAAGAACGTGGAGAGTCAGCAGTAAATGAACTTAAAGCATTTGGTCAAGCAGAGTTGTTATTAATCAATATGGCTGATCTACAAAGTATTGATCAAGCTGTCGACACGATTAAGCAAAACTATAAACATTTGAGTCTTTTGGTAAATAATGCCGGTATTCCTGGAGATATGCATAAAGTAGGATGGGAATTTGATGTAGAAGAGTTAGAAGCGACTTATCAAGTTGACTTTATTGGCCCATTTGCTCTTTCCAAAGGATTATTGCCTTTATTAATAGCTAATAAAGGAACGATTCAAAATATCAGCATACCGATTGAGCCACTATCCTTTTTTAATGCTTTTGCTTATCAGACTGCTAAAGCTCCGTTGAATGTGATGACCAAGTCATGGGGAATGAGCTTTGAAAAAGAAAATATACCGGTTGAAATTTTTGCTGTTATGCCAGGAGCGGTCTCTACCGATCTCAATGGAAATATGACAGGAGACTTTGTCAAAACAACAGCTCAAGCTGCTGAAATTATTGTAGGTTATGTACTTGATGATAAGAATCACAATGGACAGGTCATCAATTACGACGGAACTCTGTCGGTATATCAATAAAACGCAATTTTTTTTATAATCGATATATAATGTACTTCAAGTGTCAAAATAAGATTACGAAAGATGGGATAGTGTTGAAAAAAGATTGGTCAGAAGAGAGTGCGTTGTTATACCAAATGTATCGTGTAAACAACGCGATAAATACGACATTTGATGCTTATATTAGTATCAGCCAATCTCGCTTTGAAATACTTGCATTGATATATCAAGACACAGAAATTAGTCAAAGTGATCTACAAAAAAAGGTAACGCTTGATAAAGCAGCCGTAGCAAGACATCTCAAACAGCTTGAAGATCAGAAAATCGTATCCCGAAGAAGAAAAGATGGAGACAACCGCATTATTTTAGTACAACTGACAGACTACGGCACAGAAGTAATCGAGAACTCGCAAAAAGAGAAAGAGCAATTTGCCAGAGGACTTTTGAATAATATTAGTGATACCGAGTTCAATATGCTCCAAAAAGTGCTAGAACAATTAAATGAAAATGTGAAGCAGATGAAAAATAATGCATAATTACTCGAAAGTCGCAAGCACATCTAGCAATCAAATACATGCTATTCAAGCAGATAGTGACACCAAAGTCGGTCTATACTGATCGACTTTTTTTATTTTTACATAGAAGTATATACAAAAGAGAGCGAAAGAGAGAAACTATAATCAACTAGATGGATCATAACATTAGAAAATGAACGGACAATATCTAATCAGAGAGAGGCAACGATCATGGAGCATCATTATCAGACCCTTCAGTCTATGGCTTATCAAGCTTCTATATCGCCTACAGAGTGGAAATGTTTTGTAACTGCAACGACCGTGAAGTCTATTGCACGTGGAGTGAAGATTATTAAATCTGAAGATCATGTAAAACATGCTTATTTCTGTACACAAGGGTTGTTTCGGCTGTATTATACATTAGCAGATGGGCAGGAATATAATGTCGCTTTTACATTGGAAAACGATTTTGCTACAGCTTATGGAGCTATGATCACTGGATTAACTTCAAAGTATACTATTGAGGCTATCGAAGATTCCACTGTTATCGAAATTCCGTATTCGACTTTACAAATGCTTATGGATCGAAGTCATGGATGGGAACGATTTGTTCGGACTGCTTTAGAACGACTTTATATCCGTAAAGAAGAACGTGAACGAGAATTGTTATATTTATCTGCTTTGGAGCGCTATCAAGCTTTTTTGTTAAAATATCCCGGACTTGAACAAAGAATACCGCAATATCATATTGCTTCTTACCTCGGCATCTCACCTGTATCTCTAAGTCGAATCCTGCATGAAAATGATTAACCTATGTTAATGCGATTGTAGATCATGCACGTTAGACTAGAGATATAGCAACGATTATTTAAATGAGGTGAAACAAGTATGCGACAATTAATGATTGTGTTACTAGAATTTTATCCTTCTTGGTTAGCCTTACCACGAGAAGAACGAAGAGAGCATGCAGAAGAATTACAGCAAATTATCAATAAGTATCGTTCATCTATCACTGTACGCTTTTTTGACGCCGAAGCTTTACCTGGCAAAGATTATACCGATTTTGTAGTCTGTGAGACAGAAGATCTCAAGCAGTATCATTATATGTGGGAAGAAATTCGTGATTCCAAGACATATACTAAAGGATACGTGAAAATCAAAGATGTAATTATGGGCTTAGAAAATGCGTTTCAATCGTATGAGAAGGAGGCTTTGCAGATGTCTTCAGAATAAAATGGATTACTATGAAATGAACTATTAAGATCAGTGCATTTATATTAGAGTCTAATCAAACGTAAAAAGGAGCGTCTTTTATAGACACTCCTTTTTACGTTTTTTACAAATTGCTTCTTAATTATATAAAAAGATTATGGTTCGCTTGAGAAGCTTCTCCCAGATAGTAACCGACGCCAACACTTTTAACATGATCCATCAATTCGTCGCGATGAATATTCATCAAATCCATCGACATCTGACAAGCAACCATTTCTACACCTTGATCGACTGCACTCTGTATTAATTCTTCCAGAGAAGGAACATTGTGATGTTTCATAAGACCCCGAATCATTTTGGGACCCGCACCGAACATATTCATTTGTGATAAGCGTAGCTTGCGGCTAGTACGAGGAAGCATCATATCAAACATACGACCGATCGTCGTTTTGGAGATCGCTTGAGGTGGCTGTTTACGAATAATCGTTAATCCCCAGAATGTGAAAAACATTGTAACTTTACGACCGCTTGCAGCAGCACCGTTGGCAATAATTAAAGAAGCGATTGCTTTATCCAGATCACCGCTAAAAACGACCATCGTACTAGCAGGATCGACTTCAGAAGCATTGGAGGATGAAATTTCAGAGTTCTGCTGTGGTATTGCTTTGCTAATAATAGCTTCAACAACACCACTTTTCCCATGTTCTAATTTTAGCAGAGTAGATTTAGTCATGGTTGTCCATGCTTTGATATCTTCATAAAATCCAGGGTCAGAAGCTTGTACACGCAAAGTTTGCCCGTCTGCAAGCATATCCATTTTTTGCTTTACTTGCATCAGAGGACCAGGACAGCTTAATCCGCGTGCATCCAGTTCAGCATCTATATGAATAGAATGAACAGATGTCTGTTCGTTATTAGCTAATGGATTTGCTTGTACAGCAAGTGTTGGTAAGTGATCAGATGGATTGTTAGGAGTATTATCTGATTTCTCGGCAATTATAAGAGTTGGTTGGAATTCAGCCATACGGTATGTTTTGTAACCACCACTTAAATTTTTAGTCTCAAAACCATGCTGACGCAAAATTTGAGAAGCGGTATAGCCGCGCAATCCCACCTGGCAATACACCCAAATTTCTTTGGAACGATCCAGTTCATCCAAGCGCTGACGAAGTTCATCAACAGGGATATGCAGCGAACCGGGAATATGTCCATTGTGATGTTCCAGTTCACTACGTACATCGAGCAGAATAGACTGATCATGATTACGTTCTGCTAGTTGGTCGTAAGTAAAGACCTTTACACGTCCAGACACTATATTTTCCGCGGCATATCCTGCCATATTTACAGGGTCTTTTGCAGAAGAATAAGGTGGTGCATAGCTAAGTTCCAGTTCTGCCAGATCATGAATAGAGCCGCCAAAATGAATAGCTGTAGCAATATCGTCAATCCGCTTATCTACACCTTCATAACCGATTGCTTGAGCACCTAAAATTTTGCCTTGTGGTGTAAAGAGTAACTTGAGTGTGATAGCGCTGGCACCAGGATAGTAAGAAGCATGAGAGGAAGGATGAACAATGACACTCTGGTAATCTATGCTTAGACGTTTGAGCGTTTTCTCATTACTACCTGTAGAAGCACCGGTTAGGTCGAATATTTTAATCACAGACGTTCCCATCGTTCCTTTGTAACTAGAGTTCAATCCAGCGATACGGTCAGCAACGATTCTACCTTGTTTGTTAGCAGGCCCTGCAAGTGGAATTGCCGTCTGGTTTCCATGAATATAGTCTTTAACTTCAATAGCATCCCCGACAGCATAGATATCTGGCAAGTTGGTTTCAAGCGCTTCATTGACAACAATATGACCACGTGCTCCAAGAGCCATACCGCTACTTTGCAAGAAAGAAGTGTCGGGCATTACACCAATAGCGAGAATCACTAGATCAGCAGATAGAGATTTACCACTTTCAAGTTCAACACCGATCCCTTGCTCATGGGAATGAAAGCCGGTAACACGTTGCTTAAACATCAATTTGACACCATGTTGCTCCATTTCTTGTGCTAATGTCGTCGCGAGTTCGGGATCGAAGGGAGCTAGTAGTTGTGCATTACTTTCGATCAGCGTTACATCCAGACCAGCTTCACGTAAATTTTCTGCCATTTCTACCCCGATAAATCCTCCACCTACCACAAGCGCTGATCGCGTATGTTCGGAAGTGACACGTTGCTTGATACGCTCGATATCAGGTACATTGCGTACAGTAAAGATAAGCGGATGATCATTACCGGGCAAGTTAGGAATAAAGGGACGAGCACCTGGAGACAAGATCAACTTGTCATACGTTTCTTCATATAGACCACGTTCAGGATGCTTGATCTGAATGGTATGAGTATCGGGATGAATAGCTACCACTTCGCTTTGTATCCGCACGTCAATTCGAAAACGCTCTGCCATGCCTTTCGGCGTTTGCACAAGCAAACGTTCACGATCGGTAATAGAACCACCAATATAGTAAGGTAATCCGCAGTTAGCAAATGAAATATGGGGGCCTTTTTCAAACATAATAATCTCGGCATGTTCATCAAGTCGGCGCAGCCGTGCCGCAGCCGATGCACCTCCAGCCACACCACCGACAATTAATACTTTTTGACTTTGTTGATTCATGATTCGCAATCTTCCTCTCCAAACAAAATA
Source organism: Paenibacillus nicotianae (assembly GCF_042681745.1). Classification (NCBI taxonomy): domain Bacteria; kingdom Bacillati; phylum Bacillota; class Bacilli; order Caryophanales; family Paenibacillaceae; genus Paenibacillus; species Paenibacillus nicotianae. The sequence goes on along the minus strand of NZ_JBHUGF010000010.1, from coordinate 1,492,103 downwards.
TGGACGATTGGCTCGATCCGCGGATCAGCAAGAAGATAATTAACTTCCAGACCACTACGTTCAGTGGTAACAATCCCTGTACTACGAAGCTTCTGTAGATGTTGAGAAATCGTCGATTGTGGAATATCCAGACATTCTTGCATATAAGAAACGTTACATTTACGTTTACGTATTAAGCCACGCACAATACAAAGGCGAATAGGGTGCGATAAAGCTTTCAGCAGGTTAGCAGGTTCATCGAACTGTTTTAAATCTTTGACGTCAAAAGCAGCAATATCCATATTAACTCTCCTTATATCGTTATATTAGAATAATACGATATAAAGAATAATCAGTCAAATGTATTTGGAAAAGAGAGATTAGGAGGATAGAAGTAGATTGCCATTTTATAAAAGGTAGTAGATAAAAAAGGAAACTATTGTTGCAGGCTTCTTTTTTATACCGATTATGAATAAGAGTTACTTTTATTTTGTAATACCGCTGTTAGGGCATCGATTTGCTTCATTTTTTGGATAGACAAATTTAGACTATAATTGCCGTGAACAAGTAATGTGTCAAGAAAATCATTTAACTGTTCTTGCGAACTGACTTTCAATGTTACATGATAGCAACCATTTCCAGAAATGCGATGAGTTTCGATAACTTCATTCCGTTCGCTAATAAAACGGATAAAAGATTTGTGATTGGCACTATTCATTGTAATAATAACAAACGCTGTATAAGCAAGACCTAGCTTGAATTCATTAACAATCAAAGAATAAAAGTGGATCACTCCGTTATCTTCAAGCTTTTTGATCCGATTGTCTACCGCTTGTCCTGTCATATGAATCTGCTCTCCAAGATCTTTCCATGGAATACGTGAGTTTTCTGATAATATACGAAGGATCTGATAATCCGTATGATCAAGTTGCATATAGAAATCCTTTCATCTTGAAATGATTTGATACGAAATGGTTTCGCTAAATGATGGTCTGCAATCCAAATAATCTTTATCATTTGATTATACGCTAAAAGTGATATAGGAATGAAATACCTATTTCTATAAATCTTAATATGTACTTACCGTATCCCAATAAAAGGAATATCCAATTAATCCGTAATGCTACTCTTATCGTTCAATATGCAGGCAAGAAATTTCTCATAGATTCCTTTTAGCTGAAAAGGGTACACTTCCTGCTTTTCCTAATGCGGCTAGAGAAGATCAAAAAAATCCGCTTGTCGCTTTGCCTATTTTAATTGAAGAAATGATCAGTGTAATAGACGCAGTGATCGTGACTCACTTACATATTGATCACTGGAGAGATGCAGCTAAAAGATCATTTTTTCGATCAATCCTGTTGCATGATTACAACCAATAAGGTAGCATGATTTAAACATTCATGACTTTTACATCACCGCAGAAATTTTCTTATCAGGAGAGTGGAAAAGATACCTACAATATTGGTAGTTGACGATGATGCAAATATTCGGAAGCTAGTCTGTTTATTTTTGAATAATGATGGATTTACAACGATTACTGCCGCGGATGGAAAGCAAGCACTGGCTCTATATACCTCTACGCCAGTCGACTTAGTCATTCTCGATATTATGATGCCCGTTATGGATGGTTGGATATTGTGTGAAGAACTTCGAAAAGCCAATCCTGATCTTCCGTTACTGATGTTGACGGCAAGAAGTGAAACATGGGAAAAAGTACAAGCATTTCAACTTGGAACAGATGATTATTTAACCAAACCATTTGATCCGCTTGAGTTGATGGCTCGTGTTAAAGCATTGTTAAAAAGATACCGTATAGGTTCGACACAGACGATTCAGTTAGGGGACGTTATTCTAAATCGGCAGACTTACAAAATTGTAAAAGGAACCGATTTATTTATTTTGCCACTTAAAGAATTTGAATTGTTATATAAGCTGGCTGAATTGCCAGGACAGGTGTATACGCGTGAGCAATTAATCGATCAAGTCTGGGGAATTAATTATAGTGGAGATGATCGAACGATCGATGTACATATTAAGCGTCTACGTGAACGTTTTGCAGACGTACCTGATTTTCGTATTGAGACCGTAAGAGGACTTGGTTATCGACTTGAGGTGCAGAAGTGATCAGTTCTTTGTATACGCGCGTGGTTCTGACTTTTCTGGCTTCTGTGATCGGAGGGACTGTGATTGCTTTTTTTGCGACAACATGGATATTTCAGGATAAATTAAACGAAAATTTACAAAGTAATTTGTTTGATTTTGGTCAGGATGTTGTCCATATCTATAATACGTTACCTTTAGATGAAGCGGAAGCATTTGTAAGTGAGATGAAGCAACTTCATTCGTATTATATTCGAATCTATACCACAACCGATCAATTCCGTTCTTATGGAGAGCTTAAAGGACAAGAACCTTTCTCGGTGACTAATGAAGAAGTCCAACAAGTGCTAGATGGGCAAAATGTTCATATCAATGGGATTGATACGATTTTTTTGGGATTACCGATAAAAACAGAAAGAGGCAATCAAGCGATTTTTATAGAACCCCTTACTTCCTCATCCAATTCGTTTCTTATTAAGTTTGTGCTTACTTTTTTGTTTTGCTCGTTAATAGCAGGAAGTTTATTAATATTAGTAGCCGCTATTTTTCTAGTGAGACCAATCAAAAAGCTGACAAAAGCGACCCGATTGATAGCAGATGGAGATTTCAATATCCAACTTAATATTAAGCAAAAAGGCGAAATAGGCATGTTGGCTCGTAGCTTTGAAGAAATGATGCGAGACTTACAGCAGCTTGAACAGATGCGTAGAGAATTCGTAACCAATGTTTCTCATGAAGTTCAATCGCCACTTACATCTATTTCTGGTTTTGCTATAGCGCTCAAGCAAGTAAACCTTTCAGATGAAGAACGAAGCTCTTATCTTGATATTATTATTACTGAAACAGTACGAATATCTAAAATAAGTGATAGTCTACTTAAATTAAGTGTGCTTGAATCTCAGTCATTACAAATGAAACTTGTGACCTTTGATCTTGATGAACAGATTAGACGAGTAATTGTTGCTATTCAACCTCAATGGTCAGCTCGTAATATTCAATTTGATCTTGATTTGTCCCCTACTTCTATTACTGCCGATTATGATCTATTAGATCAGGTGTGGATCAACCTTATTGCCAATGGTATCAAATTCTCTGAAAAGGATTCTCAAATGAGTATCACGATCAAGCAGGATAGCAAGAACACGATAGTCTGCATATCGGATTCAGGTATTGGCATTCTGCCAGAAGACCAAAAGCATATATTTGACCGATTCTTTAAAGCAGATCGTTCTCATAGCCAGACATACGGAGGTAGCGGTATGGGGCTTGCGATTGTAAAGCAGATCGTATCACTTCATCAAGGAGATATCCGAGTAGAAAGCGAATATGGTAAAGGGACGACATTTATAGTTACCTTACCGATCCTCATAGATACCTAATCATTTAACATTCAACAAGGTGCTTTGATTAGGTTACAACATCAGGCACCTTCCTGCATTTCTATACTCATTTCAACTTTTTGAGTCTGTTCATACTCCGTTCATATTGTAGTCATTGGGAGGACATATGGGTTGTCTATACTGTCTTTAGCGCCACTATTAGTGTGACGTAACCATGATAGAGACAGGAGTAGATACAAGAGTGAAACATACAGAGAGGGCATCAAAAAAAAGAACTATGAGCACAGTAAGCAAAAGAAAGGTTATAACCGCTGTGACTCTTATACTCACATTGCTTGCTCCACTATCGGCAATGGCGGCACCAACGACTACAAATAATACTAGTCATCTTTCGTATAAAACAATGAAGAGCGCAATCAGTGAAAAAGCTGATTTACTGATGGAGAAGTACGATACGACAAGTCTGCAATACGCACTTATCGACAATGGCAAAATTGTAGTATCCGGACAAACGGGAAAGAATGATATCAACAACAAAGTACCTCTTACTTCTAATACGATTTATGGTATTGGTTCCACTAGTAAAATGATGCTAACCGCGGCAGTCATGAAGCTGGTTGACGAAGGTAGGATTGATTTGAATCGTCCTGTTGTGAACTATATGCCTGATTTTAAAATGAAAGATAAGCGCTACACACAGATTACACCACGCATGTTGTTGAATCATTCCGCTGGTCTTTTGGGCAGTTCATTTAACAATGCTACATTGTATGCAGATAATGATACCTATGCACACGATACTTTTCTGAAGCAATTAGCAGGTCAAAATCTAAAAGCAGATCCTGGTGCATACTCAGTCTATAGCAACGACGGCTTTACGTTAGCCGAGCTGCTAGTCGAAAGAGTGAGTGGTATTTCTTATACTGCATTTATACACAAATACTTTACAGAGCCTTTGGATATGGAACACACCAAAACACCACAGGATCTAGTTCAACCAGCAGAAATGGCAGGAATCTATTCGCCTTTCTACAAAGGTCAACTTCCCAAAGAAGATTATAATATTATTGCTACAGGAGGTCTTTATTCTACTGCTGAAGATCTGGTTAAATTTTCAACTTTATTTACAGGAAAGGGTAATGGTATTCTTTCTAGCAAGTCTATCAAAGCTATGGCACAAAAAGAATATAGAAGAGGCATATGGCCCAAAGACAGCGATACATCTATGGGCTATGGGTTAGGATGGGATAATGTGAACGTATTCCCATTCAGTGAATACGGTATCCAAGCATTAGTAAAAGGTGGAGATACATTTTCTTATCATTCTTCACTGGTGGTAATTCCCCAATATAATATGGCTGCGGCCGTTATTTCTTCAGGTGGGTCAAGTGTAACAGATAGTGTTATCGCAAATGAGTTATTACTTCATGCACTGGAAGAAAAGAATATTATTAAAAAAAGAAAACCGGACAAATCTTTTGGTGTACCTGTAAAAGTAAATATGCCTAAAGAGATATCCAAGTATGCAGGTCTATATGGTGGAAGTGATATGGTTACAAAGATCAAAATGAATACTGCTGGACAAATAACGGTATCTACACTTGAAGCTCCAAACAATCCACCTCAAACATACACATATACAGCAGATGGTAGTTTTGTGAATGCTGATGGGACAGAAAAGTTAAAATTTGTTGTTGAGAAAAATGGTCATACCTATCTTTGGTCTCGTTCTTATGCATCTATACCCGGACTGGGGCAATTCGCTTCCTCAGAATATAGTGCAGAGAAGCTTAAAGCCAACCCATTATCCAAGCCGATTAAAGCTTCGTGGCAAAAGCGTGATGGCAAAATATATTACCTGCTGAATGAGAAATACACATCTATGGTATATCTAAATAGTTCGCCTATTGTGCTTATGCATATGAGTAAAGAGAACCCGGGATATATTTCTACGAATAAGATTATTGGAGCGAACGAAGCCACGAATCTATTGCAAATTCCGGGTAATGCGGGACGTGATACGAGAGATATTCATTTTTTTACAAAGAATGGAGTGGAGTATCTTACAACTTCAGGATATGTATATGCGAGTGAAGAATTTGTTAAGCCGATCTATTCGGATAAGCAATCTGCAATAACTATTCAAAAAGATGGTTATAGTCAATGGTTTTCGATACCAAAGACTCTAAAAGGAAAAGTGATGAAGGTAGAAGTACCTGCCAATAGTGGATTTGCTGTGTATGATAAGAATGGTGTTTGTATGAATCACACTGTGGTCAGCCATAAAAATGAAGTTATTTTACCAGAAAATGGACGCATTGTATTTGCAGGTGAAGTCGGCTCCCAATTTAAAATATCATTCAAAACGAATAAGGAAAAACAATCATGATGAAAAAAATTATGCTCATTTTAATTAAAATATTTGGTGTTGTCGTTATCGCTTTTGCACTATTTATTGCTACTGTTTTTGTTGTTAATATCGTTAGCAACCAATCAGAGGCAAAAGAAATAAAGCCTTATGGTCAGTTAGTCAAGGTTGATGGCAAAAATATGAATGTATTTATTCAAGGAAAAGGCGAGAATACAGTAGTATTACTACCTGGCTACGGAACGCCCGCGCCCGCCCTTGATTTTAAACCTTTAATTGATGAACTATCTCCATTTTATAAAGTTGTTGTTGTTGAACCTTTTGGTTATGGCTTAAGCGATATTACGGATAAAGAACGTACCACTGCAAATATAGTCAGTGAAATTCATGAAGCTTTAGGACAACTTCATATTTCCCGTTATACGCTCATGGTTCATTCGATTTCAGGCATTTATGGACTAGATTATGTAAATAAATATTCGAATGAAGTGACTGCCTTTGTCGGAATCGAAAGTAGCGTTCCCACACAAGGAGATACCGATGATCCATTTCCAACAGAAACGTATACTTTATTGAAAAAATCAGGTTTTTACCGATTGTTAATGAAACTGGCTCCAGACCAATTGCAGGCACCTGATGTGGATAATGATACGAGAGAGCAAATTAGAATGCTTTCCCTTAAAAACACATTTAATCCTGATAATCTAAATGAAGGTGAGCACTTCGGTGTTAACTTTAAAGCAACAGAGCATTTAACTTTCCCGAAAGATCTGCCTGTTATTTTCTTTTTACAAGCGAATGATACGGAAACCGAAAATTGGATACCTCTTCATGAGGAACAAATAAAAAACTCTGTACATGGAAAAGTAATGACATTTGAAGGCGCACATTATTTGCACTATACCCGCTCCAAAGAAATCGTAGAGAATTTCAGGAAGTTTATGAATCAAAGATAAGGAAAGATTACCAAAGACATTTTCTCCAAATTGATGGAGAAAATGTCTTTTTTTATTGATAGGATAGATAAGGTATTCATATTAGTAAAACGTAGTTAGTGAAAGTAAATAGGGTAAGTTGATCATATTGGTGCCACCAAACATAGTATTTATTGATAATTTAAGAGTTTAAATAATATATTTTATTTAGTTCAATTGACAACTTTCGTATTTACAGTAGTATTCATCACTATGTCTTGTATATCATTTGTCCTCCACATGTGTACAAAAAATGAAAAAGGTGATACATTAAAATTAGCAATTATCTTTATTGTAAGCGTTTATTTTGTGTTTTGATGTCTCCTGTATAAAGACATTTGTGTAATGAGGAGGGAATGAAATGTCGAGCCAAGCATTGGAACAATTCTTAAGCTCCAGCATAGAGGATTTAAAAGCGAAAGGTCTGTATAACGTCATTGACACGCTACAGGGTGCTAATGGGCCTGTTATTCAGATTGATGGAAAATCTTTTATCAATTTGTCTTCTAACAACTACTTAGGTCTCGCAACTGATCAGCGCCTGATTGATGCTTCAGTGAAGGCGGCGCAGATATACGGTGCTGGCGCAGGAGCTGTGCGAACCATTAATGGTACGATGGATCTGCATATTGAGCTTGAAGATAAGCTTGCGCATTTCAAAAAGACAGAAGCTGTTATCGTATATCAATCGGGATTTAACTGCAATATGGCCGCTATATCTGCGGTAATGGATCAGCATGATGTGATTTTATCAGACGAACTGAATCATGCTTCGATTATTGATGGCTGCCGCTTATCGAGAGCCAAGGTAATTCGATATAAGCATTCAGATATGAATGATCTAAGGCAAAAGGCGAAAGAAGCTACAGAATCAGGACAATATCATAAAATTATGGTCATCACCGATGGCGTGTTCTCTATGGATGGCGATATAGCTAAGCTACCTGACATTGTCAATATAGCTGAACAATTCGATTTGATTACGTATGTAGATGATGCCCATGGTTCGGGGGTTCTAGGAGCAGGTGCAGGAACCGTTAAGCATTTCGGATTATCCGACCGTATTGATTTTCAAATCGGTACGTTGTCCAAAGCAATCGGCGTTGTTGGTGGTTATGTCGCTGGTAAGAAACAACTGATCGAATGGTTGAAGCTGAGAAGCCGTCCATTCCTATTTTCGACCTCACTACCGCCGGCTGCAATCGCTGCTTGTAGCACATCAGTCGATATTTTAATGAGTGATACAGAACTGATTGAGAAGCTATGGGCGAACAGCAAGGAGTTAAAGCATGGCTTGAGTCAGCTTGGATATGATGTAGGTCAAAGCGAAACACCGATCACTCCTTGTATCATCGGCGATGAAGTGACTACCCAGCAGTTCAGCAAACGGCTTTATGAAGAAGGTGTCTATGCCAAGGCGATCGTATTCCCCACGGTACCCAAAGGAACGGGCAGAATACGTAATATGCCAACGGCTGCCCATACGAAGGAAATGTTGGATCAGGTGATCTTTGTCTATGAGAAAGTCGGCAAGGAAATGAAACTGATCTAGATGCATTCACAGGATTCTACTTCGGGAGGAATGTCTGATGAAAAAGATATTGGTAACGGGAGCACTCGGTCAGATTGGTTCAGAGTTAGTGATGAAGTTACGTGAGCTATATGGCGCGGATCACATTGTTGCTACAGACCTCAAGTCATCTGCCCACGAAATCACTCGCTCTGGACCCTTCGAGTTGTTAGACGTGACGAATGATAAAGCAATGTTCGAAATCGCCAAGCGATATGAAGTCGATACTGTTATCCATTTGGCTGCATTGCTATCAGCTACTGCAGAAGAGAAGCCGCTGCTTGCTTGGAATCTGAATATGGGTGGATTGATGAATGCACTTGAAGTATCTAGAGAGCTTGGCTGTCAATTCTTCACACCTAGCTCGATTGGAGCTTTTGGTCCTTCGACGCCAAGAGATAATACGCCGCAGGATACCATCCAGAGACCGAATACGATGTACGGTGTGAATAAGGTATCAGGTGAATTGCTTTGTGATTATTATTTCCATAAATATGGCTTGGACACAAGAGGATTACGTTTCCCAGGCTTAATATCTTATATGACACCTCCCGGTGGAGGAACCACAGACTATGCGGTGGAAATCTATTATGCAGCTGTAACGACTGGAAGGTACACATCTTATATTGCGAAGGACTCGAATATGGACATGATGTATATGCCAGATGCGCTGGACGCTATCATTAATTTAATGGAAGCGGACTCATGTCGGTTAGTACATCGGAACTCATTTAACGTTACCGCAATGAGTGTTGATCCGGAGGCGATCGCTGCGGCAATTCGAGAAGAAATTCCGAGCTTTATCCTAGATTATAATATTGATCCAAAAAGACAAGCGATTGCAGATAGTTGGCCGCATTCTATTGATGCAACAGCAGCTACAAGAGAATGGGGATTTCATGCCAACTATGACTTAAAGGCGATGACGAAGGATATGCTGGCAAAGCTGAGTGAGAGACATGTACTTCGTAAGGCTTAAATTTTTGATATTTTAGCTAGGTTAATCCATTGGAAATTATTAGGGATTAAAGCTAGTATACATGTAGTAGCAAAAAAATGTTGCAAGAGGTTGGGCGTTACGCAGATTATTTTTTGAATTATTATAATGAACCTTATTTGCACTATAAGCATTATTAACACTGAACAGATGTTCACTGGATATGCAGCATATATACGATAAGCTTCATACGAAATAAAAACTCTGTAGCGTGATTATAAAATAGCCGATACAGAGTTTTTTTATTTAAGAGTAATTTAAAATTATTACAACAAATAGAATATTGTTGCGTAAGCTTAAAGATGATGTGAGTCCAAAAGAATAAGATTGTAAACTAACTACATGTAAAAAATATAGATAAATTGCTAATGGGAAAGTATGTATGTGAGATACAATAGTAAATAAAAGTCAATTATATGCTTAAATCACTAAAACATAATCACAAAACTCGTATTTTGTACATATGTATATATGTTTGATATGACTCTGTTTTCTCACCTTGTTTTGTAGTCTCATACAAAATCACCTCTTTGTTGAGGAAAAAATACTAATTTGAAGCTTTACATATAAAATAAATGTATAAAGAAATTATTCATCTTTATTTTAGTGTCAAAAACTAATAAGATATATCTTATATCTGGATAAAAAATTCTAGCTAAGTTGGCATTTTTGTGTTGCTACTTAAGTAAGTCAGCATTATTTACCGCAATCTTCATTTCTTCATCTGTTAAGTATGTATAGATTATATTTGTTTGAACTTAAGCATCATCTAATTAATTCTTTAATTTTGAAATATGCTTATTTAACTATCAAAATAGTCTACTTTTCCTTATGTTTGTATGGATAGCTATCTTGTTCATATATATTAAAACCTATGACCTCCGGTGTCCCTTGGAATATTTTATCTTTGACTTTCCAATAGTAATAGATAACCTTTTCTTCATCTTTAAAAATAACTTTAGTATTGAATAACGGGGCTTTTGCGATTTCGGTTTTGATCGAAACAATATCTGAGGCAATATATCCCTTTTCTTGCAAATAAGCTTCTATATCTTTTGTCTGAGTTGACTTAAAGTAGCTAATAATTAAATATCCCCCTGTTACAATGACAATTAAAACTATTATTAAAAACGTAAATTTTTTCATAGCTATTATTTCTCCTTTTAAACGCTTGAATCTAGTTTACTACATATTACATTATCATTGTTTGGTACCCGATGCTGAATTTACTTAGCCAAAAAGAGCAAACCACTATGCATTATTCTTTATATTTTGCTCTTTATCTACGTTTTAAGATATTTCTCCCCTTTTACTAACCAGATGCTTGAGAAACCTGCAAACTTGTAGTGCAAAAATAGTACGTTGAAAGGAAAATATATATGATAAGAAACGACAGAGATACAATTGTAGAGGGTATCAAACATTTATGTGATGGAATTGGGCCATTCCAAAAAATGGATTCCCTTGAGGATTATTTTAAAATGCAAACGGATGTCTACGATACTTTTGGAGACGATTCGTTCGATATTTTAATAGACATTTTATTACATCCTCCTGATTTGGGACGCTTTGATCCGAATGATTTTGAATACGAATTACAAGAAGCTCTCACAGCGGTCGGGCGTAGAAACCCTCGCTATGCCTTAGATAAAATCGATGATCTGCTCGGTATCAAAAGTATACGGCTTGTCCTGATAAATATTATTGGTGGATTGGAAAATGAAGACGGTTTGTTTCTATTAGAGTCTTTATTGCAACAGTCAACAGAGTCGGATCCTTTGTCAGAAGATGAACTTATAGGTTTGGCTTGTGCGCTCCGTGAGATTAGAGGCAAGAAAGCAGTTGAACTTTTATCAAAAATGAAAGTTAGATATCGAAATCATTCATCTGATCTATTGGAATATATTGAAAATGGGTTAAAGGTACGCTAGAAGCTTTTTTAAAGTAATGAAGCAAAGCCCAGCAATTCTTTTGAACGTTCATCTTGGAGATGATGACCTTGCTGGGCTTATCTTGATCTGCAAAGGAACTATGCTCATGGATTCCTCTTTTTTGTCTCTGAGCTTCTATCTTTCCCCACGATTCTATCGCTTCTTCAACGCGAAAAAAGCCCCGCGAAAATTTGGATCCGCTGTGTGCAGATAGATTTTCGTGGGACTTTGCAGTGAGGTGACGCCGTTTTCTGCGAAAAAGCAGAGAACGGTTTTCTTTATATCTTACTCCTGTATCTTATTCCTTCTGTTTAAGAAAATGTCCTACCAGTTTGTACGCGGTATCAACTCGTACAATTGAACGTCAAGACCGAAATATCGTGGAAGATCAAGTTTATCTTTGCGCGTTTCTATCATGCTTACAATCTTTTAGGCAACTTTTAAGCATTTGCTTTCAAAAATAATCTTTTTTATGAATAAATATAAAAAATAAAGTAGTTTTGTTACGATAGAACCCTGGCGAAATGCTTTCTTTTTATCATTTTGTTTTAATTATGATAATGTAATCCGTCTTAAGTTTTATTCTTTACTAGGCTAAAGCCTTAAATAGAGCCTAGTCTTAGGTTTATTCCTCCTATTTTCAACGACTGCTATACTTCTTATTAAAATACACTTGTTTTTAAAGGAGTGAAGTCGTTTGGAAACTGATAGAATCAATAACAGAGCAACGAACCATCAAGACCCGAACATTATTCGGAAATCTAGAAAAGGATTGGTTGTTTTTTTTGCATGGCTTGTTCCTCTCACATTCCTCAGTTATATACTTGCAATCTACGTATCACCTGTATTTGGGCTTCTCCTTATGTGGTCGCCAGGATTATCATCTTTCTTGACCCGCCTCTTGTTACGTGAAGGATTTGCAGATATTTCATTTCGATTTCGAGGAAAATTAGCTTTACAATCGATTCCGTTTGTATTACTTTTTCCGGTCATTATTGGACTGCTTGCTTACGGTTTTGCATGGATAACAGGCTTAGTTGACTTTGTACATACTGACAACTCCTATGTGTGGCCCTTGATGATAAGCATTATTTATCAGATGTTTGTAGGGACATTAATCGGCATAATCAGCAGTGCTGGTGAAGAGTTGGGATGGAGAGGATATATGCTCAGCCGATTAATAACAGCAGATGTGCCAAAGCCGATTTTGACAAGTGGACTGATTTGGGGCGCTTGGCACCTCCCTGCTATTCTACTAGGCAGTTATTACTCGGGCCCTTCATTAATGCTATCTATCATCTTGTTTATGATCACAATTAGTTCATTTAATTTTATTATTAGCCACCTTCGCTTAAGCACTGGAAGCATATGGCCAGCCATCCTGCTTCATGCTTCCTGGAACGCTGTAATTCAAGATTCATTTGATGTAGCTACCAAAGGTGAAAATGCCTATCTATGGACAGGTGAATCGGGCATTTTGGTTACACTTATAATGTTGTTAGCTGTCTGGATATTTTCCAGAAAATCAATTTTTATGTATCGTACTCGCTGAAATTAATACAAAATATAGAAGGAAATGCACATACACAGTTAAGCAAAAAAAGCCGTACGAAAAGAGCAACCTCATTTGAGATTGCTCTTTTCGTATAACCATGTTGTAGCTTTTTCTTATTACCTATAAACTTATTTACTTTTTCTTATACTCCATTATCAGCATACATTCATCACTTATTCAATAATCTATAAATTACAACGGCTGTTTCTTCTTTGGTAATCTTCTGCTTAGGCTTGAATTGACCATTCTCGTAACCAATAAAAAGTTCTCCTCCTAATTTATTGATTGCTGTTTGTGCCCATGAAGGAATACTTTTTTGATCAGTAAACTGATAGACTACATCTTCTTGTTGCTTAATAAAGTTTTGTAAAATTGTAGCTGCTTCTGCTCTGGTTATTATTCGATCTGGTTTAAAGGTTCCGTCTGGATAACCTGAAACGTAGTTCAGTTCAGCCGCTTTTACTACATTTGAGGTATACCATTTTTCATCAATATCACTAAATAAATTAGATGCTGGCATAGAAGCAGTTGCAACTTCAAGCTGTTCATTTCTAGAGCGAAGTAACATGCTTATAAATTCTGCTCTTGTAATACCTGCTTTAGGATTGAACTTACCTGATTGATCACCATATACAATGCCGCGATCAGCTAGATCATTAATTGCACTCTCCGAGTATCGAGACTTCACATCAACAAATCGATTGGGTAGATTATTATCGTTAGTAGTTGGACGCACAGATAATGAAGTATCTTCCTCTGTTGTTTTATCCAGAGGTTGATGATCTATAGTCACTGCTGGATTCAAAACAGTCGAAGACACATTACCTACTGGCTTTTCTTTCGTTTTAAAAGTTATACGATGTACTTCCGATAGAATACCTGTTGAGTTTTCAGTCCATACATTTATTGTATAACGGTGAGCATCTGACAGGTTTTTGAGCTCGATCATTGGCGATGATGATCGCTGTATTTCATTTTTACCATCTGCAAAAACAAATACATCTAACTTGCTTCCATTTAGCACATTTATCGTTGCTGAAGATGTAGTGATATCATCGACTTGTAGTTGGAATTCTGAGAACGGATGCGTTTCAAATGAGAGCTTATACAAATCCCCCATAACTCCTGTTGAATTGACTGCACGAATTCCAAAATCGTTATATCTTGTACTGCTTGCTAGCTTATCTATATGCACTTCATTGTCCTCAACAGTTTGGATTAATGTATTACCATCATACACACGATAAGATGTGGCTCCCTTAAAATGTCCCCAACCTATAGTAACAGAATCAGAATGTAACGCTCGGATTGCTAAGACAGTAGATTGATTCGGAATAGGCGCTCCCTGATATTGTATCCATAAGCGCTCAGTACTTTCACCATCTCTACCTACAGCCGCAATTCCGAAAGAGGATAACATGCCAGCACCCGGGCTAGGTACATTAGCATTCAATTCACTGGTTGTTTGGATCAAATGACCATACATATCGTAGATACGGTAGTATAGAGCACCTTGAGAAGACGAAAATGATAATTGAACCTCATCATTTGTATTTGAATATACTTTTCCAGATTTAGGAGCAAGCGGTATCGTCTGAAATTGAAAAGATTGTCCAGCAGACTTGCCACTTTCATTGACAGCATATACATTTACTGAATACATTTCACCAGCGGTTAGGTCGTTTAAATCGATAGTTGACGTTGAACTTGTATACTCTTTTCCGTTGATGGTTGCAATATAAGCAGAAGCTCCCTTTACCGGAATAAACTTTATTTGTGCTGAAGTATAAGTGATATTGTCTATATGCACATCCTGATTAATAGACTCAGGCAATGTAATAAATGTACCATCAGCAGATTCTCCTGTTCCAAAATCATTAAAAGGAACTACTGAAATCGCATGAATACTACCTGGATTCAATTTAGTAAACTCATAACTTGCATGCTCTGTTGTTGCTGTTTTGATACCATCCAAATAGATATCATAACCTTTAGCACCACGCACATCTTTCCAGATATAAGTAGCAGATTCTGTGGTTATACTTTTCTGTATCAACGTTGTTGCCACAGGTAACGTCCACAATGAAATATTTTTAAAATTACTTTGCCCTGATGCATTGGTGACAGCGATCGAGTAATTGTAAGATGTTCCAGAAATAAGATTATGATCTGTAAATAGAATATTTGAATTGGGATAAGCTACATTATATTCGTTATAGGTAGCATCTGTAGCTGTTGTATAAGTTTCTTCGGTAACGGTTACGATATGCTTATCATCGCGGTTTACATCGTAATAAACATCTCCTGTTACACTGTCCCAGGATAGCTGTGCAAAATTGGTTCCAACCCCTACTATATTTAGACCAGCAAGCGAAGGTAAAGTCAAAAAGGTATAACGACTCTCTAAGCTTTGTCCTGATTCATTTACTGCATAAATACTCAAAGTATAGTTATGATTAGGAGTAAGTTGCTCAAATGTACGACTTGTATTCATACTTCCTTTTGAAATAAGGTTTCCATTTTTATCGGAAAGTTCATATAAGTAATGAGTAGCCGATGGAACAGATTCTAACGCTATACGAATAGAAGTCTCGGATAATGGATAGACGCCTTCGACTCTTGCAGCAGCAGGAATAGTCATATAACTATAGCTTACTGATTCACCTCTACCTGATACATTAATAGGTGTGATGATGTAAGTATATAGAGTACCTGGGTTTAAATTTGTATCTATAAATGAATGGCTACCAGCAGGTATATGTAATGTAGTTCCTGTTTGCTGATTAAACACTTCATAACTTTCATCTGTTCTCGATGGTAAAATCCCTTGAATACTGCCTGATGATAAAGAACTTACATGAATATCACTATTGGCAAGCTTTTCTGGTAAAGCTTTAATTTTAATTTCTTTTGAGCGTCCATACGACTCATTGCCGGCTGAATCTATTGCAAGCACATGAACATACCAAACTCCCTGCTTTTCGGAAGGTAATGCAAGAGAAAAGTTCTCGGTACCATCTGTCCACTGTGCATAGATGTCTGGACGAGTACTTTGCTGATTAACAAGATAACGAACAGATTGTAATGATCGATCAGCAGTTAGAACATGTACATCTACTTGATTAGCTTGCCAATCGGAGCCATCTGGTGTAAATGAAATTGTAGGGCCTTCTTTGTCAATATTTGAAACTGTGATTGTTTTGGAAGACTGGTTCCCTATCCAGTCATATGAAGTAAATGTATAATCACCATTCTCGGTCACATCGTATGACGTAACTCCTGTTGCTACACTATTGCCATTTGGAAGTGTGGTCTTGGTAATCCATGTGCCCGAATCTGTGGCAGATACATAAATGGTATTCCCGTAACGATTCAATGTATTGGATGCAAGCGATAGATTCAATTCTGGTTGACTATTATCCGTTAAAGTGATCGTTTGTGTAGCACCAATATTACCATTATTATCAACTGCGGCTACATGAATAAATGGAGTTTTAGCATCGGGATTCACGGTTATATGAGTCGCAGAAGTAGTCATAGATCCAGATGTAATTATTCCATTAGCATTATTATCTTGAGTTACGATGTATCCTGCTATACCAGAAGTGACTTTCACTTGAGTAGGATCTTGAACTGAACCTAACGAGCCATCTCTTAATTGACCTTGAATAGTGTATGTATAGTCTGATCCATTATCTAGTGGAGCTGTCCATGTTAGATCGACATTTTTATGTGAAGGTGCAAAGGCATAGTTCAGACTTTCAACCTTATTAGGTTTCTCCGTATCTACAGCAGTATTATCGTTATAATTTGAGTCATAACCCACATAGACTTGTTGACCATTTCGGTAGATAATGGCTTTTTGCGCATATCCAATTTTGAATTCGTCCACTTGCATAAGACCGTTAGTGGATGAGGTAAAACTAAGATTGGCTCCATACTTACCAAGATCAAACTGTGTCGTATCTGATGGAATATCTAGACTACGACTGTATGTTGTCCAATTGGGATGATATCCTATATCAGACATTCCGGTACCAAAATCTCCATACGGAAAAGTAACCAGCGAGTCTCCAGATTGAAATGTATATTCTCCATTGCTAGTCATACCTGATGCTCCAATAGTCGTATACCAGAAAGAAGAATTAGAAGAGTCTAGAACCAGCGACTGAGTAGCAGCTTGATATTTATAATAAGCAACTGCCCAATGCCAATCCGTATTTGCGGAACTAAGTATAGTTAGAAATTTTCCATCAGGCCAATTAGGGCTTCCTCCCTCCACATATATAGGAATGATTTGAGGCGTATTTGCCGACTTGCCCGGAACAATAGAAGTGACGTTTCTAAAGCGGACAACTCTTCCACTATCATCTGTCAATTGAAGCCCTTTTTTACCACGAATATCACCAAATTGAACTGCACTTTGATTCGTTGATCCAGATAAAGAACGCATATCGTATTGAGCCTGAAGCCGTGCTCCTTGCTGAAGACTTGCAATAGAAGTCCGAGCCAAACTGGTATCGCTAGATGTACTAGGATATCCATAAGCATTACCTTTACGATTCGTGATAGTATCGGCGATTTGTAATGATGTACCTTTATCGGTAGAGACATAAGATTGATTGCCCTGACTACCGCTACCACCATAATAAGTAGAAAATTGATTAGACTCAAAATTAGTTTTATATAGAACCTCACTATCTGGCATAATGACAGAAAAGTTCAATGCCACCGAGTTAGTCCCGGCTTTGGCAGATGTGATATCGGCTGTGACATTGGCAGCTTGAGCATTTGGGATTGGACCGAATACAGATGTTAATATAAGAAGGCTTAAAGAAGTTTGAAGTAGTTTACGATTAGATACCCAACGATGTAATTCACTATAAATAGTGGGTATTGCTTGTTGATCGATAAGTTTTTTAGAATTTTTCACAATATATGCTCCTTTACGAAAACAAAAAAAGCACCTCGCCACAGATACAAAGTATCTATAAGCGAGGTGCTTCCTCGTAACTTAATTTAATTGAGTTTATCATAACTGCATTTTAGAAAAAAAGCAAAGGGAATATTATATACATTAAAAATTTTTATTTCATACATCAAACTATAATAATCATAAAAAGCTCTACGATATTTTTTGTTTTTCCAATCCTTTTCTTTCATCTACTCTAAGATATTACAATCTGCTAAGACCTCTGGTTTAAAACGCATACTGTCTGACTCTGTAATCGGCCTAATCACTTTACAAGGAACTCCTGCTGCAAAAGAATGTGGTGGAATGTCCTGAGTAACTACACTACCGGCTCCAATAACACATCCGTCTCCTATTGTTACACCACCGCACACTGTTACATTTGCAGATAACCATACATCATTCCCAATCTTTACAGGTTTGGCATAGCATAAAGAATTTGGTACATTGTGCTGATCGATCATCTGTCGACGTTCTGAAGCTATAAATGGATGAACAGGTGTAACAATAGTAACATTAGGGCCAAAACTGGTATGATTTCCAATTTTGACTTTAGCATCATCTTGAACTGTAAGATTGTAATTAGCAAAAAAGTGATCCCCGATTTCGGTGTGAAGACCATAATGAAAAAAGATAGGTCCTTGTAAGAAACATCTTTCCCCCATGCTTCCGATAAGTTCGCCAAGCAATACCTCACGCTCTTCCACTTGATCTTCATAAGTATCGCTATACTGATGACTGA
Organism: Paenibacillus nicotianae; assembly: GCF_042681745.1. Classification (NCBI taxonomy): domain Bacteria; kingdom Bacillati; phylum Bacillota; class Bacilli; order Caryophanales; family Paenibacillaceae; genus Paenibacillus; species Paenibacillus nicotianae. The sequence continues at coordinate 1,473,575 of NZ_JBHUGF010000010.1, read as the reverse complement.
GCTTGTGAGCATTTAGTTTGATTTTTTTCAATTCAGGATGACCAGGGTTAAACAATAATCCATCAAAAATACGTTGTTCTTCACTCATAAAAATCACAGCTCCTTTAAAAGTAATCAAAACTTACAGTTGTTTAAATATCACTTATAAATAAATATAACTTTTTCCTCAAGCCTAAGAGTATATTAAATTCCGACATGAAGAATAGACTTATTGCTATGCGAAGCTTCAGTAGCTAGATCTATCAATGACTGTAATTCATGTTGTAAAGCATCTCGATGTATTTGAGTTCTAGTGCTTTCCCAGTAGCCTTCTTCTTTGCCTGTTTCTTTCCAAATAGTCTGACCTCTCAAACTGAATAATTCTGGTGCTTCCTCTATAAAAACAAGCCACTTTTCTAACAATTGTTTTAACTGTGATGTCTCTGCTGTATAGATTACTGTTAAGCCATAGTAATTAATACCTGTTGTTTTTTTCCTTGTAGCAGGATTGTAGGTAGGTATCCAATTCAAGAAATCCATTAAATACAAAATGATATTGTCTGCTAATACTACTTTTTTTGTCCATGTATACCGATTAGAGCTATACCACTCATACATTTTATTCATATCAAAATTAAAATCGTTACTAATTACAAAAAATTCATGTTCTAAACTCATTCAAATCACCTGGGATCATCCCGTATTTATGTATTGGTATACCTATAACCATCCTACCATAGATTGGCATAACTCCACTCTTTTCTATTACATATATCATTTTATTTTACAAAAATAATTCGAGATATCATTTAAAGCTCATCTGGTTATAACAAAAAAAGCCGCTGTTTAGCGGCTTTTTAGAAGATTTTCTTTGAATACTCTACACACTTTTTTACTGAATCGAAAAGACTTCTTTCTTGAGCAAACTTTCTGGTTTTTTACCAATAGGATCACTGTGGAAATAATTACGAATAACGCCGTCTTGCAGGTAGTTAGCGATAGAGATCATAATCATTCCTTGATCGAGAGCAAGATACGCCTTGGCAAGTTCACCGGTCTTTACATTCACAGAATCGTAAAAGCCATACTTGCCAGTCATCTTCAATTTTTGAAGTGCCTTGATATTCTTTTGGGCAGCTTCAGGAGCATATTCTAATGCTAAAAATGTGGCATGAGCTGTTACCGTTGCTCCGTCTTTGTAACCTGAGATGCCCAGAGGCGTAGCTGCAAATTCACTGTATCCAGTAGGTGTGGCAGCAGGTGAGAATCCCCATGCAGCATATCCTTTGTCTTTGGCGTATTGAATTTGTAATTGTACATATCGTTTGTTGTTAAGTCCAAGTGCGCGAGTACCTAATTCTTTTTCTTTAATGACCATACCAGGCATCAGCGCTTCGAACATGCTACCACCCCAGCTTGGGACGAATTTTGTCTTTTTATATACATAACTTCCTTCAAATACTTTTACTCCATCGTATTGGACGGTTTTGCCTTGAGGAACCTGAGATTGCCAGTCGAATTCTGCTGGCATTGTACGGTACATTTTCCACCAGTGTTCTTTGGGAACATCGCCTTTACCGATGGCAATATAACTGCCTACACGTGGTTCAGTATAAAAAGAACCGTAATGATGCTCTGTCAGTTCTCCTTTGGCTACATCATATCCACCGCGGAATTGACCAACTTCGGGATCATACAGTGTGGTGTAGTTCATCGCATTCACCAATTGGCTCGTCTGACCATGAAGTTCTTCATATGCCTGTCCAACCACAATTAGACCGGCTGACATCCACCCATTATCGACTTGAGAAATAAACTGCCCCCAATCTTTTTTTAGTGATCCATCATCTGTGTTATACCAGTTATAAAATAAACCGTTCCACTTATCCATCTTTTCCAAAGAATGAAGCGTCGTTTGCAAACGCGTGACTGCTTCTTGTTTGCTAATGATACCTAATTGCTGAGCAGAAACGGTACTCATCATATACATCGCAATATTGGTAGGCGAAGTTCGTTTAGCCTCTTCTGTTCCTTTATCAGTCGTTCTGACTTCATCATAGGTTAAGCCGGTAGTCGGATCAGTATAATCTGTAAAATAGGCATATGTTTTATTTGCAACCGCTTTCAATTCTGTATTGAATGTGGCCTTTTTACTTGAGGATGTTAAGGATGGTGCAGCAGAAACCATAGGAGTTAAAGTTAAACCAGTTAACAGGCAAAAAGCTACAAACAGACTTAACACTTTTACTTTGTTCATTTACTTTTCTCCTTCCAAATCAAATTTGAAACGTTTCGTCATTTATAATAACATGGATGTTTCATTACCGTAAACCATTAATTGATAACGCTTACTTAAAGGATTGATTTGGTAGACCTTTTTAACTATCAATGCGAAACGTTTCTTTTTAAGCAGTTTACTTTTATCTGCGATCAGCATTTTTTATATATTGAACATAGGTTTACTAGATTTAAATAAGGTGCTGGATATAACAAAAAGAGAACGATCTATAATAGACCGTTCCCTTTTTTACTATACAAAATATATGTTAGTGATCCAAAAATACAAGTTGGATCAAGAATAACACTGCGAAAACATAGAAAACGGGATGAACTTCTTTACCTTTACCGCGAAGTAATTTGAGTAACGGATAGAAAATGAAACCAAAACCAATCCCTGTAGCAATACTATGTGTTAATGGCATCAAGATAATAATCAGGAAAGCAGGAAAAGCTACTTCGAGATCTTTCCAGTCAATCTTGTTAATTACGCTGATCATAAAATAACCCACGATAATCAATGCCGGTGAAGTAATCGCTGGAATACCGGATAGTACACTTACAATCGGTGCAAAGAATAACGTAAGCGCAAGCAGTATACTTACTGTAATCGCTGTAAGCCCTGTTCGACCACCTGCTGCAACACCTGTACTGGATTCAATATAAGCAGATGTTGGACTTGTTCCTAGTAAAGAACCTGTTGTCGTCCCTACTGCATCTGCTAATAATGCACCACGCGAACGCGGGAATTTGCCATCTTTGTTAAGCAATCCTGCTTGTTCGGCAACACCAAGCATCGTTCCTGTTGTATCAAATAAAGTGATTAGTAAGAAAGTAAATATAATCGTATACAGACCATTTGAGAATACTCCTGCTAGATCCAGTTGGAAAGCTGTTGTAGACAACCCTTGTGGCATAGCCATAATCGATGCAGGCAATTGGAACAATCCTAAAATCCAAGCAAGAATCGCTGTAACGACCATACCAATAAACAGATAACCTTTTACATTATACGCCATCAAAACGACAGTAATCAGTAATCCGATAATCGTTAGATACGTCATAGGCGCTGTTAGATTACCAATCGTAATTAGATTAGATTCAGAAGCGATAATGATACCGGAGTTCTGTAGACCAACTGTTGTAATAAAAAGTCCAATCCCTGCGGTAATCGCATGCTTCAAACTTGCCGGAATCGCATCAAGCAACATATAACGGAATGAAGTTACAGATAAGATAATAAACAAAATACCTGCGATAAATACGGCACCTAGCGCAACCTGCCAGGTTACACCATATCCGCCAACCACACTATAGGCAAAAAATGCATTCAGACCCATACCCGGTGCTAACACAATCGGATAGTTAGACCATAACCCCATAATTAGAGTCGCTACGATACTTGCTAGAATAGTAGCAATAAATACTCCATTAAAATCCATACCAGTACTGCTAAGTATGCCTGGATTTACGATAACGATATAGACCATCGTAAAAAATGTAGTCAATCCTGCAATAATTTCTGTTGAAACGGTCGTGCCTCTTTCTTTGAGTTTGAACCAGTTATCCATGCTAAAGGCATCCTCCACGCCATATCTATTCATCAAAGCTAAAAATCCTAATGTTCTTATAGGATGATGTGCTATATACTCCTATAATAATCATAAGGATTGAATGTAGATGCTTATGAATAAACTCAAGGCAATTATATTTATAATACGTTTTAAATCTGACGTCCATTTCGAATTTTAATGAATATAACGTATATTGTCAATGAAATATTGTTATTTAGATCGCTAATTACGAACTATCTATTTATTTTCATGTTTTTTATTCGTTTTTATTTAAGAAATAGTAACTCATCTTTTATTGCTTGTTCTTAACTTATGCTTACCAGTATGTTAGATACTTTGATGCTGATTGAATACAGAAAACGATAATTCACAACCAAAAAGACAGCCTATCTGGCTGTCTTTTCTAGTATCATAGTCAGTATTTACTATAATATGATTATTAATTACTTGTATATTTTACCCAATCATACTCTGCATACAATGGATTGGCTCCGTTATACGCTCCTAACCAATCATCTACACCTTTACCATTCCAGATATTCATCATAATTTTGCCTGCATTGGTTGGAATATTCGTTGTTGCTGTATGCTTGAGCACACCATCTACATACCATTTGATTGAATTTGGCTGCCAGTCAAAAGCATACGTATGGAAACCTTGTGAAGCATCAAAGCCCAAGTTAATAACTTTTTCATGATTACCTACACCATTGGTATAATAGTTAAATTGTACTTTGGTAGTATCTTTACCTAGAAATTCAATATCGATCTCATCCCATGGTGTACCATCTGTAGGGCCTGTGTAGGTGAAAAAGGAAGAAACAATACCTGTATTTTTGGCAGGCTTCATACTCACTTCATATAGACCGTATTTATATTTGCTAGTCGAACGATATTCAGCACAGTCAAATTTATTCGTAGCTGAACTGGTTAGACCTAATCTCAGCTTACCATCACTTGTGAAATTGGCATTATTTGCACGCCATGTACAATTGAACATATCTCCATTAGAGTACCCATCTGCTTTTTGCCATGTGCTTGCATTAAAATACGTTAATGGTTCCCAAAATACAGTTCCTGCAAAAGCGCTTACCGACACAAACAGCGAGAGCATACCTGTAATTACTAATGTTACCCAAGATTTCTTCTTCATAAATACCTCCATCTGGATATGAGATCAAAGTAATATTCTAAAAGGCTAGCTAGTCCTTTACACATCCTCTACTAGCTATTCAATCGTAACAACTTCGCCTACGTATTAAGAACCAAACTGCCAGTAATCCACATTAAACAGATTCGCATTGCCTGATCCTGTAAATACAAGATATACATTGTGAGTACCTGTTACATTATTAATAGTTGTCTGCATTTCTTTCCAGTTCTGCATCCCTCCAGTCGAAGTTACTTTCAATGTGCCTACTAATGGACCGGTGTCACTATCTAATCGCACTTCAATATTTCCACCAACAGTACCAGCTACATTCGCTTTGAATGTTTTCGCTCCGCTAGAACCGAAGTCTGCTCTACCTACAGCTACCCAATCACCATTGTTAATATTCGTTACATTAAGATTACTAATTGGGCCACCACTTGCTTGGGTCGGTTCTGTAGCAATGCCGGCTTGCCATCCAATCGTTTCTGCTTCTACTCTGGTATAAGGATTAAGATTCGACAATTGAGCGACTCCAGTCATATTCGCTTGTACTTCAGCAATACTGCCATCTGCATTGTGTACTAATTTATTGATATGTGGAGAACGGTATCCTTTTCCTGTTCCAATTTGAGCTTTACTTACCGTTTGTGCATGGTACACGACATACCATTCGTTTTTAAAATTAAAGACAGCATGATGGTTGTTACCACCTACACCGAAAAAGTTATATGGATTTTTGAGGAAATGACCTTTATACGTAAAAGGCCCCATCGGATTATCACTTACCATATAGCCGATTTCGCCTGCTGGATATTGTGCAGGATGAGTACCTGCAAAATTGATGCAGTACGAATAGTAGTATTTTCCGTTGTATTTATGAATACCTGAATCTTCAAACATATAAGGAGCATCAATAGTGGTCGCGCTGCCATTCACACTAATCATATCTGCTCCTAATTTGATCACTCTAGCCGTTTTCGGATTGGCAATCGAAGCAGGGTCAGATTCATTAGGGATTCCGCCGCCGCTATACAAATATCCTGTACCATCATCATTGACAAGCACAGCAGGATCGAAAAGCCATGTCACTCCTGCCATACCAGGCGTACTTTGTGTTACCAACGCTTTGCCTATTGGATCTGTCCAGGGGCCAATAGGAGTATCTGCGGTTAACACACCGATTCCTGCTCCACCATTAGCAAAGTATAAAAAGAATTTATCTTTTCCATTTACTTTTTTGGTCGCTACGGCTGGAGCCCATGAGTTGCCAGCCCATTTAGCGATTCCTTTGCCACCATTTTTGTTATTTACTCCAGCAACAGGTATCGTTCCATGATCAGTCCAATTCACCATATCTGCTGAAGAAATGACTTGAATACGATCAAGTGAGCTAAAATCATTTTCTTTAATCGATCCATCACTGTTATACACATAAGTATCGCTAGACATGTAAATATACACTCTTCCGTTATAGACCAATGAATACGGGTCAGCTCCAAGTTTGTGATCCACTAAAGGATTTGAATTACCCGGCAACTTGGCCAATGGTCGATTTGCAGCATCAACACTTGCTGTAGCCAAAATACTAAACAACAAAGCGAAGGAAAGAAATAAAGCCACACATTTTCTACTCATCTGCGTACCTCCATAATTTTGTATAGTATAAAACTGAGCTATCCATTATTTTAGAACTAGAGAATAGACTCAGAGTTGTACTAGCAAGAAAAATAAATAAACACCTAAATGTTAACGCTTACATAAATCACTAAAAAATAAGTACCAACATATTGTTGGTAATTGGTCACACCCATTAAAAAGTATAAATATGTATTTAATTGAAAATAATGTTTTATTGGAATTATCATAACATGACCTCTATCATATAACAACATTCTGACATATAATAATAACGCTATCGAATATCTAGTACATATATTAATCTTAGAAAGAGCCAATGAAGCTATCTATCGGCTCTTTTGTTTAAGCTTGTAGCAGTCTAGATTCAATCATAATCATGTGTTCTACGCGTTCTTTAATCAACCATTTTCCGTTTTGGCGTATATAATGGTTGATTGTGAACCAGAAAAAAGAACGACTACCTATAGATAGTCGTTCTTTTTGTGTATGATTAATTATTAAATTAAAGACGCACATTTAAGATTCTACAACTCTTTCCAATAAATCGCCTAATTTTTCTGCCATTTCTCTGGATGAGTAAGGCATTTCATTTTTGATCCACCATTCTACTACGCCAACATAAGCATTAGCTACGAACTCCGCGACGATTTCTTCGCTATGTCCTTTATTTTTACCTTTCGTGATATCGATATCTTTTTTAAACTCTTTAATATTATGTTCTACAAATTGATTGCGGAAAAAAGAAGCTCCTTAACTTGCTAACATAGTCGAAAAGAATAAATAATTTTCTTCTAAGTACTCAATACAATGTACTGTAGATTCGAACCAGTCGAGATCGGCTTCTGTCTCACAGATCGTAGACATATTCAGGATATGCTCCTCAATCATTTTATCTAACAGATCAAATTTATCCAGATAATGAAGATACACTGTAGCACGATTGATATTGGCTCGATCTGCGATATCTTGAATCGTAATGTTATCAAATTTCTTTTCTGACATCAGTTCTAAAAGTGCTTTTTTAATCGCTTCTTGGGTTCTCAATACTCTTCGATCTATTTTGACAATCAGAACTCAGCACATCCTTCTCTATATCATCCAACATACATATAAAATACAATTATTTTAAATTATAGACATTTGTCGCAAAAACATCAATTGTAGTCTATCTTACATATCTTTATCAAATAGGTGTACATAAAAAGCTAGTACAGTGCTTGTCAAAAAGCGACTATACTAGCTTTGGAGCATCATACGATTACATCGCTTTATATAATATCTGTTCGTTAGAGAAACGTATTATAACTGATCGAACCATTCATCTTCTACTGGTTCTAACCAATCTGTTTCTCCTGGCGTCATTGCTAAATGAACAAACCAGCTATCTTTAGTTGCCCCATGCCAGTGTTTGACATTTGGCGGAATATTGACAACATCACCGGTTTGAAGCAATTGAGCAGGCTGTCCTTCAGCTTGATACCATCCTTGACCACCGGTCACTAACAACACCTGACCGACATGATGAGCATGCCAGTTGTTACGAGCACCTGGAGCAAATGTGACATTTCCGATAGCTGTATTTAATGGTGCAGGATCTGTAAATACCATTTGCAAATACGCATCGCCGACAAAGTTAGCTTTGACTTTTTCACCCAAAGGAAAAATAGTACTATTTGATAAATGTTCGTTTTCCATAGTTGATACCTACTTTCTATTATTGATAAGCGTATCTATTAGTTACAATCAAATCGTATAAACGAATCAGTGATTACGCTATTCTGATTGTTCTGCTGCTTCATTCACACAACGTAAACCATTCAAACTTCGTGGATATCCGATATAAGGCAGACACTGAGAAATGATCTTAATCAGAAATTTTTTATCTTGCCCCAACCTTATATTAGCCGCTGCATGACTGGTTAATTGAGGTTCACAACCTCCTTGTGCCAGTAGAAAGCAAAATGTAATCATTTCTCGTTGTAAATGATCTAGACCTGTTCGAGTATAGTAATCGCCAAAGCAATTAGCCGCTAGCCATTGATTTATATGCTTGGTATCTGCTGCGCCTGATTTCCAGAAGTCTTTCATACTATCTCCAAAGATATCGACTTGTGCTTGAATCCCTGCTTCCAGTCGATTGTCTGTCGTAGTGGTAGATTGATTCGGTAAAGGCAATGCAATACCCTGAGCTGTCAAAATATCATTAGCCGCATGCAAAAAAGGTAAAACACGTCCTATCCCCAGATAAGCGACAGACTGATATACAATTTCTTTTATTTCTACAGGCGTTACGTCAAAGTTAAGCGCTGCTGGAACCATAGCTTTGAATTCATCGATTCCTTGACATCCGATTAATGTAGATATAATAGCTATCATTCGAGTACGATCATCCAGATCATCTTGATTCACAACTTCATCGAAAGCAAAATTATCAAATAATTCGATAAATTCAGGATCTGTTTCTGCTAACTTCGATTGGGAATGAGGAAACATCTTTTCGTAATATTGCTTAGCGGCGGCTGTGATATTCATCTTATCTGCTCCTTTTGGAATAAATTAGAAATCTTTACACTAAAGTAGACATATCAATCACAAAGCGATAACGTACATCACCATCAAGTACACGTTGGTACGCTTGATCTACCTGACTAGCATCAATGACCTCAATCATTGGCACGATATTATGTTGAGCTGAAAAGTTTAACATTTCTTGTGTTTCCTTGATTCCGCCTACATTCGATGCGCTTATACTTCGGCGACCTGCAAATAAAGAAAATACATTATATTGATCAGGCTGATTAGGTAAGCCCAGATTAACAAGCGCTCCATCTACATTCAAAATAGATAAGAAAGCATCTACATCGATATTGGCGGATACGGTATTAATAATCAGATCAAATTGACCTGCTAGCTCTTGGAATGTAGCCGGATCGGTTGTTAAATAATAATGATCTGCTCCAAAAGCATAAGATTCATCTTTTTTATTAGCGCTATGACTCAATACGGTCACTTCTGCTCCCATTTTATAAGCAAATTGAACAGCAAGATGCCCCAGTCCGCCCATGCCAAGCACAGCTACTTTTGTACCTTCTTTCACACCCCAGTGCTTGAGCGGAGAATACGTTGTAATGCCTGCACACAATAGCGGACTCGCAATATCTAGTGCTAACTGATCAGGAATATGCAGTACAAATTGCTCTTTGACAACAATATGTTGGCTATATCCGCCATATGTTAATTCGCCATCGTAACCTGTAGCATTGAATACAACGACAACCCCTTTTTTGCAGAATTGTTCTTCTCCTTTAAGGCAAAATACACATTCACCACAAGAGTCTACAAAACAGCCTACACCGACTCGATCGCCGATCTGAAAAGTAGTTACTTCGCTACCTATCGCAGTCACTATGCCTGTAATCTCATGTCCTGGAACCATCGGAAAGACACCTCTGCCAAAATCGTCATGTGCGTTATGAATATCAGAGTGGCAAATACCACAATATTGGATATCGATTGCAATATCATCTGCTCGCAATTCTCTTCGTTGGATAGTTGTAGTTACAAATGATGCTTGGGCTGTAGGAACACTTAATGCCCGGGTTGTTGGATGAGTATGATGATTACACATATTATAAATTCCTCTTTTCATTCAAATAAGAGTAATCTTGCTATGACTCTATTATGAAGGATTCCCAAAAAATCGAATATCCTGATCATCTCGAATGATTGCCTAATTATCTCAATCCATTTTATATAGTTATGGTAAACAGAGCATATTTATCCGGTCAGACGATAGATTTGCAAACGACATTAGATAATTTTCACTCAGACCAATAAAAAAAGTCGCTGTATAAGCGACTTTAAATTAATTTTTATTTATAAAATAATAATAAAAATAATCTTATTTATCTTGATGTACATTCATGCCTATACACCATCTTATTAGCTAGAATGCTTTCGTTCTCAACGGGATGATGACGACAACCATTGTATAGCTTCTTCCATTGAATTGAAGTTTGCAGTAGTATAGCTTCCTACAAGCTCGGTATCTAGTCTTTTCAAAATAGATCTAGCTACTACTTTTTCTGGCGTAATTAGAGCCATATATTTTAATCCGGCTTCCGTTGCTTTTGGAAACCAAACGTTAGAGAACCACTGCTGATCAGCAGGTGATATAGCTGAGAATTTTAATGTGTTTGCAATAGATTTTGTCGCTTGGTGTGTGATTAATAAATCCAAGCTTTTGTTCAAAGGAACCTGATACTTATCTCGACTAGCAAACCCTTTCCATTCAATAACAACTGTTTTTATATCTTCATGCCAGGAGACTAGCGCCTCTGGAGATTCGTAATAAAGCAAGGGGGTTCACTCCTTTTATACTATAATGGCTAAGTACTTTAATTTGAGATTAGATTAACGATCAACATGTTCTGTACGTGCTCTAATCTGACCTGTCATCATTTTACGTGGTAAAAATCGAGGTAAAGAAGTAATAAAGCGGTGAATCGCTCCTGGAATAATCAATGTTTTGCCATGTATGAAACCACGATAAGCTTCATCGGCCACGACTCCGACTTCCATCACACCGCTTTGGTATAGCTTGGAAGCTCCTACATCAGATCGATCTACGAAATCCGTTGCTGTAGGTCCCGGGCAAAGAGCAGTTGCAGTTACGCCGGTTCCTATTAATTCATTTTGCAATGCTTCTGTAAACGAAAGAACATATGCTTTTGTCGCAAAATACACTGCCATTAGTGGCCCCGGATAGAAAGCTGCTACTGAAGCAACATTCATAATACCACCTTGACGACGCTTGACCATATCAGGTAAGAATAATTTGGTCATTATCGTTAATGCTTTAATATTTACGTCGATCATATTCATTTCTTGTTCTAGATCCGTTTCTAAAAACGATCCGTATAAGCCAAATCCTGCGTTATTAATAAGATAATCTACTATAATACCTTCCTTTTTAAGCTCGGTTGCCATCTCTTGAGCAACGCCTGGTACAGTTACGTCTTTTGCAAATACAGTGACATCAACACCATAATTTTTGCGATATCCTTTTGCCATTTCTACAAGTTTGGCTTCACTTCTTGCTACAAGAACCATATTATGACCATCTTTAGCAAAACGATCTGCTAATTCTTTTCCAATTCCACCTGAAGCACCAGTGATAAGTACAGTTTTTCTCATTTGCATCCACCTTAATATATAATTTGTTTGTTTCTATGACAGATAGTTAGTACGCATCATTTCAAAATTTATTATTGAGAATGATCGTTCTCGAAAAGGCAAAAGTATCAATGATTAGCACTATGATCATGCTAAATCAGATACTTATATACTAAAAAATCATTTTCAACACTTTGAACAAGGTTAGCTTTTTATTAAATTGATAGATACATCTATAATATGCAATAACTTTGCTTTATCTATCGATGATCTTCCCATAACTCTTATCCCAATCGAAAGTGTATTCAGATATTCTGCCAGTTCTTTAGCATTCTGATCTGAAGTAAATTCTCCGTCCCGTTGACCCCATAACACAATTTGTTCAAGCATATCTTCCGTTATTCTAAACGATTCAATCGATTTGGTATTCACATCTGTATCACGAGCTGCCAGTTCTGTTATTGTATTGACTAACAAGCAACCAGAAGGTAATCCTTCTTCTTCTGAAACCATAAATTGAAAAATAGACTGCAATGCTTCTGTTGCTGTTTTGGATTGTTTAACTTCACTGGTAAGATTAATTTTAACTTTATTTGTGTAACGATCTATAGCCTGTAGAAACAATGAATGTTTATCGCCAAATGTATCATATAAACTTCTACGATGAATACCCATATGCTCTACCAGATCACTCATCGATGTTTTCTCGTAACCTTGTTCCCAAAAAAGAACCATAGCTTTATCGAGTACTTCATTAACTTCAAATTCTTTGCTTCTTGACATAAAACTCCCCCCAATACGAAGAATGTAACATATTGAGAACGTTAAGTAAAGAAAGCGCTAGAGGTGGTATACCACCTCTTATTTAAGTGCTACAATCACTTTCTTATTCGTCAACCAATTCAGTATATTCTACGATCATATATTTATAAAATGGTAATGTTTGTAAAGCTTCTTGTAATGTATCTTGATGATCAGCTATACAAATAGACCAATGTTCATCTCTAGTATGCGAAAGATAAAAGTTCTGGATAACCCCTTCTGCTACTAATTCTGCAAATCTTGCTTGTTCTGCTGGTAACTGTTCATCTATTTCTTGCTGTGGGGCATCCGGTTGAATTCGGACGTGAACTAGAAAACGCATATTTAATTCTCCTTATAGGTGATCTACTTTTATTGGAATAATTGCGGGTACAACGCAGGAATACCTCCAGCAAATCCTTGTTGTACTTGTCGGCTGATATCATCGCCAAGAATCTCATAAACACCAGCTTCGATTCCATCTACTGCAAGTTTGGCTATATCTTGTGGAGAAGATTTCGGTGTATCCAACCCTGCTGTCATATCTGTATCCATAAATCCTACATGCAAGCCAGCTACTTTGATATTTTTAGGAGCTAATTCGAGACGTAATACGTTGGTCAATCCCCATTCAGCAGCTTTGGCAGCCGTATATGCTCCTTCTTGACCTATACTGATCCAAGATAATACGGATAAGATGTTTAGAATAGAACCTCCACCGTTCTTCTCAATAATCGGTGCAAACGCACGAATCATAGAAAGTGTACCGAACAGATGAGTGTTGAATTCGATATGAATATCTTCCAAACTCCCTGCTAACAAAGGAGCTCCTGTAGATGACCCTGCATTATTAATCAAAACAGTTGCATCGCCTGCGATTTCAGTTGCCGCCATTACAGATTGAGGATTGGTAATATCTAATTGTAAAGGAATAGCTCCTGGTAGATCGACAGATTCTGGATTTCTCGCTCCTGCATATACTTTAGCCCCTCTTGTCAAAAGCTCAAGAGCTAGTTGTTTACCCAAACCTCGATTAGCACCACTAATAATAACGACTTGTTTTGAAATATCCATGTTTTCACTACTCCTCATATAGAATGATCGTTCTCAAATCACTAAAAAAATAATTTCTTACATATATACAGTTATACATCTAAAAAGATGTTCTTTCGGGAATGATCGTTCCCGATGAATAAAGTATAGTTTATTTGAGAACGATCAGTCAACTATTATTTTAAATTCTTTTTTTGATCTTTTTGAATTTATAAATCTTGCGGTTACTATCATTGTATTTTTGTTGCGTAGAAGCAATGGAATAACTACAAATCGCTAGGTACGTAAATGTAAAATAAGTAAATATAAAAAAAGATCGTAGCTTCTACAAAGAAGTTACGATCTTTACTTTTATGATATACATATAGTCAGGATACTTATTCTAGTTAGAATAGTGATTCAAGCCACCTGCACTATTTGCTAAAAGATTACAGTTGTACAACGCGTCCAGTTTTTTGCGATTCAAAAGCACCTAAAATGACTTTCACTGCACGCAAACCTTCTTCGCCTGAAATCGTAGGAGGGGTATTGGTAGTAATAGACTCTACAAACGCATCAATTACACCACTTGGAACTTGTTTTTCATTCGTAGACATCATACCTACTTCATACGTTTCAACTGTTCCGTCTGTAAGTTCTACAATCACTTCGTTACCATGAACCGTTCCGATTTTCATTACACCATTTTCACACCACAAGATCGTGCTGTTGTCTCCGCCTCTATATTGTGTCCAGCTTGCTACCAGTGTACCGATTGCGCCGCTCTTCATGCGTAACAAGCAAGTAGCATTATCGTCTACTTCTGTACCTTCTTTGTGCAAAGTACCGATAAAGCTAGCAACATCAGCTACTTCATCGTTTAACAAATAGCGGATAAAGTCAGATTTGTGTACACCTAGATCACCCATCGCACCCATAATAGCTTCTTCTTTACGGAAAAACCAGCTATCTGCTCCATCTACGCTCCAACCTTCAGGGCCAGGATGTCCGAAAGATGTACGGAACGTTAATACTTTACCAAGTTTACCAGAATCCAAAATTTCTTTTGCTTTCACATGAGGAGGCATTAGACGCTGGTTATGACCTACCATCAGGTATACATTATTTTTGCGAGCTGCTTCGATCATTTGCTCTGCTTCTTCAATCGAACAAGCCATAGGTTTTTCAACCAATACATGTTTACCTGCATTAGCCGCTGCAATCGTCATAGGAGCATGCAAATAGTTCGGTGTACATACACTTACTGCATCAATGTCTTCATTAGCTAGAATCTCTTTATAGCTTGCGTACGCTTTACCACCGTACAGATCAACCATTTCTTGTGCGCGTTCAAGGTTAGGATCGGCAAAAGCAACCAATTCTACATGTTGATTTTCTGCATATTCTGGAATATGTCTGCGCTGAGCAATAGCTCCGCAACCGAATACAGCTACTTTAATCTTGTTCATGAATAATAGTCTCCTTTTAGTCGATATCGATTAGATGTATGTGTTCTGATAAACGTTGGATTAATGTAAGTAATTTTGTTTAAGCCAGTTATAGCTATTGGACACGCTTTCAAGAGGAGGATTTTGACATACGTCTTGTTCAACGATAAGCCATTGTACGCCTGCTTTACCTGCTTGTTCAATCACTTGTGGAAGATTTACAATCCCTTGTCCTAATTCTAAAGTTTTCATTTGACCCTGCTCATCTTTGTCAAAATCTTTAAGATGAAGAAGCGGTAAACGTCCTGCATACTTTTGAATATATTCTAAAGGATCTTGTCCTGCAAATTGTACCCAACATACATCCATTTCTACTTGAACTGCTTCTGGAGTTGTCTCTGCAAACATACCATCAAAAGCATTTGTATCTTTAAATGCACCGTGGAATTCAAAATCATGGTTATGATAACCAAAAGTAAGTCCTTGTTTGCTTGCTTCTGCTCCGAATTGTTGCAACTCTGTAAATAAAGCGCCCCATTCTTCACTGCTTTGCGGACGATCTTCTGGCATAATATAAGGACAGATCATATACTGTGCACCGATCACTTTTAAGTAATCGATTTCTTTTTGCAAATTGTCGCGCATCGATTGTAAAGGAACGTGACTGCTAAATCCTTTCAGTCCTAGCTCGTCTAAAAGCGCCTTCATTTCTTCAGCGGGAATATCTCCATAACCTGCAAATTCTACACCTTGATAACCAAGTTCAGCCACTTTTCGTAATGTTCCTGCGAAATCTTTAGCTGTTTCATCACGAAGTGTAAATAATTGCAGACCAATATTTAATGTTGTCATTTCAAAAGCACCTCTTTGGATTATTTTTATTCTATGTGTAAGAGTTATCTTTCATCTATTATTTTAGAACAAGACACGCTAAAATGAACATACACAATATCGTAAAAACATGAACTATTTGCTCAAGTTTTGGCTAGGGGGATTATTTTGGACACATCTCTTTTGATCTGTGATCATTCATATCATTACAAAGCATTTAATCATCAAATAAAAAATGGACTACAACATTACATTTTTCGCTTACAGACAGATGGTTATTGTGAAGCGTTCTCACGCGGGAATCGATATATTTTAAAAAGTGGTGATTTGCTATTACTCAAGCCCGGGGATGATTATCATCTCGTGGTGCAAGAGCCTACTAAAAAAGATGGATTATCTAGTGGCGATTATTATTTGTTCTGTCAGGGATCATGGATCGATGAATGGTGGCAACGTAAGCCGCGTTCACCGGTGTATTCGATAGGAACAGAAAGTAAATTGATCGGACTATGGCATAATCTGTTACTAGAAAAGCGGCGCGGGCTTCCTGAAGAAGATACCGAATTAGAAGACGTATTGTTACGCAGTCTATGCCTGTATATTGATCGAGCGATTAGCGATAATGTGCAGATGGATCGCAAAGGTTCTGCTACCTTGTTACTCAAACGCTTTATTGAAGAGCATGCTACAATGACTTTCAAATTAGAAGAAGCCGCTAGATATGCAGGTCTTAGTCTTTCGCGTGCAGTCAAATTATTTAAAGAACATTATGGCAAAACTATGATCCAATATGCAATTGAAATTCGTCTCAAAGCAGCGATCGAACAAATTCAGTATAGCGAGATGACACTAGAGCATATTGCAGAGACTTGTGGTTTTGCCAGTTATTCTTATTTTCATCGGGTATTTCGTAATCAATTCGGCATGTCTCCTGTAGAATACAGAGCATCTAACCCTATATTAAAGCTAGATAATGTAGAACAAATTAACAGATAACGTTCTATGTATCAATATCTAGACTCAATTAAAGAAGTAGTATCCTTTCTGCTATGAATAACATTTCTATTGGCTTCAATGTATTGTTTCATAAATATAATAATCCTGTAGAGAAGCAAAAAGAGCATTGATCGTTTTGATATCAATGCTCTTTTTGTTTCTAGCGATTATTTATAATACGTATATTTGGACGATACCAGCTCATGAATTTCAACTGGCTTCCTGTTTTTGGTTCATTTTAGTATGACTATTTTGGATAGATATTTATACAGAATTAGTTAGTAAACCATCAAAGCTGCGTACTGACCTCTTTGCGGTTGACTACACCACGGCGAATAAAGAACGCTGTAACCAATCCAATAAGTGCTAATATAATCATATAAAAGAACACGTTATGTGATCCTGCCGACATCGCATTTGCCATTTCGCTCAGTTTGGCAGAAGTGGAGAAGCCTTGCAGATATTTATCTATACCACCTGTGAGGATACTGACAGCTACAGCAATTCCAATCGCCCCTGTAACTTGCGGCAATGTGTTTACAACTGCTGTACCGTGTGGATATAATTCTGGCGGTAATTGATTGAGTGCGTGCGTTTGAGCAGGCATTAATATCAAGGCTGTCCCAATAGAAAGCCCTATATGCAAAGCGACCATCAAAGTGATTGAAGAAGCAGGAGATAGAGTGGTGAAGAACCATAACATAACGGAAAGAATCGCAAATCCGGGAATAACCAACCATTTAGGTCCATATTTATCGAAAAGGCTACCTATACGTGGGGACAGGAGCCCGAAAAGTGCACTACCCGGCAAAAGCATGAGCCCCGCAGTGAACGGAGATAATCCTGCACCTGTCTGTAGAAACATTGGTAGTGTAATCAACGTCGTCATAAAAATCATTGGGCATAATGCTACTAGGATTAGTCCGATAACATACATCGGATATTTGAAAACCCTCAGATCGATCATCGGATTACTCATCACGTTCTGACGCAGTATGAATAGCACCAGTGCGATAACGCCAACAATGATTGAAGTAATCACTACTGGATTGCTCCAACCTTCCGATCCTTCGCTGACCTGACTAAATCCATAAACAACTCCTCCGAATCCAATCGTTGATAATAACACAGACAGTATATCAATCTTTTGCTTGATGACATCAGTAACATTCTCTAAATACTTCAATCCCATCAACAACCCTACAACTAAAAATGGAAGCGATATCCAGAAAATATACTGCCATGTTAAATATCCCACGACTAGACCACCGAAAGTCGGCCCGATCGCCGGGGCAAACATCGTTACAAGCCCCACTAACCCCATTGCTGCTCCCCGTTTATGATGTGGATAGATGACGAGAACGGTATTGAACAAGAGCGGGATCAAGGTGCTCATACCTACTGCCTGCAAAATTCGACTGAACATTAACATTTCAAAGTTAATAGCCAGCGCCGCGATCAATGTACCTAATATTAAGCTGACAAGCGAACCTATGAATAGTTGTCTTGTAGAAAACATTTGCAATAACATTGCACTTATTGGTGTCAAAATACCTATAGTCAACATATACCCTGTCGTTAACCACTGTACAGTTGCCGCTGAAATTTGGAATACTTCCATTAGATTAGTCATAGCAATATTGATAGCAGTTTCGCTTAGATATCCAGAAAAACCGCAGATAAGTAGCGCTACCATAATAGCACGCGTATTGTATTCCTTTTTCATTTCTATATCTCCTTGTAGATTAATTTAAGTCATCATGGTTTCGAATAGAGTATCTATTTGTAGGATAAGGTAAACCCAAATTATCTCGTAATGTGTTGGATTCATATTCTTTGTGGAAAATTCCTTTGTCTTGTAAAATAGGCACGACTAATTCAATAAAGTCATCAAATCCAGAAGGATGTTCCTGTCTTATGAGCAATACATCCATCGCCCCTGCCTCATACCAACATTGAACTTGATCTGCTACTTTTTCTGCTGAACCAAAAAAATTCGGCTTTGGTATTTGGTAAATAGGCATGAGTGACTGCAACTCTTGAAATTTTTCTTCTGCTTCTTTTTCTGTCCGTCCTACAATCGGATTATGTCCGGGCATAATCAAGAAATCATCAGGTGAACGACCCTCTAGTCTGACTCTTCTTTTTAACTCTTTACTGAATGCTTTAGCATCCTCTAACTCTTCAAAACCAGTGAATATACCATCTGCATGTTTCGAGGCAATATTCATTAGATCTGAAGAAGTACCAGCTTGAAATATGACCGGTCTTCCTTGTCTTGAAGGGCTAATATTTAACGGCCCATCTACTGAAAAATAGTTTCCTCTATAGTTGAGAGCGTGCATTTTTTGTGGGTCATGGAATACTCCGCTTTTTTTATCGCGTATAAAAGCATCCTCTTCATAGGAGTCCCAAAGCCCTTTTACAACCTCCAAAAATTCATTTTGCATTGGATACAAATCTGCTTTAGAAAGATGGGTGCGACTATAATTTGCTAATCCACCTGGATTAGAAGTAACAGCATTCCAACCCGCTCTGCCATTACTGATTTTGTCGAGAGAAGCCATCTGACGGGCAACAGTGAATGGATCTGCATAGGAAGTCGCAATGGTAGCAGTAAGTCCAATAGAATGAGTCACCATACTTAAAGCAGACAGAATACTGACTCCTTCAAACATACTAAGGTAATGAGGAATCATTCTTGGTCCAATATGGCTAACATCAGCTAAAAAGATCATTTCAAACTTTCCTTCTTCTAATCTTTTAGCTTTTTGTACATAGTAATCAATGTTCTCACTGGCGTTAGCAGGCATATCCGGATGTCGCCACCCCATATAATTAAAGCCTACTCCATCTATAATGCCGCCAATTTTGAGTTGTTTTTTCTCTGTCATTCATACCGATCTCCTTTCTTTTTGTTTATTTTGGTTAGTGAATTAGCGTAGAGTTACATTTTTCACCTACTAATAATTGTGTAACAGCTTCATATACTTTAATTCTATATTTCTAAAAATACAGAAATATTAATCAGTATAGATGGTAAAAATTCCAATCTGTATGACTATTTAAAGAAATACGATAGTAACAAACCTCCGATTTTTTAAGGTATAACATTTTATATTTCGAAAAAAGTGGAAATAATAAACAAAAAATAATTCCGTATAAATACAGAATTATCATATTTATGATTTCGGCGTATCCGTTTTAATGGAAATATCATATAGATCAGGTATAAACTTTTTGGCAACAGCCTCATTCAAACTATAAAAAATATAGGTTCCTCGCTTCTCAGAATTTAAAATTCCACAATCTGATAATTGCTTTAAATGATGAGATAACGTGGACAAAGGAATACCATCAAGACGGCCTTCAAGCTGTGCGGGACACAAACTATTTTCCTCACCAATAATTTGGACAACCTTGTATCGAGTACTATCCCCCAATGCTTTATAAACCTTAACAATTTGATCAATCTCCATTTTCAACTAGCCCTTTCTCGAGTATAAAATGTTTTACCCTATAGTATTTATTTCGATATATATCGAAATAAATACTATCATGAAATAAATACGATGTAAAGGATTAGCCTTTATGACTCATCGCTATACATTTGTTCTAATTTGTTATTGTATTTACATATCTGCATCAAATACAAGTCCAGCAGAAGATTTGGCTTGTTCGATTACATTCATCACTTTCTCACTGTGATTAAGCATTTCAGCCACTTTAAGTAGATCTTGTTGTTGAATGATTCGTTCGAACTCTACAAATTCATCATACATACGATGCGGATGATCTTTGATATCTATTTGAACAGGGGATTCATTATACGCAACATACTCAAAATGATCGACAATATTGGTAGAACCTGCAATCGAGATATAACCTTGATCGCCTTGAATATTGGTTCGATTCGGTGCACTCGTGTCTTTGGAACCGATACAGACGCATTTGAAATGATCATAATCGAGTAACAATATGCCTGAGGTGTCGATCCCCCGCTCTATATTGGCATAATAATGAACCGCATGTGGACTACCAAATAAACCAACCACAAGATGAATATTGTACAGATTAATATCCATCAATGCGCCACCTGACGCAGCAGGATTGAACGCGGATAATACTTCCCCTGCTTTGAATCTGTGGTAACGTGATGAGAATTGCGAATAGTTAGACTCTACAATTTTGATATTGCCAAGCTTGGGCAGTTGTTCGCGGATAGCGAGTACATTTTTTAGATATTGATTAGAGATCGCTTCAACTAGCACCAAATGTTGGAGTATCGCAAGTTCTTTGAGTTCTACAAACTCTTGTAGATTCGATGTAAAAGGTTTCTCACAGATTACATGCTTGCCTTGTTCTAAGGCTTGCTTGGCATATGAATAATGCAAATGATTAGGAAGTCCAATATAAATAGTGTCTACCTGCTCATCGGCAAGTAATCGACTATAGTCTGTATACATGTGCTTGATCTGATATTGAGCTTGCCACTTCGATAACTTCTCTTCATGACCTGAACGCGCGCAGATAGCTTGTAGATGAATCGCTGGAATATCTCCAATAAAGCTCAGTAAATCTTCTACAATCATCCCTGATCCGACGATTCCTAACTTCATATTAAGAACACTCCTTTATCCCTTTTTCTAATATTTCCATCACTTTTTGCATCGTTAAGAAATCAGAGTCATAGCGTCTATTTTGATAGCATTGGATCAATAAGTTCTTTTCTTTAGCGTATTGAAAAATAGAATCTGCTTCGTCTTTGGTCAGCATAAATGGTTTTTCGACAAGTACATGTTTGCCATGATCCAGTGCCATTTTGGCATACGTATAATGAGACTCGGTATGTGTGCAGATCACGACTAACTGAATATCAGGATCATGAAGTATATTTGTGATATCATCGGTATAGAGGATATGTTCCATCTGTGTCCAGTCTGTTTTGTAGGGATGACGTGCATAAATTGTTTTGACATTCAAATAATCGCGATTTATAGAAAAAGGCAAATGATAGCGATTTGTACTTTTGCCATTGCCGATATAGCCAATAGTTAACATCATGCTTGCTCCTTTTATCACTTGGTTTCTTTTATTATAAAAAAAGAATCTGTAGCGTAAAGGGATTAGCTTTATAACGGTATATTCGACCAGTATTCGCTGATTGATCAACTAAATATAAGGTGTTCTTTGAACAAAATGTTCAATACCAAAAGATTTTGAACGTTATTGTTGTATTGGAATAGGAGTGAAATCTTTTGAAAGTGCTTTTACAATTAGCTGAAATGAAACAATTTACGACCAATGAACAAAGTATTGCTACTTATATTTTGACGCATCAAGAAAAAATGTTAGCTTTCACTATTCAGGAACTAGCGAAAGCTACATATACTTCTCATTCTGCAATCAATCGGTTAACTCATAAGCTAGGATTATCCGGGTTTAAAGAATTTAGCCTTTCTCTAGCACGCGAATTTGAGCAGAATCAACATCAATTTAGCGAAGTCGATGTGAACTATCCATTCAGTCTTGGAGAATCTTCGATGCAGATCGCTAAGGAAATCGCTGATTTGATGAAAAATACGATTGAGAAGAATATTGCTTTTATGGAAGAGGCGTTACTTTCACAGACAGCACAGTTACTAGATAAAGCAGAGCGTATTTTTATATATGCTTTAGGGGATTCTCAGATTCGTGCTAAAAGCTTGCAAAACAAATTATTTAAAATCAATAAGTACGTTATTATTGCGACTGAACTGTCTGAATGGGCACATCATACCCTTAATATGACACCACGAGATTGCGCTCTGTTTTTGACGTATCATAGCAATTCTCCTAGTTATCTCAAAGTATCTCGTTACTTACAGCAGGAACAGATTCCTTTTGTAACGATAACAGCGAATGATCAAAGTGAATTAGCACGATCAAGTACAATCTGTATCAAGCTTCCTAACGATGAAGTAAAACTCGCTAAGATCGGTACATTCTCTTCACAAATAGCCTTAGAATATGTATTAAATGTGATCTATAGTTGTATTTACAAAATCGATTATAAGCATCATCTGAAAAATACCGAACAATCCCTGCACAAATTCAATAGTAGCCATATGATTGATGATATCTAATATAAATGTAGCCATATAGATTTTACTTCTAACCAGCCGGGTAACAGGCTGGTTTTTGCTACTGATCGTTTATGATTTAGTTTTATTATACATAACGAAAACTATTTGGCTTTCTTATCAGTTTAACAAGTACTGACTATTCAAGCGCTTGAGCAGTACAGAAATTGGGATGACTATATAGAGTCTGTCCGTTGATGTTAATAAGGAGTGTTGATAAGAAGTGTTTATGATGAATCGTAAAAAAGAACAACAATTCAGCAAAAAAATAGCGACGATACGTGAAAAATTATATCGACTGGCTTACTGTTACGTGAAAAATGAACATCAAGCACTGGATATTGTATCCGAAGCCGCCTACAAAGGCTATATTGCTTTTGGAAAAAAAGATTCGATTGCTTATTTCGATTCATGGATGTCCCGTATTGTTATTAATACTGCTATTGATTACATTCGTCGGAATAAACGATTTACTTATATTGAAGATCATACACAGGAATTTATTGTATAGTCGGATGGAACTACGCTAGAGGACAAAATGGATTTATATGATGCTATCGATCGTCTGATTCCTGAAGAAAAATCCTATATTATTCTAAAATTCTTTGTCGACCTGTCTTTTAAAGAAATATCTGAAGTTCTTTCGATATCTGAAAGCACAGTCAAAACAAGATACTATCGTATTCTCAAAAAGTTAAAGGTTTATTTGATTGAAGGAGAGGTCTAAAAGATATGATGAAAAAAAATCGTTATGATGATATTCATATTCCTGAGCAACTGGCTGATGTTATCCACCATGCTCAACAAAAAGCGATCCAGCGTAAACGATCATTGCGTATTGTTCGATATAGTTCTCTGATTGCAGCCTGTATTGCTTTTGTATTGTTAGTTAATATTCCTGGCGTAGCAAGTGCTATGTCCAAGATTCCTGTGCTCGGACATATCGTACAAGTATTGCAATGGGGTCAAGGCGGAGAAATAACAGATGGTGCTCAAATCGATACCTCTGTAGTGCAAGACCGTATTCAAATTCATTTTAGTCATGACGGCAAAGTTAGCAATCGTGTTCCTTTTTATACGGTAAAACACAAAACAGCACCGAATCGCTTAATTTTTACTTTTGAAGGTGTACGCACATTTAATTACGATCAAGTGAGAAAAGATTTACTTGCGCTTCCGTTAGTAAAAGATGTGTATTCATCTATGATTTTGGATGATTCAGCTATGGGATTTGTAGTGCAGCTCCAAAACAATGTGAACTATTCTGTTACTGAATTTGAACATCCCGCTTCTATGGAATTAACACTAAGTTCAAATAGCAAGCCCGCTCAACCGCAAAAGATATTTACTCTTCGTACACAGCCTATGCCATTTGGAGAACAGATGGGTATGTTAGAAGAAACTTATCCGCAAGAAGATATTTCATTTATCAAAATAGCAAACGATCAATTTATTGGTGTGATTGGTGAGTATTCTACGTTAGAAGAAGCTCAATCTAAACTCAAACAAATCAAAGCACAAGCAGATAACAATAATGACTTCCAAGTAGATAGTTGGATGAATAATGAAATGCCTGAATAACATAAAAACCCCCTACTGTATATTACAGTAAGGGGTTTTATTTCTGCTTATTTTGCTTCTTGCATATATCTTGGAATCATCGTTTCAAAAGAAGGGAATGCATAGATCAATTTGTCTACATCTTTGGAAGTTAATCCTAGTGTAATCACAGGAGTTAAGCTATTAATGATCTCAAGTGCTTCTTGACTATAAGCAGACGCACCGACAAGTTTTTGCTCTTGATCGTAGATAAGAGTCAAATGAGCTTCTGTTTCATTACGACCTGCAAAGTCCCACTGTTTGCCTAGATCGATTGGTTTCACTGTAAGTCCAGTAGATTCAGCTTCTTCAACTGTTATCCCAATTTGTGCAATCCGAGGTACAGTAAAAGCAATCGTAGCGATCGGTGGATACTCAATACCCTGAGTCTGAGCACCCAAGAAAGAAGCCGCTAGGTATTTCGCTTCAAATACAGCAGTTGGAGTTAGACGCGGTTGTTTTTTATCAAGAATATCTCCGCTTGCGTAAATCCCTTTTTGTGTAGTTTGTAGGTATTCATCAACCACTATACCTTTACTGTTGTACTCTACACCGGCTGCTTCAAGATTTAGATTTTCTACATTCGGCACGCGGCCTGTAGCATTAATGACTAATTGGGTTGTTAATGTCAGACCGTTTTCTGTCGTGATCTGCAACTGCTCACCTTGTTGTTCGACTTTGCTTAATTTTTCACTGAAATGGAATTGGATTCCATCTTGTTGCATCTTTTTCAGTAATTTCTGCGCATAAGGTTGGTGGAATTCATTTAAAATATGATCGGATGATTGGATTACATGCACAGTTGCTCCTACTTTAACAGCAATAGAAGCCAGTTCCATCGATACATAACCAGCACCTACAAATACAATATGATCTGGAAGATCTTCTAAGTATAAAAATTCATTGCTTGTTTTTAAGTATTCTTTACCAGGTATATCTAGTGGCGTTGGACGTTGACCACTTGCAATTACAATTTTGTCTGCGGTATATTGTTGACCATTCACAGAGACCGTTTTTTCATTTACAAAAGACGCTTCCCCTTTGATCACTTCAATGCCTGCTTTTTTGAAATTTTCCTCTAACATCACAGGTAAAGCATCTAGAACTTTATTTTTGTGAGCCATTAATTCAGACCAGTTAATCTTCATTTCACTTGTCATACCGATTCCATGATATGCTTGCGCGTCTTCCATCACTTTAATAGGGCCATCCAAAATAATTTTTGGATTACAACCATAGTTTGTACATACACCAGCAATTTTATTGCGTTCGACAATAGCTACTTTTTGACCTGCCATCGTTAAAGGCATCGCTGCATTCCATGCGCCTTGACCACTACCTATAAATAAAACATCAAAGTTACTCATTATATATTCCTCCATTTTCGAATGTAATCTAAGGATATCTAAAGATTTGAATATGATTTGTTATTTGTATTATAACCAAAAGTAGTCCTAATCAATCGTACGCGATTAATTGGGATTAAAGGTAATTAGATATACAAAAGGAGTACAGACCGCGTCTGTACTCCTTTTTTTCTTCCAAATCACTGTATTATATAGATCAAAATGTAACTGGCAATGTGACCAGACTTTGCGAACTCAGGGCAAAATGCCAGTTCACTTCTTCACGCGGAACAGCTAGTTGTAAATTAGGCATCCGACGAAGTAATGTTCTAAAAGCTACATCGCCTTCGACGCGCGCTAACGGCGCTCCCAGACAAGAGTGAATCCCATGTCCAAAAGCTAGATGACGATTCACCGCACGATCGATATCCAACTTTTCTGAATGTTCAAATAACAGTTCGTCTCGATTCGCTGATTTTAGTAAAGGAATCACTACATCTCCTTTGCTGATTTGCTGACCACCGAGTATGGTATCTTCTGTAGCATAACGAGGGCCTGTCATTGTAGCAGGTCCGTTGAATCGGAGTAACTCTTCAAATGCTGAGGATGTGAGTTCAGGATCAGCTTTGAGCTTATTCAATTGCTCTGGATAATCCAACAACATCAAAGTTCCAGTAGCAAGCAAATTAGAAGTCGTCTCATGACCGGCAAAGATCAATAATGTAATCATAGAAAGTAGTTCATCTTCACTCAAATGATCCCCCTCTTCTTCGATTGCAATCAATTGGCTTATCAGATCATCGGCTGGACGTTTACGCTTGGTTTCTACAAGTTGAGCTGTATAATCGCCAAATGCACGTAAATTAGCTTCTACCTCAGGTTCTCTTACTCCTAGACCAAGACCATGTGAAATAGCTGTCGACCAGACATGAACTTGAGCACGCTCTTCTACAGGCACACCTAACATATCGCAGATCACATTAATCGGCAGTGGATGTGCATAGTCTTTGACAATATCCATATGTCCTTGTTCCTGTACTTTATCTAATAATTCGTCAGCAATCTGTTGTACACTTGGACGCAGACTTTCCATATATCTGGGTGTAAATGCTTTGGATACCAGTCTACGCAAACGTCGATGATCCGGTTCATCTACAGATATCATGGATTTGCCGCTAAAAAAAGTAGTAGGCGCAGATGAATCTGCTTTCGTTGTCGTTTCAGGTACAGAAGGTGTTAATCCTTCGATTAGACTTTGATCCACAGTAAAAAGTCTGGGATTTTTGAGTACTTCGGTTACTTCTTCCATACGAGTGATCATCCACTGCTGACCCTTCGTATTTCCCATCGGAACAGTGATTGGGATCACCGCTCCCATTGCTCTCAATTCAGCAAAAATTGAAAATTGTCCTTCACCAGCATCACTGCGAAATGGATTCAGCCTGGAAGTTGCAGTTATAGAGTTAAATGTATTCATGATCATCATCCTTTCAATGCTTTTTTAGAAAATACACTAATGACTTTTATAAATAGAGAATAGCAACAGAACGGTTTTGGACTTCATAACTATAAGACTGGCATCGTTGTAATTCATTGACAAACAGAACGTTATTAGGTTTACTTTTCATAGGTTGCCTATTCCTTTCTTAAAAAATATTGATAAAGGGAGAGTTCTCCGCTTACCACTTTTAAAGCTTAAACGGAGAACTCTCCCCTTGTCAAATTTCATACTGAATAACAGGATGTGAGAAATAATGGATCACCCCAATACAACGTATCGATCAGAACGCCGGGATGCTGCGGAAAATCGTAAACGTATCTTGGATGTAGCATTTAAACTATTTGAAATACATGGTGTCGAAGAAGTTAGTATGAACCAGATCGCTACAGAAGCACAGATCGGATCAGGTACTCTATATCGTCGTTACCGTAACAAAAGCGAACTGTGTTCTGAATTAATTCAAGATAATGCCAATCTACTGTTTGATAATATTGAGAAGTATTTGCAAAGCCATCTATCTTCTACAGGAAAAGAACGTTTACGAGGATTATTGAGTTTATTTATACAATTCAGAGAAAAGAATGTGCAGTTACTTACAGGGATAGAGAACTCTAATGATCGCGGAATAGAGCAGCAGAACAAAAGCCCTTTGTACAATCGATTACACCATATACTGTGTACTTTATTTGAAGAAATATCACCTGAAAATGAGCATTCATTCGCTTTATTTCAAGCAGATATGTTGATGAGTGCCTTGCGCAATGATTCCTATGTATTTCAAAAAAATGTGCGTGGTCATTCTTCTGACTATATTTTAGAGCATATCTGTAACATCTTTATTCCATAACAAAAGGCAAATCATTCAAGATCTACTGATCTAAAATGATTTGCCTTTTGGTTATATTTAGATTGAAGCTATTCAGTTAAGTCATTCATTCAAAGCTGTTCTAATATCGTAATCATTGATATCAATATCGACTTCCATATCAAGCGCTAACTTAGCCAGTTGATAGCCGATAAAAGGCCCCATCGTTAAGCCTGATGCTCCAAGCCCGTTGGCTGTTAATAATCCTTTCCATTCTGGAATCGCTCCAATGACAGGTAAGAATCCTGGAGTAAAAGGTCTAAAACCTACACGTACTTCTTGTAGTGAACTATTTGCAAGATCGGGTGCTAATTCTAATCCTTTATTCAATACTTCTTGCATGCCACCTGCTGTAACTCTAGTATCATAGCCTTCGATATCATTTTCATGAGTAGCGCCGACGACTATTTTTTGCTCATCAAATGCAAGCAGATATTGGTCTGTAGGGGGCATAATCACAGGCCATTTTCCGATATCATCAGATTGCTGTTCTACCTGTAAATGAATAATTTGTGCTTTCTGGTAACTCACTTGTAGCTCAATACCTAAAGGCTGAAGTAATGAAGTAGCCCATGCGCCTGCACATACAACCACCTGATCTGCTTGCCAACTTTCTCCGTTCACAGCAACTCCTGTAACTTGATGATCTTGGTATAGCAGGGTCGCATCTCCTTCGATCCACTGTGCCCCATGTTTCTGTGCTGATCGGATTAGTGCATCTCGTAATGCACGACCATCTACACGAGCAGCTCCGCTAATATGAACAGCATGATAGCCTTTTTTTAGCAAAGGGAATCTTGCTTGGGTCTCCTGATCATCCAAAATAGTAATATCTCCAATTTCAGGCGCATGTTCTTTACGTACCTTTGCTCGTTCTTGCATTTTGATGATTTTATCTATATCTTCATGAATACTCAGTGCTCCGACTTGAGCATATCCAGTATTGATTTCTCCTGCTTCTTCAAGTTCTTGAATCAGTTGTGGATAAAATTGTGCTCCTGCTTTGGCAAGACGATACCATGCTTGATTACGACGTTGAGATAACCACGGGCAAATGATTCCTGCCGCCGCATCGGTGGCTTGCCCTTGATCTTGCCGATCTATAAGAAGGACTTCTGCTCCCATTTTACTTAACTGATAAGCGGTTGAAGCTCCTAAAATTCCTGCTCCGATTACGATTACTTTCTTCATCACTGCATTCCTTTCTTGTACACGAATGTCTCTATTATAACGAAAATGCAGATCATTCTCTTCTATTGTTACGATATGTACTCCAAAATGTACTACAAAGAGCAGTAGTCATAGACCTACTGCTCTTCATTGCACTCACTTACTGGTATATCTTATTGTAGTATTTATTTGGACGGATACGGAAGTAAGCCGACAACAGGATGCGGGATATACCCTTCTTCCAGAGAAGTTACTTCTTCTGGAGTCAACGTTATAGCAAGAGCGGCTACTGCATCTTCCAAATGAGAAGATTTGGTTGCTCCTACGATTGGAGCACTCACCGGTTGCTTTTGTAACAGCCAAGCTAGAGCGATATGGGAACGTGGCACACCGCGTTTTTGTGCAATATCAGCCACTTGATCAATAATGACACGATCTGCATCTGCTGTAGCATCATATTTAGATTTTTGCACTTTATCTGTTGTTGAACGCTCCGTCGTTTCATTAGGATCACGTGTTAATCGTCCAGAAGCTAATGGACTGTATGGAATTACGCCTATACCTTCTTCGATACAAAGCGGTAACATTTCTCGTTCTTCTTCACGATATAACAAATTCAAATGATTCTGCATCGATACAAAAGAAGTCCAATGATTGGCTTTAGCAGTATCAATAGCTTTCAAAAACTGCCAAGCATACATGGCAGATGCTCCAATATATCTCGCTTTACCAGCTTTAACGACATCATGTAATGCTTCCATCGTTTCTTCAATCGGCGTCTCATAATCCCATCGATGGATTTGATACAAATCTACATAATCTGTACCTAGACGTTGAAGACTTTTATCAATTTCACTCATAATCGCTTTACGAGATAATCCTCCGCCGTTAGGCCCTTCATGCATTTTGCCATGAACTTTAGTCGCGAGTACAATTTCATCACGATTCGCATATTCTTTCAGTGCGCGTCCTACAATCTCTTCACTAGCACCAAGAGAATATACATTAGCAGTATCAAAAAAGTTGATTCCTAGTTCCAAAGCTTGCTTGATAATCGGACGGCTTTGCTCATCGTTAAGTACCCACGAATGAACCCAACGGTTGGGATCTCCAAATCCCATACAACCCAAACAAATACGTGATACATCCAGACCTGTATTGCCTAATTTGATATATTCCATTACGATTCTCCTCGCTTTCATATACTCAGATTCAAAAGTACTTGCTTCGTTAATGAACAGATGTCTATAATAATAGACACATTAAACAGGTTATCGTATGCAACTGCTTAGATACATTATGCAACATCATTTACAGGCATCGTTATCACATTTATCTTAAATGATTGCCTAATTCTCTTATATCCAATATTTAGTAAATCAAGCATAATCAATAAGATTTTAATGTTATACGAATGTAGGGTAAGCGATTTATTACATATTTACAAAGGAGGAGTTCGGTATGTCTCAAGAAATGCAAAGAAAAAAAGATGAACTTGCTCGCTTAATCAAACGTCATTCTACTCTTGAAGGTGTTCAAGAAACAGCTATTTCTTCATTGTTTTTTATACGTTATTTGCATACCTCAGAACCAGATTATCGTGTAGCACGACCTGCACTCTGCTTTATTGCGCAAGGCTCCAAAGAAATTTATTTAGCCAAAGAACGATTTTCGTACAATCCGAATGATTATCTGGTCGGTTCGATAAATTTACCTGTAGTAGGTCAGGTTATCAAAGCTTCTGCGGAAGAACCTTATGTAAGCTTTAAGCTTGAATTTACTCAACAGCAGATTTTAGATGTGCTCAATGATTCTTCGCTTCAGTCAGTAGCCCATAACAATGCTGGACGTGCACTATTTGTCGGTCAGATCAACGCTGGCTTGCTTGACTCTATTCTTCGGTTAGCTCGTCTGTTGGATCATCCTGAAGATATTCCATTTCTAGCTCCGCTATGTATCAAAGAAATATTATATCGATTGTTACAAGGAGAATATGGAGCTACACTCGCTCAGATAGCAATGGAAGGAAGCAGTACGTATCGTATTCAGGATGCTATTCAGCACATTATGGATCATTATGATCAATCGTTATCAATCGAAGGTCTCGCTGAAGTAGCCAGTATGAGTGTCTCTTCATTCCATCGTAACTTCAAAGAAGTCACAGCAATGACCCCTCTTCAATTTCAAAAGCAATTGCGATTACAAGAAGCAAGACGCTTATTATTATCTGAATCCGCAGATGCCGCTGATGTGGCTTTTCGTATAGGTTATGAAAGTGCTTCTCAATTTAGTCGCGAATATGCGCGTATGTTTGGCTCACCACCACGTACCGATATTAAGCGTCTCAAAGAAAAATACGAACTTACGTTTAACTTATAGAGGTATAGATATAATTTAAGAAAGCTTGGTGCACTGGTTATGTCCAAAATCGATCGCCGTATTCTTAAATCACAAGAAGCGATGAAAACAGCCGTTATTGAATTAATGACTGAGAAAAGATTTGATGAAATTACACTGCAAGATATCTCGGATCGCGCCAATATCAGCCGGGGAACGATCTATCTTCATTATGCAGATAAATTCGACTTACTTAATAAGCTGATAGAAGAACATATTCAGAAATTAAGAAATATTTGTCGTTCTGTAGCTGATCTTGATTTTAGAGAAGCGATTTTGCCCTGGTTTGAATATTTAGAACAAAATTATCTCTTTTTCTCAACGATGTTAGCTAGTAAAGGTGCTACTTCTTTTCGCAACCAATTTGTTGAATTTCTTAGTGAAGAATTTGAAAATGAAGTTAAACAATCTGGCGAGAAAAATGCTAGTGTTAGCAAAGATATTCTTTTACAATTTATCGTTACTTCGTATGTAGGCATGACAGAGTGGTGGATTGTGAACAAAATGCCTTATTCAAGTGAAGTGATGGCTGATCAAGTAGGTTTATTACTAGATCGCAACTTATAGGGCTTTCTAAATGCATAAACATATATGAGTTATTGAACATATATACATTTATTGTTCATTAATAGACAAATCGCTCTTTTTTATCGATTGTAAGCAATCTTATTTTGGTGATAATATACAGGTGTATATTAAAGTATAGATGTTTGGTTGATCCGTAAAATGTGTTATACGTTTAATATACTAAAAAAAATCGAACACTTTAGCATTTCAAAAGAAATTGATATTGCTTAAGGAGAAGGAGCAGAGAAACTTATGTGCAAAACACACGTACTCAGTGCTGCAAGTCCAAAAGCACCATTTGAGAAAACAACGATTGAACGGAGAGAATTACGTCCAAATGATATTTTGATTGATATCAAATTTAGCGGTATCTGTCACTCGGATATTCATAGCGCTTATGACGAATGGGGCGGCGGTATTTTCCCAATGGTTCCAGGTCATGAAATCGCTGGTGTGGTTGAAGCAGTCGGAACAGATGTAACTAAATTTGCTGTAGGCGACCGCGTAGGTGTAGGTTGTTTTGTAGATTCTTGTGGCGAATGTGAATATTGTCTACAAGGTGACGAGCAATACTGTACCAAAGGTGTTGTCCAAACATATAACTCTAGAGACTATGATGGTAACCCAACTTATGGCGGATACAGCCAAAAAATCGTTGTTACTGATCGTTTTGTAGTTAGTATTCCAGAAGCATTAGGCTTGGATGTAGCTAGTCCACTTCTATGTGCTGGAATCACTACGTATTCTCCTTTGAAACACTGGAATATCGGCCCTGGTAAAAAAGTAGCAATCGTTGGTGTTGGTGGTCTAGGTCACCTTGCGATTCAATTCGCTCATGCACTAGGCGCAGAAGTAACGGTATTGAGTCGTTCGATGAGTAAAAAAGAAGAAGCAATCGGTTTTGGAGCAGATCATTATTATGCAACAGGTGATGCAGAGACATTTGCAACACTTGCGAACAAATTTGATCTGATCTTGAACACAGTGTCTGCTAACCTTGATGTGAATGCTTATCTTTCTATGCTACGTGTAGATGGAACGCTAGTAAATGTAGGCGCACCTGCTGATCCAGATCAATACAGTGTATTCTCACTAATCATGGGTCGTCGTAGCCTTGCAGGATCACTTGTAGGTGGTATTCCAGAAACGCAAGAAATGCTTAACTTTGCAGCAGAACATAATATCGCTCCAATGATCGAAGTGATCGGTGCAGATTATGTAGGCGAAGCTTACGAGCGTGTAGTAAACAGTGATGTACGTTATCGCTTTGTTATTGATATCGCTACATTGTAGAATATCAACGTATATTTGATATGAATTTGATATAAAATCTTCTATATAGGTATATTAAAAAGAAGCCCTTCGATTGCGAGGGGCTTCTTTTTGATGGTTGTATTGTATCGTTATTAGCTGAGTATTATTCTGTAACTTTGAGCAATATCCATTTTTGATTAGTGCCACCGTTGTCTGTCCACTGAATCACATCGCCACCATTACTGGTTGAACCACTACTAATATCAGCGACTTTGTTACTGTTACGGTTCACTAATTTCAATGTATTATCTGTAAATGCAGGTTTCCACTGTTGATTAGTGCCACCATTATCTGTCCACTGAACGACATCGCCACCATCGGCTACCGATTGAGCAGATACTTCAAGTGCTTTCCCTGTTTTGCGGTTAATTAATTTGTAATAACCGTTGGTAGTCGCTACGAATTTCCATTGTTGATTCGTTCCTCCAATATCCATCCATTGAATCACATTCGCTCCATCTGCTGTCGATGCTTCGCTGACATCAAGCAGTTTATTACTGTTCTGGTTGACGATTTTGTAATACGAATTTGCATCTATCGTTGTCCCACCACCTGTAGCACCAGAGATCCCTGTGATCACAAATGTACTGACCGAATTAGCAGGTTGAGTATTGGTGAATTTCTTATTAGCTAGAGATAATCCGCTAATTGGCGCCATATTTTCAGAACTGCTTGTCCGATAACCGGTTACATTGCCAGTCAACGTAGTGAATTGAGATAGATCGTAATTGACTGTATTCGATGATGTTGTGCTATTGACAGTGACAATTACTAATTTTTTGCCTGTTGTATCATAAGCCGCTACCGAATTATTATCGACAATGTCAATAATTTTGTATCCCGGACGTATAAATTTGCTCCATTGTGCCATCATATGATATTTCTTTTTAACAGTGTATGTTCCTAGATTAGCACTGGCATTATTCAAATCCGTTTCGATCATACCCCAACCGCCCGGTGTCTCTACCGCTTGCCAGTAGACCCATGCACTATTTTTCATATATTTCAGATCCGATAAAATTGTACGGGACAACGTCATCCCTGTATCATCACCGTCACCATGCTCGGAATTCCAAAGTCGCTTACCATTAGCTGAAGTGTTCAGTCCTGTGCGGTCACTACCCTGATACGTATGGGTATTGTATTGCACTAATTTGGACTTGGTAGCCGCTGAATAGCTATCAATACTTTGACGAGTCAGATCAATACTTGTTTCTTCAGGAGCACTAATACCTGTAGCCAAACCTTTGGCTGCTATCGCACTGGATAACTGCCCGATCATTACTTGTTGATTAGGGGCAAACATCACGTTACCTTCTTGACGATTGCCGAAATACCAATAATCTGAACTGGGTTCGTTAAAAGCAGACAATGTACGGAAATTGATGCCCCATTGATCCCTGAACTGTTTGGTGACTGTTGTAAGATAATCGGCAAAATCATCATACATATCATCTTTCAGATTTTCAGCAGCATTCTGATTACCCGTAACACTTCCACTTTTCGTCATCCACCACGGTGGTGAATTGGAAAAGGCTTCGGCAATAAATTCGCTGGATGGGATGCGAGATTTGGCTGCTTGTAAGATCGAGCGCTGATTACTGTCTCTTGTCCAATCATAAGCAGATGTTGCTGAATCTTTGAAACCCGGAATACGTGCACGCAGTTCCATATGATTCGGATAGGCTGGATTCTCTCCGCCACCGATATTGTAACGAACAATATTCATTTGTAGTCCGTTACTGCCAAACAATTTGTCCGCATAATCATTACGTACCGATTCAGAAGCACCACCTACCCGATTCGCCCACCATGCGAGCGATGTTCCCCAACCTTCCCATGTCTGATACTGCACATTCGGATTAACCGTTGCATTATAACTTGCCGCAGACGCATTTTTCATCGGAACCACTCCATACGTTGTGATTAGTAATGCCAGGATAAGCAGGCTGTGGTTAAGTATTGCGAACCGTTTTTTGTACTTTTTTTTGGTCATTTAACATGTCCTCCTTCAGATGATGTTATTAAAATAGTATTTATGTATACGCTTACAAAATGGTGTGTAAAGAAGAGATCGATTCGTGAAGAACGATCTCTTTTCTATCATACACAGAATTGAGAGCTATTTCAATTATTTTACAATTTAAATATTATTCAAAATAATTCTCCTTTATTATGTTAGATTTACTTTGCTCTTATTATAATGTTGACCTTCGTCCAATCGCTAATATAGTTACATTCCAAGCGACTTAGTAACTAAATATAATCCCTCGTTACTTGGAGCAATGTGAAGTTTCAATAGGATTTTAGCTTAAAGAATTTCTGAAAGTAACCATTGCATGTAGAGCGTTCTCAAAATAGCGATAGACTTCATCTGCAACTCTCAGAAACTCCTCAACATCTATATGACTACCCAGGTAACAAGCATATAGATAATCCACTAAAGCAGGGTCAATCTTACAATAGTCTAATATGGCATTCTTCATCTTAACCATATCATCTTCCCACACACCTGTATCTTCTAAAACCAAAGAGTATAATGCACGAAGTAATCGCTTAGAGTAACCTTTTATATATCTCATTTGCATTGTGTGATCACTAGCATTAGAAAGTGAATGATGTATACGATCTATCTCTTCTTTGGTGTCTGTATTTAAGTCTACAATGAACGTTGGAGAAATGATGATCGGAGGTACTTGTTCACCAATGTCTTGACCATATACACAGACACAAATGATCTTCACCCAAAACCCCCACTCATTTGGTTTACTTAATATATCATCCAACGAGCAAATGATCGTATCGATCTTAGTGACTACTGGATATTCTTCTAACAGTTTATCTTTAATCTTTGACAGTCTTTCATAATCTATATCGTGTGGATCTTCGCATACAATCGTAAAATCTGCATCCGACTTAAAAGGTGTAGCCGTTCCTTTTGGAATCGAGCCGCACATATAAATGCTGTGAATTTTATCTTTGAATTCAGTTAGAATGTTATCGACATATGTATCAACAAAATCTTTATATTCTTTTTGTATTGTTATCTTACGTATGACTTTTTCTAATATCATATAGACTCCTCCTAGACTAAAATTTCTTGCTGATAACGTGTAGCTTTCCTAATTTTCAAAAAGTTTAAGTGATCCAATGAAACAGATCGGTAGACTGAGGCAATTAAATGAGTCACCTAAATTCACACTTCCACTATCTCACTTGATGAACAAGAAGCACATCCAACAATATAAAATGTTTTATTAGCAGATATACTAGCTTCTTTTTGTTATCGCAAAAGTTCTGTAATTGCTCTTAAAGGTTTTAGGGTATCACTGTATGTATCACTTGTTAATGCAATAACTATATTTTGAGAATGATCTATACAGATATACTGCCCGCCCATACCCATAGCGAAATAAAAAGGGCGATCTAATGATCTACCTGATACCCACCAGTGATGACCATAATAACCGATGTCATCATATGTCAAATACTTGGGTGTGGTTGAAGTAGCTATCCATTCCTCGCTAAGTAATTGTCGCTTCCCACAACGTCCTTTGTTTAAATAAAAGCAGCCGAATTTGTGCATATCTTGTATAGACATATGTATCCCAAAACCACCAATATTCACTCCCTGAGGATCTACATGCCATATAAAATCTTTCATTTTCAAACTAGAGAAAAGATATTTGATTGCGAAATCTTTGGCGCTCATTCCTGAAACCTGTTGAAGTATCGCTAATAATAGATGGCTACAGCCAGAATTATAATTCATTCTTTCACCAGGCTCAGCGTTTAATGGACGTTCTAATATATAATCAACCCAGTTCGAACTATGTATCATGGCTGGCCAGCCATTCCATTCTCCTAATTCTGGCCAATCAAATCCTGCACTCATGCTCAATAAGTGCTCAATGGTAATGCTCTGCTTCCGAATATCTTGATCCTGTTGAAGAGATGGAAAGTACTGAACAATCGGCGTATGAAGATCTGAAATTAATCCTTGTTCGACAGCAATTCCAATCAAGCATGAAGTAATACTTTTCGTACATGAATTGATTTTGTGGAGCTTGTCTTTGGATTTATTGTTTCTAAAATATTGAAGTACAATATCTGAACCCAAACTTACCAAACAGCTTTCAATCTTTTCTTTTTTCAAATAGCTAATAAATGATTTAATTTTGTCATCGTTGATTTGAGACTGATTTAGAGATTCAAGGATCATAGGTTTGCTCCTATTCATTATTCTGAGGATCATTTGAAGATTTATGTTTTATATTCGTGAGAAGAGTGATACAAAAGATCAAAAAATGACTTTCCTGAAATACTCCATCTATAAGGTATTCGCGAAATGAATCAACTCCCCTGCTTGTTAGCTTAATAAATTGAATCAATAGTTAAATGCTTATCTAATCGGTAATCGGAACAAGAACTGTACCAATAAAACAAAAAAGCCGCTAAAATATAGCGACTTTTAGTAGATACGGGTTCTTTTCCAATGACAACAAGAACATAGTCCCTTATAAGACATAATGTTGAATAAAGCATTATGGTGTAGTTGAACAACTTTAGCCAGTT
This sequence comes from Paenibacillus nicotianae, assembly GCF_042681745.1. Classification (NCBI taxonomy): domain Bacteria; kingdom Bacillati; phylum Bacillota; class Bacilli; order Caryophanales; family Paenibacillaceae; genus Paenibacillus; species Paenibacillus nicotianae. The sequence goes on along the minus strand of NZ_JBHUGF010000010.1, from coordinate 1,435,215 downwards.
ACGTTTTCTTAATTCCGTTGATGAGTGCATTGACGGAAATTCGTGCTAAATGCTCAATTCCACCTGGTCGAGACGTGATCGGTTGCATATGGTTTTCGATAATTAAAAGAGCTGTTCCATGAATCGTAGACAAAAAGATACAAGTCAGTTCTTTGCTATCATCCGATTTCAATGTACCGCTCTCTTGACCTGAGACGATTACACTTTCAATCAAGCCAAATACCTTCTTGGAAGTTGCATAGAGGGACGGATACGCATTGTGATCAATCGTCAATCCGCTAAACATTTCCCGTACTGACCAGGGATTCTTGACGGCGAATTCGACGTACGCCAGACTAATATTTTGCAATTGGTCTGTAGGATTAGCCTCGCTCATATCAACTGCGTGTTGCAAAGAATTGTATAACTGAGAGAAGCCCTCTTCAATAACTGCGGCGATGAGCTCACCTTTGTCTTCAAAATGACGATAGGGTGCGGCATGACTTACGCCAGCTTTGCGAGCCACCTTTCGTAGATCCAACGCTGCTACCCCACCTTCGGCTAGAAGTTCCAATCCAGCTAAGGTTAGTGTTTCGCGAAGATCTCCATGATGGTAGGGACGTTTTTTATCCAATAGATATCATCCTTAATAATAATATGTTGACAATGTAAGCAAGTATGTTTACGATGTAAACATGTTAAGAAACACTGTTTCAGTACAATATACACGAAATGGAGGTTTTTTTGAAATGTCAGATAACTCTACAAGCAATATTCAGGAAAAAATGCATTACATGTTATGGTCAGTGCCTCCTAAAGAATCTCAACAGGATATGACCGCAGAACAACGCAATATTTTACAACAACACTTCGCCTATTGGACAGATAAGCAGAATCAGGGGATTGCACTTTTTTGGGGACGAGTTCTAAAACCAAATGATCCTCATGGAATGGCGATCATCGAAGTTGAGAATGCAGACGAAGTCACGCAACTCATCAGCGAAGATCCTGCTGTTATCGCAGGAATGATAACGGTGGACTTTTTCCCGATGATGGTTCCGCCCAGAACAACGAGCACAAACCTAACGTGATATGAGATAGCGTTAACGCCATCTTTCGAAGCTTACAGGACAAGTGGCTGTGTTCAATAGAACATCTCGAACCGGAGCTATATTACAAGTGCATAATGAACGAAAGTGAACCTATATCTATGGCGCGTGAGGCTTATGCTAACCGCTTAGCCACTCGGAATGTAATTATTAACTGAACATTCAGCCACCAAGCTCCAAAAATAAAGCCATGCTTAATTCTCAATTAAGCGCGTCGTTTCTGTAAAGATCGTTAGTGATTTAAGAGAAGAAGTGAGTTGAAGACTTAGCTTAGGTGGTGTTGATCGCCTGACTTCGCTTTCTGGCTTCTTCTCTTCTGGCGATTCAAAGGTTACCAAGTCTCGCTGCATGAATATTATGTTATCTGAAGAAATCTATTATCCTAAATTACTCACAAAATCTTTATTAATTCTAAATTTGCATACGTATGTTCTGAATATTCACTGTCTCCATAAATTCCACATACATTATTAAATCCAGATTGTATCCAGAACTTTATAGCTAGCCAATTCTTTATTGAAACATTGATTCGTATTTCTTTATATCCTAACTCAGTAGTTAATTCGGTAAATTGATTTATGACTTCTTGTCCAAACCCTTGTTTTTGAATACTTTTATCAATATACAAAAATTCAAGGTATATACATTCAATAGCTGGATAACCATGATACACACTTAATATTCCTATTATTTTTTGATCTTTATTGTTTCGAATAGTTTGTATTCTATAGTTTTCTACTTTCCCATCAGGAGGCAGATGGCCCTCAAAGAAACAATTTTTTATGTGTTCTGGATTGTATTCTTGGCCATCCCACTGGTTCATATATCTACTTGTCTCATATAGATCTTGTACTAAAGAGATTTCTTCTTCTTTCAAATTTGACATCATAAGCCTTTGAGAATTCCATTTATCTAAGATGATTTTCATAATTTTATTCCTTCTTTTTTTAGCCACTCTTCAGATTCTTTGAGATAACGTTCCTATATTCACAATCTGGCGTATACTATACATTCGACCAATACTCACAGCGTGGACATTATGTTTATAATAAATCGTGCATCTTGAGTATCTACCACAATGTTGTTTTATTGATTGTCTTAATTAGTAACCTCTATGCATAATATCCGCCTTCTAATAAGTACTCTTTTGTCTCTTTATAATGTTTGTAAATTTTGCTAAATGCTCTATTTGCTTTATGCTGAGATTCTGTATCACTAATACATGGTTTAATCACTTTCACCACTTCTTTCATATCAGTGTTAAATGAAGTTTCCCCTGATAGTAATTTTTCTAAATCTAATTCAAATAAACCTTCAAAATTTTCGGAACAATCCCCATACATGTATAATGCTTTAGTACCATTCGTTCGAAGTAACTTGAAGTCAATACAAAACGCCATAGAATTTAACACCTCTTTCTTTAATTTATTGATTTTCTTAAAAATCTTTCAGATTTTATAGCCCTATTAAAGTAATAGTCTCGTTTTCTTCGAGTTCGTTTTCAATCCAGTCGATAAGTTCTTCAATAAATCGCATTAGTTTTAAAACACCTATCTTCTTATACTGTTCCAATTGCCATTCAGAAACGGATTCCTGCAAAAAGAATGTAGAAATATACGTTTTTAGCCTTTGTCTATCTTTACAACCAATTATTTCTCTTATTTTTGACAATTCTTTTAGGATTGAATACCACTGAGTTTTTTCGATTTCGAACCGTTCAAAGCCTGTATAGCATTTAAACCCATTACGAATAGCTGGAGCGATCAAACTAAAAGAATCATCATTGATATAAATAGATTCTTCATTTCTCTGTCTAAAAATCATCTGATTTTGATATTAATAGTCTTATGATAAGTGAATATAATATCAATAAGGTTTCTAATTAAAAAAGACAGTTCAAAAAAAATTTTTGCTCTATTATCATTTTCTAACAGCTTTTTATAATAAGAAGGTCTATAAGTAACATTTAAATCAAATAATAATACACACCGAGTTAGAAATAATTCTATCTTTTTAAAGTTCCCGTTTTTATACCAGTAATTTAATTTTTTCGTTATTATTTCACAATGCTTAGAGTCCTTCTTAAAATAAGAGATGACAATTTTAGTGCCACCATCTTCAGGAAAAATATTCATAAATAATTTTTCTTTTATGTGTCCTCCGTATCTGTATTTCATATAAGAATAGGGAAAGAGCGACACACATGATATAAAATGAATCTTCGTAAGAATTGTGTATATTTCGGTATTTAGCACTTCCCATTCACTCTGCATATAGGCTTCTTTAAATTTCAAAAAATATGCTTCCTCTTTCTCTTTATTCAAATCATATACTGCATCAAATGCTAAATGATGTCTCAAACTTATTTCAGAATCCCCTACTTGCATTGAATGAATGTATTTAAATAAAAATGATCTAAATGCAATTTGAAAGCATTGTTCTGGATAGTCTTTATTTTTTTCGTTAAAAGTTATTTTGTTGTCGATTTTATTGAATAATGTTTTATCATGGTGACCACAAAGTAAGTTTTTAGTGTTAGCTGTATTACTTGTTTTAACTTCTTTAAATGAATCTTTAAGCTCACTCACTTCAAAATTTTTCTTTTTTTCATAATACTTTGTACTTTTAAGATCACATACCATCACTAAATCATCATCAGATATCCTACTTAGATAATCTTTTTGTGCAATTACATGACTATCTATGGTTTTCTTGTTTTTTTATGCTAACAAATATTTGTTTCTAAAAATAAGCAATCTTTCTGCGCATCCATCTGTTTTACTCGATTCAAGTTTTTTTCTAGTCTTTTTCTTTGTGTCATCTTCAATGTCCTTTCACAGTATGAAATATCAGATGCATTTTGAAGAATTGCGTACAACGTTCCTGTATTCATGACCTCAGCATATGCGGAGGTGTTTGGCTGCCGCCTATACTTCCCCCGACTTCCTTTCATGCCAGACTGATGCTATATGCTCAATGCATGAATATTAAGTTAGGCGAAGTTCATACTTTTCGACTTGTAAGAGCTTTATTGAATTTTTATCTTGTTATGCCACTTAGTAAAATTAGATTTTTTATTAATTGTGATTTCTTCAATGATATCTATTAAGTTAGGAATTTCTTCTTTTATTAAAATTTCTTTTACTTGAGAGGGGAAACGAGGAACTATGTTTGAGTTCATTTTTAAATATTCCCTTTTAAAAAATCGATCTCTTAGTGGTATAAACATTTTTCTGCTTTTTTTGCTTAGTGAGTTATACTGAGGATTCGATCCAGAATTAAATTTAGAAACATAAATTCTGCCTTTGCAAATATTTAATAATTTTGCAGTATTCAATTTTAACGTTACCATATCATACTTGCTATAACTTTTTAACATATTTTCTTTATATTTTTCATCCGCCCATAGAAAAACATGGTTATCAAGATGTAAGTAAAATCTGTTTCTAAAAGTATTTGATTGATGCAAAAAATACTTTTTTTGTATATTTATTTGAGTATTAGGATAATATTCTGTTACTATACTGTTTTTATTAATCAGTACCTTTTGAGGTGTATTGATATATCTTTTTGAAGAGATTGATTGTGCAGTGAGATTATTTGTTATAATGTGCTTTTGAGCTTCATTTACTGATATCAACGCATTAAGCTTCATAATGTTTAAAAAATTCTCCATCCTAGTAACATGAAACAAATAAGGTTTAGACTTAATAAATTTATTCTCAAAATTCAATAATTTATCCAATTTATTTTCTCCTACTCTTTATGGATTTGGCTTGTAGTTTATTTAGAATTAATAAATCATATTCAAACTAATATCAGTATTCTGAGTGTATAATCTATTTAACATTTTAAAGGGTGTAGTACTCCTATTTAAAAAATACTTATCAAAACTCAATTTATTTTTTAATAAGTTCATCTCATATTTTTCAATGTAACGTTTATCAACTAAAATACCTTTATACTTTGAAAAATCTTCGTTTGATTCAAAAAAAGCCACTTCTTGAAAGCTAGATTTTACTTCTTCAATCTCCTTTAATTGATTTTTAATTGTATTCACATGCAATTTAACACCAGAAGACATAAGTTTCCTATAGTACTCATGTATATCAAATAAATCTTTGATATATGATCTGATGTGATGAACTATGTTTAAGTCATCACTATTAAACTTTTCTAAATCCTCTTTATTCTTAATTTTATTTTTAAAATTATCATTTTGCTTCAAGTCGCTATATCGTATATTCACAATTATTGGTGCGATACTAATTTCCCCTGCTAAAGGTTCAACTAAAGTTATTTTTCTTATTAAAAGTCCTCTATGCTGATATATATTCCTGATTAACTCAAGCAATTGATAGCTCACATTACTATCGTACTTCTCACTTTTATACTTCTTTAAATTTTTCTGTATTTCTTCATTTGTTGAGTTCTTAAATATTTTTGTGGTATCGTAATCTATCTCATCGATATACATTCTTGCGCTTGCTGTAAAATTGAGAAGCCGCCTATTTAAAAGATTTATTCCTTCTTGCCCTATTTCAATTTGAGTCTTCTCTGCGCTCACTGAGATACAGTTTTGATATATATCATACATGTCTTTTTCAAATTCATAAAAATTATCTAGCAGAACTCTAAACTTTTCTTCAAACCATATAAACTTTAGTAAGTTCTCGTACGCATATTTAACTTTTTCATATTTAACCTTTTCTAAACATTCAACTCTATTCGTTAGCAGATCCCAATCAGTTTGATACCCAAATTTATTCATATATTTCCTCCTGACTGAATTTCGCATAGCGTTCCTTTGTTCACATATGGGGCATATATAAATATAATGTTATAGAATGCCAGCAACCTCTTGAAGTTTCAATCACAAATAATTATAAAATTAAATCTTACTGGTTGATTAAAATATCAGTCTCTATTCATATCTTTATATCTTCATCTAAATCTTCTGCTATCTCCATATCAAAGAAAATGTTTAGTTTATCAATTATTTTAAGATTTTCTATTCGTAGTTTCTTATTATAGATTTCTTCATAATGCTCTTTAATTTCAGCCAGTATTTCATATTTCTTCAATTCTGAATTTAGAGCACTTATATATTCATTAGCTAATGCAGAATCAAAGTTTAAAGGTTCAATATCTCTTATGAAATTTAAAAGAACAGTTTCGTCAGATGTATTCATCGAATACACAAGTATCTCTTTCCAAACAATGTTATTGTCAAAGAAGTCATACTTCTTTTCTTGAAAAATGATATCTGTTTTTGAATCGAACCGCAGTTCGTAAGTATACATATTTCGTGAACTGGATTCATATGCTATTATTCCATATTATTCCTCGCATAACGTACCAACCACTTTTCCTATGAATTTTTTGAATCTCCATTTATTTGAATTTGCAAAAAAACTCTCAGATTCAATATTTGTGTTTAGATATTTCTCTAAAAAAGTAACTAAAATTTCTTTCTCCTTGCTATATGCCCATAATGCTAATTAAAGAATACCGATCATACCTCATCTTAGTATAGAAATTACTTAATAGTTGAAGAAATTCATTATGAATATTATCTAACTTACATTTATGTTTTTTAGAAATCCTATTTAGTAGAATTAAAAGGTTATATGTTATTAGACTTTTTTCAAACTCATTTTGATCTTGTACATTAGTATGTTTAATTAGTATAACTGCTATTTTTTCAAATCGTTCTAGGCCTACGGAAATATTATATAAAAACTCAAATATCTCATCTTCGTAGTAAAAATTATTCAATGAATCAAAAGCTTTCAATCCACTAAAGATGAAACTACCCGCAATATCCAATTCCTTTCCCAAGCTGAAATTTTCCAAATAACCCTATTTCCCATTATCTTTGAATCATCTACTAAATAGATTATTTTCACTGCCTTTCGCCGATTTCTTATAACGTTTCTGCATTCACGACTCAGCGTATGCTGAGTGTCTGATGTATGCGAAGCCAAGGATGAATGTACGCAACGTGAATATGATGTTATCCGATTGATACTTTCTTCTTCGATTAATTATTCATTGACTTCATCATCACCGTATGGATTATAGATTTTAGCATTCAATATCTGCTCTCCGAAACCAATCAATGAATGAAATCGTTCTAACATTTTTGATTCAATCTTTATTGCTTTTACCTCCACTTTTATTTAGCATCTTTTAGATAACATTATTGTATTTACGACTCAATAATAGCACTGTTTTAATCCTTATATTATCATCTAATCCAATATTTAGGGTATTATTTTAATCAAAAAAAGGGCTTCCAGATGATATGCATCTAAAAGCCCTAACTCCTTCAGCACCGATCATTCTTCTTTAAAATAAAGTATACAATCCATCAACTCGGTGACCAGTTACCGTACCACGCATAACCCGTTCTTCTTTCCTGATCAATATCGCTCAATTTGTATTTCACAATACCATCACGTCCGATAAAGATAGGTTTGTTCGTATTCAATTCATAAAATCTTGCCCAGATCGGCTTGGTGACACTGGAATCATTTACTACGATCACATCGTTATTCTCTTTCACTACTTTGATCCCTACAATTTGTACAGCTTTGAACCAGTCTTCAGCCGCTTTGATCGAAGCTGCAATTTGTGAAGTAGAAGGTCTGGTTTTGAGGAATTTTACAATGGTTGCACTCTCTTTGGAACTCAGCGAAGGTACTTCATAGATACGTGCTGCGGCAGGCTTGAGGGTACTGGAATCATGTTGTTGTCCCCATACCGTCAATTTGCCTCCTGATGTGACTTGAGTTTTCAAGATGCAACTGACTCCTTTATCAACAGACTGTTTACTTTTACTAGCTAGATTGCTATCGATAAAGGTAAAGTCGCCTTTTTTATTGGCAACGTCGTCTAGCAAAATCATCACATTGATCATCGCATCGTCATTATATGTAATATGCGTATGATATCCCGAGCTCTGGTAGACTTGTGGCCATCCGCCATTCGCATACTGCATATTGATTAGAAAATTAATACCTTTGATCGCAGAAGCCGAATATTTGCTGTCTTTGGTTTTGGTGTATTCACTTGCCAGTCTGCGAATCTCGGTATATGTCGCTTTGTTATCGATCGTCGATTTTGACCATTCTCCACTGGCTTCTGCATAGTCTTTTTTCCAGCCACCATCGGCTTGTTGGTTTTTGATAATATCAGCCAGGCTTGCTGTAGTACCTGAAGCATCTGCCGCCATGATCGTGGTCGTAGGTTGTAATAGTACAACCGGTACAGACAACAACATGGTAAAAGCGAGCGCAATAGATATTCTGTTTTTCTTCATGTAGATAAATCTCCTTTTACATCCATTTTTTGATAACGCTTACAGTGATTAATAGCGAGTTTAGTCTATTTTTTTATTTTTGTAAATAATTTCCTTTTAATCTGATATTGGATATAAAAAAACAGATCAAAGCTATACTAGATAGCTTGATCTGTTGATTCATTTCTTATTATTTCTATTAGTAGAACGCAGTTAGCAAGATAGTTATTCGATCTTTGCCCCCAAAGAGCGTGCTACCAGAACAGCTTGTTCTCGATCCATACGGGTATTTTTGATCACCAATACTTTCAGATCTACACCTTCAAGATTAGCCCCTCGAAGGTCTGTTCCATGCAAGTTAGCTTTGATCAATACAGCACCCGTTAGATCACATTTTCTCAAGTCTGCTAGCGATAGATCAGCATTAGAGAAATCTGTTTCATAAAATTTGATATTTCGTAAATCTTGCTTTTTGAATATCGTATAACTCAAATTTGTATACGACCAATCGCCTCCATTGAGCGTGATCCCATCCATTTGAGCGCCGGCAAAGTCTGACCCGGTCATTTTACAAGAGTTAAATTTAGCGACAAACAGATTAGCACCGGTAAATGAGCAATTTTCAAAAGCCGATTCTGTATGGATCGACCCGTTCAAAGTGGCTCCTTTAAAATCACACTCGATAAAACGACAGTAACTGGTTTCTATTTCATCCATAGATACATTCATAAAGGTACATTTTTTAAAAGTACAACTTACCAATTCTCCGTACCGCAAATCTCGTCCATCAAATTCTACTGCATCATATTCTTGATCTTTATATTGGTACACAATAGACCTCCAAAATAAATAAAATCATTTAAGCAAATCTATTTTAATATACCATATAGGTGTCAAGTCCCCGCTTAAATCGTTTTGAAAGTCAATTCTTTTTTTAGAAAAGGTTATTTTGATTGCTTCTGCTAGTCATTTAGGCTACTTTTAATAGATATGACTTGTATCATATCGATGTATTTTTCACAATTCAATTACTAAGTGTTCTAAAATTGTTCACATTTAAATGACATTATTATTAACGAAGTCAAGTTACAGAATTCACCTACTATAAACAGTGATATAATTACTACATTATATAGTATAAAATTTTAATTATATAGAAATGGGTAGATAATAATGATGAATAATAGTGCGCAGTCTAACATTACAGTGGAGTACAGTTCAATACCAAAAGCTTTTTTTGATACAATTAAAGTCGGTATTATAAAATCTAATCTGATTGCTGTTATTGCTGGTCTATGTATGGCACTTTATGTATTTAATGAATCCGTCTGGGGACAGATTGTACCAATTATTCTCGCTATGGTGGGTTCGACTTTGATTATCGCTTCCGCAGGAGCATTTAATAACTTGTATGATCGGGATATCGACGCGATTATGGAACGAACCCGAACCCGTCCGACAGTTACCGGTCAAGTAGATACCAAAGTAGGTTTGATTATCGGTTTTACGATGACAATTTTGGGTGCTATTGTATTGTATATGGCTACGCCAATGGCGGCTGTATTCGGTATCTTGGGACTTTTTCTTTATGTTGTCCCTTATACCATGTGGACCAAACGTACAACTGTGTATAACACTGAAGTGGGTAGCCTGTCAGGAGCGGTTCCTCCATTAATCGGTTGGTGTGCGATTTCACAAGATTTAGGGCATTTCGAAATTTGGGCACTTGTCGTAACAATGTTACTATGGCAGATGCCGCATTTCTATGGTATTGCGATTCGCAGATTTGATGAATACAAAGCAGCAAGCGTGCCTATGCTTCCGATTGTTAAAGGAATCAAACGTACGTATATTCAGACCAATGTATATATCGTGTTACTGTTGTTCTCAAGTTTCTTATTCTGGACATTAAGTCCTTATGTCACACTCGTATCATTTGTTGTTACACTGGCATGGTTGATTCTAAGTGTATCTACATTTAAAAAATACGAAAACAAAAAATGGTCACACAAAATGTTTATCTTCTCGATCAATCATATTACAATCATTTTCTTAATGATTATTGCGTACTGTTTGATCGCTTAAACTAGACAATTGTTCTAATGATTTGAGCTATTATCGACTCTCTCTGTTATAGAGAAATAGATAATAGCTTTTTTTATTTTTGCATTAGAGAAACTTTTTTTCCTTACGTGAGTTTAACCTTTTAAGTGGGTAAAACCGAATATACATAAGTGAGCACTATTCTAACCGGAAAGAAGATGAGATAACGATGAACCGAAATCAACGAAATGTATGGATAACGATAGCTTTTGCGATGATAATGAGCTTTTTTATTCTCTTCCCTTCGACGACTCAAGCTGCTTCTACACAAATCATGCTAGATAATCAACCTGTGGAAGGTGCTGGCGATGTCATGATCACGAATCAGACAACGATGGTTCCTATTCGAGTGATCTCTGAAAAATTAGGCTACAAAGTAAAATGGAAACAATCCGATCAACTTATCACGATCTCTAACACTGCTGCCACGATCAAGCTAACGGTAGGTCAATCTAAAGCAGATGCTACCAGTGGTGATGTTGTATTAGAACAGGCTCCATTTATGAAATCCAATACGACCTATGTGCCTTTACGCTTTGTAGGAACGCAGATGGGATTGAAAGTAAAATGGGACAATACATCCAAAACAGTCTTTTTGGAAAAAGTATCTGCTGGCCCGGATACCAATAACGGTTCTATCCCTGATCCTAACAATACAACGATCGAAGGTATTAGTTATAGCGATAATCGCTTAATGATTTCGTCTAGTGGTCAAGTCAAGCCCGTCGACTCGGTACTGACGAATCCGAATCGGATCGTTATTGATTTCCCGAGTACAGCTTTTGGTAAAGGATTCTTGCAAGGAACCGAATTAAAACAAGGGGAAATTGGAACGATCCCTGTTACTGGATCAGCAGATGTAAAGCAGATTCGTTACTCTGTATTCAGTAGCCAGCCTGCTCAAGTGCGTATTGTGATTGATCTGAATCAAAGTAAAACGTACAAATTGTATCAGCAAAATGATCTAACATTTGTCGATCTAAATACAAGTGCAACTACCAAACCTGTTGGTTCTAATGGCAAAAAAGTAGTTATTATCGATCCAGGACATGGAGATACTGATTCCGGCGGTATCGGAGCTACAGGTGTACTTGAAAAAAATGTAGTGCTTAATGTAGGTAATAAAGTAGCTGCTTTGCTCAAAAAGGAACCTAAAATCGATCTGATTATGACACGTACGGATGATACATTTATTCCATTAGACAGTCGGGTCAAAATTGCTGAAGATGCTAATGCCGATGTATTCTTATCGATTCATGGTAATGCTGCTCCTAACAAAGATGCTAGTGGAACCGAAACCTTCTATGCCGATACCAAGCGAAGCAAATTGTTATCTGATATTATTCAAAAACATGTACTTGCAGCTACCGGCTTTAAAGATCGCAATTCCAAGCAAGCCAACTATCTGGTAATTCGCAAAACAACAATGCCAGCAGCATTGCTTGAAATTGGATTTTTGACCAACAAAACAGAAGAAGCGATTATGGTACAAGATGAATTTCAAAATAAAGTAGCTGAAGCGATCGTTGCAGGGCTTAAAGAATATTTGAATATCAAATAAGTTGTATCGTTAAAATATACGATCCCTATTCATACTCATGGAGGGACAAACTATGTTCAGAAAAAGTAGTGTGATGGTATTAGTATTAATCTGTATAGTCGTTCTCAGTATAGGTTCTGTATGGGCGGCTGATCGTAAGACTACATCTGTAGCGCAACCCCAACCTTTAGTGCTCGGCTATTATACAGACGCATCGCCAGAAACGTTTACCAAATATCATAGCTATATGAATCAAATGTCCACTGATACGCTAAATATAGATGCAAAAGGCAATCTGGTTGGAAGTATTCCTAAACAAGCTGTTCAGCAAGCTAACAAATGGAATATACAAACCTTTGCACTTGTTTCTAACTATGGTGAAACCGATTGGGATCCTAAAGCGGCTCATCAAGTATTAACAAATCAAGCAGCAAGCAAAAAACTAATTGCTGGTCTTTTACAAACGGTCAAACAAAATCAGTATAGCGGAGTTAATTTGGATTTTGAATCTCTTGTTCCAGAAGATCGTGATGCACTCAGTGCCTTTGTACGTGATACAGCGAAAGTAATGAAAGCGAATGGATTCAAAACGATGGTGTCAGTGCCTGCCAAAGATCAAGATGATCCAGAAGACGGATGGTCGGGTGCGTATGATTATCAGGCTATTGGTAAAGCAGCCGACTTGCTACAGGTGATGACCTATGATGAACATGGCGTATGGAGCGAACCTGGTTCTTCTGCTGGGAAACCCTGGATTGAATCTTCGCTTGCTTTTGCGGTAAAACAAGTCCCTTCATCTAAAATATTAATGGGACTACCTGCATACGGAAATGACTGGAATGTTACGCAAACTCAAGCATCACATAATGATGCTAATGTGATGCTTCCCTGGAAAAAAACCACTACACTCCTGGCAAAAAAACATATTGCAGGTAAACGGGATCAGGCTTCTGGTTCTATGATTGCCCGCTATACCGACAACAATGGCGATCAGCATCAAGTATGGTATGAAGATAAAGTAAGTATCACGCAGAAAACAAAGCTTGTTCAAAAATATCAACTCGCTGGTGTATCAATGTATGCGATCGGTATGGAAGATGAGCAATTCTGGCAAGCAGTACAAGCAGGTCTGGTGAAGTCAAACAAAAATATGTAAAACCAAAAAAGCGTTCTTCACTAGAAATGAAGAACGCTTTTTTTGATATCAATTTTGAGCTTATGTTATACATATCATTCTATGATTAGCAATAATCATAATGTTAAATCAGTATCTTTAGATCAATGTTGTTAACGATTCAGGTGTGAAATTGTGTAATTCTTCGGTACGATTTTCACGTATTTTGATCGCCCAATCAGGATCACTAATCAGCGCACGTCCTACAGCGACCAGATCGAACTCATTAGCTTCTAGACGTTCTAATAAACCATTGATATCTTTTTTTTCTGATCCTGTTCCTTCACTGTATAGCGTTGTAAAATCACTGTCTAATCCTACAGAACCGACAGTGATTGTTGGCTTGCCTGTTAACTTCTTCACCCATCCTGCTAGACTAAGGTCTGATCCTTCAAAAGCAGGCTCCCAGAAGCGGCGTGTCGAGCAGTCAAAGATATCGACACCTGCTTCAACCAACACATCTAGAAATTGACCCAGTTGTTCAGGTGTATCGAATAGTTTGGCTTGATAATCACTCATTTTCCACTGAGACAAACGAATCGCTATCGGATAGTCTTCGCCTACTTCAGCCCGTACACGTTGAATAATTTCGACAGCGAATTGAGCACGCTTGATAAAATCTCCACCGTAGCGATCGGTACGCTGATTGGTTTTCTCCCAGAAAAATTGGTCGATCAAAAAACCATGTGCTCCATGAATCTCTATACCATCAAATCCAAGCTTTTGCGCTTGTACAGCGGCATCGACAAAGTCTTGAATAACATCGTCTATCTCTTGTTGAGTCATCGGTTCAGTAACAAGGTTACCTTCTAGATCAAGCCCGGATGGAGCGATAGATGGTGCTTCAGGATGTGGTAAAGAACCGGCTGGACGAGCAATCCCCATATGACCGAATTGAGGGAATATCTTTCCGCCTGCTTCATGTACCTGACGTACTACTTCCGTCCATCCTTGTAGAGCTTCTTCTCCATAAAAATTAGGGATATTAGGTTCACTGATCACCGCAGGATGATCGATATTTGTACTTTCTGTAATGATAAGCCCGACTCCCTTTTCAGCCCGGCGACGGTAATAAGCAGCTACATCTTCTCCAGGTACCCCATTGATCGAGAACAGACGACCCATAGGTGCCATCACGATTCGAGTAGGTAGGGTTAGTTTACCTAGTGTATATGGTTGAAATAAAGCTTCTGTTGAATAAGTTTGTTGTTGTTGATTGTTCAAAATAGCACCTCCTGATTGGTATACATCGATCCTATCAAGCTTTGATAGGCTCTACAACCAACAATGTTTGCGTTATTTTGCTTAAGCAACAGATCATCCATATTGTTGTTTATCTTTCTAATTACTTGTTGCCACAATAGACTACGTTTATAATAACAATAAACAACAACTGAATCGAAAGTGGTGTATACTGATGGCAAGTATTCTTTCTCCTAATCCCAATGATCCACGTGTGATTCGTACAAGACAGTTGATTTTGGACTCCTTTTTACAACAGCTTCACAGTATGGACTTTGATACCATAACGATTAGTGATATTACCAAACAAGCTACTATTAATCGGGCAACCTTTTATGCTCATTTTCCAGATAAATATGCACTACTGGAAACGATGCTATCGGATACTTTTTTGCAATTGGTTATTCGTAAAGTAGACAGTCATATTAATTTGACAGAAGAAATGATTTACGAGCTAGTTATGGCTTTATGTGAATACCACGATTCAAGTATGACATGTATCAAAAAATACGATTCTGTATCTGCGATCATGGAGGAAAATATCAGGACCCAGCTAGAGAAATTTATACTCCAATTAATTACGCAAGAACACGCTCATGCAGATCAAAACACATTAACAACGGCGGCTACGATGATCAGTTGGGCAATATATGGAGCGGCTTATCAATGGAAAAAAAATAATCAGCAACAATCTCCATCTGATCTGGCTGAACGTGTAGTTCCAATTGTGATGGGCGGACTTCATATATTACATTCAACGCAAAAAGGCTGATAGGATGATCAGCCTTTAAGTTATAACGTATTCTTTTATAAGGTGTTCATAAATCCGATGATACGATTGGCTAATCGTTCATGCCCTTTTTGATTAGGGTGTAGTCCGTCAGGTATACCGTTTTCTCCTGTAAAATACATATTTTTGTGAACTTCTAGTAGAGGCTGAATCCCTGCTGTATTCCATAGGTCGCAACAAGGAAAAGAATAGAGCGAAGCGACTTCCCGTATAGCTTGAACATAATCGCTATACATTTTACCTGTTGTTCTGTTCGGTAAATATTCAGGTACCATATCGCTTGATCCATGAGGTGGAGTCAAAAAGATAATTAAGCGATCAGGATAATATTGAATAAGTCCCTCAGCAATATGTTTTAAAGCCCCATAAAAAGTATGTGTATCGTCAGCAGAAGTATTTATATCTCCAAATTCATTTTCTACTGATGAGAAATCATTTCGACCTCCCATAAAAAAGATGATATCTGCGTGTTTATTCATATGTTGATATCGTTCACACATCGGTTCCCATCCGCCACTAGATACACTGCTTCCAGAAATTCCGTGATTTTCATAAGAACTCAAACCTAAGCTTTTGCTAACTAAAGCAGGATATGCTTGTTCTCCTTCTTTTAATTCATAACCAAATGTAATACTATCTCCTAAAAAAACAGCTGTTTGATTCTGATATAATGCACACATATATGTAGCTCCTTTCTTTTGTATACCGATTACTAATATAGCAAAGGTATTTATAAGAAAGATAGCTTACTAGACATTTGAAAAAAAATTCTATAATAAAGAGCTTTGTTATAAAGGAAATAAATAAGCAAATGGATCATCGGGTGTAGCGTTCTTCTTGTCTATATCTGGGACTTTATCTGTTGCTGCATAACTAGCACCGAGTAAAATGACAATACGTAATAATATCCATAGAATTAATCCTGAAATGAGTAACATAATACTCCCTTCTTTCTATTTTGATTGTCTTTTTTGGATTTCCATATTAACAGATTCAGAGCTTAACAGCATCGCTACTATAAAGATCAGCACGACAATAGGAAATAACTGAATACTCC
This sequence comes from Paenibacillus nicotianae, assembly GCF_042681745.1. Classification (NCBI taxonomy): domain Bacteria; kingdom Bacillati; phylum Bacillota; class Bacilli; order Caryophanales; family Paenibacillaceae; genus Paenibacillus; species Paenibacillus nicotianae. The sequence goes on along the minus strand of NZ_JBHUGF010000010.1, from coordinate 1,418,918 downwards.
ACTGTGAAGCTAAAACACCAAAAAGCGGTGGTAAAAAGGTTGTTCCTGTATAAGCAACTGCCATCTGGTAACCAATCAGTTGAGCAGAATTGATTTTACCGAAGCGATGTGGTGTTTCATGGATTAAGCCTGGATACACCGGCGCAAAGCCTATACCGATCAAAATCAAACCGATCATACTCGCGATATCAGGTAAAGGAAGTAACATCATCACTCCTCCACTCACTGCGATGATCTGACCTGCCAGAATCAAAATACGATTATTGACTTTTAACGTAATAAAGCCTGTAATCAATCGACCTACAGTAATTCCACCATAATATAAAGACACCCACAAAGCGGCTGTTTCAGCAGTCATTGACTTGGCACCTACAAGATAACTAGCACCCCATAAGCCAACGGTTGATTCTACTCCACAATAGAATAGAAAAGCGATTAAGGTCATCTTCACACCTTTGATACGGATCGGATGAACTTTTTTGGAATTCGTATTTGTAGACGTATCCGTTGTTGATAGGTCTGATGGATCAGATATGTCGCTAGGTTCGGCTTTGGATTGTTGAAGCATCGATACCTTTTTCCAGAGAGGTAATGTAACCAGTAGAATCAGAACCAATCCCCATTGAATCATAGATACGGTCGAATAGCCTTCACGCCAAGATCCATGTTTGGCAATAAAATAAGACATAATAATAGGCCCTGTCATTGCACCTACTCCCCAGAAACAGTGCAACCAGCTCATATGATGAGCTTTGTAATGATTAGCTACATAATGGTTAAGCCCAGCGTCTACAGCTCCTGCACCAAGCCCTAATGGAATCGCTAATAGAACCAACCATAATAATGAAGGTGCAAATGAAAATCCTAGCAGAGCACTAGCCGTTAACGCACAGCTAAATAATGTAAGTTGACCGGTTCCCCATTTCTGAATAATCGTTCCACTCGCTAGACTGGATACAATTGTACCTGCGGCAATAATCATAGATATAAGACCCGCCGATTCAAGAGAAGCCCCAATTTGCGGATACATCACTGGCCATGCTGAACCAAGTAATGCATCTGGAATGCCTAGACTGATAAAAGCAAGATAAATAACAATCAAAAACCAAGTCGCCATCACAATATAACTCCTTCATATTCACTATTTATAACAAAATAAATATACTTAATAAAGATTATTTATTAAGTATGCAATACAGAGCATCGACTGTCAATATGATTCTACATTGTATATAAAAAATACTCTCATTGGGTAATGAGAGCACTTAAATATTAGGAATATGCGACAAAAAAGGTTCTAAAGCTTTGAGCGTTAACCATTTCATTCCTATTTCAAAGTCATCATGGAATGAATCTAGAAAAATCAGTTCAGGATACGAAGGCATAGAGCGCTTCAATTGATAAGTTTCCCAATAAGGATGCCACTCTGCTTCCCCAATATAACTCTGGTACATAATTATTTGTTGCGGTGCTAGAATCGCATTGGTCGTCTGTACCAACTGACACAGCGTTTCAATAAATGTTTCTTTGCTCAGATCGCTTTCCCAATCAATCTCAATCGGCAGAAACTTGATCTCTCCTGCCATGCCTTGTTTCCCCTTGATTAATTGTCCATTCAGATGAATACCCATACCGGGACAATATTTTTCTGGAAAATACATGCCTACTATACATTGGTCTTGTGGTGAATCATGTTTAACATAATAGCCGGTAATCGCGGCATTGATATCATTCTCCAAAACAACAGGAATCCCAAAATGAGATTGGATATCTTCACTCATTCGTACCCCTTGCAAATTAGGATGACTACTCACAATGATCTGTCCGTCGACCGCTTGACCGGGAATACCTACTCCAATTACTTTAATAGCAGGATAACGAGCAAGATAATAGTCAATCATTTCATAAAAGCTTGTACGCTCAAAGATCGGCATATGATATTCTTGTTTTTCCAAAATATCTTCACGTAAATTGATAACGCTGGCTGAAATAGTATCTTTGCCTTGCTTCACATTCATATAGATCACTAATGCCATACTGAAATCATAATTATAACGATAGGTCAAAGCAGGTCGTCCACCGTTAGAAGGAATCATTTTGTCTTCCGCAATCTCACCTTGCTCTACTAAATCTTTTATGAGCGAGTTGATCGTCACTACACTCAATTGAGTCAATTCAGCGATTTGCGGTTTGGTGCCTACTTCGATATCTTTCATCACCCGGCGTACATTGCTTAGATTGATTTCTTTGATTAAATGCGTACTTATTTTTTTCATAATAGCCTTTCCTAATACATAATAAATAGGGTTTATTTAGTATGTGTGAAATCCTATCTACTTGTCAAGAAAAGGCATTATATCGACTATAGATGAAGTATTTGAATATCAATATTAGCTTTATATGCTATATTCCATTATTGATAGTACAGAGCAGATAAGATCAGCCTGTCGTGAGACCATACATTTTACAAGCTTCTTCTAATCCACCGACAAAATAAGTCTCTGAAGTGGTGAACGCCCATTCGCCATCGATTTTGCGGAATTGACCTAATACTAATGTGTCGCATACGGCACTCGGCATATATTCAAAGGTATGGTACAAATTTAATTCATTATCAATCGTTAATTCGACTTTTTGCTTGTACGCATCCAGTGAACCGACAATAACAATCTTCTCACAATAATCTGGTAAGCTCGATAGATCGATATACATCATTTTTTCCCATGCGGTATCATTGATCAATCGTATACACCCACTCGGATGATCTGTCTGATTATAGAAAATAAGATCTTCATCACTTTGACATTGATCCAATCCATTGACTAAAAAAGCAGAAATATCGATATCAATCTCATCTTCTGCATCCTTTTTAGAAAGTTTGAGTTTGAGCTCGTTTTCATCGGAAACACCGATACGCGAGCGTAAACGATCTTCGACTTTGGCTAACTGCATTTTGTCCCATATCTCTACATCTAATTGTTCTGCTAATTGCAGTGCAGCACGACTAAAATAGTTTGTGGCTACCACCATATATTTATCACAATTGTACATACGTGCCCCGGCATAGACTTCTTGTACCGCTTTGATTGGTACTACATTGCTAAAGCACTTTAACTGCACTGCCTTACGCACTCCACCTTTGATAGCGATAAGGTCTACACCGTAATCAGGTGCATACGGATCGCTAGTAGGCACTTCCACCTCATAACCCAATTTAGTAAATAAATCCTGCATATGATACTCAAACGTTTTACCATTTAGAGCGATATCTTCTAAAACTTCAGCCGTAAAATTATACGTATCGGTTAGATCAGGGATACCATAGTTCGCTCCGATTTTCTCCATCCCTGCATTATATCCGTTACCAATCGCATTAAAGCGCCATTCTTGTTTGTAATAATATAATGCTCCTAATTCCAGAGCTGTATTAGAAGCACAGGTCTCCATATCAATCTGAAAACGAATCAGTTCTCGATTATCATAAGTCAGCACACGAATATACAATTGTTCAGGTGTACCGTCAGGCATAACAAGTGTAAATAAAATCTTGTCTTGTCCTGCTTGTTCTATAGCGGATAAATTAACGGTATATTGCTCCATATCTTCTGTCGGTAATTCTCGACCATCTACATGAGTCATACCAATCGTTGATTTGTTACCGAAAAAAGCGATATTTTCTGCATCAGCCAATTGATTATTGGTAAGCAACATCGCCGCGCTTAGACATTCTCCTTCTACTGTTTTCCAACCAATTCCTACTTTTAGATTGGTTTGTTCCACTGTAGACTTGGAGCCTTTGATCACATGTTGTGAATCGGCAGTATTTTCAATCTGACTGATTCGTACTCGTCCATGCATCGGTAGATCCGTTTTGTTAATATACTGGGCGAATTTATTCAGCAATTTGCGATACAATACAGACGTAGCTAGACTGGATATTTTGGGAATATGGGTAAGTATAATATTTTTAGGTGGCTTGGTAGCACAGCGTAATGGCGATCCTTTGATCGATACAAAATTCCAGAACATATGCGGCGCATTCATCGATTGAATCACTCGCGTATAGGGTGTAACTTCTTCATCGGTGAACCAGATAATATGAGTTAACTCGCTGGTATGAAATAGTTCTGCGAATAAATCTATTTTTTCTCCGCGTAAAGAGTCTTTACCGTAAATCTGTGTTTTCATATATTGAGAAGCGGTATGCTCTGTAAAATCAGGCAATTGATAAAAAGATCCTTCAATCTGTGCAACGATTTGAATATCACCAAACATCGACAATGGAGAAAGCTTGGTCAATACCGATTGCATATTGTTACGTTTCATATATCGTTGTAATCCATCGGCGGTATTGATAATAAATATGTACCTCATTTTGGAACCATCTACATCCTGGCGGTTAAGGTAAGACTGATACGATGCTCTATAGTTAGTCGTCGAACTCATGTAAAAACTCCTTTAGTGAAAAGATAGAAAAAAAGATAGAAACGATATTATTGTGATTTAATAATCATTTATATTATTTCTAACTTTACCTCTTTTTTCCTAAGAAGGAAATGAAATATTTCATGATGATTAGTATATGACCGTTTGAGTCTAATATAATAAGGAGAGCGATATTGTAGGAGGAAAAAAGAATGACATCATTGATATGGAAAACGACGGTAACGTGGGATGAATCATTATGGCAAAAGATTCAGCCGATTTATGAAGAAGCATTTCCACATGGAGCCAAGCCTAAACGAATTTTGCGAACGATGCTTGAACAAAAAAATTCGTTTATTCATACTTTATTTGATCAAGAACAGGCTATTGCTATGGCGATTACAGGTCTGGTTGGTTCTTCTTCTGAATCGATATTAATTATTGATTATATGGCTGTACATGAGGACTGTCGGGATCAAGGTATAGGCTTATCTTTTTTGGAGCAAATTAAACAGTGGGCTATTGATGAGCATGGTATAGCTGCTATTGTTATCGAAGTGGAAGCAGAAGATACTCCGCTGAATCGAAGCCGGTTATTATTTTGGGAAAAGTGCGGGTTTATAGCCACTTCTTATGTCCATCAATATATTTGGGTTCCAGAACCTTATCGTGCGATGGTATTGCCGTTACAGTCTGATTTTGCTGTTCAAGATCAAGGAGAGTCGCTATTTCGTTATATTACTTCTTTCCATGAAAAAGCCTACCGTAAAAGGTAGGCTTAATTTATACATAATCGATAAGCATGATACTGAATAATTGATAGACGTGATATTAAATATCAATTTCATATAACTGTTTTACTTCAATGTATAAATAGTTATATCGTTCATCAGTTACACGCCAATGACTTTATTATAGCGCAGGAGCGGTGAATGAACGTCCGGCAAATTCTGTATCCATCATATAGAAAGCATTGCTATCTTGCTCAATACGACGTAACTTTTGAATTAGATTATCGAACAATGCCTCTTCTTCTACTTGCTCATCGATAAACCATTTTAAGAAATAAATCGTTGCATGTTCACGTTCGTTAAGAGCCAAGTCTGCCAGATGATAGAATTTCTCTGTATTTCTTTTCTCATGAGCATATCCATGTTCAAATACATCAAGCATAGATGTATATTCATTTGTAGGCTCTGGCATAGCTTTCAGTGTAGCACGATAGCCACGATCATTTAGAAATTTGTAGATTTTCATCGCATGAAAACGTTCTTCTTCTGCTTGTACAATAAAGAAATTCGCAAATCCATCCAAACTTTCTCCTGAACAGTAAGCTGCCATCGCCATATACGTATGTGCAGAATAAAATTCAAAATTCATTTGTTCATTTAGTGCATGTACTAATTCACTAGCCATGATCCGAACACCTCAACTTCTATGTAATATAGATGGATTATAACACACAATTGACGCACTAATTTTGAATATCCAGTGACTACAAATTGTGACGAAATATAGTGTGTTAAGTATGTTCGTGATAAGTAGTAGTAATATCTACATGAAAGTAACGCATAAAAAAACAGGATCATTTATACCAAAAGAGGCAAATGATCCTGTTTAGAAAGTTGGTAGTTTACGATTGATTATTAACGATTAGCTGACTGAAGCTCTCTTGGATGTTCTACTGTATGTTCAGAATACGTAGCTGGCGAGCTTGGCAGTGCTGGCTCTTCTTTCAAAGAAAAAAGTGCTTTTACTTCATTCAGACATAGCTTGAACGAGTTACCGATTTCTTTGGTATTTTGTCCTGCACCTTTAATCGTAGCCATCGCTACTTTTAGATCGGCTGACTTTTGCCCTGCTTGCTCTTTAATGCGATCTACATTTTTCTTTACACCATCGACATCTTTTTTGACATCATCTAGTGTTAATTTGATCTGGTCTGCTGTGCTTTTGCACTTATCGATACTTTTTTTTATATCTTTAATCGGGTTACCCATAGGAACGCCTCCTTGTGTCTTTCTTGATTTTCTCATACTCTCTATTACCCAAAATCACCAACTTAACGTAAAAGATTACTTTTTGCTAGATCAATGATTTCATCGCCACGTCCATTTAGGATAGCTTTCATACTCCAAACTGTAAATCCTTCTGCTTGTTTGAGTGTGATTTTCGGCGGCATCGATAGTTCTTGACGGTTAATGACTACATCCAATAATACAGGCCCATCGTGAGCAAGCATACGTTCAATAGCAGAAGGGAGATCTGCTGGATCTTCTACTCGAATCCCCATAATACCTAGTGCATTCGCTACAGCCGCAAAGTCAGGATTCACAAGTGAAGTACCTGTTTCAAGGAAACCGGCTGCTTTCATTTCCAATTCAACGAATCCTAATGCTCCATTGTTAAATACAACCGTTTTGATAGGCAATTGATGTTGTTTTAACGTTAATAGATCACCCATCAACATCGATAACCCGCCATCGCCTGACAAAGAGATCACCTGACGCTCTCTAGCAGTGGATTGTGCTCCAATCGCTTGTGGAAGAGCATTAGCCATTGTCCCATGATTAAATGAGCCTAGAAGACGACGTTGACCGTTCATTTGTAAATAACGAGCTGCCCATACCGTCGGTGTTCCCACATCTGCTGTAAAGATTGCATCGGTGGACGCTGCATCGCTTAATAATTTCATCAAATATTGTGGATGAATCGGAGTATGCCCTGGTTTGCCAACAGCTAATTCATCTAATCCTTCACGTACTTTTGTATAACGATCTACACATTTCTGCAAATGATTTGAATCATGTTCTGTTGTAAGTAAAGGTAATAATTGTTCTATCGTATGTTTGACATCTCCGCAAAGTCCATAGTTCACATTGGTACGTCTTCCGATATGAGAAGGATCGATATCGACTTGCAAAATAATCGCTTTTTCAGGGTAGAATTGACGATACGGGAAATCGGTACCTAACATTAGCAGTACATCACAATCCATCATCGTATGATAACCGGATGAATACCCAATTAATCCAGACAAACCTGCAAAATAAGGATTGTTATACTCTAAATGTTCTTTCCCTCTAAGTGCTGTTACCATTGGAGATTGTAGACGCTCTGCTAATTGCATTACTTCTGCATGAGCACCTTTACAACCTGCACCACATAGTAGACTGATTTTTTTGCCTTCATTTAAGTAAGTAGCTAGCTTTTGCAATTCATCTGCTGAAGGATGCACAACTGGACGAGTCACATGACCAGGAATTTCAGATGCAGGATGTTTGCCTGCTTCTAAAGCAGCAATATCCCCTGGTAAAATAATAACAGCTACAGTCGATTGAGCAATCGCTGTCTGAATAGCCATATTAATGGTACGTGGCATTTGTTTTTCCGTCATAATCGTTTCGCAGAAAGAACTACATTCCTGAAAGATCTGCTCGGGATGAGTTGCTTGAAAATAGCTACTGCCAATCTCATCACTTGGAATATGAGCAGCGATAGCAAGCACAGGTACACGATTACGATAACAATCATACAATCCATTAATCAAATGCAGATTTCCCGGGCCACTACTTCCTGCACATACCGCAATACTACCTTCTAATTCAGCTTCTGCACCTGCGGCAAAAGCAGCCACTTCTTCATGACGAACATGAATCCATTCAATTTTGCCAGATCGACGTACAGAGTCCATGATTGCATTTAATGAATCACCTACGATTCCATAAATGCGTTTAACACCTGAATTAATTAATGATTCTACCACTGAATCTGCAATATTCTTTTTCATACACAGTCACCTTCTCATTTCCTATAGTCTATTTTTTATTTGATTTTTCGACATAATTCATTCTTTACCCGCAGACTATACTTTTTCAAACAATATGTAAATATATACAAAAACCCTTCACCATATAAATAGGTAAAGGGCTCTTATCAATAGAGATTTTATACTACGATATCCAATGATTATCGATCGAAATAGTATCTATAACCATCGTAATCAAAATAGATAGTGATAAAATCTTAATCTTCAAACTCTACATTGTGATACACCTGTTGTACATCTTCCAAATCTTCCAGTGCATCAATCAATTTCTCAAATTGTGCATATGTTGCTTCATCAGGAAGAGTTAGGTAATTCTGTGGCAACATCGTTAATTCAGCAACTGTAAATTCGGTTACACCTGCTTCTTTGAACGCTTCTTGCACTGCATGGAATTGATCCGGTTCAGCATAAACGATCACCGCTTCATCTTCTTCAAGAATATCGCGAGCATCTACATCCGCTTCCATCAGAATTTCCAAGACTTCATCAGCCGTTTTACCGGTTACTCCGATAACTGCTGTCGAATCGAACATGTAAGCTACAGAACCAGCTACACCCATATTACCGCCATTTTTGTTAAAAGCAGAACGAACTTCTGGTGCAGTACGATTTACGTTATTCGTTAACGCATCTACAATAATCATCGAACCGTTTGGACCAAAGCCTTCATAACGAAGTTCAGCATATTGCTCATCACCGCTACCTTTTGCTTTTTCCAGTGCGCGATCGATAATCGCTTTAGGTACGTTATATGTTTTTGCGCGTTCTACAACGACTTTCAATGCACGGTTAGATTCTGGATCTGGATCGCCTTTTTTTGCAGCTACATAAATTTCAACTCCAAATTTAGCATAAACACGACTTGTGTTAGCATCTTTTGAAGCTTTTTTCTCTTTAATATTATTCCATTTACGGCCCATAGTTATCCCGCTCTCTTTCTAATATTAAATCTATATAATCAATCAGTGTCTAATTATACTCGTAAAAAGATGCGTGAACAAGGTCATTCCTGCTGTTTCTGTTCATTTCGGTTCATCATAATGGACATCACGTCACTTTCAACTATCAAAAAAGGATATTTATGTACCTTGAATTAAGCACAATTTACAATGATCCACCTGTTTTGAATTTGCGAATATTGACGATAATATTATAGATCGTTCCTACAATATAGACAGCAAGCAATACATAAGCGATCAGATTGGCTACAGGAGACTTGATATAGATCAATAAATAAAGAGCAACAAAAAGAAATTCAGTATTGATAAAAACAAACAATAACTTTTTAGCGATCTCTTCCGGTGTGAAAGCAAGAACACTATTGTCCGGTTCAACGACTGTTCCACTTTGCTTGCGTTTGTTGCTGAGATTCATCCAGCGTATACCTGTTAGGATGATCCCTATAGCAATGACACCAATCACAATCAATAAAGCAATCTCTAGATTGTTCATTTGATTCTCCTTTGAAGTAAATAAAAAGTAGTCTATTGATCTTTTTCCAAATATGGATAGACTTCGTTTTACATTATACAATAACTTTTATATCAATATATACATTTAAAAATAAACAACAAAAAAGAGTGCATGTAAGCACTCTTTTGCAATAGATCATCTTTATTTATCATCTTAAAATACTTTTGTTGTCCAATCTTCACAATTCCACGTTTCTGTTACGATATCACGATAAAATTCAGGTTCATGCGAGATCATCAAGATACTACCTTTATACGCTTGAAGGGCACGTTTAAGCTCGTCTTTGGCATCAACATCCAAATGATTCGTCGGCTCATCGAGTACTAGAATATTGGTGTCACGATTGATCAATTTACACAGACGTACTTTTGCTTTTTCGCCACCGCTGAGTACAGCGATTTTACTTTCGATATGTTTGGTCGTTAGACCACATTTCGCTAATGCAGCACGAACTTCAAATTGGGAATACGAAGGGAACTCTTTCCAAATCTCTTCGATGCAAGAATTGTAGTTGTCGCCTTTCATTTCTTGTTCAAAGTACCCAATTTGTTGATGTTCTCCACGTTGTACTGTACCTGAGATCGCTTGAATTTCACCCAAAATACTGCGTAGCAATGTTGTTTTACCGATACCGTTCGCACCGACTAAAGCGATTTTTTGACCACGTTCCATTTTGAGATCGAGTGGTCTGGACAATGGCTCATCATAACCGATAATCAATTGATTGGTTTCAAAAATCAATTTACCTGCGGTACGACCGACTTTGAAGTTAAATTGCGGTTTCGGACGTTCTTGCGCAAGCTCGATCACATCCATTTTATCCAACTTTTTCTGACGGGACATCGCCATATTACGAGTCGCTACACTTGCTTTGTTACGCGCTACAAAGTCTTTCAATTGTGAAATCTCTTGTTGTTGACGTTTGAAAGCAGATTCGAGCTGTTGTTTTTTCATATCATAGACTTCTTGGAAATAATCATAATCGCCAACATAACGGCTTAATTCTTGATTTTCCATATGGTAAATAATATTAATTACGCTATTCAGGAATGGAATATCATGCGAGATCAGAATAAACGCATTCTCATAATCAAGCAAATAACGTTTCAACCATTCAATATGCACTTCATCCAGATAGTTGGTCGGCTCATCCAGCAAAAGAATATCTGGCTTTTCAAGTAGCAACTTGGCAAGCAAGACTTTGGTACGTTGACCACCACTAAGATCATTAACGTCTTTATCCAGACCAATATCGGTCAATCCCAGACCACGCGCAGTCTCATCGACTTTGGCATCGATCAAGTAGAAATCTTGATTCGTTAATGTGTCTTGAATTGTACCTACTTGCTCTAGCAATTCTTCTAATTCTTCAGGAGTCACATCTCCCATTTTGCCGTACATATCATTCATTTCTTGCTCCATATCAAGCAAGTATTGGAAAGCTCCTTTGAGTACATCACGAATACTCATACCTTTATCAAGCACAGCATGTTGATCCAAATAACCGACACGTACCCGTTTCGACCATTCTACTTTACCTTCGTCCGGCTGTAATTTGCCTGTCACGATATTCATAAAAGTAGATTTACCTTCACCGTTCGCTCCGATTAAGCCAATATGCTCGCCTTTTAACAGACGAAACGATACATCTTTAAAAATAGCACGATCGCCAAATCCGTGACTTAACTTCTCTACATTCAATATACTCATGGTTGATATAACACCTTTTCTATTAGACTTTTTTCCTCGTTTTATTATAGGGGGAAATCGCTAACAACTCAACGTTATAATTGAGGATATTTTATAATGGAAATACACAAAAAAATCCTTTACAGCATCAAAGGCACTGTAAAGGATTTGGATACAATCATTTAAATTGTAGCTGAGACACTAAGCATTACGCATGAAATTGCATACCATCTAACACTTCTGCTACATATCCTGCACGAATTACAAAATCACCGAAATGCTCGCCAGCGATCCGTTCTTTGGCATATTGGTTCACCATTGGACGTAATGAATTCAAAATCTCTTCTTCGCCAATGTTTTCTTTGTATAGCTTGTTTAGACGATGCCCTGTAAAGCTACCGCCTAGATACATATTATATTTACCCGGTGCTTTACCAATAAATGAAATCTCTGCAAGTGCTGGACGTGCACATCCATTCGGACAACCGGTCATACGAATCACGATATCTTCATCACGCAGACCTGCTTCTTCTAAGATCGGTTCAATCTTGTCGATCAACTCAGGTAAATAACGCTCTGCTTCTGCCATCGCCATTCCGCAAGTCGGTAACGATACACAAGCCATCGAATTACGACGAAGAGCAGAATAATGAGCACCAGCGGTTAATTGATGACGCTCGATCAATTCTTCAATCTTTTTCTTTTTACGACTGCTTACATTACCGATAATTAGATTTTGATTCGCTGTTAAGCGGAAGTCTCCATCATGAATTTTGGCAATTTCACGCAAACCTGTCATCAACTGATAATCACCATCATCCATAATCCGTCCATTTTGGATAAATAACGTCAGGTGAGATTTGCCGTTGCTTCCTTTCACCCAACCGTAACGATCTCCATTATGGTCAAAATGGAACGGACGCGCACTCTGCAACTGCCAGCCCAGACGTTCGTGTAATTCATCCACGAACCACTGTAGTCCGCGATCATCTATTGTGTATTTGAAGCGAGCATGCTTACGCACCGCACGATCACCATGATCACGTTGAATCGTTACTGTTTTTTCAGCTACATCAATCATTTGTTCTGGTGTACAGAATCCGATTACTTTAGACACTTGCGGATAGGTTTTGTCGTCTCCATGTGTCATGCCCATACCGCCACCAACCGAAACGTTGAATCCGAGCAATACATCATTTTCGACCACAGCGATAAAGCCTAAATCTTGTGAAAATACATCGACATCATTAGAAGGTGGAACCGCAATCCCAATCTTGAACTTACGTGGCAAATAGACTGCACCATAGATTGGTTCTGGTTCTACCTCATTGCTGTCAATAATCTTTTCTTCATCTAACCAGATTTCGTGATACGCTCTTGTCTTCGGATCTAAATGTTCACTGACTTTGCAAGCCCACTCATACACTTGAGCATGTACATCTGATTGATATGGGTTCGGATTACACATTACGTTACGATTAACGTCTCCACAAGCTGCAAGGGTACTGAGTAACGATTCATTGACTTCACGAATCGTGTTTTTGAGATTCCATTTCAATACACCATGCAACTGAAACGATTGACGGGTCGTTAAGCGAATTGTATCATTGCCGTATTTATGAGAAATGCTATCCATCATCAGCCATTGTGCAGGAGTGACTACACCACCGGAAGCACGCACACGTAGCATAAACTGATAAGCTGGTTCTAACTTTTGCTTATTACGTTCTGTACGTAGATCACGATCATCTTGCATATAACTCCCATGATGCTTCATTAGACGGTTATCATCTTCTGGAATTGAACCGGTAATCGGATCTTTCAACGTTTCTTCTAAGCTACCTCGTAAATAATTACTATTGCGCTTGATATCCTCAACATCGCTATGTGCTCGATCATGTGGAGGATACGGTTTTTCTTTTTCTAGATTCCCCATCTGACTGTCTCCTCTCGATATCTACAGAATGATTAGCGTTCAACCGTTTGGAACCTTGAACGTTTAATATACATCCCGTTGATAACGTTTTTCCTGTTGCATACGTGTTAAATATTCTGTCGCTTCTTCAGGGCTTAATTGACCTTCTTGAGCGATAATTTGTTCCAATGTTAAATGGACATCGTTCGCCATCTGTTTCTCGTCACCGCATACATAGATAGCCGCACCTTCTTGAAGCCATTCAAACAACTCTTTACTGCGTTCTAACATACGATGCTGTACATATACTTTCTCAGCCGTATCGCGTGAAAAAGCAACATCCATTCGTGTTAGTACACCATCTTTAAGCCAGCGTTGCCATTCAGTCTGATACAAGAAATCGGTAGCAAAATGCTGATCTCCATAGAACAACCAAGATTTACCGGAAGCGCCTGTTTCTTCACGTTCGCCAACAAATGCTCTAAACGGAGCGACTCCTGTACCCGGCCCAATCATAATAATCGGTGTATCTGGATTCTCTGGCAGACGGAAGTTATCATTATGTTGAATATAGACAGGTAACGTGTCACCTGCTTCTAGACGTTCTGCTAAATGTACAGAACACACGCCATATCGTTCACGACCTCGTGCTTCATAACGCACTGCCCGCACCGTCACATGAACTTCTTCTGGAAAAGCTTGCGGACTACTTGCAATCGAATACAATCGTGCAGGAATTTTACGTAATACAGAAGTGAAATCTTGTGCAGATACCCCTACAAATGAATGATCTTGTATTAGATCTAGCAGATCGATGCCACTGATATAAGCACGAAGGTCTTGTTCACGACCGGGTGAGACTAATGCTTTTAACTCATCACTTGAAGATAGTTCGGCTAATTGCTGTACAATTGGTTTCGTGACAGTTGTAATCTCGTAATGATGAAGCAAAGCTTCATGCAGAGAAGCCTGATCTCCATGCTTGCTGATCGTAACGATATCATCGCCTTTCCAGTTCATCGCCGAGATGATATCGCTCACCAGTTGCGGATGGTTCTGTGGATACACACCCAGACTATCGCCAGGTTGATATTCCAAATGAGAACCTTCTAATGAAAGCTCAATATGGCGGGTTTCCCGACTGGAACCGCGTCCGTTAAGATTTAAGTTTTCTAGCACTTCTGCTTGAAACGGATTTGTGCGTGTATATTCAGACTCTACTGCAACTGCACTAGCTGTCCCAGAAGGATTGATAGCTACTGCACTGCTAGATGTATCCGACGATTGAGTCAAAGCTGTCAGTACATCGTTCATCCATGCTGTCGCCGGTTCTTCAAAATCCACATCGCAATCCACTCGCGGTACAAGGCGTTCTGCACCCAGTTCTTCTAAGCGTTTATCGAAATCTTTCCCTGTCTGGCAAAAGAATTCATAAGATGTATCACCCAATCCAAGCACTGCAAAGCGTGCATGATCTAATTGAGGTGCTCGTTTGCTATGCACAAATTCAAAAAAAGGAATCGCATTATCCGGTGGATCGCCTTCTCCTTGTGTACTCACCACGATCAGCAAGTTTTCTACTTTTTTCAATTGATTAGGCTTAAAATCACCCATCGATGAAAGTGTAATTTGAAAACCTTGCTCTTCTAATTTTTTTGCCATTTTTTTGGCTAAGCCATTACTATTACCGGTCTGTGATCCAAAAAGGATTGTAACGTCTTTGGATAGTGTAACTGTTTCTTGTACATTGCTTGTTTCTACTGGCGCAGCAACAGCAGTTACTGTTGTCGGACCTGCCGCTGATTCAGGCAATGCTGCAATATATCCACTAAGCCAAATCCGTTGTGTTGTATTGAGTGTAGGCAGAAGACGATTAAGCAGATCGACCTGCTCTTGATTAAAAGGACTATTCATCACTTGAAGTTCCAACAATATCCACCCCATCTGTAGCATCCTGCGATACTAATTCCTAGTATTGTGATCAGAATTAATTTACTCCTTTGAACTTATCATAGTGCGATGTAACGGTCAATTCACTATCAATCAGAATGCCTTATAGTACTTATCAGTTCTACTGATAAACGTTTTGAGATTATTCTGCCCCGCTATATTGATATTAAGGAACAAGGTTGAGTTGTTGCTGTGCAAATTCGTAAAAGGCGATAAGATCGGCTTCTGAAGTGAAAGTAGCTTGCGCGGAAAGATCACTTCCTCCACCTTTTCCATTAAATCTAGCTAGATGCTCTTTGAAAAAAGCTCCACATTTTAACTGAGGGTGCCCTTTTTGAGCTAAAAAGACTTTGTATTCACTTAATGTTGCAAATAGCACAGTCACTTCTTGCTCGGCGATCAATGTTCCAGCAAGTCGTTGTAAGTCTGATAATGTTTTGTGTTCAAATAGATGAGTTATCTGTTGATTTTGAATCTGAGCCAGCAACTGATTGGATTCATAACTATCATTCGCTTTACGCAATTGCTCTAATTCAGCTTTGAGTTGTTGTTGATCTTCTTCCCATTTCCCAAAGCGTTCCAAAATATCTTTGCGACCTGTATTAAATGTACTAGCAAGCGTATTCAAAATATGCAGACTGTCATTGTAATCTTGAAGTGCACGAGCCCCGCATTTGAAATATAGACGGATACTTCCTTTTTGCTTTTCTGCTTTGAATAATTTGATAAGCCCAATCTGTCCAGTTTGTGATACATGCGTTCCTCCGCACGTATTGTATTCGACACCTTCTATTTCGACGATGCGGATATTTTCGGTTACTTTAGGCATTTTGACTACAGGTAATTGAGCCAACTGTTCTGCATTGACAAAATAACTGGTTACCGCTAGATTATCGTAAATCCGCTGATTTACCGCTTGTTCGAGCGTTGCTAATTCAGTGTCACTCAAAGATTTGCGATCAATATCTATCGTTACCATATCTTGTCCTAAATGAAAACTCAGTGTTGGTGCGTCGAACAATTGTAAAGCAGTAGCTGATAATAAATGTTGTCCGGTATGATGTTGCATATAATCAAATCGACGTTCCCAGTTCAATTGACACTGTACTTCATCTTCATCAGGTAATTGCGACACTTGATGCCAGATCACCTCTTCTTCTTTTACCACATCCAGCACGTCAATATGATTAATCGTTCCTGTATCACAAGGCTGTCCTCCGCCATGTGGATAAAAAGCAGTCTCTGCCAAACGAACAAAGTACTGATTATTTTGTTCACGACGTTCTACAATCGTTGTTGTCCATTCTCGCAAAAAGGGATCGTTATAATATAAAATAGCTGACATAATCATTTCCTTTCCTTATCCAAAATATACGTTCTAAGTTACACTTCATTATCATATCTTCCTTCTACATCAGTCGTCTAGTGAACTTGCATCTATGGTGTATTATCAAGCCTCACCAAAAAACGTTAACAAAATATCGATAACAGAACATTTTACTGCTCTGCTCACCTGATATTTCATTAACGTTGGATTGATTTACTGGATATGTTTGATCATTTTACTATGCTTGATACCCACTTCTGTAAATGGTTCTCCGACTGAAGAGTAATTAAGCTTTGTATAAAAAGGAATAGCATTCTCGCGGGCATGTAAAATGATAGTGCGATATCCTTCAGTGATAGCAATCTGCTCAGCTAATTCTACTAACTTCTTGCCAACATGTTTCCCCCGAACAGCTTCGCTTACAGCGACTTGCTTCATCTGTATCATTTGCTGATCAAGTGGACGCAACAAAAGGACACCCACAGTATCTTCTCCCCAAGTCGCACAGATATGAATATCGTTGCCTTCTTCTTGCCAGGGATCATCCCATATACTGAGTCCTAAAGGTTGCCGTAGTACTTCATCACGCAATGCCAGACACGCAAGATATTGATCACTATTCCAATCTATCTGCTGTACCGTAATATTCTCCATAGCTCCTCCTTGTGATTGCTTTATCCTGTTTGGCTTTTGCGATTAGAACGATGGGGATTCGATTTCAATAACAACTTCATTTTAGGTTCAACTAACCATTTGAATAGATAACGAATACTGCTAAAAGATAATAACATCGTTAGCATGATTCCTAGAGGAATTAACAGTAACTTTTCGGTTGTCGTTGTAAAGTGAGCATAAGAATCACCTGCGGTCAGATACAACACGATAAATCCATGTAGCAGGTATGTATACAGCGTATTAGTACCCATTGTCGATATCCAGGGAAGTTGGCGCTGAGGAATTAAAATCATAACCATAGCTCCAATCACTACAGCAGCCCCATAAACAGCCATCCGATATATACCTGCACTCCATTCGTCATGCCCTAACGATTCATAAGAGAAACTGCCAAAAAACCATTCTTTTTTAAATGTATATCCATATGACGAGATCACCACATATGTAAGGATCAATCCAATACTGGAATAGATTCGCATCGTAGTCGTACGTAATCGATCGATAAGCGATTTATCTAAATAATAACCGATCAAAAAGAAAGGGAAAAAGACAAGCGTACGTGACACACTAGCATAATATTGTGCATCATTAGCATATCCTGCTAGGATAGCGATTCCAATCACTATAGGCACAGCATAACGAATACGAATGATATAAGGCATGGCTACTTTCCACAAAATCATACTAAAAAAGAACCACATCAACCAGTACGGCGTAAAATAAGAAAATTTTAATTCAGCGCGATCGTATATCCAGAAATCAAACAGCGAATATAACGATTCAAAAAGCAAATAAGGTACAATCAATCGGCTAATCACTTTGTTCAAATAGTCGCCACTACCGATATTTTTAGCAAAATAACCGGATATCAGCACAAATAGCGGAATATGAAACGTATAAATCATCAAATAAATCGGTCGTAGTACCGGATCTTCATATAACGGCTCAATCAAATGACCGATGACTACTAAAGTAATCAAAAGGAATTTCAAATTATCAAAATAATAATCTCTCGTGTTCATCTCTTTCGCTCCTTTGCCAGAAAACAATGCTATTGTTCAACAGCTCAATAGCCATTTTTTCTAGTTCTGTGCTGAGAAGGCACGTTGTATTATTGTCTCTCTATAAGTGTTATTGTAAATTTATGCATGTTTTACCCTGCCATTTTGACGATGAATCTCTAACACATTGCGTATGATTATAACAGTGGTTGTATAGCGATGCCACTTTTATAGATACAGCAGAATAGATAAGAATAGCAAAAAGCCCTGTTGTACAAAGAAACAACAGAGCTTTTAACCATATTTTTTGCCATGTATACCATGTATTTATACCGATGTTGTGATCGGCTGATATTGGTACACCAAATGGTAATGACCGGAACCAATCGTTAGGATGACTGTGCCTTGAACTTCTTGTATATTCTGAATCCCTTCAATCTCGTGTAATGGCTGACCATGTTCTCGAATAGAAGATAATATAGCATGATCTAATATAATATCAGCCGTTGTATTGGCAGGAATTATCACTTCTAATTGTCGCTGACCCTCCTGCTCAATCCAGCTAGATTGGATTTTTCCATAAGCAGATTCTAATATAGCGCTAGCAGAAGTAATCTCTCCTTCGCCATATCGAGGATGAATTTTACTTTTTTTGTAGGCAGGCATACTCTCATCCATATCTAATCCGGCAACATAACGATACAACCACTCTCCGATTGCACCATACGCGTAATGATTGTACGAGTTCATGTCATCCGGCCAGAATGATCCGTCTGTCTTAATACCATCCCAGTGCTCCCAGATTGTTGTAGCGCCTTTGGAAAGAGGATATAACCAGGATGGATATTGCTCCTGAAGTAATAATTTGATCGCTGTCTCATGATATCCATGATCTGACAAAGCAAAACATAGATACGGAGTACCGACAAACCCTGTCGTTAAATGATAATCATTTTGGATCACAAGACGATTTAATTCAGTGGCGGTACGTTGTTGATCGGGTTCTTCTAACAAATGAAACATCAATGCTAGCGCATGTGCAGTCTGAGTCGGTGCAGCTAGTCGTCCTGCTGGTGTCACAAATTCATGACGGTATGCCTGAATAATTTGCTCAAGGCGTTCACTGTATAATTTCACATCTTCTGCTTCACCTAATACAACAGCAGTATCCCGTACAATTCGAGTAGAATAGGCAAAGTACGAAGTAGCAACCAGATCGACAGGTGTCGCTCCCATATAACTATTTTCTTTGGCATCCAGTGCTAACCAATCTCCAAAATGAAATCCTGTATTCCAGAGATAATGATTACTGCCTTGATTGTAAATATAATCAACCCATGCTTTCATACTACTATATTGTTCTTGTAATATTTTCTGATCTCCATAATGCAAATAGATCACCCAAGGACAGATCACCGCCGCATCTCCCCACGCCGCTGAAGCAGGCAATTCTGTATCTCCTTTTTCATCGTCCGGTACACTTAAAACATCAGGCACAACAAAAGGTACACTGCCATTTGAGCGTTGATCTGCGCTCAAGTCACGTAACCACTTTTTGAAAAAAGGAGCGATATTGTAGTTGAATGCTGCGGTGCGTATAAATACCTGTGCGTCTCCTGTCCAACCCAAGCGTTCATCTCGTTGCGGACAATCTGTAGGCACGTCAAGAAAATTGCCCCGTTGTCCCCATACAATATTACGCTGTAATTGATTGATTAGAGGATGAGAACATTCAAATGAACCTGCAATCGGCATATCAGAATGCATCACTTCTCCTGTAACCATCTCTAGTAATTGCTGATCGGTGAGGTGATCTAATCCTTCAATCTGGATATAGCGGAAGCCTTGAAACGAAAAGCGTGGCGCATGGTTGATCATACGATCTTGTTGGTCATTAGCGATATAATGAACGGCTTGCTTGGCAGTTCGCAAATTACCACGATAAAAGTTCCCTTGTTGATCTAAAATTTCAGCATGATGTATAACATAGTGCGTACCAGCAGGTAAAATACCTTTTACACGTATACGACCGACCATATTTTGCCCCATATCTAATACTGTCTCTCCGGCAGGTGTATGTATCACTTCTACAGGATTCAGTATCTCTGTTACGCGAACAGCCCAATTTTCTTGAGCAATCAGATGATGATAAGGTAATTCGATTACTTTCACACCTGACCATGCAGAATCATCATAGACAGGTTGATCCCAATCCGGTTGTTCTAAGCGCGCATCATAATGTTCTCCATCATAAATAGACGCCAGAGTAATTGGACTGGATGCACTGCGCCATGATGTATCTGTACCGATGATTGCTTCTTCTCCATTGTCATACCGAAGATGAAGCTGTAACAATAAGGCTTTGTGCTCTCCGTAATGCTGACGCTGATTTTCCCAACCAAGACGACCGGTATACCATCCATCTGCTAGACTGACGCCAATTGTATTCTGCCCTGCTTGTAGATAATTTGTAACATCATACGTCTGATACTGATGGCGATGGGTATAGCTAGTCCAGCCTGGGGCAAACCATTCATCGCCTACACGCGCACCATTGATAGACAGCTCATATAATCCTGCTGCTGTTGCATAGATACGTGCAGAACTGATATTGCTAGCTAATGTAAATGCTTTACGTAATTGAAAAACAGATTCTAACTGTGGATGATGCCATTCTTCCTCTGGAGTAATCCATTGTGCTTGCCATTCTGCTTGATCTAACAAAGCCGTCTCCCACCACTGAATCTCACTCCATGTTGACCTTCTTCCCCTTTGATCTTCAATCTGTACACGATAATAATAACGGGTACGGGATTGCAAAGGTGACCCTGCATACTCGACTTGAATCGATTGATCACTAACCACGACTCCAGAATCCCAGAGAAGCTGTGTCCAATCTTCTTTCTCTAAAGAAACTTGTATATGGTAGCTATACTGTATTGTCGATCGTTGATTAGATTGAATAACCCAGCTAAATTGAGGACGAAGATGATCACTCCCTAACCAGTCGGTACGATATTCACATTGCAGTTGTATGACTTCTAATCCGTTATTTAAAAATGAATTCATAGTATATCCGCTCCTTCAATCGTTAAGATGATAAGCTTGCGCTGATACCTACTTGAGATGCTTTCTTTTTTATCATACGATAGTTGTAAGCGTTTAAAATGGAGTATTCGGACATATTAAAGTGGCAAATCGGACAACAGAAAGGATGAGTGATGATACGATGACGATCAAACGCAGAATAGATATGCTAATCGGCGATTACTTTTTTACCAAAGATATTCCAATCTATATTAATCGGGTAGCTGAGTCGTATGAACTGCATGAACATGTACATGATTTTTTGGAGTTGAATTATGTAAGTGAAGGTACAGGAAGTCATGTGATCAATGGTATCTCTTCTCCTGTCAAAAAAGGAGATCTATTTCTATTACCGATGGGCATATCTCATGTATATCGTCCATCACCGGCTAGTGATGCTGATCCATTGATTGTCTATAATTGTATTTTCGATGCAGATTCGTTAGTAGAGGTATTGTCTACTTATCCGGGGAGTGAAGTCATTAATCCTTTGTTAACTGATAAGCAGTATCGTTATTGTTATGATCGATTTCAACAATTTCATTGGTTATTTCAACAGGTATACGAAGAGTATCATCGGGGACGGTCAGGTTGGATAGCGGCTGTATATACTTATGTGATTCAAATTTTATTGGTGTTGCATCGACTGGAGAAGGAGAGTGAAGTCTTACTTCCTCCATCTTCTTCTACATGGGAAGAGATTCTACACAAGCTTCATACTCATTATCATGAACCGATATCTGTATCTGATATCGCTGTTCAAATGAAGATTAGTATTCGTCAGCTTCATAGACTATTTGTAAAGCATACAGGTTCATCAATGTCTCATTATGTACAGATGTTACGGATTCAAGCAGCATGTGATCTATTACGTACTACAGATCAGCAAATCAGTGAAATCTGCGAGCAGGTCGGGTATCATGATTTATCTTATTTTCATGATTTATTCAAAAGAAAAACCGGCTCTGCTCCGAAAGCATATCGCCGGTTTGTTCGTTCTATAGATCATGCTGAATAATTAACTGTTGACTGTGTTACGAATCTCAGCCACTTCACTGATAATTTCATAAGAGCGCAATCTTGCTTGATGATCATATAACATTCCTGTCACAATCAGTTCATCAGCTCCTGTATCTGCAATATATTGTGTTAGTTGCTGTTTGACTTTTTCAGGGCCGCCTTTGATGGTAGAGCGTAATTGTTGCTCGACAGCATTTTTCTCATAAGGTGTCCATTTGCTAGACATATCAGCAGGCGGTTGAACTTGACCTGTTTTGCCACGAATAATATTGAGGAATTGCTGTTGCATAGTCGTACCTAACCATTCTGCTTCTTCATCTGTATCTGCTGCTATCGCATTTACACCGACCATAGCATACGGTTTTTGCAAAATAGCTGATGGTTCGAAATGATGACGATAGACCGCTAATGCACGCTGTGTATAATCAGGTGAAAAATGACCTGCAAAAGCAAACGGCAATCCTTTTTGACCTGCTAATTGAGCACTAAAGTCACTAGAACCTAATAACCAGATCGGAATAGTCAAGCCTTCGCCCGGTACAGCGCGAATAGGTGCATGATAAGAAGTCGCTGACGCATCGAAAAAGGACGTTAATTCTTCTAACAATTCAGGGAAATCTTCTCCGCTATCTAATTGTCTCCGCAAAGCCAGCGTTGTCCGGCGATCACTACCTGGTGCACGTCCAAGACCTAGATCAATCCGTCCTGGATACATCGATTCAAGTGTACCGAATTGCTCTGCTATTACAAGTGGAGCATGGTTAGGAAGCATAATTCCACCGGAACCAACACGAATTGTTGATGTTCCAGCCGCTAAATAGCCGATCACTACTGAAGTTGCAGAACTCGCAATCCCTGGCATATTATGATGCTCGGCTACCCAGTAACGATTGTATCCCCATTTTTCTGCATGTTGTGCCATATCAAGGCTATTTTTAAAAGCATCTGAGGCAGTTGATCCTGCTGTAATCGGTGCAAGATCAAGTACAGATATTGGTATATTTCCTAATGTATTTGTAACATGTGATGAATCTGAATGTTGTTGTTCAGACATAATGAATACCTCCTTCTTGTTAATTATGGATGGTGTTATGGATTCACTATGTCTATAGTATACACCTAATTGTTATTAATTATAAGTTATTTATTAAAAATAACTAAATATCAGAGAAATTATTCGTTATTTCTTAATACATCTTCCCCGCAAATCACCTGGTTACGACCTGCTTTTTTCGCTTCATAGAGATGATAGTCTGCCAGAGCTAGTAATTCTGAACTGGATTGAGCTTGATCGGTAATCGTAGAAATTCCGATACTCGCTGTTACAGGTAAGCTACCTGTAATCGGGCTCCAATCTGCTGAACGAATTGCTTCACACAACATATTGGCGTATACCCTGCCCTGTTTAAGATCTGTTTCTGGAAATACAGCCACAAACTCTTCCCCACCTATACGCGCTACAGCCGCAGTCGAAGGAATCGTTAACGATAAAATTTTTGCAACATGAACCAGAACAATATCGCCTATTTCATGAGACAATGTATCATTGATTAATTTGAAAAAATCCAGATCGATCATCGCCACAGTTAAAGGTTGATCCAGTAGAATACAGCGCTCTAACAATTTGTTCATATGCACATCCATAAAGCGACGATTATGCAGACCGGTTAAAGGATCACGCAATGCCATTTCTTTAAAATACTCGCTATCGCGTTTGGCTTCTTCAGCATCATATACAATTTGTAAAATACGTGCCCGGGTCTCGCGCTGAGTGGAACGCAATGTTTCATTTTCTTTAAAAAATAAACGATGTTCTTCGTACGCTTCTTGATACCGATTGGAAGCGGCATACCATTCCGAACGTTCCAGTCTGACTTTGACACTTAGACGTGCAAGTCCATGTTCTTCAGAGACATGTGCAGCTTCTCGTAATGTTTTTTCAGACTCTTCTAATTTGCCTTGTAGACGTTGTGCTTTGGCTAGCGTTAATAGACATTCTGGCAATGTAGCAAGCTCTCCTAGCTTACGTGTGCCTACAGGTGCATAAAGCATCGGTTGCAATGTTTTCTCCGCTTCTTCCGGGCGACCAGCTTGAATCTCAATCACAGCAATCGTATCTAATTGTTGTGCTTCTAAAGGTACTTGATATTTCACACTTAATTCACGCATTTGAGCGATCAATTCTAACGTTTCAGGAACATTGCCACGTTCATAATGAGTGTATGCCATATTATTTAAAACAAACATGGAAATTTGAAAATCATTTGTAGCCGTTGCAATCTCCAATACTTCTTGAAAACGATGTACCGAATCTTCGTATGCTCCTACTTCATCTAGTGTTAACGCCAATGTCATCAGATGATCTGCACGAATAGGTAGTGAAGTATCGTCAGGTAAGTATTTAAAAGCAATCACAGCATTTTCTAATGCACTTTCATTATCTCCAATACGTCTATAAAAAGCAGCCAGTAATCGATGACTGCGAGCTAACAGATAATGATGATTATGATCCAATGCCCATTTATTAATTTTGCGAATTTTGCGTCCGCCTTCAGCAATTTTACCTTGTCTGCCCATAATATCAGCATGGATCAGTTGAGTACGAATAATCAGATCTTCTACATCAAGAGACTTCGCAATTTGTAGACTTTTACGAACTTCAGATACAGAAAGATTGATATTGCGGTAAGGCATCATTTCAAGCGTATCTAACATGTTGGCAAAAGAAGCAGGAGTATGCACAACAGATGTATCGCTTAATAAGGATTTGGTATGAAATTCAAGATTGAATGTAGATTTGTCCTGATCGGAAGAATGGGAGTGATGATATTTTTCGGACAAAATTGTTCCTCCTTATAGCCTGTCATCATAAGATCATTATGCATACATTTTGATAAAATAAATCCATATTGTAACGATAGCATGTACGCTTGTATCAACTTAAATAAAACAATGTATACTTATATTACCATTATGTATATTGAGAAATGAACATTATCTTAGTATCAAGAAAGTAAGTAAACTTCATTTCTATATCTAGTCTTTATCTACCTTAGTCTATTCAATACATAAGAAGCAAGATCGATGTAAGCTATTTGTTAGGATTATCATCAATCTTTGCTTACTCTCACTGCTTACACAGTCAATAGAACATACGATAAACCTTTTATATGTTTTTCGTTGTAAAGTTTGGTACACTAGAATTAAAAAAATTCTCAGAAAGTGAGAGCACATGAAACGATATTCGCCATACATCGAGTTTGATCGTAAGGAATGGGCTTCCTTAAAAGATCACGATACACCATTATCTTTGACCGAGATTGAATTAGAAAAGCTACGTGGATTAAATGAACAGGTCTCTCTCCAGGAAGTGGAAGAGGTCTATTTACCGCTGACTCATCTGATTCATCTTTACGTGGGTGCTTCTCAACAGCTCCATCAGTTAACGACTTCTTTTTTACAGAAAAAAGCCCGTAAAACGCCTTATATTATCGGTATTGCTGGTAGTGTAGCTGTTGGAAAAAGCACTACAGCACGCCTAATCCAGACTCTTCTCACCCGTTGGGATACGCATCGCAAAGTCGATCTTGTCACTACCGACGGCTTTCTTTATCCTAATGCTGTGTTGGAGAAAAAAGGTATTATGAATCGTAAAGGATTCCCGGAAAGTTATGATATTAAGCGCTTAATTCAGTTTATTGGAGAAGTCAAATCCGGTAAACCAAAAGTAAAAGCGCCTAAATATTCACATCTAACGTATGACATTCTTCCCGATGAACAAAGTGTAATCGATCATCCTGATATTCTGATCGTAGAAGGAATTAATGTTTTACAGGTGAAAAAGGATAGTCCGTTATTTGTGAGCGACTTCTTTGACTTCTCGATCTTTATCGATGCCGAAGAGAAAAATATTGCTCGTTGGTATGTAGAGCGCTTCCAATTGTTACGTCAGACTGCTTTTCAAAATCCAGATTCCTACTTCCATTCTCGCTTTGCGGATCTGTCTGAAGAAGAAGCGACTGTTGTAGCTCATCATACATGGGAATCGATCAATGCCAAAAATCTACATGAAAATATTCTTCCTACCAAAGGACGCGCACAGCTCATTTTGAAAAAGGAAGCCAATCATACGATTCAAAATATTTACTTACGTAAATTATAAATAACGATATTGTGAGGTCTATTGGAGGTAGATAACATGCAAACAATACTGATAATCGGTTGTATCATGATGGCTTTAGCTGTGGCTTTTGGAGCTTTCGGTGCACATGCTCTCAAAAAGAAGCTGAACGCCGATATGATGAAAGTATATGAAACAGGTGTACAATACCATATTGCTCATGGACTGGGTATTTTGATAGTAGGGACACTTGGACATAGTCTAACTCACTCTACGCTTGCAGTAACCGCAGGTTGGTTGCTGTTTGCAGGGATTATTTTATTTTCAGGAAGCTTGTATGTACTTAGCTTAACTGGCGTTCGTAAAATAGGTGCGATTACTCCTCTTGGCGGACTTGCTTTTATCGCAGGTTGGATCGTACTGCTCGTTGCTATTGTACAAGGATAAGTATATTCACAACACTGAATAACCGTATCCGATCTAGTTGAAGATTACTTCTATAGTCATAAAAAAGAAAAAGCCTTGAACTTCGATACTGATATGCGATCTGCATACCGTTGAAGTTCAAGGCTTTTTTGTAGATCATATTGTATTTATACAGAGAAATTTGGATTATTGAGTAACTTTTACAGTGATAGCTTCGCTTTTCGTTGTGCCTGAAGCATTAACCAATTCAGCCACATACTCATACGTACCTGCTGAACGATTCGTAATACCACTGATAGCATGTTGAGCTTGTGGAGTACCTTCTTTTAAAGATTGAGTGTCGATCAATGTACCATTTTCGTATAAACGGTATTCTGTCGCATTCGTTCCCCACCATAGATTCATACTTACTTGATAATTACCGTCTCCATCCCAGTTGTCATTAGACAATACTGGCTTAGCAGGAGAAGCATCTGTTACGTTTACAACTAACGGCTGGCTTTTTGTTGTACCGAATGAATTGGTTAATTCCAACGTATACGTATACGAACCGTTAGCTTTACCTTTGATATCGGCTTGTACTGTCTGTGCATTTGGTGATTGATCAGCAAGCTTGCCACTGCTAATCACTTGATCACCTTCATACAATTTGTACGTAGAACCATTATTTCCCCACCACATATTCATCGTGATAGTATAGTTGCCATCTTTAAGCCCTGTATCATGCCCATTGTTATCTGTTAATACAGGTGTGCCTGGTACGTCTGTTGCTAATGGATCAGTAGCTGGTGGTTCTGTCGGTTCCGTTGGTTCCGTAGGAGGTGTGCTAGTAACAGCTACGATATCTGCCGCACTTCTTGGTTTCAATTGGAATACACCTTTGAAAATAGCTGCTACTCCAGTGATATCTACAAATTGTCCATTTTGGTAAGCAAAATTAGCTTGAGTTAATCCTGTACGTGCATCAACACGAGCATGCGTAGTAACAGGTTGATCACCATATACATTGCCAGTCACATCAAATTCAAAAGAACCTGTCGGTGTAGCTGCAACGATATTGCTGATCTGTACATTTTTCAATTGTACCAATTGTCCTTGATTATACGTATCTACCGCTACTGCGGTTGTTGCACTAGGCAATGCCGCTGTACCTGTTTTCTCAATACTTACCGGATCGGTTAACTCTAGCTCTGTATTGTACAACGCAAGTGGAGCTGTTACTTTGATCACATCACCTTGATGAAATCCAGCTTGATTCTGGTATACATAGATTCCTGCTGTATTGTCTTGTAAATAAAAAGCTTGTCCTCCAAAAGCACCTGGTTCTGTAGTAACTGTACCTTCAATCGTGACCAGCTTACCTTCTGCTTGAGTACGAGCATTTGCAATGGTAGTTAATGCAGGTGTAGGCTGTGCTCCACCATTTTCTTCTGGCAATGGCTCAGCAGGAACATTCGCAATCGTCACTGGCGTAGTCACAAGATTACTACCGTTTAATCTTAGACGTAGACTTGCCGTTCCTGTTGTACCTGGCTTCACGCGTACTGTAATATCTTTGTATGCATGACCTTTACTATCTGCGGTTAAGCTGTACGTCGAGCTGTATCCATATGCTGTCGGCCATGTGCCATCAGCATTCTGTACTTGACCTACCTGCGTTCCACCTGTTAAGAAAATACCACTGCTGTAACCAGTCACTGTGCTGTTCGCTGCTAAATTATCAGCTACAATACGGATTTGAAAAGGTTCTGCATTTGGCAATTCAGCTTGGTGCACTAAGCTATACGTTGGTGTAGTAACCGAAACTGCGCTACCGTATGAACCTGGCTTAAATGTAGAAGAATCCCACCATTTGTAACCTGCTGCTGGTGCTGCCCAAGGCTCTGCTTGTGGCTCTGTAGACGTCTGTGGAGTCTCGATTGGCAACAATGCTGTCGGTTGATCTAATTGCAGACCATCTACCTGACTAAAGTTAGTGTAGTTTTCTTTGTCTGATAACCAGTTAATTGTATTAACAAGCAATACACCGTCATCTACTTCTTTAAATCCATCGTACGTTGTTTTTTTGGTACCTGTTTCTTCACGTAGATATTTAGGTGAAGCATCTTCCACTGGAGAAGAATCTCCGATAAATGCAGCTTTACCCGCTCCTAATTTGGAGACTGCTACATAAGGGCCTTCAGCAATACCGCCACCATTGTACACTCCTTGATCAACAGCATTTCCCCAAGACGCATTCGTTTCAGGCAAATACACAATTCCTTTAGCTTTGGCAGGATCAGTGATTGCAAGCGTAGAACCTGCATGCATTGCTACACTGCTTACACCTTCTGTAATGCCAAATGCTTGATTCGGTGCAACCACTTGATTAGCATTGATATCTCCTAAAGCATTATAACGATAACGAATCCCAAAGTTATCAGATAACCAATCTGAACTGACGACACCTTGCATAGCCGCAGAATTTTTCTCTTCTGTACTCATGCCTTTGGTTGGATCTTCCCATGCACCACGACGATACCCGTTGATTGCTTCTGATCCGTCCCAACGGTTTTTGTTACGGTCTGCATTGTAATGATCACCGACAAAGAAAATACTGCCACCGCTTTCAACATATTGTTTCATCGCTGCTTGTTCTGTTGTTTTGAACGGGATGTTCGGTTCTGCAATCACAAATACATCATAATCGCTCAAATCACTATATGTGATCGGTGTACTTTTGCGAAGTTCTTTGACATAGTAACCATCATTAGCTAATGCGTTTGCAAAATCAGAAAAACCTCCGTCAATCACCCAATCCGCCGCTCCTGCTGTTTGAGCATGACTGTTATCGAACAATACTTTTTTACCTGCATTGTCGTTAACGACTTTAGCCGCAATAAAGGGAGCCGGATCTGTTGGGCCTTCTGCATGAACCGCTGTCAATCCACCTAGCCATCCTGTCTCCATTGGTAAAGCAATTGCCACCATTAAAGCATACTTTACCCACCTTGATTTCATTCCACTACGTGTTACCATGTTTTGCCTCCTATGTACTGAAAGAATAGATATCTAACTCATATTAGCATGGAAATATATTCAAAAGTAAGCTATTTTGTAAAAAAAGCAAAATAAATGGGTAATATTTTATCTTATTTTTACATAGTAAGGTAGTTAAGTTTACATTCATATTATAAAAGTGACTTATAGATGCCAAAATGAATCATTTTATTTATCGTTTGCGTATACTATCAACAAAAAAAGAGCAACCTTCATAGCAAGGTTGCTCTTTTTCGATAATAGTACTTATTTCAAAGACTTCAAGTCTTCTTGATCAAATGTTTTGATATCATCAGTACGTTGCTCATGTAATTTGGTAGCCCATGCCGCATCACCAATCAATGCACGACCAACAGCGACTAGATCAAATTCACCTGCATTTAGTTTTGCATCCAATTCTTCAAGACGAATACTTTCAGATACATCTTCGGTTGTATTACTCAAAAAGACTTGATTCAGTCCTACAGAACCAACTGTAATCGTTGGTTTACCTGTAATTTTTTTCGTCCAGCCTGCAAGATTTAGGTCAGAACCTTCAAATTCAGGCTCCCAGAAGCGACGAGTCGAACAGTGGAAAATATCAACGCCTGCTTCAGATAATGGTTGTAAAAATTGAGCCAATTCTTCTGCTGTCTCGACAAGACGAGCATCGTAATGATTCATTTTCCATTGTGAGAAACGGAACACGATTGGATAATCAGGGCCTACCGCAGCGCGACATGCTTTGACTACTTCTACACCAAAGCGCGTACGTGCTACTAGATCGCCACCATATTCATCAGTACGTTGATTCGTTTGCGACCAGAAGAACTGATCAATAAGATATCCATGCGCTCCATGAAGCTCTATCCCATCAAATCCTACTCTTTTGGCATCAGCCGCCGCTTGGGCATAGGCTTGAATAACTTCTTGAATCTCTTCTGTAGTTAAAGGTTCATTTACTTTTTGACCATCAATATCAAGACCGGATGGCCCAATCGGTTGAGCTTCTACATTTGGCAAAGACCCTACTTTACGAGCCATACCGACATGCCAGATTTGAGGCATAATTTTGCCACCAACTTCATGGACTTGTCTCACTACTTCTGCCCAACCATTTAGCGCTTCTTCGCCATGAAAAACAGGAATATCAGGAGAAGAGACTGCCGCAGGATGATTGATCGCTGTACCTTCTGTAATAATCAACGCTACTTCATTTTCAGCACGACGTCGATAATATGTTGCTACATCTGCTCCAGGTACACCATTAGGTGAAAAATTACGTGTCATCGGAGCCATAACGATCCGATTGGACAATTCTAATTGTGTTGTATGAAAAGGGGTAAATAGTTCTGATGTTTTTGGTGAATTGACGCTCATATAAAATCCCTCCAAATATGAATAGTTGTATACCTAAGTAGATCGATATGTTTATAAGGATATCATGCTCTATAATGAAAAGCTAATCCTATATGTAAAATTTTTGTAAAAATAAAAAACGTTTATAGCTCTCATACTCAGCATAAACGTTTTCAATATACGCAAGCGATCTAATAATATTTTAGGATAAATCGCTTATTCTATACTTCTTTTCTTACGAGTAACACCGATTAGATCAAGGAAAAAGACAAATAGCGGAATACCGATAATCAATCCCCAAGGGCCGATAAAATGCTCGGAAAAAATCAGAATGACAAAAGTATAAAAAACCGGCAAATTGGTTTTACTGGACATCAATTTCGGATTAAGGAAGTATGCTTCAATCGCGTGAATAACAACCACCAGAATCAGCAGATAGACAATATATTTGACTCCGCCAATACTGAACGCAATCAATCCCAATGGCACCAGTGAGATAAATACTCCTGCAACCGGGATTAAGCCTAACATAAAGATAATCAAAGCCAGCCCTAACAAATTCGGGAAGCCCATAAACCAGAGCGCAATAATCGTAATAATACAATTGATCAATGAAATCAATAATTGAGCTTCAATCACTTTGCCAAATGTATCTAAAAACATTTTACCAAAATAGCCGACTTCTTTAAAAAACCAACCTAACTTACTTTCTTGGAAAGAAGCTGTAAACCGCGTAATATGCGCACGATCTAATAAGAAAAATAAGCTAAGCAATAATGCTATAAGTAATTGAGAACCTAATTTACTAATTTTCAAAATCACATTAAAACCCGGTTCGATAAAACGCTGTACATTTAACGTATTCAAAAAGTTAATAATGTACGGATTCCACTCACTCTCGTGAGGATGTCGATATGCTTCAATAATCATCTGGTATAACTGAGTGACCTGCATAATCACTGTAGGCACCATTCGATATACACCCCAGCCGATAACAGCAAGCAAAATCAAATAAACTAATGGCAATACAAAAAAACGTGAGACATTAGGAATGAACTTTTGAAATAACTTCATTAGCCCATCATACATACTACCGATTAAGATCGTCAGCAGTAATGTAAGTAAAATAATATTCATCATACTTTGCATAGCAAAAATCACCAGAACCAGAATCGCAAGTACAATAATGCGCCGGATTCCATCGTGATTTATCCATTCCCTTACCTTCATTCATAGACCTCATCTCTATTTATGTCCGCTCCTTTTATCATAACGTTTTTCTGCTTTCTTGTCATCGTAGCATTGAGAACAAAACGTAACATACACTAAAAAAAGGAACCCACAAGTATATTACCTGGGGATTCCTTTTTTTAGTGTAATGTATATCACGAACGGGGATGCCGCACATTTTTCAATTGTTCTGTTCTTGCTTGACTCCATATATCTGTCATCCAACCGGGATATTCACTAGGAATCTGGCTGATCTGATTCAATGTCTGCAATTCTTCTTCAGAAAATACAATATCGATAGCGCCTAAGTTATCTTCCAACTGATGGATCTTCTTAGTCCCTATAATAACGCTGGTCACTGCGCGTTGGTGTAGAAGCCATGCTAGAGCAAGTTGAGCTACCGATGCTTTTTTCTGACTCGCCATTTCTGCCAAAGTATCGATAATATCATAGGCGCGTTCTTTATTTACAGGTGGGAAATCAGAATCATTGCGGCGACTGCCTTCAGAATTTTGCTGATCTCGTGTAAATTTACCGCTTAATAAACCTCCTGCAAGTGGACTCCATACAAGTAGCCCCATATCGTTATGACTATGCAACATCGGGATAATCTCGCGTTCTAGCTCACGACCTACAAGTGAATAATACGCTTGTGTAGAAACAAATTTTTCAAGTCGATGCTGATTCGAAATACCGATAGATTGAGCGATTTGCCATGCTGCCCAGTTAGATACACCAATATAGCGAACTAATCCTTGGCGTACAAGGTCAGTTAAGGCTTGTAGCGATTCTTCTATCGAAGTAGCAGGATCGAATCCATGAAGTTGATACAGATCAATATGATCCATCTGTAGACGTTCCAGACTATTTTGGACACCATCCATAATATGATTACGAGAAGAACCTCTCTGATTAGGAGAAGACCCCGTTACACCGAACACTTTCGTAGCGATAACCACTTCTTCTCGGTTGACGCCTAAGTTGCGAAGTGCTTGTCCAGTAATTATTTCTGAATTGCCTTTAGAGTAAGTGTCTGCGGTATCCAAAAAGTTAATTCCTGCTTCAAAAGCACGCGCCAGTAAAGTTTCTGCTTCTTCTTGCTGTACTTTACCAACGATATCAAAATTTTCTCCGCCTCCGAACGTCATTGTGCCAAAACATAATTCAGATACAAATAGCCCGCTTGGACCTAATTGATTATAGTGCATCTATCGTTCCTCCTGTTCAATCTATACAATAGTGTGGTTACTTTCTATATCCTATTCCATATGTATATGTTCAACCACAGTACAGTTATGCTAGTAAAAAAACTAACAGGCAGCATGTTAGCTATCTGTTAGTTTAAGAGTTCGATATCGGCTATAAGGATACAGGCGTATAGATACACATATAATAATTAGGGCTATTATCGAGTGTCGCTATTGAATTAGAGTCAAAACTAATCGTTTGTTTGGCGCTAGGCATATCAATGTGTAAAAGACATGATTTTTTTATTTGCACATGATGTAGATTCCATATGACTTCAAATTCAGGACTTTCTAGACATAAACGCTGTACAAACTCTCTAAAAACAGGATTTTCTGGATGACGATCATAATAACTGCGGTAGACAGCAACACAACTGGTAGAATATTCTTCCCAATTTACAATCCGACTTCGAAAATCTTTATTCAGAAACACTAACCTTATAAAAAATCGTTCTTCAGGTAACATGTTATCTAGATTGGAAAATAATTCATTGCCCGCTGGATTCCAAAAAATAAATTCTGACATATAATTTGTAATGACTGCTGGGGAATGAAGCTGATTCAGAATCGATTGCCAATGCGGGCTTATCGTAGAGACATTTGCAATCGTCTCAGGATCATTCGGATTCCAGAGCTGAAGCAAATGTATTCTTTCATCAGGATTCAATTGTAGCGCTCTGGCTATATTTTCAATCACATCGCGTGAAGCGGTCACATCTCTTCCCTGCTCTAACCATGTATAATACGTAGCACTTACACCAGCAAGTACAGCCACTTCTTCCCGGCGTAATCCTGGCGTTCTACGTGTACCGTAAGAATGACTGAACCCTGCTTGTTCTGGTTGCAATTGATGACGACGTGATTTGAGAAACGTTCCCAGTGTTCTCAGTTTGGTGTTTTGCTGGATCATATCGATCCCTCCTATACTTTGAAATATCGTTTGATTCTATTCAGCAGAGACGAATGTATTCGTTAATCTACCTAACTTTTCAATTTCTATTGTGACTTGATCACCTGATTGTATCCAGATTCGTTCCTTTTCAGGTTTCCCCAAAATCACACCTTCAGGTGTACCTGTCAAAATAATATCACCCGGGTTAAGCGTCATGTGCTGAGAAAGATAATGAATAATATAACGACAATCGAAAATCATATCCGATGTATTGGAATGTTGGACTTGCGCTCCATTCAGATAGGCACTGATCTGTAGCTGATTGGGATCACCCACTTCATCGGCTGTAACCAGATAAGGGCCAATTGGTGCAAAATGAGGACATGTTTTGCCTAGCAACCATTGGCTGGTGAGCATCTGTAGATCGCGTGCAGAGACATCATTAGCAGCACAATAACCAAACACATAATCTAAAGCCTCTTCTGTGCTCACCTGACTCGCTTGCTGGCCGATCACTATACATAGCTCTGCTTCATAATCAACTTGTGTACTGGCTGGTGGGAGCGGTACAGATTGCAGATGACCTGCTACAACATCAGAGAATTTGCTAAAGACAACAGGTGTTTGCGGAATCGGTGCATTCGTTTCTTCTGCATGACGGCGATAATTTAGACCAATACAGATCAACTTACCGGGGTTTGGTATAACAGGTAACCATTCGATATCTTGTTCGGCAATCGATTGCGCTAAAAGTTCAGTGGTGTGTTGTTCTAAGATGTGTTGAATCTGTGTATGTAATCCATGTTGTGACCAGAGATCGTCAATCTGTACAGGAAGGGTTAACGAGGAATCGACAAAAGGTTGTAATGCAGACATAGGTACAATCACATCGTCTACAGCTATCCCGATGTGTTGCTGTTGTTGATAATTAAAATGAACATATTTCATATCAGAACACCTCCAACACTAATCATGACAGGCTGAAGGTGTTCTTTCAACTATTCTCTATGGGATATTGCTAGAAATAAGATTAATTATGGTAATGAAACACTTCAGGGATCACTTCAGATGTTGTTCCTTGACGATTGGTTATTAGCATATCCCCCATAAATTGTTGCCAGCGCTGATTAGCGGGATGTACCGCCAGTTGATCCATCGCCGATTGATAATGATCTACTTCCATATAAGCAAATAAAGTACCTTCATGTAAAAAAATACTATACGTATGAATCCCTACTTCACCGAACGCTTGAAGCAGCTCTGGATATACTGCTTGATGACGTTCAATATATTGTGCTTGATCTTGCGGATTAATATGTAATACAAATGAAACTCTTTCCATGTTCAACATCCTCTCTACATGATTTATTTGATTTATTCTATCTAAATTGTAAGCGTTATCCATCTAATAATCAAAAGACTTCTTTTACTTTTTTTAGACATTTTTCGACTGATTTTATGACGTTTGAACTTGATAAAGTGTTTCAAATAAATAAATTAGGTCTAAATACATGGAGCTCAGTTAATTGTTATACGCATGATGAACTGTTCATAAGATGCCTTTCTTCGTGTGATGTAATGCTATTCTCACTTCTATAGCATACTCAATGATAAATCCCCCTTTTCTTTCAGAATTATGATTCAGATGTCAATGGTTGTACATACGATAGTTATAGCTTAGATCCAATCAGCTATGAGGTAACGTAAACAAAAAAGAAATACGATAAAGGAGTACAAGTTATGATTAAATTTGAAAATGTAAGCAAAACGTATCCCGATGGTTTTCAAGCTGTAAAGTCACTTAATTTTGAAATACGTGATGGTGAATTTCTAGTCTTTATCGGTCCAAGCGGATGTGGTAAAACAACAACGATGAAAATGATCAACCGTCTGGTATCTCATACCGGAGGTACTTTGTCTGTAAATGGAAAAGATATCAAAAAGCAAGATCCGGTCAAATTACGCCGTACGATGGGCTATGTTATCCAACAGGCTGGATTGTTTCCTCACTATACGATTGAGCAAAATATCGCGCTGATGCCTGAACTCAAAGGCTGGGATGAACAAAAGAAAAAAGCTCGTGTGATCGAAATGCTTAATCTGGTTGGTCTAGATCCTGAATTATTCGCTAAGCGATATCCCAAAGAATTATCCGGCGGACAGCAACAACGTGTCGGTGTAGCGCGTGCACTTGCAGCCGATCCTGATATTGTATTGATGGATGAACCTTTTGGAGCACTTGATCCGATTACACGAGAACAATTGCAAGATGAACTACTACGTCTACAACGTGATCTGAAAAAAACAATCGTTTTTGTTACTCATGATATGGACGAAGCTTTGAAATTAGGCGATCGTATTGCTGTGATGAAAGACGGCGAATTGTTACAACTTGATACGCCTGATATGTTATTGCGTGAGCCATCTCATGGTTTTGTAGAAGAATTTATTGGCAAAAACAGATTGTACCAGAATCCAGAGTATATTCCGGTGACGGATCTGATGCGTAAAGATCCGTCTACTTCGCTTCCGGATCGTACCCCTGCCAAAGCTATTACTTTCATGCGTCAACGCAAAACAGATACATTGTTAATTACTGATGCACAAGGCATCTTACTTGGAGTCGTATCTGCATACGATGTGCTTGCTAACATCGATACCGTAGCGACAATCGGCGAGATTATTAAGCCAGTACTTCATATCTTAAAACCAACAGATACAGCGCAAGATGCGCTATTAAATGTGGTAGAAGCTAAAAACGGAATTTTACCGGTAGTCGATGAACAAGGAAAATTGGTAGGTATAGTAACTCGTGGTACTTTGCTGACGATGTTTGCTAATCACTGGGCTGGAGGCGAAGTATAATGGAAAACATATCATTGTGGGAACAATTTATCCGTCAGTTTAATCTTCGTGGTCCTGAGCTACTTGGAGCGACTGGTGTTCATATTAAATTAGTATTGATCTCGATGTTAATTGCTATTGTTATAGGTGTGCCTGCTGGTATTCTGGTTGCACGTATCAAAGGATTACGTACACCGATTATAGGCGTAGCCAGTATTTTGCAGACTATTCCGGGTCTGGCTTTACTTGGATTTATGATTCCGATTTTCGGGATTGGTACGATTACAGCAGTAGCTGCATTATTCCTGTATTCTCTACTTCCTGTTATTCGTAATACATTTACAGGAATCAAAGATGTCGATCCAGCAATTATTGAAGCCGCTAAAGGCATGGGCTTAACGAGTCGTCAAATTTTGTTTCGTGTTCAGCTTCCACTTGCACTATCTGTCATCATGGCGGGAATCCGTACAGCTACCGTTATTAACGTAGGTACAGCGACGTTAGCTGCTTTTATAGGTGCAGGTGGTTTGGGAGACTTTATCTTCCTCGGTATTACTCGTAATATTGATGCCCTTATTCTATTGGGTGCTATTCCTGCGGCAATTCTTGCATTGTTATTCGATTACTTGCTGGGATTGGTAGAACGTTGGACAACGCCACGAGGATTGAAATAAGGAATCTGAAATGCAGGAGGAATAAAGTGATGAACCTAAATAAACGCTTGGGTACGTTATTGATATGTATATTGACTATAACTGCTCTGCTAACGACAGCTTGTAGCAACTCGGCAGCTACTGAAGGAACGACCGGTGGAGAAATCACGATCGGTTCCAAAAACTTTACTGAAAACATTATACTGGCTTATCTGATGGCAGATATGATTGAAAATCGTACCGGCATTAAAGTCAATCGTAAAGTGAATCTAGGTGGATCAAGTGTTGCCTGGACTGCTCTTCAAAATAACAATATTCAATTGTATCCTGAATATACAGGAACCATTGTTGCTAACTATTATCAACAAGAGACAACCGATTCTACAGGAACACTAGCAAGCGCTAAACGTTTGATGAAAAAAGATGATTTGCAATTTATTGCTCCGTTTGGATTTAGCAATACGTATTCGCTGGCAGTCAATCAAGAAACAGCGCAAAAGTATAATCTAAAAACATTTAGTGATCTAGCGAAAGTATCGCCTAATCTTGAATTAGCATCCGAATTTGAATTCACCGATCGTGCAGATACGTATCCTGGATTGAAGAAAAAGTACAATATGATTTTCAAAGATGTTAGAGGTATGGATCAAGGTATCAAGTACCGTTTGATTGGTCAGCATGACACTGATGTAGTAAGTGTCTACTCGACCGATGGTCAGATCAAGCTTAATAATCTATTTGTGCTCAAAGACGATAAGCACTTTTTCCCACCTTATGATGCAGGTGTAGCTGTTCGTTCAGAGACGCTACAGAAATATCCAGCAATTCAAAAAGCTTTAGAAGCATTAGAAGGCAAAATCAGTGAACAAGATATGCAGACGATGAACGCTAAAGTGGATCAAGGTTTCCGCGAAGATGATGTTGCTCACGATTTTCTTGTTTCTAAAGGCTTAATTAAATAAAACAAAAAGCAGTCATACTCTTCTTATTCACATAGGAAGAAATATGACTGCTTTTTTTGTGTTAACGCTCTATATTAAACCTGATGTGTCCAGAAGCGTTCTTTACCGAAACGCTCTTTGATTTCTTTATCTTTTAATGGGTTCTGACCTAGCATTTCAACCGCTTGAAATTGAGAACGGTGTGCCTCGATTGATTTCATTTTATTTTCTAAATAATCACTGACATCATTTTCGATATCAGGATGCCCTAGTTCAGCATAACAATTTTTAGAAAATGCCATCGTATGCAATAATGGACGTTCTGCTTGAGGTAGACGTTCTACTGCACGTACAACAGCCGCTCCGGTAGCATCATGGTCTGGATGAACGCTATACCCTGGAGAGAATGTAACGATCAATGAAGGCTTGAGTTCAACGATCATATCGTAAATCGCGCCATCCAATACTTCTTTGACTTCAAATTCAATCGTTTTGTCATGGAAGCCAAGCATACGCAAATCTTGAATCCCGATAGCTTGTGCAGACTCTTCCAATTCACCTTTACGAATAGTAGGTAATCCAATACGGTTTGTAAAAGGAGGAATCCCCATATTACGTCCCATTTCACCAAGAGTTAGACAAGCGTATGTTACTTGACCACCGCCAGCAATATGTTTGGCAAGTGTACCGGACAAGCTGAATGCTTCATCATCAGGATGTGGCAATACGACAAGGATACGAGAATCAGCAGGAATAAGAGAGAATGTTGTTTTTTTATTATTGTCCATTAGAAAGGCTCCTTACTTAGTTGCAAAGCAACTACTAATTTACCTTGCGTATCATGACCGGCTAGAATAAGACGCTCTTGCTCGGTTTCTTCATAATGGGTTAATCCTTCTGAATATACCCAACCTAGCTCTGTTTTGAGCCCTACACGATAAGGCCCTTCACCAGAGATAGAGCCATGAATATAACGTAAAGTTGCATTGCTGATAAAGGTCGCTGCTGGATGCTTGGTACTATCCAGATGAGCCGCATATGCTCCAGTGGTCATTTCCAAATGAATATACAAATCTTGATCTTGTAGATCATCGATTCGTTGTTGAATCAAAGTTGGTTCGATAAGTAACATAATATATCCTCCATCAGGTCTGATCTTTTATAGCCAAAGATCGGATTAAGTTATTCATAACATTGAAAAGCTAATCGTATATAGTCTACCTTTCAAAACACTTCATAGCAATACTTAACGTATTATACTATAATTTCTTTAGTTATGTATGAACATCCTTACACCAAAAATCACCCAAAGCCGCCAACGTTAAACAACGAAGAGGCTTTGGGTGATA
This sequence comes from Paenibacillus nicotianae, assembly GCF_042681745.1. Taxonomy (NCBI): domain Bacteria; kingdom Bacillati; phylum Bacillota; class Bacilli; order Caryophanales; family Paenibacillaceae; genus Paenibacillus; species Paenibacillus nicotianae. The sequence goes on along the minus strand of NZ_JBHUGF010000010.1, from coordinate 1,378,448 downwards.
ATTTTTCACTTATAATGATTCGGTAAAACAAATACACTCATCGAATATACATTATGACGTTGAATCAAATATAAAGTATACATATGAATTACAATCACTACAGTACAATCAATCAGTACAGACCTTGAGCTTTCATATTTTCTACGACGATACGAGCCAACTCTGTTGCGCCTGCATAATTAGGATGCAATGTATCTCCATTCATATACAGAGCAAGCGTAGCATTTGCACCGATTGAAGTGAAATAAGCAGAGCTGAGTATATTAAGGTCGATTAACGGTACATTTTCTTCTTGAGCTAGTGCTATTGTAGCTGCACGATACCAGCGACCTTCTGCATGATGCACGCCTGAACTATCGAAATCAGTCGCTCTCCCTTGAGGAGTAGATAAGATAACCGTTGCTCCTTTAGCTTTTACTTGCTTTACCATATCGCGCATAATCTCTTTAAATTGTGCTTCTGTTGTATTATTTTTGGCATTCGTATCATTGATTCCCAGTTGCACAATAAAGTAATCACCTGGTTTGATGTATTTCAAAATGGCTTCAAGTTGTCCATCATCACGAAATCCACGAGCGATCTGTCCACCGGATGCCATATTGCGTACTAAATAATCATTTTGATTGATGAATTTAGATAACATCTGCCCCCATCCACCTTGTACACTATTGGCTAATGGATAGTAGTTGGCTACTGTTGAATCACCACCGACATAGATCGTTGGGTGTGTTGTAGGATTGGTAGAGACTTGAGTAATCTCTAATGCACTTAATGTAAAGACTGCGCCTACTTTACCTTCGGTCACTAAAAGATTAAGCTGACCGTCTGTAATAGGAATCTGAAATTGATCAGTGGCAAGATCGCCCGTCATATTAATAAGCTGATATACCCCTTCTGCCGCTACACTAGAGCGAGTCGTATTGCCGAGGGTTACTTTGACTTCATACAGCCCATTGGGCAAATCCACATTGAACGTATTATTACTTTTCGTGCCAAATGTTACAAATTGAACAGCATCGCTTCCTATGCCTGTGCCTGAAGCAGATACATTTTTGATATTTGATGGTGTATTGAATCCATATCCAGTAGAGGGATTATAGGCTGTAGAAGCTTGAACACCTGTATATCCAGATACTACACTACCAGCGCCAAAATCAAATTTGTAAGCGGTTGCAGAAGCGTGTACAGCAGATGATTGTCCCCAGCATGTACTTAACAATGCGCCTACCAACATCATACAGCTTAAAGTGCCCCATTTACTTCGTAGTTTGCTTTTCATTATCCATCCTCCTCTAAAATGTTAACGTTTTCATTACAGTGTTACTTATTCGCTTGAGAAGAGAAGTTATCCTTTATATCAACCGAGATATTCTTTATCAAAATGTAGAAATAAGAATATAAGAATATAGATACTACAGTACTGCTACAGATAAAATGTAAAATACACACCAAATATCCTGCTCACAAATAGCGGCAGGATATTGGCTAACTCCATTTATTCCAACAGAGTTATTGTATTTGGTTCTTTTTATTTCACAATCATCACTGGAGATTTAGCACGTTGAGTAACATAATGACTCACACTACCCATTACAAATTCGCTCACTGTTCCTAAGCCACGACTACCCATAATAATAAGATCTGCTTCAATACGATCAGCATACTTAACAATACCTTTGCCTGCACTACCTTGAATAACCGTAGCTTGAGCGTTCGGAATCGTTGAGATCAAGCGACGAAGATTAAGGCGTACATCCTCTTCTTCATGGTCAAAATAAGATTCTAGTTCATGGGTAGGAATGATTAACGGCTGTTCTAAAATTTCTGTAGACGTGGAATCCACATACAATACTTCAATGTGAGCGTTGAGCTCTGTTCCTAGTCCGATTGCTTTTTCCAATGCTTTTTGAGAGTGTTCTGAGCCATCATAAGGAACGAGAATGTGGGATAATGACATGGTTAACGCCTCCTTTTGGAATAGTACAGATCATTGATACACTACAATCTTATTCACTTCACCTTATCATCTGGCAGTATATATGCTTTTTTGATAAATCCACAGGTGATTTCTACAAAGCAGATATCGTACTAAATGTCTTGCTGTAGACATGCCTTTTCCTTCAGCTTAGTGGCTACCTGCCGGATGACTTATAGGGCTTGGTGCTGGCTTGATCAGCGCTGTACGAATCCATGTGATTCCAAAAGTAACAATAGCTATCCATAGTAAATGAATCACAAAGGAAGAAATAGAAGCCCCACTATAAATTAACCTTAAATAGCCCTGTATAGCATTAGGAGCTGGTAAAAAGTGGCCTACATTTCGATATAAAGGAGATAACATAGCAGCAGGGATAATATTTCCGGCTGTCATCAACTGAAGCGGAATGAGCGCTACGTTGAACAATGGAGCGACATTGCCGAACAAAGAGAATGCCATTTGTGTAACAGCGATACAAGAAATATAGACCAACAGATGAAAACTCCACATTTGCCAGAACGAAGCAACCGTATCTGCAAACAACGACGCGACTGTTGTAATGACTAATGAAGCCACAACAGCGATCACAAGCAGTAATATCTGTCTTCCCCAAAAGATCTGCCACTTACTATGATCACGCTTTAACATCATAGATGCAATATTTAATTGGATATTCATGGTCATTACACCAACATATGTGACAAAACCTAAAATCATCGGCAACATCGAAACTGCAAAATTCGAAATATCATGTGTTTTAACAATATTAGTGGTCACGATCTCTTGATGAACATCAGCAAAAGCATGTTCTCCAATCGTAGCGGAAATTTGCGTAGCAGAACTTTGAACAATCGATTTGGCAATATCTGAATTACCTTGATTGATATAATAATTTATTTGAGTACTACCTTTAGATGACACATCTTCTGTAAAATGAGCCGGAATAGAAATGACCATTGTTAGATCACCATTGTCCATCTGTTGTTGTGCTGTGGTTAATGAATCATAAGCCTTAGTCTGATAAGGAACACCTGTAGTGATCGCTTGAGCGATACGTTCTCCTTGCTGTCCATCTTCATTCACAATTCCAACCACCAGTTGATCTACTCGTTCAGTTGCTCCATGATATCCAGTCATCCAAAATAATAAAAATACTAAAGGTACAAAAATAGAAAATACAATCCCTACTTTGGTTTGTGTAATGCCCAAAAAATCTTTAAATGTTTTGAATACAGTCATTTGTTCTCCTCCAACTATCTTTTCTCTTTTTTACAAAATACATGCATAGGATATAAATGGTTGTGCATGTATTACACCAAAAAATATCCAGCTGACAACATCAGCGGGATAAATGTTCAAACGTCTGATTGATCATCGCAATGAATTGCTTGGTTTGTTCCGGGGTGAACAATGCGTTAATCTCGTCGTCCACTTCTTGCATCATCGGCTTCGTCTGCTGAATTAATTCTTGACCTTTGGTTGTTAAATGTAACAATACAGCCCGGCGATCCGAAGGATCAACAGTACGTGTTAGCAATTTCTTATTTTCCAGACGATCCAGTGTTTTGCCGATACTGGTCTGGTCTTTGGAAATTAACTCCGCTAACGCTTTCTGTGAGATTCCGTCATGACTTGCTAGATTATTAAGCACACCAAATTGTTCTGGAGTAATATCATAATCAAGTAATAAATGAGATGCTTTTTTCTTATAGGATAAATAGGTTCTTGATAGTAATAAACCTAACGGGTTCTGCTCTTGGTTAAATGGCATAATGATCCTCCTAAAAAAATACTAGCATAGCCGATTATCGACTATGCTAGTATATTCTGGTTACAAAGGTTTTGTCAAAAAGTATTTATTTAATCTCGTGGATAGTTCACACCCATGATATCCATAAATTTCACTTTGTTAACTTCTTCTTCATATTGTACATGTACTCTACCTGTACGTGGATCCATATTTACAATCTGACCACGTACAGGTTCTTCTGCGCCCCACACTGTCAGCAAAATTTCCGATTTCTCTTGATAGGCTTCAGTAAGTTGATTACCAATTTCTTCTAGTGCAAATTCATCCCTTGTTGGACGTTTTGCTACTTTTGCTTTAGCCAAAATTAACCCCCCTTTACACTTCTCTATTCTATTTTACATTTAACTTGATATTGATACAATAGTTCACACTAAAAAATAAGCACAAACGTTCGCTTTTTTTGATAATTTGACATTTTTTCATCTGATTTTCTGCAAAATAAAGAGGCACGACATCTAACTATCGTACCTCATAGATTATACGGTTAACTTTTACGAATCCAGACAGCCATATCGCCTTCGCTACGATTCGCCCATAGAAAATAAGGAATCGCTGTAAATGGCTGTTCTTGAATCGTAGGCGGACTATCTTGATACAAATGATCATCCCAATCGCTGGTCTGTTCGCGAGTAGCTGTGCCTTCTATTACAACAGCTCCTCCTAGTAATTGATCATCAAATCGTGCCGTTAATGATTGTGTCGGGTTGATCGATAGTGCAGAGATTAATTCTCCATTATCTGCTTGTTCCAGACAGTAGACCAGTGGCCCATGTTGCAAAGCGATTTTGCCAGAAGCAGCGCGTAATCTAGGATGACTATGAATCACTTGCACATGCATTTCCATATTCCACTCTACCCGATCATCTGCCGACCACTCTCGCTGAATATAGATATATCCATCCTGTACCAAAGATTGATAGTCAATAGATTCACCATTGATCGTTAGCGAAGCTTTTTTGCACCAACCCGGTAAACGTAAAGCTAATGTAAAGGATAAAGGTTGTTCCAATTGGAACGAAAAGCGTGTTGCTCCATTCCAGGGATATCCACTTTCTTGCTTGATCACAACAGATTGTTCTCCAAGTGCTAACTCTGCTTCGCCACCAATATAGAGATGGGTATAAATAGTATCTGGATTAGTACTGTAAATGTATTGTCCTAATGAACTCACCAGACGTGCAATATTAGGCGGGCAGCAAGAACACCCGAACCATTTCTGACGGACAGGCTTCACATGATGCTTACCCGGATTATGATGACATGCAGACGGCCATACTTCCAATGGATTTACATAGAAATAATGTTTACCATCCTGCGCCATGCCACCTATAACTGTATTATAAAGTGCACGTTCTAATACATCGGCATATTCGCCTTTGGCTTCGATCTGTAACATCCGATGTGCAAAAAATACTATTCCTACCGCAGCACATGTCTCGGAATATCCGCTATCGTTAGGTAGATCGTAATCGATTGTGAATGCTTCACCATGATGCGTAGAACCTATCCCTCCGGTCACATACATTTGCTTGTGTACCATATTGCTCCATAAAGTCTGACAGGCTTGATATAGACTGGTATCACCTGTTAAGCCAGCAAGATCAGCCATTGCTGTGTACATATAGACTGCCCGAACAGCATGCCCTACTGCTTCTTTTTGCTCTCGTACCGGAACATGTGCCTGACTGTATTGAAGATTGATCTCATTCGTTTTGCCTACAAAAAAGTTAATTCGATCTCGCTTCTCCCATTCTTGTGTTAAAAAGTTAGGCTGTTGTCCACGCTCATCGATAAAAAATTGACTCAATTGCAGATAACGTTGTTCTCCTGTCAGTCGGTATAATTTGACCAGAGCAAGTTCAATCTCTTGATGCCCGTCATATCCACGTAGTTGACCTTCTGCTGTTCCGAATACAGTATCAATATAATCGGCTAGACGGCAGACAACATCCAGCAGTTTTTGTTTACCTGTTGCTTGATAATAAGCTACTCCTGCTTCAATCATATGCCCGGCTGTATAGAGTTCATGACAATCGGCTAGATTTGTCCAGCGCTTCTCCGGTTCTTTAATTGTAAAATATGTATTTAAATATCCATCTTCACCCTGTGCTTCTGCAACAAGATCAATCACTTCATCAGTCAGACGCTCCAATTCTGCATCAGGATGAGTCATTAACGAATAACCAACCGCTTCAATCCATTTGGCTACATCGGTATCTTGAAAAACAAATCCGTTAAATTGCCCTTCTTTGCGACCGGCAGCAATTTCAAAATTCTGAATAGCATAACTAGGTTCAGCATCAGCAATACGGTCATGCAGAGCATCATACTGATAAGGAATCACAACCTGACGTACCAGTTCATTGTATTTTGTCCAAAATTCGTCTGCAATACGTACTTCTTTAGGTGTCACCGTATTTAGCATTTTATTCAGGGTAGACATAAGTATTCTCTCCTTTAGATGAGTTCTATTGGATATGATATCGCTTTGTAATGATTACGCTTTCAAATAATTGTTTATGTTATTATTAATTAATATCACATTTATTAACGATATACAATCATTTCATACAAATGAGATCATACATAGTGTTATTGTTTAATCGTAGTCATTTCGATTAATTTATGGTATAACAAAAGTATGAAACCATTACAATCTTCTACTCCGTTCAGTTATCGCAGTTATCTTGCTTTAAGTATTCCATTAATTATTTCCACAGTTACCACTCCTTTGCTTGGTGCTGTAGATACCGCTGTTGTTGGTCATTTATCAAGTAGTATTTACATAGGTGGCGTTGCTATTGGTACCCTTATTTTTAATACGTTATACTGGCTGTTTGGCTTTTTAAGAGTCAGTACTTCTGGATTTGCAGCTCAAGCCAAAGGAGCAGGACAATTAGAGAAAGGTTTTTCTGAATTGGTACGCCCTACTATTATCGCTATTCTGATCGGCTTACTTTTTATTATATTGCAGTATCCTATTTTACAAGGTGTACTGGCATGGATCAGACCCGGCGCTGATATTCGTGAGCAAGCTTCGATTTATTTTCATATTCGAATCTGGGGTGCTCCAGTGACTTTACTGAATTATGTTATTCTAGGCTGGCTTATTGGCATGGCACATGTGAGACAGACGTTGTTTTTGCAGATTGGTATTAATGTACTTAATATGATTCTTGCGATTGTCTTTGTACATGTGTTCCACTGGCAAGTCGCAGGAGTAGCTTCTGCTACATTGATTGCAGAGATAGCTGGTCTGGTATTTGGAATTGTATTAATCTGGCGTTCGCCGTATTTTAAATGGGGATCGATTTCTCAAGCAGGAGTATTTAATCGTGAAGCGTTGCGCCGTATGATTAGCGTAAATAGTGATCTATTTATCCGTACGATCTGCTTATTGGCGATGTTCAATATATTTACAGCAAATAGTACTTCATTTGGGCCGGAACTGCTGGCAGCTAATGCGATCTTATTGCAAGTCCATTATATTATGGCTTACTTTTTCGATGGTTTTGCCAATGCAAGCAGTATCTATGCAGGACAAGCTGGAGGTTCTCGTAATCCATTACTCCTTTGGCAAACGATCCGTTGGTCGTGGTACAGTTCATTTTTACCTGCTTTGTTAATTGTGATTGTTTATTGGATTTTCCATGAACCATTACTAGGATTATTTACAGATTCAGCAGCTACGATTGCACTTGCGAATGAGTATAGTTTCTGGTTATTGTTATTTCCTTTAGTTACAGGTGCAGGTCTGGTATTTTACGGTTTATTTACAGGGTTATCGGTAACCGCCCCTATTCGTAATTCGATGATTATTTCTTTCGTATTGTTTCTAGTCGTTCTTTGGATAGCTGTGCCTGTGTATGGTAATCATGGATTATGGTTAGCATTTATCGTATTCGGGCTTGGACGAAGTATATTTTTGTTAATCCGTATTCCTCGTTTACTTCAAGTTATTCCTGATTAATTCGTGGCTTGATTGTACAGAAAATCAACAACATAGCAAAAATAGGCATCCTTAATAGTAAGGTGCCTATTTTTGTACAAATTAAGTACATTATATATTGTTTAATAACGATTTTAAAATTCTTGCTGTGTCGGACGAATCAACACTTCATTAATAGCAACATGTTTGGGACGAGTCACTACATATTCTATTGCATCTGCAATATCTTGTGCTTCTAGCGGTGTAATATCACCAAACAATTTGCCCATCTCTTCCATTACTTCAGAACGGACATGAGAAGACAATTCGGTCTGTACCACACCAGGCTCTATCAATCCCACACGCACACCACGACCTGTTACTTCTTGACGTAGCGCTTCACTAAAAGCAACGACTCCAAATTTGGTCATATTGTATACAGCAGAACCAGCACCTGCACGACGACCTGCAACTGAACTAATATTGATCAAATCAGCAACTTGACGCTCGGATTGTTCTGCGGCTTTGAGTAAGTGCGGTAATGCAGCATGAGAAATATGCAATAATCCATTCACATTGATAGATACCATGCGTTCCCACTCTTCCGCAGGAGCATTCTCTGCTGGGCCTAACAACATCACACCTGCGTTGTTGACTACAATATCAAGATGGTTATATTGACTAATGGTTTGTTCAATCGCTTTTTGCGCTTGAGATTGATCTGTAATATCTGCTTCAATCGCCAAAGCAGAACCACCTTGTTCACTAATCTCTGTAACTAATTGATCCAGACGATCTTTGCGACGTGCTACCACGACTACAGTTGCGCCCTGTGCAGCTAGAGATTTAGCAGTTGCTTCCCCTATTCCGCTACTTGCTCCTGTAACTAATGCTACTGTTTCTTGTAGTTTTTTTGCCATGTATAACACTCCTTTATGCAGATTAAATTACAAATGTCTATAGTAATATACCCCTGTTAAGAAGAACACAATCAAATTTGAAACAATTCATTTAAAAAAAGAAGTTATCTTTTCTTCATATATGCTCTATACATACCGATTAAACCTAGTATATATTAAAAATAATTTTAAGATTATGATCAGTATGGTAAAGGAGTGGACCTAAATGAATAGCGAAGATTCACTGATTCATCCGCTTCTTAAGTTAGCTTTCGATGCTATGGAAGATCTAGTGTATATTATGGCTGTCCAAAATCGACAATTTGTCTATTGTTATGTTAATCGAAAAGCAGAATTGTTCAGTGGAATCTCAAAAAAGGATATCGGAAAAAACTTTTTTGAACTTTATAGTGAACGGAATCAGTATGAAATGGCGCAGTATTTGCACAATAAATATTCTAAAGTGCTGGTACAAGCGCAAAGTGTACGTTTTGATGAAGGTCATTTGCTACCGACAGGAACGTTAAGTGGAGAAAGTATTATTTCTCCAATTTTCAGTGAAAATCAGATCATTACCCATCTGGTCTGTATCACTCGAAGTTATGAAGAACGTCATCAGTATAAAGAAAAAATGCAATATTATGCTTACCATGATGAATTAACTCAATTGTTGAATCGACGTTTTTTGTATGAGTTCGTTACTCATCCAGCTTATTTATTTATGTTTGATATCGATAATCTCAAATATGTAAATGATACACTGGGTATGGAAAGCGGCGACGCTTTGTTGATCGAAGTCGCCGGGCGGCTCAAGCGTAATTTCAGTTCAGAATATATCAGTATTCGACTTAGTGGAGATGAATTTATACTGGTATCGAATCGCCAACAAGAACATCCTGAGCAGATGGCGCAGATTATTATTTCTTTGATGAATGAACCGTTTACCTTTAACAATCGTCAAATCAAAATTAATGTAAGTGTAGGTATTGCTCATTTCTCGGAAGACATCAATATTTCGATCGCTTTACGACGCGCTGATATTGCGCTTTTTCATGCGAAAACAAGTGGTCGTAATAAACATCATTTATTTTGTGAACAGACTCAGTATGAACAGGTCGTTCGCTTTAATTACGAATTAGCATTAAATAGTTGTCTGGAAAAAGAAGAGTTACAATTACTATATCAACCGATTTATGGTAATAAACAAAAGCAAGTCGTAGCTGTAGAAGCATTACTTCGCTGGAAAAAAGATCATAAATATATGGTTTCTCCGGCTGATTTTATTCCAGTAGCAGAACAAACTGGGCTGATTATTCCTATAGGAGAATGGGTAATTCGTCAAGCTTGTCATGACCTCCCTATTGTTCAAGCCAAGTATGGACAACAGACCAAAATTGCGATTAACATTTCTAGGATTCAATTAAGTGAACCTGATTTTATTGATCGTATTAATCAGATTCTAGAGGAAGAACAAGTAGATCCGCAGTATATCGATCTTGAAATTACGGAAAGTGTAGCTATGATCGATACAGTCAGCGAATGTTCTTCGCTACTTCAATTACGTGAACAAGGTTATACCATTTCGATTGATGATTTTGGTACAGGTTATTCTTCATTGAGTACATTAACCCGTCTACCGGTCGATAATATTAAAATAGATCGTTCTTTTGTAGCCCAGATGAATCCTCCGGTATTAAAAGCTTTGCTTGCGATGGCAGAAGCATTGGAGTTACACGTGGTTGCTGAAGGCATCGAACAAGAAGATCAATGGCGACAATTGTTAGAACTCGGTTGTAACGATTTTCAAGGATATTGGATTAGTTATCCGATGCCTCTTGACAATCTACCTGATCTCCCTCATTTTCTTTCGTCGGTATCAACAGATTGTTGAGAGTGATGTACTAGAAAGCTTCTAATGCTTCGATATAATTGTGAAGAAAAGACCTTATCCATTACAGGGATAAGGTCTTTTCTTATTCGTTATCTTATAAATCTCTACATGATTGGGAATAGCTTTGATCGATTATTGTGCTACTCCCCATACTAATGTACCGCCTTTATACAGTGTAACTTTGTTCCAATCAGCATAAGCTGTTTTCGTTGCATCGAATGAATAATCGTTGCTTTCGTCCAGTGGAGACCAATCATTTTTAGCCATACGAAGCTGAATATCTCCTGTTTGCGCTCCTGGTTGAAGCGTTCCTGCTCCAGTTGTAAAGCCTACTTCTACATAACCAGGTGTAAAGGTAGTCGTTACATTACTTTGACCAACTTGCGCCCAATCGACCCAAGCTGTCATATCAGCCGATCCTTCTTTAGAGAAATAATAGCGTAATTTCAGATCACTCAGATTAACAGCAGTTGTCCCTTTGTTTTTGATATTAAAATAGGGTTTGATCTGGCTATCATTGATATTGGTATCTCCTGCACGATACTGTACAACCAGATCGCTGACAGGGGTAGGTGTTGGCGTTGTTGGGTCTGTAGGTGTCGGTGGCGTAGTCGTTGTAGCTTGTGGCTTAGCGCTGACTATAGCTGAGTTCACACTCGAACCTACTGTGTTATTTGCAGTAACAACATAATAATACGTAGTCCCGTTAGTCACTGCTTTGTCTGTATACAATGTAGTTGTAATATTAGACCCTACTGTTGTAAAAGCACCGGTTGAACTGGTTGCTCTTTTGACAGTGTAGCTGGTTGCTCCTGTGATAGAAGACCAGTTTAATTTGACCTGACCATCTTCAGCAGTTGCTTTCAGACCTGTAGGTGCTGTTGGTACAGTTACAGGAGGCGTTGTAGGTGTTGTTGTAGAACCACCTATCGCTGGATACGCATTGTTGATCAACATGACAAATTGATCGTGGAACCAAGCACCAGAGATTGGAGCATTAGGTAGAGCACCTGTTAACACACCATCTGCTGTCGTAAAGGTAGGATCACACATGCGGTCAAATCCTTTACCTTCATTGTTCGGAATTAGTGAGCTAGAACCATCCGATTCTCCTGGAGGTTTCACCCATACGTAAGCATCCAAATGAGCACCTGGAGCTGAAGTTGGAGCTACCCCAATACCTGCTCCACTTGCATTACACCAGTTCCCCCGATGATCACGACGGTCTACACGTCCAGAGTTAACGTACGTATTGATATCATTTCCGATTGCGGCTGTTGGACGATTAGGTCCACCCCATCCGTTACGTCCTGTATCAATCAAGAATCCAATACTGCTTGGCCAGCCGGCACGTACAAAATCGTTATACAAAGCGCCTGTAAAGTCAGTCTCATCAAAGTATGGATTCCATTCATAGAATTTAGCAGATTTGATCGGTTGTCCGCCTACATTCAGATCAGGATTCGGTAGATTCGGTTCATTCAGCGGTGTAGTGTTAGCTGTATTGGTGACAAAGCCATCTACACTGGCAAGACCTGCTGTTGTACCTTGAACCACTTTAGTATACAAAGAGATGGTTGCTGTACGGTTGTTATCCCATCCCAACCAGCCAGAGTGACCGATATCTAGATAGTTGTATACATTTGGAATCGCATGAAGTTTGTTTAATGCATAGGTTACACCTGCTTCATAGATTCCAGTCGAACTTGCTTGAGCACAGCGTGCATCGCTCAAGTTAGTCACAAGGTTCGGTAAGCTATCCGGTTCAATGACATTTACAATACGAATATCTTGATATTTAGGATTTGCAAAAATATCTGCAATCACATCAATATATTCTGTTTTGTAACGTTCTAATCCGGCTGGAGTCAAAGGCAATTCGCCATTAGAAGCTAACGCATGACAATCGCGTCCAGGAAGATCATAAATAACAAAACTTGCAGTAATCGGTGTATTACCTTTTTTCTGTGCTAACGCAGCATCCAGATGAGCTTCTAAGCTAAGACGACCTGCATTGTTCGCACCACCGCCTATCGCATCAATTCGATCTAACCAGACAGATGTAGGATAGGATTTTATAGTTTCCATTTTTGCTTTGAGTGAAGCATCACTTACTTTCGCAATTGAAGCATTAACTTCCTTCGCATAATCAGGATTCACATATGCAGTCGCGCCAACAAACGGATTATCAACATGAGCTTCGGCATAAGCAGCCGGTGTAGAAAGGATAGGTAAAAGACTTCCAGTTAATAGTGAAACGGCCATCGTGTATTTCAATGTTTGCCAGATACTTTTTTTGGATTTCAAAAAATTCACCTTTCTTTCTAAAGTAATTTGGTTGGATAGTGTTTACCCATTTCAAAAGTAAGCGTTATCTTTTTTTGGATTAGCTTGCTTGTTCCCCTTCTGAATCACCTCCTCAGGGCTGATTATACTCAAACTTTTTACTGGTGTAAATTGGTAATTATGGATTTTAATTGTTTATAATTTTAAAATTGTTAACGTTTTCATCTCTTTTTTTATATATCATATTGATACTTATCAACACTTATGCGGAATATATTATATAACTTCTAAAATGAATTATTTTTTTATTTCCTAATTACCATATAATTCCATTATGAATTTATAGTCTAAATATACAAAAAAAGTGCTCTTCTTCCCCTCAGGTAAGAAAAGCACTTCATTCTATTTCAACTTATATGAATGTATAGATACTAATTTAGAATAATAAAAATATTATTGAGCGTTAATTGACCAGTTCGATACTGTTAATTTACCGTTACCGCTCATTACATCGGTACCGAATTTCACACCACTTACATAATCAAAAGATTTCAATTCGTTACGATCTAGCAAGTTTTTGATAAAATCAGAAATGTTTAAGTCTACGCTATCTGCATTTTCTGTTCTAACAAAAGTATATACATTGCCATCCATCGTATTAAAGTTCGATTGACCTTCCATATCGCTGTTCATACCTTTACGATATACATCCCAATTCGCGCCATCTAGACTTACCGTACCTAGAGAATCGCCCCATGTTGCGGTAGTTGTGGTCAGATCTTCATTGGTGGTTGCTGTAGAATCATTTTTATTTTCCATAACAGTAGAAGCTTTTTGTGAAGTAGATGTTACTAATTTTACAATCGCAGACGGTTTGGACTCTGCTCCAGCCCATTGAGTATTATGAATAAATACAGTGTAACCAGTGCTGTAATCGCCTGTTGCTCCTTCTGTTGAATAACTTACAGAAGTATCGATATCTTTCATTTGGCTTTGGCGTGAGCTAGAACTTGAACTGTTGTTATTACGTCTGTTTTCGTTATCTTTATAAATTTGAACAGGGAAATTACCTGCGTTCTCATAACCTGGTGTCCAATTCCAACCATAAGAGATCGCTGGTGAATATTGTGTACCTGTCATGTCTTTAGAATAAGCCCAGTTATAACCGAACGATGAATTGGTATCATAGAAAATAGATTGTGCAGAATCTTGAGTTTCACCTGTCATTGTATCTTTGGATGTATTCATGCCCGCCCAGCCTGTATTGGCTAAGTATCCATTGCTTCCCAAACTATAACTGTCATTCATGTTAGAACTCTCTGCTGCTGAAGCGGCACCTGGTAAAAGCAAAGACGCACTAATTGCAAATGTAACTAAAGCAAAAATAGGTTTTTTAAAAGTCGTTGATTTTTTCATCATGTTACCTCCAGTAGGATTATAGTTAGTGATCAATACGGAATACAATCGATTGACATAGCTCTAGAAAGAATATCTATTTTTAACTGTGCACAAAATAAGCACAGTATAGTCCATAGTAGAACACTTGCCGTTCTCATTCTCTCTATTTTCAAATGAATAGTCGTTTATCCCCAGGCATAACGTTAGATGTAACTCTAGATCATGCTTCGGGATAAACGTTTCATTTGGATAAGTCTTCTCTAATATAGAAGATCTATCTATCGACTACTTCCTATTCATAACTTACCCAACCCTGCAATAGGATAACCGAATTTGATAACCATTTATTGTAAAAAAATTGTTTTGCCTTAAATTTGACATATTTTAATTTTCCATCAGTATCCATTTTTCTAAATCCTGAACAAAATGACGCATTTTACGAGCATGTTGACGATCAATTTCGCCACTTTCATATAGTTCTTGTACTTTATCACGTTGATTTTGGATAGCGGTAGTAATGAGGTCAAGCTTTCCTTTATCCAGTGTGATATCAGGTAGTGCTTGCCCGGTCTGATATTGAATCGCATGAATTACTTTTTCATAGCGGGCGATAATTTTATTAGAAGCTAGTTGATTGCTTGGATTAATCTGTTTTTGAATAGATTCTATCGCAGCAATTGATGTATGCAATTTTAGCTTTTTCAGCATATGCGTTCGGGCTGCTTCATCTTGAGGTTCTTGTGATTCCGAATGTTCTACATTGGCAAGAGGAATCATCCCTTTCCACTTATCCAGACATTCCGCGATCCCTGTATCTGATCGATCTCGAAGTACCGTTTCCAGACGATCTAATCGATATTCAAACGTCATAGCCATCTCAGCGGTAATCTCAGCACGATCACGCAATCGTCTTACTTCTGTTCGTTCAGCATGGATACCATGTAAATAAATTTCCATCTCCTGCGGGCCCATTCCGTTGATCTCCATAATACGTTTTTGGAAAGCATCGCTTTTGGACATATATCCTTTGACTTCAGCGATCAAGTTACGGGCTGCTTCCTGATTGGAATCATTCATATTGGAATGAACCGATTGTACGGCTGCTTCTAAAATTTTCAGACGAATATCTTTTTCTGATTTTTTCTTTTTATCTGCTAGTGTAACGACAGGTTCAGGATCAGAAGATAATAACGGCAAGAAGATACTTGCTAAGATCAGACTAAGCAAAATAACACCTGCTGCAATAAATAAAATTAATTCCCGTTCAGGAAATGCTGTTCCATCATTGAGCACATATGGAATAGAAAAAGCGGCTGCTAATGTCAATGCTCCTCGAACTCCAGATAAAGAAGTTAATAATATCCCTCTTAGACTAGGTCGATTGGATTCAGAAGGTGTTTGTAACAAATAACGAACACTCCAGAAAGCATAGATCCAGATAAAGCGCAGTACATATAGAAGTAACGTAATCAGAACAACATAACCAAGCACACGCCCATTATTAAAATTAACATTTTGGAAAATAGTGCCCATAACTTCTGGAATCTGTACGCCCAGAATCATAAACACCAAGCCATTTAGCACAAATACAAGCACAGACCATGTACTGGTAGACACCAGTTGCATTTTAAGTTGCACCGATTCGGCACGATCCCGTTCCATCGCATGTACAATACCACCGGCAACAACTGCCAGGATACCGGATACACCAATTTCTTCAGCCAGCAAGTAGATTACAAATGGAGTTAAGATTTGCCACAAGACATGAACTGTAATATCTTCCATTCCCCAGCGTCGCAACCATACCTGACAACGAATCAGAATAAAAGACATCAATGCTCCAAGTGCCAATCCACCAAGCGCTACAAGTATAAAGCTAAATGAAGCTTGCCATAATGAAAAAGTACCTGTCACTGTAGCTGCCACTGCAAATTTAAAAGCAACCAGACCCGAAGCATCATTAAGTAAAGATTCACCTTCCAATAGACGATGAATCGATTGTGGTAAATGTACACGCTTGGCAAGTGAGCCTACAGCAACCGCATCGGTAGGCGACAAAATAGCCGCTAATGCAAAAGCTGCCGGTAAAGGAATACTTGGAATAAGACTATGAATCGCATACCCTGCAATCAACACCGTCGCAAATACAAGCCCAAATGCTAGCGCAATAATCGGCACCCGCAGATTCCATAATTCATCTCTTGGTGTCCGTCGTCCATCGTTATATAGTAACGGTGCAATAAACAACACAAGAAATAGTTCAGGATCAAGAGGTAACTCTACGCCTACAATCGAGACGATAATCCCGAGTGCTATCTGGAATAAAGGTACTGGAACCAGAGGAACCAGACGATTCAAAATATTAGAAATACCAATCATTAAAAGTAATACAAGTACAGCGATAAAGTACTCCATAGCCTTCCCCCTCTTTTTGCTCTAATCGATATGCAATAAATCTTGTCATTATTCCCCTTTACAGTCAAGAAAGAAACAATCTTTTTGAACTCAAACAAAACGTATACACTACAACCATATCCTTCAAGTGGATTTTGGTGTAGCATATACGCTCTAATTTTGCTTACGATATACATATAAGTATGGGCTATGATTTTAGATAAGAGCTTTTGGGATCTAATCGATCTCTAAGATCATCTCCTATGATATTGATCGCCAGTACAAATACAGTAATCGCCAATCCAGGAAATGTACATATCCACCATGCTACAGTGAGGTATCCTCTGCCTTGAGATAATAGTGCTCCCCAATCTGGAATTTCATGAATAACTCCTAATCCCAAAAAGCTAAGTCCCGCCCCTGTTAGAATCGCTGTACCCAGACCTAGTGTAGCCATTACAAGAATCGGTGAAATGGCATTAGGAAGAATATGCTTCCATACGATACGTAGACCTGAAGCGCCCAGAGAACGGGAAGCTTCTACATAACCTCGACTGCGTAGACTCACCATTTGTCCGCGTATGACACGAGCATAACCGGGTATCGCTGATACAGAGATCGCTATAATAATATTGATCAATCCCGGCCCAAGCGCAGCAGCAATCGCTAACGCTAACAACACACCTGGAATAGTCATTAAAATATCGATCAGTCTCATAATAATTGTATCCAGTATGCCGCCTTTATAACCTGCCAGTGTCCCTAGCAATACGCCTGCCAGAACACCGATCAGAACCGAACTGAATCCAATCAATAATGAATCCCGAGCACCATACACAACCAGACTGAATACATCTCTGCCAAAATAATCTGTTCCTAGCCAATTGATCGTATTCGGTGCTTGTAAAATGCGATCAGCTACCATTTCTACAGGCGAGTATGGGGCGATCCACTGAGGTACAAGCGCGCATATGATGATAAATGCAATAATCAGTAATGCACCATACCACATATAACGATTGGTCACTGCTTGCCATGACCATTTCTGGATGACATTTGATTGAGATTGCTGAGACTCCCAATCTGCTGTTAGTGTAGCCGATGGTGTGATCTGCTTCATCAATATCCTCCTTTCAATCATGCTAGCATCATTTACGTGAGTGAACGCCGGATACGAGGATCAATATAAGTGTACGAAATATCAACCAATAGATTGATAACGACATACAGAATAGCTGTAAAAAAAACGACTCCTTGTACTACCGGAATATCTCGCGCCATAATCGCATCAGCTAGAATACGCCCTATCCCTTGTCTGGAAAAAACAGTCTCAATTACTACTGTTCCTGCTAACATTTCCCCGATCTGCATACCGACTACAGTCACCACAGGAATCAAAGCATTGCGTAGTGCATGCTTATACATGATGACATGACGCGAGATTCCTTTTGCCCGTAAAGTAGTGATAAAAGGCTCGTTTAACACTTCTAACATGCTATTGCGTACCATTCGAATCACAAATCCTGCTCCAACGATCCCTAGTGTAATCGCTGGTAATACAAGCGTAGATATACCGTCAGACCCCATCGCCGGGAACCACCCCAGTTGAATAGAGAAGATTAAGATTAACAAAATACCTGACCAGAATGTAGGCATCGAAATACCGAACAATCCGATCGTACGAGCCAATATATCGATCCAACCATTACGATGAATAGCTGACAATATTCCGAGTACGACGCCGATCAACACCGCGATACAAGTGCTAGCCAAAGTTAAGATCAATGTGGAAGGGAAATTCGCCAAAATTTTGGGAAGTACCGGATCAGAATTGACCATAGATACACCAAAATCACCACGTAACATATCTGTTAGATAATGCCCAAATTGAATATAAAACGGTTGATCCAATCCTAACTGGATGCGCAGATTCTCTATCATTTCAGGAGTGGCATATGTTGGATCGATCATCGATAGAACAGGATCACCCGGTAACAGGTAAAAGATTGCAAATACCAGTGTTAATGATCCTAAAATAACCAGTAGCGACGAAATGATACGTGTAATAATCGTCTGTACCATGTGGACATCCTCCTTATCCTCCGATACGCACATCATTAAATAGTGGATACCCTAAATAATCAAATGAAATGCCCTGTACTGTCTGAGATGTCGCAACCGTATACGGGAAAATATAGACAGGAATAATCACTGCTAGTTCGCTAATCCGTTGTTGTATGTTGCGATAGATGGTAGCACGTTGGTCTTTATCTTTCTCAACTGCTCCTTGTTCTAGCCATTGATCAATTTGCGGATCAGAAAGACCTGGTAATGTGGGGCGTGCAGATGGATCGGCTGTATGATAGAACGCTGATAGCGCATTCGGATCAGAGTTGACCTGACTGTTGCCATACAGATCATATTCTCCATTTTGATAGACGACAGTAGCGATGTCTTTGGTAATATTCACTTGTACATCAATACCGACAGCTTTTAATTGCTGTTGAATCATCGCCGCAATATCGTTTCGTTTTTCCCGATTAGGTGAGCCGTCTACATATTTAAGTGTGAGACGTTGACCGTCTTTGACACGTATGCCGTCTTGCCCTTTGACCCATCCTAATTCATCCAGCAGAGCATTAGCATGTGCGAGATCAGGTTGGATTTTATGTTCCAATGATTCATCATATCCCAATATGCCAGGCGTTAGAGCTGACCATGCACGTTCATACGTGCCCAGATATAACGTTTTGACAATCGCATCGACATCGATAGCAGATTGTAGAGCTTGTCTTGCTTTGATATTATCCCAGGGAGCATGACGTTCATTAATAAATAATGTGTATGGTAACCCTAATGTATTAGCTTGTAGTAATTGCAGATCAGGGCTATTTTTTAATGCCAAAATATTTTGCGGAGGTACTGTTTCTGCGGCAAGTACCTGCTTACTTTGCACACTACCAATACGGGTCGCTTCTTCTGGAATAATTGAAAATATAATTCCGTCTATATGAGGTGCACCTGTATTTTTGACTGTTGCCGGAGCCCATGTATAGTCAGGGTTCTTTTTCACTTCAATCGAAGTGTTATCTTTCCAATCGACATATTGATAAGGCCCTGAACCTACTGGTTGCTTGCCAAATTGTTCCCCTTCTTTTTTTATTGCAGTGGGTGACACAATCCCTAGCATGGCTTGACTGATATTGCCTAGAAAAGCTTCAGAAGGTGTAGACAAATTCACTTGAACTGTATACTCATCAATCACTTTAGACGATGTATAGGGGCGAATAAGTGCAAGCGCATTTGCTGCTTTGGTCGCTGGATCAATCACACGATCAAAATTAAATTTGACTGCTTCTGCATTAAATGGGGTTCCATCATGGAACTTTACATCTTTGCGCAATTTAAATGTATAACTTTTGCCATCTTTGGATACTGTCCACGATTCTGCAAGCCAGGGTTTGATCGAACCGTCCTCTGTCTGTACGACCAGACTATCATATAGTGTACGCATAACCCTTACCGATACGGCTAGACCGCTTCGATGAGGATCAAGCGTATCCGGTGAAGTTGCTAATGCATAAGTTAATGTACCACCATTTGTCGTTATCGTATTGCCTTGTGCATTGCTTTTCTCTACGACTCCACCGCAACCGGATAGTACCAGTGATATTGCAATCAGTACACCACTTACAGTCAACCATAATCGATACTGTCTATTATTTCTTTGGATAGCTGTCATAAGTTATTCCTTTCATCATGTGATCAGGGATATTTGTGGAACATCATTCGTTATCGATAGCAGAATGTTATATAGAAGAGATTATGCTAGTGCATTCAGTGCAAATTGAATATGCATTTTGGCTCCTAACAGGAGTACACTTTCATCGATATCGAACTTTGGATGATGTAGTGGATAAGCAGATGTTGCCTCCTGAGGACGGCACCCGATAAAAGCAAATACACCTGGACGATGCTGGGTATATAATGCAAAGTCTTCA
The DNA here is from genome assembly GCF_042681745.1 of Paenibacillus nicotianae. Lineage (NCBI taxonomy): Bacteria > Bacillati > Bacillota > Bacilli > Caryophanales > Paenibacillaceae > Paenibacillus > Paenibacillus nicotianae. The sequence goes on along the minus strand of NZ_JBHUGF010000010.1, from coordinate 1,357,863 downwards.
CCTGCAAGAAAAGGTTGCTCTAATTCCAACACATTTTCGGTACCGAAAATAGGTTGTGCCGCTTGTTTTGCTTTATAAACTGCGGAAGCTTCGTTATTCAGCACTGTACCGGTACGCTGTGTAATGGTTGCTTTTCCACCATGCAGACAAGCGATACTATGAGCATAATCAACAATGGCTTTGGTGATACGTTCAACTGTTTCAGTGCGAAAAGCACGAAACGTTCCGGTCACTTCACTTTCGCCTGCGATCACATTTTTCACTGTTCCGGCATGCAGCGTTCCAAAAGATAGCACTTTGGCTTCCGCAGGATTGATCCCTGTAGTCATAAAAATCTGCATATCATTCACAAATCGTGCTGCCATAATAATCGCATCGGAAGATAAATGCGGAGCACTGTGATGACCGGAAGTCCCTTGAAAATGAACAGCAAAATGGCAGGATGCCGCCATTGCTGTCTCTTTGTGTATTCCGATAGTTCCTACAGGAAGGTCAGGCCAGACATGCATTGCAAAAGATTGAGACACTCCTTGTAAAATGCCATCTTCGATCATGTCGCGTCCACCGCTTATCCATCGATCATCTAGTGGAGAACGAAGTGCCCCTTCCTCCGCAGGTTGAAACACAAATTTGATCGTTCCCCGAATCTGTTCACGATGACGACTTAATACTTTAGCAGCTCCAAGTAACATTGCTGTATGAGCATCATGACCACATGCATGCATATAACCTTCACGCCGGGAAGCATAAGCATAATCATGTTCTTCTTGAACCGGCAAAGCATCGATATCAGCACGTAACAAAATAGTCTCGCCTGCTTCTGTTCCATGCAGAATACCGACTACGCCTTGACCAAAATGCTTACCAACTCCACTTTGTACTTCTAGCCCCCATTTACGTAACAGTCCTATAATCAGTGCAGTTGTATGATCGACATCGAAAAGAACCTCAGGGTAAGCATGCAACTCGCGACGAATACGAATCAGGTCGGATTCAAGTGTATCCGGCAAAGATAAAGCAACAGCAAGTTCACTCATCCTCCATGTCCTCCCTTTTCTTTTCTAATGTTGTTAATTCCTATCTACTTAATTGGTATTGTTACATAAATGTAGACGTAATCAGGCTCAAGGTCAATGAATTCGCTTATAGATAAGATTGATACAGATATAGAACATATTAATAACGTTAGTGAAGCTAGCCCAAATTTCTGAATATTTGTTAAGAAACTCTTCATCTTTTCTTAGTTTTCATCTCGACAAAAAGTTAAGGTTTTTCTTTTTAAATAAAAGTAGAGCTTATCTTCGTGCTCTATTTATAGAAGCAATTAGGAAAGGAAACCTTAACGATGAATACAAATTCCACAAGCACTTATATTAAAAAAGAACAATTACCTGCGTTACAGGTGGTGCGTGCTATCGCTATCTTAGGAGTGATCACTGTTCATTCCACTTCATACGCAACCGTACAAATGCTAGAGTCGCATTATTATTTTCTGTATAACTTTTTGAATATTTTTATGAAATTTGGTACACCGACTTTTATTGCTTTGAGTAGTTTTGTCTTGTTCTACAACTATATCGATCGTCCAGTAGACCGTAAGCTCATTGCCCGTTTTTATCAGCGTCGTATGTTATATATTGTTGTTCCTTATATTGCATTCTCTCTGTTTTACTTTGTGATGCTTCATCTTATGTATTATCCTGATCGATCACTAACTGATACGATTAACAGTTTTGTAAGCAAATTATTCACCGGTAAAGCGTATACCCATCTTTATTTTGTATTTATTAATATGCAGTTCTATCTGATATTTCCATTGTTTTTGTGGATATTCAAGCGTTATTCCAAGCTAACAAAGTGGTTGATTCCATTAAGTTTACTGATTCAATGGGGATTTATTATAGCTAATAAGTATAGTTTTCAGCTAGACAATCGAGGTAGCTGGTCGCTATCTTATTTTTCATACTATATGCTAGGTGCGACGATCGGGATATTTTATCCTCAACTTAAACGATGGATAGTTATACAGCGTGATTCTTTTACTTCCGGTAGATTAGTGGGATTAGGCTTATTGTGGACGATCTGGTTAGGATCAGGATTGGTTCATGTCTTTCTCTGGTATCAGACACGTATGTATAACAGCTCATATTCTACATTATGGTATGAGCTGTTCTATAATCTGTATTCATTAACGAGTATTGTAGTGCTTATTCAGATCGCTTTTATCATTTATCGTGATGGATATTCATGGTTAGGTCGTATGCTAGCTCATCTTGGTTCCATGTCTTTTGGCATTTATTTGATTCATCCATTTTTCTTATTTCTTTATCGTGGTTGGATTCCTCAGCCAAGTCAATCATGGTTCGCTCATATCTGGTATGGAGGTGGATTCGTCACAGCATTAGGTTGTTCATGGATCACTGTCACGTTAGCAGCCAAATATATACCATATGCTTGGATCGCATTTGGAAGCTTACCTGTAGCACGATCTACACCAAGTACAAATACTAATCTGCCTGTAACAGAAGCATATTCCAAATAAAAAGAGCTTACAAAACTAAACTATAGCTATGGTTCATATCCTATTCATATAACAAATGTATGCTTGTTGGCATAACACTAGTGATAGAAAGGATATGAACATAATGGCTCAGGCAACAATTGTACTAGTCGATGATGAACCAGATATTATCAAATTAATGCAGATTTATTTACAACATGAAGGTTACGAATTACTGATTGCCTGCAACGGACAGGAAGCATTACAGATTGCTGCTACTCATACTATTGATCTGATGGTGCTTGATCTTATGATGCCAGAGATGGACGGGATTCAGACCTGTATGCATATTCGAGAATCGTCTCATTTTCCGATTATTATGTTGTCTGCCAAAGGACAGGATATGGATAAAATTACTGGACTTAGTGTAGGCGCAGACGATTATGTTACTAAGCCATTTAATCCTTTAGAATTAGTAGCTCGTATCAAGTCTCAATTACGCCGAACGCATACATACACTTCTTCAATCAATATCGAGAGTGACCCTATGATTCGTCTCGGCAGATTAACAATAGATCCATCTACGCATGAAATCATGATCGATGAACAAGATGTTCATTTAACTCCACGCGAATTTGCTATTTTGCTTTTACTTGCCAGACATCCCGGACAGGTATTTAGCACAGAGCATATTTATCAAAAAGTCTGGAAAGAAGAATATATGGATTCACCCAACACTATTATGGTACATGTTCGTAAAATACGTGAAAAAATTGAGTCAAATCCCCGCCAACCTCAATATATCAAAACGATTTGGGGTATCGGTTACAAAATGGAGTGTCATTCCTAAAGAAAGGCTGGCAGTAAGATGATCTTTAAGCGATACGATACATTATTTTGGAAAATGATTATATTTAGTCTGATCGCGATGAGTGGTGCAACCTTGATCATAATGAGCGCTTATTATGGGGTTATTTTTCTATTATGGTGGCATCCTGCTCAATCATCGCCACCATTCTATGTAAGTATCATGCGGTGGAGTGTGAATACGATCGGATTTGCTCCTGTGATGGTAACTGCCTTCATTCCACTATTTATTTTATTTTTTTATCTGTTATCCAGACATACGATGCAACGGATCTATTCGTTATCTTCAGGTATGACACAGATTGCTAATGGTGAATTGAATTATCGATTGCAGGTATCCTCCAAAGATGAATTAGGAAATCTAGCTACACATGTGAATCAGATGATGGATCAACTTCATCATGCGGTAGAGGAAGAACGAACAGCATTGCATGCACAACATCATCTGATTACAGGTGTATCTCATGATCTACGTACACCACTTACTTCGATAATAGGATTTCTAGGTTATATTGAAGCAGACCGATATCGCGATGAAATTGAACTTCGTTATTATGTGCATATTGCTTATGAGAAGTCGTTGACAGTACAGAAATTGCTAGACGATCTACTGGATTATACAAGGATCACCTTCCATGATATAACCCCTCTTTTACAGCCAATCGATCTACACCAATTAATAGCGCAACTGGCTGAAGAATGTATGCCATTATTTGAACAAGCAGATATGAATTATCAGATCACCGTCGAAGCCATATCAACCACTATTCTTGGTAATGCTGAAGAATTAGTGCGTTTATTTGAAAATTTATTTACCAATGCGATTCGTTACGGGCATCATGGCAAAAAATTAGATATTCAGATCACTCAAGAACATGAATCTCTCAATATCCGTTGTATTAATTATGGAACTATCATTTCAGCTACAGATCTTTCTCATATTTTTGAGCGTTTTTATCGTGGTGATTCGTCTCGTTCTACTTATGCACAAGGTAGTGGATTAGGGCTTGCTATTACGAAAAGTATAGTCGAACGCCATCAAGGAACGATTACCGCTTATAGTGATTATCATGCGACTGTATTTGAAATTATTTTTCCGACTTTATCCAATAGTACAGATGTCGTTTAACCAAATTACACAAAAAAGCTCGCTCACCTTATACAGTGAACGAGCTTTTGATATGCATACATTTCTGTTACGCATTAATTTCTTCCGAACGTTTTACTTCACTTTCTTTATCCGCTTGAGATAGTTCTTTTTGATAAATAGTTGTGCGATTTCTGCCTTCTCGTTTGGAAGTATACATAGCTTCATCTGCATGACTAATCAAATCATTTGGTGTTCTGCCATGTTCAGGGAACGCTACCACACCACTGGATACTGTAATTAATTCTCCTGAAGGACTCAAAGTACCATGAAGCAATTCACGTAATCGTTCAGCTACAATATACGCGCGGGTGACATTACATCCACGTAGTAAGATTCCAAATTCTTCTCCACCGTAGCGAAAGCAAACGTCACCTTCACGAGATACATTACGCATCGTGACTGCTAGAAATTGCATCACTCGATCTCCAGTTAAATGACCATACGTATCATTTACTCGTTTGAAATGATCGATATCTAACATCACCATTGCAAAAGATTCATCTCCGATACACCATGTTTCCAATGTGGAATCAAAGTTACGCCGATTAGCAAGACCTGTTAGACCATCGAGTGCTGTTTCATTTTTTAACTTCACAATATATTTCTGCAATTGTCTGGTGGTAAAGCGGATACTTTGATACAGTACTTTTACTTCATAAGTTCCAGAGCGAATAGGCGGTAATGCTTCACTTTTCCAATCATCTACCATTCGATTAGAGTAATCTGCTAGTACCTGCAAAGGACGCACAGCCAAATAGGTAATAATCCAACCCGCAGCTAACGTAATCAATAGCAAAGGTAACGATAGCAAAATACTTTTCTGAAGTAATTCTCGTAGCGGAACATCAATCACCGATGCAGGTGTTTGTACAATCACACCCCAACTGCTTTTCATATTATAAGCATATCCTGTATAAAACGTCTGATTCTGTTGATCTGTAAATTCAATCTTCCCTGCCAGACCAGCCATTACTTTCCACACCGCTTCATCGGCGGCTTTGTTAGCTCCTACTAATTTGAGATTAGGATGGAAAATAATATTACCTTTAGGGCCTACAGCATATACATAAGAGCCATCAGATTCGTAATCATGTTCCAAGATACCTTGTAATACATTAGACTTCTGCAAATAAATAGTTCCCGCAATATAACCGTAATACTGTTCTTGTTTGTCAAACAAAGGGCTAGTCACTAAAACAATCCATCTACCATCTTTGCTTAGAAAAGGCTCGGTGATATGAGGAATACGAATGTCCAATAACATATTGTTAATAGGCCCACTCAAATGTTGCCCTGCTCTCACACCTGATGTAGCCGGTACTGTATTGCTTACAATCAAATCTTTATTTACAATTACAATCGAATTAAAATAATTTTTGTTATTAGAATATAAATCTTCTAACAAATCTTGATCGATTTTATTTTCACGTTGCCATATTGTAGCCAATGCATCTACACTTTCTTGCATAGTACCTAATATATTACCTGCGGCATTTGCAAGTTCAGTGGCATGCTGGTAATTATTATCTAAATAATTATTAATCAGTGCCTGTTTGCTAACGATATAGGCGGAATAAATTGAAATAATCATCGTAAGTAGAATAGAGAAAACAATGATAGTGCTTACAATGGTGACAAGCCTGAATCCTTTTTTAGGATATAAACGCAATCGGACACCCCACCTGACAAATCAAATATTAATCAACTTTAATTTTAACACAACCTTTTTCACAAAAGAAAGCAAAAGACACTGTAAATCGTCTTTTGCTTTCTAGAATATTATAAAAAGATACTATTATGAACGTACTGTTTGTTCTTTGCGAGTTGCTTTCATTTTAGATAATGTTTTATTAATCCAAATAGCGGCTTGTGCTCCCTCACCCATTGCAATATTCGCTTGTTCTGAATGTGCACCCAAATCTCCAGCAATCCATACATTTTCAATATTACTCATTTTGGAACGTGGATCGGTCTCAATATGATGATTATGAATAGTCTCTACCCCTAATTGCTCGGCAAGCTCTGAATTTACATGATTGCCTCCAAAAGCGATAAAACCACGCTCGGCTTCAATCACTTGACCGCCTTCTAACTCTACACTGTGGATAATACCGCCTTCATGATAGTTTACCGTATCGACAGCCGATTCAACATATGATATTTCTTTTTCTTGTAGACGTTCCATCGTTTCTGGACGAAATGGTTTGGATTCATGATTAATATAGATAAGGTCTGAGGTACGCTCTGACAAAATTAAAGCCATTTGAGCGCCAGCTTCACCTGCACCAATCACCACAGTACGGCGATCTTCGATCTCATATCCATCGCAGTCTGGACATACATACACACTGTAGCCTAATGTTTCGACCAACCCCGGTAAGCGAGGGAATCGATCGATTAAGCCTGTCGCTAACAATAACGTTCTAGCTTTATAGCTTTCTCCTTGTGCTCCTTTAAGCAGAAAATGATCTTCTTCTTTTTTCGCTTCCAAAATTCGATCTTCATGAAATTGTACACCCAATGGTTCAGCATGTTCGCGTCCGATTTTGCGTAATTCTTCTCCTGATATCCCATTTGGAAAACCTAAAATATTTCCGTAGTTCTGACATAATGTAGAACGTCCATGCCCTGCATCAATTACCAGTACCTCATGAGCAGAATATCTTCCTAGCTGAATAGCAGCCTGTAATCCTGCTATTCCTCCTCCTACAATAATGCAATCGTACAATGTATTATCACTAATCATCATTATGAACCTCCTCGGATTATATTGCTTTTGATCATCATTTTTTATCGTTAACGAACACTTAGTTCTGTTTATAATAAAGTCCGATAAATAGGTAAGAGTACGTTAGTAAATGTTTGATACTTACTTACGATTAAAAAGATCGTATAAGATAATATGTAAACCTCTTATATATTATGAAACGCAATCTACCAGATATTACAAAAATCCTCTTCTTCTGTAGCGTATCTCTACAAGAAAAAGAGGATATCATGTGTTCTGGTGTATTAGTTAATATCTGCTGGTGTTATTTCATATAAGGTTCCACTCATCATGCCACCGAATCCACCACCATTGTTAGTACGGTTCATACCATTTATAGGGCTGTTCGTTGTAGCACTAGGTACTTTAGCATTATTTGCTCCAGAAAGGCTGTTTTGCAAAACGGTACTTGTTGTATCTTGCCAATCTTCTGTCGGAATTTCTGTACCATGTTCTTTGATCCATGTAGTTACTTCATTAGATTCTCCACCGCGACCACCAATTCCATTAATCATAAAGTATTTTATTTCTCCTTTACTGATTAATGCTTTCAAAGAATCAACAGTAAGAATAGGATCACTTCCGCCAAATCCACCCATTGCCATCACAGGCTGGCCTGTTTGAATAATATAAGGAGCGGCTGAACTAGCATTCGATACAGCAAATAGATATTTTTCACCTGTATTATGTTGAGTTACATATTGTAGTAATTTTTCATTAGCTGTTTGATACATACCGCCACGATTAGGCATTCTTGTCGGCGTTGTACTTGTACTCTCGGAAGATGGTGTATTTCCAGTAGGTATCATGGTAGTATCTGTACTATTGGTAGGTCGGAACGAAGCTGTACTGCCTCCTTCACCTGTCATAGTAGGCGGATTACCTCCAAATCTACCGAAACCTTCTTTGGCTTCAGGGCCACCCGCAGGAATAGCTACATTGCCAGACGCATTTACTATTGAAAAAGACGACCAGTATAACGGAGTCAACATTAATAATATAATCGCTCCAGAAGCTAGATATAACTTGTTAGCTTGAAAAATAGAACCTTTTTTGCCCATTAGTAAGCCTATCGTTAATACTAATCCCACTGCACCTATAATATAAAACCATGCTGAACCGATCGTTGTATTAAATGGATAGATCACATACATCTGAAAAGCTGTCGTGATAGCAACAGTAATAGGCAATAGCCATGATAACCATCCGCGTCCTTCACGATAACATCTCCATTGAGCCATAAAACCTGTTGCAGCAAGTACTGCCACTGGTGGTGCTAACATAATCAGATAATATTGATGGAAAAATCCTGCAATACTAAAGAACCCGGCTACAGGAAGTAACCACATCACCCAAAATAAAGTCTCAAGATACTCTGGTCGACGCCATGTATTTCGGCGCACGCCCGCAAATAAAGCAATTAACGATAAGATGGCAAACGGCAATAATAGACTTGCTTGACCGGATAGATTCGATTGAAATAACCGAAGCGGGCCTGCATCCCCAATATTGAACATTGTTCCTGTATTTCGGCCACCTGTTGGAGGAGACATCTGACTATTGGTCATGCCTTTGATCTGATCATTATTACTTGTTGCAGAAGGCGTAATCGCTTGAGTTGTGTTATCTTCTGGCGCCAATACAGAAGTCTGTCCTGTTAAGCGATTGAGACCGTTATAGCCAAAAGCCAGTTCCATAACAGAGTTCGTCTGACTACTTCCTTCATACGGTCGTTCACTTGCCGGTACACTATCTACAATCATCGCCCACGAAACTGAGATACCCGCCAGCAATACAGTTCCTAGCGCTAACACTGATAATTTTTGTTTCCATCTCACTTTGTAAGCGAGTAGATAAAATACGTATAAAGCAGGCAGAATCATATAGGCTTGTAGCATTTTCACATTAAAAGCAACGCCGACCATAGAGAAACCGGCTATAATCCACCATGCTTTTTGTTGCCTAACCCCTTTAAGTAGCATCCAAGTCGATAATAGTAAAAAGAATACCAACAGACTATCTACATTGTTTGAACGTTGTACAGCTATCGCTACAGGAGTAATCGCCATCATTAACGCCGCAAGACGCGCTGTATTCGCTCCAAAAGTAGGTTTGACGATAAGATAGATCAATCCTACCGAGCCTACACCTGCAAGCGCCATCGGTAATGTAACACTCCATCCATGCACTCCAAAAATAGAAGCAAATAATGTCTGCACCCAGAATGCTACAGGAGGTTTATCGATCGTAACAAATCCACCTGGATCGAACGAAGCATAAAAAAAGTTGTGGAAACTTTGAAGCATGCTTGTGACTGCCGCTGTATAATATGCATTGGCATTTCCATTTTCCCAAATCTTCCAGACATTTAGAAAAGCAGAAAGGATCAAAATCAAAATCAGTGGGATATCAATTCTTGATCGTGATTTTGATCTTGTTGGTATAGTGCTTGCACTTGCTTCCATCGGTCTTCCTCCCCAATCATCTATCATTCAGATATAATTTTTATGTAGATTTTATTTTGGCGCATCAACCTTAAATTCAGATCATGAATTACTTAAAAAAAGATTAAATATGCAATCTCTGATACAGTCATACTTGGATATAGAGCATAATTATACACAAAAAAGAACCTCCATACCCACTACGATGTGAGTTGGAGGTCAAATGTTTTGTTTATTATAGCAAGGGGGGATTTGCTAAAAACAAGGACAAATAAGGGTTAGTGTTGGACAAACTTATGCGCAAATGCTTTGACGATCGAATCATTATCCATAATTAGTATTGAGTGTTACCACTTTCCGTAATGTTTTTAACACCGATAAATTTAGTGCCTACATTGTGGTAACGAGTGTTAGTCATTTTCACTGTACTTGTAGAACTATCTGTACGGAAAATAGCTTCTTTCATATCGGAAATATCGCAATTGTCGATCGTTACATTTACTTTAAATGTACTTCCACCCAATTGACGAATAAATTTACCTGCTTTGGAACCTTTAAAGTTACTTACTTTGAATGTAGAAGCCGCATTGATCTGGAACATTTTATCATCACCGTTAGTAGCCGAACCACCTTTAAGTGTCACTGTTCCACTTTCTTTGATCGTCATTGCATCTTCACCAATATCTTCCCAGACAATATTCTCCAGAGTAGCGTTCCCATAAGTATGTACGCCATCAGCCGCTGGATAACCAAGCACTACATTTTTCAATGTACCGCCATTTTCAACGCGGAAAATAGGTTTTTGACCTTCTTTTTGACTGCCATCTCCAAGAGCACTTCCTGCGATGAAACGTGCTCCTTTGCCATCATACACTTCGCCTGCTTTGACCACAATTGTAGTGTTTGTGACTCCGGCTGCTTCTACTGTCGTTGTTGGCACAGCAGTTGTCGGCACAATTGTTACAACTGATGCTAACATAGTAGCCGCTAATACCGTTGTTACCCATTTTTTCATCCAAATACCGCTCCTTTTGAATACATTTTTAAACCTGTTACTTAAAAATAGAAATATCAGGTTTAAGTTAACAATAGCATTCAGAGTATAATTTTTCCATATGAATATAACGAACCCTTTTTACTCATAAAATACAAAATATAGAAAAATCAGAAATAATAAATACCGCTTCGCACCCAAAAAAAGAGAAACCTTATCATACAAGGCTTCTCTTTTTTTTAGATATTATTATTCTTTATCAAAAAAGAAATGTTCTGCTGATATTTGATCGCCTTCGATCGTAATCTTCCCATAAGAGTATCTTGGTTCACGACGCTTGTCTGTTGGTGATCCAGGATTAAATAATAATATATCTTCCCGTATCTCAGATAAAGGCATATGAGAATGACCAAATACAATGATATCAACTGTGTCATTAGGAAAAGTATTAAAAGCTCGATCCGGCGTCGTACCTCTCCATCCATCTCCATGAACCAGACCGATACGCTTGCCAGCAACCTCTATAATTTTCTGCAATCCAAGTCGCTCTACAATATCGTCTCCATCATTGTTGCCTGCTACCGCTTCAACGGGAGCTAATTCAGATAACTTTTCATATACCCACCAATCACAGAAATCACCTGCATGTAAAATAAGGTCTACTCCTTGTAATCCATCCCATAATGTAGCAGGAAGTTCACGCTGACGACTGGATAAATGTGTATCGGATACAATGCCAATAATCAATTAGTTTCCCTCCTTACTTTGATAAGCGAGACGGCGTTCATCTCGATCGGTTTCGCTAAGCTTAGGACAAGAGAAACAATAATCTCCGTCATCCATACGATGATACAAACAACAAGCACTTTTTAACGGAATCGACTGATCCCCTTGAATACTGGTCGTATAACGAGTCGGTAGATGAAGCGGATTACGTGATAAGCCAAATGTATCTGCTTCCATTTGTGTAGTTACATAATGGTGATCTTCTCTAATATGCTCTACAATAGTTGGCGATGAAGCTTCTTCTTGCCATGCTTGAATAAAATAGTTAAACTGGCTTGGAAATTGTCGCCAGAATACCCGCGCATGAGCACCTGTAACGATCGACATCGCTTCAATCAAAGGACGAAGCGTTTGTTGATACAACTGTTTTAGATGGGTTTGACGAAATAATTCCCGTTCTACAGAAGTATCCGGTCCTTGCTCTTCTCTCCAATGCTCAATCCGAAATGCAAACTGACAATATCCATTACTTTCATACATATCCATCGTTAGATTTTCTAACTCTAGTGCAATACTTCTATTATAGAAGGAAAGATAATATTGTTCTGCCAAAGCAATACGACCTAACCACGAACAGAAAAAGGTTCCTGCTGGCTCTGTATCCGGTGCTTTCAACAAAGGAGCATAAAACTGTAAAAACTGCTTCATCCCTCCTACTGTACTCAACTCTGCAAAAGAAGCGCTATATATCGCATTCGGATGCGGTTCCATAATGAGATAAAATTTAGCTTTTAGCATATCACGATCCAAGCTAAGCTCCATACGCTCCAAACCCTTCCTCTATTAAGATTCATTATCATTTATCCTATACCAATCTTCTTGATTCTTCAAATCAGCATAAAAAAAGACAGCCCTTTTATCAAGGACTGTCTTATAACGGAGGTATAACGATAATTCAATTATGAAGAAGATTTGGCTTCCACCGGTTGCTTTTTGGTGTTTGCTATCGTTTCTACAGCAGCTAGACGGCGATCTTCAGGCTGACCGGTTGCTTGAATCTTTCTTACTTTGTGAAGCACTTCTTTGTTCGGTAAGTAATGTAGAGATTTGATATAACGGATCGTTTTGGTTTTGGCACGCATTACAATAGAATGTGTCTCTGCACGATCATCCGCTAGATAACGAACACCACCCAGGATTTCACCAGGCGTTATACCTGTTGCGGCAAAAATAACATCGTCGGTGCCGATCATATCCTGCATCGTTAGAATCTGGTACGGATTTTCGATACCCATTGCCTGACAGCGTTCAAATTCGGCTGCATTGGCTGGCATCAATCTACCTTGTAGTTCACCACCCAGGCAGGATAGTGCAGCAGCAGCCAGTACACCTTCCGGTGCGCCTCCTGATCCTAAATACAGATCAATCCCTGCTTCGGGGAAAGCAGGAGCCATAGCGCCTGCTACATCGCCATCGCTGATAAATTTGATCCGTACGCCTACTTTACGTAATGTTTTGATAATACTTTCATGACGATCACGATCCAATATCATAACAGTAATATCTGCCATATTTTTACCGAGTGCTTTGGATGCTTTACGCAAAGTCACATCGACAGGATCTTCAATACTGAGTTTGCCTACTAATGCAGGCCCTACAGCTAATTTCTCCATATACATATCAGGAGCATGCAGGAGGTTACCTTTGTCTGCTACAGCGATAACCGAAAGTGCATTATTCAACCCCTTCGCTACAATAGCTGTTCCTTCTAATGGGTCTACTGCTACATCTACTTCTGGTGAATCTGTGTTTCCCACTTTTTCTCCAATATACAACATTGGAGCTTCATCCATTTCACCCTCACCGATTACAACGGTACCATTAATCGATACAGAGTCAAACATTGCACGCATCGCTAGTGTTGCCGCTTCATCTGCGCTGTTTTTGTCACCGCGTCCCATCCAGGGAGCCGAAGCCAATGCCGCGACTTCTGTTACTCTTACAATTTCCAATGCCATCTCGCGTTCCATGTCTTCCACTCCTTTAATTGGGATTTCAAAGATAAATGTTGTTTACTAGAGCATATAATACCACTTTTTCAAACTAAAATGTTGTTTTTACTGAAAATAATCTTCTAAAACAAATTTATATGTTTGATAAATAAATATTATAAAGGTTAATATAGCATTTCACAACTCATAAACAACATATTTCTTGTATTTAGAAATTAAATCTGTGTTTTTAATTTCATTTTCTATATATAACCACATTTTTGCGAATGAAACCAAAAAAAGAAACAGCAAACAATCTCTAAGAGATTATTTGCTGCTTCTTTTTGATACTTATTGAAGATTAGTTAATACCAACAGCGCTCAAAGAGTTTTTAACAGCCGTTGTTTGAGCAGAGCTTGCACCATACAAATCTGTAGATGCTTGGATCATTGCAGAACGGTAAGCAGAGAAGTTAGAGCTAGAAGTCAAGTAGTAGTTCAAAGCACGGTATACGATTTGGATCGCTTGTGAACGACCGATACCTGTTGTGTTCACTCCACCAAATGTTCCACCTTGTGCTAACAAGTAGTATGCTTTGTTCGGAATACCACTGTTTGTGTGTACGCCACCGTTATCATCAGATGTATTTACATAAGCAGACATTGTAGCTGGTTGTCCACCTTTAGCAGGGTTGTCCATATAACGAAGAGCATCACCAGAAGTACCTGGAGTATAGATCGCATCACCGATCAACCAGTTTTTACCTTCGATTGTGTTACCGAACATATCAGAGATTGCTTCGTTCAATGCACCGGATTGACCATAGTATTCAAGGTTAGCTGTATACTCGGTTACACCGTGAGTCAATTCATGACCTACAACATCCAAGTCACCAGACAATGGAACGAATGTAGAACCGTCACCATCTCCATATACCATTTGCGTTCCGTTCCAGAATGCATTGTTGTATCTAGTAGAGTAATGAACAGTAGATTTAAGAGCTAGACCATTACCATCAATACTGTTACGTCCAAAGTTGGATTTGTAGAAATCGTATACTTTTTCTGCGTAAGTATGAGCATCTACAGCAGCAGGATCATTAAAGGTACTGCTTGTGCTGGATACTGTTGTTCCTGGCAAGGAAGTACGGTTAGCCGCCGTATATGTTTGTACACCTTTTCCACGAGTGCTATCGATCAACAAGTTGCTAGAACCAGATACGGTTGTTGTGAACGACTTCGTATCGCCCAATACGCCTTTACCTGTTCCTGTAGCATGCTCGATCAAGTCATATTGGAACAAGATTGAACCGTCTTTTGCATCGATAAAGTAACGTGTACGAAGTGGTTCAGGAGTAAGTACATTTACTTCAGTTACATAAGCTAAGCTAGCTTTATCTTCTGGAGCATATACATACAATTTAGCAGTTGGTGCTTTTTGAGGCTCACCTAATGAACCAATTTTAGAAGCTGCATCTTTTTCAGCAATTTTGATTGCTTCAGAAGCGCTAATTTTTGGAGTTACTGCTGCTTTTGCATCTTTTGCATCGCTTAATTTACCGTAGACATCTTCAACTACGCTACCCAAGTACAAAGATACATTTCCTGTTTTGTCAAAGTGCAACGTTTGTTCTGCACCGTATACTGGAACACCTTCGTAAATTTGGTTGATACGATAATGCTCTGTACCTGTAGAGGAATCTGCTTGACGTTTAGTAATATCAAAAACTTGTTGTGCAGTTGCTTGTTGATCTCCGGCAATTGTACGTTTTTGTCTGTCCAAGAATTTCCATACTTTTGCATCGCCCGACAATCCGCTTGTTACCAAAGTAGATTGTGTAATCACTTGTGGAGTGTAATCTCCTAGTGGTGTTACTTCATTAGCAGAAGCAGCAAAAGCTGGAGCCTGAGCACCAATCAACAAACTACCGGCAAGTATAAATCCAAACGTCTTTTTCAAAGTATTCTCCCCTGTTCACTTGGTTTTTTGGTATAGCATGCTAACAATTCTTCTTGCTTTTTCTTCTAAGTACATGTGAGCCTTTGCCAAAATTCAATAATAGTATTCGTATAGAACACTTAGGCGCCAGCTACAAACTGCGGGCAACATCTACAACAACAATCAGTAACCGGTACCCCTCCTTTTGGACGCTCATATTTTACCAAAAAAATCATATTGTGGATTTCCTCTTGCGTCTGAAAGGAATCGTATCACGATTCCTAAAAAAAATAAATACCTTTTTAGATAAAAATATGGAAAAAGTTAAAAATACCCTTTTTATCTGACATCTGTTGTACACTTTAGTATCATTTAGATAAAACTACCTCGATTTTCGCACGTAAAAAAGACTTAATTCTACTTTTCAGCAGTAATTAAGTCTCATTTAAATTCAGATTCATAAAAAGTAAAAAAAGGTTATAAGAATCAGGGCGCAAATGACTCACATTTTAGCGATTTTACTGGAAATTATTTTGCTCTAATGACTTATTTTTTAAAAACGACTAATTTGGTTTCTAACATTTCTTCCAAAGCATACTTAATGCCTTCGCGTCCTATTCCGCTTTGTTTTACACCGCCATATGGCATATGATCTACGCGGAATGACGGAATATCATTCACAATAACTCCGCCTACTTCTAATTTCTCAGCCGCTTGAAATGCTGTCTGGAGTTGTTGCGTGTAGATTCCTGCTTGCAATCCATAGTTAGAGCGATTGACTTCACGAATCCCTTCTTCCATATCTGCGACCGGATTGATCATAACAATCGGAGCGAATACTTCCTGACAAGCTACACGTACTTCGGGATTCACACGCAATAAGACAGTAGGTAAAAGAAGGTCTTCTTCTATTGTACCTCCATAAGCAATCTCTGCTCCTTGTGATACTGCTTCTTCTATCCATTCTATAGCTCTTGTCTGTTCTTTAGGTGCTATCATAGCCGATACATCAGTCTCTTCATTCATCGGATCACCTAACTTTAATTGACGGGTCGCTTTTACAAATTGAGTTACAAATTCATCAAAGATCTCTTGATGTACATAAATACGCTGAATAGAAATACAGACTTGCCCTTGATTGCCAAATGCACCGGAGACCGCTCGTTCAATCATAGCCGGAATATCAGTATCGCGATCAATAATCAATCCTGAGTTAGAACCTAGCTCCAAAGTGACCTTTTTCAAACCTGCTTTGGATCGGATAGAGATTCCGACCGGCGGACTGCCTGTAAATGACAATGCTTTGACACGATCATCTGTTACGATCGCATCGCCTACGACTTTACCATCTCCTGTTACTACATTTAGCGCTCCCGCAGGTAAGCCAGCTTCTTGTAATAATTCTGCTAATAAAAAAGAAGATAACGGTGTCTGCTCTGCTGGCTTCAAAACCACTGTATTTCCGGCAGCAAGAGCTGGCCCTACTTTATGAGCAACCAGATTCATCGGGAAGTTAAAAGGAGTGATCGCTCCTACAACACCTAAAGGTTCTTTGACCGTATACGCAATTCTTCCTTCTCCACTTACAGAAGCATCGAGCGGAATCGTTTCTCCATGAATCCGTTTTGCTTCTTCGGCAGCAAATTTATACGTTTCTACTGTACGTCCTATTTCAGTTCGAGCAGCTTGTAGTGGCTTAGCACCTTCAAGTGCTATCAATTGTGCTGCTTCTTCTGCTCTTTGTTCTAATAATCGCGCTAGATTTTCCAAAATAGAGGAGCGTTGATGTGCTGGCATGGCACGCATCGTTTCTCTAGCTTTATAAGCAGCAGCAATTGCCTGCTTAGTTTCTTCTACTGTAGCCTCAGCCACTTCAGCAATAAGAGAACGGTTATATGGAGAATATAAAGGTGTATAAGACTGAGCCGTAACCCACTCCCCGTTAATATATAAATGTTTTTTATCCACAATAATCTTCCTTTCCTTATTCAAAATAAAGCTTCACTAGAAATGAACGCTCCTACTCAATACCCTTTTTGACAACAAAGTATGTTTGTTTATTTCATTTTTAGTAAAATAGGGTCTTTTATACTAATTAAATTACGACTATATTCGACAAAAATATTTACCAATTTATTTTCCAGATAACTATACATTTTTTTAAAATTTTGCCGAAATATAATTTGTTATAACAATAAAGTAGTTGTAAAAAGCATTTTTTTAGAGATTTATAAGGGATTTCTTGTATACCACTTTAATATTAAAGATTTCTTAAAAATACATTAAAATACATTTAATGAAAAAATATTTAAAAAACTATCGACATATTCGACAAAATGTGAGATATTTACATTACTTAAAAACCAAGACTTATTAACTACTAATTATTGATGAGATGAGATGACACAGATGAAGCATTTAAAAGTACAAACCAAAATTATAAGCTTAACGTTAATCAGTGCGTTGTTCATGATTATTGTTGGATTTGCAGGTTACAAAACAACAGATTTGATGTCTACCGAGTCAAATGAAATGTACAACCAGAATGTCAGAGCAATTAGTGATGTAAGTCAGATTATTATTGATAATCGAACAATTGAAGCCGCATTACTTGAATTTATTATTACGACAGATACTGAACGTAATACCGCATTAGACTCTTCTATCAAAGAACGTTTGACTCAAAATCAAACTTTATATACAGATATGAGCACGATCACTCTTACTCCAGAAGCAACCAAGCTTTACGATACTTACAGCAAGTCGCTAGCAGATTATACTTCCAAAATTGAAGAAGTACTTCAAAACGCATCGCAAAATAACAATACGGAAGCTTACCGTATTTTCCAAAGTGATGTCGAACCGTTACGCGTTAGTATGAATAATACAACGAAAGAATTAAATGCTCTCCTCAAAACAGAAGCACAAAATAATAACGAACAAGCTATACATCTAGCTTCTGTCGCTAAAATGATATTGATTATTGTTTTTATTGCCGGCGCTCTAATTTCTACTCTTGTCGGTGTTTGGATTAGTCGTATGATCAGTCGCCCTCTCAAACAGTTGGAACAATTAATGGGTAGTGCTGGTGAAGGTGATCTTACAGTTAATGGATCATATCAATCTCGTGATGAAATTGGACAGGTTACTACTTCATTTAATGCCATGATGACCAATGTCAGAGATATTATTCGCAAAGTGGATGAAAGTGCAATGACATTATCTGCTTCTTCAGAGGAATTAACTGCAAGTGCGGATCAGACTGCACAGGCAGCAGAACATATTGCAGTTGCTACTAATGAAATGTCTACAGGAATTGAATCTCAAGTAGAATCAGTTAACCAAGTTAATCAATCGATCGGGTTGATGTATGAACGTATGGGTCATGTAGCAGCTATCAGTAATGAAGTCAACCAAATGACAGAACAAATGAATGCTGATGCAAAAAATGGATTAAGCGAAGTTACCGAGATTACACAGTTGATTCAAGGTATCGCTCAAGATATGCAAGATAATCTAGCTGTTATGACGAATTTAAACGATAAATCAAATCAAATCAGTATTGCTTCGTCAGCGATCCAACAGATTGCACAACAGACTAATTTGCTTGCTCTTAATGCATCAATTGAAGCGGCTCGTGCAGGCGATGCTGGTAGAGGATTTGCTGTAGTTGCCGAGGAGATTCGTAAGCTTGCATCCAGCACAGCAGATTCATCTACATTGATCTCAAATATGGTTCAGTCGATTCAACACGATAGTAATATGGCAGTTGAACAGGTTCACAAATCGTCAGATAGTATCCAGAGTACAGTTGCTAGTAGTACTCGTGTAAATACAGCATTTGAAGCGATTCAACATTCGGTTAGCAATACTACAGAGAAAATTATTCGTACAGGCTCTTTAATTCAAGAAGTTGCCAAACAATCCGAGACGATTGCGGAAGCTATGGGACATGTAAGTGCAATCTCAGAAGAAAGTTCCGCAGGGATTCAACAGACAGGTGCTGCGAGTGAAGAGCAATTGTCTACGATGGAAGAAGTCTCCAGTGCTGCACGTTATTTAGCTGATTTAGCTGAGAACTTACAGACTACCCTTTCCCGCTTCAAAATATAATATATATTCAGTCAGGAGAAAATAGCATGAGAAATTGGAAAGTTAGAACTAAAATCGTTACTCTGATTATAGTAAATCTATTAGTTTTAGTGATGTTAAGCGCTACCGGAACATTAATGACAAATAAAATGTCCAAAGTCGCGTCAAATATGTACGAAGTCAATATGCGTTCTCTTACAATTATGGATCAAATTATTATGAACTACGGTGACAATGCAGCCAATATTCTTGAGTTAATGCAGACTACTGATCCAACAGCTAACAAAAGTTTGGTGAATCAAATTAA
Organism: Paenibacillus nicotianae; assembly: GCF_042681745.1. Lineage (NCBI taxonomy): Bacteria > Bacillati > Bacillota > Bacilli > Caryophanales > Paenibacillaceae > Paenibacillus > Paenibacillus nicotianae. Next base: position 1,338,086 of record NZ_JBHUGF010000010.1, on the reverse strand, counting down.
CGTCATTACCGCAAGCAATAAAGAACAATTTGAATTGATGGGACAAATGGCGTTAAGCCCTTCTAATCAAAAATTAGCGGCTGAACTGGTTCCATTAGCAACAGCTTTTTCAGAACAACGTGATAAAATTACAGCATTGGCAGCAGCTAACCAGAATCAACAAGCTTTTCAAGCTTATGCGAATCTAAATAGTCAACGTACTCAATTAAACGAAGTGCTAAATGCAATGCGCAAAAATCTTATTGATGAAGCAGGTAATGCTAAAGTAGCTGCGGATCAACAATATACTCAATCGCAATGGATTACAGGTGTTCTATTTGTTATCGGATTGATTATCTCTCTATTACTAGGTGGTTGGATTGTACGCTTGATTGTACGTCCTCTCAATAATGTAAAACAATTAATGACGAATGCTTCGGACGGTGATCTTACTGTTCATTCCGACTATGCCTCTAAAGACGAGATTGGTCAATTGTCTGCTGGATTCAACACTATGATATCCAGTATTCGTGAAATCACGAAAAAAGTAGATGAAAGTGCAATGACTCTATCTGCTTCATCTGAACAATTAACAGCTAGTGCTGAACAAACAGCCAAAGCTTCTTCTCATATTGCTACTTCTTCTGGCGAATTATCAACTGGATTTGAATCTCAAGTCGAGACAGTTAACCAGGTAACTAATGCAACTAATGAAATGACCGATAAAATGAAGCAATTACAAACAAGCAATAAAAATGTTCAAATGCTTACCAATCATATGGAAGAAACAGCCGGTAACGGTATCAATGAAGTACAAGAAATTACGCATTTGATCAATAACCTGGCAAGCAATATTCAAGATAACTTGAACGTACTGACCAGTTTGAACCAAAAATCAGATGAGATTGGCCTGGCTTCACAAGCGATTCAACAAATTGCCAAACAAACCAACTTACTTGCTTTGAATGCTTCAATTGAAGCGGCTCGTGCAGGTGAATCAGGACGCGGATTTGCAGTTGTTGCTGACGAGATTCGCAAACTTGCAGAAGGTGCTGCGCAATCATCTACACAAATTACAGCTTTGATCTCAGACGTTCAATCCGAAAGTCAAAAAGCGGTAGAACAAGTTCACACTTCAGTAAGTAATGTACAAGCTGGAGTTCAAAGTAGTGAACGCGTGAATGTAGCATTTGAAGCGATTCGTCAAGCTGTTGCGGATACGGTAGAACAAATCGGTGGCACACGCTTGATGGTTGGATCTATCACTGTACAATCTCAACAAATCTCTGAAGCTATGGAACATTTAAGTGCTCTTTCTGAACAAGGTTCTGCGGGTATTCAAGAAATGAACGCTGCAAGTGAAGAACAATTATCAACTATGGAAGAAGTATCTGAATCTGCTCGTTACCTCTCTTCACTTGCTGAAGATTTACAACAACTATTAGCTGGATTCAAACTTTAATTAGTTATTTGCTTAATCTACACTTTCATTTTCTTTTTAACTGTCTGCTTTATTATAAAAAAGGAAGCTTTCTACAAGATAATGTAGAGAACTTCCTTTCTTTTTTTACTTCGTATTTTATTTCATATATTTAGAGAACAGTTCGCCTGCTCTTTTTGCAAATTCTTCAAGATCGATATTCGTTTTACCCAGACGAGAATACCAATTTTTGACCGTATCTAATACCCATGAAGGAATACTTTTGCCTGATATCCGACTATAAAACTGATAATATGCCCATACGAGATGATCCCAGCGCTTATCATCGCCTTTTTGGATATATTCCGATACATCAATTACTTTAGCACGTCCATTTTGCACAATCACATTTTTCAAATGAATATCCCGCGGATTCAGACCGATGCTACGTACATATTCTCTAGCAGCTTCTACATCTAAAATAACTTGCTCGGGAACTTCAATGCCTTGTAACAAACAATCTTGTAGTGTCGGCCCTTCTTCATAACTCATTACAAGATAATTTGTTCCCCGACCATAACAGATTGGGAAATAAGGAGAACCTGCTAATCGTTCATATACAAACACTTCAGATTGAATTTTGTCACTTGCTTCCGGTGTGAATAGCTTAAATGCATATTCAGGAACTTGATCATACGTGAATACAGCCGCATCTGTTCCTATCCCTATACATCTTGCTCCATCTGCATAACCGGATATTACTACAGGATCATTATCATCACTACCACTGACACCTATGCGGCGTAATGCTTCTTCTGCTACTCTCCAATCGGATACCATCCAGATTGCCCCTCTCTTACCTCACATCAACCGATAACGGATTCGTAATAAATATATCAATTTATACAGTATTCTAGACCATTTTTTTAAAGAAACCAAATTTTATTTTTACATATGGAAATTTATACATTTATACATTTTGTTTTCTTTGTGAATAGATTCCTGTAAAATAGATAAGACGGATCATAAAATGATTCTTTGACACATCTTTGTATTTGAAATGGAGGAATTTATCAATGTCAGATTTTCAGAGCAAATTAGAACAGTACGCCGAACTTGCGGTGCGTGTCGGTGTTAATATACAGCCAGGTCAGCGTTTAGTCATTAATGCTTCGATTGATGCTGTTGAATTTGTACGTATCGTCACCAAAAAAGCTTATGAAGCTGGTGCTGTTCTTGTTAAAGTCAATTGGAGTGACGATCAAGTCGCACGTATGCGCTATGATATGGCTCCAGATGAATCATTTGAAATTGGTCCAAAATGGTATGCTGCTGAAATGGAAGAACTTGCAGTCGATGGCGGAGCCATCTTGCATGTCGTTTCTGATGATCCTGATTTATTAAAAGGAGTAAATCCAGAACGCATTTCTACGTATCAAATGACTGCCAATAAAGCACTCGCTAAATATCGCGAATATGTACAATCCGAAAAATTAAGCTGGTCAATTGTGGCTGTGCCTTCAGAAGCTTGGGCTGCTAAAGTGTTCCCTGATGTAGCTAAAGAAGAACAAGTCTCTGCTATGTGGGATGCAATCCTCAAAGCAGTACGTGTAGGTAATGGCGATGCGATCGAAGCATGGGAAAAACATGTTGAATTATTAAATACCAAATCTAAATATCTTAACGATAAAGCATACAAACAATTACATTATGTTGCACCTGGAACAGACTTAACGATTGGACTTCCTGAGGGTCACTTATGGGCAGCAGCAGAAAGTACAAGCGAACGCGGATTTACATTTATGGCAAATATGCCGACAGAAGAAGTATTTACAGCACCACTAAAAAGTGATGTTAATGGCTATGTTAGTAGCACCAAGCCATTAAGTTATGGTGGTAACATTATCGACAACTTCAAATTAACATTCAAAGACGGTCGTATTGTCGGCGTAGAAGCTGAACAAGGACAAGATACATTAGAGCGTCTGGTGAGTATGGATGAAGGTTCTCATTATCTTGGTGAAGTTGCATTAGTGCCTCACAAATCACCTATTTCTCAATCCAATATTTTATATTACAATACATTGTTTGATGAGAATGCTTCAAATCACCTTGCGATCGGTAGTGCATACGCATTTAACTTGATTGGTGGTAAAGAATTATCTCGTGAAGAATTGAACGAACGCGGACTTAACAACAGTCTTACTCACGTCGACTTTATGATCGGTTCTGGTGAAATGGATATCTATGGAATCACTAAAGACGGCGAAAAAGAACCTGTATTCCGTCAAGGTGAATGGGCATTTTAAGCGTATTTCTTTGATACTCTATGCAATCATATAGTAATAAATATAGTAAAGATAAAAAACCTGTCATTTGCGATATGACAGGTTTTTTATTATGATTATTTGAGTTCATGGATAGGTAGCAATAGATATTTATACATATACAAGAATGTTATAGATTACATCAGACAGAATATAGATGATCTGTCGAAAGGAATGAATAGCAGCTATGCAATACTATGTTTTGGAATACCAATATCCGGGCAAAGGATTTATTTCAGGTGGGGCTACCTTTGTGCCTGCTCTGAGTGATTATTATGATCCCAATCACACAGAATTATCACCTTTTACTAATGTTAAAGTAACGCTAGATTCTAGAGTAAGAAAATTGGACGTTGATTTTTTCTATACAGGTAATCGAGCTACTGTCGTATCTGATACATTCAAGCAACTGCTAGAACAATCGAACGTTGTCGCACAATTTATCCCTGCACAGATCTATTATCATAATCATACGTCTGTACCGGAAATATACTGGATCGCTCATGCATTACAGTCTCTCGATTGTGTCGATTATGAACAATCTCACTATGCTGGCAAAGCGATGGTTCTACGCTCTATCGATCAACCGTCACGCCGAATAGCTAAAGGGTTTGAACAGATTATACTAGATGAATCGAGCATCGAAGGAAATGAATTTTTCACACTGGATTATACGTATATTTCTAATCCGATTATTTCAGAGAGATTATATCAGGAGATCAAAAAGCATAAATTAAAGATTCATACAACACCGATCGAGCAGTTTAGACCATAGCATTTTAATCTTATTGATCTTTTTAATTGTTCATGCGGCTCATTCGTCGTCCACATACCAGTGCAAGCATCCGTACATCGTGCATTAATGCGGCATATTCTTCAGAGGATAAAGCTTGAGTATTTATAGAGCGAGTATTTGTATAATCCTCTGTAATATTAGACTTTAGTTCTAAAAATAATCCATCTGCTCCTGCCGCGACACAGGCTTTGGTAATAGAGCTAAGTGTATTTCCATTGGATATACAATGAACTGGATAAGCAATAACAGGTAGATGCGTCAATTGGCGTAATTCTGGAATGGCTGCAATATCGAGCGAGTTATAATGTATATTTTCAAAAGGACAAATACTGCCTTCGCATAAAATAATATTAGGATTACCATGAGATAATAGGTATTCAGCCGCTCCTAACAAATCTTCATATGAATCTTGATGACTACGCTTCAAAACAATCGGACGCTTCACGCTACTCAATCGGCGTAATAACAATTGATTACGTAGTAAACGAATATCGATAGCAATCAGATCAGCATATTCTTCACATATTTTCAATTGTTCATGAGCGGTTACTTCTAACATAGTCAGTAGTCCATATTGATTGGCTACGCGTTGTAATGTGCTCATTTTACGAAAAGGAATCCCTTCATTCTGTTCTTTCCAATGACCGGCGATAATCTGCGCTCCTGAGCGACTGATTGCAGCGGCATCTTGTTCCATTTCTATTCTTGATTCTGCTTCTGTAGATACAATAGCGACAAAGCGTCCACCGCCGAATTGTACTTCTCCTATTCGAATAATACTGTCTTGTTGTTCAGGCTTGCGCAAAGATAATGTATAAAACGCATGGTGAAATGCGGGAAGAGATATATTCATTTCAACGCTTCCTTTCTAATTGAAAATGATTATCATTATCAAATTATAAGTTGAATATTTCGCTTTTGCAAGATCACAACACAAAAAAAGTGTAGACTCCATAAGGAATCCACACTTTTTATATTAAATGAGATACAGGTATTAATTACTATTCTACGAAAGATAGCCTATTATGGCTTCAATACAACTTTGATACAGTTCTCTTCTTTGCTATCAAATACATGGTAACCATGCTCTGCTTCATCCAAAGAAAGACGATGAGTAATAATATCAGCGGCACTGAACTGTCCTGTTTGAATTTGTTTGAACAACTCTGGCATATAGTGAACAACAGGCGCTTGACCCATTTTCAACTGAATATTACGTTCAAATAAATGACCTAAAGGGAATTGATTGTAGTTCAATCCATATACTCCTGTTAACTGAATCGTACCAAATTTGCGTACTACATTACTAGCTAATTGGAAAGCACCCAGTGAACCGCCTTGAATTTTCAAAGCTGTTTCGACTTTCTCGATAGTTGATTTCTCTGCATCTAGACCGACACAGTCAATAACCACGTCTGCTCCACCACTGGTGAGTTCAATCAGATATTGATCTGCATCGCCTACATCTTTGAAATTTACTGTCTCTACATTATTGGTACGCTTCGCATGAGCTAGACGGTAATCGATATGATCGACAGCGATAACGCGTTTTGCTCCTTTTTGCCAAGCAAATTTTTGCGTGATTAATCCGATAGGGCCACAACCAAGTACGATAACGGTATCGCCTTTTTTCACGCCAGCGCTTTCAACACTCCAGTAGGCTGTTGGGATAACATCAGACAAAAATAGTACATCTTCATCTGGAACTTCCAAGCTTTCTGGAATAACGAATGGTAAAAAGTTACCATAAGGTACACGTAAGTATTCGGCTTGTCCGCCTGCAAATCCACCGTAAGTATTAGAATAACCAAACATTGCGCCTGTATCTTTTTCAGGATTTTCATTCGCATTATCGCATTGGCTTTCCATTTCATTTTTACAGAAGAAACATTCACCACAAGATACGTTAAAAGGAATAATAACGCGGTCGCCTTTTTTCACTTTCGTTACTTCTGGGCCGACTTCCTCTACGATTCCCATCGGTTCGTGTCCAATTACATAATCTCCGTCCATTCCTGGGATATTGCCATTAAATATATGCAAATCAGATCCACAGATGGCTGTAGATGTAATGCGGATTAGAACATCATCTTGTTTTTGTAACTTTGCATCTTCTACCTCTTTGACTTTCACTTTACGTTTACCTTGATATGTTAGTGCTTTCACATTAATTCTCCCCTTTCAAAACTATAGTGGTTGTTATGTTGTATTAACCAAACATTTCCTTTTCCTAACAAACGATTGATTATTGGGATAGTAGGGTAAATGGAGAATAGATTGCATCATTCTACAAACATCTTATAAATTTACGATAACTCGTCTTGAGAGGGGAAACACACGATGAAACACTTACAATCTTCACAAATTGAGGAACTAAAAAATAGCTTATTGGAAAATAAAGAAGCATTAGAGCGTCATTTTAATATGGAAAATGATACGGCTGATGGTCAGACTGAATCTGAACTTGATTCGACAGGAGAACTTTCTTCTGTTGATAACCACCCTGGTGATCTTGGTACAGAAACGTATGAACGTGAACGTGATATGGCAATCGATGATAATATGGATGATACGCTAGATCAAATCAATGCTGCACTACAACGTATCGAAGATGGTACGTATGGAATCAGTGAGATCAGTGGAAAAGAAATTCCTTTTGAACGTCTACAAGCACTTCCTTATACCACTATGTTAGTTGGCGAAAGTGCTGAAGAAGGCGGCGGTGTCAATGATTATCGCCCGATAGAAGAAGATTTGATTACTCCTGCTGCTAAAGGTGCTGGCGAAAATCGTCAAAATCATACTGGTAAATTCGATGATGCTGGCGCATGGCAAGCTGTAGAAGAATATGGTGTAGCTGATTCACCTGCTATGTCTACACAGCGTGATGTCGAAAGCTATAATGAACTTGCTGAAGGTGGCGAAAATAAAGATAACGGTACAGTAGAAGATATTGAGAAATTCGCTGGTAACGATATCGAAGGTGGTCAACGTCATGTACAGCGCGGCGAAGATCTGGATCGTTATGTAGCTGATAATGAAGGCGATACCGAATTACAGGTAACCGAAGATGACGAAGAAATCGATGCTGAAAGCGAAGATGCAGATCGTCGTCGCTAAGATATATTTAGCCGATAACAATATAAATACTGTATATAGCAAAAACCCTCTTATCTTTGTGGTAAGAGGGCTTTTATTGTTTATTTTCTGATCCATAGTGCTTTCTATCCTATATAAAGAGATAGCGAATTAGATTTTGGTTATGCTGCTATACTTTCCAAATCAGGTTGTAATTTATTGCGCAACATATAGAGCATTATAGCCCCTACCAGAAATGCAACAACATCCGAGATCACAAGTGACCATACCACCCCATGAAAACCATTCATTTGATTAGCGATATACAATACAGGAATTAACGTAATTCCTTGAATAATAGACATGATAAATGCCGCTGTTCCTTGTGCGGTTGCTTGGAAAATACCTGTAAACAAAACGGTGATTCCTGTAATAAATAAGGATAAAAACGTTACATGCAGAATATAGCTACCCATTTCAATTAATTGCGGATCGTTGGTGAATAGACCTATTAAATGATCTGAAATAAAATAGACAATTATTCCGAATATCGTAGCTAATATTACAATCGCTTTGATCGTAAATGTGATCGTCTGCTTCATCCGTTCTTTATTGGCTACAAAATTAAAAGCAATCATCGGTACTACACCTTCGCATAATCCCATTAAGATACATTCAGGAAATTGCAATAAACGTGATGAAATCCCAAATCCAGCTACTGCTTGTTCCCCATACTCAATCAGAAAACGATTAAAAATCAGCGACATCGCTCCCAGAAAAAGGCTCATAATAAAAACAGGAACGCCTATTTTGAATACATTACTTACAATTTCTTTTGTTACTTTAAAAGCTCTGATAGAGATGGTCAAAAATTGACTTTTGTACCCGATATGAAAAGCATAATACGCACTGGCTACTAGATTGGAAATCACTGTAGCAGAAGCGACCCCGATGACTCCCCAGTGAAAAACAAAAATAACGAAGATATCAAGAATAATATTAACAATTACACTCAAAATCATACCGATCATTGACGTATTGGCTGCACCTTCTGAACGAACAATATTTTCTAACATAAAAAATAATAAAATAAATGGCGAACCCGCCAGCATAATCATCACATAGTCTCTGGTAAAAGCAAACGATTCTGAATTAGCTCCTAAAAATTGCACGATTGGATCAAGCAAAGGAAGCCCGATCGCTACAACAATCAACCCCAGAATCAGACTACTATAAAAAGCAAACGAAGATACATGTTTAACATCATCATATCTTTTTTCTCCTAGCAATCGAGAAATAAATGCTCCACTCCCTATCCCTATCAAATTGCCTAGCGCCATAATCACTGAAAATAATGGCAATGTTAAAGCAAGTGCAGTTAGCATCGCCGTATTATTCAGCGTACCAATAAAATACGCATTCAAAATCGAATACACAACACTCATCGACATTCCTAACATCATCGGTACCGCAAAATGTGTAACCGATTTGGCAATTGGCGCTTCTTCAAAGTAATACAGATTTTTAGCATCCATAGTTATCACTACTTTCTTTTATTCTTTATTGGTCAATACACTATTAGCTACAACATTATGCCTATCTCAATAGTTAGCAAAAACAATATAGATCATTGAACGTTTTTTATCTAACATCGTTAGATTATATCTTACAGTGTTAGATGATATCACCTATATCGGCTTCTGTAAAGAAAAATCGTACACTGTTAGATAAAAATAAAAAACAGGAATACGAAACGTTAACTATCTGTTTCGTATCCCTGTTTTCGACTTCTTTATTGAAATGATCGTATATTTAGTTCTTGGTTCAGCCTTATCATTTTCTACTATTATCTCGTGTATTATCAGCAAAAAAGCAAACCACTCCTATACAGAAGTGGTTTGCTTTTTTATTTGTGACGATATTCAGATGATGTTCAGGCTCCTGCCTGATTATGAGTTGTTGCGAATTGCGTAATTACTAATTTCACCCTTGAAATACGCTTCTGTTCCGTCTCTTCGATCACAAACAGATGTCCTTCATGTGCCACACTTTGCCCGGTTTGCGGAGGTAAAGACTCCACTCGGGAATACAGCCAACCACCAATGGTATCGTATTCTGTCGAATCCAAATCCAATGAGAACCGTGTATTGATCTCCTCAATTAACATCATGCCATCAATCGAGTATGTCATATCATCTATAGGTTCTACAGCCGGACGTTCATGGTCAAATTCATCTTGAATTTCGCCGACGATTTCTTCCATAATGTCTTCAAGAGTTACTAGACCTGCTGTACCGCCATATTCATCAATCAAAATCGCAATCTGTGTTTTGCCACGTTGCATTAGCTTCATCAGTTCACTAATTTTGATTGATTCAGGTACAGCTATAATGGGACGGATCAATTTGGCTGAATCTACACTTTGATAACGCATCAAATCTTTAATATGCACAAATCCGACAATATGATCTTTGTCGCCATCGCATACCGGATAACGAGTACGCATTCCTTCAAAAGCCAGCTCCAAATTTTCTTCTTTGGAACCATGTAGACTCAGACAGATCATTTCTGTACGTGGGATCATGATCTCATGGGCGGTTGTATCAGCAAATTCGAATATATTATCAACCAGCGCCAGTTCGGTATTATCGATCAGTCCGCTCTTGTTGCTTTCCTTCATAAGTATACGTATTTCCTCTTCTGTGTGAGCAGAATCTTCTTCAGAGACCGGAGCAATGCCAAACATTTTGAGTAAAGCGTTCGCCATGCCGTTCAACACCCAGATAAAGGGATACATGATTTTATGGAATAATAGCATCGGTGCTGCTGTCCATAAGCTCACGACTTCCGCTTTGCGAATCGCCAGAGACTTCGGAGCAAGCTCTCCAAGTACAATATGCAATATCGTAATCACTACAAAAGCAATCACAATAGAAACAGTGTGTACAGCTACATCATTATTCCAGCCAAATGCCGCAAATACAGGTCTGATCAGGTCAGCAATCGCCGGTTCACCAATCCACCCCAATCCAAGCGATGCTAATGTTATCCCTAACTGACAAGCAGAAAGGTAAGCATCCAGATTGTTTACGATCGTTTGCGCAAAGCGCGCTCTTTTACTACCACCATCGACTAATGTTTCTAATCGACTACTACGAATTTTAACCATTGCGAATTCAGCCGATACAAAAAATCCATTGAGCATCACCAGAAATGCCACCAAAACTAAATTAAGTAAACTGGGTAAGGGGTCAGTCAAGTGTATATCCCGTACTGTCCAATTGATAGACAGCTACGGGTTCACCTCCTTCGTATATTTGTTTTTTGAATTTGCCGCCACATCACATGCACCGTCATTTTCCCAAGTGTCCTCACTCCCTTCTTTTAGTTATGTATGATTATACATGTTCCTTACTTTATTATATCGTCTCAAACCCTCCCGTCAAATGCTCTATTCATCTCATTACAAATCTTTTACATAGATAATCATTTCTCTTAACATCCTGTATTTATACTGAACCACGTAGCAAGATGATCAAAAGGGAAGCAAATGATGAAAGTGAGGTAAGTGTTAACTTGGATAAAACGTCTGGATTATCAATGAAACGTTCGGTTCGAAAAACTCGTTCTATCGTGCGTTATCCCCGTCAGACCCGCCGCTGGAATGAATATATGCTGGCAGCTTTATTTTTAGCTCCTTCTATATTGCTGTTCGGTATATTTCTTTTTTACCCGCTGGCTAAATCGGTGTATCTCAGCCTACATTCCACTACACCGCGTGGAGATGTTGCCAAATTTGTAGGGTTTAAAAATTTCACGAATTTATTTACTTCCGATACATTTCTCAGCAGTTTGTGGGTAACTACTCAATTTATGTTGTTTACTGTACCGACAACATTGATCCTAGCATTGATTTTAGCTGCCTTTTGCCGGAGCCGTCTAAAAGGTAGCCGCATCTTCCGCTTTATTTTCGCTCTACCGCTTGCGATATCGGTTAGTACAGGTTCAGTCATCTGGATGGTTCTTTTTCATCCTACACTTGGAACGTTAAATTATTTTCTTAGTGTAGCTGGATTACCAACGATTAACTGGTTAACTGATCCGAACTGGGCATTGATCTCGATCTCGATTATGACGATCTGGATGAATCTAGGCTTCTTATTCATTCTGCTACTTGGTGGCATGGAAGGTGTACCTGAAGATATTTATGAAAGTGCACGTATGGATGGAGCAAGTCCAACCCGTACTTTTGTTCAGCTTACGTTACCACTGATCTCGCCTACAATTTTCTTTGCTAGTGTGACGTCGATGATTGGTTCATTTCAAGCATTTGGACAGATCAATATTCTGACTAAAGGTGGCCCGATGAACAGTACGAATGTTATTGTCTACAATCTGTATCAAGATGCGTTTATGAATTTCCGCTTTGGCACAGGTAGCGCACAAGCATTGGTATTATTCGTTATGATCTTGATCTTAACGCTTATTCAGTTCAAATTCGGTGAAAAGAAGGTGCATTACCAATGAGACAGGGTCTAATGCGCACAGGGATAGCTTACTTCTTTATGATTGTAGCTGCGGTACTTATCCTTTTACCTTTTTGGATTGCAGTTTCGAACTCATTTATGACTGAATCTGAATCAGCTACATATCCGCCACGATTTTTGCCATCAGGCATCAATATCGATAATTTTATAACGGTAATGAACAATATTCCGATTATTCGCTTTATTGTTAATAGCTTTGTGACAAGCAGTATTATTACAGTCGGTAATTTGATTACATCCTGTATGGCTGCTTATGCGTTTGCTTTTCTACGATTTCCGGGTCGTAAAATCTTATTCGGTATATTTATGGCTACCATGATGATCCCGTGGGAAGTGACTGTGATTCCCAATTATCTAACTGTTCGTAGCTGGGGCTGGTTAGATTCTTATCAAGGACTAACCGTTCCTTTTCTTGCGACTGCTTTTGGTACATTTTTAATGCGTCAATTTTTCTTACAATTACCTAAAGAATTAATGGAAGCTGCTCGTATTGATGGGTGCGGACATATTCGTATTTTCGCTTCACTGGCTGTGCCGTTATCGATGCCAGGTCTGGCTACACTGGGTATCTATTCTTTCCTCAATCATTGGAATATGTATCTGTGGCCGCTATTGATTACCAATAGTGAAAGTATGCGTACAGTGCAAATTGGGATCAGCATGTTGCAGTTTGCAGATGTGACTGCATGGAATGTCGTGATGGCTGGTATTGTGTTGGTGATGCTCCCTTCTCTTGTTCTTCTCGCTGTGGGTCTGGGTCGCCTTGTAGGCGGTCTAACAGCAGGTGCACTGAAGGGCTAACTCATAGATTATCTATTCAAAATTTTGTCAACCAAAAGGAGAATACGAAAAGAAATGAAAATCAATCGTTCGCGTCAAACATGGAGTTTGCTTAGTTTATGCCTATTTTTATTCCTGGCAGCTTGTGGTGGAGGTCAAAGTACAACAGGTTCTACAGCATCTACAGGTACAACTGCTGATGCAGCTAGCGAGACTTCTTCCGGTCCTGTAAAAATAGTCTGGTGGCATTCGATGAGTGGCGATTTGAATAAAGTAGTCGATGAATTAGTGAAAAAATTCAACGATTCGCAAAAAGATGTTCAAGTAGAAGCTATTTTCCAGGGCGACTACGATGCAAGTATTAACAAATTCAAAACATCGATGGGATCAGGTAGCGGCCCTACCATGATTCAAACGTATGATGTCGGTACACGTTATATGATCGATTCTCAAGCGATCACACCGATGCAACAATTTATCGATGCAGATAAATTTGATACTTCTCAATTTGAACCGAATATTTTGAAATACTATACATTTGATAATCAATTGTACTCTATGCCTTTTAACACATCTAATCCAATTTTCTACTATAACAAAGATGCATTCAAAAAAGCTGGTCTTGATCCTGAAAATCCTCCTAAAACTTTGGATGAATGGGAAGCAGCGGCTAAAGCTTTAACTAAAGATGGACAAACAGGGATGTCATTGCCGATCTACGGTTGGTTAATGGAGCAAATGTTTGCTAGTCAAGACGCTACATTGTTAAATAACGATAATGGACGTACAGCACTTGCAACAGAATCTCAATTGGGTTCTGAGCCTGGCGTTAAATTTTTAACATGGTGGAAAAAGCTAATTGATGAGAAATACATGTTGAATCTAGGTCGCAAAACAGACGATACGAAAAAAGCATTTGCTGCGGGTCAAGTTGCAGTAACGATGGATAGTACAGCTTCTCTTCGTGGATTGATTAGCTCAACAGAAGGTAAATTTGAAGTCGGAACAGCTCCACTACCTAAAGTGTCTTCTAGTGATATCGGTAAAGGTGGCGTTGTAATCGGTGGTGCAAGCCTATGGATTATGAATGATAAGCCTGCTGCGGAACAACAAGCTGCTTGGAAATTTATCAAGTTCTTAGCAGAGCCTGAACAACAAGCTTACTGGCATGTAAATACAGGCTACTTCCCAATTACCAAAGCTGCTTATAATGAAGATTTGGTTAAAGAAAATATGAAGAAATATCCGCAATTCGAGACTGCTGTTGATCAATTGCACAATACCAAAATCGATCCAGCGACTCAAGGTGCTGTAATGGGTATCTTCACAGAAGCACGTCAACTTACAGAGACAGCAATCGAAGAAGCTCTTAATGGTTCCAAACAACCACAAGCTGCTCTAAGTGATGCCGCTGCGCAGATCACACAGAAATTGAAAGATTATAACGACAGTGTTAATCCTTAAATAATAGCTGATCTATAAATCAAAAATAACACGTATACCAAAAGCTAAAAGTAGATAAAAAGCGCCAGTTCAACGGTTGAGCTCAACCACTGAACTGGCGCTTCTTTTATAGTATTATAGTGAGTGATTTGTCTACAGTTACATACGTGTGGATGGTGCATGAATAGAAGGATTTTGTCCAGAAATATGGGTATATGCACCATTCGGTTCTGTAAATACGGCATAATCCAGTGAAGTCAACGGCAATACATGTCGAAGCCCTGTATTCAGATCACGAATAACAATATGATCTTCCCCGGTAGCTTCTAAAAGACCACGATAATCACTATGCATAACCTCACGACTAGGAATCATATAGAACATTCCATGTTTGCCAAGATTATTTTGTAACTTCTGATGTAATGACAAATCCGTAGCACGAGTATTTAAACGATTAGGTTCGCGATAAGTAGATAAAGTTGGATTATTCATTTGAGTCGGAATAGGTTCCATGCCAGCCAAGCTGTGCTCAGTTCGATAAGCGACAGGACGATAAGGTTGAGTCAACATGATTACATTCCTCCCAATAGTAGAAAATTGTTAGATATGCTAACCCTTAATATTACCCTTTTATGTATCGCTCCAATCGTATATTTGACTTGAGATGTCTATATTTCGGTGATAGAAATAGAAAAAAGGTATCTCTCTGTATCGATTCTAAGAGATATACCTTCTTCTATATTGATATTATATTGATCTACTTTTTTATGAGATAGATGCTCCAGTTAGCTGTACCGATAAGTCCCATAGACGTTTGGCTTGCTCAGAATCGACTGCATATTCTTTTACACCGACAGAAGGTACACCTTCCACAGCCGGTTCAGCAATATCACAATCTTCACAGTATACGCCACCTTTACCTTCTAACTGTGGAGAAGTTGCAGCCCATAGTTGAGTCGCTGCCCCTTGCTCTGGCGTTTTGAAAGCAGAATTGATTCCATTTCCATCTTCATCTATCCATTTCAAAGCAACCATTTCTTCTTTCGGCAAATGACGTTGCAATGGTGTTAAGATACCTCCGGGATGAACAGAAAAGGCACGTACTCCTTGTTCACTACCACGTCTGTCCAATTCGACTGCAAATAGCGCATTAGCTGTTTTGGCTTGTCCATACGCTTCAAATTTCTGATAATTACCATCAAAATTAATATTATCCCAACGGATTGGAGAAATATGATGCCCTGCCGATGAAGTTGCTACGACTCTTGCGCCGTCACCTGCTGTAAGTAAAGGCCAGATCAAATTAATCAATGTAAAATGCCCTAAATGATTAGTAGCAAATTGTAATTCCCATCCCGGCCCTACTCGAGTCTCAGGACAAGCCATGACACCTGCATTTAGAATAGCCAGATCAATACTGCGTCCGCTCTCTACAAGGCGACCTGCAAATGCACGCACACTATCCAGATCAGACAAATCAAGCTCATCTACTTCTACATGTTCTAATCCTTTCAAAGCTTCTTGTGCTACGTCAGGGCGACGAGCGGGCACGATAACCGAAGCGCCTGCTTGTACAAGCGCACGTGTTGTCTCAAGTCCCAGACCAGAATATCCACCGGTAACTAAAGCAAATTTACCTGTAAGATCGATACCTTGTAATACCTCACTCGCCGTACTATCATGTCCAAATCCAGAATTGATCTTGTGTTGTGGTGTTTGTGTGTAAGCATGTTCCATATTATTTCTCTCCTTTTCATAGGTGATACTATTACTGTACAAGCTAGAGTTCACTCTAGGTCAAGTCTGATTTTATCGAAAATGTAATTTTATTTGGTACTCTATATTACTTAGATAAGTTATCAGTATCTGTATTGGCACAGTTCAGATTTTTATTTTCCCATGTCTGCTCCGGTTCATTACGATTTAAATAATTTTCATATATATTTGTTTTGAGCGTAATCACTTCCAAGCAGTCATTTAAATGTTCCATCTGACTAACCACACGCTGTTGATGTTCTTTCAAAATCTCCAAGCGTTCATGTTCATTGCCAGAGCCCATACGTACAAGTTCAGCAAAACGACGAATCTGAGCAATAGGCATACCAGAAGCGCGCAGTCGTGTGCAAATATATAACCATTCTACATCTACTTCACTATAGCGTCTCCGTCCTCCTTCGTCTCTTGCGATTCGTGTAGATAGTAACAATCCTTCTCGTTCATAAAAGCGAAGAGAATGGACACTTAATCCTGAACGTTCGGCTACTTCTCCTATACTTAACTGATTTTGTTGCTGGATATCAGTACTCATGGGTAGATCTCCTTTATACATATGATTAATAAAATGCTGGTAATCATGCCGGATGCTTTGGTTTCTATCTTAACTCAAGCGACACTCTTTCACCACCAAACATACATAGACTACTACTCAAAATCATTTGACACACTATACCGGAAATGCTAGTATCATTTATACCAAGTATGCTTGTCGGATTAGTTTATTAGTGACAATGATAAATGACGTATTCAAAATATAGATGACTTTTTAAAGGAGATAGTATTATGTCAACATCTGATCATATTCAACGGGATGAAGTCGAATTTGGCTGGTTTTTACCTACAATGGGAGATGGAACACGTTTTGGACAAGAATCGGAGCGCCCTCCAACACTTGAATATTTAACAAATGTTGCCCAGACCGCTGAAAAAGCAGGATTTGAATTTGCTTTGATTCCAACAGGTGGTGCATGTCTGGATTCATGGGTAGTTGGATCAGCAATTATTGGCGCAACTCGTACACTCAAGCCTCTTGTCGCTCTGCGCCCGGGATTGATAGCTCCTGTATTAGCAGCACGTATGGCAGCGGCGCTAGATAATTTATCCGGTGGACGAGCACGTATCAATATCGTGACTGGCAGTTCTCCTGATGATCTAGAAGAATTGGGCGATCCACTTGCTCGTGCTCATGATGAGAAATATGCACGTACTCGTGAATATGTGCATATTATGAAAAGCGTGTGGGAACAAGCTGCTGGTCTTTCTTCAACAGAGTTTGGAAGTTCCAATCGCTCTTCTGTATCCAATCACAAAGTGGATTTCAAAGGAGAATACTATGAATTAAAAGGCGGTACAAGTCGCCCTGCTACAGTTCAAAAACCAACACTTCCTATCTACTTTGGCGGCAGTTCAGCTATGGCAAAATCAGTTGGTGCGGCGTATTCAGATGTATTTCTAATGTGGGGTGAACCGCTTGAGATGATTCGGGAACAAGTGGAAGAACTCAAGCAAGCTCAAGCAGATTATGCACAAGAACATGGCGAAGTACGCCCTCTTCGGATCGGTATGCGTGCCCAGGTTCTAGTTCGTGATACTGAAGAAGAAGCATGGCAAGCTGCACGTGATCTGATCAAAGATATCGATCCAGAAACGATTGAACGTGCCAAAGCTTCATTTAGCCAGACAGGGGCTACAGGTCAGACTCGTCAAAATCAGATTCGAGATGCAGCCGCTCAAAACGATTTCATAGTTGGCCCTAACCTTTGGGCAGGATTATCTAATCTTCGTTCAGGCGGAGCTTTGATGTTTGTCGGTACACCGGATCAAGTCTCAGATCGTCTAATCGAATATGCAGAGATTGGAATCACTTCTTTTATTCTATCCAGCTATCCTCACTTAGAAGAAGCACAGATTTTTGGTGAAAGTACACTACCTTTGTTCAAAGAAAAATGGAGCAAGCGTCTAGTGACTTCTAATTAATAGCACGTGATCATTCTATTGGAATTGGGCTTGGGCTTGAGCTTGAGTTATATTTGAAGCTGATTTATACATGCCTACCAATAGATACATTACGATACAAATTCAACAAATTGTATATACAAAAAAAAGAGGTGCGAATATATCGCATCTCTTTTTGTTATGTGCATTATACTATGTTCTATTCGACATAGATCATTTTGCGCGTCATGCCACCATCGACGATTAATTCTGCCCCTGTGATAAAAGAATTTTCGGGATCAGTTAAAAATAAACAGGTTCTTGCTACATCTTGAGGTGTACCTACACGTCCAGCAGGATGTTGCGCGTGATCTTCTTTGGTCAAAGCACTATAATCGCCTGTCTCGATCCAGCCAGGGCTAATCGCATTAACAGTAATATGATCAGGCCCTAGCGATACGGATAAAGCATGCGTGATCGCTGTAATACCGCCTTTAGAAGCCGCATAAGCTTCAGAGTTAGGCTCAGACATATGAGCACGCGTTGAGGAAATGTTAACGATCGAACCACCCTCATGATCACGCATCACTTTAGCAGCTTCGCGAGATACCAAGAAACATGCTCTTACATTGGTATTCATTACATCGTCCCACTCATCCAGACTTAATTCATACGGCGATTTCCAGCGAGATACTCCCGCATTGTTAATGACTACATCAATCTGTCCGGTTGTATTTACAATCTCCTGAATAGTATCGATCACATCTTGTTCACTACGTACATCACAAGGTAAAAAATGCGCCTGTCCACCACTTTCACGAATAGTAGCGGCGGCTGAAGCACCTTCAGACTCTAACGTGTCTGTTAGAAATACGGTAGCCCCTTCTGCGGCATAACTTTCGGCTACGGCTTTACCGATACCTTTGGCGGCACCTGTTACGATAACTGTTTTAGAAGCATATTTCATAATATATCCCCTTTTGAGTTCGGCTATAAGTATCATTGTTCTATACTGCTTATTTCAACGATTAAACCCATTACGAAACACGCCTGTTTGGCTCTTATGTAATCTGCTACTCTAAATATAACAAAGGAACACACTTCTTATCCATCTGTGAAGTGTGTTCCTTTATGAAGTGCCCATATAAATTCCTTTTGAATGTCTACTTGTATTTGCAGGTACATTTGCTAATTGATTATGCATAATAAGCTTGTAAAAGCTCCTGAGTATCATCTTTAGCGGCATCAAGTACACCTTGATCTGCCCAACATGCTTTGCAAGCTTCTTCTTCACGACATTCATTAGCATCCAGACAAGTGTAGCAAAGGTTCATGTAAAACGTTGTAAGATTCTCATTAGTATTGTTTCTCATCTTAATCATCTCCTTGTTTTTTCTACATCCCAAGCATAACTGATTTAATATTATAATAATGTGATTTATTTCACATTCAATACAAAATTTTAAATTATTTTTTGATGTTCTAAAATAGAGTTATTTATACAAGCAAAAAGATCGATGACACCGCACCCGATAGGTTAATGTCATCGATCTTTTTGACTTACGCATTATATTATTTTCAGCTAATTATAAGACATGCCATGTTTTGCCGCCGTCTGTTGTCTGCATCAACAAAGAACGTCGTTCTTCATTTTTGGCAACTAACAACCAGCCTACATCTGCGGAGAAAAATTGCAATTTAACCAATTCAGGATATTTGCTTAACGTGTTCTGCAAGGTATTGTTTACAGGTAAAGCTTTCCACGTCTTGCCTTGATTCCCTGTGCGGTATACGACTCCATTGACGACAGACCATCCAATTTTGTCATTTAAAAAAGTAGGTCCCATCGATTGATTTACTCCGGTCTGCGCTTGTAAAGCAAATGGAGCAAAGTTCCATGTCTTCCCTGCATCATGAGTAAAGTATCCATTGTAGCTCGTCTGGTTATCTTTCACACAACCAATATTCATCCATCCTGCTGTTTTGCTATCACCAAAAAATTGAGGTTTTCCTGTAGTTAATGAATGGCAAGCAGGCAATTTTTTATTTTTATCAAAGTCTGGCCCTGTTTTCCATGTTTTGCCCCCATCGCTTGTAATATATAGATGAGGTGTACCATGTTGTTCCAGTGTGACAAATCCATTATTTCGATCTCGGAAAGACATTCCTACCAGCTTACCTACTTGTGGAATAGCTTGAGCTGTTGAACCTTCAGTGACAAATACGCCTGTGTTTTGCATGATTTTTTTCCACGTATTACCGCCATCGGTCGTTGTATATAATGCTTTCTCTTGGATATCTTCTGAATCTTTTGATGAATCCAAAGAAGTCATTACCCAACCATTGCTACTATCAATAAAATAAATACCTAATACAGTAGCTTCATCATTTAATGTAGCAAAGTTCCAATTTTGTCCGCCATCGGTCGTGTGCAGAATTAGTGTTTCTCCTACACCAGACGCATTGCGAATCACCCAGCCATTATTTTGATTAAGGAAAAAGATATCTTTCCCATAAGTAGGCGGTTCAGAAAAGGTAACCGTTTGAGCAGGAGATACATTGTCCCATGTGTCTCCGCTGTCCTGTGTAACATAGATACGTAATTCATTACGGGTTACACCCCACGCAAGACCTGCACTAGCACTAAGCAGTTGAAAATCTGTAAGTCTGGTCTGAATCTTATATCCTTTTGCAGCAGGAGCCCCCTGCTTGGTATCAGATGTTGCTGTATGGTTAAGGGTGAGTGTCTGCCCTTGATCTTCTGTTTGCATTTTTTTAAGTTCTTGAGATGATGCTTTGTCTGCTGCTGGATCGTATTCACTTGTAGACGATTGACAAGCACTAAGTACAAAAACAAGTGTGATCCATATGAAAAGCGCTTTGCGCATAGTTAACTTCATTCCTTCTCTCCTTCCGCACTTACATAAAGCTATCGTATTTCGATTATTCATGACCCTTATAAGAGTAAACTAAAATGAACATAGGTTGTTTACAGAAAAGTTACAAGCGATTACAGATTTCGCTGTTTTAGCAGGGTTTTCAGCCACTTTATACTCTTTTAGATTTGTGATCCTTTTTACATTGGTCACGCTTTCCGTTACAATAGTAGCGAATCTGTAACAAAAATCAATTAAGGAGATGATAAAAAATGACAGTATCTGAATCTGTATCCAAGCCCCACCGTGTCGTTGTTATTGGCACAGGAGCCGTTGGCTCCACAACCGCTTACACTCTTTTACTCCACAAGAGAATGTCTGAACTCGTCTTTATTGACGCAAATCATAACAAAGCTCTTGGCGAAGCACTCGATATGAACCACGGACTCCCATTTGTTGGCGGCGTCAAACTATGGGCAGGTGATTATTCGGATTGCAAAGACGCAGATATTATCATTATCGCTGCCGGTTCAAATCAACGTCCAGGCGAAACCCGGATTGATTTGTTAAATCGGAACTCAGCCATCTTCGAAGACATTATTTCGAATATTACGAAATATAATAATAGTGGTATTCTACTGATTGCTACTAATCCAGTAGATATCCTTAGTTATGTATCCTGGAAAAAAAGCGGCTGGCCATCTAATCGAGTGATCGGTTCCGGTACATTACTCGATAGCGCACGCTTCCGTTATTTAATTGGTAAAGAAAAAGGAATCGATCCTCGTAGTATTCATGCTCATATTATCGGAGAACACGGTGATTCCGAGTTGCCTGTATGGAGTCTGTCTAATATTGCAGGAGCTCCACTTGATTTTGAAGAAGACAAACAGAACGAAATTTTTGAAAATACTAAAAATGCTGCATATGAAATTATCAATGCCAAAGGCTCTACATCGTATGCGATTGCCTTAGCACTTGACCGCATTGTAGCAGCAATTTTGCAAAACGAACACGCTGTACTGAATGTATCTTCTCTGCTTGAAGATTATCATGGAATCTCTGACGTATACCTCGGTGTACCTGCTATTGTCGGTCGAGATGGTATTCAGGCAAAACTACCGATTCCTATGAATGAGCATGAAGAACAATTACTACGTGCTTCTGCGCAAAAATTAAAAGATCAGATTGCACAGCTAGATATTTAAGTCGTATATAGATAACTATAGACTATCTTCTATTCATATGACAAATCTCTAACTCGTACCAATCGATCAAATAACTGCTCCGTATAAAAAAAGTGGATTTAGGTATAAAACCCTGAATCCACTTTTCTTCTATGTTATAGATCCTTATTTGCTATGATGTGATCAATAAGGAATATCATCCTCACGTTCAGGTGCTTCATTGGCACGATCTACCAATCGTCTAGCGACCACTTCAAATGGTTCTGGCTGTAACAGTTCGACCGGGGAGAATCCTTTATCAAAGGTAAACGCATCGCCTTCAATCACCATAGCATAATGATCGCCTAACTTGGCAATATGAAGTCGGTATCCATAATCAGCGAGTAATCCACGAATACTGGTATCCCCTAGCTTCATTTTGATCTCAATCTCTGGCTTGATCTCTACGATACGCTCTGCTGCTTCGATGACATGTTGAGGTTCCCATTTTTCTTGAATATCCCGCTTTTCACTGGCTGCCCACAATTCTAGATCATGCTCTTCTTGTTGGCGTTCCAAGTTGGTCGCATCCGGCCACTTTTCTTCAACATAGGTCTGTACATAATCCATCACACGTTCATTGACAATCTCAGGAATCGATTGCTCATACGTAATATATTTCAAAAAGTCTTCAAAATAACGGGCATGAGACGATTGATGAATTTTGAGCTCCCATTCTTCAATCATCCCTTCTTCTGGCATATGAGGGTATTGGATAGATTTCATATTACGAGCACTGATCGCCATCTCTACTTCGCTAATCAGACTTCGTTCATCAGAGATACGGGCAATCCTCTGTTCAAAATCACATTTCATCACAAAAATAAACGGATCATCAAAATGAGTATCCAGCTTCGCTTGCGTAATAATCAATGCTCCACCACGTACCGAACTTGTTTCCAGATAGCTACGTACCAGATCATCACAAGCATTTTTGAAATCTTCTTTATTATCGACCGCTCTAAGACGCGTAAATAAATTAAAATTGGGATTACTGGTCAATTCATGTCCCGGTTCTACTAAAAATGTACCTATTTTGGTAGGTGGTTGTTCTGTGCCTGGATTTTTTTCTACTTTGCGCTTAGCGGTACGGGTAAATTCAGCATGAAGAAATTTTTTGATTTCACTTTCTTCATACTCATCTTCATCTAGTGTCTGATAATGTTTATAATTTTTGTTCGTTTGCCCTTCTTTGCCTTCCACTTGCAGTACAAAAAAAGATAAAAATTGAATATCAAATCGCATAATAAACTCCTTTAATATCGCTCAATTATTCAAATAATGACTATTTATACTCAGCGGATCATTATCGAATTTTAGATTATATCCCAAAAAAATATTATATCACCGAATGATTGGACTTTCGCTTGCGCGTGATACCTGGTTCACGAATCGATAACCATGCGTTAACACCCATACCACCGATAACAAGTACCAATCCTATCCACATTCCTATTGAAGATAGCATCACGCCAAGAAGTAACCATTCTCCCAGTAACGTGAATACAACTTCCAGCGCCTGTGTTGCTTCTACAGTCGCCAGACGAGCAGGATGATGTCTCACTTGATCGGTAGCCCCGAAGAACAACACTGTGGCTACAACGCCGGAGAACAATGCTACTAGAAATGTCTGTCCGGTCTGGGCAACAGAAGGCAACCCCGAGCCCAGATATCCAATCAGCGCCAAAATAATCCATACGGGCAGACTCCCAATACTCATACCCAGTGTTCGCTGAAAAGCATCCAATCGTCCATCACAGACTTCCATCATTTTACGGTTGCCTAGTGGATAAGCAAAGGCAGCAATAGTGATTAGTACAATGCCTTGCCAGCTAGCACCTTCTGTATTCTGCCTGATTTGTTCCCACTGCATTAAGCCGATCCCTGTTAAAATGATCAGCGCTGCTAACATGCCTACTCTTGGTATTTTGCCCCGTTCTTTTATCGATCCTTGTGGAGTATACCGTACAAACCAAAATAACGGTGACATAATCATACCCGCAACAATCGTCATTTCAAAAGCCGCCGCAGTTAACCAACCAGGTGAGTAAATAGCCGCCGCACATAGCGGTGCATAAAATAAACCAAACCCGATAATACTCCATAGCAACCATTGCAGAGGAGATTTTTTCATTTCAAGCCATAATGCTGTAAGATTACCACGTAACATAACCAGTAGAGCTAGTAAAGGAATCATAAAAAAGTAACGGAGCGATGCACTCCATAACCAGCTTCCTCCACCGACTTCCATCGAGCGATTAAGTACAAATGTAAAAGCAAAAAAGAATGCGGCTGCGACACCAATCAAAACAGCTTTCATCGTTGACCTGAGTCGGTAGCCGTTTGAGAATGACCAGCAGAAGCTAACCAGTTACCCAGACTCATCCAGTTACGTTCTATTCGCTCAGCAGTCAATACGCTATCTTTGGCTTCACAAGCTTCTATAATCCGTCTGTGATCTTCTGGTGAATTTGTATGATCAATACTGCTGAACTTGGCATACTCTAATCGTCTAATCTTTGGCATAACCCGGCTAAGTGTAGCTATAATCTCGGGATTATTGGCTTGTTGTACAAATACATTATGAAATTGATCATCTGCTTGAATCGCCGCAGAAGCGTTCTGCTGTTGAAGAGCAATGATCAGCTCTTGATTGAACTGTTTTAGCATATCATAATGTATGCCTTCCAAGTAAGGAATAGATAAGCGTGCCGCTAAACCATGCAAGACTGCCGCCACTGTCAAAGCATGTACTGCTGATTCTTCATAGAGAGGTGCAACCCGCGTAATCGCTCCAGGAAAAGACTCGATTAATCCTTCATCCTCCAATCGTTTGAGTGCTTCGCGCACCGGAGTACGACTAACCCCGAATTGCTCTGCTAATTCTGTATCATTTAATTTCTGTTCTGGTAGTAATTCTAAAGTAACAATACCTTGTTTCAGTGTAGTATAGACTTGATCACGTAACGTCGGTCGACTTATTTTTTGTATTAGATTTTTTTTCATAAAACCAATATATTGCATATCAATTATAATCTCAATACTTTTATGACCATTATAGACAGGCATACTACTATAGATATCATCGCTAAATAGCTAAAAAAATCCTCTAAACTGCGATATACACCACAGTTCAGAGGATTTTACTTACAACCTATTATAATAGGTTTTGTTCGATTAACGATTTTTGCGATTCGGGTTCAATAGACTATGATTACGTCCATAAGCGAAGTAAATCAATAATCCAACCAACAACCAGATAAAAAATACGATCCAAGTCAATGGTGCAAGGCGAGTCATTAAGTATACACAACCTAACGCACTAATGATTGGAATCCAAGGAACCAATGGAACGCGGAATCCTTTTTTCAAGTTAGGATGATTACGACGAAGTACAATAATTCCTAAGCTAACTACAGCAAAAGCAAACAATGTACCGATATTAGTTAATTCAGCTAGATCTCCCAATGGGATAAAGCCAGCGAAGATAGCGATAATGATACTCGCAATCCATGTTCCTTTAGCGGGTGTCTGACCTTTGCCACTAATTTTAGAAAAGACTGGAGACAATAGTCCATCACGAGACATGGAGTACAATAGACGACTTTGTCCATACATCATTACAAGCAATACCGTAGTAATCCCTGTAATCGCCCCTAACGATACGATCCAAGCCAGACCATTCAAGTTAACAAATTCAAAAGCAAATGCTACCGGATCGCTAACATTCAACATTTGATAAGGTACAATCCCTGTCAAAATCAACGAAACAATAATGTATAATATCGTACAGATTCCTAGAGAAGCAATAATACCGATTGGCAAGTCACGTTGTGGACGCTTCACTTCTTCGGCGGCTGTAGACACTGCATCAAATCCGATATAAGCAAAAAATACGGTTGCAGCTCCTGTTGTTACGCCTGCCATACCGAAAGGCAAGAATGGGTGCCAGTTCTCAGGTTGTACATAAAATACACCTACACCGATAAAGATCAATACAACAAGCAATTTTATAGCAACCATGATTCCGTTCGCACGCGCTGCTTCTTTTACTCCGCGTGTTAACAAGAATGCAATAATCAATGTAATCGCAGAAGCAATCACATCAAAATAAGTTCCTTTTTCTGGACTAAATGCACTGGTCAGAGCATGTGGGAGTTCTATACCGAACCCTGATAATAGACTCTGGAAGTATCCCGACCATCCGCTGGCTACTGCCGCACTAGCGAATCCGTATTCCAGAATCAAGTCCCAGCCTAGAATCCAAGCAATCACTTCACCGAATGCTGTATAACTATACGTATAAGCACTCCCTGAAGCCGGTACAGTTGAAGCAAACTCTGAATAACATAATGCTGCAAACGCACAGATAATACCTGCTAAAAGGAAGGATAGTACCAAACCAGGCCCTGCATATTTAGCAGCAGCTACTCCTGTTAATACAAAAATCCCTGTTCCAATAATAGCCCCAACTCCGAGCGTCGTTAGATCAAGAGCTCCTAGTACTCTTTTTAGCCCTTTGTCTTCCGATTCTGCTATAGGTTTACGTCTGAATAAAGAAGTCTGTTCTTTATTACTATTCATACACAAAATCCTTTCACTGTGAGGTATTATGACATTTTTTTATAATATTAAAGGACACCTATAAAAAACTACATAATACTACACTGTGGTGCGTTGAATTAATAAAATTATTTATGAATAACCTGTAAATTATGAGATAAAAGCTTTCATTGGCTCCAATTTGGTAAAAAGTTTATCCTTTTCTCATGATAAGCTATAAGAAATGATCCTAATAATCAAATAAATATATAACTCATATGATCATGCATCATCGTAGTATTCAATTTTAAAGGAGTCGTTCAATCTATGATCACACGAGAACACTTGGAACAATATCAGATTGGGATCTATATCATTGTTTTGATTATAGCCGCGATGGCGGGGTTAATCGCTCCTACAATGATGTCTACTCTGGATCATCAGCTTCTGATCTCGATCGTTATTGCTATATTGATGTTTGGTATGTTTACACAAATTCCCTTTTTACATCTAAAACAGTCTTTAGGTCAGCGCCGTTTTATCGTTGCTTTACTGGTTGCTAATTATATTGCTGTACCGATAGTAGTCTGGGGATTATCGCAATTGCTTCCACAGCAAGCACCTCTATTGTTAGGAGTATACCTGGTACTTCTTACTCCATGTATAGATTATGTTATTGTATTTACGCATTTAGGACGTGGAAATGAAAAAGCGATTTTGCTCGCCACACCTATTCTTTTTATTACTCAAATGATTTTATTACCATTCTATCTATGGTTATTTATGGGTAATCAAGCAGCCGAAGTGGTTAATCCAGCTCCTTTTATTGAATCTTTTCTAATGATTATCGTATTGCCATTGATACTAGCGATCGGTATTCAACTTCTTGCTAGCAAAGTAACTTCGCGCGGTCGATGGATATTAGCAGGATCAGCATGGATTCCTGTTCCATTCATGGCGTTGACTTTATTTATTATTGTATCGTCTCAAATCAATAAATTATCTATGTATAGCGATATCATTATTCAGGTGATTCCGATCTATATTGCGTTTCTATGTATTATGCCTTTGCTTACTAGATGGATTGTACAATGGTTCAAATTAGATAGCCAATCAGGACGAGCCGTTATTTTTAGTGCAGGCACTCGCAATTCTCTGGTCGTTCTTCCACTTGCTTTATCGTTGCCAGATCAATGGAGCACATTAGTTGCTGCTATTATTGTAACGCAGACGATTGTGGAGCTGGTTGGTGAACTGATTTATATTCGTGTCATTCCTCAATTTATTTTACCGGATAAACGTTAAGCAGAAATTTGTATCAGACAACATTGGTTGTAAAGGAGAAGAGAAATACCCTAATTTATAAGATATACGAAGAGGATAGATCGCTGGTGACACTAAACGATCTATCCTCTTTGTATTGTCTAATAGTTGATATACATCACATTATTTAATTTCAAAAGGAAGCTGTACATCCAATTTGGAGATTGCTTCTTCTTTCTCGCGATTACTAACATGCGTATAGATAGTTGTAGTCTGGATTGAAGAGTGACCTAACAATTCTTGTACTGTCCTCAAGTCCGTACCTTGTCGTAATAACATTGTTGCAAATGAATGACGTAATTTATGACTGGAATACGGAAGCCGTTGTTCAGGCTCGATATGACTTTGAAAACGATCAAATGTATCGGTAGCAATCTGCTGAATATTGCGAATCGATAATCGTGTTCCTTTTTGCGAAATAAAGAGTGCTGTCTCTCCATCTCTCCAGGGTGATAATCGTTCTTCAATTGCTTGATTTAGAATAGTAGCTACAGCGTTCGGAACAGGTAAAGTACGCCATTTACGTCCTTTTCCCAACACTTGCAATGTTCCCCGTTCAGGATTGTAATCGTTAAGATTCAGACCATGCACTTCTCCAACTCGTAAGCCCATATATGCCATAAACAAAAAAATCGTTAAATTGCGTGTACGATACTTTCCTTCTACAGACTGCATAAATTCAGTAATCTTGATCTCATCCAAGTAAACAGGTGCTTTGTTATGTTCTGTTTTGGCTTTTTTGATTCCAAAAGCAGGATTATGTTCAGCCATTTCAAGTTCGATTAAAGCTTTGAAAAAGCAACTGACTGCTGCATGTTTACGGTTTCTTGTAGAATCACTGACCCCGCGTGTACGTGCACTACTGAGAAAAGAAAGCACATGCCTTTTTTTCATTTCGTCCAGCGGTTTATTTCGAATCGCATGAGAATTCAGAAACTCGTATACATCGCTTAAATAGGACTTCTGAGTATAACGAGTATAGCCTGCATCTTTCATCCAATCGGTAAAAGCTTCAATCTCTTCATCATATATAAAATCCTCTTCTTCAGAGTCGTTATAAATAGTCATCAGACAGAAGTCATCCTTTCCTATACAATCTTGCTTTCTTCTATTATACAACAGTGTATTAGATGTATTGTTATTTCTCTATCGGAAATAAAAATAGGGAAAAAGATAGATAATAGCGTTTGAACGTTTCAAAACGGGTAAAAAAGAGTATAACTTATGTAGAAACAAACAGCGTAAAATTTTATTTTGCAAAATTAATTCAAATATTATTTTAAACAAAAATACTTACTTATGAAGAGGAGATTCTACGATGACCGAATTTAAAAAAGTTTATCTTGAACCTGCTGCTCAAAAATTTGCAGATGACAACTCTAAGCCTCCATTTCTATCTGACTTAGGTCCAGAAAAAGGTCGCGAAACAGTAGATGAAGTACAATCTGGCGAAGTATACAAACCAGAAGTAGATATTGAAGAATTGTCGATTGCAGGCGGCCCATCTGGCGAAGTATCCGTTCGTATTTTACGTCCTAAAAATGCTCCTGAGACTTTGCCTGTATTAGTATATATTCATGGTGCTGGCTGGGTATTCGGTAATGCACATACTCATGATCGTCTTAGTCGTGAACTTGCAACAGGTGCTGAAGTAGCTGTAGTATTTGTAAATTACAGCCTTTCTCCTGAGCACAAATATCCAACAGCAATTGAAGAAATCTATGCTGTTGTAGAATGGATTGCTAAAGAAGGATCGACTAAAGGTCTGGATGCATCCAAACTATATGTAGGTGGCGATAGCGTTGGTGGTAATATGACAGCGGCTATTACACTAATGTCTAAAGAACGCAGTGGCCCTACAATTCAAAAACAATTGTTATTCTATCCAGTAACAGATGCTTCGTTCGATACCGAATCCTATCAACAATTTGCAGAAGGTTATTTCTTGCAACGCGACGGTATGAAATGGTTCTGGGATCAATATACAACAGATCCTAATGAGCGTGCTCAAATTACAGCATCCCCTCTTCGTGCAACAACAGAACAATTAAGTGGTCTACCAGAAGCTTTGGTTATCACAGGTGAAGCTGATGTACTGCGTGATGAAGGTGAAGCTTATGCAAACAAACTGCGTGAAGCTGGTGTACCGGTTACCGCTGTTCGTTTCCAGGGAATTATCCATGACTTTGTGATGCTAAATGTATTGGCAGATACAAATGCCAAAAAAGGTGCTATCAAACTAGCAACTACATTCTTGCGTGAAGGATTCTAAAATTACTCTTTTAAAGATATAAATGAATTTAAGATATAGAAAAAGCGAGACTTTCTTATAAAAGAAGTCTCGCTTTTTTTGTAGAGTTTGATGTAGACATAACTATTTAATCTAGATAGCTATTGCATAGTCCACATTAGTTTTGTTGTATTTTCATTTTATTTTACATAATAAATATTATGTAAAATAAAATGAAAATGAATACTATCTCTTTATTTAGTTTGTAATGGATCACATATATGGGCTAAATCTATATTGCTACGACAAGTATGATGTTAACTAAAGGTTAGAAAAAATAGCTTAATAACGTTATTTATATCTTAGAATTATCAATATAGATGTGTGCAATATTTCGAAGCTATAACAAAGATTCGATAAATATTTCAACTGCTTTGGTATAGAAATCAACTTTGGGCGTAATAATAGAGAAATTTCGTGAGATAGGAAAGCCATCGTTAAGAAACAATTTCACTTTTCCAAGCTTTAGTTCATTTTTGATAGATGCATGCGAAAGTATAGAAATACCTAGACCTGCTTCAATAGATTCTTTAATTACTTGTGTACTTCCTAATGTCATATACTTCTTCGGTTCAAATCCTAACTGCTTCCATCCTTTTTCTTGCATTTCTCGTGTTCCAGAGCCTTCTTCACGTACTAACCAGGTTTCTGAATTTAATAATAAAGGGTCTATTTCATGTTGTTCTGCTAGATAATGATTGGAAGGAATGACAATAGATAACTCATCAATAGCAAATGGGATCACCTTTATATTTTGATTATGAATCTCTCCTTCAATAATACCAACATCGATCTTATGTTTTTGGATTAAATCTATAATCTCATGAGAATTTTTTATAGTAATCATTGGGTTTAATAGTGGGTAAGATTTGAGCATAGTAGCGATTTTATGAGGAAGAATGTATTCCCCATACGTATAGCTTGCGCCAATAGAAAATGGACCACTTGCTGTATTTTTTAAGTCATCAATAAGCTTGTCTGTTAGCATGTAAAGGTCTAAGATCTGTTTGGCATGATGGAATACTATCTCTCCAGCTTTGGTCAGTCGTACATATTTGTTGGTTCTTTCTAACAATTTGATCCCCATATTTTTTTCTAATGTTTGTATATAATTGCTCACTGCGGGTTGTGTCATATATAGAAGCTCGGCTGCTCGAGTGAAGTTTTTTTGTTCTGCCACTTTAGTAAATACTAACAAAGATTGATCCATTCTAATTATTCCTCCTTAGCACAAAATTAGGATATTATTTCAACTTTAATAATAAGTAATTTTATATGATAAATATAATAATAACCTATTTTACTTATAATTAAAATAACTATACTCTTAATATATAGAAGTAAACATAGGAGTTAGGAGTTGTTTAAATGAATATATTATTAGCACAATACAAAAAAACATCTGCAACTGTATTATGGTTGGGCGGGATTGGATTCACTTTTATGATTGCATGGCTAGGATTCGAAGTATCCAAAATACCAGGATTAGATCATGTAGGTCAATTAGCATGTGCAATTATTATTGCTGTATTTTATCGCCAAATCTGGGGATACCCAGAGAAGATTCGCACTGGAATCCAATTTTCAGCTAAACGGTTGTTAAGACTTGCGATTATTCTTTTTGGATTAAAATTAAATATAGATGTTGTTCTTCATCAAGGGTTAGGGTTACTTATCAGAGATGTTGGAACAATTGTATTCTCTATCTTTCTTACTATATGGCTTGCAAAACTATTCAAAGCCGACGCTTCTTTATCCTTATTGTTAGGTATTGGAACAGGTGTATGCGGGGCTGCTGCAATCGCTGCTGTTTCACCTATTTTAAAAGTAAAAGATGAAGATACTGCTATGGGAGCAGGGATTATCGCTTTAGTAGGGACTGTTTTTGCGATTACGTATACAATTCTACGCCCTTTTCTTCCCTTAACCAATATTCAATATGGTATATGGTCAGGTGTGGGTCTACACGAAATTGCCCATGTTGCTTTGGCAGGAGCACCGGCTGGTCAAGATGCACTTGCTATTGCACTATTAGCAAAACTTGGTCGTGTCTTCTTACTGGTTCCACTCAGCTTTATTTTAATGTACTGGATGAAATGCAAAAATAAAATAGGTTCACATTCGGATGTCAAAATTGAATTTCCGTGGTTTCTGCTAGGTTTTGTGATAATGAGCTTATTTGGAAGTTATATTCTAGGTCACTTCATTATGATCCCAACAGGTCTTATGAATAAGGTCTCTTTCTTCACTTCTTTTATTTTAACTATGGCTATGATTGGACTGGGATTAAATGTGAGTCTAAAAGACCTTAGAACTAAAGCATTGCGTCCCCTTCTAGCGATGACGATTACATCTGTTTTACTATCTGTTATCACATACTTTACAATATAGATATTCATAAATAAAAAGGATTATTAAATGAAAAAGGACTTATTTACTACTAAAAATTTAATTTATTCATATCATTCATGTATGATTATGATTGAGATAAAGTAGTGTTTAAATCATAGCGTATTTAAGTTATTATTTCGGAAAGGACTTGAATTCTATCAAACGTAACTTGTGTTTTTAACTTAATATAATTCAATGAATAAACATAATATTAATTATGTAAACAATGAAAAAGCAAAATAAATATTATATACAAAAAAGAGAATGCAATCTATCTACATTCTCTTTTTTAATCCAACTATATGGGATCAATTAATAATAAGCTTACTTTCCACCAGCTTGACGAGAATTATAAAATTCAACTGCTTTTTGAATCAATTGTTGCATAGAACCAAAAGAAGTACTTTCTTTAACCTGGTTATCCAATTGACCTTGAGGAACTTCTTTGACTTTGTCTGCCGAATCTGTAGAAGATCCTACTCCTGCTTTTTGCAACAATTCTCCAATAGATTGAAATGGAGTGTGTTTTTGCATAAACTCTGGAGTCAATAATTTTTCCAATGGAAGTTTTTGTAGAATTTGATCCAATGGTAAGTTTTTAGCGATTTCCACCAAACCACCTGGTGTTTTTGCTTTTTCAATCATTCCTTTAAGATCGCCCATTCCACCTAAATTAAATCCCATTATTGTTATCCTCCTCTAAAATTATCATTTGATCAGCTTTTACAGCTAGATGGTATACGTGTGTAGAGACGTAATCACATACGTCTTCTTGCTTATTACCCTAATCTATAGCTTGTGATTGATAAATCATTTTAGGCAAGTGGTATGTATGATGGTGATAACCAAATTATAGTTTACGTATTGTTAATTATGTAAACTAATAATCAAAAAACAAAAGCTAATAAAACGAGCTAAATAAATAACGTTTATGTTTATAGCTTTTTTTTGCTTTTCCTGTTATTCATTTAGTTGTAATCATTAGATAATTTCTAATACGCGTTCCCATGAATTCAGATACTCCAATTCTTCTTCGACTCTTTGCTTCTCTTCCATATCCAAGTCCTCTTGATTACTGAACTCTTCTCCATCTGCAAATTCGTTATTCATTACAGGTGTACAAAACCAGATAATTTTATCCGAAATTTCTTTTTGTTGAAGATCGTTATATTGATTCTCTACATTATAGACACGACTCATTGTTTATCCATCTCCTTCTACACGCTTTATCTTTATGTCGACATCCAGCAACATTCTAATAAGAGCATCCGACAAAATAGTTTATTTCTTTTTTATATCATAATACAATTTTCAATTTTTCAAATCCGCTCAGAGGATGAATTATGTACTACAAAATATCATCCTCTAGATGGAGTTAATTTTTACAATCCTCTTTTTAAAAAAATAATAAAAGCGAATAGAATTAATCATATTCTTCGGAATGATCTGTTCTGTTCTTTAGTTTACATAATAATAATTATGTATTATTAAATTCCTATACTTTCAATGCGTATGTAATGGTATTTATTGTTAATTTAATCGAAAAAGCAAGATATTTAACACACAATAGTGGTCGACTTTAATTATTTTAATGAATTTAAAGAGAAACAGCGTATAATTTATATTATACGCTGTTTTTTCAGAAGTTATATCGTATAATATAATCCAAGTTTATAGTAGATAACTACTCGAAAAACCTACTCTTTCTATCTGTATATTGTTTTCAGCACAAAAAAATATACATCGCTTGAAGAGTATGTATAATAAAGATTATCGCTATATCGGTAAGATTCGGAATACACCACACCTAAGGAGTTACAGGTAAATATGAAAATCAATAATCTTCCTACATCTAAAATCAAAGATAACCATACATCTGTTGTGTCAGTAGATTCATATACCCGTGTACAGGATATAGAGACTGTACAATTAGCACATTTAATTTCTGTGCTTGCTCCTCATGAAGGAACGGTAGATTTAAGTAAATATATATCGGGATTACATGTCAGTCGCTACTCCTATATCACTCCAGATACAATCAAGACATTTTTTTCTACATCTCTCATTATTGTTGCTCAAGGTGCCAAAGCAATCACTATAGAAAATAGCGTTTTTTCTTTTGGTAAATCACAGATGATCTTACTTCCGATCGCCTTACCATTAGATATCCAGATTACAGAGACCAGTCTTTCGCACCCTTATCTTGGAATCAAATTAGAATTAGATCCACAGAAATTAAGTGAACTGGTATTGAGATTGTACCCTAACGGACTTTCTACAACTCATCAACAAAGCAAAGGATATATCGCAAACACTGATTCCAGTATAATAAACGCCTCGATTCGCTTATTAGAATGTTTGCAAAATGCTGAAGATCGTAACATGATTGCACCATTGATACTAGAAGAAATAATGATACGTGTATTGCGTAGCCCTATCGGAATATCTATTGCTGAAACAGGATTTGGCGAGGTTGAAGTGCAACGAATCGCTAAAGTGATAGACTGGCTTCGTGATCACTTTTCACAACCAATCAAAGTTGCTGAATTAGCAGAAATTGCGCATATGAGCGTTTCTTCATTTCATGTGCATTTCAAATCAGTCACTTCGATGAGTCCGTTACAGTATCAAAAAACGTTACGGCTTCACGAAGCGAGACGTCTGATGTTAGCCAATTCTATTGATGCGAATACAGCGTGTCGATTAGTCGGCTATGTAAGTGATTCACAATTCAGTCGCGATTATAGTCGGTGTTTCGGTAATCCACCGAGTCGGGATATAGCAAGATTACGACAAAACCCACAAATGGTAGAATGATCTGTTGATCAAAAAATAATACACACTATTATTTTGCGACTACTTGATCAGGATGCACAATATCAAAAGCTACTTCCAAAACTCATGGTGCTATTACTGTGAGTTTTTTATATTTGTAAAGAAATCGACCGGTATTGAATAGTTATGAAACGATATTTGTAGAATCAGGCAAAAAGCGAAATGGAATAGACAATGATCAATATAAAGCAAAAGCTATACTAAATGTATCTTGTAGCGACAAGAAAACAGTCAATAGATAGCTAATTTTTCACATCATCATGCTATCTCATTTTAGGAGGAAATCAATTATGCGCGTTTTTGTCACAGGGGCAACAGGATTTATTGGGTCAGCTATTGTAAAAGAATTAATCCAAGCTGGACACGAAGTACTTGGACTTGCTCGTTCAGAAGAATCAGCAAACAAGCTTACAGAATGGGGTGCTACAGTACAACGTGGTTCTTTAACAGATTTGGAAAGTTTGCGACAAGGTGTAGCTACAACAGATGGCGTTATTCATGCTGCATTTATTCATGACTTTTCTGATGTGACCTCTGCTGGAGAAATAGATCGACGTGCAATTGAAACGATAGGTGCTGAACTTGCTGGAACCAATCGACCTTTTGTCGTTACATCGGTAATTGGACATCTTGCATCCAATCAGCTTGCCACTGAACACTCTTCGCCTGATCGAAATTCAATGACTCAACACCGCTTTGCTTCTGAAGAGTTGGCATTGTCTCTTTCTTCTCAGAATGTAAAAGTATCTGTGATTAGACTTCCGCCTTCTGTTCATGGTGAGGGTGATACAGGCGGTTTTATTCCCGCTTTGATTCGCATAGCTCAAAGTAAAGGAGTATCTGCTTATATCGAAGAAGGAAATAATCATTGGCCTGCTGTTCATCGTTTAGATGCTGCACGCCTTTATCGTTTAGCTGTGGAACAAGCTACTGCCGGTTCTATGTTACATGCTATTGGAGAGGAAGGCATTTTATTACGCGATATTGCTACAATCATCGGTCAACATTTGAATGTACCTGTCGTTAGCATCCCTACTACTCGAGCGAAAGAACATTTTGGTTGGCTAGCTCATTTCACT
This sequence comes from Paenibacillus nicotianae, assembly GCF_042681745.1. Lineage (NCBI taxonomy): Bacteria > Bacillati > Bacillota > Bacilli > Caryophanales > Paenibacillaceae > Paenibacillus > Paenibacillus nicotianae. Next base: position 1,301,443 of record NZ_JBHUGF010000010.1, on the reverse strand, counting down.
TGGATCAATATTCCTGCTTCAAGTCAAATAACTCAGCAACAACTAGGCTGGAAACCAGTTCATTCTACACTTCTCGCAGATTTAGATGGAGCTATTTATTTTAAAAGATAATATCTGTCCAATTATCAATAGTATTTTTTATTATACTAACATATCGCAAAATAATAACCAACTCCTAAAAGCTTATCATCAGCTACTAGGAGTTGGTTTTATTTAATAAAAATCTATCATTCAAACAGATAAATAAATTTTCAATCTTATTTCAATTGATTGAGTGTCTCAAAGTCTTCGTCACTCAACTTCAATTCTACAGCTTGAACATTTTGCTCTAGATGCGATACTGTCGATGTACCCGGAATAGGCAATACCACAGGAGAACGACGCAATAACCAAGCAAGTGCCACTTGAGCAGGTTGAGCATTTAGACGTTTGGAGATTTCGTCAAGCGGGCCGCCTTCTTGAGCTAATTTACCGGTAGCCAGCGGGAACCAAGGAATAAAAGCAATATTGTTCTTTTCCGCTTCATTGAGCAGTTCTTCAGATTGACGATTAGATAGATTATATAGATTTTGCACAGAAGCAATCGGAGTAATCTTGTTCGCTTCTCGCAACTCGTCTACACTAACCTCACTCAGACCAATATAGCGAATTTTACCTTCTTGACGCAGTTTCTCAAGTTCGCCTAATTGTTCTTCTAGTGGAACTTTAGGATCGATGCGGTGAAGTTGGAACAGATCAATACGTTCCAATCCTAGATGACGTAGACTTAGTTCAGCTTGTTGGCGCAAATATTCAGGACGCCCTACAGGACGCCAGTCATTTGGCCCTGAACGCGTTAAGCCTGCTTTGGTAGCAATAACTAGATCATCTTTATAAGGATGCAATGCTTTACGGATCAACTGTTCAGCTACGAAAGGGCCGTAAGAATCAGCCGTATCAATAAAGTTAACACCTAATTCAACCGCACGTTGAAGAACACGAACAGCTTCATCAGGATCTTTGGGATCACCCCATACGCCTTTACCTGTCAATTGCATACTGCCATAGCCAAGTCGATGTACACTTAGTTCTCCGCCAATTTTGAATGTACCTGAATCAGCCGCATTCCAATCATTTGTAGTCATACTCAGTTGCTCCTCTCGTTTTCAAATCTGCTTTTCGATATGAATAAATTGGTTTAGTTACTTCAGTCGGTAACTATGTACAATTATTACTTACTTACCCTAAATAAGCATACTATCATACATAAATATAGAAATAAATTTCACAAAAGCAAGTAATCGTTTGCTTAACTATATATCAAATCACACCTAACCCCGCTAACTACGTCCAAATGGCTGATAAAATCATCAAGTCCACTAAGCAGTTTCACACCCTTTTTATTTAAAAATTGAAAGAATTTAATCTAATTAATCTATGTATAGAGAAATGTCACTATATTAAAGGTATTCAAAATGATACTTCACAAAAAAGCGACTATCCAGATATATTATTTATACCGGATAGTCGCTTTTTTTGCTATTGATAGATCATAGATATTGGGTATACCAATTACTCATCGGCTCCAATATTCACTGCACTGCCAGATACTCGATTTTGTCCGTCAATATCAGCCGTTCCAATAATCGCTGTATCTGTTGATCCTTTATCTACAGCAGGTGAAGTGGTCTGAATATGATAATTATCTGCACTTACATCTACAAACTTAGGATCTGCGAAGATGGAATGAGCATCATTACCTGATCCTGATTTGTAAGCCGCAAATCCGTTATACTCTTTGTTTTTCCAAATCCAAAATGTAGAATCACTACTACCTGAAGCAAAGTATAAATTGTAGTCAACTACGTTACCTGAATTTTTGGTATACGGATTCGTGATCAAAGCATTGGAAGAACCAGCTACCATAATATTATTTTTGATAATGTTATTGGAAGTATCGTATTGGACTAATAATTGTCCATTATCGTCACCTAATGTATCGTTTTTGTACAGCGTATTATTCACGATTTTGGAGTTAGTGGTTGAACCACGACCTGTATCATAACCCCCCATAGCAATACCGGTTAAGCGGTTTTTATAGACCATATTGCTACGAACTGTAATATTGTCGGTCGCTTTGCCTGCATGTTCAGAAGCAATTTCGATACCGATATCGTTGTTGTAACTGTAGTTACGCTCAATAATCGTGTCTTTTCCACCATCTACATAAATACCATCTGCGGAATTGGTGTTATTAGGTACAGGACCATAAGATACATTATTATTGGACGTAATATTATACACTTTATTACCTTGAACCAATCCATTACGAGCTTGATCGTAAGCAACTGTTGGAGATTTACCTTCGAATCCTATTACATCAATCCCAATGTTGTCTGCATCATGGATCGTATTGTTGAGAATTGAAAATGTATCTACATTCCCGTTGACCACTAATGCTTCACTTGTACCTAACACTAAATTATATAATTCATTTCCGCTGATGGTCAGATTATTGATAGAAGCTGGAGCTTGGGTTCCATAGACAGCAATACCATGAGCATCACGTCCTAACCAGATGTCTCCACTTGATGTAGATGTAGGTGTAGCTGTACTTTTGATATCATGGATTTTGTTATTGAGTAGCTTGATATTGCTTCCTTTGCCATGGACATAGATACCAATCGGTAGTAAATCTTTAGTAGCTGTTTTGTAATTACTAAGTTCTAACCCTTGAATAGTAATGTAATCAGCATTTTGAATATCGATTAATCCTTCTAATCCTGTAACACTTAATCCTGTTCCATCAATGATAGGTTTTTCAGAAGCATAGTTGCTAAAAGTGATAGCTCCTGTAGAAGAGCCTGACTTGGTGATTTTCAGCTTCTGATTATACGTACCTCCACGAATATAGACAGTACTTCCTGCTGTAGCTACATCTGCGGCATGTTGCAGTGTTTTCCAAGGAGCGCTCAATGTCCCTGCATTAGAATCACTACCACTGGTGGATACATAATATTGGGTTTCTGCGGCTACCGCTTGAGAAGTATTCCACTGAATACCTGTGGTTACTAACAACACCATACTTGCGCCTAGCACTACTTTTTTGATGGACTTGAACACTTCATCATCAGCTCCTCTGAAATAGTGAATTGCGATACATTAACGTTGTTGCTTACCCCTTGTATAGCAGAATAAGTATTACAAGCTCACCTCCTTTAAAGAATAAACACGTTAAGAATGACTCATCTGTATATGGTCTATCTGCTGTAAAGTCGGTAAAGCTCCTGTACCGCCTACTCCTTGAGTAGATAAAGCACCACAAGCATTTGCAAATTCTAACAAAGTGGCTCTTCGATAACCTTGCAAATATCCATAAATGATCCCGGCATTGAAGCAGTCTCCTGCTCCTGTCGTATCAATAGGCGTCACCGGATAAGAGCGAATCGTTAGCGGTTGCTTGGTTGCATCAACAAGCAAAGAACCTTGAGAACCTAATTTTACGATCACATTGCCTATAAGATTAGGTAGTTGCGTAATAACTTCTTCCATGTGCGAAGTGTTATAAATATGCAATATCTCTTCTTCACTTGGAATAAACAAGTTAGTAGTTGTTAATAATTGTTCAATTCCTGAACGATCCCATAGATTACGAATGTCCCAACCGGTATCAAAAGAAGTGCTTACGCCTAGCTGCTGTGCCTGTGCAAACAACGTTGACCAATGCTCTCTCATCTGATCTTGTAAATAGTAGGAACCGAAGTGTAAATGATCGGCTTCACGAAGCAATGATTCTGGCACCATATCAGGTGTAACACATGGAATACTTCCCGGATAGGTGACAAGACCACGATCAGACGAAGTAGAAAATGATAATGTCACTCCTGTTTGGATATCCGAACGCGTATGGATATAATCTGTATTTACGCCCATTCGCTGTAATTCTTGTATACAAAATTCTCCAAAATAATCTGCTCCCACTACACTTACAAATTTCACTTCAACGCCAAGACTAGCGAGTGCACAAGCCGTAATCGCTGAAGACGATCCCAAAACAATTTCGAATTGATTAGCTATCTTTTCTCGATTCCATTCCGGTACAATATCTTCTCCAGTTAGAATCATATCAACATTCAATTCGCCAACGACAACAACACTTGCAATGGGTGTATGTGATGCTTTAGTACTCATCATTATTTCATATTCGGGATAAATTCCCGTTCCACTTCATATAATTCATCGAACATGTTGCTGATTTCTTCAAGTGAACAGACTGCCGCTGTTAATGGATCAGACATCAACGCATGACGTGCCATTTCTTTATCATTACCGAGTACAGCACCTACAGCTAGTTCAAAAAATGCCATATTCGAGCGACACAGCGCAGCTAGATGTTCAGGTAGACTACCGAACTGACAAGGATTGATTCCATTACCATCAATCATACAAGCCACTTCCACTACACCATTTTGCGGTAAATTATGGATAAGCCCTTGATTAGGTACATTACCATAGATCACTTTAGGTTCATTTTTTAGCATGGCTTCTATAATAACCGCTGCATACTCATTACTATTTTTCAATTCGATAGGTAAAGTACCTTCTAATTGTTGCAAGATGCGCTCATCGTTTTCTTTTCTCCAGGTGGGCCAGTTATCTGCATAAAATCCTGTTGCACCGTTATATCCTGTATTGCAGTGCTGATCAATTAATTCCTGACGTTTACGATAATAAGGAATATATTCAGAAAAGTGTCCGCTTGATTCAGATACAAAAGCACCTAAGTATTTCATTGCGTCTAAACGCACAGGATCTTGACGTAGCAACTCTTCGTCTTTTATTTTTTCCAGTAATACAGGGTACAAGTCTTGACCTTTATGCTTGAGTTCAACGAACCATGACATATGATTAATGCCACCTGCTCGCCATTCTAATTCGTTGTAAGGTACACCTGCATATTCTGCTAATTGACTGGATGTATTCTGAATCGAGTGACATAGACCGACTACCGGAAGTTCGGTAATCCGTGAAGTCAGTAAAGTGACTGCTGACATCGGATTCGTATAATTCAAAATGGTAGCATGAGGAGCAAGGTCTTCAATATCTCTCACAATGTCGATCCAGCTTGGGAGTGTCCGCAACGTTTTGAACAAACCACCTGGCCCAAGCGTGTCTCCTATACACTGATTTACATTGTATTTAAGAGGAATCTCATACTCGTACCTTACATTTTGCAATCCACCGACTTCAATCTGATTAATTACAAATTGAGAACCGCCAATAACTTCACGTCGATCTGTAGAAGCGATAACGTTCCAACGATTACCTGTCATTTCAATCAACTTTTCGACCATACGACGAGCAATATCCAGACGCTTTGCATCAAGATCGACTAACGCAATCGTTCCTCCATCGATTCCTTCTATGTTTAAGATATCTGTTGTGATATCTTGTGTAAAAGCACTACCTGCACCAATAATAGATATTTTTGTCATTATAATTCGTCCTCTCTGCATGTTGATTATGATGGAATATTGTTATTTCATACCTGTCATAGTTAAGCCTTTGATAAATTGCTTTTGGAAAATAAGGAAAACAACCATTACAGGTAAAGTAATTAAGACAGCCGCAGACATCACAACATTGTAATTGATCACATGAGTTCCGTTAAAATACACAAGTGCCAGAGGTACCGTCATATGATCGGTATCATTCAGTACGATTAACGGCCATAGATAATTGTTCCATGCATTCATAAATGTAAAGATACCAAGCGCTGATAGCATCGGCAAAATAAGAGGAGCAATAATTCGAATCATCAGTCGTAATTCACCAGCACCATCTATTCGCGCAGCATCCAGCAAGTCTTGCGGGATATCTTCAATAAATTGTTTGGCTAAGAACACTCCATAAGAACTAACAAGGTTAGGCAAAATAATAGCGGCTAAATGATCAATCAATCCAAGTCTTGCAGTGATCAGATATGTGGGAATCATAATCACTTGAAAAGGAATCATCATGGTTGCCAGAATCAATATAAATAAGATGCGTTTGCCTTTAAATTGATGCTTAGCAAAAACGTAACCTGCAAGCGCACTTGTAAACAGTGTAATGATGGTGATAATGACTGCTGAAATAGCGCTATTCCACATCCATTTCACAAAGGGAGCATCTTCAAATACAGTAAAATATCCTTCTAATGTCGGATGATTTGGAAAAAAACTTCCCTGACCTGACATGATATCCATATTACTTTTGAAAGAAGATACTACCATCCATAGATAGGGAACCATCATTGCCACCGCTGTCACGATTAGAAACACCAATACGATCGAATCCAACCATGGACTTTTTCGTTGCATCTGTATCTCCTCCTCTTATTGTTCCCAGCTAGCACGTCCTAATCGGAACTGAATTAACGTTACGATTAAAATGATGATTAGGAATATAGTTGCCATTGCCGAAGCATAGCCCATATTGGAATTGGAAAAAGCTTGGTCATAAATATTAAGCGCTAAGACCCTTGTTTCGTTAAATGGCTCTCCTTTGGTCATGATCTGGAATTGTGGAAATGCTTGAAAATATGAAATCACTGTAGTGATCGTTACAAATAACATCGTTCTCCGCAATAAAGGCAATGTGACAAAAAAGAACAAATGCCAGCGATTAGCGCCATCCAGAATAGCCGCTTCATAATACATATCAGCAATAGACTCTCTGCCTGCTATAAATAGCACAATATTATAGCCAATATCTGCCCAGAGCGTCATCATAATGACGGATAACAAAGCATATTTGGGATCACTTAACCAGTGAACAGGAGCAATATGTAGCTGACCCAGAATCACATTGAATAATCCACTGTCATAATTCAAAATAGTTGTCCAAACAATAGCTGTTCCCGCTAGTGGAGCAATCGCTGGTAAAAAGAACAGGGTACGAAATAAGTTTTTAAGCCATTGTATTCGTATTGCATAGATCGCACTTGCAATAATTAATGTAATCGCAATATTGCTGATAACAGTAATACCAACGAATTTAAAAGTAACCCAGAGCGATTTTAGAAAGACTGCATCTTGAAGTAACAATGTATAATTTTTCATTCCTGTAAAAACAGCATGATTACTGAGCGGACTATAATCGTAAAAAGATAACAATAAACTCCAAGCAATCGGTAGAAAAGCAAATACTCCAAAAAGAAGCAGAATCGGGGCTAGAGCAATACGCACAAACCATTTCTCATTTTGATATGACCGAGTCGTTCCTTTATCGAATGTCCTTTTGCTGGTATTTCCAGCTTCGATACTTTTATTCATTCGCTATTCACCTCGACTACTTGTGTTGGTCTTGACTTGAATTGATTGATTTTTCTATATTACTTAGACCTGTTTCGACGGTGATCTGTCCGCTTACAATCAATTGAAAGTTATCATTAATCTGTTTGAAGAAATAATCTCGATCTGTAATAGGCCCAATCCATTGACCATACTGCAAAATATCAAGCGGTGCTTTCATGTACGGATTTTCCTTCAAAAATTTAGGATTATTCGCGACTTCTTTTTTGGGAGGAACCGTAAATGTACTTATATTCCATTGAAGCAGATTTTCATTTTCACTTAAAAATTGAATAAAATTCAAAGCTTGCTTCTGGATTTCACTTTTACTGGCTACCACTACACCCCATCCTGATTCTGCCGCGAAATAAGGATTCTCATTCGTAAATGAAGGAACAGGGACATACTCAAAGTCTTTCATCTTATAGTTATTCAGTCCAGAAGCAACCGTCCAAGGCCCACGATAGGTCATAGCAGAATTGCCACGGAAAAAGTAATCTGAACTATCCAATTGACCGCCAAAAACAGAAAGATCAGTCACTTTATCTACACTCACCAAAGAAGTAAGCGTATTCATTGATTGGATAGCTTCTGGAGTTTGAAAGTTTACATGATTGTCTGTTCCCCAGTACTTTCCATTCTGCTGCAAAATCATAGAGAGAAAGGTAAACGTAATATTGTCTAAAGAAACAAAATCAAATCCTTTGATTTGAATACTATTATCATTACGTACCGTTAATAGTTTGGCACTTTCGACTAAATCAGCCCATGTTTTGGGCGGATACTCTAGCCCTTTATTTTTGAACATTTCAGGATGGATTAACATACCTCCATTTTCAAGATTATATTCAAGCGGTAAGCCATACAACTTTCCATTGTATTGATACGCTCCTAATGGGGCTGGATAATATTCTTTGCTGATCTTTTCGATATTAGGAACTTCAGTTAGTGCTCCATTTTTACTATACTCTGGAACCCATGTACCAAACATCTCAGCTACATCGGGAGGATTTTGTGCAGAAAAAGAGGCTTTAAGTTTTTGATTATAAACGTCATACGGAAAAGTCTGAAATTCAATTTCGATATCGGGGTGTTTGGCTTCATAGGCTTTGATTAGCTTGTTATATGCATCATTCATTGCACTTTCTTGATGTGCCCAAAATATAATTTTAGTTTTACCAGAAGAGCCTACATTTTTAGAATTCGATGCACATCCTGCTAGCATCACCGTAATCAAGACCAGTAAGATAAGGTAGTTCAAAACCTTAGTAAGCATATCAATAAATTCCCCCTTTCAAATGCAGTACTCTCACATACTCTATCCCTATTACTTATAGCGTATAGACAAAAGTTGTATATTAGATATAAGCAACCTTGTCTATACGTAATAGCAATACGATCAGATGGATATCTCAATCATTAGACTAATTGTAGTTGAACATGTTCTTTGTCACATAATTGCTGTAACCAGGAGTCGGGATGTGCATTAGTGATAATGCCGGTCACTTCTTTTAAAGGCATAATCGTAAACAAAGCTGTTTTTTCAAGTTTACTTTGGTCGAACACAGCATATACTTCACTAGAACGTTCACTTAATTGCTGAGCAATCCGTACTTCTAATTCAGAATGCATAGTAAACCCCCGTTCAGATGCTACCCCATCTACACCCAGAAACATTTTGCTCAAATTAATCTTCTGAATAACACTTTCAGCTAAAGGGCCGATTAATTCGTAACTTTGCGAGCGCATGACACCACCTGTGAGCACCACTTGAACCCCTTCGGCATCTGCCAATTCAAAAGCAATATTGACTGCATTGGTAACAACAGTGATATTTTTGCGATGCTTTAATTCCATAGCGATCAAAAAAGTAGTTGTACCACCTGTAAGTCCAATAACATCCCCATCGACTACTAATGCAGCAGCAGCTTCCGCGATTTTTTGCTTATCTGGTTGCTGAGCAAACTGTTTATCAACAAATGGAACTTCATCTTGATTGATTTTGCCTCCACCTTCGTAGACAGCTCCACCAATTGTACGAATCAATTGTCCTTCTTTCTCCATAAGATCGAGATCACGTCTAGCGGTAGCTTCAGAGCAACCAATAACGCTAGTGATTTCTTGGACAGATATTTTGCCATTCTTTTTGATCATATCCATTATTTTTGTACGTCGTAATTCACTTTTAGAATACTCCATTTCTGCAATCTCCTTTGATTTTTATGAGCATTATTCATATGATTATGCTCTTTTTAATCATTTTCTATGATTACAGAATGAATTGCAAGCATCTATTGTAGGATGATTTTATTCGCTTTTATAAGGGAATGACCTGAACAGCAGATTCTAACTCCAGATAAGTCGCATAATCCATATCGCCTGCTTTTTCAGATAATGCATTTGCAGTCGCAACAGCAGAAGCTAACTTTAACTGTTGTACAGGATCGTACTGTCTTGATGTTGCAAATGCCATACCTGCTACAAAAGCATCACCGCACCCTACTGTATTGATGGCTTGAATAGATGGAGATATCACTTGATAAACTTGCTTATTGATAATCGCAATAGACCCTTGACTTCCTCGCGTAATACAGACTTTCTCTATACCACGATCAACTAGAAGCCAAGCCGCATCAATGTATTGTTGATCTGTCGTCAGCGAGGTATTTGTCCATTGCTCTAACTCTTGTTGATTCGGTTTGATAAAATAAGGTCTAGCTTGGATTGAATCTGTAAAAGCAACTCCACTTGTATCCAAAAAAGCATGTACACCTGCCTGTTGTACGATTTCGATGAGTTCAGCATATCCATTCGCCGCTACTCCTTGAGGTAAACTTCCTGAAAAAACAATAATAGTAGATAACTGAGCAATTTGTTGTATTTTCTGCTTGATGGCTATCCATTGTGATGAAGAAATCGTAAGTCCGGGTTCTAACAATTCAGTAGAAGAATGTTGACTGGATTCATCAATAAGATTGAGACATATTCTTGATTCACCTGATGCTATAACAAAATCTGTACTTATTTCTCGCGTTTGTAGCAAGCGATCTATTAGTTGTCCATTGTCTCCTCCTATACAACCAGAAGCAGTCACTTCGCCGCCTAATAGTTTGATGATTTTTGCTACATTGTTTCCTTTACCACCTGGTTCTGTGAGTACACGTCTGACCCGATTGACCTGATGTGTAGCAAATGAATCCATGTAATACGTTTTATCGACTGCTGCATTTAAGGTCACCGTCGTAATCATTGTAAAACGCCTGCTTTACCTGCCGATCCGCATAGTCCAATTTTTTGTATCGCTAATTGTTTCACAGCTTCTTTGGCAGGAACCATATATTTACGTGGATCATTTTCGGAAGGATTTTCATCAAAAATATGTTTAATCGCATCTGAGAAAGCGATACGTAATTCAGTAGCTACATTCATTTTGGACATACCTAGAGCAACAGCTCGCTTCACTTGTTCTGCTGGAATACCTGAACCTCCATGAAGTACCAGTGGAACATCGACTAACTTTGCAATTTGCTCTATTCGCTCAAAATCAATATGAGGATCACCTTTGTAAATACCATGTGCTGTTCCGATCGCAGGTGCTAATGTGAGTACTCCTGTTTGTTTTACAAATTTCAGACATTCTTCAGGATCTGCTAATAGAGCATCTTGCTCATCGACAACGATATCGTCTTCTACGCCGCCTACTTTTCCAAGCTCTGCTTCGACGTTCACACCAGCAGCCGTTGCAATTTCCATGACTTTGCTAGTGATTGCTACATTTTCATCATAAGGGTGCATAGAAGCATCAATCATGACCGACGTATAGCCTGCCCGTATACATTCAATAATAAGATTGAACTCTGTACAATGATCCAAATGAAGTGCAATAGGAATAGAAGATTGATTCGCAGCAACCGTAGCTGCTTCGACTAGATACTTAGCACCTAAATGACGAACAGTACCTACTGTCGATTGGATAATAAGTGGAGATTCCATTTCTGTAGCAGCATCGACAACAGCCTGTAGCATTTCCAAAGTATGTACATTGAAAGCAGCTACAGCATAGTGATGTTCTCTTGCCTTTTGTAGCATAGCAGTTGATGAAATAATTGGCATATTAGCATCTCCTTAATGATTGAATAAATCATTTAAATTGACTCTTTAGATCATTTTTTAATTATAATACTCTTAATTAATGATCAAAACAATCTTTTTTTGATTTTTTTTATAAATTTATTTATTTTTTGATTATAAATGTAAAATAAAATATTCAAATAGTCTTATTTGATTTATTTCGTCATAATAATGATTGAAAAAATCAAATTAAAGAAATATACTATATGGTAAGTACCAATTGTAATGATTATTTTGCAAAATATACTATATGGAGGTTAACTGATGAATTTAACGTATCAGGAAGTAAAAAAGCAATACACAGCGCTACATCAGACATTCAATTATATGTTAGAACATCGTAATGCTATTCAAGATTTACGCGAACAAGTACAGCCTAGTTCAATTACATTTGTAGGCTGCGGTTCTAGTTACTGTTTAAGTGAATCGGCTGCTTTTTCTACTCGTTTATATACAAACATGCCTGCATCCGCATTAGCAGGCGGCGATCTCATGCTAAATGCAGAGCGGTATGCTCCCCTTTTGGCAAATACATTATTGGTCGCTCCATCACGTTCAGGTAGTACAAGCGAAATTATAGAAGCTATTCAACGTGTACGTAAACAACAACCTCTTTCTGTTCTTTCTCTATCTTGTGTATCCAATTCTCCTTTATCTACAGAAGCTGATTTATCGTTAGAATTACCATGGGCATTTGATCATAGTGTATGCCAGACTCGTACAGTCACCAATTTGTATGTAGCTAATCTGTTGATTAATGCTTTTTGGAGTAATAATGAAAAATTAATTGAAGATATCCAAAGTGCAATTCAAATGGGTGAAGCTTACATGGAAAAAGTAGAAGCTTCAATTCGAGAAGTGGCTGATTTTACATGGAAACGTGTAATTTTATTAGCAGATGGTGAATTACAAGGATTAGCTAATGAAGGTGCGATTGCTATCACTGAAATTGCGCAAGCAGAAGCCCATGCTTTTCACTTGTTAGATGTTCGCCATGGCCCAATGGTGACTATTGATCAAGATACATTGGTGATTGCGGCATTAACTGGAGAAGGTACAGAGTATCAACACAATCTTATTCAAGATATCCATGCTCGTGGAGCACGAATTATTGCGTTAGCAGATCACTCCAATCGGATTTCAGATGCATGGGTAAATTTAGGCATTGTTTTAGAACAACCTTTGCATCCAGCAGCTCAAGGGATTCCTTTTATTTTTATTCCACAAATGGTGGCATTAGCCAGTGCAGAGCGTCAGAATATCAATCCTGATCAACCGGATGGATTGGAAGCATGGGTAAAGTTGTAAAGATCAATTTTTGATAACGATAATGCTTTATATACAATACAATTAAAAAGAGAACAGATCCTTATACAGGACTGTTCTCTTTTTAGTTTTACTACGTAGCATGTAGTTCATTTTATATCACACCTAGACCTGCTAATAACGTCCAAATTCCTGATAAAATAATCAAACCCAGTGAATACTTTTTAAATTTCTGCTCGTTCAAATAGGTAACCGCTTTGACTCCTATCCATGTTCCGATTAGCATCACCGGTAACATCCAACCTAGATATAGACTCATTTCCTGATCGATCAATCCACTATATACAAATGTAATGATCGTGACTCCATTTAATATCACACCGACTAAAGCAAGATTGGCTCGAAACATCTGTTTGGACATGCCTTGATTAGACAACATCAATGCCATCGGAGGCCCGCTAACCGATATACTGCCACTAAGTATGCCACTCAAAGCGCCTGCGGAAAGATAAGCGACTTTTTCATTAGCTATCGGAATCGTGCGTCCACTTAATAAAAACACAGCAAACAATGTAATCAGTATACCTGTCACCATTTTAAGAGTATTTCCGCTAATAATAAGCAAAAATAATGTTCCGACCGGAGCCATAAGCACACTTGCGATAATTAATAATCCGATTTTGCGAATATTGGTATCCCTGTAGACAGAACATAAGACTAACAAGCAAATCAGCATACTTAATATGACAATCATCGGCACGACACGCTGAATCGGTAGAAATAAACTAAGTAATGGCAAAGCGATTAAAGCAAATCCAAAACTTGTTAATCCTTGTACAAAGCTTGCAATAAGGATAATACCCGCCCCGATCAGCAAAGCATTTATAGTAATCATGTATACTCCTTTATGATATCTAGATTCTACAGGTGTACAACTCACTTTTTTGATAACGATAATACCTAAATACGTAACGATAATTATGAACTGTTTTTTCTTTTTGGATATCAGTTTTTCACTTGCTCCAATAGTCGCAATGCTTCAGCAGCAGATTGTTGCACAGCAGGGTTATCATCCAACGTATATGGTAATATAACAGGAATATATTTAGGATTATATGTTAATCCAAGTGCATAAACTGTCTCCGATAACCATTTAGGATCGATCTTATTAATATGTTCTGCTATATAATCAAGATTTTGAAGAGAATACATACACAGTAGCTGGATAATTTCTTCTTTCACTTCATCATTTTCTTGCAAAAATAAATGCTGTTCCAGAAGAAAAATAATCTCGTCAAAATGAGGTAGATTATATCCAAACCATGGATCAAGATATTTATCCATACAAAATAATAAATTAAGCTTTTCTTGTGTACTCTCTTCAGTCAGAAACGTTTGAATAGGTTCTATGCCTTGCTCGATAATATCGCTATGCTTTGATGTATATGTTGTATAGCGCATTTGATTATGATCCATAAGAATATCCTCTCCTCTATATCAAACATTTCGTACCCATATCTTGCTTATATTATAACGCTTATAGCATGTATGTTTACTTTTTTAAAATCTAACTCCCCTTTTCTAAATCCTAAAACATCTTTTATTATATTCTAAGGTATACTGTTATAGATTAAGTAATAAATCAACTCACTATGATCCAAATAAGAAGCAAATAAATCATAACAATAGGCGGGATAAATCTATGAAATTAGAGCGATTGATTGCGATGATCTACAAATTGCTTAATCACGAAGTGTTATCTGCTTCTGTCTTGGCTGAACAGTTTCAGGTATCGCAACGAACAATCTATCGGGATATTGATGTACTCTGCGCGGCTGGATTACCCATTGTATCGTATCAAGGAAGTAGTGGTGGATATGGGATTATAGATGGATATAAAATGGACAAAAGTCTGCTTGGTGCATATGATGTCGATTCATTAATTACTGTGCTAACCAGCCTTTCCACTGTCTTTCAAGATGAACGTGCGCAAAGTACAATTGAACGTCTACAGACAGTCGCGCCTGAACATCACAATTCTAATCTAGCAATCAATTTCGATACATACCGAACAGAACCTTATGCTCTTATTTATCTACGTCAAGGGATTAATAATACCAAAGTAGTCCATTTTGATTATATTAATGCCAATAATGAACATACTCATCGGAAGATCGAACCGCTCTGGCTTCATTTCAAATATAGTACGTGGTATGTTCATGGCTTTTGCCAGACCAAACAGGATTATCGAGAGTTTCGCTTATCTCGAATGATGAATGTACAGTTAACGACTGAAGATTTTCAACCTCATCCATGTACTCCACAACAAATTCAACAGACTGAGCCAGAATGGGGAAACCAATTAAAAGAAATTGTAATTCGTGTAGCCCCTCAATCTTTAGCAGAAGCACTGGATCAATTTCAGCAAGCAGACAAAACATTTCAGTCTGATGGAAGTATGATCATGCGTATTCCTATCTATAAACCTCTTGAAGCCAAATGGTTATGGTCGATCTTGCTTAGCTTTGGGGATGGTGCTGAAGTGTTAGAACCTGCCGAGTTACGAATCATATTAAAACAACAAATTGAACAAGCCCTACACCTTTATAAAGAAGTATGACACACTGTTGTCATACTTCTTTGGCTATGATGAGAACTGTAATATAATTCATCATCATCTCAAAGGAGCTGTTGTTCATGTCCAATCACCCTGTAGAAATGTTCAAGTACCACATCTGGGCAAGTCGTATTATTATGGAAAGAATCCAAGAACTTCCTGACTCTGTACTACACGAAGAAGTAAATAGCTCTTTCCCAACGATAGCGCATGCGTTAAGTCATATGTATGCTGTGGATAAAATGTTTTATCAGGTTCTACAAGGTAAAGAAATGCCTGAAGCCTTACAAGAATGTATGGCTTTGAATCAGACCGCACTGACTTCTATCGATGAGTATATCACTCGTTTTGCAGTATTAACCGACCAGTATCAACAATGGCTACAAAACGGAATAGATTTAGAACAATCTATTCTACTTAACAATCCTTATGTTGGCGCAAGACAAACGCGCTTAGCGGAAATCGTACTACATGTAGCAAACCACGGAACATATCATCGAGGAAATATTTCTACTATGCTTCGTCAATTAGGTCATGCTTCTGCAATGAATGATTATATATTATTCTGGTATCAGGAATCGGCCCCATCTATCTAATCAGCGAAAGGAACAGGATACATTGAATAACATCGACCATCTTCTCACTATACATTCCAAAATAGAATTAAGAGTATGGTTACAACAGCATAGTAACGATATGCCGTATTGTTGGGTCATTGTGAGTATCGCACCTACTCCTGATGTTTTACTCTACTTGGATGTCGTCGAAGAATGTCTATGTTTTGGCTGGATCGATGGAGTTAAGAAGAAAATATCCGAGACCCAATTAGCACAGCGATTATCTCCCCGCCGTTTAAAAAGTTCATGGACTGAACTCAATAAAGAGCGTGTTCGCCGATTAGAAAAGCTAGGGCTTATGACAGATGCAGGTAGAAAAGTATTACCTGATATGAATAAGGACACTTTTGTGATACATCCACATATTCTACAAGCATTACAAGAAGATGCTGAAGTATATACCCACTTTCTAGCATTTCCAAAGTTATATCAAAGAGTACGAATAGATACGATTCAGAGTACTTATGATCAACCTGAAATCTTCTATCACAGACTTCAGAAATTGATAACTAATACCAAAGCCAATAAAATGTATGGTCAATGGCATGATCATGGACGATTATGGGATGATCACGATTGATTATGAATTATGAATTATGATTTACTTATATATCTATAAAGCCTCAAACCCAAAAACGTGTACTTCTATGTCGATGTCTGACATAAAAGTACACGTTTTGATTTTGTGATAAGGTAGCTGACTATCATGCGATCATTTCTATTAGAATACTATATTAGAAATGAGCACATCATAATATTAGATTGATTGAGATTCTATCCAGTTTTTCAACTTGGGAAAGACTTGAAGTGCATTATTGTAAAATACATTTTCCCACTGAGCTTCAGGTATTAGATTTTTGATAAAAGCAATATACGCATCTAGAGGCACTAACGGCCAGTCCGTACCAAATACCAGTCGATCATACTTTTCAGCGAATACGATAGCTCGCTTAAAATGATCTACATACGTTTGCTCACCCATTAGACGATATACTTTAGAACTATCACCAACGATCCAACCGGATAGATCAGCATACAAGTTCGGATTTTTTTCAAGCAAAGCCGCTGTATCCATCACCCACGGATCACCCAAGTGACATAACATAAACGTAATATCGCGATGCTTGAGAAACGTTTCTTCCATTGATAGCGGATGAGAATATTTGAGCAATCCATGATCTGAATAGGTTAGTCCACCATGAATAACGATCGGCAGTGCATACTTACGAGCAAGGTCATACACCGGATCATAGATAGCATCACCGACATTATAATGATAATATCCTGCATATAACTTGATTCCGACAACATGATCCCATTGTAACGATTCCTCTAATGCTTCCAATTGACCTTCTTGATGCAGAGTAACAGGATTAATCCCTACGCAAGTAAATAGATTATCTGGCATAGGATCTTTCAAATCTAACAACATCGGATTACGTGCGGCTGTATCAGGAAAACCTCCAGCAGACGTTTCTGTGACTCCCATGCCTACAGCCGCTACTACTCCTGATCGTGCAAATTCAT
This sequence comes from Paenibacillus nicotianae, assembly GCF_042681745.1. NCBI lineage: Bacteria > Bacillati > Bacillota > Bacilli > Caryophanales > Paenibacillaceae > Paenibacillus > Paenibacillus nicotianae. Next base: position 1,283,972 of record NZ_JBHUGF010000010.1, on the reverse strand, counting down.
CCAATAACCCTTTTTGGGTATAGTCAATGGAAGCTAACGATGTAGCTGTATCGTAAAAAGAGTCAATTTCTGAAAAGTGTATATGAGCATCTATGATTTTCATGGTGTGCTCCCTTCTGAATCATTGGTGGCATGATTGAAATCAAATTGAATATTGAACAAATCTGCTAATGTCGAATCTGGAATGTCTATATCTGAAATGATATAGAATTGTGGTTTGCCCCATACCTCTTCATTGTTGTTAGCAAATATTTTGGAAATAGCCACAGAAGCGACTAGGTGGGTATTCACAAACACAGCGCAAGACTCATTTTCTGGATGATCAACAAATAATAACTTTTCTTTCCGTTCATTTGATCCAAAGCGAATAATTTTATCTTTGGCTTCTGTCTCATATTGGACTCTACCTGCTTTATAGATAATATCTTCTTTTGTTTCATTTTTAACATAGGCTTTGGCTTCTTTGATCTCTTCACTCACTTTATAAAAGCTAAAATGATTAGCTCCAAATGGTGATAACGTTGTTCCTGTTTGTTGATCTAGCTTAATAAAATGACAAAGTACTGGAACACCTGGAAGTGTTACATAATACTGCTGGAACGATAGCCCTTTTAATTTTGCGTTTTGCTTAATATGAACGGTTATACAAATACCTGACCATGTATTTCCTATATTGTCTTTCACTTCTGTAAACTCAACTATCCGTTCTTCTTCCAACAATGTTCGCTGGGATAGACCATGAACTTCTAATGAAATACCGCCAATCCATGGATTCCACCATGACTTAGCAATCGGTTGTGGGAATGAAGAATCCAGCCATTCTAATCCATCATATTTAAGTGAAAATAAAGTCGGTGCAAAAGATTGCCTGGCTTGAAATTCTAACACCCCGTTACGCACTGTATGAACATCTCCATGTTCTGTTGAGATCACTTCTTGCATAATGACCTGTTCAGAGACTGGAAATACCAAATGCTGCTCTTCCAATACATAGGAGTCCATATCCAGTTGTAAGGTAAGCACATCGATTGGAGAAGAATTTTGTATCGGAAGTTGCACTTGGAAATCATGTAATTCTAATGTTTTGGATAGATCATATGAAGTCTGTTCCACACTATTGAACTGTGACGAAATCAAGAGCGTTCCATCCAAAATGGTATTTTTGTGTTCTGTAATCTGTACATCTACAGATTGCTGTACAAAAGGATTGCCTTGATTTACTTTACATTCAAGAGATGCAGTCGTTGTTAGATTACGATCTGAATGTTCCTGTACTGCAAATCGTCTAAAATCCTGCCAATTATTCCAGGTCCCAATAGCAAATTGAAGGGCAGGTGTTGCGACTTGATCTCCTATATTGTGTAAAGATAATGGATGTTCGAATGCATACAGCCAAAGGTCTTTGGTTAATGTTGTATCTGCTGACCAAGTTACACCGCATGTTGAATCAGAAGTATGTGCAAACAACCAATTTTCTGTAATATCGTTAGCTTCCCAGTAATCATTTTCAGAAGCATCTGAACCTTTAGCTGTATGAATGTACTGATTACGGTAAGGAATAATACTATTTTCCAATGGAAAACGAAAGTGTTCTTTCAAAAATAACGGTTCATTACGTTCTTGCTCTTGTTGATTCTCTATAGTGTAATAACGGCTTACCATACCATTCGCATGTAGTTGGATAATCGTTGTTAATATCACACCAATAGTAGCTACATTGTATCTTGCTTCCATGATCATAGCATCTTCATAACGGAACGTAACTTGAGAAGCACGATTTTTTTGAAATTCATTTTTATAAGGCAGTCCAAATTTGGGATGAAATAAACGAAGGGCTTCTTCTGTACCTTCATAGATCATCAAATTGTTGTTGATTTTATTTAAATGTATGCTGTATTTGCCATTAGAGATGATCCAATCTTTAGCCGTCTCGCCTCCAAATGCAGATTGTATTCCTGGAAAGACAAGACTTATGTATTGCTCCAATATTTTGGACTCTTCGGTGCATTCTGGCTGTGTATAGATAGGAATAGAATGATGCCAGATTCCATAATGAAGCAATGTGGCTGGAAGAGTAATACAGCGACGTGATCGAGCTGGAACTTCAATAGATATCACAGCATCTTGAAATGACAATATATGATCGTCAGGACATTTCATGTAATAAGTAATTTGTCGATCGTACTCATTTTCTACTGTTAATTGTAGTTGGATATTTTCGCCTACCATGAATGTACGGTGAGGAGCTTCTACTTTTAATCGTACCGGAAACTTGGGTTCTACACCGATTTTGAATGTAGCCGATTTCCCGTTGATCATTAATTCTGCTTCGACAACAGGATGCGTCTGAAAAGGATCTTGCTCTTCTTCAATCGGCATAATCTGAAAATGTCCTTCAATCGTTGTATGTGATGCTACTGTTCTAGATTCTTGCAATTCAAAAGCGATAGCATCATTAGGAATAGACTTGATCTCAAGCGATAACGGTTGACCTGTTTTGTTAATTGCTTCATAGATGATCGGGTACTCTGTTCCAAATGGCAATTGATGAGCAACAGGAATCGTAGCCTGAATGATATAATCATTCGTTTCAATCAATCGTAGACCGCGACCGGTTCGTTCATATTCCATTTTGAGTTGAAGATCACCTTTATGCCACGCATAAGTAAAATAATCAAATCTATATTCTTGACGCCCATCAGGTTCTGTTATTATCTCGCGCGTACTATCTGTATACCAGTCGATCTGTTCAAAATAAGGCTGTACTGCTGGTGTCTGCAATACCGCTGGAATTAAATTAATAAGATGGGTTGTATCGTCACGCCGTTCCCAGAAAAAGCCTGCTTTTTTATATGTAGGTACAGCTTTGATATTACCCGGCCATGTATATAAATCCAGTCTTGGCCAACCTCGTTGAATTGTTTCTTCTACTGCTCGTAATACTAATCTTTTTCCGATTTTGTATCCATGATAATCTGGACGTACATTCAGTAGCGGAATATATAAAGCTCCTGTATCTTCTTTATAATGAGAAAAGCTACAGTAGCCTACCACTTCATCATCTTTGACAGCTAAAAAGACATCAATATGGGTATGATTATGATGTTCTTTCAAAATCATTTCTTCTGTCTGGACAGTATTATCACCGCCCCAACTCTCATGACTGGCGTTCCACATCTCAGCAATCGACGCAGCAAAACGTGGCTCATAGCTTACAATGCGAATAGTATCTATTTGGGTCATTGTATTAGCTCCTCTATGTAGATAGAATATCTATATTTGTATAACTAATATTGCAAGTAAGATACAATTGTCGCTCCTTTCTTTTGTATTGTCTCTTATCATACTATGGTTTGCACGATAATCAAAGTTTGGAAATCATTATACACCTATCTTAACGATTAACAAATATGATGACGAAAAAACCTCCTTACTAGCAGGAGGTTTTCATATATTTATATATATCTGTCGTTATTTTTGTATATCTATCGTTATTATTCTAAAATCATTACACCATAAGCCGGTATCGTCGCTGATCCTTCTATCACCGTATCTGTTAACACATCTGTACGCTGTTCTTTCATATGGATAGAAGCTTCTTGATCACTATAATTTAGCAAAAAGATATAGCGATTCTGCTCATTCTGACGAATCCCAATCTCTACGTGTTCCGGTACTTCTAACCATTCTGCAACAGGTGAAGATATTTCTAAAATACGCAATAATTCATCGACAACATCTTCATGAAATGCTGCTCCATAATATAATACTTTTCCCTGACCGTATGGTCGCTGTGTTAATGCAGGAGCATCTTCATAATAAGAGGATGTATAGGTCGCTAATACTTCTACATCGTCTTCATTTAATTGTAAAATATCATTAAATAACTGTGCTACTTGTTCCATATGATGATTGGTATGTTGCCATTGTAATCCTGGTACTGGAGCATTACCTGTAATTGAAGTGAAATCCGCTACAGAGATTCCACATAAGGAAGCGACAGGGCCTGGCATAGGTGCCATTCGGCAATGACCGGATAGCTCTTTGTAACCTGTGCGAGCACCCAAAATAAGTGTTCCTCCTGCTTGTACGTACTGAGTCAATAAAGTCGCTGTCTGCTCAGACATAATCGCAGCATGTGGATAAATAAGCACTTTATATTGTTGTAATTCTGCCAGTGTCTGCTTGCGCAAATAAATGATATCAGTAGGAATATGCTGATATTGAAGTTGCTTAAACCACGCATTGATACTTTTAGCTGTCAAAGGGCCATGCCATATATCATACTCGCCATCCCAATCGTTGTCGTAATCTTTGACAATAGCTATATCGGCTTGATAAGTCGTACTTGCTATCTTGTTACCGATCGCTACAAATTCTTGTCCGACTTGAGATGCTTCTGCAATCCGACGGTTCGGTTGATTATGGTAATCATTTAAGCCATGCCAGTAGATTTCTGTACCAAATGTAGCAGTGCGCCAGCGGAAATACATGACTAGATCCGCACCATGTAATACCGATTGATAAGTCCATAATCTTAATTGCCCTGGACGCGGAGCAGGCATATTCATTCGATTCACCCAACCACCCGGCCCTGCTTGCTGTTCCATAACGCAGAAATTGTTAGATATATTACGGACAACGCTCAGATTCTGACTCCATTTACGATCCAACAATGGCTTAGGTTCATCACTGCCAAAGATGGTTGAAAATTGCGGATACGAATCATAGGAGAAAAAGTCGAGCAGTTCTTCTGTTAACGCATGACTATCCAAGTGCCCGAATAGACCGTTAGTCGTAATCCACTGATGCGGAGCAACTTCTCTCAAAATGTCTGCTTGAATACGGGCGAATGCAATCGTGTTGTCTGAAATAAATCGCTTTTCGTCTAATACATGATGCGGATTAGGAGAATGAGAAACAGTAGGACGTGGCAAATACACCTGTTCCCAATCGGTATACGTCTGACTCCAGAATACAGTCCCCCATGCTTGATTAAGCGCTTCCAATGTATGATAACGTTTTTGTACCCATTGACGAAATGAAATATGGTCAGCTTCTGCATAGAATTCACTGACTTCACAGTTCAGTTCATTATCAATCTGCCAACCGATGATAGCGGGATGGTCTTTAAAATGATTTGCCATTTGACGGGTAATCGTAGCGCATAGTTCCTGATATTTAGGACTACTATAATTGTAATGTCTCCGCATACCATGCTGATATGTAACACCTTCGATCGATACGTTCAATACTTCTGGATATTTCTGCGTTAACCATGCGGGTGGTGTTGCTGTAGGTGTGCCCATAATTACACTTAGTCCATACTGCTGTGCTAAGTCTAGTACGCGGTCGAACAGATCAAAGTCATATACTCCTTCTTGCGGTTCAAAAATACTCCATGCAAATTCTCCAATACGAATATGAGATAGATTCATTTCTTTCATTCGTCTAAAATCATCTTCCCATAACGAATCAGACCATTGTTCAGGATAATAACATAGTCCTAATTGTAAAGCATCAAGTTGAATAGATTTGCTCATAACGATCACCTCTAATGTTTGGATACGTTTATTTTAAGGCTATGTGATGTTTACGTATATAACGAGTAATTATCCTGATATCAATATTTTGCGATTATCTTTTTACTATGTAGCTGGTATTGCTGTAAAATAGGCTATATTATAGTATAAATTTCATATGAAAGGTAATCTAATATGAGAGAACATATTTTCTTTCCCAATCCTTCGTTTCCACATTATAGTTGTTATCCAGACTTTATAGGAGGCTATCAGAATCATTCTTCTCATACGGTAGATCGTCCGGCAAATAGTAGCGATTTCAAGTTAAACCGGTTGTATAATCTGCACTTCATTTTGAAAGGAAAAGGCTATGTATACAGTCAAGGAAACAGGTACGAGTTAAGTGCAGGTCATGGATTCTTGTATGGCCCCGAGTTGGCAGAACGTTATGAAGCTGATTCTTATGATCCGTGGGATATACGCTGGATTCACTTTTCCGCTTCTGCCCTAGAATCATTATTAGGCAAAAGAGGAATCAGTGAAGTATGGTTATTTGAATTACACTCTATGCAGACATTGAATATATGTATGGAAGAACTGTTAGCTCTAGGTCGTAACTTTGATCTCAAGCAAGAAATACGCGCTTCTGCTGTACTTTATGAAATGTTATTACATATTACTAAAGATGCCGTGTCCCTTCATTTGCCCAAAGACCCTGCTTTGCATGGTATTCATGCCGCAGCCAATTATATGCGTGAACACTGTACAGAAGCATTATCGATCAAAGACATTGCTCAATTTACTGGATATAGTGTCCCTTATTTCACACGTAAATTTCACCAATCTATGGGAGTGACACCGACTGCCTATTTACTGGAATCTCGTATTTTGTATGCGAAAAAGCTACTTCTTTCTACCACCAAAACTATTCAAGATATCGCTTTAGATTCAGGATTTTCGCAAAGCAGCTATTTTATTCACTGCTTCAAAAAAGTCGTTGCCATGACACCCGAACAATTTAGAGTAAGTTGGGATTCTTGATTATCTTTTTAAGACATTTATCTAGCTGATTTATGATATTAATGATTATTTTGCTTATATAAAGAAGCCACTTCGATAATTTGTATAACAGCTTTGTTTATACAAGGATAATTTTCGTCTGTATAATCTTCATTAATGCTCATGCCGTACCAGTCATAAGCATTAATGATAAGTTCTTTTATTTCTTTTTCTTTATGATTGATTATTAAAAATAATACTTCTCCTACTAATACTTCATGTTCATTTTCAGGTGCTCCCGAAGCCACTAGACCACATGGATCTAGTACATTAATGATATTAGTTATTGATTCAAAATAGGTAGGATACTCTTTTCTCAACATGTTTACTTGATTCATTCTCATCATTTCTTTCATTACAACTCTCCTTTATTATGTATACGATTTGACTACATGGTATTTAGTAGATGCTTGATATGCTAATATACGCTTTGTTTTTTCAGAAAATTTCACAATCAATTCTTTATCTTGTTGCTCACCAATGATCGCTTCAATCTGTCCTAGACCAAATTTAACATGATGGATAGTATCTCCAATTTTAATATCATCAACCCACCCATTCAATTCTACAGTGGAATCAGCTCGATCTATAAATAATGAAGGGATGATAGGCGGAAATAAATTAGGATCGTTATAATACTCTAGTTCATCTCCCTGTACATAACCATCGAGTTGAGAAGCTATTTCAATCATCAATGAGATTACAGTAGAGTCGGCTCCACATAAAGTTAACCTTCCATGTTCAAATATAAAAGGGAAATCTTTCAAAAGATGATTTACTTTGTTTAACTCTTTTTCAGTAATTGGATGGGATTGGCTATCCATCCATTGTTCTGTTTTAGAAATATGAAGATCATAACTCATTTTAATAACTCCTTTTCGCAAAGTATCTTTTGATTATGTATATTGAACAATTTCATAAATTTTTAAACCTACAAATATAATCAATTGGCTTATAATAAATCGCTTATGTGTAGGTCTTCCATAATTTTTATACCAACGAATTGATATACTAGTCATGATCAAGCTAAATAAAGGACCTCCCAAAGCTGCTGTAAACATAATTGCAGCACCACCTGGATGAATATGATAATCAGCTATATATTGATCAACATTAGTAAAACATTCATATATGACATTAACTAGTAGAAGACTAAAATAGTAATAATTATATAAACATAGTGCAACATATATTATGTACTTTAGTATCCGAATACATTCATATTTCATTATTCACCTATTTTCTGTATAGATTGTATATTCATGTTCTATGATTACTTATTATACAATACAAAAAATTGTTCTATCACTATAATTATCCTATATAAAACTAAAAAAGACGCTGAATACTTCTAGCATCTTTTTTAGTCCCATATGTTATCACACCTTTTCAATGCAATTCGTAAGGTCTTTGTTCTGTAACTTTGACAGAATCAAGCAATTTAATCGGATATTTTTCTATACATTGAAGTAACGTATTCACCAGTATACATCGATCTGTGGTGTTCATTATTTCTTGCTCTACATGGCGTATTTTACGCCACTGAGCACGTTTGGTATATATAGTTGTATGTTTACTATGCACCAGTATTTTGGAATGATATAGACTTTGTTGAATATCTAATGCTTGAGATAATGACATACTATGAGATTGCTTGATCTGTTGGTGCAAATGATCTTTGTTCCATCCCAACAAATTAGTATCATCTAGCTCATATAAGATACTATTCATCATTTCTAGAAGTAACGTGCTCAAACGATATTCCAGTCGTTGATAAGCATAATGAATCGCAGGGTTATCATATCTATTTTGCTTGCTTACACTGTTCTGCTGTAAATGAGGATAAACAATAGTGATATGTTGCATATAGCTTTGTATATACGCTATTATTTTTTGCTCGGGTATGACCTGTTGATCAGTATAATGATTAAAAATAAGGTCATCGATCTCCTGACAAATGATATCCAAAACCAAGCAAAATACATGATCTTTACTTTTAAATTGATGCGCAAAATCGGCTTGTGTGAGACTACATATCTCGATCATATCTTGTTCTGAAGTCTCTTCGTATCCTTTAGTAACAAACAATAATTTAATTTGTTCTATCATGGTATAGGTATGATTCATCCAGTACCCTCCTTGGCACAATGACGTAGATAGTAACACCAGACATTGCTGTCACTATCTACGCATAAGAACTTTGCTTTGAGAAGTGGTTATCATTGTAAACTATAATATTATTGATGTTTGGCTAATCGTTTGTTTTTACGTGCTAACTTGGAAGTCATGCGTTTATCAGTATAGCGCGCCATAACCATATATAGCGAAGGCACAACAAATAATGTTAGAACAGTTGAAAAGACCAATCCAAAAATAATAACGACACCCAATGGACGGAATAACAGTTCTCCTACTGTAGCAATCGGAATCATCCCAACTATAGCTGTTAATGATGTTAAAATAATCGGACGAAAACGTGCCGATGCTGCTAGAATAATCGCTTCTGTTAATTCCATACCTTCATGTCTTGCATCTTCTATAAATTCGATTAATACGATACCATTACGAACTACAATTCCTGCGAGTGCGATAATACCCATCACCGCCATAAATCCAATCGGCGTCTGAGTCACAAATAATCCTAATACACCACCTGCGGCGGCTAAATATACCGTCGTCATGATAATAAATGGAATCAATAACGAATAAAATTGCATCGTTATCAGGATGAAAATAATAAATACAGCAACTACAAATAATGCACCCAAATCTTTGAACGTATCTGTCTGACTAGATGTCTCACCACCAACTTCCCACGTATATCCTTCTGGAAGCTGAATTTGCTCAAGCTTAGGTCTAATATCTTGCATCGCTTCTGTAGCGGTAGGTCCACTCAGTTCTGCTTCTATCGTATTGACACGTTTAAGATCATAATGGTTGATCTGCTGAATAGAAAATACAGGCTTAATCTCGACAATTTGAGATAATGGAATCTGTGTGCCTGCCGAATTGGTAATATTCACCTGCTGTAATAAGGTATTGGGACTGCTGTTACGTGAATCTTTGATATATAATTTTAAATCGATCAAATCACTACCATTATCAAAGTCACCTACACTAAATCCACTACCCATCATTAGCAGTGTTTGTGTCAAATTTTTGTATGTGACTTGATAGCGATCCATTGCTTGTTTGTTGACAGCAAAATCTAATGTATAACTATCATTTCCGGTACTATCTGTAATGCCATACGTTCCTGGAGATTCAGAAATAATCTGCTTAATCTGATCGCTCAGACTACGTAATTCTGGTAATTGATCTCCTGTTACACGAATTGAAATAGGTTTTCCTACAGGAATTCCGAGCGCAGCACCTTTTACAGAGATTTGGATACCGGGATACTCTGCTTTGAGGGAGTCAGACCATAGCTCTACGGTAGACTCAACATTCATACCATGTTTTCCAGTGACTAAAATCTGACCTGAATCGGTTCCACTGCTAGATCCGTTCGTACTATTGAAAAGCTTGGGAGCCGCTCCGCCTACAGCATAGGCTATTTTATCAATATCAGGCTGTTTTTTTACCCATGTAGCAATACTTTCAGTTACTCGATTGGTCTCTGCCAGCGATGTTCCTGAAGGCAAGCTAACATCTACAGAAATTTGTGGTTCTTCCGATGTTCCGAACAATTCAATCGGTGTTAATAAAGCAAGGCTATACACTGCTGTACTGATAACTAACCCGGTTAAAGCAACCATTAATGGACGCTTGAGTATATTTGGCATTAAGCGGAAAGCATAGCCATTCGTTAATTTCTGAATTTGCTTCCCTAATAGACCTGCCGGCTTATCGATATGACGTTTGCCTTTTTCTATTTGTCTATTTTCATACCATTCGCGGAAAATAGGAATAATCGTTAAAGACATAATCATCGAAGCCAACATACACAATGAAATAACAACCGGAATCGGTCGAATAAATGAACCCATATCTCCGGGTAACAACATTAATGGTACAAAAGCAGCAATCGTGGCTAGGGTAGCTGTAATAATCGAAACAGCCACTTCTTTTGTTCCTCGCACAGAAGCTTCTGTGGGATGTTCTCCAAGTGTCGATAATCTGCGCTCGATATTGTCGTTAACTACAACAGCATCATCTACCAGAATTCCCAGCACAATAATCAGACCAACAATCGTTATCTGATTCAATGTGATGCCTGCTTGAGGTAATACAATTAATCCCAGCGCAATAGAAATAGGAATTGAAAGAGCAACAAAACCTGCTGTTAGCAAATTCATACCTAATGTACAGATGAGAATTACGGCTATAATAGCGATAGCCATTTCTCGTATTAAATCGTTAAAGATTCGTTGTACTTCATCACTTTGAGCAAACAAAGAATCGATTTTTAGATTAGAAGGCAACGTTTTTTCTAAAGAAGCCATTTTGGTAGATAGCACTTTGTTCATATCGATAACATCTGAGCCAGCTTGACTACTGATATCCATCGTGATGGACGGTACTCCATTGTAGTAACTCAGATAAGATGCTGTAGTAGGAACTATATTCACATCTGCTACATCTTTGAGATAGACAGGAATACCCGCTTCTGTCTGAGTAATCAGAATATCTTTTATCGTTTCAAAGTCGTCTGACTTGTCTACTTTGAGCTGGTACGTACGATTCTCATACGTAAGATTGCCTACAGGTATACGATCATTTTCAGACTGGATCGCTTGTAGTACAGTCTCCCAGGTAATATTATATTGCTTTAACTTATTAGTATCTGCTTCTATACTGATCTCCTGTTCAGGTAACCCTTTGATAGATACTTCAGTGATTCCTGGAATAGCGCGAAGTTGTTTGCGCCATGTGTTCATCAGATCATTTAACGCATAGACATCTTCTTTTGTTTTGCCATAGATTGCAAAAGACTGTACAAAGCTTTGCGCTAAATTATCGTTAACAATGGGTACATCTGCATCAGCAGGTAGGCTGGATTGAGCATCTTCTACTTTACGTCTAAGTTCATTCCATACACTTTCTGCATCAGCTTTATCTTCCGCTTGTACAGTAATAGTCGAGATTCCATTTCCAGAAGTAGAGGAGATTGTTTTGAGGTCAGTAACTTCTTTAATTTTTTGTTCTAGCACCTCGGTAACTGTCTGTTCCATAAGTTCCGGTGAAGCTCCCGCATATGTTGTCGTTACTAATGCTGTTTTCACAACAACATCTGGTTGTAATTGTCGTGGTAAGCTTATACCTGAATAGACACCATACAAAATCAAAAGTACAAAAAATAATAAAGTAACTTTACGTTTTTTGATAAAAAATTCAATCATGAGCCGTTACCTCTTGTTTATCCTCTGTAGTGGTGCGATTTGTGGTGTTAAGATTACCTTTTTTCGTTGGCGTAGTCAGAGTATCTCCGTTAAATAAACGGTCTGCTCCTTGTACAACAACTTGATCTCCAATGTGAAGTCCACTTTTAATCAGATATTGGTTATTATATGATTCACCAACAGTGACAAAAGTTTGAACCGCTTTGCCTTTATTATTTCTAAATACATAAGGTTTATCTCCTGTACTAATCACTGCTTCTACAGGTAACAATATTCCTTTTTGAGTAGTTGCTTGACGGGATGCTTTGACCACTTGACCGGGTTTCCAATCTTGCTTTGGATTGTTGACAGTCACTTCCGCATTGATCGAACCTGTACTTTCATTTGTCTGCGGATACAATTTGGTTACTTTGCCTGTACGCACATCATTATACAGACTTAGACTGACTTGTTGCCCGACTTTCCATTGACTGATTTCGCTATCCGCTATTGGTAGTAGTACTTTCAAGCGTGTTGTTTCTCCAATTACAAAAGGATCGGATGAACCGCCCATTGCTCCGCCGCCGCTTGAACCGGCACTTACCGTTTGACCTACGGATACATTTTTCTCTAAAATTACTCCTGATGATTGAGCTTTGAGTGTTGTATACGACAAGCTCAAAACGATTTTATTTTTGGCAATAACTGCCTGATCGTAACTGGCTTTCGCTTTTTCGATACCTGCTTGCGATTGTGCAATACCTGCTTCTGCTTGAGCTACACCTGCCCGGGCTTGCTCGATTGTTGCGCGGGCATTAGCGATACCTGTCTGTGCTTCTTTCACTGTAGATGCTGCATTTGCACGTTCGGAAGCACTTGCACCTTCTAACGTTAAAGAAAGCTTGGCTTGCGCATCTTTAAGCGTATCTGTAGCATCTGCTAGTGCGGTTTGTGCTTGTTCATTTTCTTGTTGTGTTAGCAATCCATTACTAGCTAACGTCTGTGAACGAGTGGCTTCTACTTTTGCCTGATTATAAGCGGTTTGCGCTTTATTCACTGCGTTTTGTGCTTGTGCTTTTTCTTGTGAGCGTGCGCCAGATAGAACACTTTGCTCACTCACACGAGCACTTTCAATTTTGGCTTGCGCACTTTCTAGTTGCGCGTTAGCAGAAGATACGGTAGCTAGCGAATTTTGTTTGGATGCTTGAGCATCTTTTAACGAAGCACTTGCACTGGATAAGTCGGCTTGAGCAGCGGCTACAGATTGATTAGCGTCTGCCAAAGACAAATTAAGATCTACTGTATCCAGAGTCGCTAATACAGCACCTTTAGTTACTTGTTGTCCGATTTCGCCTTTTACTGAAGTCACCGTTCCAGCCGTTCGGAAAGTAACAGGCACTTCGCTGTAGGCTGTTAAGGTACCTGATAAATTGTAATTTACAGTTAACGCTTGTTGCTTAACTGTTGTAAATGTGACATTGTTGCTCGTAGTCTGTACAGCAGCAGTCGATGGTTCTGTTGAGCATGCGGTTAGACTAACTACAAGCAGGAGTGCTATCAAAATAGAAGAACTTTTTTGCTTCATAGATCATATTCCTTTCTTATCTCTATCCAATATAGTGTTATTTTCTCTGTTTTTATCGTAACAAAGCTTGCTTTCTAGCGAATCGTCCGACCGTACATCCAGATATTGCCCTTTCGGGCATACACAGAAAAAAGAACACACCACTATAACAATGTGATGTGTTCTTTTTATTTTGCGCTAAATATGCACTAATCCTTGTTCTACGGCTATCGCAACAGCTTGCGCTCTTGAATCTACACCTAATTTATTATAAATATTAGTAAGATGTGCTTTGACTGTTCGTTCAGCTATTCCCATATCAAAAGCAATTTCTTTGCTCCGATGCCCATACGCTACTGCTTGTAGAACAATTTTTTCTTTTTCTGATAAAGAGGGAAATGGATTAGAGTTACTCTGCTTCTTAGATGTAGCATGACGCTTTCCTTGAAAAACGATCTCCATAATCTCAGGTTGTAATAACGTCTCGCCCCGAATTGCTGAATCGAGTGTACGAAATAAATGGTCTCGTTTGGTATCTTTGAGCAAATAACCTTTCGCTCCTATTGTAAGCCCTTTGATCATAAGATCATCTTCATTATAGGTCGTCAGAATAACTACAGGAATAGCACTATGCTGCTCTTGCAACTTTTCTATTGCTTCAATCCCATTCATAACCGGCATATTAAGATCCATCAAAATAATATCGGGCTTGAGTTGATCTATCAGTTGCAGAGCAACTTGACCATTTTCCGCTTCACCTATCACCTGATACTCTTCGCTGGTCTCCAAAATAAGCTTGAGTCCTTCTCTTACAACAAAATGATCATCGACAATCAATACTTTATGTTTCATCATGTTCTCCTGCTCTCAAAGGAATCTTCAAATGAATCGAAGTTCCATGAGGAATACGGTTCGTGATTGTTAGTGTTCCATGTATAATTCGTGTTCGTTCTTGCATACCGATCAGCCCATAATGACCGCTTAACGCACCTATCTGACGAATATCAAATCCTTTACCATTATCACTGATATCGATAATCAGATCATACAGATCACTTGCAATCGTTAACTGCACTTGTGTCGCCTGGGCATGCTTAATAATATTGGTTAGAGATTCCCGAATAATCTGAATACTATGTTCATGAATAAGCTGAGAAACTTCGGGTAGTGCTACACTCTTATATGCTACGGGAATACCTGTAGATTCAATAAAATGCTCTATTTCTTTTTCAACAGATTCGTTAAAATGAACTTTTTGTGCGGTATGTGCACGCAGATCGTCAATAGCATTGCGAGCTTCTGCTAATGTATGACGAGCCCCATTCATAGATAAATGAACAATTTCATGCGCTCTTTTGGTATTATTGACTGACAAATGTGCATCAACTGCTTCTAATTGCATAATCAGACCAGCTAATCCTTGAGCCAGTGTATCATGTAAATCTCTTGCCATCCGCTGGCGCTCATTCGCGACTGTTAATTCTTCTACCTGATGATGAGCCATCTCTAATTCGTTCAAAAAATGCTGTGTCCGCAATCGAGCTGAAAATTGGCGCAAAGTTAATCGAATAATAGCAACTACCATAATATTCATCAATGTGAATAAAGAAATAAACAGGATACTGATATAAATAGAATTAACATACTCGATAAAAGAAATACATATTATATAGCTGATAACAATAAAGGATATGATCTTAACTTTCGAGTAAGGTGCATATAGCATCTGTCCAATAAGAATCGGATAAAGTCCAATAATAACTAAATAATAACCAGAGGTCATAAAAGAAGCAGATATGATTAAAATAATACTTTGCAATATAAAATAAACCCATGTTTTATTCTCAATAAAACGCGGAAGATGCCAATTCACAACGATAAAACATAAAATACCTATATGACTAATAACGATATGAAGAATACGATTATGGGCTAATACTTCCATTAGTGTAATTCCTATATATGCAATAATGACCCATATAATTACAGGCTTACGCAACTCCATAGCAATCTCGATTAAATGCTTTTTTTGCATAATGCCCTCCTTTCACAAGCTTCTTATAGTATACCAGTTGCTTGTGAAAGGATATTGTACTTTCGGGCATGTACGTTTCAAAATATATCTAATCTACAATAAACAAAGACTGCACTCCCATATCAATTCGACGATCGGATATGATCAACAAGAATCTGCTTCGCCGATGTCCACTGTATTCCAGAATAGCGATCATTATGAATCTGTTCTAACTTTCCTAACCCACTGAACATACCATGAACATATTGCATACCTTGCCATGCAGGGTACAAATCATTGGTTGATTTCGAGAACATACGTGCAATCTTAATTAATGTTGATAAAAAGTTACGACTTCCTGCTTGGAGCAGACGGAATCGCTGACCAGTCAATGAGCTCATCAGTACAGATAGTTGACGTGCACTAATCTGATCTCCTGCTATAGATAGAAAGCGAGGAGTATGATCATCAAGAGCTACTTTGGCTGTAAATGTAGCAACATTGTCTTTGGTCGTAAAATCCATCGGTTGATCTGCATCGTCCCAGTACAGGATGCGTTGATGGGAGAACAAAACAATCGGTGCCATCCCGGTCAACATATCTGCAAATGCTCCATTTAAAATCGATGTTGCTGTGATCGGAGCTTGATCTAGTATTTTCATAAAATCACGACGTAATTCTAAGTTGCGATTCGATCCTACAGGCAACTTGGTATAATCCATCGAATAATCAGAAGGAATAAAGCGAGGAACACCTGCTGATACAGCCGCTTGCAATAACAAAGTCTGTGTTTCTATAATCACTTCGTCCAATCCACTAAGAGCCGATACTACACAAGATACATCCAGACATGCTTCCTTCATTTCAGTGGCGTTATGATAATCGACTTCTACTATAGTTATCCCTAACTGTTCTAACGAGACGATTTTGTCTAATGGTGTACCGCGACGGATCAAAGCTCGTACATTTGCGCCTTCATCTACAAGTGCTCTAGCGATTCGTCCACCTAGATCACCTGTACTACCGGCAATAAGAACAGTTTTGTGTTGTGATATCAATGAAATAGCCCCCTTTTCATATCGTTGCATAGTCTAAGACTCTATTATCTATAACACCAAATCGCTTAAATGATACATGACAAAAAAAGCTTATGCAGATAGATCGCATAAGCTTTGACGAATTGACGATACTATTTAACTATTCCATTCATCTCCAGAAAAACGTTCTGTTGCTCTAACATGTTCTTGTTTGGCTTGTTCACTAAGGCGATAACGAATTTCTTGCAGCATAATCGACATGATTTCTCTACGTTCTCCCAGATCGATCAAAGCTTTGCGCAATCCATCTCGCACCATTCCTTGTTGTTCACCTTGCTGATAACTGGCTAACGCATTCGCGCCTTTTTCTATTTCTAGTTGTAAATCTTTCACATACGAAGTAATTAGCATAAGTGATTCTTCATATACGTCACTAGAAAATCCTTTCAGTGGAGAACGAATAAATCGCTCATGAACAGTATCTTGAACATTCACCAATACAAAAGCAGGATTGCTTAATAGCAAATGCATACTTTGCATTTGTAAATCTTCAGGCATCCGATCAATTAAAATAGCTTCGTTTTGTTCTAACAACTGTTTTAGGCAATAGTTCAGTTCGGCATCACCTTCTGGTAATTTCTCTACTTGGTTTTTTCTCACGAAATAGATCATTGTTGTCTCCTTTAGGTTACTGAATACGTTTACTAAAATAGCTAAACAAAGTATATCGTGAATAACATAATAATAAACAAGAGTCTTTAGGAAGATACACAGTATTTTAAGTATTTTTTATAATTTAACCAATTTAAGTACATTGTTAGCATATTCCACTCAAAAATAGACTCTTATTTACAATAATCGGCTTAAAACAAAGAAATTGTTATGTATAAATGCGAATATTAGACAAATTATGCGATAAAATCTAGAATTGAAAAAAGAACAAAGAAATTTTATTTTTCCTTGTTCTTACTATATCTAGAAAATCAGTCACACTTCAACTAATAATAATACACTTGCTATCACTTTGATGACCGATTCCTTTGGATGTTACGACAGGAATAGGATGCTGTGCAGTAAGTTGTAATAGATGTTGCTGAATCTGATTCCATTCCCCATGCTGTTCTATTTCTGTAAATGTTCCTAGCAGTATACCGGAACATGCATTAAATACACCGATTTGATGCAGTTGATCCAGCATAGATAGAATTCGCGGTGCACGTCCACTCCATGCTTCTAACAACAGCACTTTACCGGCTACATTAGGAAAATAGGGAGTACCGACTAATTTTAAAAAGCAACGAATATTGCCTCCAATCACATCACCATGCAGATTTTCTCCTTGCATAAAATCAAAATCAAAGTCATACAAATCCGAACCTCCTTCAAAAAAGGTACGATAAAATTGTTGTCGTTGCTCTGCTCCATGCTCTTTTATCATATTCATAATCTGGTAATGATACGTCTGAATCTGCGATTGTTGCACGATTGCATTTAACACTACTGTTAGATCACTCATACCGAAAAAAGCTGTTCCGGCTGTACGAATCTGCTCATAATTTAGATAAGGAAGTATCCCATTTGCCAGATCGCCACCTGAAATATCAAAAATAGCTTTTATTTGTGGATTAGCAAACAATCGATTCAATTCGTTTGCTTTTTCTTGTGAGGTATGTGAATCCATCAATGTACTCGCTTCTACTATTTGAAGCCCCCACTGTTGTAAATGCGCACTAAGCTCATTAATCTGTACTCGCCGCTCCTGTGGAATAGGGTCTGAGCAAGCAATTAGTGCTACTGTATCTCCTGATTTTAGTTGCAGTGTCATTTATGTATTACTCCTCTCTGATGAGTGTGACAACCTTATGAATCCAGTGTAACGGATAATTGGTAAAACTTTTTATCAACTTGCATCACTGGAAAAGAAGCAGGTAGCTGTGTTACTTCTATCTCCTGAAAACCATGCTTCTCATAAAAGCGATGAGCGGCGATAAATTGTAACGTTGTTCCTAAATATATTTGAGTCACTTGTTGCTGCTGTGCCCACGAAATTGACTTTTGTAATAAAAGTGTAGCTGTATTCCACACTTTCCCTCGATACTCAGCTTGTACAAACATCTTTCGTAAAGCGACCTGTTGATTCCCGATATCTAACAAAGCAATCGTGCCCACTACCTGATCGCCATCACAAGCTACCCAGAAATTACCGTTGCCTTGTTGATAAAAAGAATCAATCGTTAGCAAGTCAGGCTGATCTTCTTTTGTAATCGGTATATGGTATTCCTGTTGTTGAATATTCAAGATCAATTGAAGTACTTGCTCTTGATCACTGGGTTGATACTCGCGGATGTTTAGTAATGTATTCATCTATAGATGCTCCTTTATAAACGTATTCCATTTCTTTTTTGAAAAAGGCTTATAAAATAACTGTTCTAGCTTCTCATATTGTTCTTCATTAAGTTGTAAAAACATCGCTTTTTTTGCAATTTTGGCGCAAGGTTGCGAAGAGTATTGGGTGCTACCTGCTTTGCGCCTAACCGGAATATGGAATTGCAATAGATCAGATAGCTGATTCCAACCTTCCCAGCTTAATCGTGCTCTGCGCTTATGATCGATCGCATATAAAGCGTAAGATGAATGGTATGTAGTTTGTTTTTCTACAATAATCCATTGCGATAAAATGATTTTTTGGAGTTGTCGTCGATTCATATCTATGCCCCACTATATTAGATTCGTTACTATCTATTTTCATATGAATAGCTGTAAAATTCAACTACTATCAAGTAGATGACAAAATAAAAAGCCATTCGCCGGAAATCTTTCAGCGAACGACTTTGATTTAAAATTTATTTTAAAATTAAAATGTATGGTCTGCGGAAATACATTTTACAATAAAATCGAGATTAAGATCGGTAAAGATATCAAAGATAATACAGAGCTAATAACAAAAGATGAAGCAGTTTCGACTTCTAACGTTTCAAAGCGAGAAGCAATCATAGCGGCAACTGCTGATCCGGGGAAAGATACCAACAATACAGCCATTGTAATATCTGTAGACGATAGTCCAAATGCCAAAGCTAATACATACGTTAAAATAGGCAATCCTACTACTTTTAATACTGAGATACTAATTGCATTTGCACTGAATTGAATCCGATTCAAACCAATGGTTACCCCAATAGCAAATAGCGCTGCACCGGATGTAATACTACCGATTTGATCAAGTGAACTTTGCAGCAATTCAGGAGAATGGAATCCAAACATCGTCAGCACAACCCCTAATAAAGGAACACACGCTAACGGTTCTCTTAGACCATGTAAAATAGAATGAATCGTTAGTTTGAGTAAGTTTTCTGGATGTCCATCTTTTTGCCCTGCTTGTGTTTTTTTACCGACTGAACTGACGATAGTTGCAATTGGATCAAGTAAAGCATTGACAACTATACCTGTAATCGCAATCGGAATAGCGACTTCAGCAGCCCCAAACAAACTTCCAAGTACAGGAATACCCATAAAAGCAAAAGAAGGTTGAGTTGCATTTAAAGAGAAAATAGATGATCTATTTAAATCCTTTTTAAATACGAGTCTTAGGATTAACAGCAAAATCACATAAAACCCGATAATCCCCAAAAACATAGTAATAAAAAAAGGCCATTTATCGATTAACGTTTGTTTACTTGTGGTCGTGATTCCAATAAAAAGGTGAGCAGGTAATGCAAATTTGGTGACTAATGTATTTAAACCTTTGGACGATGCTGAATTAAATACTTTAAAATGACCGCCCAAAAAGCCAAGAATAATAACAAAGAAAATAGGAATTAAAATAATAAAAATATGACCGACTGACATGATGTAGGACCTCCATTATATTTTCAAATCTACCCTTTACAGGGCAGACTGCCTATCTTCTTATAGATAGACAATCTGAGAGTGATGCTATTAGTAACAAAGCAATATTTAGTTTGCTGGCGTCATCTCTGTAGATTTAACAGTTCTATATACGGGATGCCACATTGCGTCTTTGACAGCTTGTTCGATATCGGTTGGAGTATTTTGAGCAACACCGTCTTGAATAGCAGCTTTGGCTACAGCCACAGCAACATCGAACGATACAGATTGTAGATTTTTGACTCTAGGCAATAGCAGAGCACCTAGATCCGAAGAGTCTACAGCATGAGCCACAGCATCTGCTGCCGCTGTAAACATTCCTTTTGTAAATACATTAGCTTTGGCAACAATCGCGCCAAGACCAAGTCCAGGGAAAACAAAAGCGTTATTGGATTGACCAAATTCAAATGTTGTTCCTTTATATTCAATCGCTTCAAACGGACTACCTGTAGCAATAAGTGCTTTGCCATCTGTCCATTTGATCAAGTCAGCCGGTACAGCTTCAGCAAGTGATGTTGGATTAGACATTGGCATAATCATTGGACGTTCTACATGTTTAGCCATTTCTTTAATAATTTCTTCTGTAAATGCACCTGTTACACCAGAAGTACCGATTATAATCGTAGGTTTTACTTGTTTAACGACTTCAAGCAAGCTGACTTTGCCATTTTCATCGGTTGCCCAATCTGCAATTTCAGACATTTGACGAAGATATGGTTTTTGGAAAGCAAACACATTTTCTGTTTCTTCTGTTAATAGACCGCGATAATCGTATGCCCAGAAGCGATCTTCTGCTTCTTCTTGTGACATGCCTTCTTTCATCATCGCATCACGAATTTGATCGGCATTACCGATACCGGCTGCCCCCGGTCCAAATACCAATACACGTTGATCTTTCAGTGATGTACCACTTACTTGTAGACCGGACATTACTGCTGCTAAAGTCACTGCACCTGTACCTTGAATATCATCATTGAATGTCAAAATTTGATCACCGTATTTTTCAATGATATTACGTGCATTTACATTTCCAAGATCTTCCCAGTGTAATAATACATTTGGGAACAATTTCATCGCTGTTTGTACATAACGATCGACGAACTCATCGTATTTGTCTCCACGTACTCTTTCATGACGGTTACCGATATATAATGGATCATTCAATAATTTCTGATTGTTCGTTCCTGCATCCAATACAACAGCAAGTACACGACTAGGATCAATACCTACAGCAGCAGTATATACAGCTAATTTACCGATAGCGATATTAATACCACCTACACCCCAGTCACCAATCCCTAGAATACTTTCAGAATCGGTAGCAACGATCAGGTCAATATCTCCAGGTTGTACACCTGTATTACGGAAAGCTTCTTCAATACCGTCCATGTTATCGATCGAAAGATATACACCGCCTGGTTTGTGGTATTGCTGACTGTATTCTTGAATTGCTTGTCCTACGGTAGGTGTATATACAATAGGAAGTAATTCACTTAAATGCTCGCTCAGTAGACGGTAATAAAGCACAACATTGCGGTTATATAAATCGTTTAACATTGTATTTTTGCGAAGGTTATTCGGTTCACTGCTGATCTGGTCGTATACACGATTCACTTGTTCTTCAATTGTTAAGATCATAGGAGGCAAAATTCCGTTCAGTTCCAAATCTTTTCTTTCTTCTGCTGTAAAAGCGACTCCTTTATTCAAAATAGGATTTGCTAAAATTTCTTTTCCTTTAAGAATTGTTTTAATAGAGCCATCATTATCAAGGTAAAATGCGTTCATGTGTAATTCCTTCTCTCTTAAAATTGTCATATATGTGTTTTTTCTGTGTCTAAATAGTGATTACCTTATTAATAATAGTATCATATTGACATATTGTAAAGGTCAATTTCTATGATAATTAATTTAATCATTGGTAAAAACTATGATAAATCTATTTATTACATATTTTATGATCATTTTCATAAATATTTTATATCTATAAATACGTTTTCATTGTTGTCTGTTATGATAAATTTGATATGTTATGTACATAACCAATAATAATGGTAGAATGATTTATCATAGTTAAAAACAATGATAAAAAGAAAAATAAATTCAACAATCTACTATCAATCATAAGATTTATGAAAGGAATACTTATGGAAATTAGACAACTTGAATATTTTGTAGCCGTTTGTGAGGAATTACATTTTACCAAAGCCGCAGAACGATTGGGAATTACTCAACCTACACTCAGTATACAAATTCGCACGATGGAAGAAGAAGTAGGTACACTCCTTTTTGATCGGATCGGCAAAAAGATTACACTTACTGAAGCAGGATTTATTTTATTGCGTCAAGCACGAAGTATTTTGTTAAAGTTACAAGATGCTTTTGATGAGATTAATGGATTACGCGAATATACAGGTGGCAATCTGGTCGTAGGGGTAATGGCAGCAGAGTTGGATTATCGGATCACACCGATTTTAATCGATTTTCATCATCAATTTCCGAATATTCATCTTAAAATCTCTTCCGCGATTGAAGTAGCTGAGATGGTGATTAATAATGTAGTGGATATTGGGATTACATTAATTGAATTTACAGACCCTCGATTAGTGACGACTCCACTGTATACAGAAGAATTTGTTCTGGTCGTCTCAGAAAATCATGAGCTGGCAGATCAAGAGTCGATTTCACTTGCAACTTTACCTTCTATTCCGTTAGTGCTTTATCCCAAAGGGTTCAAAGGTAGAGAATTGATCGAACGTCATTGCAAAGAACATGGATTGAATTTGAATATTATTATCGAGACTTCTACAGCTTCTTCATTGTATGGCTTTGTCAAATCGAATGTAGCCGCATGTATCCAGCCGTATTCATTATCATCATCTCTTAATGATCCCACATTACGGTTAATTAAAATAGCAGACTTCCCGCCTACCCGTCAGATTGGTATTATGCATCGTACCGATAAGTATCTTGGTGTAGCGGCTTTAGAATTTATGAGAATGATTGAGAAGCATTTAAAAATGTAATGCCATAGACGATGTGATAAGTATACTTACTTCTATAGAAGAATATAATATGAAGCAACCACAACAAAAAAAGGAGAAGCATAAGGATATGCTCTCCTTTTTTGTTATTCCTGAGTTACTTTTATTCAAGTTATTTCAAGGATAGGTTAGCTTTACTTTGCCATGCTTCTTCTAATAGTTCACTATTAATGCTAACTCCAGCCATCGAGCCTAATGATGCAGCCGCTACTACCTGATATTTGCGTGAAGCCGAATCGCCTGCGCTGTATACACCAGGTATAATCGTTTTGCCAAATTCATCGACGATCATCATTCCTGTGTCAGCAGATTCGCATCCCAACATTCGTGGAACATCTGATCCAGCGATCAATTCAGGAGTGAAAAAAATACCTGTACATGCAATCAAAGTTCCATCTTCACATTCAATCTTTTGTACCATTCCTTCTACAGAATGAATATGCTGAATCGGTGAATAGATGATCGGAATCTGATGTTGTGCCAATTCTGCTTGTTCTTCTATCGTTAATTCCTCTGCTCCTTGCATAAAAATAGTAAACTGATCACTCCAACCGGAGATCGTTTTAGCTAAATGAAGTGCTGTTGTAGAGTTAACGATCAATGCTAACGTCTGATCTCGTAGTTCCCAACCATCACAGTATGGACAGACAAAAGCGCTTTTTCCATACACTTCTTGTAGACCGGATATAGTAAGAGGGCGATCTTTCATTCCAACAGCAAATAGTATTTTTTTGCCCGTATACGTCTGTCCTTGTGCGGTTACAATTTCAAAATTTCCATCACTACCGGAAGCACTAATTACAGTATCCTTTACAAACTGTACTGAAGGATAGACACTAATCTGTTCTCTAGCAATCTGGCGAAATTGTGCAGGTGTAACTCCATCTCTAGTCAAGAATCCATGCGACTCTTTAGTCACTCGATTACGGGGAAGTTCTTCATCAATCACCAGTACATTTTTTCGTGATCTTCCCAAAATAAGGGCTGCATTCAATCCCGCCGGTCCACCACCAATAATAATTACATCTACTAATTGTTCCATATTAATAAGCTCCTTTATGATTGGTTTTAAGATTAATTTCTGTATTGTTATATGTTCGCTTATATAGCTAGCATTTTAAGCGTAGAGATTTTATTTGAATAAGTGCGTATAGATTCTATATTATTGGACAAATTGAGCAATCCAAGCTGGCATCGATATGCCTTGTGGGTTCCAACCTAGTAGATGACGAGCATGTATAGCTCTAACCCGACTATTAAGCGAAAAAGAAACGTACCATTAATCCTAATTCTTGTGTTGCATCTTCTAGCTTCCAGCTTTGGATATGATTCGGATTCCCTATGCTTGTACTCATCGCTGTAGCTAATTCTATAAAAGTATTTTCTCCAACTTGTACAAGGAAGATCAAAAGCATCACCATAGATCAGTGAAGGCGCAATAACGATAGTACAAACTCTACGTATAATCCCTGCTTGCCGAACATGTTGATGAAGAAGTACTCGATCTTGTTGTGGAGCTGAGGGAGTATATATCGTTTCTTTATCATACATATAAGGACTTTAATGCTCTACCAAACCATGATCACTGACTACACCTGAACCCGATGTATGTATAAATGGTTCGCCACTTCCCTCTAAAAATCTTCATTTATTCTCCCTCATTTCTAATAAAACAATTATTTATAATAAAAGACTTTAAAGACTTATATTGTCTCTAATTCATATAAAAAAATAAATAGAAATACATGTAAAATCTTATCTTTAGCCTATATTGTCTTTTATTTTCCAATCAGAGACTTTATTTATCTATAATATACTTTATATATTTTATAAGTCAAGTTATAATCTTTTTTTGCACTTTTTATCAGATAAAGAAATGTAGATCTACAGCAGTTTACTAGATTATTTTATGCTATTATTTAAAAATACATATTCTTCTATAATTTTATATAAATTCCTATTTCTTTTTTGTAAGCGCTATCATATAATAAGTTGCGTAAACGTTTGCACAAATTATATGTACAGGAGGAATGGTTATATTGGTATCGGGTAAACCGCATTTCAAAAAGGTTATTTTGATTTTATTCGGGGTATTACTTTTATTTCCTTTGTTGTTCAGTGGTTCGTATACAACTACTCATGCAGCAGACAATTCAGTCACAGTGTATTACAAAAAAGGGTTTACTACTCCTTATATTCATTACCGTCAAGCAGATGGCAATTGGACTACTGCTCCAGGTACTAAAATGGCTGATTCTGAAGTCAGTGGTTATACCAAAATTACAGTGAATATCGGTTCTGCTGCTCAATTAGAAGCCGTATTCAACAACGGTAATGGAACTTGGGATAATAACAATTCCAAAAATTACTTATTTAATCCAGGTACATCAACGTTTACGCCTAATTCTACCAATACGGTAGGTACGATTACGACAGGTGCACCAGGTGGAACAACACCTACCACTCCTACACCGTCTCCAGATAATTTCGGCCCAGTGGATTGGAGTAAGCGCAGTATCTACTTTATTATGACCGATCGATTCAGTGATGGAGATACTACCAACAATAATTATGGTGGCTTCGCTTCTAACAAAAGCAATCCTTCGCAATGGCATGGTGGAGATTTTCAAGGGATTATCAACAACCTTGATTATATCAAAAACCTTGGATTTACAGCAATCTGGATTACGCCTGTAACGATGCAAAAAAGTGTAAATGCGTATCATGGTTATCATACGTATGACTTTTATTCTGTAGACGGTCATTTGGGAACGATGGCTAAATTTCAAGAATTGGTGAAAACAGCACATAGCAAAAACATCGCAGTGATGCTAGATGTTGTTGTCAACCATACCGGTGACTTCCGTCCGAACAATGGAACCGCCAAGGCTCCTTTTGATAATCCAGATTGGTATCATAATGTTGGTGATATTACGCAAAATGATTACAACACCAACAATCAGTCGCGTATTGAAAATGGCGACGTTGCTAGTCTAGATGATCTAAAACAAGAAAATACAGCAGTTGCTACAGAGTTAAAAAACTGGGGAAAATGGATTATCGCTCAATCTGGTGTAGATGGTCTACGTGTAGATACAGCGAAGCATGTCCCTAAATGGTTTTTGAAAGATTTCGATACTGCTGTGAATACATTTACTATCGGTGAAGTATTTAACGGTGATCCTGCTTATGTTGCAGATTATTCTAATTATTCAGATGCAGTGCTTGATTTCCCAATGTACTATACGATTCAAAATGTGTTTGGACATGACGGTTCGATGAACCAGATCAAAGATCGCTATAGTCAAGATTACCGTTACAAAAATGCGAACTTCAACGGAACTTTTTTAGACAATCATGATGTAAAACGTTTCTTGAATGATGCTTCTGGCAAGCCTGGAAATGCATCAGACAAATGGCCACAATTGAAAGCAGCACTTGGCTTTATGCTGACTTCTCGTGGTATTCCGATTGTGTATCAAGGAACAGAGCAAGGATTCAGTGGCGGCGATGATCCTGCCAATCGTGAAGATATGACTTTCAATACGAACAATGAACTGTACAAATATATCGCCAAATTGAACGCTATTCGTAACAGTCACCCGGCATTACAAAATGGAACTCAAAAAGAGAAATGGGTCGATAACAATTTCTATGGATTCCAACGTTCAAATAGTGGTGATGAAGCAGTAGTATTAATTAACAACTCGTGGGATAGCCAGACTCGCACGATTCCGAACTTAGATAATTTCTCAAATGGTACAGTGTTACGTAACCAGATGGGCACAGATTCGGTAACTGTTAATAGCGGATCAATTACGATCACACTAGCTCCAAAAGAAGTGAAAATTTTGACCAAATAAAGATAAACTTTATTTACCAACTTCTTCTAAGGAAATTCTTTACTAGATTAAATCTTTAATGGATTAAAATATTCGTGGTTTTTAAGTAAA
This sequence comes from Paenibacillus nicotianae, assembly GCF_042681745.1. NCBI lineage: Bacteria > Bacillati > Bacillota > Bacilli > Caryophanales > Paenibacillaceae > Paenibacillus > Paenibacillus nicotianae. Next base: position 1,256,576 of record NZ_JBHUGF010000010.1, on the reverse strand, counting down.
ATATGCTCACAGAATTTAACTGTTAGCTCTATAGTCATCTAGCACTCTAACGTTAGAAATTCTCTAGCTTTATAATCATAAAGCGATCTTCTACTTTTCTTTATGTAGTGAGATCGCTTGTGGTTATACATATTTGCCTATCGTTATATCTATATAATTATATATCTACAGAGCATATTTACTTCTGTTCTGTTAGTAGCTCGTTCTATATCATTGATTTAATTTTTCTCGTGATACTGAGCCATAAAAGGTTCAGCTAGACGTGAAGGTTGTAACTTTGCACCTAATCCAAAAAACTCACAGTAATTCATAATCAATGGATGCCATTTTTCAGGATCAATATAATCTTGATCAGGATGCAGTAAAATATGTTCTTCGACATGTACTCGTATCATACGTAACTCAATAGCTGCAATCGTACCTGTTTCACTAAAAGGAGTAATCTGTTCTACAGTAGCTTCCAATTGAATAGGACATTCTTGTACCAGCGGTGCTCTGACAAGATCTGCGGGAATAGCAGTTAGACCTGCCAATTGAAATTTATCAGGTTCATACGTATAACCTATATTCGCTTTATATACAGGTACATCTTTTTTTCCTGTATACAGAGCCAATCGATCAACATGATGTACTAACTCCGCAGAAGGAAGGTTTAATACACAGCTTTTTTCTCTGATTAGATTTTCAACCGTCTGTGATTGATAGCTCATGCCTAACATACACGATTGATTGACCCACCAGGCAGAAGACATAGGAGCTAGATTGTTAGAGCCATCTGGATTAATAGTACTGATTAATACAACAGGTGTGCCAAAGTAAAATACTTTGGGGTGTACGACTTTATGCATAAGTCACTTCCTTTGTTTGATTTTAAAATGGATAATTCAAAAAATAATATGGATGCTCAGCGATGTCTTTACTATAAAGTAAGACAGGATATAAAACTTTCAATTTATTGCGCTCTTATTCGAGTCGTGGTGATGTAGAAGTCAAAAAGAAATAGCCTGCATTTATCGCAGACTATTTCTTTTATATATTATTTTGTTATTTTACTGATAAATATTGTATCTGTTGAAGCTTGATCACATATGTTAAATTCATCAATCACTTATCTTCAAAGCAACATTTTATTGGTATACCACCTTATGAATGTAGACTTTGAGAGATTTCTGTGAAAATAACACCCAGTGCATGTGCACCGGCATCAGGATAACCGATACTTCGTTCACCTACGGCACCTGCGCGTCCCATTCGAGCCACAATATTTTTTGTAGTTTCTGCACCTTGTACTGCGGCTTCTGCTCCTTTAGTAAAAGCAGTTAACAAATCATTTCCTGATTGAGCACTTTCTGTCCAAGCATCTGCGCAAGGAACAAGCGCATCAATTAACGTCTTGTCTCCAACCACAGCGCCACGTCCGAATGATCGCTCGCCTGTTGCTTGAATCCCTTTGACTGCGGCTTGCATCATATCTGCAAATTCTGCTACAGTGATCTCTGTTTTATCTCCTACACTTTTTCCTGCCGCCCGAAAAGCTGAACCCCAGATCGGGCCGGATGCTCCACCACAAGATTCCATAATCACTAGAGACGAATGATCTAGAAAGCTACCAATCGTAAGATCTGGTTCTGCCAGAATCCTACTCCATTCATGTTTTAGTTCGCGGAACCCTTTGGCAATACTCATTCCGAAGTCACCATCACCTGCATGAGAATCAAGATCACAGAAAGGAACTTCATTATCGATAATAATTTCGCTCATTTTATCAATTATATAAATCAAATTATGCAGTGTTAAGGTATCGCCTTGAATCTGTGCATACTTAGAATCTGTTTCTACTTTAAAAGATACAGGCGTATCTGGAACTTCTTCTATTGCTGCTGCTTCATAATGCACAGGTGCTACTGCTCCAGAGACTTTAAAAGCAGGTGTATCACTTTCTTGAGACAATAATGTTTTGAGTTCTTCGTCTAATTTCATAATTGTTACTGAAATACCATCCATATCGATACTGGTCATATAATTACCAACAAACTCACGATTGAGCTGTATACGACGATTAGACAGTTCACGTGTAACCGCATGGTTAAATAAATATAACTCTTGTAATGGAGTTCCTCCAAATCCATTGATCAATAATGCAATCTCGTCGGTATGTCCATCTTCTATTTTCATATCTCGCAAAAGATCATCGACCATACGTTTGGCAAGGGTATCTGCTGATGCCATCTCCTCACGCTTAATACCAGGTTCGCCATGAATCCCTACTCCGTATTCAATCTCATTGTCACCTAATTCAAATGTAGGGCTTCCTTTGGCTGGAACTGTACAAGAAGTTAAAGCAAATCCGAGACTACGTACATTATCAGCCGCTTTTTGTGCAGCAGCTTTGACACCTGCTAGATCACGTCCTTCTTCTGCCGCGGCACCTGCAATTTTGTGTACCAAGACAGTACCTGCTACTCCGCGTCGCCCTACCGTATACAGACTATCTTCAACAGCAATATCATCTTCCACACGTACATAATCAACTTGAATTCCATCTTCTTCACAGAGATACGCCGCATTTTTGAAATTCATCATATCGCCACTATAATTTTTGATAATCATCAATGTGCCTTTTTCACTGGCAGTTGCTTTGATAGCTTGATAGACCTGTATTTGAGAAGGTGATGCAAAAATATCTCCACATACGGCCGCATCTAGCATACCTTTTCCTATGTATCCTGCATGAGCCGGTTCATGACCGCTACCCCCACCACTGATCAAAGATACCTTTTGTGGATTCAATTCTTTCTTTTTAATGACTTTATATTTAGAAATAAGTTCAAGCTCAGGATGTGCAAGCACCATTCCTTTTGCCATTTCCAGTACCATATCTTCTGCTTTGTTCATGACTTTTTTCATATTATGATCCTCCTCAACTTTTTACGGTTCAGTGTAACTTCTCATCTATTATTACCCGAAACCTTACATTTCAAAAAAAAGCCATACAGATGACTACCTCTGCATGGCTTTTGATCACTTGAATAATCGCTGAATTAATGATTTTTTGGCAAGGATAGGAGTACCTTTCAAAGTACCACTTAACCAGAAAGAACCTTTTACAACACTTCCCACTTCTATCGGCTGTAGGATAAGCTGTTCATCTGTTACCATATCAATCGTTCCACCTAACGTTTCGACCAATGACCAGTTAAAAAATTCACCTGTCGTTGCATTTTGCAATCGTTTCGTCTCTAATACGTTGCCTGTGAACATCGCTGTAGCTTGTGAAGCTCCACTTTCTCCAAAAAGACCTGTTGGAATAAATGATTGAGCAGCGAACTTCATTTCTCCTTCTTGCTGTGCAAAATACTCCTCTTCATTTTTGTAAACGTCCAGCTCATGTGTAAAAGCAGCCAATTGTATATGTAGCAGTTGCGGTAGAACGATATGAGGATACATATTACTATTGGGTAGATCAAATACAAAAGGGAATAAACCTGCCTGTTCTACTGTTCCTTCTGGCTCTGCCCACGCATGTAGCGCTCCATCCAAAATACTGTCTGGACGATCTACAGATTCATTTAGTAGAGTATACATATTTGATTTTCCGCTAAAATGGGGATTCATCCCGATACATTCATTATTCTTATTTACCTGTGCCCACAGTTGACTACCACTTACATCTTTTAATGCAAAATAATAACCATCTTGTACTTTAATCCGATTATCTTCTGTACAAGCGAGTTGCATCACTTCATCAAAGTCTTGCTCATTTGAAACGTTAAATCCAATCGACGTCATATGATTTACCATCGTATTGTCCCTCTACTTTCTCAAAAATTCTATCTTTATACTGACAGATCTAACGATAGAGTAACAGGGCAAAAGTATTACGAACTGCTTGTCTACTCGGTGTCTTCCTCTTGTAAAGCGATCTCTATAAATTCAAAAAGACTAAACGCTTCTACAGAACGATATTCCCAATCATGCCAGAAATATAAGACTTGTCCTACAGTGCCTTCTTCCGTCGGATCCGTATCTATACACAGATAATCACCTCCACCATTAGCAGCAATCGGAATCCATTTGGAACTCCACGCGAAAGGTTTGATTCCTTGCTGTGCATCTACTTCCCAATCGTCAGGATCAAACTCTTCTTGTAAAAAAGTCCACTGTTCGATGATTTCATGAATAGGTAATAAAGTTAGATTTCGCAAAAAGCATGTTGTCTCTGTCTGTTCTTCCTGACCATTATGTATACGATAAAAAGCTTTGAGTTGTTCAGGAATCTGTACACCAAGAGCATCTTCTACATGAGCAAAATCCTGATCTGTAGCACCAGACTGTACATGCAGTTTAGTTTCAAATTGAGGATCACTAGCCGATCCTTTCGCAATAATCTGATCCCATAATTTTTGTGCTTGAGTCTCCATCATATTCTCCTATCTGTAAGGTGATTTATCTTTGCCAATCTTCCGGTACATATAACCACAAAGCAGGTACAAGGCAGGGTTCATCATTTGCAGTTTGTCTGAGTTTATACAAAATATAATTTTTTATTTCTGTATTCAAATGTTGACTATATTCAGACAGATTTGTTGAAGAGAGCTTATCCAGTTCTGTCGTTCTAATTTCATGAAAGGGTAACATCGTTTCGCTAAACCATCCATTTCTATACTTACTTTGAGGGCCACCCATACCATAAGAACATTTGCTTTCTTGAAGGGTATCGACTGTGTCGCAATAATACCACCATGTTACACCATACACAACTATGGTATGTGTAGTCAGTTCTTCTATAAAGTCACTCACAGAGGACAATGGTGTAATACAGTCTATATACCCTGTACCAACAGGTTCCACTTGATATTTTTCTAATAATTTATTTAATAGAGGTTGTATCTTTGCTTGATTGCATTGTAATAGGCGCAGATATTCTAATGACATTTGAGTTCTCCGATTTCTGATCAAGTATGAATTAATATTCAATCTCTGCATTTAAGTTGAGGTAGCCAAATAAATACGATCTAATTCATTATAATAACTGTGCTTTTCAAATTTAAGTAGAGGTATATGTTCTAACCATTCTACTGAATGACCAAGATTATGATAACTGGATAAAATATCACTTGTGTCTATACCTATACGATTCCACCAAATTTCATTTTCTTGTATGATTACTTCTGCTACAACAACCGTACACCAGAGATCACAGTCATCTGGACACATCAATATTGGCAATATCACTATTTCTTGCTTTTTTAGATATCGTTGAAGGACTAATTGTTGTTCAGCTTCTGTACTGATCCAATCATAGATAAAAGGAATAAGTCCAAGATAATTTTGGTCAGGATAAAGTCGATCTAACCATATATCTAGTTCTAATCCATCAATTAAAATACATGGAGGAGGCGGGTTAATATATGGACTTTCTTGTATTTTGATTTGTAATCTATTTATATAGAACGATCTCCTTTCGTTTACAAAATAATACATTTTATAGTAGACTAGAAAACTGGTATTACTATTATACAAGAAAGGAGCAACACATGAAGAAATGGGAAAAGTATTTGTTTTTATCAATATTAACAGCGCTTGTTGTTATCCCTTTGATTGTATATTTAGCTAATCGTAATCATACATTTGCAGAATTAGTAACTGAACGGATTATAGCTAGCGAACCTGTTGTATCCCTCTCTCTTACAAAATCATCAAGTGAGAAGCAGATAAAAATCAAAGACCCTAGTCAGATTCATCAGCTTATGGATAACTTATCTACAACGCAATTAGTCAAAGTAAAGTTTCCCCATCTACAGGGTGCCTATTCTTATTATATTCGTATTAAAGTAGGAAATACCCAACATAGTCGCGCGCGGTACGGTCTTATTTTGTATAGTAACAATTATATCAGTATTTACGATTTTGAGCGCAATGATAAGTATAATGGACTAACCTATCAGATTACGTCTCCTTATTCTATACAACTGATTAATGATTTGTATGAAGCTTCAGCACATAATACATAGCAAAAAAGAAGCCAACACAGCAATAAATCCCCTGTATTGGCTTCTTTTTTTATAGAAACGATATCCTTTTTCACCTAAATACTAAATATTTCATACACAACACCATCACCGATACCAAGCATATTCAGATAATTTTCACCGATATAAGACCATATTTCTATCGTATGTCCATTATCTTTGGTGACAGTCTTTTTGTCAGGATTGCCCCATGATAATAATACTTGTCTGCTCGTCATTCCCTCTACCACTTCTGCATTAATAATTCGATTCCATGTTGCTTGTGACCAGTTATATTTACTGCGAATATCGTAATTGAAAAATTGCTCTGTATCAGATAATAAGCTAGTAATTTCTTCACCTGTTAATCGTTCAGATAAGTACTTTTTACCTTTACGATCGACAAATTGGATGACGAAGCGTGTTTTGTTATAAGCATCTTTCTCTGCATTAATATCTTTGATTGTAACTTTGCTAAATCGTTCACCGGCTTTAAGATAATAATTTACCCAATACGATTTACCAAGTAGTCTTGTTAAATTACCAATCTCTTCTTGCTTGATTAACTTTAATGTTTTGTCAGATTGAATAGTAATAGTTGAGCCGTTCACTTGTAAAAGAGCTTGTTGATATTTAGTATCCCAATTGACTTTAGAATCTTTGGAAATACTTGCCAACAAGGTAGCCGGGAATACAGTCTGACTTCCAGAAGTTTGAACTTTACCTTTCATCTGGACTGCTTGATTATTGATTTGAGCTACTGCACTATTTTTATTTAATACAATAGTATTGGTTCCCCAATTGACTTTAAATTGATTGCCATTGACTAGAATCGTACCACCTATCGCTTTGAATACAGTCTGTAAAGGGAGATAGACTGAACCATTAATCATGACTGCACCTGTTAAAGCTTCTTCTGTTGTTCCATTCAATGGAGATTGAGCTGTTAATGTGTCTGTTGTTAAAGTAATCGTAGCATTGCCAATAGCTTTCACCTTGATCGTACCATCACTTAGCACTTCCGCAATTGGAGACGGAGCTACACTTAATTCATTTGCACTCGCCGGACGAATATTGATAGAACCATTAGAATAGACTTCTTGAATCTGCGCATTTATTTTATCGCCTACCGAAGCATTGGTTTTGGATAACACCAACTTCAAATCGCTAATATATGGTGCTTGAAGTGGAGTTACTGTTTTGTTGGTATCTTCTACCCAATCTCCATTTTTAGTTTGCGCATAAATTCCTTTAGGCGAATAGACGACTTGTGCAATATTTGTAAGTTCACTTACCTGTTGCGGTGCAAATCCATTAGAACGACTATATGACCATACAGATCCATCTTTTTTCACTACCAACAATGAACGTGTAGATCCTTGCCATTCTATAGATACTGCATCATTCGCAATAACTTGAGGAGCATCACCAGACAACAAATCAAGCAAAGTCACGCTACCATCACTACGTAAAACAGCTATTGCAATTTCATCTTGTTTTATCGATACAGCATCAGGATAAGATCCGATTTTACGTCCCAGACCACTTTTATCATCTTTGTAATATAAAATATCTCCTGATTGCTTGAGTGTGGCATACGAATCATTAAAAGCATCAAGTAATTTTACACTGTTTGGTAAAGTATCTGGCTTGCCTGATCCAATCATGTTCACTTTACCATCTTTATGTAATACAATTCCGTTCCCTGAGATTTGAGCTACATTGTTCATTCCTGCAATCACTTCAATTTCTTGAGTGATATCGTCCCATTTCATTGCTTGTCCGCTCGTCGTCCAACCATAATATTCATTATTCATCCCTGCGGTAATCCCCTGAAATTGATATTCAGAATGCCAAGGGCCTTTCATAGACATCGACCACATTGAACCATCAGATAACAAATAATGATCTTTATCGATAACGCTTACGATCTGAAGATTAGAATGATTGGTGTCTGCTGCTGATACTGTTAATACAGGTGAAAAAAGCGATGCACTACTTCCTAAAGATAGTGCTACTACTAACGTGGATGATATTACTAATTTGCTCAGTGATATCTTTTGCTCAATCATGTGATAACCCCTTTTATATGTATTGTAGGTGCTGTATAAAGCTTATATCTAATGTAAGCCCTTCTTTATATCGGCATATGAGTTCATAATTTGTAATCGAATTTTAAATATACGTGCTATATTTTGTTTGACAAACGGTTTGATATTTTTATAATTTCTTTTTTCATGATTTTGATTTTATTATTATGAATTTTTCATATGTTGAAATTTTAATTTTAATAGTAGTAGGGTTATAAAAATATAAACTCATTACCGTTGCTTCCTCTTGTGCTTTATTATCGATTTTGGGTATAAAAAAAGGATCAATATGATGATCCTTTTCGTCGTTACTGCTTATTCTGTTACAAAAACACCTTGTTGATGGTACACAGAGGTATTTAATTGATCAATCATAAAATCAGCCAAGTTGGCACGAGATAGCTTTTTCTTACTAGAAATTCCCTTATTAATATGTGGTTCATGTATATACGTTCCTGTTTTGGCTCCTGAAGTCAAAATTGGTGGTTGAACCGATATCCAATCCAGTCCACTGCTTGCTAAAAAGGCTTCTTTTTCCCGGTGGTCTGCGATTAAGTTCTTCATCGCTAGTGGAACAATATATTTGTATAATGCTCCTAGTTGAGATGATTCTTTGCGAACACCTATAAATGAAACATGAATAAATTTATTAATCTGATGGGTTTGAGCTGCTTTGATAATATTTTTGGTCGCTTCAGTAAGTATAGGATCTCTTTGAAAAGGTGTCTTTGCCCCTAATGCTGAGAAAACAGCGTCGTATTGACGGGCTTTGATGATTCGATCAATATCATCATAATGGGATAAATCCCCTTTTTCTATGATCAAATTAGGATTGGTAATAGTTAGCTTTTCCGGGTTGCGTACCAGTGCAGTTACTTGATGCCCCTGCTCTAGTGACTGCTTCACCAATTCAAGACCTGTTTTGCCTGTTGCTCCGAAAATGATAATATTCATCGATCTCACTCCTTTAGGATTGTATTAGTCTTTTATGATTATATTAGTAGGGTACTTATTTTTTGGTTTTCCTTTTGTGAATTTTTCATATGTTGAAATTTTTAAATTTGTAATAGCGTTCGTCGATAATGAGTTCTACTTTTTTGTAATTTTCTAAAGAATCCTGCACATGATATTCACTAGGCAACGAACCAGCCAAGCAATCAATATAATCTGTTAAATATACATTATCATCTTTATTTAGATATTGACGTGCAAATGCATTACCCTCTTCTGATAAATCGTTTGAGCTTAATGAACCATCAAGATGTTTCTCAAAAAAACGTGCTCCACTCATTTTACCCTGCTTCACTAGATGTATGCTCTCCTGATACTCATCTGCAATTTTATAAAACAGTAGATTATTTATTATCAGCCAGGTGACAAACATTCCAGTATGTACATAAGCTTGGAAAGGCAATAATATTTTGGGATAATCATCATTATAGTGCCATTTTGCTTTGTCATATACATAAGCTTTTTCTCTTGTTCTCAAATTGGCATATTTTATATCTGCATCTTGTAGAATTTTCACATCTTGTGGCGTGAATCCTTCTTTCAATAGCTGTTTAATTAGTCCTGTCACACGAGCTTGAGCTTCTTCAAAATTAGTATACTGTTCAATACTGTCTCTATTTGTTCTTATTCGTTCAAGCATGCGTCCTTTTACAATATGGAGAATACTTTGATAAGACAATCTTTCTAATCTCAAATGTATATATTGTTTAGATTTTTCACCGCTTTTAGTAAGAAAATGTTCAAGTTCTATTTCGTATTCCATCACTTTAATCACTCCGTAATACGTTTTTTATAGCATACTCTTTTTTATTTATTTTTGATATCTCTGCTTTTCCATATTCCCTCTTTCTTTTTCTATCACTATTCGCAAATAAAAAAACCTAGACCAACTACCAGTGAAATATACACTCATAGCAACTCTAGGCTTTCCCATCGATTGGATAACAGACCTTTTTAGCAATAATAACATGTCAAATAAAAAATCATATCAATCCCAAGCTGTAGCGATTTCTTGTTTTCTTTCTTCTAACAGCTTCTCTTTATCATCACGATAAAACAGATTGTACGTATCAAAAGGAATAATGCGTCCATCTGGATGGACAATATGCACACAAGATTTTTTGACAGAACGCACATCAAAGTTATACGCATCTAAAAACTGCATAATAATCACGCGGAATACATTATCATAGTTAATTTCTTTCGGTACGGCGGCAAGAGGTAGACAGCATAACAAGCTTTTGAGCGATAATGCAGAAGAAATAGGAGAATGTCCAGTCGATAAAAGCTCAAATAATTTACCACGAATTACCGGATCTTGTTCAAAGACGATGGTATTGCTATCTCCTTCTAGTAAGATCGAAGGCTCAATCATACGTGTTAATGGTAATACTTCACGTCCTAACTTGAGAGCATAGCCCATTGCCAGACAATCAGGATGACACGGAACCGGTAAAATATCATCTTCTTGAAACACTTCCGATTGATCGATAATCATCTGTCTGACTTCACTTACGGTTAAACGATCTGTCGCTGGATCATATCCTTCCAATCGTCCTGCTGCTTGAATCGGTTGGATCGTAACACCACGCACCGCTTTTTGTTTGAGTCCATATTGAATAATTTTGCCGATTTCTGTATCATTTAATCCTTTTTTCAGTGTCACTACAAGGGTAGTCGATAAATTATATTTATTCAGATGGCGGATCGCATCTTCTCGTATACGTCTAAGATCAGCACCTCGCAATTCTTTTAGTACATCTGCTTCAAAGCTATCAAATTGCAAATAGATTTCAAAACCTGGCATATACGAAGCTAATCGTTTGGTAAACTCACGATCTTGCGCGATCCGAATCCCATTTGTATTAAGCATAATATGCTGAATGGGACGGCTTTTGCACATATCTAAAATTTCAAAAAATTGCGGATGGGTTGTAGGCTCTCCTCCACTAATCTGTACGATATCCGGTTCGCCTTCATTTTCTACGATTCGGTCTAACATAAATGCAATCTGTTCTAGTGAGCGATAAGAAGTACGATGAGGGGAAGATTCAGCAAAGCAGATAGGACATTGCAGATTACAATGATCGGTAATTTCTAATAACGTCAGACAACTGTGTTGCTCATGATCCGGGCATAATCCACAATCATATGGACAACCGTACTTAATCGGTGTGTTCCATACTAAAGGCATTTCTGAAGGCTTAATAAATTCTCGTGTGCGATGATAATATTCCACATCTGTAGAGATCAATACTTTTTCAGGACCATGTACAAGACAACGCTTGAGCATGTAGATACGTCCATCTTCTTCAATAATTTTGGCTTCCACTTTGCGATAACACGTGGTACAGATACTATTCGTTAATTCATGATATAGATACGGTCGATTTTTAGGCATAGTATATCACTCCTTTTATTGTATAGATCCTAACCTATATGCATGTAGCAGATATAAATGGCATAGTCTGATTAGTTGGGTATAACCATCATTTGAGGTGATCATAATTGATGTACTGATAATATGTAGAGCTTGGTTAGACTGTAAGTGTGGTGAGAATTACTTTCCGTTTCTCATATGCTGATAAAATAGTACATTATATTGCTTTTATAGAGCGTGAAGCTTTTTTACCTTTGCCCCAGATCAGCCAGCTATAATAAACGAGTCCCGCCAGACAAGCCAACTGAATATTATTATGCCCCCAGTACGGATGCAAAGTAGGCTTGATATATTCAATCAGAAAGCGAAATAGCAGATAACTTGCCATAAACCATTGGAACATTCGACCTGATACATAAGAAGTGTATGCTGTAGATGTCTGACCTTCAGGTGATAAGACAGACAATAGACGGCTTTGGCGATATAACGGAATCAAGCCAACTGCCAGTACAATCAGAAAAGCAATCTCATATAATTGAGTCGGATGACGCATAATCCCATCACCAAAATCTACACCGGTTATCCATGTTGTAGCGATCCCATACGTATGATCATCCAATCCAGTCAAAAAGCATCCTATTCGCCCTAATGCCAGACCGAGTATTAGCGGGTAGACAAAATCGTCTCCTGTAGAGCTTTTCCAACCGATCCAGCGCTTGGTCAATTCTACACCGATCAGTCCACCTAACAATCCACCAACAATCGTCTTCCCACCCCACAATAAGTGAAACTGACGTAATTGCTCCCATGTTGCTACTGGATTTTCAAACCAGAATAACAATTTAGCGCCTAAGGCTGCTCCTAGAATCGTCCCTGCTAATATTTGTAGACTCATAAGTTTGGACATTTCACTAGGTCGACGTGTCCACAAATAAAGACGAAATCCCAAAAAGTAACCTAAAGATTCAAACAATACATGCGGATGAATACGCCACGATCCTAAATAAAAATAGACAGGAAACTCCATTCAAGCACTCCTTTAGTAAGAATAAATCATCGCTCCACAGATTGCTGCTAACAATAAAGCCAATGCTCCTACAATCGCTAGTAAAGCAACAACAATTTGCCAGAATGTATTTTTAGGTTGAGGTGCTGTAGTCGTTGTGGTAGAAAGACTATTGCAATACATACGACAGGTCTGCATCTCAGGGTTATAACACTCATCACATAATGGCTTACCACACCGACTGCATTGATGAACTGCTGCACGATCTGGATGATTCATACAATGAAATTCTTCCATTAAAGAACCTCCTTTGTCATTTATTTCTATTGTAAGCGTTGATACTTAATTGAGCCACCAAAAACCTTATAGACTCGCTAGATTTCTAATTTTTATAAATTTGGTGTAGTATTAAATAGTATTAGTATGTATTTAGCTTCTATAATAAATGATTCATTCCTAACAAAATGATTGCCTATACGGTTGATAGGGTAAAATGGTAATGAGACTATTTCAAGGAGGAACCATCGTTATGTCTATTTCACTTAAAAAATTAAAAGATCAAGTTATCGTTATTACAGGTGCTTCAAGCAAAGTTGGTATTGCTACAGCTAAAATGGCAGCAGCTAAAGGTGCAAAAGTTCTACTTACTTCTAAAAATGAAGATGCGCTCCTCCAATTAGCTACAGAACTTCGTGCCAAAGGATATCCAGCAACATGGGTTCCCGCAGATATTGGAAGAGAAGAAGATGTTCATAAGATTGCCGATGCCGCTATTCGTACATTTGGACGGTTCGATACTTGGGTAAATAGCTCTGATGTATCGTTACTGGGTGAATCTACAGAAGCGACTCAAGATGATATCAAGCGTATGTTCAATATGAATTATCGCGGAATCATTTATAGCTCAAAAATTGCGATCAATCATTTCAAAGAACGCGGCGTTCCTGGCGCATTGATCAATATGAGTGCTGTATGGAGTGATCGTGGTACAGTGATTCCTGTTCCTTCTTCCGCTTCTAATTTTTCAGTGAAAGAATGGACAGATAATCTACGAGCAGAAATTGCTAAAGATAAAGCTCCTGTATCGATTACACTTCTTCATCCGGGTAAAGCCGTAACTCCATATAACGAAACAATGAAAAAACATAAAGTTATGGTCTACCCGGCAGGTTCTGTGGCTGAAAATATTATCTATGCAGCTCAACATCCTAAAGAAGATATTCCTGTGTATGTAAAAGAAAGCAAACACCCTATTTTATCTTCTCTTGCTGTTGCAGGTCTGGGTGTTATTGTCTATGCTTCTATCAAGCAAAAAGACCAGCCTTATAAATCTAAAGATCAAGTGTAATTGATAAATACTTACTGTTTTCTATAAAGTGTAATACAGGTACTTATATTATCCAAAAAGACGATCTTCTGCATATAGAAGATCGCTTTTTTTGGATTGAAGTCATCCTGTAGAATAGCTATAGTAGATGTAAGATACAGACCATTTTACCTAGAAAGGATCCTATGATGACTACGAATAATATCAAATTGTACAAACAAAAACTTAAAATTCTTCAAAAGTTATATCATTATCAAAATGGTGAGTATGATGCTACACGTCAGGTAACTATATATCATGAAGAAGCATTAACAACTGATGAACATGAACGATTACAACAAGATCATTGGAAGATCAACGATATTATATTGATCGATCATAATACGCTTATCCAATCGATTAGAGTCTGGGGACAAGATGAACAGTTATCGCTCGAACGGGCTAGCGCTGAATTTATAGCTGCTGTTGGTGGCAGTTATCCTCGCGGAATGACAACTTTACATAGTACACTTTTTGCAAAAACCGTACCTGAGCATGATTATCAACCAGCACGTCGCCTGATTGCATGTGGTGTGTGTGGATTTTCAACTTCAAATGCAACAGCGAATCATGGACATTGGAATAATATTGCTTCTATCCGTAACTCATTGTATACAGGTAGATTGTATCATTCGGTAATCGGTGTTTATACTGATCTACAAGAAAGGCTTACGTTACCTGCTATTTCTCCTACAGAAGAAGATATCAGTGTTTTTCGCAATCTACTGCATCATTTGGATCAAGCTCATAAAGATGACACTCCTGGTTCATATGAGAAGCGTCTTACTGCTGCCAAATTAATCAAAGGAAATGCAGGTTCCCGGCGCGATATTTTACAAACATTAGCGATTGCAGGGATTCTGCCTAATTTGCAGATATCCCTTGACCCATTAACATGGACTTCATTTGAAGATATTGTAGATCCTGAGGTCAATCTCAATAATACTAAAGGTCGTTCCGATATGGAGATGCCCTGGGCAGCATGGCAAGGCGAATTAGGAGTCAATTGGGATCGAGCACGCCAATTGTTTGGAGCTTATTTATAAAAGGCATATATACAAAGAATAGATACAGAAAAAACCTGCCACTATTAAAAGTGAGCAGGTTCTTTTGTTAACTATTAGAATATTGATAATGCATAAAGCCAATCCTATACTATTGACGTTTACCTTGTTCTTTTTCCATACGAATTTTATCGGGTGTAACATCATTTCCTAATTCATCCACAACAGTCAAACCTGAGAAAGTACTCAGTACCTGTCCACGGATTTCACTTAAATATTCTTTACGCAAGACTTGCTGTTCCGCTTTCTCTTCAGCAGTCAGACCTTCTTCACGTTGCTTTTTAGCCAATTCATTTATACGATTCAAACTTACTATCATTTGTACTCTCTCCTTTCACTTCCCTGTTCCTATTATACACAAACACACCTTATTAGCGAAATTGGATGTCTATTGGAAGTATCTAATTCTCTTAATAATAAACATAAAGTTAATTATCTTAATATTAAGATAGTTATAATATACTACAGATTTACCACTAATACAAGTTTTTGCTGCTCTTCTAACATATTATTACTCTCCTTTGTATTTCCAAAGCAAAAAAAGCACGAGCTACCCTGTTAAGGATGGCGCGTGCTTCGCGTTTGGTATATTGAATTTTTCTTATTTTACCATGTCTGCATCTATGGTACAAATATTATTAATATTTTGAATCTAAGGCTGTCTGCTCTACTTGGATAACTTTTTCCTGTTCTTGTAATTCAGACTTCTTGAATGCTAACGGATAAGCAATAAGTGCAATCAATAAGCTAATCAATCCGATAAGGCTAAGTGCTAGTAGATCGTGCACAATCGCAGATATCCCTTGCCCTTTTAACGTAATCGCCCGCACTGCATCCAGATAATACGTTAGTGGTAACGCTTTGGCAACCATTTGCAAAAATGCAGGCATTGCTTCTAATGGCCATGTATACCCCGACAACATAAAAGAAGGCACAGCAATCAGCATCAATGTCTGGGTAGCATCTACTTTGGTACGTGAGAACAGACTGAACAAAAATCCTAATCCACATAATGCCAGATTAAAAGCAATCGCAATCAGAAGAAACGGAAATAACTGTCCTTTGAAAGGAATATGAAATGCAAAAGCCGCTATGCTAAACACTGTAATCACATTAACCATTCCTGCTAGAAAATAAGGCGTCAGCTTCGCAATCGCCAGTCTCCATGGCGTATGTCGCCACTGATAAAACCGACTCCATGTTCCAAGTTCTTTATCCCTTGTACAAGACAAAGCAATGCCGAGCAATAAACATTGCTGAAGCGCTGTTGAGATCACACCAATCGGCATAAATAATTTGTAATTATACACCGGATTGTATAAGACGCGTGAGCGAAACGGAATCGTGCTAAAAACAGAATTCGCTTGATCGCTATTCATTCCTTTTTGCTCCAATGCTTTCATCGATGCACCTGCACTAACACTACTAATGACCTGATTTGCAATCCGGCTAGCACTGTTGGAGTACATAAGATTACTACCATCAATCACTGTCAGGATCGGAACATTTTCACCATGCTTGAGTGAAGCTGAAAAGTCATTAGGTATAATCAATCCTACTTTAAATTGCCCCTCTTCTACTTGTTGAACAATATCGTCTTGATTCCAGCTTTGCTTGGTAACAGCAAATGTATCGGTAGCATCGAATGCTTGAATAATTTGCCGGCTCAATTGCGAATTGTCGCCATCATAAACAACGATCGGAATTTCTGTGATTCGTTCATGTGAATACAAAAATCCAAATAAGACAGAATACAGAATCGGTGTAATCAACAAAATAATAATTAGCTTTTTGTCTTTTAGCATTAAGCCCAGTTCTTCGCGGAATACTTTCCCTATCGTAAGTCGTTCCATATTACTGAACCCCTTTACCATGGAAAATAACCGTTGAACCTGTCGGTACTGTAGCGGGTAGGTTCAGCAATGCTACTTTGACTCCGAAGGAACGGATATCTGTATCGCCAGAAGTTTGACTCGGCTTTTGAATAGCAAAGTCAGCGGCGGCATCAATTACACTTACTTTTCCTTTCACAACCGTATTGTCAGAAAGTAAAGTCACTTGAACAGGATCACCGACTCGGAGTCCATTCAGATCTGTTTCTGTTACATAAAATTTCGCCCAGCGCTGGCTCGTAGTCTCTAGTGCGTAGACAGGGAAGCCTGCACTCGCCATCTCACCTACATTTAAAGACTTAGACTGTATGATTCCATCAACAGAAGCACGTAGTACCGTATAGCTAAAATACGTTTGTGCTTCTTGTAAAGCAGCTTTCGCTTGACTCACTTGCGAACGGGCTGCTTTAACTTTGGATTTGGCTTGTGTGAGTGTAGCTGTTGCTTGTTCGATCGCTCCTTGAGCTTGAGCAACAGCACCTTGAGCTTGGGCTACAGCTCCCTGTGCTTGATCAATACCTGCTGTTGCCGCTTTAACTCCTTCTTGTTGCAAAGACACTTGCCCTTGTTCGGCTTCCGCTTCTTTAATACTTGCTAATGCTTGTTCATATTGGGCTTGTGCCGCAGCAATTTCTTGTGGACGACTTCCTTTTTGTACTAATTGTAGTTGTTGAACTGCTGCATCGTATTTCGCCTGTGCCTGTTTTTGTTCAATAGTAGCTTGATCGAGTGCGGCTTCGGTCGCTAACCCGTTGGTATGCAATTGCTGTACCCGTTTGAGACTTTTATTTACTGTTGCAAGTGCTTCTTTTGCTATTTGCATATTCACTTTGGCTTGTTGAATCTCTTCAGGTCTGGCTCCACTTTGAAGTGCTTCCCATTTGGATTTAGCCGCTTTGGCAGCAGCTTGAGCTTCTTGGATTTTGCTAGAAGCGGTATTCGCTGTAACATCGACTGTCATTTCGCTTTGACTTTTTTTCACCTGCGCAGCATTTACTGCCGCCTGGGCTTCTGTCACGCTTGCACTAGCTTGTACTTTGCCTGCTTGCGCTTGAGTTACTCCTGCTTGCGCTTGTTCAACACCCGCTTGGGCTTGTGCTACATTAGCGTTTGCAGTCTCGACCGCCGCTTGAGCTTGCGCTACTTTATTTTGTAATTCTTTGCTCTCCAGACGAGCAATAATCTGCCCTTTTTTCACTTGCTGTCCTTCTTTGACAAGCAATTGATCGACTCTACCGGCGACTTTGAAGCTAGCATTGATTATATCTGATTCAACGTAAGCAGTCGGTATAGAAGTTGATGCTTCTGCATTCAATAAATGACCTTGTTTTCCCCATGCCAATACCGCATAAAAGCAAAGCAAAATAGCTAATGCAATCACACTATAAACAACGTATTTTTTAAATTTCATGTAAAACTCCTCCTGTAGATTGTAGTCGTAAAATGGAATGAACTCGTAAATAAACCAACCTGTGTACGCATAGGTTGGTTAGAATAATTCGCTTGTATGCACATCTAGATTCAAGCGAATTATGAAAAGAATAGCTATGTAGTCTCAATATAACATATACTTGTAGTACACTATATGTACCAGAAGTAGACTTATGTAACCTTTTAGTTCACTAAGAGATAATGATTTTTACTATTACGTATTGATAATGATCCACTATATTGATTCAGATAGAAAGAGGACACCTATGAATATAGAGCAAATGGAATATATTATTGAAGTAGCCAAATGCGGATCATTAACTAAAGCCGCTGAAAATTGTCATATTACAGTAACCGGAGTCAGTCGAGCTATCTCTTTATTTGAACAAGAGATTGGAATACGAATATTTACCCGTTCTCGTGCAGGAACTATAGTCACTCCTGAAGGACAAAGCATTATAGCCAAAGCCAATCGGATTCTCCAACAAATCGAAGAACTCAAATCAGAAGCACAAAGTTATCGGGAAATGAATAATGCCAAATTACGCATTTCTACGATTCCAGGGCCGATTTCACTATTAATTGATGTCATTACCGAACTCAAAAAAGAATTTCCAAATAGCCGCATCGAAATTAAAGAAAACAGTACCGATGCTGTGATCGATGATGTAAAGAATGAACGTAGCGATATCGGCTTTTTTCTTTTAAAAGAAAATCATTTGCCTGCTACACCTGATCTCATATTTGAACCGTTGATGAAAGATAATATGGTTTTGGGTGTTAGTGTACATTGCCCTCTCGCCAATCAGACATCGGTCACTTTGCAAGATTTGCAAAACTATCCGTTTGTACTATATAACGATCCTTATATCATCGCTTTTGTTAACACATTAGATAAACCGGATATTTTATTTCAAAGTAATAATGTAGAAGCTATTCTCAAAGCAGTGAAAGAAGATATAGCAGTAACAATCGGTACGGACTACTCATTTCGCGGTTATACAATGTCTCAGAATCGGGGCATTGTAACAATCCCTTTTGAAATATCAGTAGAAGAACCTTCTTATCTATGGTCTGTCACTTCGCGTAATAACACTGTATCTGAAGCCGAGCACCTTTTTGTAAAAAGAGTCAAAAACCTATTATTAGTTTGAATAGCAATTCGACCGGATAGTGACCTGTCCAACAGATACTTTTCAACCAAAAAGAATGATCCCTCTACCCATGAAGGATCATTCTTGTTAAGGTGTTATTAAGCAGTTGTGCTTGCTGACACTTCCATTGTATACATACTTTGATCTTGCAGTCGTATTAATACTTTGCCAAATCGTCCACCTTCTTGAATAGATACCATACCCGAAGGATATTGCCGATCTAAATAATCAGAGATCACTTGCTTGGCATCTGTACGTATATTTGTCTGATGTAACTGAAGTATCATCATCACATGTTGTAATGCATTTTGTTTGGACATTTCGACTGTTTTCATTTCATGCGTAACAATCGACTCATATGCATACCCTTTGAGATACAATAAATGAAGTAAATAACCCATATCTGAACTCTGATGTTGGATAGGTTGGTTATCTGTACTTACAAGCGGTAGCACTTCATTCACTAGGCTATTTTCACGTGGGCCTGCTGTTGAACTAATATAACAGAACTGGCTAGCACAACTTAGTACCTTCTCCACACTTGCCCAATCATAGATTACCGGACACATCGAGACGAATACCAGATCAAAAGCTTGCTTCCACCCTTTGGCTTCAACATCAATATCTTGAAATTCTTCTGGCACAATAGTGACTTTACCTGAAGCCATATTATTTGCATTTTCTTGTAATAACTCTTGTAAAGGAACACAAGGTTCAACCGATGTTACGTTTCCACCGCGCTGTGCAAAAGGAATCGAAAATCCACCAGAAGCTGCTC
This sequence comes from Paenibacillus nicotianae, assembly GCF_042681745.1. Lineage (NCBI taxonomy): Bacteria > Bacillati > Bacillota > Bacilli > Caryophanales > Paenibacillaceae > Paenibacillus > Paenibacillus nicotianae. The sequence goes on along the minus strand of NZ_JBHUGF010000010.1, from coordinate 1,236,393 downwards.
CAATATCGAGAATAGAAGCATTTTCAAATGGAACCCCTTGTCCTTGAATCCAATTTAAAATTCGTTTAGTTCTTTGTTGACCTTCTGCTGAAAATACCTCTTTGTTGAATTTGACTGCTTTTGTATCAAAGGAATGAGCAGGATCTATACCTGCTGCTCTCATTTGCTTTACTGCCGTAAACGAATCATTTGCCCATGCTTCTTCCCATACTAACGGATGAAATAAATCATTTAAAATTTCGTTTGTCATTGTATCCCTCTTTTCATTTTATAAGTCTATTACAGATATATAATATCTATAATGTATGTAATCATTGCCTTTGTCAAATATTATTATGATTTCAATCTAAAATTATGAGTTTATTGGGGATGTTGCAAACCTTTTTTAGCCCGGAACCGTCTAACTTTCATCAAATTTCCACACGTTTTATCTTCACAGTAACGCTTGGTACGACTACGTGTATCATCATAAAATACCCAGCGACAATCTGGATTATCGCAGATACGAATACGATGAATATCTTGATCTAGCACTGTATAAACAAAATCAGAAACAATACTAGCCATTACGCTAGTCCAATCTTGAGTTAATGGTAAATATACTAATTGTCTGCTTCCCTCATGATGATTCCACTGCTTAATCACAGGGACTTGTGCCATAATTTTATTTAATTCATCCCAGTCAATCTGATCTGCTGACGAACCGTTCACAAATGTTATTGCATAATTATGCAGTAATTTTCGCAATGATTGTAATCGCTGTAGTTCGATTTCTGTGGCTGGAACAGATGCTGTTAATTTCCAATCTTTTAGAAAACGGTGTTGCCATGAAGTTAGTACCAAGCGGTCTTCGTGCTTGCCACTGTCCCGAAAATCATGCCAATCACTATTGATAAAGTCTGTCCATAATGTATCCATTCATCTGTACTCCTTTTGCAATCTTCTTGATGTTTTTATCACTTGTAACGATCTTTATTATAAAAAGATGGTTACAATATTTCGTTTTGTGGTATATGTATTGTAACGCTTTAGTATATCATTAGCCAGTTACATCTACTGGTACTCAGGAGGATCTTATGACAAATACGAACATGTTAGACATACTTCTTTTGCAGAAAAAAGATATTTGGGATCATGAAGATTGGATTGTACCTTTATCTGTAGCGTTAGAAGGTCTTACAAGTGAACAAGCCGCATGGATTCCACCGGGTGGCGGTAATAGCATCTGGCAATTAGTTCACCATATTAATTACTATAATCACGAATTGCTCTGTCATATGCAACATATTGACCCTGGCCCTCGTGCTGAAAATAACAATCAGACTTTTGAATATACTGATAATGCAGACAATGAAGAACAATGGCAACAAGCTCTTCAAGAGACCAGACGCCTTGCCAGAGCGATTGAGTTAGAACTTGCCAAATGGGATGAAGTAAAGCTACAAGAGATGCGTCCTACTGGTGACCAGACGTGGGGACAAGCTATTGCGCGTTGGCTTCCTCATGATGCTTATCATGCAGGTCAGATTGTATTGATTCGTAGACTGCAAGGAAGCTGGAGAATCTAAAATTAGGCAAAATAAAAATCCCTTATATCAACCAAGGGATTTGGAATATTCATAACGTATAAGATGAATAAATATGGAGTTAAAAAGGATTGCGATCATCATCGTGATCTTTTTTTATTTTTCTTCCATCATGCTTTGATATGCCCATTGACTCACTACATGTCTTGCAGTCACATAACGATTTTGGAAATAAGCTTCAGATAAACTGCTAATCGTTACACCATGACTGGTTGAAGCATGCGCAAAATTTCTGCTATCTACCATAACTCCTACATGAGATATTCCACGTCCACTTGTATTGAAAAAAACAAGATCACCAGCACTCAAATTACTTTTTGACACGTATGTACCCATTTTCGCTTGCACATTAGCTGTGCGCGGTAAGTCTATGTTGAATTTATTAAAAACGTAACGTGTAAAACCGGAACAATCGAACCCGTTGGTAGTTGTACCTCCCCAAACGTAAGGCGTTCCCATTACACCGCTAACGGCTTGATCAAGATTAGATGTGCTAGCAAAAGTATTTGTTGGCTGAGCTGAGAAAATGATTGCAGCTCCAAGTAGCGATAATACGACTTTCTTCACTAAAAAAATTCTCCCTTCGATGCCTGTAGAGTAAATCAATTTGGAATTCAAATTTGAAACTCGGCAAATATTAATATTTTGTAACTATTGACCACTTTAAGGCATAAGGATATGTCTTGTCAAACTTTACAACAAACTTTTTTGCTTGTTTTTCGCTCAAAATGTGTATATTTCGTGATTTTCGGCAGTTTTCAAGGCGACAGTCTGAACGTAAAAAAGATGACAATAGTAAATATATTGTCATCAATTATTTTACAAAAAACTGTTTCAAAATCAGAAACCCTTCATCTAACTTCGGAGGCTCTTCTTGTTTTTACTTACTTTTGAGTACTTTTAAACCCTTTTAAATAAGTAAAAATATCACTCTTCTATTACGCTATCAAATAACTTTTATGATGTAGAAAATCTATAATTAAAATCATAAATATTATGCTATTCGTAATCTCAACGATCTTTGGTATACTGTATGTAGATATTTTGTCGCACTACCGCATTTATTTGTGTAATGATGTAACTTCTATTAATTCGTGTTAGGAAGGTGAGCATATTGGAGTCGGATGCTATCATAGACGAGTGTAACCATAGCAGTGAAGCTTCACAACAGATGCTTGCACAGATAAAAAATGAGCTTATAGACGGTACAACTGCTACCGATATGGCTGAATTGTTCAAAGCATTAGGAGATCCAACACGCATTAGATTAATCTATGCTCTGTCGCAAAAAGAGCTATGTGTACATGATCTATGCAGTGTATTAGATATGACTCAATCTGCAATCTCGCATCAACTGCGTTATTTACGTAATATGCGTATTGTAAAGCGACGCAAAGTCGGCAAAACCGTTTTTTATTCGTTAGATGACTATCATGTCGAAGAAATCTTTTTACAGACTCATGAACATCTAACCCATAAATAAAAGAAATTCGATGTATGCACAAGCTAATGTAGTACGATTAAGATAGAAGTTTTGATATTTTGTCTTACTTTATAGCTTATGATCGTCACTATATAAAAAGGGATCTACACCATGACAGTGTAGATCCCTTTTTATTTTCATCTGCTATTGATGCGCAATATTACATGGAATACCCGGTGTATCCATTTGAATCGTAATATGCTTGATATCATAGTCCTCTTTAATTAATTTCTGTGCTTGCTCCATAACGGCACCATGATAAGCTTGATCTTCAGTAACGATATGACAGCTTAATAGTATAATATCTGAAGATAACGCCCATACATGCAGATCATGTACTTCTACAACATGATCTATACGAAGCAAAGACTGTTCTAACTCATCTGTATTGATACTCACAGGTGTACCTTCCATAAGGATATGGATCGAATCGCGGGTTACACGGTAAGCACTCAGAACAACCAGTACAGCTACAATCACACTTGCAATCGGATCGGCTAGATTCCAACCAAAAAACATAATCAATAGTGCAGCTACAATAGCACCGACTGAACCTAACAGATCACCTAATACATGTAGAAAAGCACTACGAATATTCAGATTCTCTGACGTATCGCCTTTCATTAATATAAATGCCGCCGCAATATTAACAAGCAATCCAATCACAGCAATCGTCAACATCCCTGCACTCATAACACCGGGAGGATTAGCAAACCGCTGAAAAGCTTCCCAGAAAATATAAATAGAGATCACTGACAAAGCTAGACCGTTAATAAAAGCAGCTAACACTTCAAATCGTTTGTAACCAAACGTTTTGGATTTACTGGCTTGTTTCTGTCCCCATGTCATCGCTAAATAACTGAGTCCAAGAGCCGCCGCATCACTTAGCATATGCCCTGCATCAGATAACAAAGCTAGACTGTTGGTCATTAATCCACCGATCACTTCGACAATCATATAACTGGCAATCAGGAAAAAAGATAATTTCAACGCATTTTTGTTAGCTCCATGTCCATGGGAGTGTGAATGTCCGTGTCCATGAGAATGTCCATGACTGTGTGAATGACTGTGCTTTTTCCCTTTAGAATGTTGATGATCTTCATGAGTATGATTGCATGCAGTATGTTCATCATGGGTATGACTTTTATTACTCATTGACCTGCACCTCTATTCTTTTCAATAAGTATAATAATAATTAAAAATAACATATGAGCACTTATTCATATATTATAGTTTAACCACACCTAATCTGCAAGTTCTTAAAATCAACAGAGTATCTTGTACCCAAATTATCTATTAATGTTCACTATTAATTAGCAGATTAATAAATGCAGACAATATTGTAGATGGTGGATTCTGCTTCGCAACCACAAATTGAATACGCGCTTGTTGTAACGGTATTGGCAATGTATGGCTATGAAGCTGTGAATAAGACCGAACGATACGTTCAGGTAATAAGGATATGCCTAGTCCTGTAGTGACTCCACGAATAATAGCTTCTACTGTATCTACTTCTATTACACGAGGTAATTGTTGAAGGGAATGACTTTTACTTTTGCTGTGATACCACTCTTCTAGATATCTTCGATACGGGCAATCAGGAAACGTATTAACGATTAATCGTTGTTGGAGTAGTTCTGATTCAGTATGAATATGATCAGCAGATAAAATCACTAATTGTTCAGTGTATTCAAATACAGACTGAATATCTTGATGATGGTATTGACTACTAATAAAAGCGCCATCCAACTTTTGATTGACAACTTGATTCATTAATTCAATCTGTCCATGCGTTTGAATCGATACGTCTACATCCCTATTTTCATCGTAATAAGCAAGTAACCACTGAGGTAATCTAGAAGCGGCTACAGTCGGTGTAGCTCCTAATTGTAATTGATATGATGGTAACTTTACTTTCAAAATGCGGGTAGCTTCATCTAATAAATCGACAATCTGATCTGCATAATTCCACAATTGTCGCCCTGCTTCTGTAATCGTTATGCCTTTATTACTGCGATCAAATAGAGATTGACCCAGTTCTTTTTCCAACTTCTGAATACGTAATGTAACATTTGACTGTACATATCCCATTTTCAGTGCTGCTTTGGAAATAGACTGCTCTTGAGCCACTATTCGAAAAATACGCAAATCACTACTTTCCACATTCACCGCGACCTTTCTTTACTCGTTTTCTTATATGTAGATAACAGCTCATTTGGATATCATTATTTTTAATATCCAATATCATTTCTAACTATTATACAGACCCTTTATCTTCTTTTACACTACAAATAGAAACAACCAACGACTATGAAGCTAAAGGAGCACTAAACATGGAATGGATAAACAAAGTCGTCATCGTTACAGGTGGAGGTACAGGAATAGGACAGGCAACTTGCTTACAACTTGCTGAACAAGGAGTAAAAGTAGTCATCAATTACTCCCGTTCACAGTTAGAAGCAGAAGAGACTGCTCTACAAATTATACAAAATGGCGGACAAGCTATCACAATTCAAGCTGATGTATCTAGGCAGCATCAAGTACAAAACATGATTACAGAAGTCATCAATAAGTATGGTAGAATCGATGGCTTAGTGAATAATGCTAGTATAACCAGACAACTGCCTTTTGCTGATTTGGAACAGATCACTGATGATATCTGGGATGAGCTATATAATACTAATGTCAAAGGAATGTTTTATTGCGCTCAAGCTGTAGCCCCTTGGATGAAACAAGCACATCAAGGATCTATTATCAATCTAGGCAGTATTGCAGGCAGTACAGGCTACGGTTCTTCACTACCCTATGCTGTCTCCAAAGGTGCTGTGCATACATTAACCAAATCGTTAGCAAGAGCACTTTCTCCGCATATACGTGTCAATTGTATTATTCCAGGAGCAGTAGATACACGTTGGTGGACTGGAAATGAAGAGAAAATGAACCGTTTAACAACACATTCATTGTTAGAGCGAATATCGACTCCTGCTGATATCGCTTCGTTAATCTGTGCTATTTTGCAACAAGAATCGATGACTGGTCAGCTAGTGACTGTCGATAATGGACAGACATTATAAGAAGTCGATCATTACAAAATAACTATTATTTAAAAAATGCTATCAACTGTTGCCCTACTTCTACTGGCTTATCATGCTGTATCCAGTGTGTCGCATCATCATAATGATGAATCTCTGTATTGGGTACCCATTCTGGTAGTGGATCAGCAAGGTCTTTGGATAAATGCGGATCAAGATCACCAAATAAAATAAGTACAGGTTGCTCAATTTTGCGCATCTGTGCTTTTTTGGTTTCGGTGGAACGGCGGAACATCGCACGATAATAATTGATCGCCGCACTGAGCGTTTCCTTTTGCTCAAAAGCTTTGAGATACACTTGCACTTCTTGATCGGAAAACGGCTCTTTCGGTTCTTTTTTGAAAATAGTACGAATCATATGGTTGTTATCTCTTGCTAACGCTTTTTCCGGTAACTTGGGAATCTGGAAAAAGAACATATACCAGCTTCTACGCAGTTGCGGTAATGTACGCAATCCTGTCTGCAAACGTTCAGGATGGAGCATATTAAGTATCGCTAATCGGCGAACACGATGTGGATACATCATTGTAAAATACCATGAAATATTTCCACCCCAATCATGCCCTGTTAAATAGACGTGTTCTTCGCCTAAGTGCTCTATTAATCCATTGACATCCGCACATAAGGTATCGATACTATAATAATCTATACCTTCTGGTTTGGAAGACAGATTATATCCTCGTAGATCAGGAGCCACTACACGATAACCAGCTTCAATCAACATCGGAATCTGTTCTTTCCATGTATACCAGAAGTCCGGGAATCCATGCAGTAATATAACCGTAGGTCCTTCTCCACCGATCACATAATGCAATTTCACTCCATTGATTTCAGCAAATCGATGTTCAATAACAGTTTCTACTTTATGAGCCATTTCTAATTTGCCTCCTTATCCGTATACGTTACTGTGATGTTTGCTAATATATCTTTTTCAACATATCTCTTTAAGCATTACCCAATAATGAGATACTTTCTACAATACATAGCAAAAAGACTGTTTACCGAGAATAACAGTAAACAGTCTTTGCTGATAATATGATCGAACTAGATTTAATGGTAAATAGCCACTAATATTAATGGGCCGATAAACGAAGAAACGATAGCGCTAATCGTTAACGCCAGTGATCCCATTGAAACTGCGATTTCTCCATGTTCCAACGCTTTGGCGGTTCCAAGTGCATGTGACGATACCCCCAACGCTATCCCTACACTGATTGCATTTTTAACGCGAAATAACTTAAGACAACCAAGCCCCAAAATAACACCTGTAAACCCGGCAATCATTACAAATACAGAAGTAAGCGAAGCTTCTCCACCTAAATTATTGGAAATTTGAAGAGCGACAGGTGTTGTAACAGACTTAGGAATCACCGAAATAATATAAGGTTCACTGAATCCTAACAACAAAGCCATACCTACTCCACTCAGCATTCCTACAATAACACCGATCAATGAACTTCCCAAAATAGGTAGACCGTATTGCTTGAACAAATGTCGTTGGCGATAAAGCGGATAAGCTAATGCTACAACAGCAGGCCCCATTAATTTGCTGATCCATTCTCCACCGATCATATACGTGTGATATGAAGTATTCGTTAACAATAAAATAACAACAATCATAAACGTAGTCGTTAACACAGGAATTAGAATCGATATCCGTACCCGTTTGTATAACAGACTAGCTACGATATACAACACCAACGTCATTACAATCATGAATAAAGCTATCCCTATATTCATTTGTGTTGATCTCTACTTTCATAGATCAGTTGGTGTTCAGGTATAGTAGTCGGCGATTGTACATTAGATTTGGATCGATCAGCAAGTGAAATAAACCACTGCGCTACAAAACCTGTAATGCCAATCGTAACCAATGTACTCATGACTACAATCAGAATCAACCATAATCCTTTACCTGCAAATAAATCGAGGTGCTCTATGACTCCTACCGTTGCTGGTATAAAAAACAATGGTAGATAAAATAGTAACGTGTTGGCTCCAGTCTGTATCCACTTTTCAGGAAAAATATTTAACATCAATAAAGCAAATAATAACAACATTCCTAGTACACTACCCGGTATAAACAAATGAAAATATTGCTGAATCATTGTTCCAATGATGTAAAAAAGGTATAAAACAGCAATTTGAAGCACCATTTTAACTATCTTCATACGTATAGCTCTCCTTTGTCTTCCACTCTCTATCTATATATATTTTGGTGTAAAACCTCTCCAAGTTTTACCCTTATAGCAAGATCACATCAAAAAGATCATCCTCTTCTTTATAAGAGTGATGATCTTTTTGATGTAAATCTTATCTTACCTAGTAGATATGAACGTTATGCTTTTGCTGACTTATTTTTATTTTGATTTGCTTGTCGAGCCAGCTTTTTGGCTTTGGTGTTACTGACAGCAACAGGTTCTAGTTTTTCCGGTTCAGGTTCCACTTCAATTTCAAGTGCTGTCTGAACAGGAATACTATTAGGATACATTTTGCGGAACAGTAAAGTCTGTACTAATAAGAATGATCCACTAACCATCCAATATAAAGGCATTGCTGCCGGTGCACTAAATGAGAAGAATGCCATCATAATCGGAGACAAATACCCCATGATTGCAAATTGCTTTTGTTGCTCAGGTGTCATATTGTATTGTGATACTTTGGCTTGCAGCATATAAAGTAATGCTACAATAATCGCCATAATCCAGTTAGGCTCTCCTAATTTGAACCAAAGAAACGAATGAGAAGCCAGTTCCGGTGTAGCACGAATCGCTGTATACATCCCTGATAGAATAGGCAATTGAATCAAGATCGGCAGACAACCGATATTTAATGGATTAAAGCTATGCTTTTTGTAGATTTCCATCATTTCTTGTTGTTGCTTTTGTTTGTCTTCAGTAGTGGTTTTATTTTCATATTTCTTTTTAAGCTGATCGAGTTCCGGTTGCATAATGCTCATTTTGCGCTTCATGCCTTGTTGACCTTTAGCTTGACGCATCATTAGTGGGAATAAGGCAAACCGTACTGCCAGTGTTAACGTAATAATAGCCAGTCCATAACTTCCACCGAACCAAGTTGCGATATGTTGCATACTATAGGTTAATGGAAAGACAACATAATGAGTAAAAAATCCAGGTGTAGACGAATTGACTTCTTGTACAGATGAGGTACCGCATCCTGCTAATAATACCATCATCATTAATCCTACTATTAAACCGTAAATACGACCTTGTGTGCCCGTAAGTGTGAATCCCTTGAATAATTGCATGTTTTTCCTCCTCGTTGATGTTGTTGCTTATGGCTCAACGAGGATAGGCAATCTCCTGCATCTTCATCAGGAGCTTCTTTACGGCGTATGATTCGCGCCAGTGTAATAGGTGTACGATGTATCGTTTTGAAAATAAGTAAAGGTAGAGCATAATGTCCACGAACTTGCCGGCTACTAATCCAAAATTCAGTAATCCCGCAATAGAGATGAGCTATATATCCGTAACTGACTGTAATTAATAGACCAATCGAAAATAAATACGGAATCCAATCATGCATTTCAAACAAGGTATTCACCCCCTCTGACTATCCTTAGATAGTTAATATGTTAATTATAACACTTCTTTATCTTTTTTACATAAGACAAATTACGACAATCATCGTATAATTTGACGAATAAAGTATCAACATTAGAAAAAATCTGCAAATCGCTCTTGTAATCGCTTTTATTATATACTACAATAAAGTTAGTTAAAGGATTGTGACCGGTTAAGCGGGCAATGCCTGAGATTATTGTAATATCATTTTGTAGAAAAATGGTATTGGAATGATTTCGGGCATTTTTTATATTTATATACATGTATTGCTTTGTATTTCCTATAAAATAAGCCCTGTTCATTTTAGAATTGTAGGTGGAAGATGATGATTATAGAGAAAATATTAAATAATAATGTACTACTGACCAAAAATCAAAAAGGTAAAGAAATTATTGTTATGGGTCGAGGTATTTCTTTTAATAAAGTCATTGGGGATTCGGTAGATGATAGCAAAATAGATAAAATCTTTATGTTAAATGAGAACGAATTCACAGCCAAATTAACCGAGTTGCTGAATGAGATCCCTGTCTCCCACTTAGAGCTGGTCAATCAAATTGTGAATCATGCTAATGCAGTTCTAGGTACAACGCTAAGTGATAATATTTATTTGACCCTTACAGACCATATTCATTTTGCATTAGAACGTCACGAAAAACAGCTTCATATCAAAAACGCATTACTATTTGAAATTCAACGCTTTTACAAAAAAGAATACAGTGTTGGTCAAGATGCGCTACAGATGATTAAAGACAGCACTGGTATTGCCCTGGGCGAAGACGAAGCTGGATTTATCACTCTTCACATTGTGAATGCACGTATGGATGGTAATGAAATGCAAGCTACGATCAAAATGACTGAAATTGTACAGCATGTCCTTAATATCGTAACTTATCATTATGGAATTGTACTGGATGAATCGTCACTCAACTATTCTCGCTTTGTTACTCATCTGCAATATTTTGCGATGCGATTATTGCGCAAAGAAATTCATTATAGCGGTGAAGAATTCCTTTATAATCAAGTCAAAACTGCGTATAGCAAAGCATTTGAATGTGTGACCAAAATTAATGACTATTTAGAAAAAACGTATGATCAATCGTTGAGTAAAGACGAATATGTTTATCTTACGATTCATATTCACCGGGTAACCGAACGTACAACGATTGAAGAAGAACAATCATAATTAAATACACTCCATCCATTAGGATTGTGACTGGTTATGCAGGCAAAACCTAAACTGATGGTGAAAAAGACGCGCTATATTCATGTCTATTTCACCACGAGTTTAGGTTTTTCTTGTTTATAAAAGAAAACAAAGAGCGCCGGCAATTTCTTTTTGTTTCTTTTATCTACAGTAAAGCTTTCCTTTCACCCATGTCGGCCAACATGTCGTGAGGATTTTGTACTAATCGATGTATTTATTACAAAGGAGCTATCAATCATGAGCAATCAAGATTCATCCAAACAAATTATTAAGCTGGTCGGCGGAGAATCGAATGTCAATTCGGTATTCCATTGTGCAACACGTTTACGCTTCAAATTAAAAGATTCCAGTAAAGCAGATAAAGCTACTCTCGAAAAAACACCGGGTATTATCACAGTGGTTGAAAATAGCGGACAATTCCAAGTCGTGATCGGCAACTCTGTCAGTCAGGTGTACGATAAAATTATGGCTGAAACCAATTTACAAGATGTAGAAAAATCGACTGAAGCACAACCAACTACAACAGATAAAGATACCAATATCTTAGGTAAAGCAGTCGATATTATTTCTAGTATCTTCTCTCCTCTGCTTGGAGCTTTAGCAGGTGCAGGGGTACTCAAAGGGTTAGTCGCTTTATTTTTAGCCCTTCACTGGTTAGATGACAAATCAGGTACTTATTTGGTGCTTAATGCAGCATCAGACAGTGTATTTTATTTCTTACCGATCTTCTTGGCGGTTACCTCTGCTCGTAAGTTCAAAACGAATCAGTTTGTATCAATTGCGATTGCAGGTGCATTGGTCTATCCTACAATTTTGACAGCATTAGATAGTGGTATAAGTCTAAGCTTTCTAAATATTCCAATTGTACTGGTTAACTATACATCCAGTGTAATTCCGATTATTTTGGCAGTATGGGTACAATCGTATGTAGAACGTTTTGCAAGCTCATTTATTCATGAATCGGTCAAAAATATTTTGGTACCGATGGTTGCTTTGTTAGTCGTGATTCCTTTAACATTCCTTGTATTTGGCCCTGTTGGTCATTTAGTCAGTCAAGGATTAGCATCCGGTTTCACATGGATTTATAATTTGAGCCCTATTCTAGCCGGTGGTATCGCAGGGGCATTCTGGCAAGTGTTTGTTATTTTCGGCGTACACTGGGGTTTTGTTCCGATTATGCTTGGAAATATTGCTGCTAATGGATTTGATCCTATGTTGCCAATGCTTACTGCTGCGGTTATGGCTCAAGCCGGTGCAACATTAGGTGTATTTTTCAAATCAAGAAATAAAGATACCAAAGCATTGGCGGGTTCTTCTACACTTGCAGCGATCTTCGGGATTACTGAACCGACGATTTACGGGATTACTTTGAAATTGAAAAAACCGTTTATTTATGCTTGTATCGCAGGTGCTGTAGGTGGCGCGATTATCGGTGCTGGTGGTTCTAGAGCGATTGCTTTTGCTCTCCCTGGTTTGCTTGCTTTGCCTACGTATATTGGTACTGGATTTGGTGCAGTTGTTATTGGACTTCTAGCTGCTTTTGTACTAGCTGGTCTATTGGTCTATATTCTTGGATTCAAAGAAGAAGCTACAGTTGTTACAGATGCTGTTGCTCCTGCTCCAACAGGCAGTTCAACAACTACTGCTCCGACGACTGCTTCTGTTATTGCTAAAGAAGTCATTATCAGTCCATTACAAGGAACAACGATGCCACTTGAATCGCTAGAAGATCCAGCCTTTTCTTCAGGTGCTATGGGTAAAGGGATTGCGATTGAACCTACTTCAGGTCTATTGACTTCACCTGTGAGTGGTACGGTGACGACTGTTTTCCCAACAGGACACGCTATAGGTATCACGTCTAACGATGGAGCTGAAATGTTGATTCATGTCGGTATGAATACCGTTCGTTTGAAAGGTCAATTTTTTGAGAAAATGGTTAAAGAAGGCGATATCGTGGAGCAAGGACAATTGTTGCTCAAATTTGATATTGAACAGATTCGCGCCGCTGGTTATGTTCTCTCTACACCTGTGATTGTAACCAATGCCGCTAGTTATCTGGATGTACTCAAAACATCTGAATCTGAAGTCAACAATCAAGATTATCTGTTAACCGCTGTCGTCTAAGATTCACGTTAGATTTATGGCAGGTGCTTGAAAACGCTATTCTTGTGTATTACAATAAAGAAAGATAAATAAATAACTCAGGATTGTGACTGGTCATGCAGGCAAAACCTAAATGGATCATGTAAAGGTACTCTTACGTAGAGACTTCCTTTCATTTTCTGTTTAGGTTTTTGTTATTTTATAGGATGTTTTTGCATAATCATCATGATCCTCAATTATATTTTTATACTCTATGACGAAAGAGGTAATGAACATGACGAATGTACAACAAGGATTTCCTAAAGACTTCTTATGGGGCGGAGCAACCGCGGCAAACCAGCTTGAAGGCGCATATAATGTAGATGGTAAAGGTCTTTCCAGTGCCGATATGATCGCTTATATTCCAAAAGAAGAACGCGGGATTACGAACCATGCAATGGAAGTTTCTTCAGAACGTATTGCACAAATTCTAAGTGGTGAATTTGAAGCACGCTTCCCTAAACGTGACGGGATCGACTTTTATCACCGTTACAAAGAAGATATTGCTTTATTTGCAGAAATGGGCTTCAAAGTGTTCCGCCTTTCGATTCATTGGTCACGTATTTTCCCAAATGGTTATGATGAGCAACCGAACGAAGCAGGTCTACAATTCTATGACAATGTATTCGATGAGTTGCGTAAATATAATATAGAACCTTTAGTTACTCTTTCTCACTATGAGACTCCACTCGGTCTGACTGAAAAGTATAACGGCTGGGTAAATCGTGAAGTCGTTGATCATTTTGCTCGTTATGCAGAGACAGTATTTACACGTTACAAAGACAAAGTAAAATACTGGTTAACGTTTAACGAAATCAACGTATTGACGATCAGTGCTTTTACAGGTGGCGGTGTTGTAATCGATCGCGAAGAAAACAAACTACAAGCGATGTATCAGGCGCTCCATCATCAATTTGTAGCTAGTTCGATCGCTACTAAATTGTGTCACGAAATTATTCCAGGTTCTCAAATCGGCTGTATGTTAGCTCGTATGGAAACATATCCGTTCAGCAGTAATCCAGCAGATATTCGTCAAGCGCAACATGATAACCAGATGAATCTATTCTTTACCGATGTTCATGCACGCGGTGAATATCCAAGATTTATGAACCGTTATTTTGCTGAAAACAATATCGTGATTCAAAAAGAAGCTGGCGATGACGAAATTCTTAAAAAATATACAGTTGATTATATTTCCTTTAGCTACTATATGTCGATCACTGTGACTACAGGAGCAGATGGTGACAAAGCGGCTGGTAACTTATTTGGCGGTGTAAAAAACCCTTATTTGGAAGCTTCTGACTGGGGATGGCAGATCGATCCTATCGGTCTACGTGTAACTTTGAACAACTTCTATGATCGTTACCAAAAACCATTATTTATCGTTGAAAATGGTCTGGGTGCATTCGACAAAGTAGAAGAAGATGGTTCGATCCATGATACGTATCGTATCGAATACTTGCGCAAACATATCGAGCAAATGCGCGAAGCGATTGCAGACGGGGTAGAATTGATGGGTTATACAAGCTGGGGCCCTATCGACCTTGTAAGTATGTCGACTTCTGAAATGTCTAAACGTTATGGATTTATCTATGTTGATCAAGATGATGATGGTAACGGTACACTCAAACGTTCTAAAAAAGATTCGTTTGAATGGTACAAAAATGTAATTGCTACTAATGGAGCAGAACTATAAAACAGCATCACCCTTAATGCGATACTATGATTGCACTCTTTCTGAGCGATTAGCTGACTAGATCATCAATCTTCAGGTAACTAACAAGAAAGAGTGTGACAAAGTAATAAAAAAGACGTATCTTCTCTGCAAAGAGGATACGTCTTTTTATATACAAATGAACTTTTACGTATGACGGGCTAACATTCTTTCACTGACTACCGCATCACATTCATGACTGTTACGATCTGGATTTTGGGCTGTTTCCATATAATGTTCAATCGTATATTCCAGAAAACGCTGTGTTTCTAACAGTTGTGCAATACTTTCCTGCACTTTAAGATGATGTTCTTTAAGTATCTGTAATCTTGTATCTAATGTACTGTCACCGGTAACTGCCAATTCCCGGTACTCCTTCATTTGCTCTAACGTCATCCCTGTCGCTTTCAATCGAGTCAAAAAGATAATGCCTTGAATTTGTTGCTTATTATAAGTTCGATGTCCATTCGGCTGACGATCTGCATAAGGCAATAACCCTAATTTTTCATAATACCGAATTGTATCTTCACTTAGACCTGTTAATTCAGAAGCCTGTTTAATCGTTGTATACGGTTCAGGAATATTAGTTATGCTCATAATTATGATCTCCTTGATTGAGATTGGATATCACCAAGGAACAATTCCATTTTCATCAAAAAATTGTCCTGTTGGCCCATCTTCATCTAATGTAGCGAGTTTTACAATAATAGTAGCTGCTTGTTCTACAGAACGAGGACCTGTATGACCATTAAAGTCAGTAGCAGTGTATCCTGGATCAGCAGCATTGATTTTGAGTGCTGTATCTTTAAATTCTTTGGCAAACATCACAGTTACCGCATTCAAACTTGCTTTGGAACTAGAGTAAGCCAGTCCGTTAAAAGCAGCATATTCGTAATTCGGATCGCTATTTTGAGTTATCGAACCGAGTCCACTCGATACATTGACGATACGTCCTGCTGAAGATTTTTGTAATAAAGGTAATAATTGTTGTGTTAATTCCACGACTGCAAATACATTAGTATCATATACCTTACGCATATTTTCTACTTTATATTGACTAGGCGGGGACATCTCGTCTATTGAAACACCTGCATTATTAATCAATACATCTAATGATCCTGATTGTTGTTCGATTTGATGAACAGCAGATTGAATTGTTGAAGAATTGGTAACATCCAGCAATACAAAATGAGCTTCTATTCCTTGTTGTAACAATTGCTCTACAGCCGTCTGTCCGCGAGACTCATCACGAGCTCCTATAAATACAATATATCCTTGACGACCTAATTGTTGTGCCGTCTCATAACCGATTCCTTTATTAGCGCCTGTAATTAAAACAGTTTTAGCTTGACTCATAAATGTAGCCTCTTTTCTGAAATAGATTAGTTGTGCTACATCTACTGTACAACTTGGAGTATACTCCAAGTCAATCATAAGATTTCAAACGTTGTTCTAATATAGCAGTAAGAGAGTAACTATGTTATACATCATTAGACGTGATTAGGGACAATGGATAATATAGAAATAACGAATTTACTTACTATAAAAGAAGATTCGTTATTTCTATATGCCTATTATTTTACTTTTCGCGAATGTACATGAGGTATCCGTTGAACAGGCAATTCTACCACTACAGTACGATGTCTGTATGCTTCGATAGATAGTACACATTGCCAGATTAATAATAACACTGTAATCCATGCTGTAATCATCACGATTCCACTTTGTAGAGGCGATACAGGTTGCTGAACAAGAGTACTCTGGTTAATTATGATCAGCCGCCATGTGAATAAATTAAATATACCCAGTGTAAATATTCGGCTCCATTGAGTCACATCATACGTACCGACCGCTGTTTTCCAGCCATGTCGTTTGATTCTCATCACTGCACGAATCATTTCAATACATTCCACAACAAGTAAAATGCCTAATGTTATCCACCATAATATAGATACTGCATCCAGCGTCCAGCTAGACGTTTCGATCACAGCTACACCTGTAATCGCTAGTGCTCCATACATCATTACATTGTTGCTTTGTGATTGATCTGCTGTATTCCACGCATATCGTATATAGCGATAGATCATTAAGCTGGCTAATCCTACATACAAGATCAATCCCCATCCAATCAGTAGACGGCAAATAATCAACATCGCTTCACTATGTCCAAAAATATCATACAGCAACATGGCTATCGATTGAGTGGCTACTGTGGCGAGCAAAATAATACCATGTACATGTCGTCCACCTTGCATTCTAGCGATATCGATCATACTTTTGCCAACCCAGTACATAAAGAAGATCCATAATCCGATCATCATTACCGCTACAATCAACACTGTCTCATATACCCATGAAGATGGAAACGAAGTATAGATCGTTATTAATAAAATAGATGTTCCTGCAATCCATGTTCCTATCGCAAAGCGTCCAACAGGATCAGCTAAATGTATAGCATAAAATTCATCTTTACGAATCGAAGTAATATAACCAAGAAGCAAATAAATCCAAATAGCAATCAATATGATTACAAATATAGAAGTCGCATACGAATACACAGATAATCCTGTGAGCTCACTCCATGCTCCTTGTATAAAAATCCCTCCAACCATCAGTATACTTCCCGCGGCTGTAGGCATATCAGATTTTCGCCTATACGTATGTGTAGTCATTAAGCCTACAATGATACAAGCGAGCATCAAAATAATTAGCATACTATTGATCTCCTTCTTTAAGATTTACTATCTTTCATGATCTACTACTAATGATTATACTTCATTTGATGTGAGAATTGTTTAGCAGCTAGAATTATATACTTTATACATATAATTCCCGTTACATACTCAATAGCTATTTTTTTAATATTTTTAATTATTCACCATTTTATATTTCCATTGTCATCAAAAAATCCACCTGTAGGTCCTGATTGATCAAGAGTTGCCAGATGAATAGCAATAGCAGCTCCTTCTTCAGGGGTACGCTTACCTTTAAAATCATTGAAATCGGTTGCTACATGACCTGGTGCTGCTGAATTTACTTTTATACCTACACTTGCTAATTCTTTAGCATAATGAACAGTCAGTGCATTGAGTGCAGTCTTTGAAGATGAATATGAAATTGAAGGTTGTCCAATAAATGCTCCTTCATCACCAAGTGATCCTCTTAAACTAGATACATTAACAATTCTTCCAGACGAAGATTTTCGAATTAAGGGTAACATCGAATTGATAACAGCAACGACTCCAAATACATTCGTTTCATAAACTTTTTTAAATTCAATTACATCTGCTTCTCCTGGCTTCGATCGTGAAGCAGCAACACCTGCATTATTAACTAAAATATCTAAATGTCCATAAGTGCTCTCAATTTTTTGATACGCTGCTTCAATAGAAGTTGGATTAGTAACATCAATTTCTAAAAAATAAATGTCGCCATCATTTTTTAGATCAGCTACAGCATTTAGACCACGTTCTGAATTTCTAGACCCTAGTAGTACCGTGATTCCCTGGTTCGCTAGACCTTTTACAATCGCTTTTCCGATTCCTTTATTAGCTCCTGTAACAAGTGCAATCGTTTTAGATTTCATTTTTATTCCTCCATTTTTTTTGTAACTTTCATTTTTTTGAGTTTGATATCGATTATTTTTTGTAACTCTGTCATTTGTTGCTCTAATGTGATTTTGTAGTTCTCAAGCATAGTATGTCTACCTTCAGATGTGCAGATTTGCATATAGACTTTTATATTTTCTAAGGACATTCCAGTCTTTTTGAGACAAGCTATTACATGAAGCTTGTCCACATCATCTGTACTATATATCCGATACCCTACTTCATTACGTAAAACAGGTGGAATCAGCCCGATTTTTTCATAATAGAGGATAGTATCTTTGCTTAACCCTGTTATGTCCGAAGTTTGTTTTAAGGCATTCACTTTATTCATATCATCACCACTTTCTTTTCTCTATAGATCCATATTACATCCCTGAGTTCACTCCGGGTCAAGAACATATTTTCGAAGATTTTATATGTAGTAGTTGCTTATTACACATTTCATATGAATTGATACAGCTTACTTAAAACCTATAATCATACAAAAAAAGGAGATCAATTTATAATTGATCTCCTTTGAGCTTATTCTTCTTATTTCACTTATTGATCTTCTTTTGTTACTAATTTCAAAGGAGCTGGAATCGATTTTTCAACCGTTTTACCTTGAAGAACATCGCGAGCAGCATCCACAGCCATTTGTCCGATCAGTTCAGGTTGTTGAGCGACTGTAGCCGTCAATTTTCCATCTTTGATCGAATTTAGTGCATCTTCATTACCATCGAAGCCGATCACAGGAATATCTTTGCCTGAACTTTGGATTGCTTCAATCGCACCAAGTGCCATTTCATCGTTATGAGCAAATACTGCTTGTACATCTGGATTGCCTTGAAGTAGATTTTCCATAACCGTTAGACCTTTTGTACGGTCAAAATCTGCTGCTTGGCTAGCGACTACATCCAATTCTTTATCTGCGATATCATGGAACCCTTTACCACGTTCACGAGTAGCCGATGCACCCGGTACACCTTGTAATTCGATCACTTTAGCATCTTTGCCTAATTCTTTGACAATATATTCAGCCGCCATTTTGCCACCTTTGACATTATCAGAAGCGACCAATGCTTTGACATCTCCTTTGTCCGCAGAACGATCTAACGTAACGACAGGAATATCTAATGTATTGGCAGATTGAACCGCGGCAGAGATCGCTGCTGAATCAGTCGGGTTAATTAACAATGCATCTACCCCTTGCTGAATCAGATCATCGACATCATTACTTTGCTTAGCTGAATCATTTTGCGCATCGACTACAATCACTTCAATGTTTAGCTTTTTGGCTTCTTTCACTACACCGTCTTTAAGTGATACAAAAAATGGATTATTTAAAGTAGATACAGACAGACCAATCTTAATTTCGCCTGCATTTGCTGATTTTTTTGATTTTGCCCATGCTGGAGGTTGAAGTGAACAACCTGCTAGTAAAATAACGGTCATAACTACAGCAAGCAACGATATAACTTTTTTCATACTGGATTCCTCTTTTCCTTTTAAAATCAACGGATTATGCAGATTTTTTGCGATCAATCAAGACGGCAATTACAATAACGATCCCTTTTACAACCATTTGATAGAACGAAGATACACCTAACAAATTCAGACCGTTATTCAATGTACCGATAATCAGCGCACCAATCAGTGTTCCTACGATTCGTCCACGTCCACCAGAAAGACTTGTTCCTCCTAGTACAACTGCTGCAATAGCATCCAACTCATAAGAGGTACCTGCTGTTGGTTGTGCTGAATTAAGACGGGAAGTTAAGATTGCTCCTGCTAATGCAGATAATGCACCTGCTAGGGAGTAAATCATAATTTTAACACGTGGTACTTTGATACCGGATACGATAGCTGCTTTTTCATTACCACCGATTGCATATGTTTTACGACCAAATGGAGTTTTGTGCAATATCACCCACAATACGATAAATGTGATTGCCATCGTAATTGCAGGTACAGGAATCCCTAAGAAATAGCCACGTCCGAATAATTGAAATGCCATACTATCGCCAAGTCCTGTGATAGGATTACCATTTGTATATACTAGAGTAAGTCCGCGGAATATCGTCATTGTTGCTAGTGTAGCGATAAATGGAGCCATTTTACCTTTGGTGATCATCAGTCCATTGACCATACCCATCACGCCACCTGCTGCGCATCCGATAATAATCGCTAAGATTGGATCAACGCCTGCTAACATCAGGTTCGCTACAAAAGCACTGGATAAAGCTAGAATCGAACCAACCGATAGATCAATACCGCCTGTCAAAATAACAAAAGTCATACCAAAAGCAATCAGCGCATTAATTGCAACCTGACGTAACAGATTCAAAATATTAAGCGGTTCCAAAAAGTCTGGATTCAATACCGATACAATAATGACTAGAATAATAAATCCAAGCAACGGCCCAAGCTTTTGGGTTACATTTGATAATTTGAAATTTTTCTCTGGTTTTTCTTTCGTTATTGTTGTCATATTACTGTCCTCCTGTAGCTAACGTCATAATATTTTCCTGTGTAGCTTCTTGACTGGATAGTTCGCCACTAATCTTGCCTTCATGGACGACTACAATGCGATCACTCATTCCAAGTACTTCTGGCAATTCAGAAGACACCATAATAATCGCTACACCACGATCTGTTAGTTCATTCATCAATTGATAAATTTCACGCTTTGCTCCTACATCGACTCCGCGGGTAGGTTCGTCCAAAATCAAAACACTTGGGCCGATACCAATCCATTTAGCGATAACGATTTTTTGCTGATTACCACCGGATAGACTACGTGCAGGTGTCTCCGCAGATTGTGTTTTTACTTGCAAGCGTTTGATCAATGTATCTACAAATTCGGCTTCTTTTTTACTGGAAATAAATCCTTTGGAAGAGAAACTAAATAAGTTAGGTAGCGCCATATTTTCACGAATAGAAAAATCAAGCACTAATCCTTCATCTTTACGATCTTCTGTAATAAAGCCTATACTATGCTTCACTGCATCATCAGGTCTGCGAATATTTACTTTTTTACCGCGTATCCAGATTTCTCCGCTATCTAGCTTATCAAGTCCAAACAACGTACGCATAATCTCTGTCCGTCCCGACCCCATTAAGCCGGAAAATCCTACAATTTCTCCTGCATGTACGGTGAAGCTTACGTTCTGGAATTGACCTTTTTTACTGGCGTTTTTCACTTCCAAAATCACTTCGCCACGTTGCGGTGTACGAGCAGGATACCGTTCTGTCAATTCACGACCTACCATTTTTTTAACGACTTCATCAAAATGAGTATGTGGAATTTCTTTGGTATCGACTGTTTTGCCATCGCGCATAATCGTAATTCGATCACAAATCGCAAATATTTCTTCCATTCTGTGCGAAATGTATACGATCGATACTCCCTCTTTTTTGAGCGCTACAATGACTTCGAATAGCTTTTGAATTTCACGCTCGGTTAATGCCGCAGTCGGTTCATCCATAACGATTACTTTCGCGTCTGTCATTAACGCTTTGGCGATCTCGATCATTTGTTGTTGTCCAACAGAACAATCTCCTGCTTCGCCTTGCAAAGGCAAATCGACGGCTAATTTACGAAATTGCTCTTTTGCTAGCGTTTTCATTTGTTTGGTATTCAGTAAACCCCATTTGGATGTCATCTCTTTACCGATAAATAAATTTTCAAGTACGGTCATATCACGCCAGATATTAAGCTCCTGATGAATAAAAGCGATCCCTTTTTGTTCAGCTACTTTGGGATTATCAAAATATGTCTCTTGTCCATCGATCACAATCGTACCTTGATCACGCTCATGCAGACCAATCAAAATATTCATTAATGTTGACTTGCCCGCTCCATTTTCACCCATCAGTGCATGAACTTCGCCTGTGCGGAGATCAAAATCGACTCCGCTCAAGACTTGGTTTGTACCGAAGGATTTGTAAATACCATTCATTTGAATCTGCATAGACAATGCCTCCTTTAAATCTGTTGTACTATTTATGCCCTATAATTAGCATGCTCTTCTACTACTCTGTTGCGCCAAAATAAACACCTGCATGCAAAATGCAATTCGCATACGGTCTGGATTCACCAGTACGAATAATCACTTTCGCTTTTTGACAGTATTGCTTGAATTGTTCATGACTGCATCTGGATAATGGAATAGTTGCGAACTTATCTTGCATATATAAAAAGGTATCTGGATTCTGTTCTACCATCTCTTCTGCGATTGTAATCTGTTCAATCTCCATATCTTCCGAGATCACATGAACAACATCCCGAAAGCTAGGCACTCCATACGTAAGAGCAAGATCAATCTTAGACACTCCATCCGGTACAGGTAATCCTATATCTGCAATCACAATATAATCGGTATGTCCAAGATCAGCTAATACTTTAGCAATATGACTATTCAAAATGCCGCTTTTCTTCATTACAGTTGTTCCTCTACTTCCTGACGTGTAGGCATACCGCCTTGTGCACCGAATTTAGTAACAGAAAGAGAAGCTGCACGATTGCCAAAACGTAATGCGTCTTGTAAAGACTGACCTTCTGCTAATGCCACACCAAAAGCCGCATTAAATGTATCTCCTGCGCCTGTAGTATCGATAGCATCTACTTTGTACGTCGGTACAACCACTTCTTGTTGACCATCATAATAACGAACACCTTTACTTCCTTCGGTTACAAACAACCGATTCGGATGTTCACGTAATGCTTCTTCTAACGTCTGCCCTTCAAAAACAATTCCTGCTTCATGTTCATTTGGCGTAATATAGGATAAATTCTGTATCACTGTCTTATTCACATGACGAGCCGGCGCTGGATTCAATAACAAAGGCACTTTAGCATCCGCACATACTTGGCTGACATAAGTTACCGTTTCTTCTGGAATTTCTTGCTGAATCATGACAAGATCAGAAGCTTGAATCACATCAATAGCTTGAGCAACATACTCTGGAGTGACATGATCATTGGCTGCTTTGACAACAATAATACTGTTATCTCCTTCTGCTAAAATAATATGTGCTGTTCCGCTCTCCATATCTGTAACCGGTTCCACATAATCTACATTAACGTGATTATCTTTAAAGTTTTGTAAAATCGTTGTACCTAAATGATCATCACCTACGCGACCAATCATCGTTACATGTGCTCCTAACCGCGCTGCTGCTACCGCTTGATTGGCTCCTTTTCCGCCGGGAACCGTTTTGAAGCTTTCTCCAAGAACAGTTTCGCCTGCTCCTGGACGCTTAGAAGAAGTAACCACCAAGTCCATCGAACAACTACCAATTACACAAATTTTAGCTTTAGAAGAATTTTGCTGAGATTGAGACATATTACAATTCCACCTTTCTGTTTCTTTTATTTGAAATCAAAACATATTATTTTAGATCAAGTCACTATGATAAATCATGATTTTAGACGAAAATATATCTACGATTATAGCTTACGAGTCGTCTCACGTTCTATAAATTGAACAGGCATCTGAATCGTTCGTTGTTCTCCTGCTGTGCCTTCGATCAATTGAATTAATAAATCTGCTGCCGCTCTGCCCATATCATAAGCTGGCTGACGAATTGTAGATAATGCTGGTGATAACAGACTGCTTAAAGGAATATCATCAAATCCAATAATCTGCACATCTTGTGGTACTTTTTTGCCTAGTCGATATGCTTCTTGGATCACTGCTGTAGCTACAATATCGTTACTTGCTATCACCCCGTCTGTATCAGGGTATTGTTCAAACAGCTCTTTTGCCCAGCGATCTGCATCGGTAAATGAAAAAGATGAGGTCTGCGTCGTATGGTAATCAATCCCCATATCTTGCAACACTTCTATTGCTCCTTGAAAACGATCTTGTGCGGGACGAATATGAATAGGCCCTTGCATCACTGTAATATGATGACTTCCACGCTGAATCATTTGCTGTGCTGCTAGTCGTCCACCTTCACGTCCATCTGCATAGACCGCAGGACGATCACTTGATATACGATCCAAAAACACAACCGGAATTTTCAATGAACGATATGAAGCTGTACCTGGATCATTTGTAGATGAGATCACACCGACTACATTATTTTGAACAAAAGTCTGTATGTAATCTTGCTCTTTCTTTTGACTCTCGTCACTATTGCCAAAAATTAAGCGGAATCCACTTTCCTGCATCCGATCTTCTACCCCGCGAGCGAGTTGGGGAAAGTAAGGGTTCGTAATATCAGGTAGTAACAGACCAATCAATCTGGATTTACGTTTATACAAAGAACGTGCTACTTCATTAGGGGTATAGTTCAATTGTTGTACAGATTCTTCTACTTTACGCCGCGTATCTTCATGTACATAACCTGTCTCATTAATCACTCGTGAAACGGTAGCTACAGATACACCTGCATGGCGTGCTACATCTTTTATCGTTGTCATTTTCTTTTCACCTCAATGTGTAACCGGTTACAGGTATAAATTATCATATCCTTTTCGTTTTGACAACTATTATTTTAAATTTTGTTTTTTTGTTTTTGAATTTAATATTGAATGTTTGCTACTTTTTACATTCTGGATGTAGATACGTAAAAAGTATGTATAATATGTGTGTGACAAAGTGTATTTCTTTTCTTCTTATTATGAATTTTTCATATATTGAATTTTTATAAAATAAGATTAAAAACGATAAAGAACACAAAAAAGCTACCTTCTATCATTTCTAAGAAGATAGCTTTTTTTGTTATTAAAATAGTTACACTTATTGTATCTGTAGGCTCTATGTTACGTCTGTCCTACCCATTCTGGTTCTGCAATTTCTTGCCAGCGACTGCGTATCGCTTCAAAATGTTCTTTTGATAATGCTCCTTCTTTTAATAAAGCAGCATTTTCTGTCCACCGACTTGGTTTTGTTGTTCCAACAATCGCTGTATCTATTCCTTCAATACTCAATGTAAAACGTAGCGCACGCTCTATACTTTTTTGTACTTCTTCATCTTGCAAAAATCCGTAATTGAGATCACGCAATCGATTCCAATATACAAAAGGATATTCTTGCGCACCTACCGTTTCAAAAGTCCATGCAGCATTAGCTATCGGACGCTTGGCGACAATACCCATTCCTTGCTTGCGTGCTTCAGGAATTGTAAGAGCAATCGCTTCTTGGTCTGCAATATTGACAGATGTTTCAAGACTATCAAATACACCTGTATTAATAGCATAGAGGGCATTCGTATGATCACCACTATAACCAATATAGCGCGTTTTGCCTGCTTGTTTGGCACGTTGTAACACTTCAATCACTTCGCCACGACGAAGCACTTCTTCAGAGCAACTATGTAAATGGATCACATCTACATAATCTGTTTTGAGTCTTTTAAGACTGCGATCTATACTTTGCTCTAACATCACAGGATCCCAATCTGGAGCATCAAAATCTGCGGCATGTCCACATTTGGTAAATAAATAATAATCATCCCGGCGGTGAGCTAATGTATTTCCAATTAATTCTTCACTTTTTCCATAACATTCTGCAGTATCAATTACATTTAAGCCAGCATCCAATGCGCTATTCAGTAATTGTTTTACATCACTTTCGCTAACGCCACTTCCTATTTCAGAACCACCGAATCCCAGTACACTAACTTCCATATCTGTTTTACCATATTTGCGTTTCTCCATGATTGTAGCCTCCCTGGTCATGTGATTCGCTAATTTATTACCCTTCAGCTGTAAGCGTAATCACTTAATTGGAAAATATTGATTTGGATGATTCCAAGGAGGTTGATCCCAGACTACTTTTCGGGCAAATATTGTGTGCTCTATTCTAGTTTCAGTATAAAAGTCAGATTGCGAGGACTGCATATTATACGTCTCTAATTGATTAGGTACAATCGCTGCATCAAATAACCAATACTTGTTCTGATCTTGCTTGCTAATCAAAGCTTCCCAAGGCTGCCCATCTGTGGTTTCGTCTGTAAAATATATAGTCGTCTCGCCAAAATGTTTATAAAAAAGGCACATCGTATCCCAAATTAACGGTTGCCATTCTTTTTTTAAATGAGCACTTTTATAATCATCGATAATATGATCAGTCTCGAAAAATAAAACAATTTCGACTACATTCTGTTGCAGTTCTGTAAAAACATGCGGGGTTAATCCTATCAAAGCCGGCCAAACACTTACCGATGTATTATCCTTCAAAAGAGAAGTACGTTTTGCATTACATCCTGTATACATAAAAAAATTATCAGATAGTTCCCATTCAATCGTACCAAAATACGTTTGTAGATAATTACGTTCAAATCCATATTCAGATAAGCATTGTATAAAACGATCTCTAATCTCTGTAAATTGTGCTTCATCACATTCTATATACAATTGAACTTGAGAGTATTCAGACATAATTCCTTACAACTCCACATCAAATTCATCATCTTCTAAGCGATCCGGGC
The DNA here is from genome assembly GCF_042681745.1 of Paenibacillus nicotianae. Lineage (NCBI taxonomy): Bacteria > Bacillati > Bacillota > Bacilli > Caryophanales > Paenibacillaceae > Paenibacillus > Paenibacillus nicotianae. The sequence goes on along the minus strand of NZ_JBHUGF010000010.1, from coordinate 1,209,559 downwards.
TGATCCAGCTCATTTTTTGAAGATTCAGTATTTGTTTAAATTGATCCACCAAATCGTGCATAAAATCCAACTGATCTACATGCTCCTGAGTCATGATCTGCTTTAATTGCTCGATCTGAGCTGGACTTACTTCAAATAGACCAAATTGCTCTACATGACAATTTTTAAATAGATTATCAAGTTGTTCTTGATATGCTGGATTCTGATGTAATTCCGTCAGCAGTTGTGAACGAACCCCTTCAAAATTAGGATTAGTATATAACAGCTCTACTGGATCTTCTTCCGGGTATTGCTCTAGCGCCATTTGATATAATGACATTTCTTCTAATTCATAATTATAATCAAAATGGGCTTTGGATATGCCGTCAGATAGAATATCATAACTCCACCCATGATCTTCTTCATGATCAAAGTGAAGAACAGGTACAGTATTGGAAATATCATAGACAGACAATGGAATCCTTGTATCAAAACTCGTATCTTTCATAAAAAATAAAGTCCAATCTTCATTAAGATGACCTGTAAACAGAGGGTTAAAATCCTCTAACAATTCGCTATGTTTGCGCTGAATCAAATGTCCTATCGTGTATTCACTCATTAGGCAACTCCTTATTTTTGGATAGAAATTTTTATGGAAGCTGTAACATCGCTTTGATCATCGCTAGATATTCGCGTAACATATTTTGAGGCAACAAGTACTCTAGTGACGGGCTTGCTATACCATGTACTTTAAAGCCAAGCGTGGAAGCGATCATTTCTGCACGATACAGATGATAATTGCTAGTCACAATCATGATCGAAGGTTGACTGACACCTTGTGCCTTCAAAATATCTTGAGAAAACTTTAAATTTTCAAAAGTACTGGTTGAACGATTTTCTTGAATAATACGGTTCTGATCGATACCTTGACCAACAAGATAACGGCTCATTGCTTCTGCTTCGGGAATATCTTCTCCCGGCCCTTGACCACCGGATACGATAACAGGCATATGAGGATGTTGCTTCAGATAGGCAATCCCGGTATCTACACGTTGTTGTAAAATAATCGATAACTGTGAACCTTTCAGCCCTGATCCTAAAATAATCACATACTCAATATCAGGAGCATGCGTATCATTGATCTTAAAACCAGATACGATCATAGATTCAATAATCGCAAATGAAAGCACAACTATAAAGATTCCTGTAACGATGATTCTTTTGAATACGTCATAACGACCTATCGTTTTCAAACGTTTTAACATGATTGTTCTCCTTATGTACAAGCAAGTTGCTATTGAACCGATGATCTACTCTATTTTTTATTTTTTTAAATTCCTACTGCAAAAGCAATCAAAATAAGTATGGCTGTTATCCAATACATATAGGCTAAGGATTTTCGTTGTTCTTTAAAAAGAGATATCCCTGCAGAAATCATCATCAATCCAAGAAACAAATAAGTATACCCAGTATATTTTTTTGTGACAAATTCCCAAATAGAAAGACCAATAACTAATACTACCAAAACAATAGTAATGATTTTAAAAGATAATTTATTACGTAACATTATATTCCTCCTTTCTTTTTTCAAATTATAACATCATTACGAATGCTTGCGAAATATAGGCGAAATGACTAGCAAATCAAAACCATCAAAAAAACTCCACTGCTACTTGAGTAACAGTGAAGTCTTTTGCAAAGCGCTGATAATATTAACTTAACTCTTTGCTTGATGTGTCTCTGCATTCATTCCATTTACAATCCGTAACAATTCTTTTCCTGTGCCTAACTTATATCCTTGCAAACAGTACCGCACTTTGTGTTGTGCATCTACTACAATCACAACAGGTAGTTGATCTCCTCCTAGTGAAGGGAGACACTCTGACCATTGATCTAGTAATTGATATTGCGGATCAATGGCAACTTGAGACTGAGATGGCAAGGGATCTAATATAACCGCTCCATATTCTTGCTCATCAGCAATCGATAACTGGATATGACCTTCCCACAATTCCAATTCTGCTCGCAGTTCTGCTAATTCGCGTAATAAATGCTTGGTCGGTTCACGCTCAGGTTCAAGCCATGCTAAAATACTACCTTCTTTCTGATCTTTGTTATCATCTTCTGGTTGCAATGAATACATATATTGTTGTAAAGATTCGGGCAATGTATCCAAAAGAACAGGTATTTGTTGCTGTTCTGTGCGAAATAGTAATTCTACTTCTATTTGCTGCTCAGGTTGTACTTTAAAATAAGCAAATGTGCCTAACACACTTCCATCTTCAAGACGAGTTCCGGTTGTCAAACGATAATCGCCTGCTAATACATCATACGGTTGTTGATACACTTCTTTTTCTCCATATGGAATATCTAATGTGCGATAAATACCATTTTCAAAAATAGCGACTGTAAAATTATGCTGATATTCTGCAATCACTTCTGAAGCATCTGTAGCACGCACAAATTGTATTTGACCATTAGTTGGAGCCAATACCGTATCCTCACGTGTAGATTGATCTTGCTTCCAAAGAACAGAATGCCATGTACCTTGCAACTGATATTGAGGGATAGCATTCAACGGTTCTAACCGCGCCGCAATACCGAGACTACGTGCCGCCGCTACAAACACAATATCACGACTGACCGAATCAGTAACCCCTAACTGATGAGCCGCCGCAGGTGTTGCCATTCCTGTATAACGATCTATATCATTATTTACTGTGATCTCTTGTTCTAACACAGCGGCTAACTGCATAGGATTAGAACGGAAAGCTTGTTGTTGCTCGGTATCCCACTGATTAGCAAAATATTTACGATACGGTGTAAGCATTTCAAAATGAATTCGTGGACATAGGACGTATTGATCCCAATCACTTGAATAGATATGAGATGCTTCGTCTAACGATATAACACCTTCTACATGATCATGTAATACCGACCGAAATGTATCTGTTAAGTCTTTAGGACGTAATGATTCTAATACACGCAGACCTAATTCTCGTTCAGCAAGAGTACATTCGCTAAGAAAAGCAGCAATCTCTTCCCCGTTTCCTTTTGCTGTTTGCAGTATATTCCACACCCGATGTCTCGGTAATTGCCATTCTTCCGCATATTGCCCGGCTTGTGTGTGATCTATAAATGTCTGCTCAAAAGCTGTACGGATCGCTGTACCTGCTTTGATTCTTTGCATATGTTCATGAGCAGTTGATTCATCAACCTTGACTCCACTATCGATAATAGGAGCCACTGGCGGAGTCATTTTCCATTCTTCGATCAGAATATTTGGATTGGTATGTGTGGTGTTATGTTCTGCATATGCAGGCGTGTTATGACTTTTCAATACTAATGTTAACTCGGATGATGTATTGGTATTTATAAAAGCAGTTCCCCATAAAGAAGACGTATACGCATGAATAAACAAATCACCATATCCGGTTGTTAGCGAAGCACGTCCCTGATCATCAGTCATCAATGAAGTTAAAGGATAAAATTCAGCCGAATTGTACAATTGAAATTGAACTTCAGCTACAACAGGGTTGCCTGCTTCATCTATCGTATAGATATGAATTGGTTTGACAGCAGCATAATGAGCTAACAAATTAATTTCGGTATACCAGGGATGGGTTGTTGTTACTTCTTCAGGGCCATTATAATCTGCAAATACACGCGTGTGTACCAACATCGCACGCTTAGCAGGTAATCGAAACCAACCTTCGTCAAGTACAGGTTCCGGTTCACATGCTCCTAGAAAGTGCCATTTCCCGTCTGCCCATGCTTCTACCCATGCATGATTAGAATCGCAATGTGCCCAGCGTGGTGTGTAACATTGACGTGCAGGAATACCAATACTCCGCAGTGCAGTTACAGTCAATGTTGATTGCTCTCCACAACGTCCTAGTGCTGTTCTCATTATAGTAATCGGAGAAACAGTGCGTATATCTGTGCCAATATAGGTTGCACGTTCATGACACCAATAATTCGTTTCCAATATAGCGTCAGCCATAGATAAATGACGTACTCGTTCTGCTAATTCTTCGTAGATCACCGAACGACTATGATCGATATTCTCGTTATTTACTCGATAAGGTAACACATAATTTACAAAAATCTCATCAGGAATATGTGAGCCCCAAGGCATATCTGCTTGTACTTGCAACACTTCCCGAATATGTTGTAGAAAAAAAGCACCTTCATAATCAGCCAAATCATGTAATGGCATATAGGCATATAGAAATTGAAGCAACTGCTTTTCCTGCTCCGAAAGGTTTTGTTCAAATACAGCAAATAGTGATTCCTCACGTCCTTGCGCTTGCTCTTTTTTCCAAGCAAACTTTTTTTCGATTAGATCCATATTGAGTCCATACGCTGTATTGATTGTCATAAATATACCTCCCGATCTATAATGATTAGTGCATGATTATGATTGTAGTGTTTTTCCTTATTTGGCGATATTGATGACCAAAGATGATCAAGCTTCTTCCCATACCCATCCATCTTGACGAATACAAAGGCGTGTCTGACCATCTGGTATCGCTATAGAAATCTGGAACATACTACTTGTAGTCTCTAATCGAAGTTGTTCTAAGCCTGCAATATTTTGTATTTCAGTCGGTAAGGTGTTATAAATGATTGAGAGTTGATCACAATATTGTTGATGTTCACTTGCATACTGACGCTGACGATAGTAGAGCTGTCGTAATAACCATTTGTATTGTTCTATCGTAGTCGTATGCAGTGGTTGTTGCGTATCGTGAGTATTCTGCTCATCGGTAAATATCACATATCCCCATAGTTCAGGATAATGCATATTAACAATCCCCATCGGACTCCATACCCAGTTATCTTCGGGAAAAGAACGACCTGTAGCTGGATCAATCCTTTTGACATATTGGTCATCTACAATATCTACTTGCCATTGGACACGCGAAAAATTAACACGCCAGTGCTCACCAGCTATCGGAGCACGTTTATGTAACGAACACTCTTTCAAAATCGACCATGGCATAGCAATCTCTACACTCCATTTCCGATTGTTCGCTAAAGGATTATTTAGCTCTCCATCAATATAAACGGCTGTCCGTAGTCCGCTTATATCCCACCCATTAATAGCAGGCCCTTCATCCCGATAAGGCTTAACCAGTAACAAATCCCAGACTGTATTGAGCGCATTGATTTCAAATTCATAATACTGATGTGTATCTCCATCAGGATCTATAAAAACTTCAAAATCATTATCATAAAAAATCACTGAATCTCGCTCTGTCTGTGTTGCCCATATTTCATTGTCTTCTAATTCTGCACCTATATAAAAATAGTCATCATCCCAAAGCATTTTGACACGTGTCTGCTTAGAAGGTAATGCCTTAACATCTCCTTCAATATCTACAAATGAATCTGTCCAACTGGCTTGTTCCCAAAAAGGCTGATCTAATTTTCCACTCCAGTCACTTTGTCCTTCGGCTCGTTTACACCAATAATGTTTCGGTTGGTATTGGATATGAGGTTCAGGAACCGCAGATAGCTTATGCATGATGTCATCTCCTTCATTTGTCAGCAATTCTTACATTTATTCTAAAGTAGATCATAATGTTCGTAAATATGGCATTTATACACTTCAATATATGTCGTATTTGTCTTTGTTTTAACTAAAATAGTCTAAAACAGCGATATTTATATAGCTAGTAGTCAATAATGCTTACAATAAAAAGCAAAAAAACTCTGTATACATTGATAACGTATACTAGAGTTTTTTGGTTTTGTTGCTTTATTTTATTGAGAAGGACTAATATGCATATTCCAAAACTCCGCTATAGGAACAGCTTTTTTGCTACTTTGATCTGTCGATCCTTCTTGTGTCCAAAGCGGTGGATAAAAATGAATCGCACAATCAGGCGACAAGCTAGAAATATCTTCTTGCCAACCATTCCAGCGCATCGTTTCATAAAATTGAGCCAATCGTCCAGAAGCTAACCAGATCACAAATTCAGAATAAGATAACTCGGTATCTTCCCATTCTAGTGTATCTGGAGCAAAATAATAAATGGAAGGTTGCTCACCTAATCCTCCACCGTTCAGAGCAAAAAATCCGCCTACCACATCATAAGCCACTACTAATGCTTTGGCGATCGGTTGTATAGCGTTAGGTTGTCCAGCTTGAGATTGTCCATTCCATGATAACAAATCTCCATAGATACGTTCGTTACCTGACCCTAACAGCTTGATCCACCCCTGATCAAATAAAATCCCACCTGTTTCATACGCAATACAACCCAGATACGATTTCGTTGTAATTTGCATCTGTAACAGTGTAGATTGTGCTTGTAGATTTTGTTTCGGCAAAATAGTATAAGGCGTTTCCCCTTGATTCAACACATCCTGTATTTCTTGCCATGCATGCTCCTGCGTATTTACCAATTGTTCAATCGATTTCATAGTGAATTTCCTTCCTGTAGTAAAAATAGAATAAACATCTTTTTTCTTTTATAGTAAATTATTTTCATAGTCATCTAAACTAGTCCCATTGTCTAATTTCCAATCTTTTCTTCCATTTGTTGAACTGTTTCTTACAATAGCCCCTGCAGCAGATGGTGATTTAAAATCAATATCTTTCAACAAAATATAAAAGTCACTATCTTCTGATACCGAAAAATAGTTTTCATCTTCTAACTGTTTACGTAATTTAGAATAATTATGTGCTACAAATCCCCGATTATGTTCTTTTCTAATATAAGAGCCTTTTAATAACTTATATACCCCATGTACAATTTGAAGTTTAGCTTGTTTTTTAGCTATATTTATTTTAAAAATAGGACTATCTGATATAGATAATTGGTTTAAATTAGACTGTTCCAAATTATTAATATCTTCACTACTTGTTTTAGTAAAATCCATAATCCTTAAATTTTTTAAAACAAACGTTATATTTTCGCTAAATTCATCCATATCTTCTCGATCTGATTGAGGCATTTTAGAACCAGTAGGTATATTTGTATTATCTACTTTTACAGTAGTAGTATTATTTTTAGCTATAATATATAATTCTTTTTCTAAATAGCGTACATGTGCTTTAGTGAGGTTATTATCTTTACTAATAAAAATAGCAAATGTACTCCACCAATCTTTAGACTTAAAATGATCTTGTAATCTTTGATTTACCTCATCAGCTTCTCCTATATACATACGCTTTAAGTATGATTCTTCAATATCAGACATTAAAAAATATATACCAGGCGCAGATAATTCTTCAAACTTTTTCAAGAGTTGTACATGTTTTCTTTCTCCTATATATACTTTTCCTGTCCAATTTCCTAATTCAGCTATTTGTAAATTTTTATATTGTTCACTCATTGTATACAATTTAATAGTTCTACCTCTCATAATAACCTCCTAAACTCAATCTGCTCATGTTCTATTGTTAGCTATGTTTTGAAATGACTCAAAAACATAATTAAATCAACTTGATAACTTTTATATACTTAATATGATTATCCTTCTTCTCTAATAATTTTTCCTTGCAATCTATTCGCTATTTCTTCATGCTCTTGAGACAATGTAAATCCATTTGGCAATGTTATTTCTAATTTACTTATGGCTTCTAGCTCACTGTCTGAATAAATAAGATCTTTCCGTTCTTTCAGCAGAATCTGAGAATCCTCATTGTCATATATATCTTCTGCTCGAGTGACATAGATATTATAGACCATCATGTCACTCCTTTTATTTATAAATTTATTAATTGAGCTTTGCTCATAAATATAAATAATTCATGAAAAAAATTTGTGCACTTCTTTTATCAAGTATGGTTAATTAGGCATACGCATGATAGCTGCTCTAAGTGCATTGGTTCCTTGTTCACTTTGTAAATAAGATAGCGGCGTTTTATGATCCAAAGCTGGAATGGTACGTTCAATCCATTGAAAAGCATATTCACCTAACTTAGCAAGCAGTACGATTTGAATATCTTTTGGAATAGTAGTCTGACTCATTTTTATTTTTATTGAAGGATCTATAGGATCATATAGTTCTTGATGAATATCGACAAATGTTTGCCAACTGTCTTTGTTATATGCTTCATGATAAATATCGTAGACATTAGACATATCTGTTCTCCTTATCAAAGTAAAATGTGTATATAACATGCCAAAATACACTAAGCACGTATACTTAGTGTATTAAGAATAACAGGTAATCACAAGTTCTTTAAAATCCAAATACAGACATTCCACCGTCTACCATAATCGTCTGTCCTGTAATATACCCTGCGGCTTCGGAAGCTAAAAAGACTACCGGGCCGACTACTTCTTCTAGATTACCTACACGTTTCATAGGAGTGCGATCTAAAATGTCTTGCACATACTGTTCATCCGCTAGAATAGTCTCGGTAAGCGGAGTACGGAAATACCAGGGACCTATACCGTTGACTTGAATTCCATACTGCGCCCATTCCATAGCTAGAATTTTGGTCATATGGATTAAGCCTGCTTTGGTTGCGCCATAGACAACACCTGTACGCAAAGCTGTATGTCCACCAACAGAAGCAATATTTATAATTTTGCCGCCACCATGTTCTTTCATTAGATGTGCAGCGATTTGTGAAGCGATTAGAGCTGAATGTAGGTTCGTCTCGACAATTGTATGCCATTCACTATCAGTAACATCCAGCGCTTTGGAACGAATATTCATACCTGCATTATTGACCAGAATATCCGGTGCGCCGAAAGCCAATTCAAACCGATCAAAAGCGGCTTGCATTTGCTCACGATCTGTTACATCCGCAGTAATACAAATTGCTTTGCGACTGCTGTGCTTTTCGATCAATTGCTTGGTCACTTCCAGATCTGATCCTGTTCTAGCGATTAATCCTACATCGGCTCCAGCTTGAGCCAGTCCAACAGCCAGAGCTTGTCCAATTCCTTTGCCGGCTCCTGTTACGATAGCTTTTTTATTAGATAACGAAAATGATGGTAAATACATAATGTGTCTTCCTCTCTATGCTGTGATAGGGTGTAAACAATATTATTCGACTTGTTGGGTATCAAAATACTGACTCGGATTACCGTACTGTGGATGAATGACTTCTCGATAGTGTTCTTTGGTATACTCTCCGATAATTTGTCGCCAAAATAGCTGTGCTGGACGGTTAGTCTGTACTTGAGTGACTTTCCATGTACCTGTATAACGTGAAAATAACTGATGAGCAGCCCACTTACCGACTCCTGTACGCCTGTATTTTTTTAACACAAAAAATTCGGTCATATAATAATCTGCTTCTAAAGGATCTTTCAGCCGATCGACCAGAGCGAAGCCAGCAATATAGGAATCTACATAAATTAAAAATGGAAACTTTTTACCTGGTTGACTCCAATATTGATTTAACCCCGGGTATTCTGGAAAACGACCTTTTTCATCAAGATCAATACTCAGATAATATGTAAAATCATAAAGATACAATTGCATCATTTCTCGGATGACACGTCTGCGACTACGTGGCACTTGCTCAAGCTTTAATCTCATGATGAACCTCCATCACCGAAGTCAGGTCGTTTAACATTCCAAATATGATTTTTTCTTTTCCTTTTACTATATACTTTTCTCTCTAAAAGAAGCAAATCATTTCCAATTGAAGAAACCGATGATCCGTTTCTATTTGTGCTACAATCGAATACGAGGTGAATATCAACATGAGTGTACAAAAAATAGCAGATCGCTTGAAATTAGATGAAAAATTGCCTTCTATGCCCTGGTTTGTAGAGCAATTTATCAATTATAAATTACCTGATCTTTCTCCATCTACATTGCTGGAGTACATACGAGATTACGAATCTTTTTTTGGATGGATGATCGTAGAAGGATTATCTACAGCCGCTGACTACAAACAGATACAATTGCTAGAATTGGAAACACTGCGGATGGAAGACATTACGAACTATCGTCTTCATCTGACCACTCGAACAGAAGGAACCAATACACGGGTAACCGTATCACGTAAATTATCTTCTCTTCGCTCGCTATTTCATTATTTAAGCCAAATTGCTGAAGATGATGATTTTTATCCTTTGCTTAAACGTAATATTATGGCAAAAGTTGAAGTAAAACGGATGCACAAACCGAAAGACACCGCCGCCAAGTTAAAAGGAAAAATTTTGGAAGATGAAGAGCTACTGGAATTTGTCGGCTATATTTTAGAAGGATATCGTGAAGATATTGCTACTAACAAACAAGCGCTGTATTCTTATGAACTTAATCGCGAGCGGGATGCTTGTATTACGAGCTTGATTTTGAATTCAGGCTTACGTGTATCAGAAGTGGTGAATCTCAACTTAATTGATCTGGATCTTAATCAGAAATTGATGTATGTATCACGTAAAGGAAACAACGATGAAACGTTTAAAACGCCTATTTATTTTCGAGAACAAGCCAAAGATGAGATCGCAACCTATCTACAATTGCGTGAAACTCGTTATCGTACGCCAAAAAAAGAAACTGCCTTATTTGTCGCCCGTCCTAACGGACAATCTTCGGGTAAGCGTATGACTAAGCGAGCGATCCAGGCGATGATTATGAAATATGCTAAAAGCTTTGGCAAACCTTATCTTACAGTACACAAGTTACGTCATTCTTTTGCAACCGATTATTATTTACAAAATGATATCTATAAAACCAAAGAACAGTTAGGACATGCCTCTACAGAAACGACAGAAATTTATGCTCATCTTACTGATAAAACGATGTCTGAAGCAATTGAAAAAAGAACAGATCTATAGTTTACAAATGGTCATTATTTGATCATTGTTATCACTCTATGCTTTACAAAAATAGCTTTTAATCAGTTCTTATACATTATGTATTGCTATTTCTATACTGATCCTATGAATGATTGATGAAAAGATATCTATAGCAAAAGCCCCTTACTATTTCAGTACATGCTCATTGTACGAGTGAGTTATATGCTGAAAGTAAGGGGCTTTTGTGATTGTATTCATTTTTATTATGAAATACTTGTGCTGGTATATCTCCTCAACCAACTTAATATTTCTTTTCGATCCATCTTATGCTCTATAAGTATAGGCGATGCACATATTGTACTTATCATAAATTCAGTTTAAGCAGATGCACTACTTAATTTGGCTGCTAAATCAATAAAGTTTTCTACTGCTTTACGAATACGCAATTCGGTTCCTTCATCGATAGGCTCTCCATTTTCATTAAATTCACGCTGTGATCCACCAATTGAGATCCATTCTGGACAGTTAATCCCATGTACATTACGAACAATAGTCTGTAAATGCAATAAAGAAGCAGTACCAATCAATCCGCCTGCCGAGTTCGCAGACAGAACAGCTTTGTTATTGAAATAATCACTACCCAAGAAATCTAATGCATTTTTGAGTACACCCGAAATCGAACCATGATATTCAGGTGTTGCTAATACAAGTGCGTCCGCAGATTTGGCAGCTTGTGCAAGCTTCTGTACTTCTGCATGTCCATACGCTTCACCCGGTCCGTATAACGGTAATTGGTGCTCATACAAATTAAATACTTCTGCTTCATGTCCATGCTCTTGAAGCAGACGGGCAATATACTGGCTAAGTAAAGTAGTTGATGCGTCCGGACGATTACTGCCGGCGATAAGTGTAATTTTCATTTCTGATGTTCCCCCTGAGCTTCAATATAATTTTCCAATTCATGGATTATCGTTATAATACCATCTTTTTTAGCATCAATAAAAGTGATTTCTTTCAAATTTGAAGATATAGACAGGTCATAGCGATTGTATACCCATTTGACATGTGATAATTTAGCAGGCAAAGAAAGCCCTTCTTGATCAGCAACAATAACAACTTTAGGATAATCGGCTTGCTTAAATCCTTCTACTAGAATTAAGTCATAACCGACAGCAAATCTAGCGATTAATTGTTCTAATGATGAAGGTTGTTGCTCTATCATCGCTGTTCGTGTAGACGAACTAATCGCTATGGCTGCTGCTCCTGATTGTGTGTGAGCGTACGTATCTGTGCCTGCATGATCCATGTCAAATTCATGGGCATCATGTTTGATCACAGCAACTTTTTTGCCTTGAGCAGACCAGTGTTGTAAAAGCGCTCCGATTAATATAGTTTTGCCTGAATTTTTGTAACCGACAATCTGAATAACGACGGGTGAACTTACACGATGATCGCTAGCTGAAATCATAGTACCTGCCATCTTATGATCTACTCAGACGCAACACAGATACAGTCGTTCCTGCTGGCAGTACTTCGCTAGTAGGTGGAATCACAATTAAGCAATCGCTATCTTTAATGGTGACCATCACACTTGATTCATCTAGACTAGCAGGATAAGCGACAATTTTACCCTCTTCTACAGCTATACTTCCACGTACATAACGGGTAAAGCTATTGATTTTATGATAATCATGCCCTAATGTTGCTGTCCATTCTGGTAAATAATCATGCTTGGAGTTCATCATCTGCCGAATCGTTGGACGTACCAGTAATTCGCAACCAACAAAGCAAGCGCCCGGATTACCAGATAAGGCGAATAATAATTTGCCGTCTTTGACTGCACCTGTAGTGACACTCCCTGGACGCATTGATATTTTGTTAAATAGCATTTCCACTTCATCACTACGTACCAAATCACCCATAACATCATAATCGCCTACAGATACCCCACCACTTGAGATCACGATATCGTAAGAAGACAAAGCCTGTAACATAGTTGTACGTGCCAGTTCAAGATCATCCATAATTGCACCTAATACATGGGGTTCTCCGCCTGCTGCTTTAACTTGTTCAGCTAACATGTACGAATTGCTATTACGAATTTTGCCAGGTTCAATCGGTTGTTCTACAGATAGCAACTCTGTCCCTGTTGAAAAGATCGCTACCTGCGGACGACGATATACTTCTACCTCATGTACGCCAAATGTAGCTAATACTGAAATTTCTCCTGCACCAATCTGTGCTCCTTTGGTCAATAACATATCTCCTGCTTGGATTTCAAGTCCAATCGGTGTAATGTTACGCCCTTGCTCTACCGAACGCTTCAAACCTACCCATTCTTTTCCTTCTGCTTGTCTACTCTCTGTCATTTCTAACATTACTACTGTGTCTGCTTCGTCGGGTACCATCGCTCCGGTCATAATGCGTGCGGCTGTACCCTGAATTAATGGCACTGATGGTGTCTGCCCACAAGGAATATTATCAATCACTTGTAACCAGATCATATGGTCACTGGAAGCTTGCGCAATATCACTAGCTATCACTGCATAACCATCCATCCCTGAGCGTCGAAAATGCGGATATGGATGAGGGGCTTGTACATCTTCTGCCAAAAACCGCCCGCCTGCTGTATAGAGTGATATTGTTTCCGTATCGATAAGACGTACATAATCAGCGACTTTTTGTTGTGCAGTCGCCGCAGTAATAGGCTTACGATTAAATTTAGCTGGATTATGGTCAACAGGATTTGAACTATCCTGTTTATTGAATAACGATGATTGTGGTTCTTTCATATTGAGGTTCCTCCTGTATGTAGCTATTTGGCATGTATATACTTTTCTATTCTTTTCTTTTATAGACTAACATCAAAGATCATGCAAGTTTTGTTGTTCATTTAAAAGCAGATCAGTAGAACTATTATGTATATATTCACTTCACGCTGTTTATTGAATCATTTATATTAGATATTTATCTTATCTATAGAAATCCTTTGATACGAGAAATTGATTTGGCATTTAAGGTTGAGGGGTTGGGGTTGAACTATTTTTGATTTTATTGTGAATTTTTCATATGATGTAATATTATTATTTGTATTCTGTATAAAAATAAGTCATACAATACTATCAAATCATATACCACTACTAAAATAACCTTTAGTTAGATTTACATGTATATTCACCTGTTTGAAGATTAAAGATAGTTTATCTACAATAGGATAGCTATACAGTCATTCCATAAAGTCAAAAAAAACCGCATCCAATGATATGGATACGGTCTTTTAGCAGATGAGCGATACAATAATATAAAAGGTAGAGCTTGTATCTATCATCCTACTTCTACTATTGTACTTTTGACAAACTACCTTCTACCTCGCTTGCGTATTTTGCCTGATCCTGAGCTAGTCTTTGGTTTACTGCTACGCGAAGGAGAAAAGAATCCGCCACCTGATGAATCTGAGCGGCTACCTCGATTGATTGTTCCACTTGATCCATTGGAAGAAGAGGAACCACGATTGAAAATACTACCGCTATCTTTGGAACGCTTTGAACTAGAAGAGGTTCCGCGCTTGAAGATAGAACCTGATTTGTTAACTGTCAATGGTGGAGCTTGTTTGATATCTTGAGCGGTTGGCTTTTTGTACTGTATCGTAGGTTGATATGTTTTGTAAGTTGTATATCCACGATAACTGCCACCGTAATGATACCCGCCGAACGAATTAAATAAATTGCTGATAATGCTAGCAGTAAGATACCCTTGCAAAAAGCTAGAATCATAGTTTCGAGCAACATATTTGTCGGAGTCGACTTCTATCAACGTATCTTCTTTTTTCTCAGGGTCTTGTTGAACTTGAATCAATTCATTATCATAGACCAAAAACATCCGCTCAGGATCTTGTACACTCATCTCTTGTGGTGTACGTTGATCTGATAATTGCTCTGCAACTACAGGAACAGTCTGTCCAGCCGCCCGGTATACATATGAAGTAGAATCTCCATCTCTACTTACTGATTCGAGTGGATAATTGACTTCAACTTTAGAATTGCCACAACCTGATAATAATGAAGTTAATAAGGCAAGCATTATTGCTATTTTGAGCAACCATGATGCACGCTGTTTCATTCTTCTTCGCTCCTAACTAGCACGGATAACATGAACGTCTCCGTTAAGTACGAATTCTCCTTCATACAAAGTAAAACGTCCAGCTTGCCATTCAACACGAAGTAATTTACGATCATCTGATTGGTATTGCCATACTGATTGATCTCCACTTTGTAATGCTGGTGTTCTGCCTGTAGATATCACTGTTCCTTCGTATTGCTCTTCTAAATAATAATCGGTATCATCCATTTCGATATGACTTGGTACTTCGCTTGAATCCTCAAGTCCACCATCGATCGGATAATACAGCGCATAGCGTACTGTTTCCCGCTCTTCAATATGCAGATAAGCAAGCGCATTACCATCTTGTATCGTGAGCACAACCGCATTACGGGCGCGGTTACGCACGCTTCCTTTGACTTCATATGTAACCAATGATACTTCGCAAATATCCCCAACACTCAAGTCCATCGGACTTTTTTCGACTTTGGCTGGTTTTGGCTTTGATACGAGGTTTGTAATTCTTTTCCACAATCCCATCGTCACTCTTCCTTTCGTCATTTCTTATAATGAAGCTGAAATAATTAATGCGCCTACAATTTGCAATGCTCCACCAAGTAAACCGTAACCGATTTGCCCTTGCTTGGTACCTTCATCCAGATCAAGACCCATCATTTGTTTTAATAAGAATCGAACAATTAATTCTAAAATCAATAAAATAACAAAGGAAACAATAGACACAAGAACAGCTTCCCCAAGACTCCATGATGTACCGATTGCTACCGATAAGATATACCCTTGAGCAAACAACTTCATCACCAGACGGGTTGCGACTGCATTATTTCCTGCTTTGATTTCTGTAATATCTTTGTACTTAGTAAATAATGAATCGATATACATTAAAACAAATAAAAGTACTGCTCCTACTGCTGTCCATACCGCGATTGACCCTAAAATGTTCCAACTCATACTAGACATCCTCCATATACTCAACATCGTAAAACTATTGATACCGTAAGCAAGCTTGTACTATTGACCATCGTATCTATTTTGTTAACTATCTTCCAAACTCCACAAAAAAAGCGAAGGAGAACAAGCTATATCGTTCAGACCTTCGCTTTGTTATGAGCTACATGAATAGCGTAACCTATATCATCATGAAATTAAGATTTGTTTTCGTATTGTTTCATCAATGCTGCTAATTCATCTTCAACAGCTTTGTCTTTGCCAAGCGATGCAAATTCATCATCCAGTGATTTGTTTTGACCGTTTACTTCTTCACTAGCTTGCGCTTGAGCTTCCATTTGTAGCATTTTTTCTTCCATACGTTTTAAGCCAGATGTTGCAGAATCTGAACTGAATTCGCTCATTGCATGATTGATTTCTTTTTGTGCTTTGGCTGCTTGATAACGAGCGATTAATGTATCGCGTTTGTTTTTCATTTCAGTCAATTGCTTACGCATTTCATTCAACTTAGCACGAAGATTATCAGCAGAAGCTTTGTTTTGCTCATAGTTCGCTTTGAACTCATCACGTTTGGCTTCAGCATTTTTCTTTTCTTCTAATGCACGACGAGCGAGATCGATATTTTGCGCTTGAGCAGCCATATGTGCTTGCTCTTCACGTTTTTTGACCAATGCTTCTTGCTCTTCGTACGATTGTTTGAAACGCTTTTCGATAGCGATCTGTGATGCAACAGCTTTCTCTGCATCTTCTAGATCAGCAGACATATCGCGAATATATTGATCTGTCATTTTAATAGGATCTTCTGCTTTCTCAATCAAAGCAAACACATTGGATAAAGTTAAATCACGTAACCTTTTGAAAATAGACATAAATAATTACCTCCAATTTAATAATTGATCACTATTGTCGTGTCAATGATAGATCATAATACGAAGCATGATATTTAACGTTTCAATAATTTTGTCTTTTGAGCGCTATTCATCGTTCTATATTCTGACTATACGACTGCCTGTTAACACTAATAGGTTCCTTATACTACCTATTTTACGGGATTATGGGTCTTTCGTCTATATCACCCTTCTCATTACAATCTCTACATATAAAATTAAACATATTAAGAATGAAAAAAACACTCTCAGTCGATAAGACCAAGAGTGTTTTTTATCTATAGTGGCGCTAATTACAAAGAGGTGGGTTGGCTATGGGCATAACCAAATATCTCATTGTAGTCAACGCTATCTTACATCGATTTAGTTAATGTAATCGAACCGTCCGCTTTGTTCCATTTAACGTCCCAACCTAATAATTCAGTAATCGAACGTAAAGGTACTAATGTTCTGCCATCGCTGTTCACCATAGCATTTGCGCTTAACATTTTCGTTGTTCCATTTACATCTACTTTTTTATTGTTGATCCAGAATTTCATTGTATCGCTACCTGCCATTACAGTCACTTGACCCGCAGATTTATTCCAGCTTACTTTAGCACCGATTCCTTCACCCAGGTAACGAAGTGGGATATACGTTGTACCATTTTTAACAACTGGAGCTGTATCCATCATGGTTGTTTTGTCACCAATTTTGAGCTGTTTGCTATTCAACTTCATCCATACCATCATCATTGAATCATTGGATGTTGTAGGAGCTGTTGTTGTTGGTTCTGTTGGTGCAGGTGTTTGAGTCGTTGGCGCTGTAGGCATAGGTGTAGTTGCTGCTGTTTTAAATTTATCTGGATATTGAGTGACAATTGCACCACCTAGTGCTTTACCAATGCCGAACATTGTTTTGTATCCTTCACGATCTGCTGTGTATGCAGCCGCATAGTTTTTAGCAGCATATTGATCGATTACTGCTTGTACTTGATCTTCATGCGTACGTAGCGCTGCTAATGCTGCATCTGCTGGTAAGTTATTCGCTGTAGCTGTACCTAAGAATGTAGAGAATTCTTTGGTAAAGTCAGTAATACGATCTTTAACAGCTTGTAAAGACGTCTGGTTGTTTGATTTGAGAGCATCTACATAATCGCTTTGTGCTTTGATATGATTAGTCACCCAGATTTTTTCAAATTGGTTAGCACCTTCTGCACCATAGATTGATGAAATAGCTGCTTTGAAGTCTGCTGTATTACCTGCTTCGGCTGCGATCAATGCATTAGAATCAGGTTCACCGTTATATTGTTTTTGCATTTGCAATACAGATAATGCAAAGTGCTCTGCTGCTAAGTGATTGAGTGCTGAACGCAAATCTGCTGCTGGTGTATCAACAGAAGTGTTATCGAATTTAGCAGGGAATTGAGTTACAATCGCACCGGATAATGCTTTACTTACCGTAAACATCGTTTCCAAACCTTCACGATATTCTGTGTAAGCACCCGTATAATCACCGGCTACATATTTTTCAAATACATCTTGTACTTGATCTTCATGGAGACGAAGAGCATTTTCAGCGGTTTGTTCAGGTAATTTGCCACCTGTTGCTGTAGATAAGAATTTGGCAAATTCATCTACAAATCCTTGTACTTTCGCTTCTGCTGCTTTGATTGCATCTTCATTTTTCATTTTAGTTGCTTTTACCAATTCATCTGTATATTGATTATGAGCGCGGAAGATACGTTCAAACTCGGCTGCGCCTTCTTTACCATACAAAGATTCAATAGCAGGTTGCATATCTAATGCATTTTTATCCAGTGCGTCTAGCGCTTGTGCAGCATCAGGAGCACCTTCATAGGCTTTAGTCATCGCTACAACAGCTAACGCAAAATGTTCAGATAACAGATAATCAAGATCAGAGCGAAGGTCTGCTGCTTTAGTACTTACCGTTGGCATTGATGCTGAAGTCGCATCTGCGGCAAAAGTACCTGTAGTGGGAACTAACAAAGATAAGCTAAGTACCGGTACTATTAATTTTTTCATTTTCATCATCAAAACTCCTTTATTTGTTTGTTTTAGGTTTTGTTGTCGTCCTTACACAGATGAACGGAAGAGATTCATTTTTGGATCACTTTGTTATTTTAATTTTTATAAATGAGTTTGAAAAATAGAGCATTTTGCTAGTTCAATATCACTGTACAACTCGTTCATTACACTGTTCATTTCAAGCAAAAAAAGAGCCTGTATCCCTTGATCTATAAAGGGTACAGGCTCTTTAAAATGATAGCATATATGTCATTATTCTTTTTCTAAAAGACCGTTATTTATTATTAAAAAGGTTTTATTATTATTTTGAAAATAGATTAACATGCAAATCAATATTTTGGTAATTATACATATTTAAGTATAATTATCTATGATATCCGCGTGCGTATTGCACAGGGACTTCTGCTTCCAATTGAAGTTCTTTGGCGGCATGAGTTGCCCAGTATGGATCACGTAACATCGCACGACCTACCGCTACAAGATCAGCTTGATCGTTTTCGATCACTTTTTCAGCTACTTCATACTCATCCAAAAGACCTACCGCAATCACAGGCATATTCAAAGCTTTTTTGATATGTGAAGCTAATTCGACTTGATATCCTGGACCTACTTGCATACCGCCAGAACCGACAGGGCCTTCACCACCAGAAGAAATATGCATAATATCTACCCCTGCTTCTTGATAACGACGACACACGTCAGTAATATAATCGATACCATATCCGCCATCTACATATTCACGCGCAGATACACGCATAATGACAGCCATCTCAGCAGGAACAACTTCACGAATTGCTTCTACGACACGTACACCGAATAACGCAAGATCTTGACCGTACTCATCTTGACGTTGATTTACAAGTGGAGAATGGAATTGATGAATCAAATAACCATGAGCTCCATGTACTTCTACAGTATCAAATCCAGCTTCTACTGCACGACGAGCACCTTGACGGTAAGCTTCGATCATTTCTTCGACTTCTGCTGTTGTCAGTTCATGAGGAGTTTTGTAACCTTCTCCATCATAACGAACAGCCGATGGTGCAACTGGTGGATTGGCATCTTCTGCTTTGCGTCCAGCATGACCTAATTGAATCCCGATCTTCGCTCCATATTGATGTACTCCATCAACAATTTTGCGATACGCAGGAATAAAAGAATCATCCCAGATTCCTGTATCGTTATCTGTGATTCGTCCATCTGGATGTACAGCAGTCATTTCTACAATAATTAGACCTGTACCGCCTACAGCGCGGCTAATATAGTGAACATTATGCCAATCATTTGGCATGCCGTCTTTGGTATCTACAGAGTATTGGCACATCGGAGGCATAACTACCCGATTTTTAAGCTCTAAATTTTTGAATGTGTATGGTGTAAATAGATTGGTCATTATTTTCCCTCCAACAAGATAAGATGATCGATATCATGTAAAATTTATCGTAATAAATAATAACATACTTATTATTATATACTAAACTATTCAAAACAAAACACCGCAAAAGCTATATTATCTATCTTCACAAAATCTTCATACAATTGTTGCAACAAATAATTGCTATCTATTATCAAATAGTTAGCTTATTTCTGAGCTTATTTGAACAAAAAAAGAGCTGATATGCTAATCAGCTCTTTTCGGTCTACTTATTTTCACTCGACTTAGAGGTTAAAGTTACTTCTTTTATAATACTTTACTCAAAAAGTCTTGTGTACGTGGATGACTAGGAGCTCCGAACACTTCTTCCGGTGTACCTTGTTCTACAATTTGCCCTGCATCCATAAAAATAATACGGTCACCTACTTCGCGCGCAAAGTTCATTTCGTGGGTAACAATAACCATCGTCATGCCTTCATGAGCAAGCTTTTGCATAACTTCTAGCACTTCCCCAACCATCTCAGGATCAAGTGCTGATGTAGGTTCATCGAACAACATCACATGTGGTTGCATCGCTAGTGCACGTGCTATTGCAATACGTTGCTTTTGTCCACCCGATAGTTGACTTGGATAAGCATTATATTTATCCGCTAATCCTACAGTGTGTAACAAATCTTCAGCGATTTTATTAGCTGCATTCGTATTCATCTTTTTCACTTTGATTGGTGCGATCGTTAGATTTTGCAATACTGTTTTATGTGGAAAAAGGTTAAAGTGCTGAAACACCATTCCCATTTTTTTGCGAGTATTATCAATATCATGTTTACGCGCTGTAATTAATTCATTTTCAAAATGAATTTCGCCTGCGGTGGGTTGCTCTAACAAGTTAAGACAGCGTAAAAATGTACTTTTACCTGATCCACTCGGTCCAATAATAACAACCACTTCACCTTGAGCGATATCGAGATCAATACCGGTTAATACTTCATTTTTACCGTATGACTTTTTAAGACCTTTAACGTTGATCACTTGCGCTCAACCTCCGTTCTACAATACCTAGTAGTTTGGACAATATAAATGTCATTACAAAGTAAATAGCTGCCGCAATAATCAGCGGACTCAATGCAGAATACGTAATACTACGAACCGCTTGCGCTTGGAACATCAAGTCAGCTACTCCGATAAAGGATACGATTGATGATTCTTTGATAATGACAACAAATTCATTACCGATAGCTGGCAATACACTTTTGATTGCTTGTGGAATAATAATATGACGCATTGTTGCCCCATAAGACATACCAAGTGAACGTGCTGCTTCTGTCTGTCCACGATCTACGCCTTGAATACCCGCGCGGAAAATTTCAGCTAGATAAGCAGAACTATTAATCGATAAGGTGATAATACCAGATTCTAGAACAGTAAAGTTAATATTAAATGCTTGAGCAATACCGTAATGAATAATTAGCAATTGAACAAGCATCGGGGTACCACGCAAAATCTCAATATAGGTCATTGCTAACCAGCGGAATACGGAGATTTGTGATAAACGTAATAACGATACGATCAATCCAATAATAAATCCAAACAATACACCCATAGCAGATAAGAACAATGTGTATTGAATACCTTGCCAGTAGTAATTACGATAATCCCAGAAAATTTGGAAGATATTTGGCTTCGGTTTATCTTTAATTTGTTCTGCTGTCTCACCATCAGTTTCACCTGAATTAAGTTTGAAAGCTGCCTGTACAAATTGATCAATTTCATCATTAGCTTTGAGTTCTGCTAATGTTTTGTTAATTTGCCCTAATAATTCGGTATTTCCTTTTTGGACAGCAATTGCCATTGGGGTATCGCTGTCTGGAATTTGAATATCGGTTATTGCAAGATCAGGATGGTTGAGCACTTGACCTTCTGCTACAGGCCCTTCCATGACTGCTGCATCTACACGATTCGATTCCAATTGCAACATAATATCAGATACTTTATCAACTGGAGATAATTTGGCTCCTTGAATACCTTCTGCGATATCTTGTTGAATCGAACCTCTTTGTACACCGATTGCAGCCCCTTTAAGGCTATCCATCGTTTTATATTTTGTTTTGTCTTCGGCACGAGTTACAATCACTTGACGAGAGATATAATACGTATCCGAGAAATCGACATTTTGACGACGTTCGTCTGTCGGTGTCATTCCTGAAATAATCATATCGATCCGACCGCTATCAAGAGCGGGTAACAAACTATCAAACGCAATATCTTGAATTTGCAGTTCTGCTCCCATATCCGCAGCGACTCGCTTGGCGATCTCTACGTCAGATCCTACAATCTCGTCTTTGCCATTTATATTTTTGCGAAATTCATAAGGTGCAAAGTCTGCACTTAAACCTACAACCACTTTTTTACCTGTGTCTTGTGCAGCTGATGCCATCGGTGCTACTGCTAGAAATACAATCAGTACACTAAAGCAAACCGCAAATAACGATTTACATACTTTCAATTTTTTATCCCCTTCCATATTATACATGCAGACTTAACCAGTCTACCGGATCGAAGTAAGTTGACCTACAATCATATCCATCACAGAAACCTTATTAAAAAGTCTAACCGGGTTATTATAAATGAATATGTATGATTATTCAATCATTTTATCATAAGTTTAGTTCCACTTTATGATATACTACTTTGGTCGAAACATTATATGATAACTTCTAAAGGAGACGATACTATTGTCTATTACATCACCTCTCAAATCACAAATAGCAACAACAATTGACCAGCATGCAGAACGTTTCAAAGCAGTTTCTACATATATAGGAGAAAATCCTGAACTAGGTAATGAAGAGTTCAAAGCATCTGCCAGACTTAAAGAAGAATTGCTGTTCCATAACTTTACTATTGAAGCGCCCGTGTTAGGGATCGAGACCGCATTTATCGCTACTTACACTGCGCAAAAGTCAGGGCCTGTGGTCGCATTGTTATGCGAATATGATGCGTTACCGGAAATCGGACATGCGTGCGGTCATCATCTAATCTGTATGATGAGTGTCAGTGCAGCCGTAGGGTTAAAAGCTGTTGTCGACGAGTATGGTGGAACGATTCGAGTCTACGGTACACCGGCAGAAGAAACACGCGGCGCTAAAGTGCCGATGGCAGAAGCTGGATTATTTGACGATTGTGATTTTGCGATGATGGCGCATCCTTATTATGCCTACGAAGAATCAGGGATTTCTTTAGCTATGGATGCTTTGCAATTTGAGTATTTTGGCAAATCTGCTCATGCAGCAGCCAGTCCTCAACATGGTATTAATGCGTTAGATAGCGTATTGCAACTATTTAATGGAATCAATGCGCTACGTCAACAGACACGTAGTGATACACGCATTCATGGCATTATTAATCAAGGCGGTGTAGCTGCCAATATTATACCGGACTATGCTTCTGCTCAATTCTATATCCGTTCTGGCAGTCGTGAATATACTAATGAACTTGTAGAAAAAGTAAAACGAATTGCTGAAGGATCTGCTTTGCAAACAGGATGTACTTTAAAAGTATCGAATTATGAATATTCATATGATGAATTGATCACTAATACTACGTTGTCTGAAATATTTACAAACAATCTAGTCTCACATGGTATAGCACGTTCTGATATTCATAGCGGTAAAGATGCAGGTTCGCTTGATCTAGGAAATGTATCTACACACTGTCCTGCAATTCATCCTTATATTCAAGTCACCACAGAAAAGCATGAATTGCATAGTATTGGGTTCCGTGATCGTGCCCAGCAACCTGAAGCTTTAGAAGCGATGATATTTGGCGGTAAAATATTAGCTGAAACAGCGTACGATGTGATCAGTCAGCCTGAATTATTACAACAAATTAAGCAAGAATTTGCAGCACGTTAAGCAACGATCTTAATCTTACATTTCCAAATTCAATTTATATTTTAGCCTATATTACAATAGACACTTTAACGATTATTCGATCATAGCCTTATTGATCAGTTTTCTTGTATAGAGTCTGCGATAACGTCTTTATTATTGATTTTATGTTAAAAGACAGGAGTGATTATCAATGTCCTTTGATCTTTTATTGTTATTGGCTTTTATCGTTTTATTTATTATCATGTTCCGCAGAATTGCTCGCAAAAATTGGGGGCGGTCATGGACACTTCGATCAGATCAACGCTTTTTCCAGTCTGTTCCTGCGCCTACATCGATTGTGCCTGCCGGTCATCCTTGTGTACCGCTAGCTCTCAGACTAGAAAATGCTTTGCCTAATGACTATGCACACCAATTAAGACAACGTGTCCTTACAGAACATCCTGATATGACCGAGGAAGAATGGAATTGGCGCTGGATGGAAATGCGTCGTTATTTCCTGATCTGTGCTCTGTTTAATCAAATGCCTATGTTCAGTAGTAAAGTCGATGATATCTGGCATGAAATGTTGATGTTTACGCGTGAATATCAACATTTCTGTGAGCAATTTTTTGGATATATGTTGCATCATTCTCCACATGGACAATCGGTTGCTCAACCTGATCAGCGCGCGCTGTTTGATTGGACGTATTCGCAATTATTTCCGATCACTCGTCCTAATTCTAGATTGTGGAATGGATTTTTCAATTATCCGCTAGCACATTCAACGATGAACAACCTATATTCTTTCAATAAGCACCGTATTGATCATAGCTTGTTTAATCGTCATACATTTAAAAATATTCCTGAAGCAAAAACAGTTATCCTGTATTTGAGCAAACAATTTCGTGATCATAATCAACAAGCAGTGCAAAAAACACCACCTGCTAAATATAACAAACAAAGTAAAAGTCATACCTATGACAATGGCAACTACACTTCTCCAAGCGATAATTATGGTCTAGGTCTATCGGGTTGTGCAGCTGTCTATTATTCGCAAAATGATGTACAGCACTTCTGTCCGGCAGTCAATCAGTATTTGCCAGCAGATGTGCAGACGTTACAATCGTATAACTCTAGTTCTTCCTGTGGTACAGGTTATGTTTCTACAGACTCTAATTCAGGACACCATCATGGAAGCGACTCTTATGATTCTTCGCACAGTCATAGCGGACACGATTCCAGCAGTAGTTCTTGCAGTAGTGATAGTTCCAGCAGTAGTTGTGGCGGGGGCGGAGGAGATTAAATCGTTTTTTAACAATGCGTGACCTATAGGTTACATACAGACTTGGGCTGTATATTTATTTATGAGAGCGCTTTACAAAACACATTTATATAACAAACAGATGATATGGTGGAGGATTATCGTATGGCGCGTTCTTTTTTTTCACGCTTGGAAGGCAATAGTCGCGGCTGTCTTGCCT
Organism: Paenibacillus nicotianae; assembly: GCF_042681745.1. Classification (NCBI taxonomy): domain Bacteria; kingdom Bacillati; phylum Bacillota; class Bacilli; order Caryophanales; family Paenibacillaceae; genus Paenibacillus; species Paenibacillus nicotianae. The sequence continues at coordinate 1,184,153 of NZ_JBHUGF010000010.1, read as the reverse complement.
TTGAACCTTTTTTCTTAATCCCTTACAGTATGTTTGCTACGTATGCCACATTGTATATGTATCAACTGGGGATCAGTGAAACGAATATTGGCTGGATCACGACGATCAGTCTAATATTTCAAGTATTTTCTTCGTTTATTAGCGGTTATTTAACAGATCGTATGGGTCGTAAAAAGGCATTGTTGTATTTTGATATCTTTAGTTGGAGTGTGGCTACTCTGGTCTGGGCAGTTTCGCAGAACTTCTGGTTTTTCCTTGTCGCTGCAATTATCAATGGATTTCAGCGAGTTCCTGCTACCTCTTTTTACTGTTTGCTTGTTGAAGATACGAAGCCAGGTGATCGAACATATATCTTTACATTGCTTCAGATTATTGGCGTGATTGGCGGTCTATTCGCTCCGTTGGGTGGTCTACTGGTATATGAGTATGGATTGGTATCTGGAATGCGGATTATGTATGTGATTGCTTTTGTGCTGATGACTTTTCAATTTATCGGTCGCCATCTAACTACTCGTGAGACAGAGATGGGTTATCGCAAAATGAAAGAAACGCGCGAATTGGGGCTGAAGCAAAGTCTGGTTGACTATAGCGGTGCGATCCATGATATTTTGCAAAGTAAAGGATTATTATTGATTTTCAGCGTGTACATTTTGTTCAATTTCCAGACTACACTCAAAACGACTTATCTATCCCTCTACCTTGCAGATTATTTGCATATTGATGATGGAATCATTTCACTCGTCCCTGCTATCTCTTCATTGATTATGTTGCTCACTTTATGGTTATTGACTCCACGTATACCAGAAAGTGCTGTGTATCGGTCGATGATGGCTGGGTTTGCATTGTCTGTTGTTTCGAATATTATGCTTGTATTCGGCCCTGTGAATAGTCTGATTTGGATTGGAATCAGTACGATTCTAGCAGCTATCGGTATGATGATCAGTTCACCTTATTTAGAAACGGCTGTAGCCAATGCTATTGATGATGAAAAGCGTGCCAAAATTTTCTCTATGCTATCAGTATTGATCCTACTTTTCACTTCACCTGCCGGGATTATCGGTGGTTGGGCGTATACGCTTGATCCACGGATTCCAATCTGGTTGATTACCGGGGCTTTTGTCGGTTCATACTTATTAATTTTGATGTATCGCCAAAGTGTTAAACGTATACGTGTAGTATAAATCTATATTGCAAAGGAACTTGATTAGATATACAACATATCTTTTTGCTTACACATATTAAAAGTCTCTTATTTTCACTACAAAAAGCATCTTCCCCTCTGCATATTAATAACAGAGAAAGAAGATGCTTTTTTTCAATCTATATTACTGAGCTGATCCTAACTGAATCCATGCTTGTTGAATTTCTTCGACAGCTTGGTCTTTGGTTTTGCTTTTGCCGATATATGCTTGCATAATCTCACCGAATTTCTGGTGGAACGTATCTAACGAATAGTTGACCGATAGATCGCCAGATTTTTCAATTTTTAAGATTTCTTCCATTTCTTTAGGCATTTGCAAGTCTGGAAGTGGAGCGTCTTTAATCGGTGGAATGACTTTCGCCACTTGAGAGAACCAGTTTTTACCGTAATCTGACGTATATAACCAGTTGAAAAATTCAATCGTTTCTTTAGCTACAGGAGAATCTGCATTGATCCGTAACGCTTGATCTGCGCCTGTAATAATCATCGATTGATCAGCTTTGTCACTCACAGGGTAACCCATAATGCCCATTTTGAAATCAGGATTAATCTTGATAATCGCTTCTTCGTCCCAAGCGCCTTTACCTGTCATCATCGCAGCTTTGCCTGAAGCAAAGTCACTCACTTCTGCATTGCTATCACGTTCTAATGGCTTGTCTGTACCGTATTGGACAGTAGTATCGATAAAGGAAAAGAAATTATTGTATAGCGCAGGATATTCTTTGATGGTCGTTTCACCTGCGATAAATTTGTTAACCAAATCGTTAGAACTGATGCCTGCATCAAGTGCCGCTACATCTACATAATGTTGGAAAATATGTTTCCATACCCACCACTCTTTGTAGGCATTGGCAAAAGGAGTGATTCCTTTCGCTTCTAGCTTTTTGATCGCTTCATCCATTTCAGCAATCGTTTTAGGCGGTTCGGTAATACCTGCTTTGGCAAATAAATCTTTATTGTAGATCAGAGCGAACAAGTTCCCTTTCACCGGTAGACCTAATACTTTGCCATCGGTAGACGTCATATTTGTACGTACTGCATCTGTCATTGCCGCAGCCAGTGGTTCGTTGGTCAAGTCTGCACTGTAATCAGCATACGTATCAATATCTCCGCCTGCTGTAGTCTGAAATACATCCGGTGTACTTCCAGCAGCGATACGGGATTTGAGAATGGTATTGTAATCAGCTTGCATAATTTCAAGATTGATCGTTACATTCGGTTTTACTTTTTTGTATTCTTCGATATAAGCATTGAATGCATCTGTATACTCTGGAGAAGCGGTAAACATATTGATTGTTACAGCGCCATCTGTACTTCCCCCGGAAGAAGCGCTATTGTCTGTTGTATCTGTACTGTTACCACAAGCCGCTAACATCGATAGACTCAGCACAAGAGTAATGGGTAAGACCATCATCTTTTTGAACATGTATATGCCCCCATATTTCAAATTAGTCAGCCCCAAGCATCTACGATCTAATACTTGTGCTGTACTGTATATTGTTATTCTAGTCAAAGCCAGTTCAGATAAAAATGTACATAAGTAATCTATTAAGGGTAAAAAAGTGAATTTATGATGGCGCTTTCATTTAAATATTTATTTGATCTATAGATATTGTGATCTATCACTACCTACTTTAACGATTAGACATTGTAGATAGCTGTGTTCTGTATTCAGAAGGTGATAACTGATAATAATTGCGAAAAGCTTTGCTAAAATAATTTTTATCTTTGTACCCTAGCATTTCAGAAATCTCCTGTATTTTGAGTCCTTCTTCATTAAGTAACGTTTTGGCTTTGTCCATTCGTAATTGCTGTACATATTCATGAATCCCCATCTGATACTCTTGCTTAAATAGCTTCATCAAGTATTCACGACTAAGATAATATTTATCGGTAAACATCGAAATTTTGATGTCTTCAAAGTAATGTTGATCGATATATGAGCGAATATCACTAATATGAAAAGATTGGCGACTTGCGCCTGATTTTCGTACTATTTCTGCATAATACGTAATAATATCATGTACATGTTGTTCCCACTGCGCAATATTCATCATATCAAGAGTGTAAACCTGTATTCGTTCTTTTCTCATATGAGTAATGGTTGGCTCATCTGCTACTGATAATCTATGATCTAATTCTCGTGTGATCTCATACAGTTGCCCTTCAAAATCATGCAAACTATACTCTGCCATGTGCATGCTCAGATAAGGAGACTGCTTAATCATCGCTATCAATTCATCTGCTATCCGATGGATTTGTGGAAAATGTCCATTTTCAAGTAAAGTCCGTATCTGTGGCATTCGCGAACATAGACTATGAGATTCTGCAATAGAATCGTGTTGTTCGTAAGGAATAACAACTGATTTATGAAGCTCCAGGATATTAACTTGTTCTAGCATCTGCTTGCCTTGCTCATATGCCATAGCTAGCTGTTGAATATCATTAGAAGGTACTCCTAACCCTGCAATAATATACAGTTCTAGTAGATGGGCTAAAGTCTGAATTAAGCTTCGCACCCGTTGTTGTACTGCAAAACCAAGCTCTTGCGGATAACGATGCCTTGCATGATAGACCAGAACCATTTCGCGCTCTAAGCGCTGATTAGCAAAACAAAAATATTGAATATTATCTTCTGTACATTCATTGAGTACATTCGCGATCGCAAAGTGTAACAGACTGGTATCTCCATAAAAACGATGACGACGCACATACTCTAGATTAAGAATACGTAAAACCACAGCGCCATGATAACAGGTATCATCTTCTGCTCCAATCATAGCGAGCATATCTTCATTGCCTTGCTTTTTGAAACGTTTGTCGATTAAAGATTGATAAATATTTTCTTTTAATTTGGGCAAAGATACATGCAGTGCACGATGTTGTTGAATCTTCTCCTGATGCTGTTGCTGACGTTCTTGTAATAAATGAACGGCTTTGCGTAAAGTGTCGTTTAATTCATGTCGATTGACCGGTTTGAGCAAATAATCGAGTACATTCGAACGAATCGCTTGATGAGTATATTCAAAATCGTTATATCCACTAATCACAATTGTGAGCATATCTGGATATTCTTGCTTCACTTTTTTCAAAAACTCTACACCGTTCATCCCGGGCATTTTCATATCAACCATAACAAGATCAATCTGATATTCACGTAAAATAGATAATCCTTCTTGTCCATTGATCGCTTCGTGAATCTGACTAATCTTTAGACTGTCCCATTCTCCTAAGATGCGAATCGCTTCACGCAATGGTTCTTCATCATCGAGAATTAAAATGTGATACATATTACGCTCCCCCTTGTGGTATATACATGCTCAATTCAGTACCTGTCTGATCACTAGCAATCAGTAAACCAGCTTGTTCACCATATAAAATTTGCAATCGGGTATGCAGATTTTGGAGCCCGATATGACTGCCTTCGCGTTCAATAAATGTTTGCTCGAACGAATCCAGTACTTGCTCTAATCGATCTGGCGGAATACCCGGGCCATTATCTCGAACAGTAATCAGCACATCTTGAGCTGTTAAATGTGCTGTAATTGTAATCATCACTGGCTCGGATACTTGTTCGACTGCATGCTTGATCGAATTTTCGACTAAGGATTGAATTGATAATTTGGGAATTGGTAATTGAAGTAACGAATCATCCCAATCGATAGTCATTTGTAACCGACTGCCAAAGCGTGCTTTTTGGAGTGACAAATAACGTTCTATATGCTTGAGTTCTTCGCTTGCTATTACGATATCTTTGCCACCGATACAATAACGAAGTGTCTGTGCTAGATTATCGACCATATCGGCTATATCGAGTCTGCCACTTCGCAGTGCTTTGGTGGAAATAGCTTGTAACGCATTATACAGAAAATGCGGATTCAGTTCTGCTTCAAGTGCTTTCAAAATAGCATTTTGCTCGACTAATTTCATTCGATAACGCTCATTGATTAATTCATTCGTATTGCGCACCATATCGTTAAAATGTCTGGTGAGATGTGCAATCTCATCTTGTCCTTTGACTGTAGCTTCAATCTCAAACTCTCCACTGCTAAACCGATTCATTTGCTTGGATAAATGCCCCAAAGGTCGAGTAATCTCATTCGCCAATACCGTCACCAGTGCAAACGAGATCAATAAAAACCCAGCACCGATCAAGTAACTTAAATTACGGGTAGTGTTAGCCACTTCATAAATCTGGCTGTACAAAATAGGCTTGATTAATGTCCATTGATTAGACGTTGATTCATTGTACATGACCATATAACGCTGTTGATCAATCGTCCATGTTAATGGATCACTGGTTTGATCTTGCAATTGCTTGATAAGACCACTGGCTAGCATAGATTGATAAAATAGAGGATCATCTACATAAAAAGGAATATGATTGGCATCGGTAAAAATAAGATGTTCACCTGCATCTATCGAAGTATCTTGCAAAATCGTATCCCGCGTAGAAGGATTCACATAGAAGGTTAAAATGGCTTGTGGTTGACGAGAAGCAATCGAGCGTAATACACGATGATATGCCATAAAGCTATTGGACTGAGCGTCATGATTATCTTTTGTTGAAGTCAGTGTTAGAGATTGAAAATATTGATTATCGGTTCGATGAAGCACTGTGCTATACCACGGTTGATTAACGATATCGCGATCATACCCGGAACGAGAAGCGATATTATACGATTCACGACTGACCGAATAATACTTCTGTTCTTGCACAAGATACAACGAAATGCCATCCAGATCACTGCGACCAAAATACAATCGTCGTAAATAATTTTCCAGATACATACGTGAAGCATACTCTTGATTCTCATTCATAATCGCATGAATCAGATCATCATATTGTAGTTGCGGCAAAGAATATTGAGCGATCCCATCCATATAATCTTGCAAATTACGATTGACCAGCAGTAGATTATTCGCTGTACTATCTATACTATGCTTCACTGATTCTTTACGAATCATCTGATAAGAGATCACTGTCAATGAAGTAACTACCAAAATAATAATAGATGTGAATAAGATCACTAGCTTATACAATAAGCGACTGGATAATAGATGCCAGATAGCTGTTACTCGTAACTTGATAACCTCTACATATCGACCCAAATAGGGATATTTTCTTATAGATAGCTTGTTCCTCTTTCTCCCCATTTGCTATTCATCTCCTGTCATTATATTTCTGTGGCTGTTCACCTTTTTACCCTTAACTGTTTTCTTAAATCCATTTTGAAGAGCGTAACGCCATTCTATAATACAAGTATCAGAAAAAGCTATACATTTTATGTAACCGCTTTATTCTAGAATATGATATCGGATATTATTTTCGGGAAAGAGGTATAACAAATGAAAATGGGGCGAAAATGGTCTGATCGATTGCAATTTGGCATATTTACTTTACCTGTGCTGATCTGTATAGCGGTTGCTTTTTATATTCCATTTGTGATGACTGTGCGTTATTCATTGACCAAATGGAATGGAATCGCCAAGCATCCTAAATTTGTAGGGCTGGATAATTTTCAGCAAATTTTTACAGGGGATGCGAATTTCAGTAGTGCCGCATGGTTCACGATCAAATACATGGTGCTGTATATCGTACTGGTTAATGTGCTGGCGATTGTCCTAGCATTGATTTTGGATATGAAATTACGATCTACTACATGGTTACGGGCGGCATTTTTTGTCCCTTATATTCTAAGTCTGGTGATTGTCGGCTTTATCTGGAAATTTATTTTTATGCAAGGATTTGAATCGCTTGGTACTACCACAGGCTGGGGGATATTCGCGATGAGCTGGTTAGGTGAACCGGGGCTTGCTTTTATCTCGATTCTAGGGGTGTCCATCTGGCAATCGGTTGGATTTTATATGGTGATCTATATTGCAGGATTACAAGCTGTGCCTGAAGATCTTAAAGAAGCAGCTACTGTCGATGGTGCAGGAGCATTTCGCAAATTTTTTAGTATTACGTTACCTCTACTCGCTCCATCGATTACAATATCAGTCTTTATGGCGCTTACGAACTCGATCAAAGTATTTGATGTGATCCTTTCATTAACCGGCGGTGGCCCTGGTGGAACAACATACAGTGTCGCTTATGATATTTATCGAGACACATTCCAAAATAACTTATACGGCTATGGAACTGCCAAAGCACTGGTGTTATTTATAGCCGTACTTGTAATCACATTTATTCAGCTTGGTATCTTTAAACGCAGGGAGGTTGAAGCCTGATGACATCCGCCAAAACAGGTCGCTTGATTCTGGAAATAGTTATGATTATACTGTCACTGTTATTTTTGTATCCACTTATTCTGGCGATTATTAACTCTTTTAAAAGTTTTTCCGAAGTCATGAGTGATGTGATCGCTATGCCTCAACAGTTTAATTTCGATAACTATGCGTATGTATGGAAATATATCAATTACCCACGTTTATTTATTAATAATACGATTATTACGGTAATTGGTCTGGTCGGGATTATTTTATTCTCCTCGGTTGCGGCTTACAAATTATCTCGTACACAATCCAAATGGAGCAATATAATTTATCTGCTCTGTATTGTACCGATGTTAATTCCGTTTCAATCGATTATGTTAACTGTATTGCAATTAGCTAAAAATCTTCATTTATCAGATAGCACTTGGGGACTCGGCATTTTGTATTGGGGATTCGGTGCACCACTAGCCGTCTTTATTTATCATGGATTCGTCAAAGGGATTCCTCGGGAAATCGATGAAAGCGCGACGATAGATGGAGCTTCTGGATTCAAGTTGTTTTTCTTAGTTATCTTCCCTCTACTCCAATCGGTGACGACAACGATTATTATTATTGATGTGATGTGGATCTGGAATGACTTTCTGTTACCATTACTGATGGTGAATGGTTCTCCTGCCACCAAAACGTTAACGCTTGCCGCTTATACATTTGTCGGACAGTATACGTCGGATTGGCAATATGCGATGACTGCTATGGTGATGGCGGTAATGCCTTCCATTATCGTATTTATTTTATTGCAAAAGTATATTGTTAGAGGTGTTGTAGCAGGTGCTGTTAAAGGTTGATTTGATAACAATAGCTTCTTGTCTAAGAATCTTGCTAAAAGAATCGTTTGTGAAATAAAAATAGGAGATATAGAGCGCAAATATTCTGCTCTGTATCTCCTATTCTGTATCATGCTATGATCTGCCACATTTCAAAACAAAACCTTGACTATCAGCAACTATATCTGTACGTCACTTTTAACTGGATTCGGTTTGTCTATTCACTTATTATATGTGCTAGACTATTGGCTTTTCACTTTACCGTTAATAAAGTCCAGTGCATTCTGTCCGATTTTCTCGGCAGGTGTGATACCGCGGAATCGAGTCCAGATATCACGATCTACCATAAAGACTTGATTGTTTTTAGCAGCTTTTAAATTTTTCCACACTGGTGTTTCTTTCCACTTATTCGTAATCGCTTCTGAATCATCCGTTGCGATAAAGATCACATCTGGATCAAGTGTAGTGAGCGTCTCTAAACTTAACTCTACATAAGGTTCGTCAGTATTAGAGATTGCATTTTGGAAGCCCATTTCTGTCATTACTTGTCCTGCATAAGAATCGGATGTATGCACATCAAATCCGTCTTTGCGTGCCACACCAATCAATACTTTTTTGCTTCCCATTGCTTCTACTTGTTTTTTAAGATCAGCCATGATTTGATCATGCTGTTTTACGCGTGCTTCGGCTTCTTTTTCTTTGCCGACAGCTTTGGCAATCACTTTGAAATCATCAATACTTTCCGCATAAGAACCTTTACGACTATTCAATACAATTGTAGGCGCAATCTGATCCAATTGATCTTTGATCTTCGTATGACGATCACTATCTGCAATAATCAGATCAGGCGCAGCTTCAGTGATCTTTTCCAAATCAGGAGTCTCACGTTTACCTAAAGGCATATATTCAAATGCTTTGCCTGCTAATTTGGTCATTGCTTCTGGCTTATCATCATCAGCAATGCCGACAGGTGTTATTCCAAGTGCTAATAGATCGTCTGCAAATGACCATTCCAGTGCAACTACTTTTTGTGCAGGAGCTGGCAAAGTAGTTGTACCTACTGTGTCTTGGATCGTAATCGCATTGGCATTGTTAGCGCTTGTTGTAGCAGCTCGATTCGCTGTGCTTGTATTTCCACACCCTGCCAAAATTGCTGTTAATGCGCCCACTGTCAAAATGGTTTTGGTTAATTTTTTCAGTATCATGTTCCTGTCTCCTTCATATCCGTACCATTATCTTTTTTATTTTTATGATAATGATAATTATTCTCAACGATTGCTATTATAATACGTTGTTCCTTTAAAGTAAATATGTAATGTAAATTGATGAAACAACGCAGAAAATCCCCCTCTTCTATTGCAACTGCACTAAAGGGGAAATTCTCTTATATGATTAGGTATTATAGATCTTTATCTAGATCCATTTGTTCTACTTCATGTTGCATATGATTGAATCCTTTAAGCGTTTGTGAAATATAAGAAAGAACAGTATCGCTCCAGCCATAAATATAAAATGTTTGGCGATCATTAGGTGGAACCATAGCCGTTTGATACGGAGCAATATCGATAATAAAGGCTTTGGTATCAGAATTTATCTGTTTGCGATACTTTTTCAGTTCAGTATAAAAAGCACTACCCACGTTTTGCTGTTCATCGGTAATCATAATGATCTGATCTACTTTTTCTTTAAGCTCTGTCAACTGCTTTACAGGTGCTCCTGTATTGGTGCCTCCATAGGCTTTTACCTGTCTAGATTGACCCATAATACTATCACGACGTGAAGGTCTTGCATCATGTACTGTAGTATTGAACAACCAGAATAAAGAATTTCCGTTCGTTTTTTTGTACAATGCATAAGCAAATACAGCACCTGTCTGCAAATACTCACCATTCATCGAACCTGAAATATCCAAAAAGATAGCTGTTCGCCCTGGCAAATCGGGTAAATTAGCAAACGATAAATCCACTGCCTCGCTTAACGTATCTCGTAGTTCAGGATGGTTCACTTCATTGTACGCTTTAGCAAATTGAAAAGGTAAAATTTTGGCTTTTCGTAACGCTTCTATATCGGTTAAACGTTGCTGTACATATTGCAAATGCTCAGGATAATCCAATACCTGATGACGATGTAACGTATTCAAATGACGTAACAATGCAAATACAGGCATCTGGTACAATAAATGTGCCCAGACTTTTGGTGTTGGTGTAATAGCACTCGTAACAATCTCATAAGGTAGTTTGCCTTTTTGAATCTGCTTGATACGATCTTTATCTGTAGTTACTTTTTTGAGTTTCTCCATCGCTTCGATCTGTGGAATCAATGCTAGATTAGTCTCATGTCCTCGCAAATAACGAAATAAAGCTTGTTGCTTAACATCTACAGGGATAGGATGAGAAGTGACAATAGCATCACTCAGATTGAATCCACGTCCGCGACCATTATATTTTAGCGCCCAGTATTCAGAGGTACGATTTAGAAATAAAGCGATTTGGCGCTTCACTGCACGTCCACCCTGTCCACGACCGATACTTTCTAAAATAGTCAAAAATTCTGCTAAATCTGAAGGGATACGTATAATATGTGCAAAAATACGGGCGAACAGTTGAGGATGGACTTTGGACAAGATAGCTAATCCATAAATGGGTTGCAGTCTCATATAACCTTGATTACGTGCAAATACCAGTGCTTTTGCCATAAATTCAGGATCGAGTTCACTCATTTCTTGATGTAGCCCTGTAGCTTCGATCAATAGTTCACGATTGTTAGCATATACCGTATTTCCTAATGTATTTGTTAACAATGTTTGTAGATAACGTTCTTGTAGATTACGCTCATATGCAGGATAGACTGCACGATTTAATATCGATGGTGTTGATTGTTGAAAAATATGTTTGGCTTGGCTCATTCTGTTCGCCTCCTTATAAAGTGGTGTATATTGATATCATCGAGGAAGTAAGCTGAAAAGGTGTCAAAATACGGCTCTGCCATTGAGATATTCCGCCATATAGCGGAATCCGGATTCGAACCGGCAACCGTACGCCATGAATGCGAAGTAACCCTTCCAAGCGCCTCGATAATTTATTTACTTTACCTATTTTCTTTTACAGGTAGTATTAAAAAGTATATCCGAAGAAAAAAAGTGAAAAGGTACGTACCGCTCTACCTCTGAGCTATTCCGCTAGATACAGCGGAAGCTGGATTCGAACCAGCGACCTGTCGATTAAAAGTCGAAGTAACCCTTTCGAACGCCTCGGATATGCCATACACTGATATAATATTAGTGTTTGTATTGCTCTCTTTTTGATACGTTTATCTTCTCATGTTATCGATCTAGCGAACAGGGCATAAGTATGGCGACTATTTATAAAATAATAAAAAGGTTGGAGGAATACATATGGCTAAAGAAAGCTTTGATAAAGAAATTCAATATCTGCGCATGTTAGCTTTGACAGGCAATGCATATAATCGACAGCAATTTGCCGGTAGATTGGGCATTTCTATACATACTTTTGATAAAACTATTCGTAAATTACGCGAAATCAACAAAGAACAAGATCTCAACGATTTATTTCGTTATAGCTATGCTGATTCTGCTGAACCTAGTCTGCTTTTTCTATATCGCGCCAAATCGATCAAAGAATCTGAAAGTCAGCGTTTACCTATGATTTTGACTGCTCTAAAACAGCAAACTATGACTGCTAATCAACTATTGTCCTATTGTGATGAGCAACTGATCGATAGCGATACCACGCCGCCGGATGAGAAAACGATTCGTTCGGATCTACGATATTTAGAAGAGATTGGTGTGATTTGTCGTGAACCCGGAAATCGTCCGTATCATTATCGTCTCAATAATGATCTGACCGATAGTCTCTCTCAAGCTGAATTGATCGAACTGTATGAATTTGTAGATATTATGGCAAATACACAGATTCCTTCAGTTCAAGGTTATTTACTGCGTGATCATCTCAAAAAAGCACTTCAAGCTTCTATCCCTGCTGAACAATGGGATCAGCGATTAATTGAACCTTTTCATTATAAATATCATTATGATGCTCGTATTCTGGATGAAGCGCATCTATATACATTGCTTCAAATGATTCGCGCGCGGCGACAAATCTCGTTTCAATACTTTTCCACTAAAGTAAAAAATAATTATAGTGCACGTCAGACTAATCCTTTATTTGCAGATGAAAATACTGTTGTGCACCGGCATATGTTGTTGCCACTGCAAGTAGTCTACGATCATCAATACGGCCGCTGGTATCTGCTTGGCGTTAAGCCCAAAGGACAAATTGCGATATTTCGTATGAGCGGGATAATTGATATTGTAGAAGAAGAGCAACAATCGGAAGAATATGTTGCAAAATATCTGGAAAAGTTACAACATAAAACTCAATATAGCTGGTTAGTTGATACTGGAGATACCATTACAGTGCAAGCACGCTTTTACAAAGCAGATCCACTACCAACAGACTTTATTCGTGAGCGGGTCGTATTGCAAGGACAATGGGGACAAATTACAGATGAAAACGATGAATGGTTTATATATGAGATTCAAGTCAATGGATATACCGAGATTAGACCCTGGCTACGTAGCTTTGGTTCAAGCTGTGAAGTACTTGCTCCCACAGAATTACGTCAGTCTTTGATTGATGAATGGAAGGAGATTCAAGCTTATTATGAATCTGTTCGAGAAAATTTTTAGTTATCAATTGACATCTGCTTTAGAAGAACATGGAACGTACACCTTAACTACACAGGAACGGATATGGCTCAAAACGATGTTAGCGCACCCTGTTGCTCGTGAAGCATTATCTCCTGATCTGATTGCCAAAATCATAGACAGTATCCCTGAAGAGCAACAACTGCTTTTTCAACCTGTATTAGTGGAGAAAGCGGGCAGTCATCAACATCATATGTATCATACGCTAATTCAACCTTTGCGAAAAAGTATCCGTCAACAACAATGTGTATCTATCCGTTATGAGAACAAACATGGACAATCAACAGGAGATCAACCTGCGGTTCCCTGGCGCTTAGAATTTTCTATGGTAAAGCGTGAATGGTATCTCATCTGGTACAATTTGCGTTCTCAAGTAGCAATGACTACAAGACTGATACGAATTACACAAATCAAGGCTCTACCTGCTATCGAGATTTCTCAATATAATCGGATTCAGCAGTATATGGAGCAAAAAGTAACAGCGAATCAGCATCAAGCTTTGATCCAAATTCTACCTCAATACAATATAGAACTTACTCGTATTTTGCATGCTTTCTCATGCTTTGATAAACAGGTAACCTTCAATGAAGATACACAGACATATCATATTCATCTCGTATTTGATGGTAGCGAAACACATTATATACTTAGCAAATTACGCTCACTCGGTAAACGTGTTATAGTACTTGAAAATGATTATCTGCAATGGCGACTATTCGATGCATCTACCAAAGCATTATCTAGATACGGGGTAGATAGCCTATCGCAATAATAAGGTAGCTTTTCGATTCATACAAAATGTACAAAAAAAGAAGCCAGATGATGACTACTGGCTTCTTTCTTATTTTTTTACATTCAAGTGTTACACCTAGTTCTAGTTAATTATACCTGTAGCGAAAGCATTCGCCCTATGATAGACGATTCTAACGCTATCTTAGTTGGTATCGCGGTAGATCGATGTACTGTCCCAATCGCGGTGTACATAGGAGATTGGATTGTCGATCGTTCCGTACCATTTGTTGTTTTTAAAATCGCTAGACTCTGGATACTGTGTCCATGGATAAGCTTGGTCTTGATAAAATAAAGATACTTGTACATTATCATAGCGTTGATTCATTGTACGTCCTTCGATATTAGTACCATCAAAAGCTTTCTTCGCAATCGAAGTTACTTTTTTCACTGACGTAGAATGAGCGTCACTATCGGTAAATTTCGTCGGTGCAATCGTTACTTGTGTTCCACCAACAACCATATATGCATTATAATACGTATCCGATGTAGCTGTTTTGGCTAGATAAAATTGTACGCTGTTAATACGATTGCCATCATACTTCTGGTACGCTGAATCTGCATAATAGAATCCATTAGAACGAATATACGGTAACCATCTAAATGTACCGGTCTGGTACGCATATCCTGCTTCTATAGAAGCATTGTCTGAATCAAATCCGTAATACACCCAGGGTTGTTCCCCTGCGCCTAGACCACTTACTTTAGGAAGAGTGATATCTGATGTAATACTATCGAAGCCAGAGTATGCCAATTGCTTACGTTCAAAAGCTCCGGTTGTCCCTCCATTTACATCTTTAACCGCAGGCCCATTTCCACTGATAGGCGGAGTTGGTTGATCCCCCACACGCGAAGCTTCTAGATCATCATCTTTTTTAGCGGCTCCTAGATAACCACGTTTGGAACTATACACCTGACCATCTTGACTCATATACAAATAATCTGCATTTTCAAGCTTCTGCACTTCTTTGGATGCACTAGCATCATTACTAGAATGAGTCGTAGTCTGATCCATCACCACTTGCTTTTGTTTTTCAAAAAAAGCACTATCCACTACTGGATCAGCAGAAGCTGTATGTACAGCCGTAAGCGATACTCCTAACATGAGCATGATGCTCACCGTTCGTAACGTTTTTACTTTTTTCATGCGTACATTCCTCTCTGTTGTGTAAATATAGCTGACTGCCTTCATACCTCACTATTATAAGTAACCAAAAAAACGCATCCAGCGTTCATTGTTACGTGACTATTCTATAAGAAAACGAGTCAGATAGCAAAAAGCGCATTTTAAATGTTAAATCATCTATCCATTATAATTTGAAATTCTTCTAAATTATCGATCATGACATTTCTTTATTTCAAAAAATCAGCCAAATTAAATCTACCTACTTCATTATAATCGTAGGGATTTAGTAATCATTTTCTTTTTTTGATAATATTAGATTATTGCTATTGACCACTTATGGAAGGAAGATGAATCCTATGTTGTTACAACGTAAAGCAATTGCCCTCATTTTAGCAGGTATATGCTTGATTCTTTTGGGGATGTACAGTAAAAATATATTTGTCTATGCACCGACAATAGGTTGGTTCGGCGGTATATTATGTATGTCTTTAGCTACTTTTTTTATATTACGTTCTACCTCTGCAAATTCTAAATAATAGGAAATGGAGCATTGATGATGACACGACTATTTAAAATTATCTTTGTGACTTGCCCTATTGTAGCTGTACTTAGCTTACTAATGAGATTAATTTATCCACAATCGTTTGGTTTATTAGCTTTAGCCGCTTTTGCCTACTTTGTGCTGACGTTAACACAAGTTATAGAATTTTCTACGATTAATCCGCAAAAATACAATCCATTTCAACGAATCTTAGCGATTCTTGGATGTTTGGTTTGTTTAGCCGGATTAGCTTATATTGGTTTTATATATAAGCAATAATACTTGGATCGTTACATAATAATTTATTGGATAGCAAGCAGCACATTAGCATACAATTTTGCAGTAAGTGGTATACCGAGAGTTACTCCAACACTAGCCCCTGTAACCACTGCTGTAACTAGCACAGGGTTAGCTATTACAAAATACGAAGGATAGTAATTTGATGCAGATGGACTTTGGATAGTCGCCTCACTTCGAGCTGATCCTATTGTAAACACACTACCCAATAATCCAATGACCATTACACTCACAATACCATTTCGTAGCCATTTCATTTTATAATTATGATGATTTGAAGAATGAATACTCATTAATTTCACCTCTTTCTACTCGTCGTTGTTCTGATATGCTTTTCAACTTTTTAAAAATATTTGTGTATCTGTTTACACCCTTATAATCTATTTAAATATTACTTTCAGTATTAAAATAACATATTATAGAAAAAGCCGCCAATTTCTAGCGGCTAGCTATATAGTAATGCTTACATTAGAACACACGCTTTATCTCTTCGGTCCAGCTCCTATTTGTTGAAGCAATCCAAGCAGGTCGGGTTGACCGTACTCCTTAACAATTTTCCCTTCAGAAAATTTATAGAAATTCATTGCTTGAACTTGTATCTTCTTGTTTGTGGCTGGAAAACCATAAAAATCACCTAAGTGTGTGCCTCTCATTGTGAAGCGTGCTGCTACCATTTCTTCTTCTGCTACGGTCTCTTCCAATGTCCATTGAATATCTGGAAAGCCACCTCGCATCATATCGATGACTGCGAGGTAACCCAGTGGTCCTATCATCGGATCATCTTTTCCAGGACTGTAGAATATTGCATCTGATGCGATAAGCTCTTCAGCGAGCTTTGAGTCAGCTGTATTAATGAAATCCGTAAATCTCTTCATCTGATATTTATTGTTTTTTATTGTCATAATCAAATTCCTTTCTAATAAACCCAGTTTTATTTTTAGAAAATCGATAGGTGTACTTATATCATTCATATCCAACTTGTAGACATCTCATTTTGTATATTTTTATCGGACATATGCTATATGTACCGGTCTGGATATAATTCCTGAATGTTGAACGAAAGACCAGCGGGCATTGACTGTACGCCACTTGCCATTGATCTGGTGAAAAATGGCTGTTGAGTTCCAAAAAGTCTGAAGTTGTTCTTCTCCATGTTCTCCTGCTACAAAATTGTGTACATTGTAACTGAGTACAGCGAGATCACCAGCTTCACTAATAGCTACATTTGGATCTATATATTCGCTTCGAATAATATTTAGATTTTTATAATGTGTCAAAATATGCTTTTCTACAGCTACTTTACCGACGAGGAGTTTTGCAGTAATCGGATCAAAGTAACTGATATCGTCACTATAACTATCGAGATAACCGTAACAATCCCCCTGATTCTAACGCTCATTATTCGTGCGCTCGATATCCATAACAATTTTAGCAATTTCGTTATGGTTCATTGTATTCATTTTCCAAACTCCTTTTCTATATTATATTGATAAGATGCTATATGATCATTTTAGGTAATTTATAATATAAAATAAAGGCTATATAAGGACTAGAAAAGATATAAAATGGACATTATATTTTTATACAACTTCTCACTGAAAGGAAATATATACTATGAATGTTCAACTAAATCATGATGTCAAAATAGGAGCTCTAGGATATAACCCACCTTCGCCTTATTTATACGACTTAGAAATTTTCAATTTTTCCGAATTGAAAAAGCGTACACCTGAAGGAAGAATAGATATTAATCATAGATACAAATTCTATATGGTTATTTGCGTGACTCAAGGGGAATGTACTCAATCTATTGATTTTGAACCCGTTTTGTGTAAATCAGGAACTCTGTTTGTAGTCTCTCCTAATCAGGTTCATAACTTTGGAAAAGATGAAGATTGGGAGGGTTGGATTATTTTATTTCGTTCCGAGTTTCTTATACCTAAGTCTTCAACTTTAAATGAACACAAGCTAGCTTTTGAGATTGAAAGATTACCCAAAGTGCTAACGCTAACTAATACAGAATTAGATCGAGCTGTTCATTCGATTGATAGAATGATCGAAGATTCTCTAATCTCAGAACCTACCGAAGATGTCCATATGTTATTACGTTATCAACTTTATACCTTGATGACTTGGCTTCATATTTTGCACAAAAATACTCTTCCTATAACCTATACTCAATTATCACAACGTTTTATTCATTTCCATAAGCTTGTCGAGACACATTTCGCTGAATGGAGCCATGTTAGCGAGTATGCGCACTATTTAAATTGTACTGAAAAAACATTAACCAGAGCTTCTATAGAAGCCACCGGAATGACTGCCAAAGCTTTTGTTTCTGCTCGAATGATCTTAGAAGCGAAGCGATTACTTGTGCATACCGATCAATCCGTAAGCCAAATTTCAGAATATCTTAACTTTAAAGAAGCAACCCATTTTAGTAAATTTTTCAAAAGAGAAACAGGATATACTCCTTCTGATTTTCGAGAACACGCCTTTGAATGGTAAAGATCGGCAAAGTTTATTTTCGATATACAATAGTAAACAAAGAAACTCTCTAACGTTAAGAGAGTTTCTTTGTTTGGGTTGTATTATTTTTTACCATGGTTTTGAATATACTCCGACCATTTTTCCAATTGTGCTTCGATTTCATGGATACGTAGTGGTTTGGATACAAAATCTTGCATTCCACTTTCTATACACAATAACTGTTCTTCTTTACGCGCAAATGCAGTAACAGCCACAATAATTGGAGAAGGCTGATGAAGATGCTGTTGGCGAATACGGCGGGTGGCTTCCAGACCATCCATAATCGGCATATTTACATCCATAAAGACCAGATCATATGACTTACGATTGGTCGCTTCAACAGCGGCTGCGCCATTCTCTACAAGGTCTGCCTGATATCCTTTTTTACTCAAAATAGTTAACAATACTTTTTGATTGGTAGTATTATCTTCTGCTACCAAGATACGCAAGGGGCCATATAATGAAGCAGGAACAGCCGGTAAAGTAGGTAACGACTCTTCGACGACAGGAATTTCTGGATAGTCATCTGCATTGAGTATCAGTGTGAATGCGAAAGTCGCTCCCCGATTGCTATTGCTTTCTACACGAATAGAACCGCCCATCAACTCGATAATCTTTTTGCAAATTGATAATCCAAGCCCTGTCCCACCATACCTGCGATTAGTCGCTGTGCCGATCTGAGAGAATGGTTGAAATAACTTCGCTTGCTGATCTTCCGGTATACCATGCCCTGTATCTTGCACCGAAAATTCGATAACAATAGATTGAGTATTGATCTGCGGTTTCAAATGAGCTGTAATCAGTACTCCACCATAATCTGTAAATTTAACTGCGTTGCCGACCAAATTGATCAGAACTTGTCTTAATCGATCTTCGTCCCCTAGTAGATAAGAAGGCAATTTGGGATCAATATGCGTATTAATAAATAGTTTCTTTTCCTGCACAGGAATTGCAAAAATATCGGTTACTTGATCCAATAAATGTTGAATATTGACTTCACTATATTCCAATTCCATACGTCCAGCTTCGATTTTACTAAAGTCTAATAACTCGTTCAGAATCTTCAATAATGCGTTATTACTATCCATAATAATCTCAGCATATTCACGTTGTTCTTGCGTTTCTAACGTATCAAATAGTAACTCAATCATACCGATCATACCATTCATCGGCGTACGCAACTCGTGACTAATAATCGCTAAAAATTCAGACTTGGCTCGATCTGCTTGTTCTGCAACTTCGCGGGCTCGTATAACCTCATTTTCTTCAGTACGATCTTGAAATACAATAACAGCTCCTACGCGTTCTCCATTATCAATAATAGGTGTTACACGATACGATGCTAGAAAACTTGAGTTATCTTGTCGCCATAATACAGCTTCTTCTCGATAAAGCGGTTGACCATCGATAACCGAACGCAAAATCGGTGTATCGCTTGCAAGTGATGGGCTACCATCTGGTTCACTTTGTTCAATTTGCTTCAAATGGTATTGATTCATCATAGAATCGACATCGTAGCCTAACATGGCTGATCCAGCCGGATTAATAAAGGTTGTATTGCCCTCTAGATCGACTCCAAATATCCCTTCGGAAACAGAGTTAAGGATAAGTTCTTGTTGATTACTTAGATTTTTGATTTTAGCCAAATAATGATTACGTTCTGTAATATCATTAATGATCCCGTACACACCTACAACTTCATTTTCTACATAAATCGGTACATTAGTAACATGTACCTCGATCACATGACCATCTTTATGAAAAGTGCGTATTTCGTATGTTTGAGTTTCACCTTTTTTGGCTAACTCAAAATGATGATTGGTTTTTTCCAGATCATCAGGATACACAACAGGCATATACAACTTATCTTTCAAATCTGCAATGGTGTAACCCAGAAGGTCTTCCATACTTTTGTTCATAGATAGATACGTGCCATCCATACTTAATGCATTAATACCGATAGGATTATGTTCAAATAAAGATTTATACCGACTTTCGCTTGCTTCCATTCTTTGTTCTTGCTCACGTCGCTCTGTAATATCGCGTGAAACAGCTACTACATACTCTACTTCACCTTCATCGGTATACGTGTAACGGCAAGTCGTTTCCGACCACATATATGTTCCATCTTTGCGACGGAAACGGAAAGTCACCGTTTCTGGATCAACTTGAACTTGTTGGACAGAGGTTAAGTAGTCTCGTACTTTCTCTACATCTTCTTCATGTACATAGCTTAGTCCGTCTTTGCCTAACATCTCTTCAGGTTCATAACCTAATAATGTTTTACAAGCCGGTGAAGCATATAAATAATGAAGGTCTTCTGACGCTTCATGACGTGAAATAAAATCAGATGTGTGATTGGTAATCAGACGCATTTGCCATTCATTTTGTTGTAACTGTTCTTCGATTAATTTCCGTTCTGTAATATCTCTAGTTACTGCCAGCACTTCAACTTGTTTACCATTTTGATCATATACATATCGACATATCGTTTCTGCCCAGAAGTAAGAACCATTTTTGCGCAAAATACGGTAAGCTGCTGTAGCATAATGGCTTACAATTAAGCTCATAGTCACATGTTCTTTAACTTCTTCTATATCATCAGGATGAATATAACTAAATCCACTCGTGCCTTCTAATTCCTCTGGTAAATAGCCCATCATTTCATAAGCTACATTAGACACAGAAATGTATGTTGATCCTTTGTCTATACGATGACGACTGATTAAATCATTAGAATAATTAATAATATTGTAGTAGTGGTTTTCATTAGATAATAATCGTTCATATTCTTCTTTGCTTATCGTTACTTCACTCATATCTGCCTAACGCTCCCTTATGTTGAGCAATGCTGTTGCCTATTATAATGAAATGGATCATGTACGTAAGGCTAGGAAAAATATTGTAACAATACTTCCTTTACACATATATCGTCAGAACAGTGAGGACACTTCACTCTTCCTCCTAAATAAGGAAGCTGTGCTAACCAAAACGACATTTGCAATGAAGCCATATACGTATATAACCAATTCAGATCTGTTTGGTGCTCATATTTTAGATCAGGTATTACTTTTTCAAAAATAGCATCTGGCTGAATCACTGGATCTTCCCTATATGCTCTCCATTCGGTAAGATCACTATTGGTATCTGTCCAAATATAGATTTGCTGATCACAGTAAGAACAATCCACTATATATTCTTCACCATCACTGTACGTTAACAAACATCTTGCCCACTGACGGTATCCTTGAAAAGCGGCTGTAGCAGATAATATATACAATTTTTCACTTTCTTCGATTAGATGTACCTGCATTATCAATTCTGTTATACGTTGTTGAAGCTGTCGAAGTGAATCTGTATAGGATTGATAAATATCTTTTGCTTCGGTATGATCAAAGTTGGCAAAATAACGATACCATGCTTCTGCAATATCGTTGTTATTAGCAGAAATGGGCAGTTCATTCCATGCTTCAAACATCCCACATGCTATATAAACATCGATAAGAATAGAATAATCCGAATGATGTAAAGCTAGCTCTACTACATAAGGTACAGTTACATATGTACAAGGATAGATTGTATTTTGATGATACAGCTCTTCATAATATAATGCTGTTGCTTGTTCTTGATTGTAGTGTTGTTGTAATTGCTGAATGTGTAAAGGAATATGTCCACCGTTACCATAAGGCCCATCTAACAATTCCCATTTTGTGCTTGTTAGGCTTAACATACCTGCCCCACTCCTTGTACGTATTGAGATGATCTATAGCTTAATCAAAAGTAAGAATACCTTCTAGCTCTTGATTGATCTATAGATCATGATTATTGAATCTTCATAGTGATAAGGATAAGAAAAGGCTACCCGGTATTCTGTATCTTTTGGGTAGCCTTTTTGACCTCTTAGCCTGTATCTTTTTACTATTTCACTATAATTACGCTTCTGATGCTTTACGATACACTTCCAAATATTCTTGCGCAGATACCTGCCAGCTATACTCACCAGTTATCGCATTTTTCACAACTTTTTTCCACTCTTTAGGCTGGTGATAAATAGATAACGCGCGACGAATCGTGAATAACATATCATGAGCATTGTAAGCCGCAAATGTAAATCCAGTACCTTCTCCTGTAAATTCGTTAAATGATTGTACAGTATCATTTAATCCACCTGTTTCGCGTACGATCGGGATACTACCATAACGCATCGCCAACAATTGACTGATACCGCAAGGCTCGAACTTAGAAGGCATTAAGAACATATCGCTACCTGCATAGATACGACGTGCTACACCCTCGCTAAATCTAATCTCTGCTGCAAGTTTAGTCGAATGACGAGCGACTGCTTCGCGGAACCAATCTTCATATTCTGGCTCCCCTGTGCCCAAAATAACAAATTGTACATCATCATAATATAACAATTCATCCAGCACACGAGTCACCAGATCTAATCCTTTCGATTCAGCCAGACGAGTAACCATCGCAATCATAGGAATTTTGGCATCAATAGGTAATCCCAACTCTTCTTGCAAAGCTAGTTTGTTAGCTGTACGTTTGGCTGTTGCACTACGATAGTTACTGGTTAGATACGTATCGGTTGCCGGGTTATAACTTTTCGTATCGATTCCATTAACGATTCCATGTAATCGATCTCCTAGAGAACCAAGCAATCCTTCTAATCCGTAACCGTAATATGGCATTTTGATCTCTTCGGCATAGGTTGGACTCACTGTAGTCACTTGATCAGCGAACACCAGTCCACCTTTCATAAAACTTACATTGCCATGATATTCAATTCCATCTGATTGGAAATAACGATCATCCATACCTAGCAAATCTCCCAGAACGGAGTAAGGGAATATTCCTTGATATAGCAGATTATGAATCGTAAATACACTGTGTATGTTAGCGTAAAATGGATTATAACGGTATTGTGCTTTGAGTAGCATTGGTACCATTCCTGTATGCCAATCATGCGCATGAATAATATCCGGTTGGAAATCGACTGCTGGTAAAATATCTAATACTGCACGATTGAAAAATGCAAAGCGCTCTCCATCGTCTCCATATCCATAAATACCATCACGTCCAAAGTAATATTCATTATCAATCAAATAAACCGTAACTCCATTTTCAATATACTGCATAATGCCACAGTATTGACTACGCCATCCCACTTGCACTTGAATGATTTTTAGCAAGACAGACTTTTCACGAATCGGTGCAGGAATACTTTTATAAAAAGGTAACACAACCCGTACATCTGATCCTTCTTTTTGTAGCGCTTGAGGTAATGCTCCTATAACATCAGCAAGACCCCCTGTTTTGATAAAAGGATTCGCTTCTGCTGCTGCAAATAAAATATTCATCATTTATGTCCTCCTTCTATAGTTTGCGTCTACTTGAGGTTCGACGCTTTAAAATAATGACACTAAGTGGTGGTAACGTTATTTCTATACTTTGTTCTTGCTGATGAAAAGGAACTTTCTCCGAAAATAGTAACGATTCTGTTCGTCCACCTGTTCCGCCAAAGCGAGGTTCATCACTATTCCATATTTCTTCATAGGTTCCTGCTTTTGGTACACCTACACGATAATTCACCTGTGGAATAGGTTGGAAATTAATCGCTATAATCAGTGTATCGTTTGTTTTCTTTCCTTTTCGCATATACGTAATTACACTACGTGCAGCATCATCTGCATTTAACCATTCATATCCTTGCCATTCATGATCTTGTTCCCATAGAGCAGGTAATTGAAGGTATAGATGATTCAGTTCACGCGTATAATTTTTCATTTTCTGGTGCATATCGTATTCAAGTAACAACCAATCCAGTTGATCTTGATCTTTCCATTCGATAAATTGCCCAAATTCACCACCCATAAATAACAACTTTTTACCAGGATGAGTCATTTGATATGCCAGCAATAAACGCAGACCTGCAAATTTTTGCTCATAAGCGCCAGGCATTTTATCTAACAACGATTTTTTACCATGCACTACTTCATCATGGGACAATGGTAGTGTTGCATTTTCAGCAAACGCATACGTGATCGGGAACGTTAATAAATTGTGCTTTTCTGGCCGTTGCTCAAAATCAGATTCCATATAATCGAGCGTATCATTCATCCAGCCCATACTCCATTTATAGTTAAAACCAAGCCCATTTTCATGTGCAGGCTTAGTTACTCCCGGCCATGCACTTGATTCTTCTGCCATCATTAAAGCATGAGGATAATATTGGAAAATTGTTTTGTTAAGCTGTTGCAAAAATAAAATAGCTTCTTTATTCTCAGCTCCACCTTGTTCGTTGGGCTTCCATCCTCCAACCGTTTCTCTTCCAAAATCAAGGCGAATCATACTGGTTACAGCATCGACACGTAGACCGTCAAAGTGGAACATTTCCATCCAATATAATGCACTTGAAATAAGAAACGAACGAACTTCCGGCTTGCTAAAATCAAATGATAATGTTCCCCATCCGATTTTCTCTGCTCGATCTGGATCAGCATATTCATACAATGGAGTACCATCGAACATACGCAGTCCATGAGCATCTTTGGTAAAATGCCCGGGAACCCAATCCAAAATCACACCAATATTGGCTTGATGACAAGCATCTACGAAATACATTAGCTCTTGCGGAGTTCCATACCGACTTGTGGGTGCAAAGTATCCTGTACTTTGATAGCCCCAAGATAGATCATAGGGATGCTCAGTTAATGGCATCAATTCCAAATGCGTATACCCCATATCGACCAAATACGGGATCAAAATATCTGCTAACTCACGATAACTATAAAAGCTACCATCTTCTTTTTGTTTCCATGTTCCAAAATGCATTTCATAAATATTTAGTGGCTTGCGATAAGGAGCACGACGTTTGCGTCTCCACACCGCATCATTCCATGTATATCCAGATAACGAAGCAACTACCGAAGCTGTTGCTGGACGTACTTCGGCATAATGAGCATACGGATCAGCTTTGAGAAATGAATCTCCATTAGATGAAGTAATATGATATTTATATAAAGTTCCTTCATGAATATTTGGTAAAAAACCTGTCCATACTCCCGAGTTGGAAAGTTTATGTAATTGATAATGTTCTCCATCCCAATTGTTCCAATCTCCTGCCACACCAACGTGTGTTGCATGAGGTGCCCATACACTAAAACGTACACCGGATTCTCCATTTTCTGATGTCACATGAGATCCAAAATGACGATACGTATGATAATTGGTGCCTTCATGAAAAAGATAAAGTTCTTCTGGAGTTGGCTCTCCGTAAACTGTCCGTTTTTGACTCAAAACATCACCCCGCTAACTAATAAATGTATACATGATTTTATCATGATTTGATATCTTCTTTATCTATTCTAATTTATTATCACCCTGATTAGAATAGGTAAACGATTTAAGTCACTAACTACAACTATTACCCTTCTTTTATAAAGTTGAAAAGACTCCATTTCGCACAGAAAGGGGAACATAAGATGAGGAATGAAAAAATTTTACAATAAACTTGTTTCAAGCATTATCTTTGAAGGTTATAAATTATTACATCATCATGAGCGTTGTCATTATATAGTTGGAGGGAAAAGTTAATGAAAAATCAAAAGTGTGTTGCTATGTTGCTGGCCGGAGGAGAAGGGCGCAGACTCGCACCACTTACATCTATTGTAGCCAAACCAGCTGTACCGTTTGGCGGAGACTTCAAAATTATTGATTTTCCTCTCAGTAATTGCGTGAATTCAGGTATCGATACGATCGGTGTACTGACGCAATATGAAGCTGCATCGCTTCATGACCATATCGATCAAGGGGATGCTTGGTCTACATCCGATCTTCAAATGAACATCTCTCTGTTGTCTTCTGAAGCAACAGGTGAATATATGGGAACAGCCGACGCGATTACAAAAAATATCGCTTATCTTGACGCGCTCAATCCTGAAAATGTTTTGATACTTTCTGGTGATCACATTTATCATATGGATTATAGTGATATGATTGCTTACCATATTCAACATCAAGCAAAAGCTACGATTTCGGTAATGGAAGTTCCATGGGAAGAAGCTAGTCGCTTTGGTGTCATGAGTACTGACTCTTCTATGAATGTTACCAAATTCTCTGAAAAGCCTGCTCAACCTGAAAGCAACCTAGCATCTATGG
The DNA here is from genome assembly GCF_042681745.1 of Paenibacillus nicotianae. Taxonomy (NCBI): domain Bacteria; kingdom Bacillati; phylum Bacillota; class Bacilli; order Caryophanales; family Paenibacillaceae; genus Paenibacillus; species Paenibacillus nicotianae. Next base: position 1,157,735 of record NZ_JBHUGF010000010.1, on the reverse strand, counting down.
GTATTTATGTATTTGACTGGCAATATTTGAGACGTCATCTGATTGAAGATGCTGCCAAAGCAGATTCTAATCATGACTTTGGTAAAGATATTATTCCGCAAATGCTTGCTGAACATCAAATCGTAGTAGCTTACGAATTCCAAGGTTACTGGAGAGACGTTGGTACTATCGATAGCTTATGGGAAGCTCATATGGATATTCTAAGCGATAGTCAACAATTTGAGCTGAAAAATGAAGCTTGGCCTATGTTCTCCCCTAGCTTACAAGTAGAGACTACAATTGCTCGTGAGCGTCAAGTACCGAACTGTTCTATGGTAAGTGATCAAGCGATCTTAGAAGGCGATGTACAACGTTCTGTTGTATTTAATAACGCTGAAATCGGTAAGTTTGCTCATGTTCGTCATAGTGTGATTATGCCCGGTGCGGTAATTGGCAAACATGCTCAAGTGGAATATGCTATTGTTGCTGAAGGTGCGGTAATCAAAGAAGGCGCTGTGATTAAAGGTACTGCTAATGATATTAAAGTAGTGGCTCCTTACGAAATCATTCATGCTAAACCTGTGGTTCGTACACAACCTGCACGCTTACTTCAAGAAGTATATGAGAAGTCCAGCAGATTACGTGCTGGTGGGTTGTAATCTAATAACGACAACATACTATTCCTTTATAGAATAGTCATTATAAATAAAAAAGCGGTAGCCATTAGGCTATCGCTTTTTTTGTTTGGTTTATTGGATTACATTCAAATGCGTATCTTCTGCTTACTGAATCATGTAGATTGCGATTGGAGCGCTCTCCACTCATCTTCAAGAATACTCATTTCATATACACTATAATATTGTCCATCTAACCAGGAAGAATCTCGCATTAATCCTTCTTTACTGAATCCACAAGATTCATACAACTTGATCGCAGATACGTTATAATCGTACACCCCTAAAGTTATGCGGTGCATTCCTAATGTATCAAAACCGATCCGCAATAACTCTTGAATGATTTGGCGTCCATATCCTTTGCCTCTTGCATTAGGGTCACCAACTAGCAATTTTGAGATACGTGCAGATAGATTAGTGCGATCAATTCTACTTAATGCTACATGTCCGATTTTGTTATTTGTTGTTCGATCGACTACGATATAGATCAATTGATCTGAAAACAGAGGATGATTAGAACCTTCCAAATGAGCTTCAAGATCGGTAGTGTCTAGCGGATATTCCCACCCTATTCCACTCCACTGTTGCAGAAACTTGGCATCACCTGACCATCCCAATAAATCATCAAAATCTTTTTCGAGAAAATACTCTAATCGAATCTGATGATCTTTGGCAGGTGGAAGCTTCTCATAAAGACTTGCCAAACGGCCTTTTACTTCATGAGTACCCATATAACGAAAATCTTGACTTTGATAAAAGCGATTCAATGTAGGTAAATGTGCCATACAATCAAGACGAAGCCCTTTTTTGCCAGATGTTAATGCATAGTTAGTAGCCCACTGAATTAGAATAGCACCTAATCCTAGACTCCTGAAATCTTGATGTACTGTTAAACGATGCAAATACAAATAGTCTTTATCATCTAAATGTTGCCAGTAATCGGGATCTCCCGATTGTAGAGTGAACATCGCTGCTGGTTGCTCACCTACATAAAGAAGAAACACTTCACGTTCTGCAAAATAACTGTCAATCAACTCCGAAGTAAACATTTCCTTTTTCCACTGTTCGATGCCTTTAGATGCCATCCACTCTGCCGCGTTCACTAACAAAGAGGTTACCTGTTCGGCATGTTGCTGATCTGCTCGGATTATGCGAAGTTGCAAATCTCCAGCTTGTGGTTGTTGTAATGTCAAATGGTTATCCTCCTTACATCATGAATTTACGTAAGCTGTAATATTTCTTGTTGTTTTGTTAAAGGAAGCTCGATCATCACTGTTGTACCTTTTTCAAGTTCACTGTCAATATACATTTCCCCGTTATGCAATTGTACAATTTGCTGTGTAATAGCAAGTCCCAATCCTGTACCGCCTCTGTTCGGATTCACCTGGAAAAAGCGATCTTTTACTTTTTCTAAATGTTCCCGACTGATGCCTATACCTGCATCTTGTATCGATATGCGTACACGTTCAGGTGACACTTCTGTTAGCATAATAAAGATTGTAGATTCTTCCGGTGAAAATTTGATCGCATTATCAACAATATTTAGAAAGACCTGTTTTAAGCGATTACCATCAGCTTGTACGATAAATGGACGCTCGCCCGGTTCTAATTTGAGCTGAATTTTTTTCTGTTCTGCTTTGGCCCAGACATTAAGCATCGTTTCTTGTAGTACTTCTTTGAGATTCACTTCACCAATAACCATTTTCATCTGATTTTGTTGTAGTTTTGAGAAATCGAGCATTTCTTCTACCAGTCCAATCAGACGGTCAGTTTCTTTGGAAATAATACTCATACCCAGCTTTGTTTCTTCAGGATCGAATCCTCCCGAAACCAATGTCTCACTCCACCCTTTAATACCGGTAAGAGGTGTTCTCAATTCATGTGAAATCGAAGAAATAAAATCGTCTTTGATCTGATTACTACGAATAATTTCTTCCGCCATATAATTTAGAGTAGAAGCAAGCTCACCAATTTCATGAGGATAATTACCTTTGATTCGGGCATTAAAGTCTCCTTTTGCCATTAACGTAGAGACACCAATAATATTGTTCAGCGGCCTTACAATCGAGTTAGCCAACCCTAGACTGACGACAAGCACAATAATCAAGACTGCGGCTCCCACGCCTACCGCAACCATCGTAATCGTTAATAACTTCTGATTGACACGTTCTAGCGATGTCACATAACGCACCAGATAATTATCACCATTAACTTGAATTTGTCGGGTCACTGCCATAACGTTTTCACCAGTGCCTGCTTGCTTACCAATCCAGCGACCGGTAGATCCTGCTAATGCTTGTGGAATATCACCGGTCTGAATCGGTTTATCTACTCTAAAATTAGTCGAGTTTTGCAATACATTTCCCAGTGTATCCAGAAGTTGAACTTCAACGGTATCACCTAACTCATAACGCTGAATAATCTCTTGATATTTCACAGGGCTGGACTGATCGCTGATAATGTTCTGCGGTACATCTGTAGAGCTATTGAGATAATTGTAAATACTGTCGTAATAATACGTACGCATAGAGAATAAAAAGACTAACTCTACCAATAGCAACGCCAGAAATACAACAATAAAGTAATGCAAAACAATCTGGCGGCTAATGCCTTTTTTGATCATTAGGACTCCCGGCCTCTCCATTTATAACCATGTCCCCACACCGTTTGCAGGAATTCAGGTTCAGACGGGTTGTTTTCGATTTTTTGACGCAAACGACGAATATTTACATCTACAATTTTGGGATCGCCCATATACTCTTTGCCCCATACATGATCTAACAATAGATCGCGACTAAGTGGTGTATTTTCTTTTTCAAGGAAAAATTGAACCAATGAGAACTCGGTTGGTGTCAATTCGATTTGTTGACCTTTTTTCTTAAATTGTTTTGAGATCAGATCCAGTGTAAATGGACCCGATTCAAATGATACTTTGGTATTCGATTCACGTTGTACATTGACACGACGTAGCAAAGATTGAATACGAGCAATCAATTCTGTTGGGCTAAATGGTTTGCTGATATGGTCATCTGCGCCAACAGATAAAGCATACACTTTATCTTGTTCTTGCACTTTCGCTGTCAAAAAGACAATGCCAATGCGTTCATTTTTTTCACGAATACGACGACATACTTCAAATCCATCAATACCCGGAACCATTACATCAAGCAAAGCAATATCAATATCAGGAACCGTTTCTAGCATATGCAGAGCTTGCTCACCGTTCTCTGTCTCTATGACTTCAAATCCATTTCGCTTCAAGTTAATAATAATAAAACTGCGGATAGATTCCTCATCTTCCATAATTAACACTTTACTCATAAAAATAGACCTCCTCAATTCAATATCAGATTATTTTTTGTGTTTTGCCAGAGTGCAATATATTGATCATTGGAGGTTGTAATAAGCTCCCAATCTTTATTCGTTTGATTGTTCCATTGAGCTGAAGTAAAGAAGCGAACTTCTGCTACTTTTTCTCCGGTATCTTTCAATATAAAGCGCAAATCTTGATCTTTATTAGACTTCGTATCGAGTGTGATTTTATCGTTCCATTCCGGTGCAAATTTCAATACAAACCGTCCTTGATCATCTCGATATTGCTGACTCACTAACTTTAGACTATTTTGTTCATCCCACTGATAATAATAAATAAAGTATGGGATTTCGCTTGTTTCGATATTTTCCCAACCTAATGGAATTTGTAGCATTCCAATTTCCAGTATGCCATCTCCATTAACATCATCGCTATAAATCAACGAATCTTTGAATGTAGCGGCTTTGCTAATCGGGAATACATCTCGAAGCTTATTATTTTCCATCACGATTAAATGGGTAAATCCAGAAAATGAACCTAATAATTGATCCATAATAATTCCATTTTGATCTTTAGACACTTTGCCAGCGACTACATTATAAAACCCTAACGTAATCGTTGAATCCAGATCGATTGAATCAACTTCCTGGAATCCATCTTTGTAACGGAAATTCGTGATTGTCAAATAACTATTACGGCTCATGTACATCGTTGTCAGATCATCAACACCATCACCGTTCATATCCAAAATCTCATAATAAGTGTAAGGCTTTTTGTCTACAATATTCAACTCACCTTTGTCATAACTATAGATCACCAAGTTTTTTTGCAGGCTATCTACTCCACTGCTCGTTGTATTGATCGCATTGGAGTACCCTACAATCAGATCTTTATGTCCATCATGAGTAATATCTTTGATTTCTACACTTTCCAGTACATATCCTTGCCCTTCAATATCTCTTTTTTTAATCCAATCTGAACCGGATTGTTCAAAAATCATACCGTTGATTCGAGCATCAGAAGTGGTATAGAAAGCAATAGCTTCCATTTTGCCGTCTCCATCCAGATCTGCTTGTTGAATCCAATCATTGGAATTACCATTTTTGGGATTGGCAAGCTTGGCACCGGGGGGTAAAGCTGCTTGGATTGTACTACTTAGTGTCTGCTTATCCGAAGGTAGCTGTGGTAATTGCATAAGCCCTTTCGGATCTGAAATGAGTTCACAACCGCTTAGCAGGATCAATAACGTTGTTACTGTCGCCAGGCGTACCCATAGATTCCATTTCAATAGTATCACTCTTTTCATTAACTAAATCTGTTATAACAATCGACGCTCTGCACTGGTCAATCTCCGACCTTTAATATCAAAAGAAATATGTCCTTCTTGTAGTCCAATAATGCGTGTTGCATATTTTTCGGCTAGTTCTAAAGGAATCACAGTAATGATAGTGACCCGTTCACTACTGCATAATGCACGAAGTGTTTTGATCACATCTTCACCAGATTTGGGGTCAAGTCCTGTAATAGGTTCATCGGCAAGAACTACTTTGACACCATGAGCAAGAGCACGCGCTATGGCGACACGTTGACGTTCACCACCGCTTAATGTACTTGCTTTTTGGTGAGCTTTGTCTAACAATCCTAGACTTTCTAATACATCCATTGCTCCCATATAGTCATCCGAACGCACCATACCTGTTAACATACGCCAGATGGGTGTCTGCCCTGCTTGTCCAATCAATACATTTTTGAGAGCTGTTCGTTCAGGATGAAGCTGAGGACTTTGTTCCACATAAGCCCATTCGCGCGAGATTTTGCGTTTACCGCTAAATCCCGCTTTCATAATATCGATATCTCCTACTTGAAAGCTACCGTCTGTCCACGATTCTTTCATCGCCAGACATTTAAGTAATGTACTTTTACCGCTACCGCTCGGTCCCAAAATAGCAATCATTTCACCATGCTGAATTTCCAGGCTAATCCGATCCAATACTTTGGTTTTATTTTCACCGACCGTCTTTGTTAGATTCTCTATTTTGATCATCGACATCTATTATGAGCCGCCCTTCTTTATCTGGTGATTACTGGAATGAATTATAATTGCTATTGCTTATCATATTCATTTGTAGCACTTTGGTATGCACATAGAACCATTACTTATTAGTTTAGGGGAAAAAGCAAAGAAATGCCATCTACTGCGCCTGATTATTTTGATTTTTCTTTAAATATAAAACCAGTAGCCGCAAAAATCATATAACAACCACCCAAAACCCAAAACAAACTAGCCGGTGAACCCATCTCTATTCCTTTTCCTCCCAGAGCCGGCCCAATAATACTCCCTGCATTAAAATGAAAAGAAGCCAATACGTTCGCGGCAGGCAAATATACTTTGGGTAACATATCTGCGGCATAAGCCAGTCCTAACGAAAAGAAAGAACCGATTAAGCCGCCTGCTAATGCAAAAATAGCAGCGATTGCGATCATATTCGTTTCTGCCATAGGAACAAATAAAAATAGTAATCCACCCAGTCCCCCGCAGATCATCAACATCTTTTTGCGTCCATAACGATCACTTAATATCCCTAAAGGAAGCTGAAGGATTAATCCTCCGATACCGATAAAAGGAAGTAAGAACGCTATATCCCCTGTTGAAAATCCAACTCGCAATCCATACACAGGGAAATTGCTGTTCATTGCCGCTTCCATATATCCGTATAAGAAAGCAGGAATCAGCGCATACCAGGCCCAGCTATAACTTTTGGTAAATCGGCGTTGTGCAGGTTCATCGGTTGCTGTTTTTTCAGGTGTTCCATGTGGTAATTTCCAGATGACAAGAATCACAACAATCAGAAATAATGCTGCAAGTAGTAAAAATGGAGCGTATACTCCCCAATCTAATAATTTGATACCTAGCGGCCCGATACTGAATCCGATACCGTATGACATGCCGTAGATCGAAAGATTACGACCACGATGTTCTGAAGGAGTCATCATCAATACCCATAATTGAGCAGAGTAATGAACAGCACTGTCTCCAACACCGACTAATAATCTTAATACGAACCAGAAAATAATACTGGGATATAGCGGAAATAACGGCAATGTAATAAGTACCAGTAATAAACCGCCAAGCATTAATTTTTTAAATCCTAAAATACCTAATAATCGTTCTGCGACCAGTGTCATTCCAAATGAACCGATATATAATACAGCGGCGTTTAACCCGTTTAGTGTTGAAGATACCCCCATTTTTTCGAGAAAAATAGCCAGTACAGGTAATAACATTCCTTGGCTGATACCGGCTACGATAATAGCAATAATCAAAATAGCAAAATGAACTTTGGAAACTGAATGAATCGATTGCGAATGCTGGGACGATGTTTTGAGCACGATAGTTCCTCCAATTATGTAATGAAACAAGATGTAAATGAATCATCGAATTCCTCTTTTGCAAAATACCATCCGAACATTATAGTGGACAACCTACAAGTAAACAAGCCATAATAACATGATAATAACCGATATATTGACTTGATTGTAGACGTATAAAAAGGTTATATTGTTACACTATGTTGAATCTGAAATAAGATTCATCTATTGTTGAATAGATATTATTTGGGAGGGTTCTGGTTTCATGAGCTATGACGTGAAAATAGATGTGTCTCCGATCTACGATTTACTCGGAAGTTTTATGGTCTATGTGACCAAAAAATGGATTCGTGATATCGATCTGGGTTCAGAATGGATCAGAGACATCGACAACCAACTAAGCCCTGGAGTGCGTTCTGCTATATTAGAAGCTTCTTCGTGGCCTTTTGATGATTTTGATGTATTATATGCTTGGGCAAGCTGTCGTCATGCTGACGGTTCTGTTCGTGATTTTTTAAATCATTTAGAAAATGCATCTGAAGATGAGATGTGGAATGAGATCCACGAACTGCTACCGACTATGACGTTGATTGATACCAGACGTATCCAGACCAGTTATGCTCCACTGCTAAAATTATGGTATGAACATTACTTTCATCATATCGAAGATGAAATTCTTGAATTAATCACAGAAGATGCCAAAGAAAAAAAAGGGTTACTGGATAAAATGGACCCGAGCGCACTCATTGAATATGCTTCAGGCGGATTAGTGGTAGATCCTTTCCCCGAGTTAAATACGGTCATCTTATTCCCGACTGTACACAATCGTCCCATTAATACGTATTGCTTTTACGAAGGCGTATTATTGATTCAATATCCGGTTGATGTACCCGAACAAGATGAAGAACATCCACCGAATGTTCTTTTACGTATGACACGAGCATTATCCGATCCAGAACGTCTGCGTATGCTGCGCTACATTGGCGGTGAACCACGTTCGTTGCAAGATATGGCTCACTATTTATTACAACCGCAAGAGTCGCTTATGCATCATCTGATGATGCTTAGAGTGGCAGGTTTATTGCGTATCCACCTCGGTAGAGGAGATATTGAACGTTTTAGTATTCGACAGGACGGTGCTTCTGAGCTTCAACTGTTCCTCGAATCGTATATCCGTATTTAAGGAGTGAATTACATGAAAGACATTCGACATCAGCACCTTATCTTTGATATGGATGATACGCTGATCCATTGTAACAAATATTTTAATCTTATTTTAGATGAATTTATCAGTCTGTTATCCGAATGGTTCCATAATCCAGAGGTAACGATGGAAGCAATTCGTCAAAAGCAAATCGAAATCGATGTAGCTGGCGTGCATAGAGTCGGTTTCGCTAGTGAACATTTTCCCAAATCTTTAGTTGAAACTTATCATCACTTCAGTCAATTAGTCGGACGACCTGTAAGTGAACACGAAGAAAATCAATTGCGTCTACTAGGTAATAGCGTATACGAAAAAGAAGTAGAACCTTATCCAGGAATGGTAGAAACGCTAGAAATTCTTCAACAAGCAGGTCATACCCTGTATCTGTATACCGGTGGTGAAACGGTAATTCAACAACGCAAAATCGATCAAATGAAATTAACATCTTATTTCGAAGACCGCATCTTTATTCGTCAGCATAAAAATATTCATGCGCTCGAAGAAATTATAAATTCGCATGTGCTTCCACGTCAGGATACATGGATGATCGGTAACTCTTTACGTTCTGATGTTCAACCTGCTCTACATGCTTCTCTCAATACGATTTATCTTAAACAATCTCATGAATGGGCATATGATGTTGTGCAACTTCAACATGATGATAATCTTCCGTTCTACACCATATCGCAATTGATTGAAGTACCTCAAGTCATTCATGAAAGTCTGACGCAACAGCAAAAGAAACGGACATCGGGTTAATTCCCGGTCCGTTTTTTTGTTTTTACTCGCCTATCGTGTATAACAAACAGCTACATAGTAGATTTATTTTACAGCTTCGACGATCAATTTGCCTGATTCCTGATCGACTAATTTGATGCGTCCTTTATGCGTTTCATTTCCTTTTTTAAAAGCAAGAGCTTGCGTCTCTCCTTTTTGCAATAACGTTTTGAGCATAGAGACTGATATTTTTTTACCCGCAAATTCTTTCCAGATTACAAAAGTACATCCTTGTTTGAAATGTGAACAACCGTATCCTTTGCGCCCTTCGATAATTTGCCCGCCACAATTAGCATTGGGGCATTTGCCAAGTGCTGTATGCTCTCCAGCCGCTCCCATCGATACTGTAGCTGTAGCCGAATTCGCTGTTGACGACTTGGATGCTGAGGTAGCAGTTGATTTGCTTGTAGGACGTTTTGTACTGCCGTTGGTTGTGCTTGTACTTCCTTTACTTGCGACAGTACGTGTAGATTTAGAAGAACGGTTCCCTTTACCAGCTGAACGCGAGTCATCGCCAAATCGTCCAGCAATCGCAGGCGATTGTGTTTTTACCTTTTCGATCACAGATGCCGCAAATTTCTTCACACTTTCTAAAAAGCGATCAGAATCTGCTTCTCCGCGTGAAATTTGATTAAGCCTACGTTCCCATTGCCCCGTCATTTCTGGTGAAGTAAGAAGTTCTACTCCAGCCGCACGAATCAATTCGATCGCAGCACGTCCTTTTAACGTTAACTCCATCTTTTTACCTTGAGTATTAATATATCCGACTTGCTTCAGTCGTTCTATCGTCGCTGCTCGTGTAGCAGGTGTACCCAGACCCGACTCTTTCATGGCATCACGTAATTCTTCATTCTCGATCTGCTTGCCTGCACTTTCCATCGCTTTGAGCAATGTACCTTCTGTATAATGCTTGGGCGGCTGTGTTGCTTTTTCTTTTACTTCTGCTTTGCTACATTGCACAGGCTGCTTCTCATCAATAACAAAAGGTTCTTGTACTTCTTCCTCTGGTTCCTCTTCTTTACCATTTTCATTTTTGGCTGAAGATTTATTGGAAGATTTGGATTTATCTTTATCAGGCAATGTGGCTTTCCATCCTAAAAACAACAATTCTTTGACTGCTGTTTTGAATGTTTCCTGCTCTACAGTTGTCATAACAGTATGATGCTTGTATTCAGCAGGTGGATAAAATTGTGCTAGAAAACGACGTACGATTAGATCATACAATTGCTGTTCTTCTTTGCTAAGTGTACCCGGCTTTTTCAACGTCGGTAAAATCGCATGGTGATCTTCCACTTTGGAAGGATTACAGACCGCTTTGTTATTAACATGTACCCGTTTACCTTCTGCGCCTTCTGCCAGTTGTTCATACGGTGTATTTTTGAGCATCCCTAGCACTTTATGCATACCATCAATATTTTGCTCGGTGACATAGTTCGAGTTAGTACGTGGATAGCTGATAACTTTATGCTTTTCATACAATGCTTGCGCAGTATCAAGAGTTTTTTTGGCGGAGTACCCAAATTTGGCATTCGCATCCCGTTGTAGCAATGTAAGATCATACAGTTTGTACGGATATTCTTTACTTTCCCGTATATCGTATTTGGTAATCTGTCCTTGTTTACCTTTGACTTTATCAACTATCGCCTGTCCTTTGGCTTGATCGGTAATACGATCGCCTTGCCAGACTCCTGTATAACTTTTGTCTGCTTGCTTGAACGTAGCTCTCACTTCATAAAACGTTTGCGAATCAAACGCTTCGATTTCTTTTTGCCGATCATAGATCAATGCTAATACAGGAGTCTGTACACGCCCTACAGATAATAAATTGTTATGCTTGATCGTAAACGCGCGTGACGCATTCATGCCGATTAACCAGTCTGCTTCACTTCGTGCTCTCGCTGCCCGGGTTAAATTTTCAAATTCTTGCCCGTCTTTTAATTCAACAAATCCTTTACGAATACTTTCCGGTGTTAGATCTGATATCCATAAGCGTTTGACAGGCTGTGTAAGCTTCAATTGACGCTGGATAAGCGCAAATATATGCTGACCTTCCCGCCCGGCATCACAGGCGTTTACAATGCGGTCACAGCGCTTAGCAAGTTCTCCGATCGTATTCAATTGATCTTTCGTTCGTGGATTAGGTACAATTTTAAATTGTTCTGGAATAATAGGAAGATCGCTGAAGTTCCACTTTTTATATTTGGGATCATATGCATCCGGTTCTGCCAGTCCTATTAAATGACCAATCGCCCATGTAATAATATATTGTTCCCCTTCCAAATATGTACGGTGATTGCGTGCTTTAGGCTCCATCACAGCAGCAATATTCCGTCCCATATCAGGCTTTTCTGCTACGATTAATATTTTCATTTCGTTCATTCCTTTCCGGGAATGGATTGTATCTTAGCGACAAAAAGGGACCACACCCTGGAGTGTAGCCCCCTTGCCCACGTACTTGCTATTGCTACCTATTATAACATAGCCTTATTCAAATTTCGATTGAAGTTTTATACGTATCTTTTGAACTTGGACTGATAATTCAAATTGAGATTTCCAGATGTAACACAATAAAAGCTACAGTACGCGAGAAGGATTCTCTACATACTGTAGCTTTTATAATCATCTATACAGATTATATTTATTAATTTTAAATATTCTGATATTACATGTGCTTCTATTGATTCTATTATACAAGCACAGTAGAGCCCATCAAATATTTATCCACTTCACGCGCAGCTTCGCGTCCTTCATTGATCGCCCAGACTACCAGACTTTGACCACGACGCATATCACCGGCAGCAAATACTTTATCTACATTTGTGTTGTATTTACCATAACGCGCTTTGACATTTGTCCAGCGGTCTGTTGCTAGACCTAACTGTTGTGGAAGCGTTTGTTCAGGGCCATCAAATCCGATAGCAATTAGAGCAAGTTCCGCAGGGAATACTTTTTCAGTACCCGGGATTGGTTGGTAGATTTTACGACCTGTTTCATCGACAATCCGTTGAATTTGAATCGTATGCAACTCTTTCAAGTTACCATTTTCGTCTCCAACAAATTTAGTAGTCATGATTGAAAATTCGCGCGGGTCACTACCGAATATCGCTTTTGCTTCTTCTTGTGCATAATCCAATGTGTATACGTTAGGAAATTGTGGCCAAGGGTTACTAATAGGATCACGTTCGAGTGGTGCTTTGTCATGTGTACCAAATTGAGTCACTGTACTGCAACCATGACGAACCGAAGTTGCTACACAGTCAGAACCAGTATCACCGCCACCAATAACGATTACATTTTTATCTTGAGCAGATAGATAGTTACCATCTTCAAGGTTGCTATCTAGATAACTTTTAATAGAACCGTTTAAGAAATCCATAGCATAGACAACACCATTTAACTCGCTACCTTCAATATTGAATTCACGCGGTTTCGTTGCACCGCCACAAAGTATAACAGCATCATATTCATCGACCAATTGTTGTGCCGGAATATCTTTACCGATTTCTGTACCTGTAATAAATTCAATACCTTCTGCTATCAAAAGGTCAACACGACGCTGAACAATACCTTTGTCTAATTTCATCGTTGGAATACCATAAGTCAATAATCCACCGACACGATCAGAACGTTCATAGACCGTTACTGAATGACCTGCTTTGTTTAATTGCGCTGCACACGCCAGACCGGCTGGACCTGATCCGATAACCGCTACACGACGACCTGTACGTTTTTCAGGTGGTTGTGGAACAACCCAACCTTCTTCAAAACCTTTTTCAATAATCGCTTCTTCAATGGTTTTGATCGTTACCGGTTGTCCGATCAGACCTACCGTACACGAACCTTCGCACGGTGCTGGACAGATACGCCCTGTAAATTCAGGAAAATTATTTGTTTTGTGTAGACGTTCTAGCGCTTCTCTCCACAATCCACGATACACCAAGTTATTCCATTCAGGAATCAAGTTATGAACCGGACAACCAAAAGTTCCACCTGCCATATCCATTCCTGTGTGACAGTAAGGTGTGCCACAATCCATACATCTAGCGCCTTGTGTACGAAGCTCATCTTCTGCCATATGTTTGTGGAACTCTTGCCAATCTTTTACGCGTTCAAGCGGATTGCGATCCGCGGGAATTTGTCTTTTGTATTCCATGAATCCAGTTGGTGTAGACATTTTAACATTTCCCCCATCCGTTCTGTCACTGCTAAGCTTGTTGTACAGATAATTTGATGATATCCAATCTTGTTATCTTCTCTTTATTTAGTGGATCTAGGTGTAAGAATACTACTTGCAAAACACAATACTTGCTTGTAATAAGTTTATTTTCTAGATTATCATTCACACAAATAAATACAAAATGGATTATGCGCATGATTGTTTGTACTTTTTACATAGAGATTACACCGTGGTGAAACATCTTGCAAGCATATTTCTTGGATTTTCGCGTTTTTTCACCGTATTCGCTTAATTCTGCGATCCAGTCTATAGCTTTACTACACATCTCAAATCGATAATAACAACGATTATATATCTATACATAAGAGATAACTCATTTTTATTTTCGCATAAATATCTCATAAAATGATTAAATATGCAAATATTCTTTAAAATAATAATTATAATCGTTTTTGTCGTCGCGAATACCTTGAATAGCAGCAACCTCTTTCCATTTCGACCAATCTACTTCTGGAAAGTACGTATCTCCTGCAAAATCATGATCGATTTCTGTAACTAATAACCGATCTGCATGATCCAAAAATTGCTTATAAATTGTAGATCCACCGATAACCATCAATTCTTGCTGTGGATCTGCTAACTGGATCGCTTCTTCTACTGAATGTACTACTTCAGCATGATTAGCTTTAAAATCATGACTTCTTGTTAAAATAATATTACGACGATTCGGTAATGGTTTACTACCAAATGATTCCCATGTTTTACGTCCCATGATTACTGTTTTGTGCTGAGTCTGTTGTTTGAAATAAGCCATATCGTGCGGCAATCGCCAGGGTAGGTCATTATTTTTGCCAATAACCCCATTGGTTGCTTGCGCCCATATCATTGTAATCGTCATTACACTTACGACCTCCATATGTCTAAAATATATGTTGAGACAGGTTTATAGTGTATCATATCATCAAAACCTATCATTGGCATCACATTATTATCCAAATTCCGAACCTTTTATAACCTTACATACTCAATCATTTGTAAAAAATCAATATATAAAATATTTTATAGATAGCCATTCATAAATTTAATCATTCTGTATCTGTTAAACATTTGTTAGACTATCTCATTATTTATTTTTTTGTTATTTATGTAGCGATGTAATAAGCACCTATTTGATGTACAGCAATAATACATAATATCACTTTTAAAAATTACTTTACTATAACAAAAAACTCTTAATCCTTTTCTTTTGTAACAGAAAAGATAATAAGAGCTCATTGTAAATTAAACGATAAACCTATTTATTAGACCGAAATCGGTGCTTTTATTCCTGGATGATACTCATAATTTTCAAAAATAAAATCATCAAAATGATAATCGAAAATCGAATCTGGTTTGCGAGCTAAACGAAGCTGAGGCAATGGATATGGTTCTCTCGTTAACTGTAATTTCGCTTGCTCCATATGGTTAGCATAGATATGAACATCTCCACCTGTCCATACCAGATCGCCCACTTCAAGATCACACTGCTGTGCAACCATATGAGTTAGAAGTGCATACGAAGCCAGATTAAATGGCAAGCCGAGGAATGTATCTACCGAACGCATCTGGAACATGCAAGATAATTTGCCATTGGCTACATAAAATTGAAAAGCATAATGACAAGGTGGCAAAGCCATCGAATCCACTTCTGCTGCATTCCATGCATTCACAATATGGCGACGTGAATCTGGATTGTTTTTAATGCTGTCGATCACAGATGTAATCTGGTCAATCACTTCTCCACCCGGGCCACGCCATGTTCTCCACTGCGCTCCATATACACGCCCTAGATTTCCTTCGGCATCTGCCCATTCATCCCAGATCGTAACCCCATTATCCTGTAAATATTTAATATTGGTACTACCACTAAGAAACCATAACAATTCATGTATAATCGAACGAGTATGTAACCTCTTCGTTGTTAATAAAGGAAACCCTTTTTGTAAATCAATACGCATTTGTCTACCAAAAACAGAAGTTGTTCCTGTTCCTGTGCGATCTGATTTTTCTACGCCTTCATCCAAAATATCTTGTAATAGCTCTAAATATGCTTTCATAATTCACCTCATTATAAGACTTCGCTAAACGTTCAATATAGAATATACCCATATCCGTATCTATTTAGCTTCTTATTATAATACCAAAATCAGGTGATTATTCATATAGACATTTATACCAATAGATGATGCTAAATATTCAATCTGCATTTATATGTAATACAATCTAATAATAAAAAATAAACTATGATCTCACCTTTATCCTAAAAATCCTAAAGCCAACTGCTATTGAAAACATCTTCAAAAACACAAACACCCATCTGTATAAAACAGATGGGCGAACGTTTAGACGTTAATCAATATTAACGAGTTTCACGATGGATCGTGTATTTTTTTAGACGTGGGCAATATTTTTTCAACTCAAGACGTTCTGGATGATTTCTTTTGTTCTTGGTTGTAGTATAATTACGGTCGCCAGTCTCTGTGCATGCCATAGTTACGATAACGCGCATGTGAATTCACCTCACTTCACTAATTAATAAACAAAAATATTCAACTATACTAATGTACCCTAATTGTGAAAAATGTTCAACTTCAATTTTCAGAAAAACACCATATTCATTAAAGGATAGGTTAAATCTTTGCTCAATCTGTTCACTACCGAACAGATATGATGTCCAACAGCCTTTTCTATTATATCATAGATTGCTGTATATTTACATTGAATATGCTTGATTTTTTCAAAAGAAATACTACAAAATGTTTATAAATCTATCTATACTGATGAACCAAATAAATGAGTTACCGCTTCATTTACATGATCTTCTTCTGATGGTAACCAGGGTAAAGGATTGTGAAGTGTTGACCAATCTAACTCCATCTCCTGATCTGTTAACAAACACTGGTCTAATTCAGACTCCATAGTCTTTTGATCCAGTCCTATTCCGATAAAAACAACTTCTGTCATGCGATCTCCCCACTGCTGATCCCATTGTTCTAGTAATTCTGGTTCTTCTGCCAAAATCTGTTGTCGTTCCTCTTCAGGTAATGCTGCGACCCAATTTCCAGCAGGACCAAATTGAATAGAGGTACCTGCCTGCCCTAATGTAGCTGCTACATCTTCACCTGTAGCTAACCAAACAAGTCCTTTGGCTCGTATAATAGATTCAGGCCACTCTTCCATAAAATCATATAGTCGCTGCGGTGCAAAAGGACGTCTACGTCGATATACAAAAGAATGAATACCGTATTCTTCTGTTTCAGGAGTATGATGATCTTTTTGCAACTCTTGCATCCATCCTGCGGAAGTAGAAGCTTTCTCCATATCAAATAAATGAGTATTTAAAATTTCTTTAGGATCAATTTGGCCTTTTGTAGTGCGGATAATGCGTGCATTCGGTTGAAGTTTATGAATAACAGCTTCTAATTTATTTAATTCTGCTTCACTAACCAGATCACATTTATTCAAAATAACGACATCACAAGTCTCAATCTGATCGATCAACAAATCAACAACATCACGTGTATCATCTTCACCTACTGCTTCTCCTCGCTCTAGCAGTGTTTCACCCGACTCATAATCATGCCAGAAACGATTACTGTCTACAACAGTCACCAAGCAATCCAGACGTGTAATTGTCGTTAAATCAAAAGCTAGTGAGTCATCTGCATAACTAAATGTCTGAGCAACAGGAATAGGTTCACTAATCCCTGACGATTCGATAAGTATATAATCAAATCTACCTTCTTCGGCTAACTGCTTTACTTCTAATAAAAGGTCATCACGTAATGTACAACAGATACATCCATTTGAAATTTCGACTAGCTTTTCTTCTGTTCGAGATAATGTACTACCTGATTTAATTAAGCTTGCATCAATATTTACTTCGCTCATATCGTTAACAATAACGGCTACTTTCAAACCTTCTCGATTATTAAGCACATGATTTAGAACAGTTGTTTTACCTGACCCTAAATAACCACTAAGTACAGTTACTGGAATTTTGGATTGTTGATTGTCTATCATAAAATTTTCCCCCATTGTTCTTTAATCGTAATAATTACTATTAAATTATTATATACTGATGGATAGGCGTATTGTCAATTCTTTTTATAATCTATGTTTGATATACGAGTATTTATGAACAACAAAAAGCCGCCAGAAGTATATTCTGGCGGCTTAGAGTAATCATTTATGATACGTACAATCATTTAGATGAAGATCATAATTATACATACCAATAATGTTTATTTATTATTTTTTGCGTGGAGCGATAACATGGATAGGGTGACCCATAACCAATTCAGCCGCTTCCATCACGATTTCACCCAATGTTGGATGCGCATGGATAGTCAAAGCCAAATCTTCAAGAGTTGCGCCCATTTCGATAGCAAGACCCATTTCAGCGATCATGTTAGAAGCTTCCAAACCTACGATTTGAGAACCCAGAACAAGACCTGTTTCTTCGTCTGCTACGATTTTCACGAAACCTTCTGTGTTGTTCAAAGAAGTTGCGCGACCGTTACCTGCATATGGGAATTTACCAGCAGATACTTTGTATCCTTTTTCTTTTGCTTCTGTCTCAGTATAACCAACGCTAGAGCATTCAGGATCCGTAAATACAACAGCCGGAACACATTTATAGTCGATTACAGATGATTCACCAGCAATAACTTCAGCTACTACTTTAGCTTCGTAAGAAGCTTTGTGAGCTAGAGCAGGACCAGCAACGATATCACCGATAGCGAAGATATGAGGAATGTTTGTACGTCCTTGGTGATCAATTTTGATCAAACCACGATCGTCCAATTCCAACTCGATCAAATCAAGACCCAACTCACCATCAGTGTTAGGACGACGACCAACAGTTACTAGCAAGTAGTCTGCTGTAACTTCTTTAGATTCGCCACCAACGCTGAATTTAACAGTTACGTCTTTATCTGTTTGCTCTGCACTTTCCGCTTTTGCGTTCGTGAAGATTTCCATACCGGATTTCTTCATGTTTTTAGCAACAAGGCTAGTCATATCTTTATCGAATCCTGGCAATACTGTATCCAGACCTTCGATGATTGTAATTTTAGTACCGAATTTAGCATACATTTGGCTAAGCTCAGCGCCGATGTAACCACCGCCGATAACAACCATGCTTTTCGGAATTTCAGGTAAATTCAATGCTTCTGTAGAAGAAAGAATACGTCCACCAAATGGGAATGCTTTAAGTTCGATTGGACGAGAACCTGTTGCAATAATACAGTTTTTGAAACGGTAACGAGGAGATTCATGATCGTTGAATACACGTGCTTCATTTTGGTTGATGAACATGCATTCGCCTTGGAATACTTCTACTTTGTTACCTTTCAACAATCCAGCTACACCAGAAGTCATTTTTTTAACAACGCCTGATTTGAATTCTTGAGTTTTGGAGAAATCCACTTTTACATTTTCAGCCGTAATACCAAAAGCTTCGCCATGTTGTGCAGCTTCAAATTGGTGAGCTGCAGAGATTAGCGCTTTAGAAGGAATACAACCGCGGTTCAAACACACGCCGCCTAGTTCGGATTTATCTACGATCAAAACTTTTTGACCTAATTGAGCCGCACGAATAGCAGCTACATATCCACCAGGTCCTGCACCAATAACTAAAGTATCAATATCGAGTGAAGCATCGCCTACTACCATTGATTACACCTCCATAACCAGCAACTCGGGATTAGCGAGAAGTGATTTGATAAAGTTCATAAAGTTCTGTGCTGTTGCACCATCGATAATACGGTGGTCAAAGCTTAGGGATAGAGCCATTACAGGTGCTGCTACGATTTCGCCGTTTTTAACAACAGCTTTTTCGCTGATACGTCCAGTTCCCAAGATAGCAACTTCTGGGAAGTTGATGATTGGAGTAAAGAACATACCGCCAGCAGAACCGATGTTAGAGATAGAAATAGTGCTTCCACGCATTTCATTAGCAGACAATTTACCTTCGCGACCGCGTACAGCCAAATCATTGATTGTGCTTGCGATCATGAAGATGCTCTTACGGTCTGCATCTTTAACAACAGGAACGATAAGACCGTTATCTGTGTCTGTAGCAATACCTACATCATAATGTTTTTTGTATACAATTTCGTTAGAAGCTTCGTCGATAGAAGCATTCAATGCTGGGAATTCACGAGTAGCAGCAACAAGTGCTTTTACGATGAATGGCAAGTATGTTACTTTGATGCCTTTTTTCTCAGCAAGTGGTTTCATACGCGTACGGAAAGCAACCAATTCTGTAACGTCTACTTCGTCCATAATCGTTACGTGTGGAGCTGTGTATGCGGATTTAACCATAGCGTTAGAGATCGCTTTACGAATACCTTTGAATGGTACGCGCTCTTCGTCTCCACCTGTTGCGATAGCTGTAGGAGCTGCCGCTGGTGCAACTGGAGCAGATGTTTTTTCTTCTGCTGCTACTTCTGCAGTTTGGGAAGAAACTTGTCCGCCACCTTGTTTGAACGATTCTACATCTTCGCGTGTAATTTTACCGTTGTTGCCAGTGCCACTAACTTGTGCTAGATCAACACCTTGCTCACGAGCAAATTTACGAACGCTTGGAGTAGCTAGAACATCTTTGTTAGGAGCTGCTGGTGTAGAAGCATTTGTTTCTTTACCTTCTTTTGCATCAGCAGGGCTGTCAGCAGCAGGAGATGAAGTTGTATCTACTCCGCCTTGAACAGATTCTTGTTCTTGACCGCTCTTTTGTTCTGGAGCTGTTTCTTCTTCGTCTTGATCTGGAATGTCACCTTCAGCTTCGATAATTGCTACCGTTTCGCCTACATGACAAACTTGACCGTCTTTTGTCAATACTTCAAGTACTGTTCCATCAACTGGACAAGGTACTTCAACTACTGCTTTATCATTTTGTACTTCCATGATGATGCTATCGTCTGTTACTTTATCACCTGGTTTGATATGCATTTTGATGATTTCGCCTTCATGCAAACCTTCACCAAGCTCTGGAAATTTATAAATAAATTTTGCCACTTGCAAAACCTCCCTATTTAGATTGCTGAACAATTGATTCCACTCCTATCATTCAGCAACATCTCTTTACATTATCTATTTAGTGCATATTTCAAAGCCAAAAGGCGTCCGCAAAATTATATTCTTCGATTTAACGAGTATCCAAAGGACGATCATCAAACTGAATGAATATGCTCATGTACCCGCCTTTTGACAATAAAAACTATTTTAGAATTCTACTACTTTTTTCACAGCATCGATCACACGTTTAGGTGATGGCAACCAAGAATCTTCAATTTGTGCAAATGGATAAACAGTATCTGGTCCTGCTACACGCAGTACTGGAGCTTCCAAGTGCAAGATTGCTTTTTCATTGATTTGTGCAATAACTTCTGCTGCTACGCCAGCACTTTTTTGTGCTTCTTGAACAACGATTGCACGATTTGTTTTTTGGATAGAAGCTACGATTGTATCAATATCAATCGGGCTTACTGTGCGAAGGTCAATAATTTCTGCTTTGATTCCTTCTTCAGCCAATTGATCAGCCGCTTTAGTAGCTGTATGAACCATCATGCCGTAAGCGATGATCGTTACATCAGAACCTTCACGTACTACGTTTGCTTTACCCAATTCTACTGTATAAGCTTCTTCTGGTACTTCTGCACGGAATGCATGGTACAAGTTCAAATGCTCCATAAAGAATACAGGATCGTTATCACGAATAGATGCGATCATAAGTCCTTTAGCATCGTAAGGGTTAGAAGGGATAACCACTTTGATACCTGGAGTTTGTGTAAGCAAGCCTTCTAGAGAATCAGTATGCAATTCTGCCGCTTTTACACCGCCACCGAAAGGTGTACGGAAAACGATTGGAGAATTGTATTTGCCACCAGAACGGTAACGCATACGAGCTGCTTGAACAACCATTTGGTCAAGTGCTTCAAAAATAAAACCTACGAATTGGATTTCAGCAACAGGACGGAATCCTTGGATACCCAAACCTACTGCCAAACCACCGATAGCTGACTCAGCAAGAGGTGTATCAAATACACGATCTTCACCAAATTCTGCTTGCAGACCTTCTGTTGCGCGGAATACGCCACCAACATGACCTACGTCTTCTCCGAAAAGGATCACATTAGGATCATTTTTCAATTCAACGCGAAGCGCATCACGAATCGCTTCTTTCATATTCATTTGTGCCATTTGCTTCATTTCCTCCTTAAACATTTCACTGTTCATGTTCACGCATCAAGGATCTAGATTAACGCTCTATTTTTAGAAACCTCTTATTCGAAATCAGCTTTTTGCTCTTCCAAGTGTTGAGGTGTTTGTTCAAACATGCTATCAATTAAGCCAGAAACAGTCATTTTCTCTGTTTTCTCTGCTTTTTTGATTTCTTCGTTTACTTTAGCTTTAGCTTCTTCTCTTACGCGCTCTGTATCTTCATCAGTCCAGAGACCTTTTTCAGCCAAGTATTTAGCAAGACGAGCGATAGGATCTTTTTCACTCCAGATACCTTCTTCATCTTTAGTACGATATTTACTTGTATCATCAGACATGGAGTGAGGACGGAAACGATAAGTAACCGCTTCAATCAATGTAGCACCTTCACCATTACGTCCGCGTTCAGCAGCATCTTGGACAGCTTTGATAACAGCAAGAACGTCCATACCGTCTACTTTTACGCCTTTGATACCTGCTGCAACCGCTTTGTGAGCGATAGATAATGCAGCCGTTTGTTTTGCGAAAGGAGTTGTAATTGCATAACCGTTGTTTTGTACAAAGAAAATAACAGGCAATTTGTATACACCAGCATAGTTAAGACCTTCATAGAAGTCACCTTCAGAAGAACCACCATCACCTGTATAAGCAATAACAACTTGCTTTTGTTTTTTCAATTTGTAAGCCATAGCAATACCCATTGCGTGCAAAATTTGTGCACCAATGATGATTTGCGGCATCAAAACGTTAACGCCATCAGGAATTTGTCCACCGTGTTGATGTCCACGAGAGTACAAGAATGCTTGATAAAGTGGCAATCCGTGCCATACCAACTGAGGAATATCACGGTAACCCGGGCATACGAAATCTTCTTTTTGCAAAGCGAATTCGCTACCAACCATTGTAGCTTCTTGACCAGATACTGGTGCATAGAAACCGAGACGACCTTGACGACCTAAGTTAACTGCACGATCATCCCAACTACGTGTGAAGACCATACGATACATAATTTCTTTCAATTGATCATCGCTAAGATCAGGTAGTAAATCTTTGTTGACGATTTTGCCTTCAGGAGAAAGAACGGAAAGAGCTTCCACGTCCTCCGTATAAACTTCATAAGGAACCTTGCTCATTTTATTCACCTCAATAAAAAATTTGAATATCATGTCCCGCTGTTATAGAATTATTATACACCTGTTCTACTCCATTCGTCAAAACATACATTGAAATTTAGTAGATATGTGTATTATTGTATGTATAACAGCAGGTTAATATTTGTATAACACTTTTACGATCTTTGTATTCAAAGACTTTACGACCGCACGAAACAATCTTAACGCATTGTGATACGCAATGCAAAAAATATTCCCGAAAAAGGTGATCACTGTGACAGATTCCCGTTATCTTAAAAGAACAATACTGAAAGAACAAATCGAAAGCAGCCATCTTGGTGAAAGTCGTACATTACGGATTTACTTGCCGCCAGGCTATAATGAAGTATTAAGTTATCCTGTTGTGTATTGTCAGGACGGTGAAGAGTTTTTCAACTTTGGTCGCATTGCTACATATGCTAACCAATTAATTCTTGATGAAAATATCGAACCATTTATCATCGTAGGTGTAGAAGTAAATACGAAGATCAGAACACAAGAATATGCTCCATTTGGTGATCGCTTCGAAAAGTACACTGCTTGCTTTGCAGAAGAAATCATTCCATATATCGAGCAAAAGTATCCTGTACGACGTACTCCTGATCAACGAATTCTAGCTGGCGATTCACTTGGCGGCAGCGTTTCGATCCATCTGTCCCTGTTATATCCTGAACTGTTCCAGCAGGTGATTAGTCTATCTGGTGCTTACTATAAACAAAGTCAGGATATTATCGCACAAGCTCAAAATCTTACAGACTTGAATGTGTACATGATAGTAGGTCTGCAAGAAACAGATTTTGAAAGCGATACAGGTATTTACGATTTTGTACAATTGAACCGGGACACTCGTGATCTTTTGCAAGCACGCGGAGCAACTGTACAATATAGCGAAAAAGATGGTAAACATTTGTGGGGCTTCTGGCAAAAAGAACTTCCTGCTGCTTTAAAATACTTTTTACCTGAAATCTAAAATTTGTAGTTCTTTAAGTACTTACAGTAGAAAACGAACTTTCAAACGGCTTATAACGATGTTCGCGCTTTCACAAGCAAAAAAATCTGTAACTCGTTTGATTGCTCGTCTTTTCTATTGTATCTGTGTGATAGAAAGTTATGCAACTACAATTTCAATATATCTTTTTTTATTTATACCAAATTCACATATAAACGATACAATAGATCTCAGTATGATATGAAACGAGGGCTGATTCATGTCGATGAAGCGTGCTATTATTTTCTCGGGTGGTCAATTACATCCTGACTTTTTGCAACAAATTCAAGAAGATGATTTGATTATCGGTGCTGATCGTGGAGCCTTATTTTTAATTGAACATGGTGTTCATCCTCATGTGGCTGTCGGAGATTTCGATTCACTTACTGATCGTGAACATGATCTGGCAAATATTAAAGCTAACAGCGATCAATTGATTGTCTATGATTCGGTTGAAAAAGATTGGTCTGATACTGAAGCTGCTTTCGAAATTGCGATGGAACGTCATATTCGTGACGTTTTGATTTTGGGTGCACTGGGTACACGATTTGATCATACATTAGCAAATGTACAACTGCTTGTACGAGCAGTTCAACATCAGGTGAATTGTAGCATTATGGATATGAATAATTATATTTCACTTACAAGTACACAAGCTGTTATTGAAAATCGTGGTTTCCCTTATATTTCTTTGCTGCCTGTTACCGCTGAAGTAACTGGTATTACGTTAAACGGATTTCAATATCCGCTAGAACAAGCGACTTTACGCATGGGTCAATCACGTGGTATTAGTAATCATCTGATCAATGAAGAAGGTACAGTAAGTATCGAAGGCGGTTTATTGTTAATTATTCAGAGTAGAGATTAATTGTTTATATTCTTTTTGTAAGACAGTTATGTAACTCTATGAAATAGGTAATTGCACTGATATTGATTTTCGTTGCCCCCTTGATTCACTTCTGCTACATAGTTAATCATAAGTCATCACGAAAATGTGACAATACACCAAATTTAAAAATCCATCGATCACGAGAACGTTCTCTGACCGATGGATTTTTTTCATAATTTATATAAGAAGTGAGAAATAAACAATTAAGAAATACAGAATAACAAATGCTGACCCATCATTTTGATCACATATATATAGAATTATGTTCTATCCTATCTATCTAAAGAAATATATCTGTCCACAGAGATTATATTTTCTCCTGTTGATTAAGGATATGTTGTACAAATTCTGTTTTGGCTTGAGTATACGCTTCTCGATCATCTTTGTTGTCTATCGCAAGATGTTGTTTTAATTGCCCGTATTGCTCTGCCCATTCTGGATGTGCAATCAATCGATCACGAAACAGAAGTTGATTTTGCCATTGCTGACCTTGTTGCAAAACAATATGCAAATGAGCTACCCGTTTATCATTGATCACTTTCACAAAAAATCTACGATGCGGCTTACCATCTAATTCAGGTGACACATAATGCCAGTTTTCTTTTTCCAGTACAGGAATAATCGCAGGTAATGGATCAAATGAATCTGTAATTGCCATCATATCTATAATCGGTTTGGCAGGTAGATTAGGTATCGCTGTACTACCAAAATGTTCAATATGTTGCATATCGAATAAAGATAATAACCTTGTTAATTCATCTTTATACAATTTCCCCTGCTCTATCCACTCTGGATGAGGTTGAACAATCTCCACAGATTCTGTTGCCCAGATCGGCCATGTCGATTGATTATCAATATTAGTCACTATATTCACTCCTTTTTAGCCAAAGTAACGATGATATAAAGTACGTGCTTCTGCTATATCTTTAGTGCCATGTACCATTACACGACCATCGCGGAAAATAACAAGACGTTGTTCGCTTGGCATCGTCATAGACACTAAAAAAGGTGTAACACTCACTTCATTTTCTTCAAGCTTGGCCAAGCGCTGAGCGGTCTGTTGTAAATCTATCAGCATTTTTTGTGCTGGGCGAATCTGTACAGTATCTCTACCACATAATACTTCTGTTTTACTTTGACCGGCTTGTGTGAGATGTGGGTACGTGGGTTGGCTGCCACATGAAGGGCAATTCGGTTTGCGTGCACTACTCATTTTGATAGACACTTGTTCGTTATTCCATAGATCAAATGATAACAGCGTACCGCGCAATTGATCGGTATTGCCACTAAGAATCTTAATCGCTTCTGTACACTGATGAGCTACAACCATCTGAACAGCAGGAGGAATAATACCTGATGTATCACAAGTATCTCCTCCAAGTGGCGCAGATTCCATTAAGCACTGTAAGCAAGGAGTAACTCCCGGGATAATCGTAAATGTAATTCCGTAGCTTCCTACACAACCACCATATATCCAAGGAATATTATATTTTTGCGAAATATCATTAATCATGAGTCGTGTCTCAAAATTATCTGTCGCATCCATAATTAGATCTACTCCTTTGGCTAGATCATTCATTTCATCAGCCGTTACGTCTGCAATATGAGCTTCAATGATCACTTCAGAATTAATCTGTTGTAGACGACGTTGAGCAGCGATTGCTTTGGGCATACGATCTTGAGCATCTTGCTCTGTAAAAAGCTGTTGCCGTTGCAGATTACTCCATTCTACATAATCCCGATCTGCAATAATCACTTTGCCTACCCCTGCACGAACGAGTGTCTCTGCTGAACTAGAACCCAAAGCTCCAGCACCTACGATAAGAACAGTCGATTCTGCCAGATGTTGCTGACCTTTTTGACCTAAAGGAGTAAATCGCACTTGTCTGGAATAGCGATTATGTTGTTCTGATTGTTGCTGGTTACTGATATTATTCACGTTCAAGTCGTGATCATCCCTTCTGCTGGACTGCTCGCCACAGCATACTCACGTACAGGAATCATGCCTGCTTCCCTTCCTAATCGACCTGCTTCTACACCTAGCTTCATTGCTTTTGCCATTTTGACAGGATCGGTTGCGCCAGAGACAGCACTATTCAGTAGTACAGCATCGGCTCCAAGTTCCATCGCATACGCCGCATCTTTTGGTGAGCGTATACCAGCATCTACAATCACAGGTACAGTTGCTTGATCGATAATCCATTGCAAAGCCGCAGGATTAAGTATTCCTTTACCGGAACCGATTGGTGAAGCTCCAGGCATAATCGCATGTACACCAAGTTGCTGTAGACGTTTGGCTAACATATAATCATCAGAGATATACGGCAGAACAATAAATCCTTCTGCTAGCAAGACTTCACAAGCTTTGACTGTCTCCAAAGGATCAGGTAAAAGCAACGTATCATCTCCGATAACTTCTACTTTTATCATATCACATAATCCAGAAGCTTTTGCCAGACGTGCTATCCGAATCGCTTCTTCGGCTGTTTTGGCTCCTGCGGTATTAGGCAATAATTTATATTTTTGAAGATCCAGCATTTCTAAAAAATTCGGTTCGTTCACTTGATCTAGATTCAATCGTCTTACTGCAAATGTTAGCACTTCGGTACCTGATGCTTCTACCGCTTGATTCTGAATCTGCAAATCTGTAAATTTCCCTGTGCCCAGTAATAGCCTTGATGTAAATGTATGTGTACCTATCGTTAACAAATCAGCCACCTCCTACAAAATGTACAATCTCTAATATGTCTTTGTCTGCCAGCGTAATATGCGGGTGCTCTTCTTTTTGTAAAATGTGTTGGTTATGCTCTACAATCACTGTTTTGTGACCTAGTGATAAAGACTCTAGCAATTTGGATACAGTATTGTGTTCAGGCTCTATATATTTGAGATGACCGTTGATAATCAGTTCCATGTAGTGACTCCTTTCCGTATAGCTAGATCACTGCATTTTTGCAAAGCCCTTGCCGGAGCAAAACAGTCTGGAATATGCGCTGTATGATTGGTTATCAAAGCTTGTGCCATATATTTTGCTGTGCCAGCCGCTAGTAAAATACCATTACGATAATGACCTGAAGCTGTCCATAAACCAGTAATCGGCTCGATCCGACCCAAATAAGGCAATTCATCCGGTGTTCCCGGTCTTATACCTGACCAACACCTTACAAAAGTTGCTGAGCCTATTGCAGGCAAATATTGTTCAGCTTGAGATAATAACTGAGCGATAGCCGAAATCTCTACATTTGTATCGATTCGATTAGGTTTACTGGTAGCACCGATCCAGAGTCGATGATCACTTTTGGGAATAATATAAATCCCTTCTCCATAGATCGTATGTCCAAGCCATTTTGAAGGAGTACTGACTTCGATTAATTCGCCTTTGATTGGAATAAAAGGTAATGTGTATTGCTCTTTTGCTAGCAGTTGTTGAGTACTTATACCTGTTGTCAAAACCACCTGTTCGGCAGATAGATTGCCTTTATTACTAACGACACCTTTAATCTGAGAGGTATTTTGCTGATACAGTAAACGTAAGACTTCTGTTTCTGGATAAAAGTCGACCCCATATTGAATAGCAGCTTGTACAAGCGCTTGATTAAGCAACGCTGGAATTAATTGCGGTTCATCTGGATTGTAGATCATACCTGATGGAGCATACAGTTGTGGTTCTACTTGAGCTAGATAAGATGGACTCCACCACTTTTTGGTATTGGTATTGGTATTGGTATTGGTATTGGTATTGGTATTGGTATTGGTATTGGTATTGGTATGATCAATTGTCTCAATATTAGAAAGAATATCGTTATCGCGAAAAAAATCTTGATGATCCAGTTGATGTTGAGCATTTTGATATTGAGTATTTGAAGATTGATCATTACTGTTTTCCTGTGATTGATCTTCATATAATCGCTCTTCATGTAACAGTTTAGAATCTTTTTCAGTCAAAGGAAGTAAAAATCCCTCTGTTCGCAATCCAATATCTATACCTGTTTGCTCAAGTAGATCAGTAGCAAGCTTGCTATACAGCGATTGACTATAGAGTGCCAAGTGATGCAGTTCTGCATTCATGAAATGCTCAGAATGAGCGGCTAACATGCCACCGGCGGCGCCTGATGCACCAGCAGCGGGTGTGCTTTTTTCAAGTAAAGCTACTTTGACCCCTTGCTGTGCCAGTTCATATGCTAGAGCAGCTCCAATCACTCCTGCCCCTACAACGATTACATCATAATGTTTAGTATTGAGATTGGATAAATGACCCATCATCTCATTCACTTCTTTCTTTGTAGTTATAGATTGGTAGATATCATATTTTGAATACTTGCATGATATTGCTGACAGACATGTTTAGGATGATCTGCTTGGAAAATACCAGACATTACTGCAATTCCTTTAGCGCCTGTTTGATAAATATCCTGACAATGTGATGGCTGAATACCACCAATTGCAATGACAGGTATAGATACTGCATGGCATATTTGTTCCAATTGAATCAATCCTCGCGGAGATAGATCAGGCTTAGACGTAGTAGAATAGATATGTCCATAAAAAATGTAATCTACTCCTTCTTGCTCTGCTCGTAACGCTTGATCTATGTGATGAACAGATCGTCCTACTTTCCATACCAACGGGGTTTTATCATCATTAGCTAGATAAGAATTTTTTTCTGAGTGGTAAGACATATTTTCGCTTAAATGTACTCCTCCGAGCTTCATATCTACTGCTAATTGTGGTCGACTATTGATCCGTAATTGCGATCGCGGAACACCTTTGTCTATCAGTTGTTGAATCGTATCAACGATCTGAAGATCAGACCACTTTTTTTCCCGAATATGAATAACAGTCACCCAGGGGGATATCTGTGATGCTATCTCTATCAGTTCGGTCATCGACTGCTGACCAGTACTAATCGCATGAAGTTCCATGCTAAAAACATCTCTCCTTTACACAAATAGATAGAATAAAACACAAAAAAGCCACTTCTTTATTACAAGAAGTGGCTAGTATAGATCTAGAAAATAATGATCGATATTTCCGATCAAACAAGATTATTTAGAAAGAACGGAAATTGTATAATCTGTAGTAATAGCCTAGTCAGTAGATGATTACTACTGTCTATTCTTGATTACTTCATCGACTTGATCGTCTAGATTATTTTGTATGCAATATTTCCGCAACTCTGCTACCACTTCCCTACGCTGGTATGATCCAGATCAGGTACAAAGGGTCCGAAAGCAATATGTGCTTTCATCTCAGCCTCAAACGGCCCCCCTAGTGCATTCAAGCTATTCAATTTGTTATTCATCTTAGCAAAGACTATTCAATAAAGCAAATGATTCTAACACTTTATACAAAGCACTGAGAAAGATAACCAAATACATACTTGATCAATTCATCTTATCAAATACAGTATCAACATTAATGATTATAATCCGCAATTACAGCTTCAAAAGACTAAAACTTTTTATTTTGCTTTCGCTTCAGACCACTCTTCAACATCCCAAATTTTAGTAACCCAGTCTTCATAAAATTCAGGTTCGTGAGACACAAGCAATACTGTGCCTTTATATGCTTTTAACGCGCGTTTTAATTCATTTTTTGCATGTACATCCAAGTGATTAGTTGGTTCATCAAATAATACCCAGTTGCTTTCACGCAGTAATAGTTTGCACAAACGTACTTTCGCTTGTTCTCCACCACTTAACATACGCATTGGACGCGTAATATGCTCATTTTTCAGACCGCAACGTGCAAGATGACCACGCACTTCATTTTGACTTAAATGTGAAAATTCATTCCATACTTCATCAATCGGTGTCAATTGATCTGGACGTACTTCCTGCTCAAAATACGCAGAATGCAAATAATCACCAAGATATGTTTTACCACTTACCGGTTGAAGTTTACCAAGAATCGTTTTGAGCAACGTTGATTTACCTACACCGTTACAACCAACGATCGCAATTTTTTCGCCACGTTCAATATTCATAGTCATTTTAGGCAATAACGCATGTGTATACCCAATCTCAAAGTCTTTACCTTCAAAGACTGTTTTGCTACTGGCACGAGCTTCTTTGAAATTAAATGTTGGTTTGGCAAATTCTTCTGGTTTGTCGATTCGTTCAATACGATTTAATTGCTTTTCACGACTTTTTGCACGACCTGATGTAGATGCACGTGCTTTATTTTTTTGAATAAATTCTTCTTGTTTTTTGATAAAATCTTGCTGTTTCTCAAATGCTTCAATATGTTGATGCTTTTGAATATCAGCCATTTCTAGGAACTTATTATAATCAGCTGTATAGCGATTTAATTTAGCAAATTCCAAATGATAAATGACATTAACCACTTGATTCATAAAATCTGTATCATGCGAGATCAATACGAAAGCATGTGGATATTCTTGCAAATAACGAGTTAGCCATTGAATATGTTCTACGTCCAGATAGTTGGTAGGCTCATCCAGCAACAATACATTAGGCTTTTCCAGTAACAGCTTGGCAAGCAGTACTTTGGTACGTTGTCCACCGCTCAAAGCTGTTACGTCTTTATCAAGTCCAATAACATTGAGTCCAAGACCGTAAGCCATATCTTCAACTTTGGTATCTAACAGATAAAAGTCTCCGATTTCCAGTTGCTCTTGAATATCACCCATTCGTTCTAACAATATTTCCAATTGTTCTGGGGATGCTTCACCCATCTGATTGGTGACTTCATTTAACTCTTGTTCTAATTCTAGCAATGGCAGAAAAGCATCTTTCAGCACATCACGTACAGTTTTTCCTTCTGTTAACTTGGTATGCTGATCTAAATAACCATAACGTACACGCGGAGCCCATTCGACTTTACCGCTATCTTTTAACAGTTTACCTGTCATAATATTCATCAATGTTGATTTGCCAGCACCATTTGCACCTACTAAGCCTACATGCTCTCCAGCAAGCAGACGAAAAGATACATCCCGAAATAATGTTCGGTCTCCAAAATTATGTGTTACATTTTCTACTGATAACAAACTCATACTAAATAATGCTCCTGTCTATGTTAAATATCTCTTTTTTAAATATACACCGTTACAAAATTGCTACAGAGTGTATTGTAACATAAGCAGAAGCTGTCTAGAACTGAAAATTTTCATTTTTTTACATTCATTTTCTGATTGATAGAATAAATGTATACTTTTACGAATAGTTTGAGAGAATTAAAGTAATCTTATTATCGTTAAAGATTTTTGTCATTCTATGAAAAGATCAAGAATCTATTACTTACTTTTAAGAATTAAATTTAACTGCAAGTTGTTACTTTAGAAGTAAGTTGCATTAATTTTAAGACATAGCTTGTTGAGAATATTATAAACCACTGAATACTTTGAAATTGATTTTGACTTTAGTTAATAAACAGCCTAGTATAAAAAAGAACCTTGGGGTTTATTCCTGATTTCTAAGGAGGAATTAAAAGGCTATGAAAATGTTTTTACAAAGTCACTTTCAAAATTAATGAACTCTCCCAAAGTATTGTTTTTATAATGTTACTTTGCTATTTGCAATACTAAATTTGAGGGAGTTTTAAAAATGAATGATAAAAGAGTAACTACTACAGATGCAACAAAATTGCATTTGCTTTTAGAAAAAGCCAACGAATTGCGTGAAGAAGGACGTGCTAAGCAAGACCAACAAATTCTGAAGGAAGCACGTTCTCTTCTTTTAGAAATGGTCGCTACCTATCCAGATCACGCTGAAGTAAATTACCAGACTGGAATGGTTCACGATAATTCCGGATATCCGAATGAAGCTATCCCTTATTACGTAAAGGCAATTGAACAAGGTCTTAACGGAGCAAATCTTCAAAGATGTTTGCTTGGTCTTGGCAGTACCTACCGTTATTTAGGTTACTATCAAAAAGCAGTTGAAACTTTACATCGAGGTGTGACAGAGTTTCCTGAACACCGTGGTCTTCAAATATTTTATTCAATGGCTCTGTATAATTCAAAAGATTACAAACAGGCTATGGAGATTGTTTTGGCTAATCTAATGGAAACGACTTCTGATGAACATCTTCAATACTTCAAAAGAGGGATTTCTTACTATGCTCAACACCTTGATGAAACTTGGTGAATTTTTATCATTATTAAAATTAAGTTTGATTCACAATCTGCCAAATGATGATCGGTAGTTAAACACCAAAAACCAGTAACCTTTTTTAAGGTTCTGGTTTTTTTGTATGACTTTTGATTTAAAAAAGCTATTTTATTGTATACAAATTAATGTATTAAAGGATTGCGACAATCTCGTAGAAAATATCCTGATTTCGCAGCTTCTTTGGCATCGGTAAATAAATCTTGAGCAGGTGCAGGTAATTTACAGCCATTAGGATAAGCGTACTTGATTCCAGAATCAGGATCTGTTGTTCCTAACCAGGAGGTCTTTTTCACCAATCGTCCTCCACCAAGTGCATAATTGTTGTAATATCCGCTACCGGTAGGAATACCCTGTAAAAAAGAAATAATACCGATATCATCAATACTATTGTTCCATTCTTCTTGCGAGATCGTCGGTAATGTAAATGTATAAGAAATTCCGTAACGAGAAGCATATTCATTATGTTTATTGATATAGTAAGCCAAATCTTTTTGGATTGAATTTACTATCGCTGTCCGTCTCACTTGTTCAAAAGTATCCATTTGATCTAAAAGTGCTATATTCGTCTGATCAGCTAACTGCTCTGCTTGTCCGTCTAATACTTTACCTGTACTGGCTTCA
Organism: Paenibacillus nicotianae; assembly: GCF_042681745.1. NCBI lineage: Bacteria > Bacillati > Bacillota > Bacilli > Caryophanales > Paenibacillaceae > Paenibacillus > Paenibacillus nicotianae. The sequence continues at coordinate 1,124,196 of NZ_JBHUGF010000010.1, read as the reverse complement.
ACAACATGTACCTCATGATCCAGAGTAAATTGCACACTATTGCCTTGCACATCAGAATACGCATATGGCTTTTTGGGATGCCAGATATGTCTAGCGTTCGGCATTCCATCAGCACCTGTATAATCTTCGGTCGCATAAATATAATAACCATCATAATCAATCACTACGATTGCAGGGATATAGTGTAATAGATTTTGCTGTGCAGATTCATCTCCGCGAATACCAAAGTTTAAATACAGTGTATTCAGAAACGTATGTAATGCTAACTCTTTATCTGCTCGAAAAAATTTCTCTGAGGAGTATCCTGCTTCATATTGCTGTTGCTCATTTGTACTCATCACTTGACCTGCATCTTGCGTAGCTGTACGAAGCGCTGTAGTATACGAAATCTGTAGACTGGATGCTTGTGCCTGTTCATCGGTATGTAAGCTGCTCAGCCAAAATAGCGGAAAGAAAATAATAACAAACAAAATAGCAAAATCAGTAATCTTCATTGAGCACCATACCTCCATAACGTGCAAGTACAGCAGAACGATTCTGATTTCCTTCGATTCCTAGCATTCCGCGCAATATCGCTGCCATTGTTCGATTTGTACTTTCTACTTTTACAGTAAAATAGTCTCCATTTTGTAAACGGTATTGTCTGCTTTGATCGTCTTTGGGGGTACTATTATCTGGATACAATACAGGCATGATTGCATTTTCATAGTATCCCTCATAGACAGTTGTAAATTTATTTTGAAAAGTATTAGGATTCGCTGGATCTGTATATTCAGGATGATATGTTTTGTGTAAATGTTCGATTTGCACATTATACTCATTACCTGTGGCATTTATTTCGCGTGTGAAATCGTTATACATAGTGGGTGTTACATATCCTTTAGTGCGTACAGCATCTGTAAATTGAACAACTGCATTATAAACCATCATCTGAGAAAGATCGTCTTGTCGCTCTGCCGCTTGCATCGTCGGAAATACATATAATAAAGCTACCGCAAGAAAAGCGGCAAATACTTTGGACATCGAATTCATAGCGTTCTCCTTGATCGTTCTGTGGTATAGAACTATGGGCTACTACATCATATTGATTAACGAAATAGAATAGTAACCACTTTACCTTGTGGATTCGTCTGGTAAGTAACTTGATACGTACGATTGACGTCTATTCTCAGTAATTCAGATGGTTCAGGTTTTATCGCATGAGGATAAAGGGTAGCATCGATTTGCATATCTACACCGATCTCTTGAATCTGAGCAATCGATTGTCTTACCTGCGCCCCTGTATATGTCAATGGTTCTGAAATTCCAATATACTGCTGAACACTTTGTTTTTGTCCTTGCATCACAGGTTCTGACAATTGATTTACTTTCTGAATACCACCACTTAAATAAAGTGCCGCAAGGCAAGCTGTTCCAAACAAAAATAGTTGAACAGCTAGCCACAGCATACTTTTTGTACTATTATCCATACATTATTCCTTACTGCTGGGTGAATACAAGACCACGTACTACGTTGGAACGATCTTTAATAATCGCAGCTTTGAATTTACCGCTCGGGTTAACATACTCTGGACTCGATTCTGTCATCGTATTATTCATATCGCCATTCGCTTTAGCAGTGACTGATCCATAAGAATCTGAAGTTAATTCTCCGCTTGTATTTAAAGTATTACCATACCATTGTCCATTTGATCCTTTGTTTTTACCCGTTGTTACCTGAACGCCGAATTGCTCTTTACCGCTAAATTTACGCAAAGCATTAGTTACTTGAGAACCACTGATAGTTGTTCCATCATAGACTGTATAAGAAGCTTGAGATAATTCTGTTTGGATATCAGCAAAGTTATTTTGTGCTGTTTTGGTAGCTTCTTGTGCAGAAATAAACAAGATTACTACAATCGTTATTAAAGCGATCGTTAAAAATATTCCTGCGGCTACTTTTAAAGCGGTTGAAGCATTATTCATTGTAAAACCCTCCGTTATTTGTTTTGTAGTTTATAAGGTTTATTGGTTATTAATAGCTATATTTTTTGAATCTGATCGTAATAGACTTCCATCTGACTAAAGCTCATACCAATCAGTGGCAATACTAGATAAAGAAAGATCAAAGCATACATCGGAGTAAAGCCGATCATTTTGCCCCATGTTGCTTTTGTTTCGATCATTTTTTCATATTCTTGGCGACGTTGTTCAAAGTAATAAGACATATCACTTTCCAGATCATCAAATGCTTGCGGAATCGGAATTTTGTCTACAGCCAGATGTAGTTTGTCTACTAGCTTGCCGAACTCAGGAAATGACACTTCATCTTTGAGTTGTTCTAGCGCATCTTCAGGTCCATGCTCATAATGAAGCAAGCATTTCTGTAGTGGCAATTTAAAGATCACAGCGAATCGATTCATCCATTCTAAAATCACTTCAACAGACATACGATCCATTCCACTTAGCATAGAGATCACTGTATGGAATTGGTACACTTCATGCTTCATATCCATACTGCGTGCTTTTTTCTGGAAATAAAGCATCCATACAGGAACTTGATAAGCGATAAAAGCAGTAAGTAAAGCAATCAGCAACTCCCACCAGCGAAAATACTCGGTATCGTATGCTTTGAGCTTGAGCAAAATTCGATCGGTTGTCGTATTAATCTGCTCTTGATCTCGAAATTTTCCAGAGTTGTTCACTTGCGTAGCAATCTGTTCGTATGTCGCTTGACTGGATAATCCAACAGACAACATAATTTGACGATCCAAAGCTGATAGTTCTTCTGCATTTTTTTGCTCATCGATAGACATAGAACCAAATAACATATCGTTTTTGACAGGAGCATACAGAATCATTTCTTTGGCTTGCTGATGAAGAATAATTCCTGCTGACAGCGTAATACCAAAACATACAATACAAAGAACTAATCTACGCACTTGCAACCACTCCACTGTTATACGGGCATTGACATCATTTAGTAATTTGTCTAAACGATATTTATGAAGTGGATTTTCTCCGGCGGATGCTAGAAAAACGATTTTGCTGAACCATTTCCATTTCAGCAATACTTGCTCCCAGGAATGATAGTCTTTGCCTGCGCGATAAGTAGTTTCATCATATGTTTGTAATTTTTGCAGTAACAGATAGCTAATTAGAATAAGGATAAAAATAAAGATTCGAGCTATAAATCCTAATTTACTGGTATAAAAATCATCCATAGCTGGAAAGTTACTACGTGCCCATTGTTCGATCGGATTGGTAAAGAAAATCGGTACAAGCACGATAATATTTAGACTTTTGAGCAAATAATCAAGCTTATCTCGCCTTAAAATTTCTAAATGAATCTCTTTGGTGAGATTACTTAGCCCTCTAAGATACATAGAGCCGTCTTGTCTTACTTTATCTCCGTATTCCATTACCATGCCGGATATACCCGCAAAAGCTTTGAGAAAGCGATTAGGAGCTGTCTCGTAATATTGCTCTAATCGTTCTTCGGGATGTTGATCCGTTAATGCTTCGACGATCAAGTTAGCATGTAGAGCAATCTCAGGAGCAGCGTATTCTGCGGCTTCGTATAAAGATTCATCGACCATGCCATGACGATGATAGTGATGTCTAACATCTGCTAACAGATCAACCATTTGACGTAACAATCTTCGTTCTAATCGACCTGCATATGCTTCGATAAACATACTATTGAGTACTACTGCCGCTATACAAAGCATAATAAAGAACAATGGATCAGGATTACGAATAATCAAAATGATTATTGATCCACCTAGTATGCCTATAATCATCCACGTTACTGCCATCGTACGGCGACGTAATTCCCATTCTTCATACGCATGAATACTGGTAAGTCGTTTGCGAATACGTAGTACATAATTGCCTAGAAGTGGAATTTTCATTGCAACCATATACGATTGTTGTAACGTTTGGTAATGCCATGCTTGCCATTTTTTACGTAGATCTTGATTTTTTTCAGAAGGCATCATTGCTGTCAAATGGCGACTACGATTATGTTGTATCCGGTACAATACAATCACAACTGCCATTCCGACTGCACATACAATTAATACAGCGATAAGCAAATGCTTGATACTCATACAGCTTGCCCCCAATACGTATTTACAAACCGCTCAAATAAAACACGATCTTGGGTAGTCATTTGCTCTTGCATTTCGATTTGATTTTTTGTAGACAATGGATGAACCGCTACATACACTCCATCATGATATTCAATAATATTACGCGCGATAAAGGTGTAACGCTGATTATGACCTTCTTCTTCGCTGAGATCTGCTACAGGAACACATTCGGTAATTCGTTCGATATAACGTTGTCCTTCAGCATCTCTTTTTAAATGAATATCAAAGTTAATTACACTGACAACTTGTTCTTCAGCGATCACTTCATTTTGAAAAACACCTGTTTTGAGTAGTGAGTTACGTAAAGAATAGATCAGATCACGAAACGTCTTCGCATGATGGGTAAAAATAGTGAACAAACTGGCAACCTGTGCCATCTGAATCATCCACGCAGCAACTTCATCTGTAGCAACTTCTCCCAAAATATTAACTGTTCCATCGGTTTTCTTTTGCACATCAAGTCCTTGTTGACCGGATACATTTTCTGTTTCACGAAAGCTCAAAATATTACGACGACTATAGATTTCACGTAAATGAAGTTCTGATGCCATTTCTTGTACCCTTAATGTGTAAGAAGCATAAATATGCTTTACCAGTGCCATTAATAACGTAGTTTTACCGGAACCTTGAGCACCTGTAATCGAAGTAATACGTGCTCCTTTCATTAAGTAAACTAGCATTTCAATTACCATTGCAGATTGATCGCCACGAATCAGTTGTTCCAATGTAGCATTTTGCACATCGAACTTACGAACAAAAAACGCCCATGATTCGGCAAAAGGAGGACGTACAACAACAATCCGCGATCCATCTTTCATTTCATTCACTTTGTAACCATTTGCTTCTGACAATTGTCCTGGATGATTGTATTTGTAAATATTTTGACAGACCCTTTTTAATTCACGCACAGAACCAAAGCTGAGAAACGACAAATGAATCGATTTTCCTTTATAAAATAGCCATACACTTTCCCATCCTTTAGCAGGTGGTTCTGTGACTTGGTCTTTAGGGTTAGGCATATAACGTGGTGTTAATTGACCGGAATCTTCAAGTACACCACTTACTCCGCCACTGACTCCATCGACCCGTTGATCTCTAATTTCATCGATTACAGAGAATCCTTTATAATGCTGATAGACTTTTTGGGTGACGATATCTAATTTTTCTTCAAAAGTTAACGGCCGATATTCTTGTCTGAAAATTTGTTGGATATCATGCTCTGTAATTGCATAAGATAAGCTATCTCCATCCGTCTCGATTAACTTAGGCGCTGCAAGATCATATGTATCGATCAATATCGATAGTCCATCACGTCCATATTCGCTAATATAGCGGTATAATAAAATATCAAACTGTTCACCTGTAGTTAGGCGTTCTTCTTGGTCAAACGGAATAATTTGATTAATATTAGCTTCGTTAAGCCCGTATCCTTTGTGCAATAGACCTGCAATAAAATCTTTAACATAACGCTTATCCATTACATCTCCAGAAATACATCCTTTTAGTGCCTGGCGTAATTCTGTACGCTTTGCTATTCTGCGTCGGTACTCTTCTTCATTCAGTCCATAATCGGATAAACGACTATGGCTCATATCATGCAATTGATCTTTAACATATTGAATCAATGCAGACAATGTATGCTCTTGACTGTGATTGACAGCAATATCGTTACCTGCAAGGGCTGCCCGGCGATGACGTGCAAACAGTAACAGACCTAGAATTAGCAGAACGATAATAATCAAAGTCATATTGATCCAATTTTCAAATAGCATGAAGCTTCCCCTCTCCAAGTCGCTTGTGATCATGCCCCTCATTCAATTGCGTCAATAGATGTTCTGTTAACATCGTCGTCTGCTTAAACAATTCAGCATATTTACGTGGCTGAGTTACTCCAAGATTACGACGAACAAATGATAGCAATGTCTTGGCATTCCATGCATCTCTAAATTGAGCATCATTTTCTATCGCAAATATATTTTGCTTTAAGCTGAATTTGCGACGAATATTAGCAATAGCACATTTGGAATCAGCGTCATAAGCTCCTAACACTGTTGTCCAGGGTTGCTGATGAATATTTGCCCATTGGTTAGCATTATTAAAAAATGTCTCGAGATGATTGATATTCTGACTCATATTCACTACTACGTTATCTGCTTGCTTTAATAATTCTACTTTATCCATACCTGACCCTACATCTACTATCACAAGATCATAATACTCATTAGCAATACTCAAAATATCTTGCCAATCTGAATCTTCTTCTACAGAAGTAGAATGAGATGCAATCATCGTTCCTGGTAACAGGTCTAACCGATCTTTTAATAATGGAATGGTATAATCCGAGATATTATTTTTGTTTAGCTTGCGCGACGATAACAATCTACGCACACTATCAATACCGATATCTGATTCCTGATAAGCAGTCGATATCATATTTCCTTGTGCCATTAATCCACTTTCTATACTGTCACCTTGAGATTGATTATGGCAGACTAATATCCGCAATCGATATTGTAGTGCTGCTGTCAATGTCACTAATGCAGTATGTGAAGATGTTCTACCATGCCCTGCTTGTGGACTCCAAAACATTACTGTGCTCATGCTCTTTTCCTTTCTGCTTGTTTCAGCGCTTTTTTAATTTCTTTATTTTCCATGCCACTGATCTGACCTGTAAGTTCACACAATCCTTTTTTGAACAAACGGGATAATGGACGAATACGTAACTTTTCTGCGTATTCATTTTCTAGTTTTAAAGCCATATCTGATTCTGTCCATGGAATAGTAATAACCTCTGTATTCCATGCAATATGCAAATGTTCTAAATGACTACGGATATACTCTGTTTCTAATGAGCAATCTATCGTATGAATAAATGTCAATTGAAATGAGGGTACAAAGTTAGCTTTGTTTTGCGTTTGCATATTTTGATACCATTGCTCAAACCAAGCAATACTTTTGTCGATTGTTAATCGATCATAATCACTCACCCAGATATGCTCTTGTGCATCTGTCCATTGTTCTCGATTGTAGAAAGAATGCTGTTCCAAGTCGCAAAGAATATAATCGTAAAGAGTACAATCTTCACCTGTATGTGATAATTGCTGATTGATCTGTTCCAAAGATTCAAAACCAGTTGCCAGATCAAATCCTGCAAATTCAGTGATTGTCTGTATATAATCTGAATTGCCACTGTAGTAGCGATAACGATGTTCTAAGGTTGCATCTATCAACAATACTTTTTGACCGGCTGATGTCATCAAAGCACAAAGCGATAACATCAAATCTCGCTTATCGCATAATCCTGTAAATATCCAGGTTTTCAAAAAACTCAATCCCTTCTTGTTGTAAAAGGTATATTTTATAATATTCTATCTATTGGGAAGTAAATGCTTCTGAGGCGTTATTTTTGTAAATCGAACTTTCACCGTTGGTAGAATCACTTGTATTTGTTGATGATTGTTCGTTGTTAGAAGTATTTATATCATTATTAGGATTGCTATTATTTGAACTTATACCATTTGATTGATTATATGATTGTCGTGTAGATATAGCTGATTCGGCTGCGGATTGAGCAGACTGGGCAATATTCAATCGTTGTTCATCCGATAACGCTTTAAGATCTAATTCTAATTGCTTGCGTACATTATCTAACAGATAACGTTCTGCTGTGCCTACAATATTAGGATCAGCTTTTATCAAATTCAATACTTCCGCATTAGAAGGATATGTCGGTATTGCTTCTTTTTGTAATTGTGGTTCTACATAGCTAACTGCATACAATGAAGCTTTGTGTAGTAACGCATCGACTGTTGCACTGGATAATGCTAACATTTCATCTTCTTTTAACGTCGTCCAGATCGTTGGATAATCCAAATTGTTTAATTTCTTTTTGGTCAACACAATGTAATCTTGTCCGGTTGGAAATTGAATTCTGATATCAACGGTATCTCCTTTTTTGATATCTGTAGGCATTAAAATGGTATTCAGCTCACGGTTACGCATATCATCAGTTGTCGGTTGTTCTTCATAGATCATCGAAGTGGTAATCGGCATATTGCGAGTCAAATTAATTTTGGTTGTTTTACCTACCAGTTCATTTACAGTAGGCAATAAATGATCTGGTAAAGATTGCTTCGGTAAATAGATACCGACCAAATCTTTTTTAGTAATCTCTTTGCCTGCGGTGACTTCTTGTGCAGGTACAAATACAGTGACACGTTCTGTGCCTTCTTCTAGTGTACGTATCTGCTGTTCATATCGTGCTCTAAGTTCATTCTGATTATGCTTGAATTGAATACTAGAGTAGATGACATATCCTGCAAAGCAAAGACTGATCACCCCTGCTCCACATAAACCCGCATAAATTAAATGCTTGGTGCGTTGCCTGATTTTAGACAATGTTATAATCTCCTTCATTTTCGCTTTTTCACTTTTACTTTTTTTGCTTTTTTCTTTTAACGCAGACTAAAACGGAATTTTTTTCTTTTGGTAGGTGCTGGAATAATACTATTAAAAACACTTTGAAGCGCTGTATCCATTTGTAGATGCTGATCAAAAGGATCTGGTTGCCACGGTAAAGCATATACTTGCTGAGTCTCTAACTCTTTGCTGATTCGCTGGGTTACATCTAATGTAGCGAGTGGTAAACAATACTGCCATTTACTTTGTGGATGACGCTGCAATTGTTCTGCAAACTTCAAAATATCTTGATACCGCCATTCTGCTCCTGAACCTACAACAATCGGAATATCTGCTCTCAAAAACTCTTCTAAACGTTCATTATCTTTGTAACATCCTAGATCAAGCACAAGAAAGCGATAACTTCCTCCTAGCAGATTCACAACTTCAGCCCGCGCCGACTCTCTCCAGTAATCTACATGCTGGATTTGAAATTTGCGTTCCAAATGGTGTGAACTTCCGCCTGCAACCGATTGAATTCGTGCAAATGTTCCTGGAATACCATTCATTTCAGCTAAAGCTACGCCACCGCCTTGACGCGCTAGATAATGAGCCATCGCTATAGCAGTATGTGTTGTTCCTATTCCTGAGGCTGTTCCAATCACAGCTACTACTATCGTTGCTTGTTGTACATTTACAGAACTGGCAAGGGTATTAGGATATAACATAGGTGATGTATTTTCTTGAACAGCTCGACGTAACGATTCACGAGCTTCAGTAGCATTTTGAAAACGATCTACCGGACGATGTTGTAACATTTTGCGTAATACAGGGATCATGCCACGTGGAAGATCACTTCGAATAAATTTCTCCATACCGGGCATCCATTCGCTGTAATGACCTCCTGTAGATAAATACAAAAGTAATGCTCCTAATCCATACAGATCTGAACGATTATCTGTCTGTCCACCACCATACTGTTCAGGAGCCGCAAAACCAACTGTTCCTAATTTGACAGTATCTTCTGTTTCTTGTGGCTTAAAGTTACGCGCAATTCCAAAATCGATTAATCTCATATCTTGCATAGGTGTAACCATTACATTTGAAGGCTTCATATCTCGAAAAACAATCGGTGGTTCCCGATCATGCAAATATTCTAGTACTTCACATAATTGATCTGCACAACGCATAATAAATGATGCTGTAATCAATTCAGGATACTTTTTAAAATGTTGATCCAGTGTAATACCTTCAATATAATCCATAACTAAGTATGTAAATCCTTCATCATCAGGCTCAAAAAAATCTACGATTCTTGGTAAAGAAGGATGACTAAGTGTAATCAACATCTGAGCTTCATCTGCTACATTTGTAAATTGGGAAGGAGCAGATACGCTTTCTTTGATCGCCCATGACCTTCCGGGCAATTTCAAATCGTGAGCCAGATAGACGTGACTCATGCCGCCACTGCCTAACTTCTGCTCAATTCGATAGCGTTCTCCTAATACTATTCCATAGGTTAATTTGGATGAATGAATCATATATATACCTCCTTGATCACAGTTTTATTGTAGCTTGGTCGTCTCTATACCAAAAAATGCAACAAAAAAGGGAAAGCTTCCGCCACACTGAAAATAACCCTAATAAGGATTAGTAATTTCAGTAGACGGGATGCTTTCCCTGTCCGTTGCATTTCAATTTGAATTTATTATAAATGATAAAGTCGGGATTTGTAAAGAGTTTTTATAAGACTATTTTCCTACATAGTTCAATATAATCATTTTTGAGCAGCGTAAGCATCGCGATTTCGTTGAACTTGTTTAACATGTGTTTCTAAATGAGAGACACAAATTTTCTCAGCGATCGTACGAGCAGTCAGTGTTCCATCTTCTGTATGCTCACCTGTACGCTCCCAATCTTCTTCACGAACCTGCTCCAAAACAGGTGCAAAAGCCCTACGCATTGCAATCAATGCTTGCAAGTGATGTTCCATATTTAACGAACTATATTTTAGATTTTGTGCCCATAAATCTTGATCAAATGCTCTGATCACAGGATTTTCTTCAGCTAGGACTGATTTCAATCGATATTGAAGCATAATTTCCACATCAAATAGATGAACAACAATCTCATGAATACTCCATGCATCCGGTGCTGGTTTAAAGTCAATTTCTGCTTCAGGAATCGCGCGAATCTGTTCTACAAAATGCTCCATATCCGGTAAATAACGATAAATTGCGTTTTGCATAAATACACATCCTTCTCCACATTGATCTTTATTTAGGGTCTATCCAATCAGTTTAATATATTCTATGCTATCAGTATTTTACCATATAGAGCGTAATTTCATCACGATTATGGAATAGTTGCTTCGCACGCTGTACTTGCATACGAGCATCTTCAAATGTACTGATCACTTCTTTAATCAAAGCCAGTGGCTTTTTGTTCATTAATTTAACAGTTACAATAACGGTTCCACCTGGAACAACAGCATCAAGCATACCGATTACAAGCTTGGCTGTTAATTTAGGGCTCCAACTCATATCGCATACCAGTAGATCAAATTCATTCGGTTTAAATTTAACATCGGCTGCATTCTTTTTGACTACTTTAAGATTAGGAATATTTTGAAGAGAAGGGTCCATTTTAGCTGGATCTACCGCTGTCACTTGTAATCCTTTATCCAATAAAAATGAAGTCCAACCTCCAGGAGCAGCTCCTACATCAACAGCAGACCGAAAAGCAGTAAAATCGATGCCAAATACACGTTCTGCTTCAAGTAATTTGAATTTAGCACGTGAAATCTGACCTTCTTCTCGTTGGAAACGTACTGCTCCACCATTCCAATCAGACAGATTATCGGTAGGCACTGAAATACCTGCATACAATCGTTCTGCTGTCCAAAATACAGAAACAACCTTGTCTGCATCCTGTACTGCAAAATCAGACTGCAAGCCCATCAAACGTTCTTCAAGCAAATGACGTAGCTCGGAAGCATTTTCTTCCGGTGTAGCATCTGCTGTTTTGCGAATATGCACAGCAAGTTTGATATCTTTCAGTTCATCACGTTTCAATAATAAATGAGCTAATACATCAAAAGGATGCTGCTCAGCATCGATTTGATCCAATACCAGATCATAATGAACTGGTTGAATATGACGTAAGAACATCGGTGGTTCTGCTAATAAGCGTTGTACAACTTGCTCTGTAGCAACAGGTAATGTTAATAAAAGGACTTCAGCAGGAACAAGAACAGAGCTTTTAACAGCTCCGAATGCTCTTTTTAATTCTTCCTGTGCATAAGGAGCAAAGCCATGATTAGCTGTTCCGATCCAGCGAGAATCGCTTTGTTGCTCTTGTTCTTGCGTATTGTTTTCTTGGTCATTCATGAGTTAATGTTCAGCCTCCAATAATTTATGCAATTGCACTACGGATATGTTCAAGTATACGCGGAACAGATTCCATGCGGTATAAAAAACGTGGAGTTTTTTCTCTCCACGCTTCAAATACGATCAAACAAGGGATACTGCTAATTTCGTAAGCTTGTACAAAAGTAGGTGCAAAATTAACATTTAAAGCATATACCGTATGTTCTGGTAAAAGGGGTAACGTAATTTCCAGCATCCGTCTCCCCATTTTACAAGTGCCACAAAGCGGTGTATACGCATAGATCGCTATCGCTTGTCCTGATGTGGTTGCTATTGCTAGCGCTTGTTGTTCTGTCAGTTCTTCAATCATTGCGCTCACCCTTGCCCTTTAGAAAACTGGTTCGCAATATCGTTCAGAACGTCAGCAGGCATAGCACCATCATGTAAAATTACATGTTCCGGTTTTGCTTGATACAGTAGTTCATACATTCGTTTGCGACCGGACATGCTTGATGTGTGCAAATAAATCTCATTCGCAAATAGACCTTCATGCACCATCGCTTTGACTACATCGGTTCCATCCATTTGCCCGAAGCCCAGCTCATGATCAAGCGAAAGAATGTTGACTTCACTGTCTCTAAGCATCATCAGACACTCTTCTCCATCTCTAGCTAGAGCAAAACCTTTGGGGCAAGGACGATAATCATCCAAATAAAGATTGATCATAAATACTGCCTCCTCGGTTCGTATGACTTGATTTTATTTTTCAAATTGTGTAGCTGGACAATAATATGCTTTTTTGCCAGACACTTCAGTTTTGACAATTAAATCTTTCGCAGAACGTACAGAAGGTTCACCTTCGCGCTCATACACACGACGAAGTTCATGGAATCCACCTGTTAATGAATCGGTTACTGTTAATGGCTGACCTGCAAGATGTCCACCGGTTTGGATAGCTTCTTCCAATACTGTTTGCATAGCGACATAGAGACGAGATAATGCATCATCTTCCAGTTCTTGCACTTTGGCAGAAGGCAATAATCCCGCTGTAAATGCGATCTCATCAGCGTAATAGCTTCCAATACCTGCTACTAGATTTTGATTGGTCAATGCCGTTTTGAGGGAACTGCGACGACCTTTATATAATTTGATAAATTGTTCTTCCGTTAATTTGCGATCCGTTGCTTCTGGACCTAGATCTTTTAATTTAGCGCTGGCTTCTTTGGCAGTGTACACATAGAACATACCTTGACGTGCACCGGTAAAGTACAGCGAGTTGTGATCTTCAAACTGAATTTCAACATCTGCTACACGATCCGCATTTTCGTTTGTTTTGCCATAAAATAAAGAACCACCTGCTGCAATACTTAACAGTAAACGTTGTCCATTGTTCGTATGCAGATTTAAATATTTACCGCGACGCTCGATAAAAGCAATACGTTCGCCTACGATTTGACGATTTACTTGTTCAGATTCAAGATTAACTGCTTTGGCACGCTTTACCTCAATTTGAGTAATCGGCACATTTAAAATGTAATTGCTTAATTGCACTTTATAATTTTCTAATTCTGGCAATTCTGGCATAAGAATTCTTCCTCTCTCTATATCAATTAATGGGATGATGAGTATAATTCAAGAGCCGAAATCACTTCGGCAAGATCTTGACATATGATATCTGCTTTGACCCCTGCTTTGGCTTCATGTGTAGATATATTATCTGTTGTCGTAATACCGCTTAATACTAACACTGTCACACAACCGGCAGCAGCACCAGCAGCAATATCGGTCAATAGATTATCGCCAACTACAATTGCATCCTTTGCAGGTAATCCTAAGCGTTCTAATGCATATTCCATCAAAATGGCTGATGGTTTGCCAATCACAACAGGCTCTATTCCTGTTGCAGCAACAATAGATGCCCCAATCGTACCTGCTCCTGGCAACAAACCATCATGTGAAGGAAGCTGTAGATCGGGATTTGTTAAAATAAACTTAGCCCCACCTGCAATCAGGCGCAATGCCTTTGTCAGCTTTTCATATGTAAATTGACGATCGATTCCTTGAAGGACATAATCAGGTTGTTCCTCTGTTAATTGTAACCCATGTTCTGTAGCAGCTTGCTTCAATCCGTCTTCTCCGATGACATACACACTCGAAGCAGGGGATTGCTGTGCAATATAATAAGCGGCTGCCATCGCAGAAGTGCACACTTGTGCAGCACTAGCAGGAATACCTAGATGAGTCAGATGATCTGCGACGCCTTGTGGTGTGCGAGAAGAGTTATTCGTCACAAATAAATACGGAATCTGCTTAGACTGCAAATCTTGTATCCAAGCACTTGCTCCTTCGATAACCGTATCACCATGATACAATGTACCGTCCAGATCAATCAGTAATCCTTTACGATTTGTTGTCATACAGACACCCTTTCTATCACTCACAATCTTCATTGTAAAAAAAGTTGCGGCATAAGGCAAACGGTATCCTTATATTGCCGCAACGTCAATACTTTAAATCGACTTGGAAGAGATCGGAAATAATACATGTTCTTCTGCTAATAAAGTATTTTCAAATACACTTTTGGCTTCTTGAAGTAAAGGTTCAAGCTGTTCACGATCTTTATAACGGGAGCTAAAATGAGTCAAGATCAATTCGTGTACATTTGCATCTTTCGCTGCATGAGCTGCTTGTAATGTAGTACTGTGATAATAATTGTGAGCGGTCTCTTCCATATCTTGCAAAAAAGTAGCTTCATGAACCAGCACATCCGCATCTTGCGCTAACAGACCTACATTCGGACAAGGTCTTGTATCTCCCAAAATCGTAATGATTTTTCCTTTTTTCGGTTTACCTACAACTTGATGAGAATGTAACGTTTGCCCATCTTCTAATTTGATACTACCGCCATTTTTTAACTTTCCATATAAAGGCCCTGGCTTGATACCATGATGCTTCAATACTTCAAAATTCAATTGTCCGGGACGATCTTTTTCAATAATACGATACCCGTAACTATCGATACGGTGTTCTAATAACGCGGATTCTACACGAAACATATCATCTTCAAATACAATGCCACCTTCGTGTTCAACAATATTCAGTTCATATTCGATGCGTGATTGACTGAGCTCCAGAGACGTTCGAATATACCGTTCTAATCCGACAGGGCCATATACCGTAAGCGGTGTGACTCCTCCTTGATACGCTCGACTAGATAATAGTCCAGGCAGACCAAACAAATGATCTCCATGTAAATGAGTAATAAAAATCTTTTCTAATTTACTTAATTTGAGCAAAGAACGTAACACTTGATGCTGTGTACCTTCTCCACAATCAAATAACCATAATGCACGGCGCTCTTCATACATTCGTAATCCAATAGAGGTCACGTTACGCTGAAGTGTAGGAACGCCTGCATTGGTTCCCAAAAAATACAATTCCATCTCTCTCTACCTTCTTTCTGTATTCGCCAGGTTCCGTAACAAAAATCCCCCGATTCGTCGGAGGATTCTGCAATGATGATACATAATGCAATACAATCTATAGTTATGCTTTATCGACATTAAAATAACGAGCTTGTGGATGACTAAATACCATTGCGGATACTGAAGCTTCCGGCTCCATCATAAATCCTTCAGTTAATTCGACACCGATATCTTCAGGCTTCAATAAAGCAAACAAAGGACCTTGATCTTCTAAATCAGGGCAAGCCGGATAACCAAACGATACCCGTATCCCTTGATAACGTGCCCCTAAGCGCTGCTTCATCGTCATCGTCGCTGGATCAGAGAATCCCCAACTATCACGCATCATATGATGAACACGTTCTGCAAGTCCTTCTGCGGTCTCTAGCGCTACGGCTTGAAGAACATGGGAGCGCAGATAATCGCCTTTATCTTTCCACTCTGAAGCCAGTGCACTAATTCCTTGACCAGCAGTGACTACCATAAAGCCTACATAGTCCATCATACCACTTTCTACAGACTTCAAAAAGTCAGCTAGACAGAGATAAGGTTCTACTTGTTGGCGTGGGAATGTAAATGTATGCAAAATTCGGCTATGATCTGTCGGATCATATACAATCACATCGTTCCCATTCGATTGAGCAGGGAAAAAGCGATACATACCATGTGCTTGAATAATATGCTCTGTTAATGCTTTTTGCAATATTTCATCTACAACCGACTTGAGCTGTACTGCCTTCGGATCTTGCTTGGCTAACAACTGTTCTACAGATCCTTTAAGACCTAGATGATGTCCAAGCAACATCTGCATATTCACATATGGCAAAATATGCGTTAGCGGATAATTACGCAATACATGACGATCCAGATCAGGCGGAAGATAGATCGGCATATTTGGATCAATATCTGATTTGACTGCACGAGTTAGCACCGGTAATGGTGCTACTTCTACTGCTACCGCTGTATCGATCTCATTTTCAGCCGCTACTTCTGCTTCGATGATTGCTCGCTTTTCAGGATTCATAAGACGATTAGCAATATCGAGACCATCCATAGCGTCTTTGGCGTATAATACCAATCCTTCATATTCCGGTCGGATGCGATTTTTGGTGAATTTGCGTGTTAACGCTGCTCCGCCTACCATAATAGGAATAGCAATCCCTGCACTACGCAAATCTTGCGCTGTTGTAATCATTTGCTGCGCAGATTTAACCAAAAGACCGGATAGACCTATCGCATCTGCTTGCTCATTACGGTACGCTTCGATAATGCGTTCAGGGGGAACTTTGATACCTAGATTGATAATTTTATAACCGTTATTAGATAAAATAATTTCAACAAGATTTTTACCGATATCATGCACATCGCCTTTGACAGTTGCCAGCAAAATCTTACCTTTCACAGACGATTCATTTTTCTCCATAAATTGTTCCAGATAAGCAACAGATGCTTTCATCACTTCGGCACTTTGCAATACTTCAGCTACAATCAACTCATTATTATTAAAAAGTCGTCCTACTTCTTCCATGCCTGCCATCAGCGGGCCGTTGATGACTTCGAGTGAGGAGTATTTTTGCAAAGCTTTTTCCAAATCAGGAAGCAAACCTTCTTTGGTTCCTTCTACTACATAAGAAGCAAGTCGTTCTTCTAGAGATAGATTAGAATCCTGCACTTTCTTTTCGACCTTTTTATTGCGAAAAGCAGCTACAAATTCAGCTAATGTAGCATCATTTGTATGATAAAGTAATTCTTCTGCTAAATGACGTTCATGTTCAGGAATAGACGCATACCGTTCTAATTTCTCGGTATTTACGATCGCATAATCTAAGCCTGCTTTGGTACATTCATATAGAAATACAGAGTTCAGTACTTCACGCCCTGCTTCCGGTAAGCCAAACGATATATTACTAATCCCTAGAATCGTATGACAACCTGGAATTTGTTGCTTGATTAAACGAATACCATCGATTGTTTCTTTGGCAGAACCAATATACTGTTCATCTCCTGTACCTACAGGAAACACAAGTGGATCGAAAATTAAATCTTCTGTTTTGAGTCCGTATTTATGAACAAGCAATTCTTGTGAGCGCTTAGCCACTTCTAATTTGTCTTGCGCTGTTATCGCTTGTCCTCGTTCATCGATCGTTCCTACAACAACAGCAGCACCATATTTATGAATAAGCGGAGTGACATCTTCAAACTTCTCTTCGCCATCTTCTAGATTAATCGAGTTAATAATCGCTTTCCCTTGCGAATAACGAAGAGCGATATCGATAACAGCTACATCCGTCGTATCGATCATTAATGGAGCTTTTACTTTTTTGACAACTAGATCTAGAAATTTCTCCATATCATACGTTTCATCACGATCGGGATCTTGCACACATACATCGATCACTTGTGCACCATTTTTCACTTGAGCACGAGCGATCTCAGAGGCTTCTTCATATTTGCCTTCTACAATCAATCGCTTAAATTTACGTGAACCGAGAACATTAGTACGCTCTCCTACCATATAAGGACGATTATCTTGCTCAATATATACAGGTTCTATACCGGATAAAGCCGGTGGATGTGTACCGATCATTGCACGAGGTGGATATTGAGATAACAATTCATCCATAACACGAATATGATCCGGTGTAGTCCCGCAACAGCCTCCAGCTATATTGAGCCAACCTTGCTCGGCAAAAGCCGCCATTTTACGTCCTAACGATTCAGGAGACTCGTGATAATTCCCATTCTCATCAGGCAACCCTGCATTAGGATAACAACTAACAGCCGCTCCTGCCATCTCAGACAATGAACGAATATGATCACGCATAAATTCAGGGCCAGTCGCGCAATTCAATCCTACTGAAATCGGATTCAAATGTTCTAATGAGATATAAAACGATTCTATATTTTGTCCGGCAAGTGTTGTGCCCATCGGCTCAATCGTACCGGATATCATTAAAGGTAATTCTATTCCTGTCTGCTTAAACGCATGACGAATACCGATACTACCTGCTTTCACGTTCAATGTATCTTGCGAGGTTTCTAATAGAAGTACATCTGAACCGCCTTCTATCAAAGCTACAGCCTGTTCCTGATAACTTTCTACCAGTTCATCAAAAGTGACTCCGCCCGTAACAGACAATGTTTTGGTTGTAGGTCCCATAGCGCCTACAACATAACGTGGACGTTCAACTGTACTGTATTTATCAACGGCTGCTCTGGCAAGCTTAACAGCCGCTAGATTCAACTCACGTGCTTGATCTTGAATATCATATTCAGCCAGTACCACTGAAGTAGCGCCAAATGTATTCGTTTCGATCAAATCTGCACCAGCAGCTAAATATTGCTCATGGATATCTTGGATCACATCAGGACGTGTTAGAACCAGTATTTCATTACAACCGTCCAGATCATCACTTCCAAAATCGTTAGCTGTTAAATCTCTTTGTTGAATCATCGTCCCCATAGCGCCATCCAAAATCAGAATACGCTGTTCAAGTCTTTCTTGTAGGTCAGGCTTATTCATCTATTCGATCCTCCCCGCAAAACGTTAGGCTTTAGTTTAACAGAAACTTTTTAACTAGAAAAGAATCTTATTTGTCATGTATAGATGTATTATACTTATAATTATAAAAGTGAAGATCTTTTATTTAGATAGCAAGATGAAGTTTGAATGAAAGTATCGACAAAAAACGCTTTTTCTTTTATAATACAACATAAAAACATTGAAAGAAGGGTAATCCGATGGCTGAAATCAGAATTAGAAATACCAATGAAAGAATTGCTGGAGATGACAAGGTTCTGGAGTTTTTGAACAAACATGAGGTTGTATATGAAAAATGGGATGCTTCCAAATTGGCTCCTGAATTGCAAGATAACTTCACATTGACAGATGAGCAAAAACAAGCGGTTTTAGATACGTACGAAGCAGAAATCAAAGACCTTTCAGCACGTCGTGGTTACCGCACATGGGATGTTATCACTTTATCTGAATCTACACCTGATCTGGAAGCTAAATTAGCTAAATTTGAAGAAATTCATACCCATACAGAAGATGAAATTCGTGCGATCGTATCAGGTAACGGTATTTTTATTATCAAAAGCCCTGAGCATGGATACTTTGATGTTGAGTTAGAGCCAGGTGATGTCATCTCTGTACCTGAGAATACGCCTCACTTCTTTACACTTGTTGAAAACCGTAAAATTGTAGCTGTTCGTTTGTTTGTCGAAACAGACGGTTGGATCGCTCTTCCTTTCGAAGATAACTCTTTCCAAAAAGCTTAAATAGTAGAAATAAAAAAATCCCTTACCGATTTACTCGGATAAGGGATTTTTTATTATGTTTTGGACTGTGTGATTCCAATATCATGTCATAAAATATTCTTTATGATACCAACTGAGCAGTAATCTGATGAATATCGGTTAAGCGTGTGATTTCATAATCAGGCTTAATCTCACTATCGTTGATTTTGCCATTACGGTTCACCCATACGGACTTGATGCCTGCTGCTAACGCACCTTTGATGTCTGTAGTCAATTTATCCCCGATCATCAATGCTTGCTCTGGCTTTACATCCAATAATTCAAGCGCATGTGCAAAAATCTCAGCATTGGGCTTACCTTTACCAAATGCACCGGACACAACAATCTGATCAAAATAAGGAGCTAACTTGGGTACACCGTCTAACTTTTCTTGTTGCAACGCTGGACAACCATTGGTAAGCAACAATAACTTAACCTTACCTTGCAATTCATCCAAAATCTGAAATGTCTCTTCATAGATATGCGGACGATTACGTCGTTCTTGTACGAATCGATCAGACAGTTGGAGTGCTAAAGCTTCATCTTCGATCCCCATTGCACTCAGACCTTTACGCCATGATTCTTTGCGATACGTCGGTGCAATCTTTTGCAATTGACGGAATTCAGGTTGTTCTCCTGCGGAAAATTGAGCCCACAAGCCTTCAAACGGATTAATTCCTATCCATTGGGTAAAAGGAAAAGTCTCATAGGATTCATACAGTGCTCTTGCTTCTCGGCGTACGGCTTCTTCTAAAGCTGTCGGATCAACACCTGTCGCTTGCTGAGCAACCAGGCATGTCTCTGCAAAAGCTTCTTCTATACTGCGTTCATCCCATAATAACGTATCATCTAGATCAAACAAAACGGCTTCAATACTCACTGTCTGTACCTCCTCAACGATCATCATTACTTTGATTATAATAACTAGATATTTAGCATTAGATAGAATATATAACTATCATTCTAAAAAAAGCTTATGCTTTTTCTTGAATCGAAATTTTGTGTTGTGCAGCAAATGTGCGTAAATGCTCGCTCATTGCATCGGTATCATAACGGTTTAACGTGCGAGAGAATACCCAGCTTCCACCTTTAGAGCTGTGTTCAATTACCACATATCCTTTTTGAAGACGGATATTTTTTACTTGAGATGAAGAGATTAGACGATCACGATTAAATTTGGTAGTGATCAATGAATCTCTGCCAATTTTTAAGTACGGTTTGCGGAAATAAAGCATAACGCCAAGTAAAATGTACAAGGCTACTGTAACGATAAAGATCACGCTAAAACCGTCAGCAGTAGGATACATAATACCCATAACTGCATAAATAATTCCCAATATAATTAGAGCGGCTGGAAAAACGATGTTTCTTCCTTTGTACGCTGTATATTCGGAAATACTGGTTTTGCCACCGATAGAAGATTGACCTTGCTTTCTACGTGCAGCATTAACTTGCTTTGAATTGCGTCGAACTTGCCTTTCCCAGGAACGGGACATACTTTGTTTCCCCCTAATAGATAATGTAAGCCTTACAACAAAAGCAGAAGACTTCGTTCTATCTTATCATGCCAGAACAAGCCCCAAATTTCCATAGCAAAATAGGATGCCCTCTTCTAGATCAGCCAGAGCATCCTTGATGTTATGTGTTTCTTTTGTATTTATTGAAGTCATTAGATGATTTTATTTATGCTTATTTTTGGTGTTATCCGATGATTCAGCATCTTCTACAAATTCTATTGTATCTAATTGTTGACGAAAATTACTGCGAATATTATTTAAATAAATAGCGCGTAACTCATCACGTTCTACAGTTTCTTCTGCTGTAAGACCTGAACTTTTTTTCTTACGAGCTAATTCATTAATACGTGCAATCAGTGTATCGATATCCATAACTAACCTCCATTTGAGTAGTGGTCTTTTGACCATCACTAACTTTGACATGTAAAAAAAAGCTTGTCAAGATCAATAGATCTTAACAAACTTTTATCTTATTCATCAGTACATTGTAATGAGTACATTCTCTTATCAAGTCATATCAGTTATAAAACAGATCTCTGTTTAGAAATGATATGACTTAATCGTATGGAATCACCAGAACATCGCCTGCTTGAATCTCACTGGTAGTCAATTGATTCTCACTACGAATCTGAGCTATATAATCACGTGTATCCGTTTGAGCTGATTTGTATTCGCTAGCGATACTCCATAGACTATCTCCTGAATGAACAACAACTGTTTGTGCAGGCCCTTCTACTTTGTCTGCTACTACAAAGTTATGAATCACTCCACCGTACAATAATACACCTGCAAACACAAAACACACCATTAAACGTCCGCCAGATTTCCACTTTACTTTTTGCGCTGTACTTTGAATAAGCTGAAGTGTTTTTTGACGTAATGTCTTTTTGCCTTTGGGTTGATTTGGTTTGCGTATCTTTTGCACATTCGGCAAATAAGTCCATTCATCTACTACTATATCTTTGTCCGCTCGTGTAGCATGAATAGCTGCTTGCTGGGATTGTTTCTCCGAATAACTTGTTGATGTATGATGTATATCTGATCCTGATCCATCAATCTGTTGTTCACCATTTTCAGATTGATTGTGGATGCTACGATATGTAGTATATTTTAACATTGTCATCACGCTCCAAACATTTGTTCTTGTTTTCTCAAATTCACTATAACACGAACATATGTTTTACTCAATAGTTTTTTACGAACTTTCGTTCGTGTTTTTTATTCTATCTTTTAGACTATAGATTATGCTTGTTATATGATGAATAGCCTACAAAAAGTAAATAATAACAAAATAAATATACAAATTTTAGAACTTATGTTTGTACGAACGGTAGTTCTATGTTATAATTTTGCCAAACGTTACTAGCATTGGGGTTGATAAGGTATGTCAAAAGTTTCAAGTCGCCAACAGGCCATTTTGGAATTTATCCGAAATGAAGTCAAACTTAAAGGTTACCCGCCATCTGTACGTGAAATTGGTGAAGCTGTAGGTCTTGCTTCTAGTTCTACTGTACATGGTCATCTGGATCGTTTGGAGAAAAAAGGACTGATTCGACGCGACCCGACCAAACCTCGTGCCATCGAGTTGTTGGGTCAAGAAGAGTCTGAAAGTAATATTCTTTTCGCTCAAACGGTATCTCGTGTTCCTATTATTGGAAAAGTAACCGCCGGTGTTCCGATTACAGCTACAGAACATATTGAAGACTACTTCCCTCTACCACAGAATTTTACAGGTGAAGGACAAGTATTTATGCTTTCTGTAGTTGGAGACAGTATGATTGAAGCAGGAATCTATAATGGTGACTACGTGATTGTACGTCAACAACAGACCGCTGATAATGGCGATATTGTTGTAGCCATGACCGAAGATGATGAAGCAACAGTCAAAACGTTCTACAAAGAAAAAGATCATATTCGTCTACAACCTGAAAATCCGATGTATCAGCCACTTCGTCTGACACATGTTACGATTTTGGGTAAAGTCGTAGGATTGTTCCGTAACTTACACTAAATTAATAGCATAAGTTACTGTTCGTAGAAGATAGAAAAAGACCGCTACTTTCCTAGTAGCGGTCTTTTTTAATAAAAATCTCAAACTATTTTATATAATCTATCCAAATAACTTCGTATCCATTAGTTTGGCAAGTAATGCTTTGAAATCTTTACTTTCTGCTTTCTCGGCTAATTGAGCTTCCAGTGTATTGAACTTTTCAGCTAGAAAATAAGCATTTAAAAATAGACCCAGATGATCTTTAGCTACTGCTTCTGCATTATCTTTATCTGATGAATAACTTGAAATAACGGTATATGCAAATTTCTCAGGATCGATTCTCATTTTAGATTTCATCTGGCACTCTCCTTTGTAGTGTTGATTATGCTTGGTTAAGCCATACCAGCATTTCACCGGGTTGTCGGTTAGCCCAGCAATAATAAGGAATAAGCCGTAATGTTGTCGCATCATAGGTTGTAGATACTTGAGAAGCATACAATACATCTTCCCACTGAGAAGTAATCGTTCTTTTTTGCGCTTCTACATTAATCTTACCTACTCCACCTAGTAATTGCTCATCAAATTCGTATTGATAGTTCTGATTTTTAGTTAACTGAATCAAATGCAAATGTTCCCCATTATCTACTTCTTCAGCGCAATAAATAAACGGCCCACGTCCTATTGCTACTTTACCAATATCTGCTCGAACTAGCGGATGTGCTGTATATTCTTTAATCTCCATCGGTAAGATCAATTCGATCTTATCATTAGACTGCCATATGCGATCAACATGTATAAATCCGTTACTGACTTCTGCTTCGATTGATTCTCCATTCACTACTGATTCTCCATTCACTACCAATGAATAATCATCTGCCCAGTACGGCAATCGGAGTGCTAATGTAAACGAAGTCGGTTGTTCTGTATGAGTTATGATCGACACATGACCTTCCCATGGTAAAGTTGTTGTTTGCTCAAGCTGTACTTTGTGATTATCAATTTCTAATGTCGCTGTACTTGTAATAAATAGATTTGTATATATCGCTTTTTGTTCTGATTGAACAGTATAGATATATTTATGAAGCGAAGTTAATAATCTTGCCAAGTTCGGTGGGCAACAAGCACAACCGAACCATTCTGGACGTGTAAATTTCACATGACTTTTTCCTGGATCACGACGACTATTTTCGGGATGTACTTCTAACGGATTCACATAGAAAAAATGTTTACCATCCAGTGCCATACCCCCAATCGCTGTATTGTATAATGCTCGCTCTAACACATCGGCATATTCAGAGCGTGCTTCATTTTTGAGCATATTAAAAGCAAAAAAGATCAATCCGATCGATGCACAGGTCTCGCAGTACATCGTATCATTAGGTAAATCATAGTCCAGAGTAAACGCTTCTCCATCGACTGTTGATCCTATGCCACCGGTAATATACATACGTTTGGTAATCATGTTTTTCCAAAGGCGGCGGCAAGCTTCTAACATCGCTGTATCGCCTGCTAACAAAGCAACATCTGCCATAGCGGTACACATATAAACAAGTCTAACAGCATGACCTTCTGCGGTCTGTTGCTCCAAAATAGGTTGATGTGCCTGGTAATACTCTAGTGGACGATGATTCATTCCTGCTATCACCGGCTTGGTTCCTGAATCTTCTGCTTGTTGTCTGGCAAAAAAGGTTGTATCGGTTCCACGCTCATACAAAAAATAACGACTCAGATTCAGATAACGTTGTTCTTTTGTAAGAGAGTATAACTTGGTCAATGCCAATTCTATTTCTTCATGCCCATCATATCCTTGAATCTGATGTTCTCCTTTGCCAAAAGAAGCATCTATGCAGTCCGCTAATCGGCAAGCGATATGCAACGCTTTTTCATTATGAGTTGATTCGTAATAAGCAACGGCTGCTTCAATAAAATGACCTGCACAATACAATTCATGA
Source organism: Paenibacillus nicotianae (assembly GCF_042681745.1). NCBI lineage: Bacteria > Bacillati > Bacillota > Bacilli > Caryophanales > Paenibacillaceae > Paenibacillus > Paenibacillus nicotianae. The sequence continues at coordinate 1,099,075 of NZ_JBHUGF010000010.1, read as the reverse complement.
CTTTCAGCCAATTGCTTGAATCTTCGCTCCGGTTCTTCGATAGAGAAATACGTATTGAGATAACCATCTTCCTCTTGGGCTAAAGCAATCAGATCAATCACGCTATCAGCCAATTCTTGCAATTCAGCATCGGGATGAATAGATAATGAATATGCAACAGCTTCAAGCCATTTGTATACATCGCTATCCTGAAATACCCATCCATAATGATTACCTTGCTTCAATCCAGCAGCAATTTTAAAATTTTCGATCGCATGACTTTTTTCAGAAGGAATATTATTATCATTTCTTTCTTTTTCGATCGTGATATTCGCGTTATCATTTAATACGTTCCATTGATAAGGAATCATTTCTGTACGAACCAGTTCCCGATAATGAGACCAGAATTCATCTGTAATAGTAAGTGATCGTAAATGTAATGACATTATATGTCTCTCCTCCTATGGTAGCTACTTTATATATTTATAGATCGAATAATTATTTGGCTTGAGTGCCTGTATGATGTTCCTTGATAAGTAACTGTCTGCGAATATATCCTTCATTTTTTTCAAAATGGCGATAAAATAACATCGGGATAATTCCTAAAGCAAATACAATAGCAGGTAACCAGATAAATACAAACTGAATACCTGATAACGATTGTGTACTTTGCGCGACATTGGGCACATAACCGAATGAAGACATAAATTGTGTAGGAATAAATCCACCTAATCCCGAGCCTGCTTTGATACAAAAAGCGCTACCAATTGCTGTTAAAATCCCACTTCCACGTAGACCTGATTTCCATTCTCCATAATCTACAGTGTCTGATAACATAGCAAAAGGCATCGAGCAAGCAATTCCTGATCCAATACAAGCAATAATCCATCCTACAATCAAAAAGCTAATATGATCGCCTGCAAAAAACAGTACTATTTGTCCCAGCACCGCTAAGATAAAACCAAAGATCATTGTTGAATATTTGTTAGAAAATTTTACGATAAAAGGAATCAATACCATACCAATCACTTGAATAACTGAAATTCCGTTAATCAATGGCACCAATTCTTTATGCCCGATATTGTATTCAAAGTAATAAACTAATGTAGATGTACGAATCGTTAAAGCGATCCAGAATAATAGATTAGCAATCACCAAAATAATCCAGGGCCAGTTGCCTTTCATTGCTTTAAAGCTTGATTTGAACGGAATCGTTTTGATCTTTTCGGTATTGATTTCTTTGAGATCAGCAAAAGCGATTAAAAACATAATTATAGATACAATTCCGAACACACATAGTGTCCAAAAAAAGCCTTTCTGATCATTACCTGCTCCGAAAAAAGTGACTAATGGTAAAGTAAATGTCACTGCTGCAAAATTACCAACATTGCCACCTACCATCCGAAATGAGTTCAAAACCACTCGTTCATCTGTATTTCTACTCAAATTTGGTAAAATCGAAGTGATCGGTGTTGAAATTCCGGTATAGGCTATACCTGCCAAAATATAAGTTACTGCCGCATAAACCACTTTCCATGTACCGTCCAAATTGGGAGTGGTAAACGTTAATATTGTAAATACAGCAAACGGAAAACAAAGCCACAAAAAATAAGGTCGACTTTGACCATATTTGGATCGAGTCCGATCTACAATAATGCCCCATAGCGGTGCATCTACCGCATCCACTAATCGTGTTACCAGCAATAAGGTGCCTGCTACGCCTACAGATAAGCCAAACACATCTGTATAAAAATAAAGCAAGTAAGCACCGATAATGCTATACAACAAATTGCCACCTGTATCTGTGAGCGCATAACTGATTCTGCGATGAAAAGGAACTTTATCATTCAGAAGAGTGGATTGAGGCTCTGGCGAAGATTGAGGTGTAGCTTCCATAATATAACCTCCTGATTCGATTAAATAATGATGATTTCTTTATTTAATAGTAAGCGCTTACGAGAAGAAGATAAACTTAGCTTTTCGTAGGAAAGGTATCTATTTCCGACTCATTAATTTATTAAAAAAATTAACTATTCCCTTATAAAATTGTGCTATACTACGTTAAAATATAGATTTATAGTGATTATAAGTAATAAGGTTTACAAATCCGACTTTTCCTATCCAAAACTGACTTTTCGATAAGGAGCGATTACATATGCTACTAAAACCGATCTCAAAAATAAATATTGAGCGCCCTCTCGCTTATTTTAAATGCGGGCAGTTTGTCAGTGATGAAGGCTGGCAACACAAAAAAATGAAGCTTGAAAAAGATTATGAATTGATTATTGGTTTGAAAGAAATCATCTATCTGCAAGTAGGCGATACCCAGTATGAGATTAAGCATGGAGATGTGTTATTAATTCAGCCGGGCGTAGAATATTCCGGTTATGCAGATTCTAAAGCAGGAGCTAGCTTTTTTTGGTTACACTTTTTCCCTCGGGATACTACTCACATAGAATCAGGAGACGAATTTATAAATCATTTGTTTGGTACTATAATGATCGAACAGAAAAATGAGATTAATCATTATGTCTGCTTACCGGACTTCTTTTCACTGCCTTATCTAGATAAACCGATTATCTTAATAAAGCAGATTTTGGATACGTCTAATACTTCTTATTACAGCACATATGCTGTCGATTATCTGGTAACTGAACTTATGATCGAATTAACCGATAAGTATGTACAACCTCTGATCCATAATGAATTATTGCACAAAGAATACAATCAGAAGTTTATGCAAATTTTAGAATGGATTCGGGTGAATATTTATCATGATCTTACTGTACAGAAAGTGGCTGATACGTTCTGCTTTAATGCTGATCATCTCACTCGTTTATTCAAAAAAAATCTTGGGATGAGTACGATTCGTTATATTAATACACTCAAGTTAAGTCTGGTCAAAGAACTGTTATGCACCACTAACTCTTCTATCAAAGAAATTGCTTATGAACTACATTTTCGAGATGAGAAGTATATGATGAAATTATTTAAAAATTATGTTGGTATGACACCTACTCAATTCCGCGATACGTATACGAATACGTACATCAATACAGTCACTGTAGATCCTGATATTCCGATACCTAAGCATCTGCTCACTGAATAGATCAGAAATGATAAACATAAGAATTCACACCAAAAACCTTGCTCTCCTATTCTGTTATCGAATAGGGTGAACAAGGTTTTTGTATGTTGTAATAAAATTATTTCACTTCAATATAATCAAGTTCTGCATAGCTAGTACCTTTTTTAAATACGATCGTATTTTCTCCCTGCTTCAATGTTACAGGAACGGTCATAATTTGGCGTGTACCGACATTTGGTAAATTTGCAATCCAGCCGCCTGTTTTTGGATACGTAATTACAGTAGATGCTTGATTATTTACAGATAGATTTTGAGTCGAATTTCCTGTTGTTCCATTTCCATAACCAATCTCCATATTATACGTTTTGTTTGCTGGAGCATAGACTGAGAACGACACAGAACTATCTGGATTATCTATTTTGCCTACAAATTGACGATTAGAAGCAAATGAACTTCTGGATACTGTCGCATCATTAATTTTAGCATCTTCGGCTTCTACTCTTACTTTGAAATCACCTACAGGTTGTAATTGGATATAATCAAGCTCTGCATAACCTGTTTTTCCTTTGCTGAATTTCAAAATATTACTGCCTGCTTTTAAAGAAACTGAAGTCTGAACCGTATTGCTATTTCCTTGAGATAACCAACCGTCTGTTGTCGGATATTGAATAGTTGTAGACGCTTGATTATTGACACTTAATTCTTGTGTAGATTGAGCGTTTGTACCATTCGCATATCCAATCTTCAGATTATAATTACCAGCTACAGGAGCATTTACTGTAAATTGAACAGAGCTATCTTGATTGTCTATCGTACCAACATATTTCCGATTAGAAGCATTCCGGTTGTTAAAAATGTTAGCTGAAGCAATAGTTGCATTTTCTGCTTCATAACGACTGAGCGATGATTGCTTGCCCGGAGTAATCACCAATCGATAAGCAGAAGATTCTTTTAACTGAGTAAGCGGAATAGAAATCTGACCATTTTCTATAGTGAAATCACCTTCAAATTCATTAGTAGGTTGACTTACTGCGGTATCTACACCGTACCAAGGTGTGCTTTCTACTTTGACATGAGCATTACCTGGGAAATATGGTAATGAAGCGAATCCTTTAACCACTATATTTCGATTGCCATTTCCTCCGCCTACGATCACATCTGCTTGTTGTTTGGCATTATTTACACTAGCAATACCATCTAGATCCAAAGCCGTTGGATTCGCCGGTGTTGTCATCGCCATCTGACCGGACATATCACCATACCATTTGTATAACCACCATGCACCATTAGCTGCTCCTTTGTCTGTCACAAGGTTGCTTAGACGACCTGGACGGAACCAGAATGCAATATTCGCTGTATCCACATCAGAACGTTCAAATTGAGCGATATAGCGCAACATATTGCCTGGAACCGCTTGTTCCGATACGACACCATACTCATTGATGCTGATCGGCAAATGTTTGATACCTAGCTCTGTCTCCAAAGCACGATACGCTTTCATATGATTAGAAATGTACTGCGGTGCAGGGCCATCTAAATATTCACCTTCCGGCGCTCCTAATTCGTGCCACGATATAATATCGGGTAATACATTATTATCTCTTGCATACGTTAAAAAGTTTCTCAGCCAGCTTTCGTTATAATGAGTAATACTTGGTCCTATGATTTTAGTGTTTTTATCTTTAGCTTTGACTCGCAAATATGTTTTTTTCCAACCTTCGTTAAATGAACCTGCTGCTCCGGTATTCCATGTACCATCGGGTTCATTCCACAATTCATATCCGTATATATTTGTAGCACCTGACTTCAATCTAGCATCTACAATACCATCTACTTTTTTATACCAATCATCCCAACTTACCCATTTGTACGGAAAATTAGGATAAATATCTGGCATCCGTATCGTCACTTGAGCGCCATTGCGTTCGGCAATTGGAGCTACTTTGAGTGCATCACCGATAGGTGTAGTTTCACCGTTAGGCAATTGACCCCCATTTGGAGCCATTTGTGTGAACATTTTCGGCTTTGTTGGCGCGATTAGATTGTCCGATGGCCTACCTTCTTCCGCTAATCCATACAACGAACCAGAAGCGACATGAGTAACCGGTCGATATTGATTAGCTAGATCTACTGTAAATGTTGCTGGCACTGCTGCTGTAGCTGGTGCAGGGGTAACTGGAAAAACAGTAAGTAAAAGAGCACCACTTAATAAAACAGCTAACTTTTTCAATTCTCATCACCTTTTCTCAACATATTTTGAAACTAATTCTGCAAAATAGAACGCTTTCAAAATACGGTGGCCACCGTTGGTCTTGATTACATCAAGTTATAACTTACACTTTAAGGTTATTGGTTTTCCATTTCCGAGTAAACTCAAAAAAACGTAGGAAGAGTGTAAATTACCGACTTATTCGGTGAGATAGTAGAACTATGTATGTTATTTTTACATAGGAATTGTTTGAAGAATACTTTTTGCATTCTTGAGTTATGGTATTAATTCTTATCTGCCGAAAAGCTTTTCCTCATCGCAAAAAAGCCCTTAACGCTTTAAGCGCTAAGGGCTTGCTAATCTTAATACATTGTCAAGTACTGGTCACGTTCCCATTGGTGCACTTGTGTTCTGTTTATGTTTTTGCTTTTCGTACAACATCACAAAGTCCTTATTAAATAGAGTTTTAAAAAAAACATACTTTATTATATTTTATGTTTATTCTGTTTTTGTGGGCATTATGTGGGCATTTTTGTGGGCATTCTAAAGTATTGATATAGGAACGTAAGTTCCACTTACTGTATGCTGTATTATAAGTTATTATATGGGTAAAAAGGTGATTACATGATATCTTTCTGGTTTTACCTAATAATAACAGTAACTTTGGCTACATTTTTATATCGTTTATCTTTAAAAATTCCTATGGTACTCAAGTTTGTATCTTATTTAAAAGCAAAAGAAAATAAGTTTAAGTATTATAGAACTCAACAATTAATTGTGGTAGCGTCTTCTCTTACGGTAGGGTTTATATACTTTTTTATAGCTATCGCTTTAAGCAGTTATTTCCCTCTTCAAGTATTAGATGATTTAGTAAATTAAAAAAAGGACTCCTAACCATTACGGTCGGGAGTCCTTTTCATTTACTCTTTGTTGGGCTTGGTTACAATACATAATAGCATTCCTGCATACGTAGAGAACGCAAGCGCCGCAATATATAATGCTCGCCTGATCTGACTGACATACCACTCTGGACTGGAATAGCCCATCACTTCCAGAATACGTCCAAAGCTGTTGACGATTAGAATGATAGTAAGAGACAGAACAACCAAATAGACAGCACGTAAGAACACATTTTCGGTACGTTGCCTGCCTATAATATATTTAGCATTCCACTTGAGATAAGTGACGAAGCATACAATAGCAAGTACGGCAAAAAATAGCGTAAGCATGTCTTCAACGTTCATACGGATTTTCCCCCTTTTTACCGAGTCCATTGGACTTTGGGTCGAGCATCTTGTCCTCACGGTTCTTGAGTAGTTTAGCGACTGATGTGTAATCAGTTACGGCTTTTTCCAAACGTTTGATTTTCTTCTCACCGTGAATAATTCGTTTGAGGAAGTTCATTGTGCTTCCTCCCTTTGATCTGACGTAACAGGCGGTAATTGAATCGCACGCTGAAGAAGTTCCGCCCGTTCTTGCTCAATCTTATCCGCTGCCGTTTCTGCTCTATCTAAAGCTTTGAAGTAACGTTTAGTAATAAATACCGAGTAAATCAAAAACAAAGCACTAACGACAACCCACGGGTTGCTATTTGATAACAGATCAATAAGTTGGTTAAAAGGTTCAATCATATCAGTTACCTAGTACTTTGTTGATAGCTTTCTCTGCGGCTTCTTCCATGTGTTCGTTTGTGGCTTGGATTTCAGTATTCACGACTGCGGTACTACCTTGCTGTTTGGGTACCTGCTCTAACTTATGCCATGCGAGTTGGATAGCCCCTTTGATCTGATCGGCTGTTACTTTGACACCAATGGTAGCCAATCGGTCACTTACCCAATCGTAAGCAATCATAGCCTTATCTGAACCGCTTAACGTTCCGAGTTCGGCGCTTTTCTTTTCAGCATACGCATAGCCTTGTTGCGCCCAGTACCAGACGATTTCATTTTTACCGGTTGCCGCTTTCGCATCGATCCATAGCTTTAATTTCGGAGCAAGTAGAATCGTGATATAGATTAAGGCAAAGGCAAGAACACCAATTAAAGCAATAACGATTTGTGTGATTAGGTTATCGAAGTTCATTATTTAGCACCGCCGATCAGTCCAGCATTCAATAGTGTCTGCAACACTTCAAAGAAAATCTGGCTCTTATCATCCGATTCTTTAATAATTCCTGCTTTCTTAGCGGCAATAATTGCAGGTTCTGCCCAAGTAGGTGGTTTTTGATCACCTGTAATATTTACTTTCTTAGCTAATTTTTCGATCGTAGCGGCTTGATTTTTAACCGTTTCCTTCAATTCATCGAACTCTTTCTTTTCTGCTGCTGTCATCGGTTGTTCCTCCTTTGAGATAATACCTTTGGTTAGGCGATTGTATTCTGCTTGAACAGCCGGTATAAAACTCTTCATTGCATCAGTTACTGTATTTCCATATCCAAAGAAGTTGGTACCTGGACATGTCTTGGACGATTTACCGGGCGTATAGTCACTTAGACGTTGACCACTAGGTGTGTACCATGCGTGATATACAATATGACTGGTATCAATCGTTAGCTTTAATTTCTCTGCAAGCGCTGCATATAAGTGAACGATTGTGTCTCTTTGTTCTACGGTAAGTGTATCTCCACCTTTATCGAAGTTCCCGATGTTCTCGATGCATAACGCACCTGAATTGGCTCCTGCAATCCCTGCCGGAACTTCGTTTAAATTACGTTCTAATGAGATACCAATCAATCCATTTGGGAACGTGGTTATATTCTGCCCGATCGCTCTCCATCCGTTTGTATTCATATGGAATGAACGCATAGCTTCCAAGCGTTTGAACTCTTCTCCCGGTTGGCAATCCTTATATGCTGGTGACCAAGTGTGATGTACCTGAAGGCGCGTAATCGACCGTTTGATATCTTGTTGCTGTAACCATGGTCGGAATTCATCACGTGTAAGCAGAATAAAATGACTGTTGGCTTTCATGTAGTTACTCCTTTGTAGGTGGATAGATTTGTTTTCGATTAGGTGGTAATGGATCTTCTTGTACGATTGTTAGCTCTACCTTTTTCAACTTTCGCTTATCGATCGTTCGGGTATAGATGTAATAAGAGAGAATCAACAAAAAGACCGTGCCACATCCCCAGGCTACGGTCGATTTGAATTGATTGAATTTACGTGTGGCTCTACCATCGAGATATTGTTGATTGTCTTGTAGATATTGGATTTCACCACCAGCGATCATGACGGCATTGTTCTCGTCTTTCACAGCGACATAGGTGTCATGAACATCTGCCCAGTCCAACCATTTCACAAAGCAAGTAATCAACCACATCACCAGAATGATGTTAATGATCCACCTCAATTTACCTTTGATTTTCATGTGAGTTCCTCCGCTCGATAGCGATACGCATTTCTTGCAGTTCCCCAGTGATTAATTCATTTGATTTCTCAAGCAGTACATATAATCGTTCTTCACGCGCTTTAGATTCATCGTCTCTTTTATTCATTTCCACAGACATATCTGCATCCCGTCGTGACAGTTCAGTCATTAGATATTCTTGCTGTGTCTTTGATTCTTCTTTCATATCATCGATTTGGCGTTGATGTTGCACCTTCATATCCTCTATTTGCTTCTGTACAAACTTCCATAATAGAAAACCAACGCCTAGAAATAATGCTGCCCATGGACCTTGAGATACGACACTACCTATTATCTGTTGTTCCATCGCCGTCCCCCAATAAAAAAAGAGACTCCTAAGAGTCCCTCAATCATTTTTCTCTGTTGTCTTTTAGTTTGAATTCTTCGAATAGCTGTTTACGTGCAGTTTTGCCCGACTGATCGTACAAGCGATCCAATACTTTAGCTTTGATATTACTTGGATAATCAGGGTTTAGATTAGAAATACCTTCATTGATCAAACCACCTTGTAGTTCAGACAATCTTGAGAACTGTTCACCCGTTAGTTTGTTGCCTTGAATCGATTTCGTCGGCACACGCGGGGCCAATGACTCGTCATCTGTTTCGTTGATTAGATCCATAACCATTTGAGCATTTGGAGACAATTTATAACGTGTGAGTTCTCCTGGGTTAACAAAGATATTGAACAAGGACGGGTCTTGATAGTTCTGCGCTTGCTGACCCAATGAATCAAACTTAGCCGGCAATTTTTTTTCTAGTCCAGGTATGCGGTTTATAGTTTGGTTAAATGATTTATCTATAATATTTGAAGAGTATACCTCACGTTTAGTATTATCATTCGTTTGACGAATTTGATTAGATAGTGTCGGAATAAAAGAAGGCGGTAGAGTTCCTATAATTTCGAAAAGTTTATCTGCAAATGTTTGACCAGGATATCCTTGTGCAGCATCTTTAAGACCTCGTAATACAGACTGTTCTGTCAAAGTATTTAAACCACCAGACAAACTATTGATAGCAGTCATACCAATGCCACCTATTAGTTTTTCGGCTTCTTTACCTTCTTTAATATTCTTATTCGCTTCTGCACCAACACTAAGAGACAATGCTATCGGTTGCGCCCAATCATAGGTATAAAGAATATCACCTTCTTTTGCTTTCGGCTCTTGCTTTTTGAATCCCGATTCAATGTATCTACCTAAAGCAGAAAAGTTGATTTGATAATCTGATTGACCAGCAGATTGAGCTAAAGCACGAATATCACGATCTTTGCTAGCGGCAGTGGTAAGTACTCCATTGTCCATGAGGGCATAACCCATACCAGCAAAGCCAACTGTTCCAAGTATCGCACGAGATACAGCGAGCGCTGCTTCAGGTAACTTATCTTTTTCCGCATAACGCAATCCTTTATTAATTAAAGAAGCACTGCGAATGAAGCCTGCCGGACTATATTCCAATGCACGCATAAGCAACGCTCCTGGTGTTTTAGGATATTTCAAAATTAGATCACCAGCACCAAAATCTTTTTGGAAGTTGAGCGCTCTCTTAAACCTAGACAATCCCATAGACAAAGCATTATTGTCTTGGAATGTAATATAACGACCATAATTATCCGCAAGTTGGGTAACGTCATCGGATGCTTTTACAATGTAGTTTTGTACATGCTCCTTAATAGCTGCCTGTCCCTTAATGCCTTTATTGATCGCATCTAATGTACCCATTTCGCCAAGAGTATTATTGTAAGCTCTCATATATGCCGCATTATCAAAGCTTCGTAAAGAAGCACCTAAAGCCTTCTCCATGTAAGTCATTGGATTATATTTGCCTTTAAAAGCAGGGGCGCTTAGATCAAACTGGGACTGCAAACCATTGATATTTGTTCCGTTCCATCCTGCTTTAGCACCTTTCATCCAGTTTGACCAGAATTCTCCTTGATTGTTTGTTTTGAAAGTGACATATCTTTCACCACCTGTGATTTTTGAACGTGCGATATCAAGTGGTGTAGCGATTAGTTTGTTCAATCGTTCTGTACGGTAAAATAATTCATTACCAATCACGTTACGTACTTGTGTTTTAGGATTTAACAACTGTGCAGTTGTTTGCAAACTGCTTAATTTACGACCGATGCCCGGCTTATCAAAGGATTGAAGAATCTTCTGCAAATCTTGAGAAGCTAATTTTTTCTCCTCTCCTGACAATACAGCCACTTTACGTGCCGTAATTAGTAACGAATCAGCATCTTGTCCAGTAAGTTGGCGATCACGAATGATCTTGTTAACCAATTTCACGTTATTGTCTGATTCGATTTGAGTCACTTTGTTTTTAGATTTTCCAAATGTTTCAGTAGCTCGATCATATAAAGATGGAAGAATTGGACGAATATCTTCACCTAACTCTTTCACCATTTCTTCAGACCAATCAGCGAATTTGATCGTACCTTTTGCCATCTTAGAAGCACCGATAATGGAGTAATCTGCCCATACGTCGAGTGGCGTAGAACTTAACCGGTTACGTCTGGCTTCGATCCGTTCACGAGCCGCCGTTTCTTGAGCATCTAAGAAACTTGCAATTTGATCTCGTTTACGTACATTTTCACTTAGTCTCGGTGTTTGCATACTACGAGTTCTTTTAGAAGCATCTTTCACAAATGTTTGCGTTTCAGACACAAAACGTTGAAGGGCATCAGTATCCGCATCGCTCAGTTTCTCACCGTTTTTGGCTTTAGTCACGATATCAATCACATCATTCGATAAGGTTTTAATACCTGTCATTTTCTGCGATGCTGTTGCTAATTCCATAACAGATTGTTTAGTTTCATCTGTAACTACAACTTTTTTAGCACGCGTCGGAAGTTTATCATTGATGGCATCTACTCGATTATTAATGAATTTAAGCGTTCCTTCTGGAGATAAACGATTATACATCGATAATGCTTGTATAAACTGACCTGCGTTAGTTGCTTCTTCAGATAATTTTTCTGCTACCTCGACTGCTGCATCTGTTTGACCACGACTGTTATAGTGATCGATCAAACGTTGAGCCGTAGCCGCTTTTTCAGCAGTGAATTTACTTTTGCTCATGACATATACACGTGCTGTTTCAATATTTCCAAGACGACCGTTAGCCAAATTTAATGTAGCTTCGTTTGTGATTGGCTCATACGTAGCGGAATCGCTTTGTCTGAGTTGTTCGGTGAACGCATTAGGTGTTTTCTCTGAGTTAGCTAGAGTCGAGACAAAACCTCTTTGTTGCGCAATTGGAGCGGTAGGTACTGTGCTATTTGCTTGAGTAGCAGGAATGTCATTCGCTCTCTGTGGTGTAGGTACATTATCTATAACGGGAGCAATTGGTGTATCTACATCGTTAATCATGTGATAGTCGTCTGCTTTGATCGATGTTGGATTAACCACACTCTGTTTTCTCACTTTAGGTTCATTTATCTTCGGTATTTGCCCATTCACGTTCGTTGATAAACGATTTAAAGACAAAGGTGCATCCGTAGTCACGCTACTAGGATCAAGACGTTGGGACTGTTGACGTAATTCGCTTTGTTGTAGTTTCAAATAAGCCTGCTCTAAATCTTTTCCTGGTACTACACGTTGACCTGCAAGTTCGAATAATTGTCTATTCGTAGGTGGCTTGCCTGTAGTGCTTACAATTTCTCGGTACCAATCCGGCTTTTTACCTTTTGTATTACGAACTGTTTTTAAGGACTGGTATTCAGTGATGATATTTTGTGCATGTTTCGTTTGCAAAGCTTCTAATTCACTTGTTACCCCTTGCAATTTAGATACAGATTGATTGAACTGTGTATTACGTTGTAGAGTACCTGGCGTTGCTTCTGGTAAACCGAATGTATATGGATTAACCACAGGTTCTGTATTTGGTGCAAGTGTACTTCTTTGTTGCGCTGTGTTTATACGAGTTTCTTTGCGTGAAGCTGGCAAGCCAAGTATCTCTGATTGTTCTGCTCCTTTAATACCATTTTGACGCATTAAACGACTGAATAAAGATTCTGCAATCGCTCCAAACGCAGCATCACCTATACCACCAAGCGCTGCACCAAGTAAAGCAGAAGAACCAACTTCTTCACCAGATGATTCACCGCGTAGTAATGAAGTTGCTCCACCGGTGATACCGCCCGCAATAGTACCGCGATAGGCATTTGTTAACCCAGTGGTTACAAGTTTCGCAGTTTTAGGATTTTCTATTGCATTAGCAGCACTTTTAGCAATATAACCACCTAATCCCTTACTAAGCGTCTGGTCGGCGATTTTGTAAGGTGCAGAGATCAATCCTTGTCCAGCAACGCCTACACCAGCAGGGTTAAATCCAAAGCCGGCAATCGTACCTAACACATCTGCTGTTTTATCTGCAAGCGGAATCCCCACAGATGGTTTAGGTGCTACAGCAGGCCCTGTTAAGGACGCTGCTGAATTACCTGTACGGCTGACTAATGCACCTAGTGGATTACCATAGGCTAAATAGTTTGCTCCTGTTGCGAACGGAGCAATTACATTATCGTAGATTCCATTACCAAAAAAGGAGCGTGCAGTTCCTCCGTCGGCAATTTCAGCTTTGCGCTGGTTATAAATATCTGTGTAATTGCCTGATGTTCCAGTAGTGGTAGCAGATGGTGGTGCCGTTGGTTGTACCATTGAAGGTTTGAACGGTGCTTTGATCCCTGTAGCAGATGAAATAATAGATTGAGCAGCCGGATTAATGCCTGACTGCCCTAGTGTGGTATCCATGAAATTACCGGTTCTCGCGTTTTTGATCGTTTCTGGCAATTCGTTGCGTAATTTAGTAGAAGGTAAAACATCGTTACCGATCCCTAATTCAATTCTTCTTCGAGTAAGAAAACTAACATTTTTATCTGCTGCGTCCACACTTTTATCATTGTTTCCAATACCGAGTTCTTTACGTCTTTTTGTTAAAAATGATTCAGCCACTATATATCACCTATTTTCTATAGCTTGCTGCATTAGAAGTTACTTTAGTTACATAACTTTGAGTTTCTTTGGGAGCATGAGAACGAATCGCTTCCCAACTATTTCCGTATTTTTTGATTGCTTTGTCTACATTACCAGGGCCCCAATTGTATGCTGCTAAAGCTAATTCAGTATTACCATACTTTTTGAGCTGTCCAGCAATGTATTTGGTGCCACCATTAACATTTTGAGCAGGGTCTAAAGGATTTCTTACACCTAGACCTTCAGCGGTACCTGGCATTAATTGCATCAAACCTTGAGCTCCTGCACCTGAACCAGCATTGGGGTTGAATGAAGATTCAGCTTGTATGATACCCTTAACAAGCGAAGAGTCAACACCGTTAGCAGAAGCAGCGCTCTCGATAATATCATTATATGCGGTTTGTTTAGAAGCACCTCCATAAGAAGTGCTAGTTTGCTTTGGGGGCGACGGAGTAGCAGCGTCCCAAGTAATGCCATAACGGTTATACAATTGATAAATATCGTAATCGCTAAGTTTACCTTCCAAACCTGTTAAATATCCTTCGAGTTCTTTTTTGTTTAACACTTGACCTGTATTAGGATCACGTTCAGCAATTGGATCAACATATGATTTAGCATAATCTTCAATTGCAGTAGCGCTACCTTGAGTGGCTTGAGACATTTTATAATCATACTCCCCTTGTTCGCGAGCGTCCTGCGCTTGAGCAAGTGTTAATTGGCCCAATTGAACTTGTTCATTAAGCGCATACTCCAAACCATTTTGTTTAACAGACTGATCAAACTGTTGTTGCCACTGACTATCCGAAATAAGCGCACGCGCTGCTTGGTATTGGAAGTTTTGTTGGTACTGGTTATCCGCCACGGTATCTCGTTCTTTCTGATATCCAAAATTCTGATTACATTGATCATCAGACACTTTAGCACGATCCAACTGATATTTCTGTTGGAATAACGTTGCTTGTTGTGCGGCTGTAAGTGGTGTACCTGCTGCCGCGGCTTGACGGAATAATCCGTTGATATCATCTTGTGGTTTGATGACTTTACCAGTCATATCACTAACAGCCTTCGCCATATCAAAATTCGTCTGACGTTTCTGTAATGCGATTTGCTCTGCGGATTGATCCAATTGTTGACCTGCCACAGTCCGAATACCTGCCCCACCGTTAAGGGCCTTAGTATATCCGCTATCTGCGCCGAGAGAAGAAGTGTTAACTCCTAGACCCGTGAGGTAGCTTCTGATTTGATCGGCTTGTTTAGAAAGGTTGGTCTTATCTTCTTTAGTGACACCTTTCACTTCAGCTTGTTGTTTCAACGCTAACAGTTGATTGATAGCCGTCTTGGCTTCTGTCGGCAAATAATTACCGGTTACATTGGCTTCAGCAATCGGATTTTGGAAGTATTCTTTATCTTGCAATCCGTATAGATTTGATAACTGACCAAGTGCATCCTGTCCAACGCCATAATTCGCTTGTTGGATTTGTAGGTCACGATTCGCGGTATCATTGTACTGACTGTACGCCTGACTCATAAGCTGTGGAACGATGGTGTTCGCAAGCGTCGAAAGTGCATCCGTACCGATCTGATTCGCTACCGTTTCTGAATACGACGACTTACCTTGTCCACCTGCACGCAATACTGCATTCGTGTCGTACTGCTGACGCTGAATATTCTTTTGTGCTAAAGCGAGTTGAGATTGATAAGCAGGATCACTTTGCGGGTCGTATTTGAACGCTTCGGGCGCTTTGAATGACGTTTGCTGTTGTTTTGCAAGCTGAGCGGCGATCTGTTGTAACGTCTGTTGAGTCTGGCTTGCAGGTGGTGTATATGGTGCAGGCGCATTAGGTGTCGTTGTACCCGTTGCGGTCGAAGTCACCTTACCCGTTTGAGCCGGAACCGTCACAGGCTTAGGAACCGCCGATACCGCAGGCTGAGCCACACTAGTTTTGTTCACGGGTGCTAAGTTCTTGAGTGCTTTAGAAAAAGCATCTGATGTTGCATAAGCAGCACCATTGTTGACTGTACCTGCTTGTAAGAAGTTTTTACCGTCTACGGTGACGTATCCGTTTTTGTATCCAATTCGGCTGTTATTGATGCCTTGTTTATTTAAACTAGACCGGACACTCGTGTTATAGGTTGTTGCCATATGTTAACCACCGCCTAATGTTTTGACCTGTGACTCTAATGAGGAAATACGTTGAGACATTGAAAATAAATCTTTAGAGAGACTAATTATCGTGTTTTGCAGTTGAGTGATATACTGCATTTGTTGTTGGGCATTATCGGTGCGTTGAAAACCCTTCATGCTGACATTTGTAACGGGTTCAGCCATAATTTTTCACCTCAATACAAAGGAAGTTGACGTTGATTACGTGTGATCTCATGAATACGTGCGTATCCTGATCCGGTCAATTTGATGCGGATATGATTTTCACGAGCGAATTTACCAACAGGAATAATTATTCGTTTTGTGACATCTGCTCCTGATCCAGTAGTAGTACCAACTTGTTCGAAATCATCACCATCAATTGTTTTTGATAGCATGATATTCATCGTACCTGTGAATTCAGCCTGAACAAATATCTTGTACCATCTTAATTTTTGAGATATTGAACTGTTACTAAATGGTTTTGTAATCGCGCTCCAATTAATCGCATTACCTGCATCTGTATTGCCTTCTATGCGTAATATGCGCCCTTGACGATCACCAATATACAATTGGTTATTGAACACAGCAAAATGAGCAGGTACGATACCGCTGTACTTGCTCCATGTTTGTACGCCCGGTCGTGGATCATAGACAAGGAATGTATCATTAATATAAAAGAATAACTTTTTACCATCCGTACCACCTGTAACTCTGAAACTGTCCGTATTACTTGTTGAGGCTTGAGTTACATTTTTAACAAGCTTGTTAATAATTTCGGATAACGATTTGTCTGGTATAGTTCCACCGGAATATTCATATACCCCGTTTTTATTAACAAAGTACATAATACCGTCCAATGTAATGGTTGATTTCATGTTGATTGGTCCCGTATCAAACGTGACTGGCTGAACATTAAACTGAGAAGGAACGCCTCCATACAACTCTTGCACAGTATTAGGTGAACCAATCGTTAATCTAGTGAAATTACCATTCAACGCACTTGCTTTTTCGCCGTTTTTCGTTTCAATTTGTCTACGATAGGCGGCCGATTCACCTTCGGCTGTATTAATGTCCCACGTAAGCGGATCATCTAATTTAGAAGCCCACAACTCATTGTCGACGACGCACCACAATCGATTTTGATAACTCGTAATATACCTCGCATTTTCGGGCAATTGCGATACCACTTGAGTACCCTGACCTTCAGTGTAATAATAGGTTCTTCCGCCGCCACTTTGCATAAACAAACAAGTTTGATGAATAGACAACGCATCTGAATCAACGTATGCTGTAGCAAATTGATAACTCATACTTTGACCACTAATTTGTCCAGGCAAAATTCGCCATGTTGACCCTTTTTTCACTCGCCATGTTTGATCGGAAAAAATACAGTGCAACTCTTCTGTACCATCTGGCAGTCGGAACACAAACATTCCTTTGACTCCAGATGCACCCGGATCTGAAATAGGTACAGAATAATCGACTACATAACCTGAGCGAGTCGTTAAAGAAGGATAGTTTGTGCTATCCATATTCACGATGTCTGTAAAAAAAACATCATCAATAGAAAGAGGGTCAAACATATTCAACCCTTTAAATTCTCTTATTGTAATCGGTACTTGCTTTCCACCTACGTCTTGATATTGTGATTGTTGATATTGAATCGGCTTCATACCTCGTCACCTTGCACTTGATAATTTTGCGCCGCGACATTCCAAGCTGACTTATATTGATTTTCATAATTAGATGCTTTTATGCCATCATCTTCTGTATTCGCTAAGAATGAAGCAAGCGCAGAGATAAAAGTCCAATGATATTCTTTTGGTGCATCGGGTGAAGATGATAAATCAGAAGAAGTGAACGTTGTACTGGCTGATTGTCGGTATCTAACCATACCTTTACTTGTTAAAAACGGTGCAGGATGAAGCGACAAAGTATCGCTTTCATAGGTGAAAAAGTTTTCGGTCGTTGTTACATTGTTATAATTTAGTCTAGAGTACCAAAATAGACCGACCAGTACTTTATCAATGTCCTTTTCAGATAGTCCTGCTATAGAATAGTCTGATTGTTCTGCGACGGAATCAAACCTTATTGTTTTAGGTATTTTTACAACGTTGAAAAAATCTTGATTAACTGCATTTAACCAAACTATTTTTTGCGGTAATTCGACTGCGTTAGGCACAAGGATGTCTGCTTCCTGAATAATTTCATTGATGTTCAGCATCTTCACCTTCTTTAACATCTTCTATATTATGAGAAAGTATTTCTTTTTCTTCGTATTGCAGTAAAATCAGTTGAGTTTCTAGCAGTCGTTTCTTTGTAGCATTAAGTTCTAATAGAATATTTTGAGTTTCCTTGTTCATTGTTCACCTCACAACTCATGGTCGGGACCTAACGTTTTAATGAAACCAACTCGATTGCCGCTACGAAAGAATTCAATATACCCATTAGACGAATTGTAACTCATATAGATAGAACCTGTAGACTCGAAAGAAAACTTTTGGTTCGCCCCCATGCGTATTGCTTCAGATGAAAATGTTCCGCTTGATGTATCAATCCCAACTGCAAAGCTACCAGTTAAAGTGATCCCTCGTACCGATCCACCACCGATATTAATTGCATTGGTAAAATTACCAGCTGTTAAAATGCCTGTTGCAAATGAACCATTGCGATTGTCTCCGTTTTGCGGACCAATTCGTAAGCCTACACTTGCAACTCCAGAAGCATTAGCGTCTACTCCTTTACCTACTACAATATCAATGCCGACTCGTGAACCTGTATCAGAACCGTTGCAGAATACATCGACCTCTAATCCGATTAGCGCACCTGATGTGCTGTTTCCCGTACCGTCTCTAGCTTCAAACACTCCAGCAAAAGTAGGCCCTGTAGAGTATTTAACAGACTTACCATAAATCGAAGTGTTTTCACCTGCATCTGCACTGTTGTACAAACAGCTAGTAATCCCCCATTCGAATGAAGTTACATTTTTACCGACTGTCGTATAGGTCGTCATTGCAGAATTTGTAAATCCGGGCGTTCCACCGTTAAACTGTGCATTTCGTCTCAAAATCATTGTCGGGTTCGGGCTTGACACGTAGTCATTGATATTAATACCTTTTTGTGAAAGATCAAAGATAAAAACATCTTCATAATAGGTAACATTTCCTGCATTAAATGTTGTTTTTTCTGGTAAAAGAACAATTCCACCACCTTTGCTTTTAGCAAAATTAACTGCATTTTGCACAGCTGTAGTATCATCGTTTGTTCCATTACACAGCGCTCCGAAATCTTTGATATTGATATAAGCATCTTGTGAGTTAGCTAATATTTTTTCTGAAGAAGCTTTGTTACTTTTGATTTGTTTGAAATCAGCCGCACTTAACAAACCACCTTCGGTATCGGTTGCAATTGGAATAGGATCGGAACCAGACGGTAGGTGAGATGAAGCATGCTTTCCGGGTGTTGCAGTGCCTGTAGCTGTTATGCTTAATGTATTTGTCATTGGATTTGTAGTGACATCTATCCCTGTTAATCCCACGACATTGAGAGAATCTTGTTCGTTTTTTGCTGTTAAGTTATTAACAGATGAAAAAGCATTTTGATTGGGTTCTGCGCCATTAAGAACAGAGTCTAATTTGCTCTTATCTGGACCACTCATAAAACCAGAACTCAGATCTGTAGCAACGGGATGTTCGTTACCGCCTTGAGAACGATGTGATTGTAATGCTTTATCAGCAACATCTTCCGCCGCTTCTCTAGCCGCATCAGCTTTCTTCTGAGCGCCTAGAGGTGTTTCATAAAGAGGTGGCGCACCATTAGCGATATCTTCGCTTGTATTACGGTAAGGATAACGATCGGACATTCTTTACCACCTTCCGCGAACACGATAGTTCTCGTATCCACTATTTGCTGTGATATATTCATTCAGTATTTCTTGATACTTCGCTTGAAACTCTGAAGCTTGACCACCTGTCGCCATATCTTTCAATACTCCGTAGACTAACAACATATCAAACGACGGATCAAAACCTGTTTCAGCATATTTACCAATATCTGCGGTGGCTAATGGCGCTAATACAGGATTATGGAAAATCTTGATGCCATACAACACATCTACTTTCGGAACAGGATGTATGCCGATTCTTCCTGCTGTGAAATAATAATAAGGACGCCAACCTGACTTTTGATCAAATTGTTTTTTTTCAAGACTGTACCATTCTCGACCTAAATCGCTATGATATCCATAAGGTTGTGAATAATACTCATCCGGTCGGTATTTAAGAACTACAGCTGTGATATCTCCAGCAGGTGCAGGTAAAAGATACAATTCTTGTCCTGCCATCATGTCGAAGGTGGAACAAACTGCTTCAGACTGTTGTTGAGCGCCATTATAGTTTCTTATAAGGCGATCCCTAACCTGCGTTATTTTCCTGAGTATACTTTCTGGACTAAGATAGTTTGGAAGCTTTTCCTGTATTTCCTCGATCACTTCATTAACAAACATGTGGTGACCTCCTTATTTAACAACTCCTGCTTTACGTAACACATCCAAGAGACCGTTATAATCATCACGAAGCGCCGCAATCGTAGTAGATTCACTATCTTCTACTTTGACTGCGTTGATTTTCGTTGCTAGATGAATTTGTTTTCCGTCCTTGTCCACTAGCGCTACTAGGTTTGGACTGTGTTGTGCTGGCATTTCCACCTTCTCGTCGGTGATCTGTAGAAACTCGGGCGTTTGTGGCATTCGTAAGTCCTCCTTTAAGGATCTGCTCAAGCAGTTCGTTAGTTTTCTTTTGTTCACTGTGTATAGCATTCAGACATTCCAGTTCATCACGATACATAAAATTCACTCATTTCCGTTATTAGGGAGCCGTAGCCCCCTATTTTGGGCACAAAAAAACAATATTCCGTTTGAGTAGAAATAGTGTTTATACTGTTGGTTTATGACCGAAGATAAAGCTGTAGTTTTTAAATCCAAATCCCCAACGACCGACAACTTTAAATTTACTTACTTCTGTGTCGAAATCTGTAATAGAACCGTCTTTCGGTTTACGTCTCCACTGCCATTTGTTCATTTCCATCATGCGATCCCAATCGGCAACAAACCAGTTTTGGCGGTTAGCAGCCGTTGTTGCAAGCCACGGGCAAACAATAACTTTGATATGACTTTGGTACATGTTTGGATTGAATTGGTTACTACCAGGTTCCCAAGCAGGCAAGTCACGATCTGGCAAACCTGCGATTTTGAAAGCAGCTCGTGCATTGTAAGGTGAAACGATCAATGTATCAGGCATTACTGGCATCGGGTTACCACGATCATCTTTCCATTCCTGCATAGCCACTGCTGTTGCATCAAACGAGTCGATAGAAAGTGTAGATGTACCCATGTTGGACTGGGTATCTGTTAAATTAACAGGGCTGTATGGGTGATTCGTCGCGAACAGAGGTAATCCGTCTGGGCCTAAATAATTAGACAATGCTCCTCTATAGTTAAGTCCTTGCGCAACGAAACCGTTATTCAAAAACTCTACAGCTTGTAATTGTTGTGTACGAAACGTATCGGTAGACACTTTTTTGATACGGTCAATGACTTGAGTTAACTTCACATCATCAATAAAGTCTCTATCGATTTGAGTACCTAGTGACCATTTGCGGTTACGAATACGCTTTTGCCACAACTCGTCAATATCTTCATAGTAGACTTGATTGTCTGATTTACCCCACTCTTCCATCAGACCGCCTGCACCTACACCTTCATAGCTTTCAGCATCTTTTTCAGAGTTGATTTGATCATAGAACATAGAAATGAAATCTTTTTTCATTTTTTCAGATTGATCCAAAGTGTAAATCTCGCGGAAAATCGGCTCTAAAATCTCTTTTGACCATTTTGGTTTAGTTTGTACCATGTGTTAGTTCCCCCTTAGGACATTTGACGGTTCTTAACTTTGAACCGAGCAGTTAATTTGTTTGTATTGATTGCTCCTACTGATAAAGCGCCACCTGTAACTGTTGCCGAGTTGGCACTGAGACCATCACTAGCTAGAGTCACTGCGTTTGCACCTGGCACAAATCCAGCCGCTGCTGTACCTGTGTATGCGCCGTCGTACCAATCGCCTTCACGCGCAAGAATCAATTCACATTCGCGATTGGTTCCAGCAGTGACGTTACCTGTAAGAAAACCAAAAATTGCGTCTGTTGCTCCTGCTTTGGTGACGCGACCTGCAACTAACTTGATAGCTTCACCTGCAACGCCTGCTTCATTGTCTGTCATTAAAAACTCAGTAATACGAGTAGGGTCTTTACCGTAATCGTTGTATACATACTTAAATCCTTGAGCCATGTGTAATTCCTCCTATTTTTTAGCGTATTTATTTGCTTGATCTGGATTGAGTCCAAATGCAGCAAAGGCTGACTTCAGTTCACTGGTTGCTTGTTTCTCATACTGTCCTTTGCCATCACGTACTTGTTCAGCACGTCTGTTTAATCGATTGTTCTTGATGACGTCTTGTTCAGCACGTTTGCGCTGTGCTTTCATCAACTCGTCACGATTGAGGATTTCATAGGCATCGAGCGGGCTGTATCCACGCTTGATCTTGGCAAGCATTTCCTCTGTCATCCACGGTGCACGCCCATCTTGAACTTGCTTGGATAGATCAGGATAAGCCACCAACAACTCTTCCCAACCTTTGCTTTCTTCTGCTTCACGTTGGCGTTGTTGTTCTAACTCACGTTCCTGCTCACGATTTTGCAAGGCTTCACGACCAGCACGAATAGCCGGATTACTATCAATCAGATTACGTACATCTGACTCTTCGTATCCAGCATTGACTAGCGCATTGACTAACTGTTGCTCATGTTCTTGCAGTGTCATCCGTTGTTGGTCAATTTGAGTTTTCTCAAAATCGTCCAAATGATCCATATAATCCGAATGATCCTTGAAACCGTGAATACGAGCAGTACGGTCAAGGGCTTCTTGTTGCTTATTCAAGCGTTCTTGTTGCTTGTCGTAGTTCATCCCTTTTTGTGCTAACGTTATGGCTTCTTCTTCATCCAGTTCACGTTCTTCACCGTTATACTTGATGCGTAGTTTGCGTGCAGTCTCAGAAGGTGTATCCTGGTCGGGATCTTCTTCTTCGTCATGCTCGTCGTCCACATCATCAAATTCGGGTTGTTCATCTTGCTCGTCATCGTTCTGTTCCTGTTCTTCCGCAATCGGCGGCAGTCCGAACGCTGCACGGTACTCTTCTTGTTCTTCATTTTGGTCAACTGGTTGGTTGTCCTGTCCTTCAATCATGTGATTCATCCTTTCGCGCTATGGTTGGCGCTATGAGTTGAGGGCAATTCAGTCTCAAAACTGCCCTGTGTTACTAGTTTGTTGCGCGATCTGTGCAGCAGCTTTCACTTTTTCAAGGTCAATTTGTTGTTGACGTTGATCAATCTCTGCCGCTTTGGTTTGCTGATGGAACTGTTGGGTCTGTGCATCACTTTGCTGTAGCTGACCACCTAGTTGTTCCACTTGCTGTTGTAGTTGTTGATTCTGCTCAACCAATTGCTGAGCTTGTTGATTCAACTGTTCCACTTGTTGTTGCTGTCCTGCTTCTTGGTCAATACGTTGCTTAATGACATCCATAGGTTCTAAATGACCATTTTGCAGAACAAACGAAATAGCCTGACCGTCGATAAACGGCAGGTTCGTAATCGGATCACGCAAGTTGAGTAGGTTAAATGCAAGCTGTAGCCAATACTCACGATCCTGTGGTTTATCCACACCTACATTGACTTTGATATCAAATTCAGGTACGTATTCCTCTTTCACAATGCGCGGTTCCATTGGAGAGAACGAAGAAAGCGACATGTCATCTGACTCTTGTCCCATCATTGGTGGGAGTTCCTCAGGATTCATGTCGCTTTCTATTTCGTTTTGATACATTTCTGGTGCAGCTTGTTCGTCTCCACTCATTTCGTCCGGTTGCCACTCGGTATCGTCAATGGTGGAAATAATAGCGTCCCTACTCATGCTGACTGATCTACCGTTCACACGCGCTATGCGTTCGGTGGTATAGAACTGTGCAATGAGTTCTACGTACATCATGAACACTTCTTGTAGTGCATCTGTGATAACATCAGACGCTGTATTTAATCTGGTACCAGCCGCCGCCATCAGTGCTTTGGCTTGCTCGCCGCTGGTTACGGTGGATGTTGCTTGACCGTTTGCACTATCGAACTGCCCCGTAATTTTTTGAAGCGATGTAAGTCCAAGCTGTATTGCATTGAAAATAGTCGAGGGCACATCTTTACCTTCCACCTCTCGTATCTTATTGCTACTGAGTGCACCGGGAGCAGTTGGCAACATTGCACCGGTCTTGGAACGATTGTTCGCCCACGTATTCGGCTTGGTAATCGCATCCTGTTCATACATGATGGCAGGAACGCCCATTCGGCTTGTTGAGTCCATAATCAATTCGTTGTAAGCATTCAAGAACACTTGCGGCTGAATCATGTCTCGTACAAAGCCCTTGCCCCATATATTGCCTTCAAGCGGGTATAAGGTACGAGCAGAGAACGGATACTGTCCATGATCGTAGATGTATGATTTATGTTCGAGGAACACGCCACTTTCACTGATATAAATACAGTGAATACCGCTCATGGTTCCTCTTGCCTTCGCTTCATACTCCGAAGGGTCAACGCCTTTTTCAAGCGTTTCTTGTGCGCGTTCGCGGAACAACTTTTTATCTTCTTTGCTCATATACTTCGGTACACCGCGATACCAATATTCAAGCAAATTTGCTGTATTGGTGCGATTCTGGTAGCTGTCACTGGTGAACACATTGGTTGTTGTCGTTCCTGAGGTGACATACTTCCCTTTCTCTTTCCAACGATCCTGAAAGTACTCCATGTTCTGTACCGTACGTTCAATAATGGCTCCCATACGGTGCATACTTTTAAAACTGTCTACACGCGGATCAGGATAGAACGTTGAAAAATCTACCGCTATCACATCGTTACGACCTTCATATCGATTCTGTCCTCTACCGCCTTCGATAGTAGGGTCATACAGTACTTTATAGATCAACGGTCCATGCTTCACCATACGCAGAACAGCCTGGCGATGTGTTGACTTGAAGCCAATCTTACCCAACTCATAAGGGATAAAGTCATTTAATGCACGAGCCTTGCCTACATCGTTTTCTTCCATCTCTTCGAAGTTAGGATAAGGTGTCCAACCGGCTAACTTACCGCATATTGATTCTGTATAAGCGAGTACATAGTTATCTGTAGCGTTAGGACGGCTAGTGTCATCTTCATCCCTTAAGCCTTTCCAGTGGTCACCACGATAGAAGTCCTCTTCTTTTTCCCACTGTGCTTCTTGTTTGCTTCGATCCGACTTGAAGATGTTAAAGTCACTCAGTACGAGATCAACCAACTTCTGCTCCGTATCGGTATTCATGTTGTCTCGTTTATCTTCTACAGCGTTATTGGTGAATATACCGGTTAGCTTGTCTTTGGCACGATCAATGATGCTCATGATTCACCTTCTTTCAATCACACTCGTTATTCTGCTTTCTTTACTTTCAGTGCATCGAAGTAACTCAATTGTTTCTCGTATTCTACTTCTTTCTCTTCTGGCACTTGATTAGTATTGGTTAAGTACTCACTGTGACTACGTGCTATCAGGCGTTCGTTTAAGTCCTGTATCTGTTCATCCTTCTGATGCAGACGGAAGATACAGTAGACTGTCACAAAAGCTGATGCAATCAATGCATAGACCATAAATCACCTGCTCCAAAATGAATTTTGTTGTACATCATCTTCATCGTCGTCCTCGTCATATGCTTCTGCTCGCTTACTCTTCGATGTGGGTGCAGCTACCCATGCACTGATTTCTTCAGCTTTGATAGAGTACACAATTTCACCTGCCATGCTGATTGTATCGACTTGGTCATCATGTGCTCCACGTGGGAATGACATCATTTCTGTTTCAAAGTCATCTAGCCACGTTGTACCTGCTTTGTGGTACACCTTTTTGACTTCATACCGAGCAGACATAGGTAATGAACGTGTAACCTTATCCTTGTCCACCTTGATTGGTCGGATTGTCATACCTTCACGTATACATTCTTGGATCAAGTTAGTACCAAATGTAATGTTCTCAATCGCTTGAAATTTAGGTCTGAATCGTATAAACATTTCTTTAAGCAGTTGCTTTTGTTCAGGGCCTTCAATATGTGTGCGATACACATCACCGATCAAGATGTCATTATCAGGTGTTACGTAAATAGTAGTGACGACAAAGTAATCATTGATAGTTTTGATGCTATTAGCAGTATCAATTGTCTGAAAGCACCAACACCGATTCTTTTCAAAGCGTCTACCATCTGACATAACAAAATGAGCAATGTTATAAATGGTTTCTTCGCTAAAGTATTGAAAATGTTCACGCTTGAAGATGGAACCAGAAGCAGATGAAGGACGCTGTTGATACAAAGAGTTGAATACGTAGGAACCAACCTGATTCTTGATACGCTTCATGACTTTTTTATCAAATCCATACTCTGGCCATAATGGATCATTGATCTTTCTGCCCAAGATGTCATTGTCTTCTGCTATAGCAGGAAAGTTGATTACTGTCCAAGGATCATCTTGCAATTCACCATTGGCTTGATCTTCCTTCTGCTTGCGTAGCAGTCTGCCCACCAAATCATCTTCATGCCAACGTGTCATAACGATAATCACGCGACCATCAGGGGTTAAGCGTGTGAATAGCGTGGATTCATACCACTCATATACCTTGTCGCGCATCACCTGCGAGTTAGCTTCTTCACTGTTTTTGACCGGATCATCAATGATAGCGATGCGAGCACCTTTCCCTGTCACACCACCACCGACACCAGCAGCAACACAAGCACCACGAGTGTCTTTGATTCCCCACTCTTCAGCAGAACGTTTCTCAGGATCAATGAAAACGCCAAAAACATCCTCATTCTTAGACAGGGTGTCTCTCGCTATACGAGTAAAGCCACGACACAAGTCTATGGAATAGGATGCTATGATTAATTCGTCATTGGGATGATTGCCTAGATGCCAAGCAGGAAACTTCTTACTCACACGTTCTGACTTACCATGACGTGGTGGCATGGTGACGATCAAACGTCTAATCTCACCTGACGACACTTTCATCAGTGTTTCATCCAACAAATCCAAATGCTTACCTGGGCGATCTCGAAAGTCACTGTCATAGTCCATAAAGTACGAGAAGTCTCTACGTGCTAGTTCTTTGGATGCTTCAGCTTGAATCTGCGTCATCTGACTTGGATTGAGCAAGTTTTCTCAACTCCTCTACTGTCAATTGTTTCACAGCAGAAGCTACGCTGAAGGATTCACCTTCTTTATTGGAAAGTGTCTGGTCAACTTCTTGTTTATCTACCCAACCGTAATTGTTTTTGAGGTTGAAAATGGACCCTGCTGGGTTCTTGGATGTGAGTAGTGTTTCTTCCACATATCCTTCAATACGTGCTTTAGCTTTTTTTATAGTGTCAATAAACTCAGGACGTTCTGAATAGTTCATCAACGTTTGTCGGTTCGTCCCCAAATAATAAGCGAGTCCCGATACGGTGAATGGTTTAACCTGTTGCTTTTCGATCTGACCAAAACGATCGGTGCTAGGTCGCCATGACTTCTGTCCGTCATCCTCTTCAATCTCATACCAAACTTCTTCATAGCATGAGTTAAAGTAGTCATCAATCTCGTGCTGTAGATGTTCCACACTCTCAAATCGAAGAGGTCTGCCCATATCAGACATGTGTATTCCTCCTTTCTATTCCTGCATCAATTTCTCATAGCATTTCTTAATGACTAAAGCATCATGTAATGCATTGTGTTTATGCTCTGCAACCATGTGAGATGCTTTACCATAAGCATATTCTTCGCGGTTAATATCTGGATCAACGTCTTTAATCTTCATTAGTGTGCAGATATCAAAGGGGATATAATATACAGAATTAGGTATACTAAAAGCATGACCAAATAATTGATTAAATAATACCCAATCATAGGATAAACAATCTGACCACATTTCTATTTTCTCTCTACCAACTAAACCGTTTAGCCATAACTCTAATTTTTTTGCAATGAATTTTGTATTACCTTTATACTGTAAATGATCACCATTTTTATCGCACTCAATTGCTTCTTTTTTATCACTCATCAACAAATTATCAATCACATTTTCCAATAACCATGTATCTAGTTTGACTTGCTCCTTATTGTAATCGGTAAACTCTGCGTAAAAACTTTTACCATTTTCTGCAACTAAACCAATGCTTATTAATGTTGTATATTGATGTAGTCCAGTAAACTCTGTATCAAAGAAAACTTTTTTCATGAGTCACACTCCTAGAATTGAATGTCTGTCGTTCCAATGCTCACTATGACCATGCTGCGATGTACAGGTACAGAAGCAGAACGATAGATTGCACGTTTACGCTTTCCTTCAACATCTTTCAACACGCGTTCACGAGCATCTTGCAAATCAGATATGATGTCATTGTTTGGTGTCCATCCGCTCATTAACGACCACCGCCGTATCTTGTCACGGCTTTAAAGATAGCAATATCTTTTTCAAAGCGTTCTTCATACGTTGTCGTTACATATCCAGAAAGAGAAAATCCGTTTGATAATGATTCCATAGCAAGAAACTCATGAAAATCTTTTTCTTCTTCGGTTCGACGATCAGTTACGATCAATTGGATATCCTCTATTTTCGCGAACGGATGAATATTCTCAGGCAGTAAATTGCTTGGTAACATCCTTATTCCTCCTCAGTCATACGCAATAATCTGTACAGTAAGCGCAACGCTCGGCACGTCGGTAACTTTTACTACACCGCCTACCACGATGTTGACTGCTGTACCGTTTAGCTTTCTTGCACGTACGGTTGCACCTGTGGTAGTTACAGTGAGAATGTCAATAACATAGCTGTTTGTATCGTTAAGCGGTGTAATGGCTTTGGCATCAACAAACTTGGGCACGCTTGAAAACCGATTAGCAGGGAACGTGATAGTTCCTGTGCCATCGGTTGCTGTAGTGATGCGTGTTGTGAAAGGAACTGTACCTGGTTCCCCTTTATCGCCTGGTTTACCTTTGAACTGATCGGGGTTCGCATCAATAACGGCTTTAACGGATGTTGCCACTTGAACGTTTGTTGCACTATCGCCGTCTTTACCTTTGAAACGTGTCGGGTTGCTATCAATGACTTTATTGATCAATACCGTAAGCGCATCATCGGATGGAGCTGCACCTGCTTTGGGTGGTTGCTCCATATCTTCGTTAAGGGGCATCGGTCATCACTCCTACGAACATATAATGAAGAGTGGTGTCAACACTACACACGAAGTACAAACTGTCTGCATCGGTAATCGGGCCTACACGAGCACCTGCATACAATGGCGTTTTTCGATTAGTAACATTAGATTGACTATCATAGTAGATCGTTGTTGATCCCGTGTTACGGAAGTAAGCGGAATGTCCAGATAACTGCATTTGCTTGACTACATTCGCTTTTAGATCAATCGTGTCGTTACCAGATATGCCGCCCGGTCCTTTTTTTGAAATAGAGTATGGCAATTCTTCTGTGATAACAACCGGTACGGGATTGGTTTCACTTACTCCCTTTCCATAGTCCTTACCGTCCATGTGTTGTAACCCCCTAAAGTAGTTTTCGTGCTGGATTATTGGGTGAAAACAAAACGTCGAAGAAGTGGTGTGCTCCTAAATTATCGCCTACAGCGTCCAGATGGATACCATCCGCTTGCATAGGTGTAGTTGTTGAAACGATATTGTTCGTAACGTAAGTGTTCAAATCAAGTAATGGTAAATGATACTTTTGAGACAACTCACGCATTTGACCATTCACTTTGTTCCATCCAAAGGCATTTAAACCGTTACGTGGCAAAATGGTGCTGATTTGAATGGGTATCTTAAATTCAGTTAGGCATATCTTAATGGCTTGTTCGATATTGTCTTTCGTAATGATCTCAGGACGTGGTAAATCGTTCGTGCCTAGCATCAATTGAACCATCGCTGGACGCTTCGCCACGATTTCATTACGCAGGAAACGAATGTAGTCGCTTGAACCCGATGGGCGTGTTGCATAATCAATTTGGATTCGATTACCTAGCATGTAGTTACGTAACAGCGTCTTAAATTGACCGTCACACCATCCGCCCTGCCGATCGCTATTACTATCTCCTACAATAAGCAAGCGACTTTCCAGTGCCTGTCCTGCTGGCGTATCAGGATCTAAATAGTAGATATAATTTACACCTACAGTTGTACCTGTTGATTTCGCACCGGCAACACCTTTGCACACGACTTCGATCTTGTGTAGTCCGCGTGTTAGTCCTTTTAACCAAACCATAGCAGCATTTTTCATGCTATTTGCTTGACCATCGATATACAGATAACAATCTTGTTCGGTGTACAGGTTACCATCCACATAAATCTGTGCGATTCCTGCTGATTGTGATCCATACATAAATAAAACAGCATCCGTAAATGGGATACTGTCGCTGTAAATCGTACATTTTTCATTTGCTGTTGACGTTGTTGCGTACAAAGCACCGTTATGACCTGAGTTATCGGCTTGTCCGGTTGTCCATCCACTACTAAATGTGAACTCACTGGCATTACTGTTCGCGCGATAATCAGGGAATATAAGATCAGCCACTAGACCACCACGCTTTCTTGCGAAATGATTCCACCATAGATTGATCCTGCGCTGGCTGTTTCTACATATTTATAAAATGCAGATAGTACAGGCCCTGCAACAATTTGTTCATAGGTGTATTTGCTAGAAACAGGGTCTTGAGTCAGTGTTACTGTTTTAGATGTGAAGGTAACGCCATCAAGGGAATACGATACTGTGAGCACACCGTTGTTTGTACTATTGAGCGTGAATTTAATCTGTTTAGACGCTATAAATGGACGTGTAAGCGACGTATAGGTCGTACTTGCTGTAGTAGTTATTGCTGTATTGGTAAGCGTTCCATGTAGCATATAGAAACGACTGTAGTCTTTGGCTATAAACGGTCGAGTATCTTTGTTTGCTTGAGCAAAGGCGAGTCCTGCTTGGGCGATTGCAGCTTGAGCGGTAATGTCCATCAGTCGACCTCCCTTATCAGCACACTCACATTTCCACCAGATACGCTGTCCAGAGTTACTTTAAATTTATCCGTGCCACCTACAGAGAACCTGGCTCCCGTTCCAATCGTAGCTGTACTGAGTAACGCAAAGTTTTCATTACTGATACCTGTTGTTGGCTTCGTTTGACCATCTGCATATACGGACGAAAACGAAAGTGAAGCCGAAGTTGCTGTACCAGACACACTCACAAATATCGTTTTAGTCCGTTGAACAGGATACAATTCACTCGTCGGACTAGTGGCTCCGTTGATCAGTGTAACGTCGTCTCTCGTGCCATCGTTCGATAGTTTAACCATCGCGTTCAGTCCGATCTACGGTTTGAGCGAGTTCAATAAGGTACTTTTTCACTTCATCAGGCGCATACCCATGACCTTGTATGTCATTCAAGTACGTATCTAGCTTGCCACCTTCGTATCGCTCGCCGATCATTCGAGGATCATTGATAACAACAAAGCAATCCTCGTAGAATGTCTTTGATTTTTCATCAACTTTTTTGATATGTTCAATAAACAAATCGACTGGATTTTCCGTTGTCATTGTTAAACCTCCTACTATGGTAATTTGATTACTCCCGGTGCTTTATCAGCCTGATCTTTATTCCATCTGTCCGTTTTTTTCTTACTATAAGAGATACCTACGGAACGTTGTTGTATCTTCTCTTGTTCACGTCGATTGATCTCTTGCCACAACTCGGAATCTGTTGCTTCTCCTAATGTCTTGTTGTATAGAGTGTTAAAGTATTTCATCTTATACCCTCCCAACACATAAAAAAGAGACCGATCCGTAGACCAGTCTCTTTGTGTGAAATTATTTTATTTAACGGATTCAGCAGGATTCGAACCTGCACAGGATTACTCCTTCGCTACGTTAGCAGTGTAGTGGTTTATCCATTCACCCATGAATCCATATGGTAGTTGTTTTAATTTCTAGCCAAACAACTGAAAAGCCGATATGAGCCATAGGACTTTCACCTATGAACATGACGAATTTCTCCGATATTTTTTAGCGAACCTGTGCACAGACCGTCGGCTAGGGACAACATCCCATTCGTCATTTATTTGCGTCTATCTTCCGCCACTCATAATTTTCTATACTATTACTATAACAGCTTTATCACCTAATACCCTGCCAACATCCTGCCAAGTTACTGCCATTATCCCTCAATCGGTTCTGTCCTTACTTCCAAGTTGAGCGAGTAAGCAAGTTTAGACAACGCTTCTTTCTTCACTCTATAGTACGTTCGCTCTGACATGCCCAGTGATGTGTATACATTCAAATCAATCGGCTCAGGTTCGCACATATAGCGTGATGTGATTAAGTTGCGATGTTCCATGCTAAGACGATTAAGTGCTCTTGTCACGTTCATGTACGACCTATGGAGCGAATCTTCTTTATCAATATTGCGAATAGCAATGTTCTCAGTCTGCTTGCTGATTTCGCCCATGCCTGAGTTTTCTTTATAGATGTAACTCGGCGTTGTTTTCGCTTCATCACGTACAAATCCATATTGCTCGTAGAACGCCGCTTTCTTCAGTTCTTTTTCTACTCGATCGAATGTAGCAGACTCGTCTATGGAAGTGCCTGGAAAGCATAGTTGAAAGACTTCGTTATTCTCCATCTGTTTCACCTTCCTCTGTATACTTTTCAAATTTTTCTACCTTAGCCATATAAATATTTGTATATTCATCTATTGCATACTCTTCTCGTCCATAATAAGAAATTTCTTCATTATAGTACTTAAGTGCTTCTTCATAATCATCAAATTCAGCCATATACGGATAATATTTCATGTTTACTGATACGATCCACATATTCTCACACTCCCAAATCTAGCATAGTTACTTGCCCTTCGTTTCCATCCACTTCCGATGCATCTGCAATCAATCCATCGGTTAGCATGAATGTTGGCGCTTCATATAAATACGTGTCCCATACGGGATAGCCTGTGCGACTGTATGCTGGATTCTTACGTTCGGCTAGTTCTGTCCATACCCAGTAAGTCTTTGCTTTCACTTTGTCTTGATCTGACATAGATAATCGCTCCTTGTAATGATTGATAATGTCTTGCGGTGATTTCATGCAATCTCCTTAGAGTAGGGACAGTAGTACTGCCCCTGTGTGTTATATACGCTTGAATTGCTTTTCAAAATGACAACTGTGCATCTGGTGCATGTCTGTGTCGTAATCGGTGTATTTAAAGTGAATGTTCTCGTCTACATCTTCATATAAAGCGAATACTTCACGTTCGTCTGTGTCTGTGTA
This sequence comes from Paenibacillus nicotianae, assembly GCF_042681745.1. Classification (NCBI taxonomy): domain Bacteria; kingdom Bacillati; phylum Bacillota; class Bacilli; order Caryophanales; family Paenibacillaceae; genus Paenibacillus; species Paenibacillus nicotianae. Next base: position 1,065,812 of record NZ_JBHUGF010000010.1, on the reverse strand, counting down.
GAAACGCTCAATACGTCGTTTAAGATGTATGACCATCTGTACTGCTTTCTCGGTAGGCTGTGATTTCCTTGTGGATCAGATTCATGAAATCGTCCCATTCGCCAAGTTTGAATTCTTCGTCTAAAGCTTCATCAATCGTATTAATGAGTTGCTCGGCTTTGTCTGCCCGTATACGTTGAGCTTCTAACTCCTGCTCTGCTGCTTCTGCACGCATTAAGGCATTTGTCGTACTCACAAATTGGCTGGATGATTCAGAAGCCAATTGATCGGCTCTAGCTCTCATTCTTTCTGCTTCTTTGATCCAGTAAGGTAACACTTCGTCATAGATGAATCCTCCATTAAGCTTGCATCTGTTTAAATCTTCCTCCGCGATACGTTTTTGTTGTGTCATACCTCTGTATCTCCTTCCTGTACTGGCAAGTTGATAACTGCATAGTATTTCACCCAGTCGATAAGAGACCATCCGATGACAGATTCGTCAATGAACCAAGAATACTTCCCGCCAAACACTGCATGTTCAGCAATCATCGTTTTATTACCATCCGTCACAATATAACTGACGTGACTTTCGATTGAACGGTCAGTAGGATCGTATTTGATCCACTGTATGCCTTGAACATCTTCCACATTGACCTTTTGTAAAAACTCTGGTGCGAACGAACCGCTAAATCCTTCAAGAAATACTGAGTCTTGAGCATACACCCCTGTACCACGAGTGAATTGATCCCCTCTACACGTCCAGATGTGTCCAGCATGTGTTTCTGCTTCAATACAAGTGTGCATAACGACTTGATCGCCTTTTTTTAACTTGTCTGTACTCATGTTCATTCTCCTTTGTGGTAGGGGAACAGAGTTGTTCCCCCTCTATGATTGATTAATCTAACTTATCTATGATTACTTCTGGCCCATTGAGTTCCCAATATTCTGTAGCATGTCCGCTTTTAAATGCTTCATCTAGCACAGCTTGTAAACGATCATAATGTTCTTGCTTTAAGCAGTCGTATGCTCGTTCATCCCAATCTTCATACATATCTTGATACTGCTGATCAACGTAAACATCGATCATTTCTTTTGCAGATGGATGCCAACGTGCTTCTATGGCTACATACCATTTTTGGTTAATTAAGCTATTATCTTCTTTTGTTTGTTTGCGTAATTCAGATACTGTTAACGTATAATTTGCATCCACATAACTAAGAATAGTTTCTTCTGACAATTCAGATAATTTTACAGTTTCCGTTGTATCTGTCACGGTTATCTCCCCTTTATAGGCTGACTGATCTATAGACTGTCATTCACTGCCTTGAGCGCTGCTAAGACAGGATAAATTTGGTGTGGATTCACTGCATTACCTAATCCTTTTAAGCGACCAACTCGATCTTTTACTCCATTAGCAATCCGCGGCGGCTCCCAATCATATTGTTCTTCCCCTAGTGCGGCTGGCCATCTATGTTCGTCCAACCTTCCGGGAATCCCATCAAGGACTCCACCCATGCCGGATTCAATTGACCTTCCTGTTTGATCCGTATCGCATCCGACAAGCTGTTGGTTTCGGGATTGCGACCTGTTAACGCCATTTTTTCTGGCGTTCTCGCTCCCTTGCAGTCGTTTGATTTTGGAGTCGACCAAAGCTTTACTGCTGCTGGTAGTCCATTTCTCTGATCGTACGGATTCACATTCCCACGTTTGTCTGGATCGCTTGCTCGTGGTGTGGGCCAAAATTTGACTTGATCGTTCAAGTTGCCGCCCCAGCCCTGTTCCACTTTTCTCTGTCGTCTGACTGAATCTGGATTGTCTCCACTGCGATAGTCTCTTGCTTGTGGAGTCGCCCAGAGTCTTAGAGTGGTTGGATCGACTTGTTCCCTTAAGTTGGCTGGCTTTGTTCTCCCTTTTCTCGAAGTGGTTGCTTGTCGAATCAATGCTTCTTCCGATCTCTGATTCATATGATCCATCGTATTTGGCGTAGCCCACAATGAAGACTCTTTCTCGTCTATGCGGGGCACCGACGCTTGCAGATGGAATAACAAATGTTTGTGTGTCGTAACCTTCGTTTTCCAGATCAGCAAGCACATCGTCGAGTCCCATCGTGATGTGACCAGCAACATTTTCGCCAAGGAAAAAAGTGGGTCGGATTTCACGTATGAGTCTAGCAACTTCTGGCCAGAGGTGACGGTCATCTTCTTTGCCGCGGCGCTTCCCGGCGTGACTGAAAGGCTGGCAAGGATATCCGGCTGAAATAAGGTCAATTGTTCGTGTGTCGATTCCATCATTTTCTAGTTTCTCCTTTGTGAGTTCGCAAACATCGTCATAGATCGGGATGCCTGGAAAGTTCTTTTGTAATACTTTCTGCGGAAATTCTTCACGTTCGCAAAATGCTATTGTTTCTATACCGGCCCATTCCGCTGCTAGATCAATTCCACCAATGCCGCTAAACAGACTTAACTTTTTCATAATTGACTTTTGAGTTCATTAAATTTTCTGCGAAACTCGCGTACCAAATCTTCATCTGCTATATCTACTTCATCCAACAAATCTTCTATACGATCTTCGATCTGATCTAAGATTTCTTCTTTTATCATGTCGTATGTCTCCGTCCTCTCAAGATTGACCTAACAATTCTATTTCAATTTCAACTCTCGGATTCGACTTATCCACTTCAAAATCTATAATCCTTGGTAACGCTTTATAATCATCTTCGTAAACACCTGCACGTTGTAAAGCGTCTAGCATTATTTTTAGACAATTATGTGTATCTCTGCGTTTATTGTCTTTCCAATAGAACCAAATGCGTAAAACGACTTTCTCCGACGTCTGAGACCACTTACTACTTGCCATCCACTGATTAGCTAACAAGATACACAAGTCTTCCCATGATTGTGCGTCATCCGTATAGACCCTAAACTTTCTTCTTTTGATCCATTTGTCCTTGTACATGGTATTCACGCTTGGCACGGTTCCGGGTATAATCAATCGCTGCATGTCTCTCCTCCGCCTTCTCGTTGTAGAAATACACTTCTCCAATAGTTCTTCCGTTGTCTACAATTCGTTGTTTGTTGTATTTTTGATAAAAAGGATTGGTTCGCATCAGAACGGCAACCTTTCTGCATCTGTTCTTTTAAGGAATTCAATTCGATTATTCAAAGCTTCTTTAATTCCATTATGATATTTAGATTTACCTAATCCAGATAAAACCCAACGGTGATGACCATCGTATTCTTTAAGAGTTGCTTCCACATCCACCACCACAGCAATAGACTCGATACCCTTACGAAACGTACTGACTTCTGCTTTGACTTTAAACCACCGTCTGCCGACTTGAGTGACTGTGTATTTCATTTCATATATCTCCTTTGTGGTAAGGTTTCCGTACTGCTTTTTCGTAGGATTCTCCTTTTTTCAAACGATAATGCAGTAGTTGGCGACTAACATTTTTTTGATCTGCTGCTAGATAGACCCATGCTGGATGAATACAAAGGTGGTTTGGTTTGACAGGTTCAAACATCTGTTCATCTGCACGTACCATGGTTATCCCTCCCGTTCTCTTTCTAGCTCAGCGAAGATATCGCACAGTTCCTTATTGACGCGTTCTTGTCTAAACTCCGCTTTGATATAGTTGGCACTAGCATCCTTCGATATAGATACCAATAAACGATCGACACGGCCCAATGCTTCTTTGAGCAGATAGCGGTTGTCTTTCAGTATCTGATTCATGATCCGTTCGTGTGTTGCTGACATGTGTACCCTCCATTCCAAAGGCTTGCCGTCCACGTTTGACAAATTCTTCATAGTCTTGGTCGAATAGGTCGTAATCGTCTACTTTCATACTTCTAACTCCAATCTGAATCCTTTCAGGTAGTCTTTGATTTCTTTGATCTCTGTAAGCAATTCAGTTAATGTAGCGGCTTCACTTTTATCTACGCAACGTTCAAAAACATCTTCTAAGCAATGATCAAGTTTAGAAAAGTATGATTTTTTTCCGTATACGTGTGGTGTATATGTGACTTCCTCAGTCTTTGCATTGACCAGCTTTTTCATTTCTTTGTGTTCGTTCGTCACTGTGTATCCATATTCTGTTGACGTGATCCAAATATCACCAATTACGTTGATTCTCATAGTCATTCATCCTCCTGCAATCTATAGTTCAAAGCGATATCTTTCTTAATCGTCACTTTGTATTCTTTGCACATTTCGTTGATTCGGCTTCCTGTACCTTCGTCAAAATCACACATTTGCGCTATTGTCTTTTCACTGCTGATCAACACAGGTAAGTTGTTCAGGTATCTGTAATTGATCACGCCGAATATTTTTTCTAACTGCCAAGGTGTCGGCTTATCACGACCTTTGTACATGTCGTCGATGAACAGTAGCTGCACTTTCTGCATTTGAGCCAATTTCTCGTTTGAAGCGTCTAAATCGCTCTGTAAGTCCGTTATACCCTCTACCCAAGGAAAGTATTGAACTGCCACCCCTTTGCTGATTAGGTGGTTGCTGAGGGCTGTTAAAAGGTGTGTCTTGCCTGTTCCCGGTTGTCCAAGTAAGCAAAGACTGTTTTGTCTGGACTTTAATTCGATGATCTTGGCAAAATCTTTGGCATAACGTTGAACCGTATCAAACATGCTGAGGATGACAGGTGACTTGCCTTCTAAGTCGAATGATCCGAACGTCATGTTCCGGAACGAATCGGTGATCTGACTACTCTTCATCAGCCGTTCTACACGCTTTTTAATGCGACACTCACATTCGGTGGCGACTTCATTCATCACCTGACGCTCCTCGTTGCCGATTAGAATCGTTCCAGGCACTTTGCTTAGTATGAATTCGGTGTCTTGGCAAATTGGGCACTCATAAGAGACTTGGGTCTCTGACGACGCGGCTGACGAGTGGCTTGTTTTCGTCGAGGAACGCATACGGGCTTTCTCGATTCTGTCTTTCCACGGTTTGAGCATGTCCCCCATGCTTTCCATTTGCGATCAGTCCTTTCATTTTCGTGTCAATGGTGTCGTACTGCTTGCGTAGCTTCGCTGGTGATAGAATATTGGTTTGCCAAAACGGATCGTTGAATATCCAGTCAATCACTTCGGCGACTCTGTGCTTATCCCGTTTATCATTTTCGATAAGCAGTCTCATATCATCAGCCCACTTTTGCATGTTCGGTGGTTTAGCATCTGGATTGATTTCTAGAATCTTTTTGAATAAATAATTTGCAGATCGATAAGGAATACTAGTCATGTCGTAAACTCGTTTATGACGAGAAGTCTTTATCTCTTCTTTTTCTACATTCTTATCATTCTTTATATTCTTTACATTCTTGTTTGTGTTCACTTGTTGTTCAGTTGTTGTTCGCTTGTTGTTCAGTTGTTGTTCATTTTGTTGTTCACTCTCTTGGTAATCGTGCCATGAAAGTATTGATATCAAACGGTTTTTGTTACTTTTCTGTTGTTCAATCTGTTGTTCACTTTCGAACGTTTTTAGAATTCGTTGCGCCTTACTTTCTGAAATTTTTAATTTCACCGATATCGTTTGACGACCTGTAATGAGCTGCCCTGGTTGCAAGATAATTTTCTCCCCAGCAAACAGGACAGGGTACTCTTTATGTGTTGCATTTAAGAGAAGATACATCCATACAGCAATGTGATCACTGTCTTTACACACCACTGGATTGTCCATCATTTTGCGATGAAGTTTAATCCATCCTTCCATTTGACTCACCCACTCACTTGCGGATTACTTTGCGACTCTTCTTCCCCATCAGACGGCGTGTAGGCTTCTTGTGTGCTTTCATCACTTTTTACCTTTATTCTTGTTGTATAATTCGTAGTCACATTCGTCACAGAAAGGGGGATCAATCGGTAACCCTAAACATCCACATTCGGATTGAATAGTTCCTGGACAGCAATATTCTGGCTCAGGTATCTCATTCACTTTGCAATTCCAGCAGTAGTATTTTTTTTCCACGTTAGATAACACTCCTTAGTTTAGAAATTCGATAATCCAATACGGTTGAGCAATCATTAGATAAGCGATTGTTACTGTGAAAAACAGTCCGAACAAGAACGGTACAGCGAGTATCCACAGTAAAATATCAGCGCATTTACGTGTCATTTTTATTTGCACTCCTTTGCATACAGTGCGTCTCGCTTCGCTTTCAGCCATTCCCGACCCTCTGCGGTATTATCTGCCCAATAGTGACAGTCATGGCATAATATACACACGTCTTTATACGTTGTTAGCTGTAATTTCCATCTTCGTTCCAGATGCGCCGCTTGTAAGTTATGACCGCTATAGCATCGTCCGCAACACTCGTGTTCTCGTTCCATGATCGTTGCATAGACTTCTTTGCTGACGGCTCCACGTTCTCTGGCTGTCGGCTTCAAACGCTTATGCTTCGGCTTGGGCACAGGGCGAAAGTTATTCACTGAAATGATCTCGTGCGTATTCGGCTAACTTGTCAATCAGATCCGTTTCGTCTTTGATGCCGTCATCGTTGGTATAGCGTGCGACTAGGGATGCGATACCTTCGCGGAGTGGTTCAGGTTTAACAGTGTATCCGTTTTTGATGATATTTAGTCTTGCATTAAAGGGCATTTCTCCTAAAGATTTTCTTATTTCAAAAGGTATGCTCATTTCTTCGTGATCGTAGTGTTCACCAGATAAGAAAATAAGATTCCAATCATCAAAAAATTTAAAAACTAACTGAAATTCGCTTCCTAATTCTTGAGCTTTTTTAACCCATTCTATGGCATCAGCCCACTGTTTTGAAACTTCAACGGGTTGCGGAAGCTTCGCTTTAAGTTCGTTGTTTTCAATTAACATTTTACCAATTGTTTGTTTTAGTTTTCTTTCTTCGTCATACCATTGTTCCAAAGCATCGTTTTGAAGTTCTGTTAATTTTGCTTTTAGTTCTTCAATCTGAGAAAGTAACTGCTGTTCATTATCGTAGTAACCTTGTAACGTATCCTGCATGGATTTTTCATGTTCAGCTACAGCGGATTCGATCTTTTTTTGTACTTCCGATTCGGTGAATAGTTGTTCTGCATCTTCATATTTCATTGTTGTATTATAGTTGTGCTTGATGCCAACTTGAACATGACCATGAATTTGACACCCATCATCAAACATTTTTTGCATAACAACGTTACTTTTTTTATCTCGTAAAATAATCATTTAACATTCTCCTCTACTCTGTATTTAAAACGGTAAGTCATCGTCGTTAATATTGATCGGCTGTCTATCCTCTTTAAACGGGTCTTTTTTGGAATCGTAGCTATGGTCTTTACCATCTTCGTTACGATTGCTTTCTAAGAAGCGTACGTTGTCCGCAATGACTTCTGTGACGTAGACACGCTTGCCTTCGTTGTTCTTGTAGTTTCGCACCTGTATGCGACCTTCTACAGCAGTCAAGCGACCTTTGCGGAGATAGTTAGCACAGCTTTCAGCAAGCGCACGCCATGTGACCACGTTGAGGAAGTCGACTTCTTTCTTGCCATCTTGCCCGGAAAACGGACGGTCAACGGCTAGGGTAAAGGTTGTGACGGCTACACCTGCTGGCGTATAGCGAAGTTCGGGGTCTTTCGTTAAGCGACCAATTAAGATGACTCTATTCAGCATGTTGTTTTGCCTCCTGTGCTTTTTCTAGTGCTCGTTTAGTTACTATCACTTGCAATGCATTAAATGACTTTCCTTTGCCTAACTGTTCTTCTATCCATTCGTCCATTCCATCCAATGATCCATTTACTGTTTGCCATTTGATTTTGATATCTGTGCGAATTTTATTTTCTGCTTCTTCTTTAGCAGCTTTCTCTGCTTCTGGATCAGGTGGCAAATCTTCACCAGAGTAAATGTATAATCCTAGACCATGAAGTGCTATAGCTTTAACTAGACAACGTTGAATGCTTGTGTTGATTTGGAACGTATTTGGTTTCTCAATAGGTTTGTTTTGATTGTCCAGTACAGGATGTATCTGTGATAACGTGATGCCTTCTACCGTAACGGCTACTTCTACAAAGTATCCTAGCGGTGTTTGCATGAAAGGCATGCCTTCAAAGCGGATTACTTCCCATGTGGCTGTAGGATGTTTTTTGCGAAGTACATCGACTGCCCAAGCCCATGATAGATAGCTGAACTTTCCTTTCTTCTCCACATGATCGTTGACATTAATCTTTGATAGTTCGTTAAAGTAATTGATTTGCTCACTCATTCTGTCTGCTCCAATTCATAAGTTATTTTGACAGGCACGATGCACACCATATCACCTGTGTATAGCCGTTCAATAATGTTTGCTAAGTCTTGTTCGTTTCCGATGCGAAGCGCCTTGATAATCGAACCTGTGCGCTCCATACGCGTGGTTAAGAATGAACCGTCTGGCAACTGTGGTGAAAAGGTAACTCTATACTCGGCATCCATAGCGTTGTATCTTCTTGCGTGGCAATGATCTACCTTTTTTATGATATGCATACATCAGATAGGAAGCCGATCCTTTGGACGGTGTTGGATACTGTTCCCACGTATGCAACGTACGTACAGGGATCAAGCATGCGTTGTCTACAGCTTCTAGCATGCAGTCGAGACAGTGCGGTTCTTCGTGCTTGTAGACCGCGTAATGAGCGTTTCTACCACATCCACATTTGATGTTGATGTCGGATAGACTAGAGAAAAATTCGTGCGTGAACTCACGTTTAGGAATCGGCATTGCATCGGTAAACATTGTTCGTATCAGACGTTCTCCTGTTTTCATGTAAGCACCTCATATTCATCTTTTAAGATCAGTAGTAGCGGCTTATTTAACTCGCCATCTGGCACAGCGTATACGTCCCCTGGGCGAAGCGTTTTGTTATCTTGCACACGTCTTACATAGAACTTATCGCCTGCTTTGTAGCGATAGTCACGAGATTTTACAATGACGATAGTGTCGGCGACTTTGGCTTTACGTTTGGTCATAGTAATTCATTCATTTCTTTGATCATTCTATTCAATTGATTTATTGTTTTTCTGTATCCTTGCATGTATTGTGTAACACCTTTTGCATAGTAAATATTAGGTTCAACTATTGATTTGGTTTTAAAGGGTTCACCTTTAAACACATAGTTGGATAACAATCCTGATTCTGCCCATGTTTGAAAAAATACTGTGTATCCGTTGTTTTTTTCGTTAATTTCAAGTCCTATTGCGAGGACTTCTTTCATTAATTTCTGAATTTTTTGTTTTTGTTCATCTGTGTATTTGATAGCCATGTTATTCGTCTCCCTTGACGGTTTATTATTTGCGTGGTACATTCACATTAATAATTTGTTTAAGCGACTTTCCTGACCATTTCGAGTGCGACCTCGTTATGGTCTTTTTTTATGAAATTATTTTAAGTTGTAATGTAATAGAAACCCGCAACTACAAGAATCAAATCGTCTTCTGCATTTTGATTGTTACGTTTGTAGTCCTGAACAACTGCCATCCAATCTGTTGCATCCTCTTCTCTCTCACAATTGACAATCTCCCATTTAGAGAAACCTTTGCTTTTTAATTCATCTATTGCTTTCACCAACAACTGGTCAACTTCTACACGTTCAAATTTTTGATCATATTTGTTTACTTCCTCTTTAATGATTTCTTGCAAATCGCGTTCAGTATAGAAAGCTTCGATATCGTTGTTGTTTACAAACTCGATAAAATTTCCTGTGTGTTCACTAACAAAGGCTTCTTTTCCATAGAGTTCACCTTTATATACGTCTCTTTTAATAACACCAGTTGTAAATTCCTCGTTGCGTTTGTTAATAATGATCATGTGCATACACTCCTTGACTGTTTTTTATTTTTTTGTTAAATTGATCACAATATAGTGTTAGATTAACAACCGATCACGCGGTAGGACGCGTGGTCTTTTCTATGTGCCGGCATAGGATTTGATGCTGTAACGGCTGTTCAAACCACTTGCGAGCCATTTCGGGTAACGTGATATCTCGGATGGCTTGCTCATATTGATCTCCTAGCGAATCCCTCATGCTACGTTCAAACACCTTTACGCTTTGTGACATGTCACATCTTCCCTTCATATAGATAGCGATCAAATTTCTCTGTATCAAACTCGACACCATGCATTTCCATACGCGCCATGGTCATTAAGCGGAATCGCTTGGTCTGGCATGGAATCGCTTCTGCCATTTCAAAGTATTTGAATTGACGCTGAGTAAAGTCTTTGATGTTTGCTACTTCTTTTGCGAGTTCCATCCAGAAGCGCATGTTTTCGTATTTGATCACCACATCAAGTTGTTGTTTCTCAAGCGGACTTGCATTGATACGTTGGTTACAAGCGGTCATCCAGTTCATATAGTGAATGTTGTTCATGCGTTTATCCCCTCAATTTTGATTTTTAAAGTATCTAATGCAAATTTGATTCCGTCTGCAAAAGATTCTTCATGAGAATCACCAGTGAGTTTGTAAATGTTATAATCCGTATACAGCTTTCTTTCGAGTTGGTTCTGATCACCAATGTATACATTTCTGTTTTGATGAGTATTCACAAAATCATCATTAATCTTGATGAATTCATAAACTTCAATACCACCTTCATTTCTGACAGCATTCAAGTGATAACCAAGTTCGTTCATTATTTTCAAGTCTTTTTCGTAGTCAAAATGATCATCGAATATTTTTGACATTCTGATTTCTGAATCAGAGATAATAGTCAGACCTGATTGACGTTGACGTGGAATTTGGTGATAAAAAGAGAAAATAACTTCTGCACTTAGTCCTTCTGGACGATACCAACATGTATCTTTTTTGATTTCTCCACCGAATTTGTCTTTCAACATTTGAGCAACTGCATTTGTATCACATTTAATAATGAAATTTGTACTCATACATAAACCTCCCTGATTTTCTCGATAAAGTATTGTTGCCCCTTGCCCGTCACCTTTGATGTTTTCTGGATTGATGATCCGTTGGTACGTTGGATGACCGTTTCTTTCGTTTCAAGCAAGCCCATCTGCACTGACTTTTGAGTAGGCATGTTGTAGTCGGTACCTTGACGCTTTACGACATAGCCGTTTTCCCGTAGCCAAGTGAATAAACGCTTTTCGCCAATATTGATCCCGTTTTGTTGCATGATGGTAGCAAGTTCACGTACCAGGATCGAAGTGTGACTGCCTGCAACCGCGTTGGCAAAAGCGACTTTCGGTGCGTCCTCTTGGCTTTGTGATTCCAATCGCTGACGTTCGGCACGTTCACGTTTAAGTTCCGTTGCCGCTGCTATGAGTAGATCAGGATTAGCAAGTAGTTCGTCTGTAGCGTACATGCCTGTTTTGCGGATGGATGGTAGTACGTCTTTGGTGATCCATTTGCGAAACTCACGCGCTTCTGGTTTACGACTTTCCAAGATCACATCGTACAGTCCATCTTCGTTAATGATGGTGTTATCCTGCACACGTCCAAGTGCATCAGGGATGGGGTAAGTTGAACTTACGTCATCGGAAAGGCGTTCTTTGACCATTCGTGGGTTTGAAAGAGAAAGAACTTCGCATACATCTTTTAGTACAAACCAAGGCTGATCATTAATATCTACAGTACGTAAATTGTTGCTGTTGAAATTGAACACTTGTAATTGATTCACTTGCTTACCTCCTGTTCTTTGAGCCACATTGTTAAAAATTGTCTGGCTTCTTTAGCTGGAAACAACCACTTTGTTCTAACCTTGAACTTAGGAAATCGAGGATCGTTGAAAAAGGTGTCTTGGATAAAAGACCAACTCATACACGTTCTACGCTGTAACTCTTTGGCATCCCAATACACTAATTCGTTTTCGATTTCTTGCACTTGTTTCCTGATTTCAGCCGAAAAGAGTTGTAACACCTCAATTTCGTCGATTTTTACGGAAACTAGACTCATTTGCCTTCACCTCTGATAAGGTTATCAATTGTAGTCTCGAGCGCATCCGCTAACTTAACGAGCGTCTCTGCATTAGGGCCTTTTTTCTTGTTAGGCAATGCGTACAAAGCTGATAATGAGACGCCACTTTCCTTGCCCAGCTTGTAAATAGTCCATTTTTTTTCTTTCAACATACGCTCTATGTTTTTATCAATTTGCATTGTCATGTGTTGCTCACCTCCTGAATAAATTCTATAACACTATAGAGTTATAGTAAAATATCATTATAACCCTTTAGAGTTATATAACACCTCATTTACTTACTTATTCTCTATTTTTCTTGACTTTACTAACTATTTAGAGTTACTATTGCTTTATTAAGTTATATCTAAATAGAGTTATATATGGGGAGCGGTAAAGTTGAATATAGCAGCGAAAATTAAAGGTCTTATGGAAGATAAGGGGGTAAGTGCTTACCAGTTGGCAAAAGAAACAGGTGTCTCCTACACTGGAATCACTAAAATTATAAAAGGTGCAACAAAAAGCCCTGGGATAGAATCTCTGGAAGCTATTGCACATTATTTTGGAGTAGAAGTAAGCTATTTCACTACATCAAATGAAATAATTTCCGAAGAAAAAGCATCTTATGGATTTGCTCCAAAAGAAGAAAATGATATTGCTGAAGAGTTAGAACGTATGATGGAACAATTAAATAGCGATAGCTCTTTATCATTTCATGGGGAAAAGCTGGAAATGAGCGACGAACAAAGAGAATTGTTACGCATATCTTTTGAAAATTCACTCCGAGTGGCAAAACAAATTGCTAAAAATAAATTTACTCCGAAAAAAAATAGAGATTAATCACTCCGGGGGTCATGTATGAGTAACGCCAACGCAAAAGCATTGCAGTTGATAAAAAAGTGCAACACAAATGATCCTTATGCTATTGCAGAGGCAAAAGGAATTGTTGTTCTTTATGAGGATTTAGGAAGTATCTGGGGTTATTTTCATCTATATAAGAGGATACCGATCATACATATAAATAATCGGCTTACTTCATTACAGGCGAGGTTTACGCTTAGCCATGAAATCGGTCATTACATATTACATAAGGATGTAAACACACCATATTTAAGATCATCTACCTATCTTCGTGTAGATCGGATCGAAAGCGAAGCGAATACGTTCGCTGTAAGGTTGCTTGTCGGTACAAACAAACCATTCGAATCAGAGACAGAAGCACAATTCATGATAAGATGCGGGATCCCTCTAGCATTTACACGTTTCTATAAAAAGTAAATGTACGGATTCCTATTGCTAAAAAAAGAACATACGTTCTTGAAAGGGGTGATAAACTAGCGCTATTCAGAATAAATAAGAAAGGGTGATACTATGGCAAGCTTCAAAAAACAAAATACCGGTTGGGAATATCGCCTGCGGTATAAGGACATCATGACAGGAAAATTCAGAGAGAAGTCTGGACGTGGGTTCGCAACTAAGAAAGAAGCACAAGATGCTGTAGCTTTGTTTGAGAGGAAGTTACAACAAGGATATGAACACACAGCTATACCTTTGGTCGATTATCTAGAAGCATATATCAAAGAGTTTAAAGACGGAAGCGTGCGAAAGAATACGATGCTTTCATATCGTTATGCTATTGATTCTCATATCAAACCACACTTTCAAAATCTACTAATATTTGATCTCAAACCAATCATGTATCAAAAGTTCTTGAATGCATTAGTAGAACAAGATTTTAGTAAAGGAACAATAGAAATCGTAAACAGTTTGATATACAGTGCTATGGAGCGTGCAGTGATCCAAGGCAAGATTGAGCGTAATCCATGCAAAGGATCTGTCGTTCGTGGCAAAAGTAAAGTGGGAAATATAAAATTTATTGAATCGGATGATATATCTACTTTCTTACGTGCTGCCAAGCAAGATGATTATATCTACTATATCTTTTATAAAGTCCTAATAGAGACAGGAATGCGTAAAGGTGAAGCGGCTGCCTTGCAATGGACTGATATTGATATGAAAGACTACACGATATCTATTAATAAAACATTAGACTTTACTTCTACCGATCCTGAGGAAATGATGGGCGATCCCAAAACATTCAACTCCAAACGGATTATATCCATGAGTCAATCACTGGCCAATGATCTAAAGTTCCAAAAGAATCTACAAAACGAACACAAGTTAGCTTTCACTGACTTATACCAGCATGATCTGAACTTAGTTCTATGTAGAACCGATGGTAGCCCATTACCTAAATCTTCGCTATTCAATTCCTTTAGACGTATTCTTAAACGAGCCAAACTGACAAATATGCCAATTCACTCTTTACGACACACGCATGCCGTACTTTTATTAGAAGCTGGAGCAGATATGAAATATGTACAAGAACGCTTAGGTCATGGAAGTATGCAGATCACAGCGGATGTCTATGCTCATGTCTCTAAAAAGCTTCAAAGTGTGAATATGGAACGCTACGAAAATCTAATAAAAGATAAGTTTTTATAAACTTTGTGGGCGTTTTGTGGGCATTGATCAAAATTTGCACTATAAAGGATATGCTTTCCCACAAAATAAAAACCCTCAATGCTAGTAGCATCAAGGGTTTGAGGGTATTAATACATTGTCAAGTACTGGTCACGTTCCCATTGGTGCACTTGTGTTCTGTACATATCCCACTCAATTTCTTTCAATTCATAGAAATGAGCAAGAGCATGTTCGCCTAGTGCAGAGACAACGATCTCGTCACGCAATAATTCGTGCAATGCTTCTTTCAAGTCGCCTGGAAGACTAGGAATACCTTCGTCAATACGCTCGTCTTCAGACATTACATAGATATTGCGATCTACTGGCTTCGGCAAGTTCAACTTGCGTTCAATTCCATCAAGACCTGCTTTCAACATCACCGCTAACACAAGGTAAGGGTTAGCTGTTGGATCTGGATTACGAACTTCGATACGTGTACTTAGACCACGAGAAGCCGGAATACGGATCATAGGGCTACGGTTACTTGCAGACCAAGCAACATAGCAAGGTGCTTCATAACCTGGTACAAGACGTTTGTAAGAGTTCACTGTAGGATTCGTGATCGCTGCCATAGAACGAGCATGCTTCAGAATACCTGCCATATAGTAACGTGCAGTTTGACTTAGGCCTAACTCATCACTTTCTTCATAAAAAGCATTTACATCGCCCTGGAACAAGGATTGGTGACAGTGCATACCTGATCCGTTCATACCAAATAAAGGCTTAGGCATAAATGTAGCATGTAGTCCATGTTGACGAGCGATTGTTTTAACTACTAATTTGAACGTTTGAATTTGATCGGCTGCTTGAAGTGCATTGGTATATTTGAAATCGATCTCATGTTGCCCTGGAGCGACTTCATGATGAGATGCTTCAACTTCAAAGCCCATTTCTTCAAGTGTGATTACGATCTCACGACGACAGTTTTCACCTAGATCCATAGGAGCCAAGTCAAAATATCCACCCTGATCATTCAATTCATCTGTAGGATTACCATTTGCATCCGTACGGAACAAGAAGAATTCAGGTTCTGGGCCTACGTTCATTGCTGTAAAACCTAGTGCATCTGCTTCTTTTAGATTGCGCTTCAAAATACCGCGCGGATCTCCTGCGAATGGTGTACCATCTGGCATGTATACATCACAAATCAGACGTGCTACACGATTCTCTGTTACCCAAGGGAAAATAACCCAAGTGTCTAGATCAGGATACAGATACATATCTGATTCTTCAATACGTACATAACCCTCGATCGAAGAACCGTCAAACATCATTTTGTTATCCAATGCTTTTTCCAATTGACTCACTGGAATTTCCACGTTTTTGATTGTGCCCATCAAATCGGTGAATTGCAGACGGATAAATCGTACATTTTCCTCTTTCGCTATGCGCGAAATGTCTTCTCTTGTATAACTTTTGTAACTCACGCTACCCTCTCCTCTTTACGCTATTTATTTTTTGTTAAAGAATCGGGATAATTCCCCTTGGATAAGCGATACTTGTCCCGGACGTTTGCCTGTGACAAGCTGCTGCTTAAGCATACGATGAAGTTGGGAATCTGACAATTCCCTACGACGTTCTTCTGTATCTGCTGTGATCACAGTAGCTTCTTCCGATTCTTTCGATACCGGATTCATCACTTGCTTGATTCCAGCGATATTCACGCCTTTTTCAATCAAAGCTTTAATTTCAAGTAAACGTTCTACATCGTTGAAAGAAAATAAACGCTGATTACCTGAAGTACGTGCAGGTACAATCAAATTATGCTGTTCATAATAGCGAATCTGTCTTGCCGACAAATCCGTCAATTTCATAACAATCCCTATCGGGAACAGCGCCATATTTCTCCGAATTTCATCACCCATATATTCATCAACCTTCCACTAATCTATTCACTATTCTGTTACCTATTGTACATATCCTGATATAAAGCGTCAATAACATGTTAACTTAACTTACAATAATTTTATAAAACACTAACATCTCCATGATAATAGCACTTTAACCAAGCTATATTTTACAAACTCATCGAAGAACTTGTAGCTATTTTACATTTGATTCATATTAAAATAGGTTATAGTAATCCGCGCTCATGCATGGTTTGTAACGCCATCAATACCCCTAACTTCACATGAGAAAAAGTAAGTCCACCTTGCATATATCCAATGTAAGGTGCACGAATCGGAGCATCCGCAGATAATTCCAGACTACCACCTTGAATAAACGTTCCTGCCGCCATAATGACGGGATGATCATAGCCTGGCATATCCCAAGGTTCTGGTACGACATGGCTGTCTACGGCCGCTGCACGTTGAATTCCTTGTACAAAAGCAATCAGTTGCTTTTCATCTTGAAAAGAAACAGCTTGAATTAAATCTGTACGTTTGTCTTGCCATGCTGGTTTGCTATTAAAGCCAGCCAATTCAAACATAGCGGCTGCATAGATACTTCCTTTGACCGCTTGCCCTACAATAGTAGGAGCCATATACAAGCCTTGATATATACTGCGAGTTGTACCTAACATCGCCCCTACCTCGCCACCGATGCCGGGTGCAGTTAGGCGATAAGCTGCCAGATCAACGTACCTTTGCTTACCACAGATATAGCCACCTGTTTCTGCTAAGCCTCCACCCGGATTTTTTATCAATGAACCTGCCATCAGATCGACTCCAACATCTGTAGGTTCACGAGTTTCTGTAAATTCGCCATAACAGTTATCTACAAAAATAACAGCTTGCGGACAAATCTCACGAATCTGAACAACCATTTCTGCTATATCTTCTATTGTAAAAGAAGCACGCCAATCATATCCACGCGAACGCTGGATGCCAATCATTTTGGTTTTACTATGAACAAGCGATTTGACGGTATCCCAATCTACTTGTCCTGCTTCATCCAAAGCTGCTTCTTGATAAGTAATCCCAAAATCAGCTAAAGACCCTGTTCCATCTCCCGGCTTGCCAATGACTTTATGTAACGTATCATAAGGTCTACCTGTAATGTAAAGTAGTTCATCGCCTGGACGCAATATACCGAACATTGCTGTAGCAATCGTATGCGTTCCAGAAGCAAAATGTGGTCTAACTAGAGCTGCTTCACTACCAAAGACTTCAGCATACACACTTTCTAAAACTTCCCTACCTCTATCATTGTACGCATAGCCAGTCGAACCTGCAAAGTGATAATCACTAACCCTATATTTTTGAAAAGCTTCTATAACTTTCCATTGGTTGGCATCTACAATCTCATCTACTGCTTGTACAGCTTGTCCGATAAGTTGCTGTGCTTGTTCTGACCATTGTTGAATCTGTGTATCAAAAACTGCCATACCTTGTCTCTCCCCATAGTGATAGCCCGCCGTAATAATCTCTGGCAGGCTTCCACAAATTTATATCTAATTGTTGATTAGCGATAGCAATTGCTACCGTTTACGTCCGAAATCCACAATATAAGCATTTAAAATGTAAACTTTCGCGCTTCATATTTTACACGTAACGGTAGGATGAAGGGAAGTCTATTATACAATTGTCGTAATTTTGTCACTTTATTTCATATTCTTGTAAGCGATGACCATACTTTTCGTAGTCGACAGCATTAATTTCGACTTTGATTACTGCATCATTTTCTTCATACTCTTGCTCTAATACACTGCTAAATTGGTAGAGTTGTGAAATAAGATCACCACGTTCTGCCGGAATACGGTATGTTTTGGTGCCTCCAGCTAATTGATCTTGAATAATATTTAAAATGCGTTCAAGATCGCTTTCTTTATAAGCACTAATCCGCATGTGTGTTGCATCATCTGGTAACATTTCTAACTGTTCTGGTGTACATAGATCGGTTTTATTATATAAAACAACTTGTTGCTTATCATTAGAACCTAATTCTTGCAGAAGATCATCCACTACTTTCATCTGCTCTTCTCTCATTTCAGAAGAAGCATCGACTACATGTAAGATCAAGTCTGCTTCATTTACCTCTTCTAACGTTGCTCGGAAAGCTGCTATTAGATCATGGGGTAGATTTTGAATAAAACCTACCGTATCGGTTAACACGACTGTTTTCCCACCAGGTAGATCCAAATTACGTGATGTTGGATCAAGTGTAGCAAATAGCTGATCTTGCACATACACGTCTGCATCGGTTAACTGTTTAAGCAGTGTCGATTTCCCTGCATTGGTATAACCGACTAAAGCTACTTGTACAGCACCGGCTTTTTTGCGACGTTCACGATACAATGTACGATGACGTGTGACTTCTTCAAGTTGACGCTTCAAGTCGGTAATCCGCGTACGAATATGGCGACGATCTGTTTCTAGCTTAGTTTCACCTGGTCCTCTTGCACCTATACCACCACCAAGACGAGATAAGTTACTTCCTTGTCCAGATAATCGTGGTAATAAATAGCCATGTTGAGCAAGTTCAACTTGAATAATTCCTTCACGTGTTTTGGCACGTTGTGCAAAGATATCCAGAATCAACTGGGTACGGTCAATAATTTTGGCATCCAGTGCTGCTTCTAAGTTACGTACTTGAGCGCCTGATAATTCCTGATCAAAAATCACGCTGTTAGCGTCTAAAGAATCCATCAAAATGCGGATTTCTTCTACTTTACCTTTACCGATAAACCATCTAAAATCAGGTTTTTCTTTATTCTGGATCACTTGCTCTAATACTTCTACTCCTGCTGTTTTGGCAAGGCTCACTAATTCTTGCATTGATCCATCTGCATTCACACCTGCGCGCTTGTCATTTTGAGTAACCAAACTAACTAATATAGCTCGAGGTTGAATCTCTATTTCTACACCATGAGTTTCATTTTTCATTTGTATATCCCGCTCCTTGTAATCTTACCTACTTCTTGCTTATATCATGAAGTCTTATCTTTGTCATGTTAACATACTTCTCACACTTTTTGATATTGAATCATGAATTACTATCTTTACCAAATAAACTTTGACGATGTTTGATCGATAAGGTGAATAAAGGAAAAGCATGAGCATCGATCTGCACAAGCAACTTTTGCGCTGTCTGTTGAGCTAATTCATAATCTTGATCGGTAATAATCTGCTTGCGTAACGCATCATCTAATTCATCTTCATCCAGTAAAAAGACTTGCCCATCTTTCATTACTACAATATCTAAATACAGATCATCAAACCAGGGCACACCTTGATCTGTTAATCCTTGTGTTTTGCAAATATCAATATACCATTCAATAATTTCACGTTTATCATCAAACATTGCAGTGACTACATAGTTCGCATGTTCTGGATAATATTGCATCCACGAATAACCTGCCGCTGCAATACAGAATCGTCGCCCTCCATATATTTTATATAAGGGTTCACGTAAACGATTCATACGGTACAGAGTAACATACCCTGTAAATAAACTATTGTTTACATAGCGTCTTGAGTAATTACGTTGAATTACTCTGCGCCAGTTCGCTCGATCCGCAAATTTACGTTTCATGGAAGTATCCCTTTCCCAACAAAGTAACTTCAGAATAGCATATTTGCGCCAAGCACTCAAAAAAAGCCTCCAATTATATCACTGGAGGCTTTTCTGATACCCTTTTTAAGGAGTAGACGGTGGAGCAGTCGTCGGTGGTGATGTTGTACCTTCGGTTGTTCCTGCTGATGGATCTGTTGTTGTACCCGGCGTGGTTGGTTCAGGAGTCGCTGGTGATGTTGTACCATTTTGCCCGCTATCTGTACTACCATCCTGTGTGGTCGTTCCTCCATCCGGTGGAACGGTACCTTGATCGGTATTTGGATCTGTTGGTGTTGTTCCTGTACCTTGATCCGTTCCTGTACCATTATCTGTACCCGGTACTTCTTCACCGGTTGGTGGAGTCGTCGGTTCACCTTCTGGTGGTACTACACCACCTTCTGGATTTTCTTCCGGTTCAGTCGGTGTTTCTGTTGCTTCATCGACTGTAATCTGAACCGTATTTGAAGCATCTGATTGCGATCCATCTTTCATCGTAGCTGTTACATAATACTCATACGTTTGTCCAGGTGCTGCGCTGCTATCTTGAGCAGAGGTATCACTGAGTCCGCTAGAGATAGCTGTAAATTGACCATCTCCACTACCTTTACGATAAACCGTATACGAGCTAGCATTTTCTAACGCTTTCCAAGATAAAGCAACCACTTGATTGTCTTTATCATACGAAGCAGCCATTCCACTCACAGCAGATACTTCCGGTTCCGGTTCTTCTTCCACCGGTTGTTCTACAGGAGCACTTGGCGTAGGAGCTTCAAATTGCTGTACTGGATATCCTTCAAGGGAAGGCCCCATAACTGCTGCAAACATCGCTGCTGCCATTCCACTACTTTGATTCAATAAATGGGTACGGTCTGGCTTGTCATAACCCATCCAGACAGCGGCTGTCCATTCTTTGGTATAACCAACAAACCAAGCATCACGGTTTGCACTACTTCTAAATCCTTCGATACCATGCTGAGTTGTACCTGTTTTCCCTGCTACTGGACGGTTAATTTGAGCACGTTTACCTGTACCATCATTAACAACGTCTTGTAACATTTGAGTCATTTCATTCGCTGTTTGTTTGCTGATCACTTGAGAAGAATCAGCTTTATTTTTGTAAATCTCATCGCCAGTGCTATCGACAATACTCTTCACAGCATAAGCAGGTGTATATGTTCCTCCATCTGCAAATGTACGATACGCTTGTGCCATCTCTAACGTATTTGTTCCAGTGCTTAGTCCACCAAGCGCAAGCGCTAAATTACGATCTTGATCGGTTAACGAGAATCCTACTGATTTAGCAAACGCAAGGCCTGTATCAATACCGATCTGGTTCAGTGTCCATACTGCTGGAATATTAATCGAGTCTTGAATAGCCTCATCCATCGTCACAGTAGATGAATATCCATGTAAGTTGGTTGGACAGTAATTACCAAAACATTGTTTCTCATTGCTCAATAACGAATTAGGATTAAATTTCCCGGATTCCAATGCAGGCGCATATGAAATAATAGGTTTGAATGCTGAACCTGGCTGTCTACGGCTAGTAACACGGCTGAAATTACCTGTGTTATAGTTACGTCCACCCAGTAAAGCTACAATACCCGCAGTATCGTTATTGACGATAACCATAGATCCTTGAACAGGTACATCATCTGAACTTTTCTCAAAGAGGTCGTTATTTTGGAACGAAGTCTCTAAGTTCTGTTGTGCTTTGGCATCCATAGTTGTATATATTTTATATCCACCACGGTTCAAATCATCTGATGTTAAGCCTGTTACATCTTCTGCTTCTTGCATAGCATACTCTATAAATGCTTCATATTTTTTGTCTTTATCTTTGGCAGACGAATTATAGTTGTAATCGACTGCTGCTGCTTCTTTAGCTTCTGCTTGTGTAATATACCCTTGATCTGCCATCAATTGCAGTACAACGCCACGACGTTCTTTGGATAGATCAGGATTCGATTGTGGATTGTAACGTGATGGAGCTTTAGGTAGACCTGCAAGTGTAGCAATCTGCCATACTTTTAATTTGTTCAGATCAGTCACGCCAAAGTAAGTCTCAGATGCTTCTTTGATACCATAAGCACCTTTACCAAAAAATATACGGTTGAGATACGTTGTAATAATTTCTTCTTTGGTCATTTTGCGTTCAATCGCTAAAGCAATCGATAATTCAGTTGCTTTACGGAAAAATGTTTTGTCATCATTTAAAAATACATTTTTCGCTAATTGCTGTGTAATCGTACTTCCGCCTTCTACCGCAGAACGTGCCACGATATCACGCACAGCAGCACGACCGATTGACCAAATATCTACACCCTGATGTTCAAAAAAGCGACGATCTTCAGTTGCTACAAAAGCATCAACAAGCAACTTCGGAATTTCATCATATTGTACAGGGTCGCCTGTCCTCACAGAACGTTCTTGAATCAAAGTGCCGTTACGATCAAAAATTTGTGTAGGGCCGTTGATAGCTAATTTATTGATATTTTGTTGATAAATTTTTTCTCCACTTACCATAATAAACATGTAACCGGCTAGTGCACAAAATACGCCTAAAGCAGCGACAATAAACAATGTCCAAAATACACGTTTACCTGTTATTTTTTTCTTTTTCTTTTTGGGTGTTGGCTTGGACTGTCCCGGTCTTGTTCTTGTTTCCGGCTTACTTTTGTCACTGCGGGATAGCTGCTGTCTTGGCATTTTTCGTTCTGACTCCCTTTCAGTAAAACAATTTACATCATTTATAAAGCAAATGATTTGAGATATAAACGTCGTTCTGTGATGCCTAACCCTAGAAAGAAAAGAACAACCTATAGAACAGGTTGTCCGATTCTTTGTCCTATAGTTAGACGATGGTGAAGCATAAAAAGTTTCATTTTAATGTTAGTTGTCGCTTTGATTATCCTGCATTAGGGATACGTTACGTGATGGTGTAAATGTCGATACAGCATGTTTGTAGATCATTTGCTGACGTCCATCGCTATCCACCATAATGGTAAAGTTATCAAAAGCTTTGATCGTACCACGAATTTGAAAACCATTGACCAGATAAACAGTCACTGGAATATTTTCCTTACGCAATTGATTTAGAAACGTATCTTGAATATTAATAGACTTATTCATTAGCCGTACCCCCAAGTGATTATTAATTCAGCATCGATAAATGCTCAATTCATGTAAGAATGTAATCTCAGTGTAATCAATGTTTTTTAGGTTGTTGATGTATATTCCATATCCGCAGGGAATGTTCCTGCTATAATATCATGAACTTCACGGGTGTGTTCGTCGCTTCTGTCCACATCGCTAACATCAACCCAATGAATATTATTCATATGACGGAACCAGGAAAGCTGTCTTTTTGCAAATCGACGTGTATCTCTTTTGAGCAGTACAACTGCTTCTTGAAGCGATACATGACCTGCAAGATGAGCAGCAATCTCTTTGTATCCTAGCCCCTGCATTGCGACCATTCCGGGGGTATATCCTTGATTCAAAAGGTTTCTCACCTCTTCAACCAGCCCTTCTTCTAGCATCTGGTCTATACGGGCTTCAATACGTTTATATAGCATTTCCCTATCCATTGTCAAACCTACAAAACATAACTCATACGGAGATTGCTTATTTTGTCCCGATAATTGATCGGAAAGTTTGACTCCTGTCATATGATACACTTCCAGAGCGCGAATGACGCGTCTTTGGTCATTGGGATGCAAACGTTTGGCAGAAGGTGGATCAATCTCTGCTAGACGGTCATGGAGCGCTTGAGCACCATGCTCTTCAGCATACGTAGCTTGCTCCTGACGAAATGCTTCATCAGCTCCATTTTCGCTAAATTCAAATTCAAAACATACAGATTCAATATACAACCCGGTTCCACCTACAATAAAAGGAAGATTCCCTCTAGCTGTGATCTCTGGAATCAATTTTCGACAACGCTGTTGAAATTCAGCTACTGAAAATGATTCTTGTGGATCATGAATATTGATCAAATGATGAGGAATTCCTTGCATTTCTTCCGGTTTGATTTTGGCTGTCCCAATATCCATACCACGGTAGACCTGCATGGAATCACCCGAAATAATTTCGCAGCCAAATGTTTTGGCAATTTCTATACTGATTCCAGTTTTACCAACGGCTGTTGGGCCCATTAAGACCAGTAGCCTTGGTTTTTTAACCGCTTGGGTCATGGATAAATCACTCCGTATTCAATTTTTGATGTTTTACGCTGTATTCGCTTAAATCCAAGTCGTTCATATTCCGGGCTATCCCATTTTTCTTTGAGCAGCACAGACTTACGAGCGACCCGAATCGCTTGCTTTACAGCTTCTTCCGTTAACGCATTATTATTGGAAAATCCACGTAAAGGTGCGATTGCAGCCGATTGATGTACCGCTTCACGAAACATCGGATCGAAATAAATTACATCTACACTTTTATCGGGTTGTTTGCTTAAATACGTCACATGATCTTGCTGAATGACTTCGATTCTACGCATCGCTTCATTGACAGCTTCAAGTGCTGTTACATGACTTCGAAGTCCTTCAGTCAGCAAAGCCGCTAGTGGCATTGAACTCTCCAATGCGACTACTTTGCCCTGCTCCCCTGTGTACAACGAAAATACAAGGGAATCTGCACCTAGACCCGCTGTACAATCGATCACATGATCTCCAGGCTCTATTAGCGAGTGAGTGATCATTGGATCAGCTTCCCCTTTGAGCAAACGTTTGGCTCTAACATAAGCCATGCTCGGGTGAAACTGCATAATAGGTTCTCCTGGACGCATAATTCGTACTTCTTGCTCTACAAGTACGATAAAATCTGTCTCATTATAAGCAGACGCTAATTTGGGAATAGAACGCCCACCACGCTTAATATAAGGAACAGCGAATTCAGCCGCCAGCTTTTGTGCACGCTGGATCGTATCGATTGCAGCATCGTCGCCTGTTGTAATCATCATTCTAATTTTCTCCATCCCAACATTTAAAAATGCAAATCTACAATGACTTTCGAATCTACGTCAAAATTGTTCAGCATGAGTATATGCATCACGCAAATGATTCTAGTTATTGTATGCCATAATACCATAACTCTGCATCACATCACACGTTTGAACATTTTTTCCAAGTCATACGAAGAAAAAGAAACTACAATTGGGCGTCCATGAGGACATGTGTATGGCTGACGACAGGTTGCCAGACGATCCAATAATGATTGTGCTTCATGCTCGGTTAGTTTTTGATTGGCTTTGATTGAAGCTTTGCAAGAACAAAGTGTAGAAGCTTGCTCCCGTAGCTTGGCAAGATCAATCGCTCGTTCACTCAGCACCCATTCAGCCATCTCTTCAATCACCTGTTGCTCTTCCCCTTTAGGCAGCCAGTACGGATAAGCAGTCACTCGAAATGTCTGACCACCAAAATGCTCTAAATACACTCCTACCCGCTCGAACCAATGCAAACGATCTTTGAGCTTATTCGCTTCTGCTAAAGTAAATTCAAGCGTAATAGGTAACAGCAGTTCTTGTGATACTTCTTCAGGACGACCAAATTTCTCATAATAAAATTCATAATTAATTCGTTCATGAGCAGCATGCTGATCAATCAAAAACAATCCTTCGTTATTTTGAGCGACTAGATAAGTACCATGATGCTGACCGATCAAATTCATTTCTGGAAATTGTGGAATCTCCGGTTCTTCAGCAGTACCATACAATAATTCCGCATTAAAGTTACGATTGTTATTGTTATTGTTATTATAATTCGGTCGTTGTGGTGCTTGTCTTGCAGAAGAACTATTCGTACTTTTGGCAACAGGTGTATGAGATTTCTGATATTGCCCCGTTTGACTTTGCTCTTGTATTTGTTCGGTTGATCCTGATTGGATCGGAGCCGTATAAGCAGGCGTTGCATAAGACGGCTGAACTGAAGCAGACGAAGTCATTTTATTCGTTGGTGTAGCTTGCACAGGTGGCAACTGTTTTTGAACTTCCTGTTCATGTGGTGCGCTAAGTTGTTCCTTTTTCTTATACGTTATATCTTCTGTATTTGAAACAGAAGGAGACTGAACATTAGATTCAGGCGGCAAATCTGCATCTGTAAATGGCGGAATATAAGGTGCATCCAGATCACCTAATTCGCTTGAACTATGGCTTGGAGAAGCAGTGTTTTTTTCCGGTTCCAGATATTCTACAGGTGCTTTGGTAAAATTAAATTGCTCTTGTATAATCGATTCACTATTGCCACGTTTGATTGTCTGCTTGGTGGCATGCGGAATCAAAATTTCTTTACGCAATGTCTGACGAATCGCTTCTTCTACAAACAACATCAATTCAGCTTCTTTACTAAAACGCACTTCCATTTTGGATGGATGTACATTTACATCTACCAATGAAGGATGCATCGTTAATTGCAATACAGCTAATGGATAACGATTAATAGGCAATAATGTATGATATGCACGCAAAATCGCTTGATTGACTGCATAATTTCGAATATAACGACCGTTGACTACAATAGACATTGCATTACGACTGGACTTGGCAATTTCAGGGCGCCCTATATAACCGCCAATCTGATAATCGAGATTTTCACCTTCCAGCGGCAATACCATTTTGGCGGCTGAAGTACCATACACAGCCGCTATTACTTGTAACATATCACCTGTTCCCGGAGTCTGAAGTAATAGATTACCATTGTGCCGAAAAGTAAACGCAATCTCAGGATGAGCCAGCGACATACGGTACATGACATCAGAGATATGTCCAAGTTCGGTTTGTACTGTTTTCATATATTTCAATCGCGCAGGCGTATTGTAAAATAACGAATTTACACGAAAATCTGTACCACGCGGTGCCGCTTCATCTTCATTGACTTTGAGTGTTCCACCTTCAATGACTAATCTTCTACCTGCCCCATCATCAGTCGCGCTGGATAGTAATTCTACTTTGGATACAGCAGCAATACTCGGCAAAGCTTCCCCGCGAAATCCTAGACTTGTAATTTGATATAGATCACGATCATCGGTTAATTTACTTGTAGCATGACGATAAAAAGCTGTCTCACAATCATCTGCGGCTATTCCTTGTCCATTATCTTGTACGCGAATATATTCTAGTCCACCTTCGCCAATATGAACATCAATACGACTGGACTTGGCATCGATCGCATTTTCAACCAACTCTTTGACAACAGAAGCTGGACGTTCTACGACTTCACCAGCGGCAATCTGGTTAGCGATATGTTCATCTAACACACGAATTTGACCCATTTATAATTCCTCCTTCCAGTTTCATTTCTTACCTACTCAAATCAATATGTCGCTTTTACTTTCAGATCATTGAGCAATTGCATAGCTTGTAAAGGTGTCATATTCATAATGTCTGTATTTTGTATCAATTCTACGATTTGTTTGGCGACTGGATCTTCTTTGATGATCATCGGAGTCGACTCTTCTTCATCTCCAAAAATAGATAATTGCACAACATCTTGAGTTTTCGATGGAGCTGAATTTGAAGAATAATTGCTTTGTGTAAGCGACGGTTTATCGAAAGTATTCATTTCTATATCAGACTGTTGCTTTGTTGATTCCTCTTTAGCGCCAGCGAAAAGTACAGAACCTTTTTCAGCAATCTCAACAGATGAATAAGTGTTAGTTGTAGCCGAAAATGCTGCTTGTTTCTGTGCATTGGCTAACGATAACTGTTCGGATTGTTTATCATTGTGTAATTGATCTTCTAGTTTAGCTGGTACCGTTACCGCCGATTGATCAGCTACAACAGTACTACTTGCCTGTTCCATCCGGCTAAGGATACCATTTGCCCGATCTATAATACTTTCTGGTAGCCCTGCTAGTTGTGCACAATAAATACCATAACTGGTACTAGCGGCACCTGGAACTAATTTGCGCAGAAAATGAACTTTATCTCCACTTTCTTTTACCGCCATTGAGAAGTTTTGCAAATGTTCTAACGTTTCTTCCAGATGTGCTAATTCGTGAAAATGAGTAGAAACTAATGCTTTACAGCCGATCTCATGATGCACATATTCGATTACTGCTTGAGCAATAGACATCCCTTCACTGGTCGATGTTCCTCTACCTAACTCATCAATAATAATCAGACTTCGAGGTGTTGCGCGCTCGGTCATCACTTGAATATCTGCCATTTCGACCATAAAAGTACTTTGTCCACCAATTAGATCATCTGCGGCTCCAATACGAGTAAAAATACGATCGATCATCGGAATTTCTGCCTGAGTTGCAGGTACAAAACATCCAATTTGCGCCATAATAGATACCAAAGCCACTTGACGCATATACGTACTTTTACCAGCCATATTCGGCCCTGTAATCAGTAAAATATTCGCTTTATCTTCTGTAATTTCGGTACTATTCGATATAAATGATGTATTGTTCATCACTGCTTCTACTACAGGATGACGACCTTCTTTTACAATAAGATCATAGCGGTCAGTTAATACAGGTTTGACAAAAGCACGTTCTGCACTGATCACAGCGAAAGACTGATAAACGTCGATCTCTGCTACTTTTTCCGCTAACTGTTTGAGCCGTGGAATTTCATTAGCTACTTGAGTTCTCAGATCTGCAAACAACTCATATTCGATATCAACCATTTTTTCTTGAGCTTCCAAAATTAATGCTTCTTTGGCTTTTAGTTCAGGTGTCACATAACGCTCTGCATTCGCTAACGTCTGCTTACGCTCATATCTGCCTTCTGGTAAAGCATTTAAGTTAGAACGAGTTACTTCTATATAATAGCCAAAAATTTTGTTATAGCCGATTTTGAGCGATTTGATCCCTGTTGCTAATCGTTCGGCTGCTTCAAGTTCAGCAATCCAACGTTTACCATTCACACTAGCTTCACGTAATTCATCAAGATGAGCGTGATAGCCTTCGCGGATCAATCCTCCGTCTTTTACCGACACCGGTGGATCATCTACAATAGCTGCACCGATCGCTTCTGTTAAATCTGTACATTCATCCATTAACTCCGCGATTTGTTGTAATGTAGATGAAGAAGAATCGGTACATTGACGACGCAATTCAGGAATTTGAGCAAGTGAGTCACGTAAGGCTAACATATCTCGCCCATTGGCTGTTCCAAACGCAATTCGTCCTACCAAACGTTCCAGATCATAAATACCTTTTAATTGAGAGCGCAAATCTTCACGTAAAATCAGTCCTTGATGAAGCTTCTCTACAGCTTCTAAGCGCTCTTCTACTAATTTACGAGATAATAACGGCTTATCGATCCAACGACGAAGCAAGCGTCCACCCATCGGCGTCTCTGTACGATCAAGCAACCACAACAAGGAACCTTTGCGAGAACGCTCACGCACCGTCTCAATCAACTCTAGATTACGACGTGTAAATGGATCAAGAATCATATAATGTTCAGGCTCATAAGCACTGATATGCGTTAATTGTCCAAGTGAACGTTTTTGTGTTTCACTTAAATATCCGATCAGAATAGAAATACATAATTGACGTTCTTCATCCAATCTTGCCCACGCCGCTTCTCCAAATTGGCGACGTGCTAATTCTTCGCGTGATTTGTCCCAGGGTGTATATAACACTTTACGTCCTAGTTGAAGCGCTTGACGATAAGATTCATCAATCAGATCAATTTGCCCGATAATTTCAGACGGCTCATACAACCCTAGTTCATCACGTAACCATTGTTGTGAAGATAAAGCTGATGTCACATGCAGTTCACCTGTAGATAAATCGCAAGCGGCCAAAGCCATTTTTCCTTCACGTTCAGTCAAACAGATCATATAGTTATTGGCTTTGTCGGTTAATCCTTTACTTTCCATCATCGTACCCGGTGTAACGACGCGGATAATTTCACGTTTTACAATACCTTTGCTTGCTCCTGCGTCTTCTACCTGTTCACAGATCGCGACTTTGTATCCTTTTTCAATCAAGCGATGAATATAATTTTCTGCCGAATGATAAGGCACACCACACATCGGAATCCGCTCCGGTACACCAGCAGCTTTGCCTGTCAACGTAATCTCTAATTCTTTAGACGCTAGAATCGCATCATCAAAAAATAATTCGTAAAAATCCCCCAATCGGAAAAATAAAAATGCATCTTGTGCTTGTTCTTTTATTTTGAGATATTGCATCATCATCGGTGTATACGTAGTCATGGTTCCCCTCCAAAACAACTTGTATTCATAAATTTACGTTTATAGTATTTTTAGTTATAGATATTTACATATTGCATAACTGATTTCTCTTGGTAATATTATAAGAATATCTAACTGTATAATAAATAAAGAAAATAGTATATATTTCTTCCAGTCAATAGATTCAATATTTTTATTATTCGATAAGACTATAATGCAAATGCATGTTCGTCTATTCTATTATAACGAATGAATGTAAAAAGTTCTATTTTTCTTCATATAGACACAAGCCAAATCTTACTTTTTCAAACTACTATATTTTTTCAAACTACTATATAAAGTAAGATTGTTAAAATATTTATGTTTTGGTGTATAATCGCTTATTGTAGTTTATTCTAATTAAATCTCTACTCAAGCGCAAAAAGTATGAACACTTTGTGTTCATACTTTTGACCAATAGTTATTAATATCATTTACTTAATTGGTTTTGAAATTCTAAAAATGCTGAAACTGTTGGATACTTATATAAATCCATTGTATTCAATAAGTACCCTGCTTTTTGCAATTCTTCAGCCAAAATAATTAATTTCAAAGAATGTCCTCCCAATTCAAAGAAATTTTGATACATCCCAATATTAGGCATGCCCAAAACTGTCGCCCAAATATGGCATACTTTTTGTTGTTCTTCTGTTAATGTGACCTCTGATATTATATTTGCCTGTTGTTGTGTTTGCCCACGACTTTTTTCCAACAAACGATCAGCATCAACTTTTCCACTGGATTTAAGTGGGATCTGATTTACTTGTATATAAACAGATGGAATCATATAGCTAGGCAGTGTTTGCTGTAGATAATGCATCAATTTATTTGTAAGTTCATGTTGCTGAATAGTATTAGTAACAATAAAAGCATGAAGTGCTATATCTTCTTCATATTGTTTAGCTACCGGTAAAACTACAGCTTCGCGCACCTCTTCATATTGTAACAATACATTTTCAATCTCTCCCAATTCAATACGGAAGCCCCGTAACTTTAACTGTCTATCTTGCCGTCCTTTAAATATAATATTTCCATCTTCACGCCACAAAGCAATATCCCCTGTTTTATACATCATTTGACCGGGTTGCTCTACAGTAGGCACATATCTTTCTGCTGTCAATTCAGGCTGATTGAGATAACTATGTCCTACACCAAAACCGGTAATGCATAATTCACCCGGAATGCCAACTGGCTGAATTTGACCGTCTTTATTCAAAATTAATACATTAGTTCCTGTTATAGGTTTTCCGATCGAAATATTATTTTGCTCAGTTCGTTGTACCTCATAAGCAGTTGCCATAACAGTACATTCAGTTGGTCCATATGCGTTAATTACTCGCATATCAGGATACATTTCCAAAACTTTATTAGATAATACAGAAGAAAGTACTTCTCCACCTGTCAAAATTTGTTTTATGCCAACTAACATATGAGCATGATGACCTGCTAGATGATGAAATAAAGCAGTCGTAATAATCAATGTGTTAATTTGATTGGCAGACAAAGTTAATTTTAGATATGAAGGTTCTAATAAATCTTCTTTGTTGATCAAAACAAGCGTGCCTCCATTAAGCAATGCTCCCCATATTTCTAGTGTAGATAAGTCAAACACGATCGAGGTAGACTGCAACATAATCGTATCATGAGTAAGATCAAGATAATCTGCCTCTTTCACTAGATTAATTACACTTTTTTGCTTAATCAATACTCCTTTTGGCTTACCAGTTGTACCTGATGTATACAACAAATAGGCTATTGCATCTTGTGTAACAACGTTATAAACTTCTAAATCTAAATATTTATTATTTAATTTTTCTCGTACAGCAATTGCAGGAACAGGATAACTGTTAATACGATCCTGATCGTTCTGCACAAGCACTAATGAAGCTTGACTATCTTGTAAAATATACTCTACGCGCTCATTTGGATATTCAATATCAATCGGCAAATATGCTCCACCTACTTTTAATATCGCAAGAATAGATATAATATATTCAATTTCTTTCAGCATATGCACAGCGACAAACTGATCAGGTTGAATATGAGCTTCTGTCTGCAATACATGAGCTAACAAATTCGCTTTATCGTTTAGTTCCTTATACGTTACACTTTGATCGTTATATACAACAGCAGTATGATGAGGATATTGAGATACACACTTTTCAAAATGGCTAATTATTGTCCCTTCTGGCTTTCGATCTGCTAACGAAGGATTAAATTGCATTAAAATTTGCTCTTTTTCTTCCTGACTACAAATAGACATTTCGCGAATAGGCATGTCTACTTGAGAAAGACCCACTTTCAACAGTTCTTGAAATCTAGCATCAAATCGCTGGATCGTTTCTTCTTTATATTGTGTTGTTGAAAAACGATACTCGATTTGCAAAGCATCTTGTCCCCGATGGAATACAATTTGAATACCAGCAGAATCATTGTATTCGTCAATAATGCGATCAGTAGGTAAAAAATGAAAATTATCTATCGCCACTACAATTTGCGGCTGTAGTATTTTCTTTTTATTATCCTTATAACCATGTTCATTTTGTACTGATTGCATACGATCTATCCAAAAAGATTGGTTAGCATACAAGGTGCCCAGTTGTTCTTTAAGTTGTAATATGTGCGATTTGAATGAAACACTTGGATCAATTAGCGATTGTACTGGAAGAATGACAGACGAATTCTGTTGATTGTTAAGTTGCGTATCTCCCTGTACTGGTGATCCAATCAGCAACTTGTGCTCACCATCATGTTTATATATGCACACTTGTAGAGCCGCCATTAAAAAACAGTACCACAAAAAATCTGAATCTTTACAATAAGTTTGCAGTTGTTTTACAACTTGGGGATAAGCATTACTTTGTATCGTTTTCCAATTAGGCAATTGTTCATTGCTAGTATAATCAGGTAACAAAGTAGTTACAGGAAATTCGTTGTTTAAATATTGTGTCCAAAATTGCTTTTGCTTATTTGCTTCTTCTATTGATATACTCATTTTCGTTGCCCCTTTCCTATCATCCCGTTATTAAAATGAAAATGTATCAGTTAACCAATCTGGACTAACTTCTACTTGATCTCGTGCTGGAGCGACAATTGTATACAGATCGGCAAGTGTATGATCTATATCAGTAGTTGTTAATACACTTAATAAAGAAGTAAAATGCTCTGCTATACCACGAATGGTATCTTCTTGAAACAGATGAATTCCATATTCAAACGTACAAATTAGCTCTTCATCTTTCTCTGTTATGATTAAAGAAAGATCTATAATATTGGTATGCTGTTCATATACATATGGTTGAAAGTCTAGCTCTTTTGCTTGTAGTAATGGAATATCCATATTTTGCAAAACAAATAATGTCTGAAATAACGGATTACGATCAGCAACAGGTTGAATTTCCAGTTTTTCTAATAATAGATCCAGTGGATAGTCTTGATGATTAAAAGCTTCTAGTGTATGTTGACGTACTTCCATCAACAGTCTATAAAATGTTTTGTCTGGAACAGGTTGATTGCGTAAAACAATAGTATTTACAAACATACCGATCAATTGTTGAAACTCTGCTTGATTGCGTCCAGCTACTGGAATACCAATCACAATATCTTCATCACCGCTATAATAATGAAGTAGCGTAAAATAAGCAGTTAGTAACAACATGTACAATGTAGTATTTGTTTTGATAGCTAGTTGTTTCAATTGCATCGTTGTTTCTTGATCTACTACTAACTTTTGAAATGCACCTTCATATGATTGTTCCACTGGACGTATATAATCCAACGGCAACTGAAGTTGAGGAATATCACCGTTTAGCGTATTCAACCAATACTGTTCTTGCCTTTTCCAACTTTCAGATTGTTGGATCGACTGTTGCCATGCCGCATATTCTTTATATTGAAAAGGAAGTGGAGACAACGTATTACCTGCCAGTAAATTTATAAATTCTTTAGCGAGTAATCCTAATGAAAAGCCGTCAGCAATACTATGGTGAATATCAAACAACAGTAGATGCTTTTCAGGATGTATTTGAATCAACCCAATCCGAAATAAAGGAGGTTGACTTAAATCATACGGACGAATAAATTGTTGAATCAGTTGAGGCATCTCTTCTTCTGTTGCTTTAATTAATTGAAATGGTAACTCCAAATTGTCATGTATTTTGAAAAAGACTTGTTCTCCGATCAGCTTATGCGATAACCGTAGAGATTCATGGCGTGCCATCACTTGCTTGCCTACTTTTTTAAATTGTTGGATATCAAGCGGTCCAAGAATCCATTGTGCATCAGTAATATTATTGCTTGTATCAGATTTGCGTTTCATTTTTTCCATAACAAAAAATCGAGTTTGTTGTGAAGTAGCTGGATAAAATTCACGTTTTTCAATCAATTGTGGTTGTATTGCTTTTTCCTGTTGACGATAACGTAATTGATCTGCCATTTCTCGAACAGTCGGCTGGTTAAAAATATCTTCTATTCCGATATCAACTTCAAGCACTTTACGCAATTTAGCGATAATAAGTACCGCTTTGAGAGAATGTCCACCCATTTCAAAAAAATGATCATTGGCTCCAATTTCAGGAATTTCTAGAACTTCGCTCCATACTGCACCAATTGTTTGTTCTAATTCATCTTTAAATTGTTGTTCAGATAATGATAATGAGTTGTGATTTACTTTTGGTTGTTCAGGTATTGGCAATTGTTTCAGATTAATTTTGTGATTAGCCGAAAGAGGCATATTTTCAAGTTGCATATACAGTTGTGGAACCATGAATTCAGGCAATTTTTGCTGTAATTTTGAACGTAAATCTGTTATATCAGGTATTCCATTGGCAGTATAATATGCACAAATACGTGTTTCTTGCTCTTTTTCTTTTATAGGAACAATAACAGCTTCACGAATACATGGTAATGACAAAATTTGTTGTTTGATCTCTTCTAGCTCGATCCGATAACCACGGATTTTAATCTGATCATCTCGTCTACCTATATAGATTAAGTTGCCATCGGCGCGCCATTTCACTAAATCGCCTGTACGGTAAAGTATTCCTGTTTCTAAATGAGGAATTATAATAAATTTTTCGGTTGTCAAATCAATACGATTAGCATATCCACCAGCGATGCCAGCACCACCAATCAGCAATTCACCTACAACACCAATAGGAACCGGTTGGTCATACCGATCTACAACGTAACAAGTCGTATTAGAAATAGGTTTGCCAATAGGTACAGAATGCTGATCATCAATGGTTACTTGATATGCTGTTGTATAACTAGTGCTTTCTGCGGGTCCGTACCCATTGATTAGTGTCACCTTAGCTTGCTGTTGCATTAAAAGTTGTGCATGTGAAGCTGACATTGCTTCTCCTGCAACAATCACCGTTTGTAAAGAATTAAAAAGAGTTACATCTTCACTGATCAGATGATTAAACAAGGCTGTTGTTGGAACCATAATATTGATATCATGCTCTAGCAAAAACGGTTTTAAACGTGTTGCATCCAAGTACGTACTTTTATCTGTTAAATAAAGTGTTCCTCCATGTAGTAACGGAGCCCACGTTTCAAAAGTAAACACGTCAAAGCCGAGTGCACAAGTTTGTAACATACGAGTATGTTGATCTAAATTTACATAATTTGTATTTTTAACAAGTCTTGAAATACCTTTATGTTTAATCAAAATACCTTTTGGTCGTCCAGTTGTACCTGAAGTAAAAATAATAATTGCTGTATTTTCAGGATTGTTGTTTAGCTCTAAATTTGTATAATCCTGTGTGTATACAGCAGAATCGAGCAAATCAATTATACACATATCTTCTTTATGATAAGCATACTCTCCCTGTACTAGTAACCATTGACTGCCGCTGTCTGTAAGCATATGTTGAATACGTTCGGCTGGATAATCAGGTTCAATTGGAACATACGCAGCTCCTGCTTTGCTAACTGCTACAATACCAACGATCAATTCTAACGAACGTTCAGCTATAATGCCGACAGCAGAACCTGGAATCACACCTTTGGTTTGCAATAAACGTGCAAGCGAGTTGGCACGCTCATTTAATTCACGATATGTATAAATTTTTCCATTGTAAGATATCGCTGTATTTTCAGGATAACGTATTACCTGTTCTTCAAACAACTGATCTATTGTATATAATGGATAATCGCTAGCATGATCGTTGAACTGCTGAAGCAACTTTTGTTCTTCTGCAGTGTTGAGCAGTTGCAACTGATGCAATGGCAGATCGGGTTGCACTGCAATTTGGCTTGTGATGCGTACAAATTGGGATACCATACGTTCCATCGTATCGAGAGCAAATAATTCGCTACTGTATTCCAATTTGCCTTTCAATTGATCTCCTTCTTCATTAATTTCTAGACTGATATCAAATTTAGCACTACTGTGCTGTTGCGGATAAGGAGAAAAACGTAGCCCATCCAATTCCACTGCCTGCATGCTCATATTTTGCAAAACAAACATTGTATCAAAAATGGGATTCCGTCCTGAAGTACGAGGTATATTTAATTTTTCGACAATTAGATCCAATGGATAATCCTGATGATCATATGCAGATAACGTAGTTTGTTTAACTTGGTGTAACAGCTCACGAAAAGTCATTTCTCCTGTAGGACGAATACGCAAAGCAAGTGTATTCACAAACATACCAATTACAGATTCTAGTTCTGTACTGCGTCGTCCAGCAATGGGTGTACCAATAATTAGATCATCTTGATCGGTATGCCGATACAATATTGAACTATAGATAGCGAGCAAAACCATAAACAATGTAGATCCTGCTTGCTGGGCAAGTTGTCTGATTTGTTGAACAACTTCTGTATTAAGTTCAAAATAAAGCGTATGTCCACTGCCATTACGCACAGATGGTCTAGCATAATCAGTTTGCAAATCGAGTACAGGTAATTCACCTTTTAATTGTTCTAACCAGTAGTTCTCCTGAAAATCCATCTCGCCATTAGCAAATAAATCGTTTTGCCACATGACATAATCTACATATTGTACTTCTACAGGCGATAGCGGCAAATCATTATACAAACAAACGATTTCCTTCATAATATTTTGAATAGAGGTACCATCTGCTACAATATGATGAATATCAAAACATAAATATTGTTCTTCATCTGAAATGCAAAGTACATGGATTCGAAACAGTGGTGCTTGTGCCAGATCGAACGGCTGTATAATATTTTTTAACGTGGCTTCTAATTCATCTTCTGTACATGTTATATAATTTATCGAAAAGTGAATATTTTCTAGCACATTTTGTAAAATTTCATTGGTATCCAAATCTACAATAAAAGTTGTACGCATTGACTCGTGTCTCTCCACTAATACTTTGACTGCTTGTTCAAACTTAGTTATATTTAGTCTGCCCTGTACTTTGAAAACGGCAGGCAAATTGTAAGCTGTACTTTGAGGGTTAAACTGTTGCAAAGTAAACAACCTTCGTTGCACTGATGACGTTTCGTAGCAAGCTGATGTTGACATGAGTTCAATCCTCCTATTTGTAAGATGTAGCCAGCGTTAATTTGTTTATAATAGATATCAATTCCGCTGTATGACTATGAATAAAAAAATGATCACCTTCTAACCAATAAATAGTAGCTCTTTTGCTTGTATACTCTTCCCATGCTTCTATTGCACTGCGTGGAATATGATCTTTTGTACCAGCAAAAACGATCAACGGACAGTCTATTATAGATCGTTGATCAGGAATACGATAAAAACTCAATGCTTGAATATCAGCAGACAAGGTATTTTTAAATTGTTTGGCCAGATGTGGATAGTTTGCGATTTCAGAAGGAATACGGCTATCTTTTATCGGTAAAATAGATAATAATTTATCTTTTAACTGAGCCCATTTAGATTCCTGACTATATGAACTATGAGGTGCTGGACGAGCAGCCAAGATAATCTGTGCTGGCGGATGATAACCTTCTTGTACAAGCTTATAATAAAGTTCATAAGCAAGCACAGCACCCATACTATGACCGTATATTACATATGGATGATTTCCTAAATGAGAACAAATACTCGCCATAACATCGTCTAGTAAAGCTTCAAAATGTTGTGCATAAGGTTCATCATAACGACTACCATGTCCTGGTAATTCTATGGGATATAGTTCGATATGATCTTTCAACTGATTCCTCCATACATGGTAAATCGTTGCTGAACCACCAGCGTAAGGTAAGCAAAATAATAATGTTTTCATAAAAATATATCCCACCTGATTATTAACATATGAACGATTGTGTTATTGATCAGCATTAGACTAGATAGTAACTGTTTCAACAGCAGAACCAAACGATACGATGCGTCCGCTGTCCATTTTAATGATGCGATCTGCTAGTTGAAAATATTGATCATCATGTGTAATCGCAATCACACATTTGCCTTGAGCCTTCATATCAGGTAATAGGGTATGATAAAAGAAACTACGATACTGTGGGTCTTGATCAGCAGCCCATTCATCAAGCAAACAAAATGGACGATCTTCCAAATAAGCTACAAGTAATGCCAATCTTTTTTTCTGACCAGTAGACAACTTAACTGTACTAAAAATACCTTCATGGATCGTTACTTTGCCTTCAAGTTTCAATAGCCGTAAATAATGTTGAATTTCAGCCTGTTTATTCGTCCAGTCTATTCCATACAAACGATCAAACAAATGAAAATCACCAAAAATTGCTGAGTAATACTGTCCCAATTGTCCGGGAGACACTACTTCATTATTAAGTAGCAACTTGCCACTATCAGGCTCGTACAAACCAGTCAGCAAACGAGCAAGTGTAGATTTACCGCTCCCATTTCCACCTGTAATAAAAATAATGCTTCCACTTTCAAATTGACTGCTTATTGGTCCAACATGAAAACTTTTACGATCTGATGTTGCTTGTTCAACTGTTAATTGTCCAGTAGAACCAACGTCATCACGTGATTTATAACTGTACATAATATCTTGCAATTGAAGTTGTAACGATTGCTTGTGCGCGATCACTTCAGTAGTAGTAGAAGAATTTTCTTGTTTTTCAATCTCTCTCAACATTGTTTGCAATCGTTGCCAACTTATTTTGATTTGTGCATAATGAGGAATGCTATCAAGTAACTGATTAACGGGCCCTGTCATATATAAAAATACAAATACATAATTTCGCAGCATAGAGGAATCCATCTGCTTGAATATTTCTGGGAAAACGAACACAACTACGCCGATTACCAGTACAAACAACAATTCGCCCAGTACAAAAATATCCGAATACCGTAGTTGATAAACATTCCGTTTATCTTTGTATGCCTCACTACTTTGCTTCATAGCTATTTCGAATTCATCGCGCTTGTGCTTATTTAATGATAATTCTTTAAACCCTTCTAACAAATCGTCGATAAATCTAAAAAATGTGTTTTGTAAATCTCTTGTCTCTTCCATTAACTGATTTGCCCGATTGCCAACCATCATGTATACCATAGCAAGTACAGCTATAATGACAAAAGACAATAGCAATGAGTATAGATTCATGATTCCCAGGTACAAAAAACAACAGATTAAAGTAATAATATTAGTTGCACCGGATATCAAAATACTTAACGAACGACTGATCACTTCAGTATCGTTATTTAATGTTGCTTCTACACGTCCTCGTTCAAAACTGTCTAATTTGGAAAAAGGAGTTCGTAATAACTTATGAACGAGTTCAGTTCGTTTTTCGTAAATTATTTGATTTGTTAATTTGACTAACATTGCTCTAATCACACGTTGTCCAAACACATAAAGTATGATTGCTATCGCAAAATAAAATAATAATCCGTTAAATAAATTATTTGTTCTGTTAAACGATTCATTGATAATAAAAATAACAAAAGCATTGCCTAATCCACTGATTACACCTAACATAATCGGTGCTAATAATGATTTTTCTTTTTGTTTCGGAAAAAACAAAACAAGTAAGGAATATATGAGATACAGACCACCTATAGTAAGCAATACATACACTGTCATCATGACACTGGCAGGTAACCAAACTTCAATAAATCGCCATGTCAATCCATATAATAAAATTTCAGGCACTTTATATAGTGCTATACCTAATATTAAGGCAGCCAGTATATGTGCACCAAGCAACATATACGACTTTTTATGGCGAAAAGCAGGTTTGCGCACATTAAG
Source organism: Paenibacillus nicotianae (assembly GCF_042681745.1). Lineage (NCBI taxonomy): Bacteria > Bacillati > Bacillota > Bacilli > Caryophanales > Paenibacillaceae > Paenibacillus > Paenibacillus nicotianae. Next base: position 1,025,545 of record NZ_JBHUGF010000010.1, on the reverse strand, counting down.
CCAAATCTCACGTACTGTAAAGAATATATATACTAGCAGTACAATCGTGATTACAATACCAACAAAAATAAGACCTACAGCGATTTGATCTGCTTTTTTGTAAGTATCTGACTGAATAAACGGTACTTCTTTTTGCTCAAGCTGATCCAAAATTCCCTGACCAATCAACTGTGTATAATCGCTATTCAAATTACCCATGACTAGTACACCTACATTTTCTGTTGGACGCATAACGATAAATGATGAAAAAGTAGGATTATTGCCTGCATGGGAAATTTCCCCATTACCTTTTTGAAATACATCCCAACCGATAGCATAAGAAGAACCATTAGTGTCCGGTGATACAGATCGATTCGGTATATGCGATTGCTGAATTAACGTATAATCAACTGTACTTTTCTGTTTATTTCCAAGCTGAATAGCAAGCCAACGCTTCATATCTTCAGCAGTACTTACAATATAACCTGCTGGTGCATTTCCATCATAAGATGGAGGAATATATGCTTGTGGTGATGTATATGATATTTTGTAACCATTAGCCATATAGCTGTGATCTTTCAAAAAATCTTGTTTTACAAAAGTGTTATTCATTTCTAACGGTGTAAAAATATTTTTTTTCATATAATCTGCATAGGATAAATGACTGACTTTTTCAATAATAAGACCAAGCACATCATAATTAATTGTCGCATATTCAAATTTTTGACCAGGCTGATTTGCAAGACGTTGATGTTCTAACATCCGTACTGTTTGTTCCAATTTATCCTGACCGCTTCCTTCTGGTAAAATACCTATCGTAGCAAACGGAATTCCACTGGTATGATGCAATAATTGTTCGATTGTAATCACAGCAGATTTTCCCTCATATGTAGGCTTAAACCACGGTAAGTACAAGTTGACAGGATCATTTAGTTGAATCTTGTTTTGTTTTATAAGTTGTAAAACAGCAAGACCTGTAAAAGCTTTACTATTTGAACCGATCTCAAAAGCAGTTGTGTTATCTACTGGTTGATTAGTTGCTATATTCGCTAAACCATAGCCTTTTTGTAAAACAGTCTGTCCATCACGAATAATCGTGACTGACAGACCTGGAATGTCTGCGTGGTTCATTTGTTCTTGTACCCATGATTCAATCTTAGTCAGGTTTGCAGACGTAGTATCTATTGTCGTTTCTACTGCTGTCTTTGTGTTGGACGAAGCTGAAGCCAGAGGTGCCGTCCATGCCAGTAACAGTGTAAATAGCAACAACATTTTTACTGTGAAAAATACACGTGCAAAATTCAAGCTTCAGCCTCCTTTCTTTCATTTCATCAGCTATCGATTAAGCGATTACTGTTTCACAGCACTTAAAATGTAACTTTGAGGCAAATTGATCGTTTGATCACGTAAATGATCGTATAAAGAAGAAATATCATGGTTGTATTCATCAAATGAACGTATAATCAATTGATTTTCTAAAACACAATTTAAAATTTGGGACAATGTTGGATCAAAAACATAATATGTTTCTCCTTCATATGTTTCTTTATTGATGTAATCTAGACCATCATTATATGTTCTTGGTTCATCAATAAAATAAGAAAATTTCATTTCTAATGGATGATCTTTATCATTTTCGTCTAGCATAAATAATACTGGATGAATATCATAAATCAAAACTACTCCATTCGATTTGAGCAATCTGGAAACTGTTTGGAAAAAGAGTGACAAATCTGGAAACCAGATTAATGAACCTGCCGAAATATATACTAGATCAAATGATTCATTGTATGTTTCTGGAATATCGTATATGTCTGTCTGCACAAATTCGCAATCTATATCACAAGCAGTAGCTAACTTTCGTGCTTCTTCAATAGCATAATCGCTAATATCAAAACCGGTGCAAGCAGCTGCTCCTAGATTTTTGAGCGACATTGTTTCTGTGCCATCATTGCAACATAATTGCGCAACCCGCTTACCCGATAATCCATAAGCTTGCAATTTCGCAGTAATCGTATCGTCCAATACAGAATGACCAGAATTTTTAAATAGCTGTTTTCTCTCTTCTTTTCCTTGATGATGTCTAGCTGCAACTTGATTCCATGAGCGCCGATTGGCTTCGGTGTAGTTTTTGATATTCATAGCTATTCTCCTTCTATTATTATTTGCGATTACGTTCTCGACGTTCTACTTTTTTGAAGGCTGGTGTTGCAGAAGTAGAAACAGAAGAAGTTATTTTACTTTCGTTGATATGTTGTGCCAGACTACGAATCGTGACTAGTTCAAACAATTCACGTAAAGATAATCCATAATTTAGTGTATTGCTGATTCTAGCAACTATGGCAGTTGCTTTAAGGGAATGTCCACCCAATTCAAAAAAATTGTCCAGCACACTTATGTCAGTCAACTGCAATACATCTTGCCAAATTTCCAAAATAAGTTGTTCTTCTTTATTTTGTGGTAATACAATTTCACGTGTTTGTTCTTCTATAGCTGGCATAACATATAAGCGACGTTTATCTATTTTTCCATTTTCGTTTAATGGCATTGATGAAACAATTACAATATGGTTAGGAACCATATAAGAGGGCACACGTTGGCGAAGCTGTTGCAATAATTGCTCTTTATTGATCAAAGATAATTGATCAATTTTATCTATGGTATGCTCAGATGTTGGTACAAAATGCTGCACCCATACACTTGGATCATAATAGATACCAGTATTCTGCTCTACATTTATACTGACTGGTTGCAAGGTAACTGCAGTATTATATTTTCCTGAAGCATTAAATGAGAGACTCGTCCACTTTTTCCAGTCATCAAGATTTCCTGTAATCATTTGTGATTGTTCAGCGACACCTAAAATTTGACCGCCAACACGAATGTGCGTGCGTAACCATGGATCTACAGGTAACCCATCTTCTCTATACAAATCACAATATTCACTAAAAGAATAATCAGGATAGGTCGTTTTGCCAGTTGGACGAACAGGCACAATAATATGTTCTAGCTGATGCGCTTTAGCCAACTGCTTAAATGCTTGGAGTAATATACTTGCCAATCCTTTACCTTGTTGCTCTTCATCCACAACACCTGCTAAAACAAACAACGTATTCGGCTTTTTAGATTGTTGGTTTGAACTTACTCCCTGTAGCAACCCATCATCCCAACCCTGTGGTAAACCTTCAGGACTTCCATCCCAATAGATAGGTATAGTATTACCAACAGCTACTATTTCTCCGTCTTGTTGTAACAAAGCAAACTGATAATCAACAAATTCGCTAAAAAGTTTAGGCCAATGTTCTAGCATAATCGAATCACCGATAAAATAGTCAGGCCATGATTGGCGATGCAATTTATTCATATCTTCTATAAGATTCGGCATCTGCGACAAATTAAACCATGTCAAACCATATTGCTCGTAAAAAGGCTGATGCTGCTTTGATATTTCAACATAAGCGATTAAATCATCGTGGCGATCATCATAACGATGCAATACAGCAGCACTAGAAATATCATAATGCTCAGTTAATAGTGTTTCGACTTCTTCCAATTCAACTCTGTTACCACGTACCTTCACTTGCTGATCAACGCGTCCAATATAACTAATTGCTCCATCTTCATTCCATTTAACAATATCGCCGGTTTTGTATAATCGTGCTTCTCCATGTTTAGCAAATGGATTTGCAACAAAAGTGGTAGCTGTGCGCTTATCATCATTTAGATAACCACGTGCCAGCCCTGGGGATTCGATATACAATTCACCAGCTACACCAATAGGAACTTGATTCATCATGGTATCTAAAATATAAAGATTGACATTAAGTAATGCACTACCAATCGGAACAATCTCACCTTCAAACTCTAGCTTACAATCAAAAACAGTAGCATCAACTGTAATTTCTGTCGGTCCATAATGATTGTATAACTGGCATTTAAATTGTTTTTGAAAGCGTTTTAACTGTTTGCGTGTTAACGGCGCTCCTCCACAAATGATAAACCTAAGTTCAGGCCATTGCTCAAATGCTTTGTTTTTAGATGCATGTACAAATTCATCCAGCATTAATGGGACAAACTGTAAAAATGTGATTGCATGATCGGCTGCAACTCGTCCGATAGCCGCTGGATCTCCGCTATTTTCTAATTGAGGAATATAAATACTCGCCCCACAAGTTAACGGCCAAAATAACTCAAGTAATGACGCATCAAAAGAATACGAAGTATGCAATAATGCTTTATCACTTTGTTGCAAAGCATAACGCTCTGTTAATCCAGCAAATAAGTTTACAATTCCACGATGTTCAATTTCTATTCCTTTTGGTTTTCCAGTCGTTCCAGAAGTAAATAAAACATAAGCCAGTGTAGACTCATTACTTTCACATACCGGATTAAGAAGCGCTTCAACTGGCAATGCTGTATTCTGTTCATACGGATCAAGTACAGTAAACTGAAATAGATCACGCTGCAATATGTTATCTTTTTCAGTGATTACCAGCTTAATATCAGCAGACTGTATAATATTGGATTGTCTTTCTTGCGGCATATTCTCTGGAATCGCTACATAAGCAGCTCCTACTTTCCAAATTGCCAACATAGCAATAATCAACTCTGAACAACGTGGTAGACTGACACCTATTTTCTGTTCGGGTTGTACACCTGTTTGCAATAAACGATATGCTAATTGATTCGCTTTTTTATTCAACTGTCCATAAGTGTACGTTGTTTGCTTATCTTCAATTGCCAAATGGTCAGGAAATTGTTCTGCTTGTTGTTCAATCAATTGATGTGTATTCATATACAATCGTTCAGATCGAGAAGCACCATGTTGAGCCAAAATCACTGTTTTTGACTGTTTATCCAGATTGTCATATTGGTATAATTTTTGGTCAGGCATAGCTATCACCTGTCTAGCTAATAACATAAATTGTTCTGCTATTCGTAACGCAGTATTTCTTTTAAACAAGTCGGTATTGTAATTCAAATTAAGTTCGACTCCATCTGCTAACTCGTCAAACGCAAATGTCAGGTCAAATCTGGAGCTTGTCTCTAAAAAGTCATATACACGCGAATTATAATCTAAATCAGTAAATTTTAAGTTTTTTAACAAATTTTGCTTATTATTTTGTAACCCATACATAACAGAAAATAGTTTAGAACGAGACATATCATTTTCAGTATGAATTTGTTCAATAATCAAGTTTCCAGGATACAGATGATTATCATAAGCTTCAAGCGCTGTTTGCTTACTTTGTTCCATTAATTGAGAAAATGTCATATCTGTTTGGATATGGCATGATAAAGGAATTGCACTCGCAAAAAGACCTACCATTTGCTCAAGTTGTACATCATTACGATTAACAATAGGCGAACCAACAGCAAAATGATTTTGTCCACTTAAACGGTGCAACTGCAAATTTAATACCGATAGTAAAAACATATAAAGTGTAATATTTTGTTTTTGACAATAATCTATAATTTGTTGATGTAAATCAGGTTCAATTTTTGTTAAAATCGTACCACCATTAAAAGTCAACATCGCTGGACGTGTATAATCAGTAGGCAAATTTAAAGCAGGAGGTACTTTTTTAAATCGATCCAACCAGTATTTGCGATTAGCTTCAAGCGTTCCATCTTCAATTAAATGATTCATCCATTCAGAATAATCAGTATATTGGATTTTTGGTTCTGGTAGCTTGAACGGACGCTGTTCTACCTGTGCATTGTATAATTCGCTAAACTCACTAATCACGTTCATAGATGATGTCTCATCCCAAATAATATGGTGAGCAGCAAACATCATCAAAAATTGCTGATTTTCATATTCAATTAATTTGATAGAAAATAAAGGCCCCTGTTCAAAATCAAAAATCTGATTACTATGCTCTAATGCTGTTTGCTGTATTTCATCTTCAAACTGTTTCAATTTAATATGACGACGATCTTCATAAATAGAACTACTCTCTAACTTAAAGTCTGTCCGAATATGTTGCATTGGTATGCCATTTTGTGTAGAAAAGTAAGTAAGCATAACTGTATGCCGATCAATAATTTGTTGCCATGCCTGTATAAAAGCAACTACGTTCATTTCCCCATAAAACATTAGATCAAAGCTGACATTATAAAAAGGATTATTAGGTTCTAATTCATGCAAATACCATTCAGGCAGTTGAACAGGTGCTAGAGAGTAAGCATCTTTAGCAGGAAAAGCACGTAGCGGATTCGTTTTCATGATTTTATTAGTACTGGTTTTATCAGCCACTTTTTGATTTACTTCGTGGTCAATTACAGAAGCTAGTTCATTTAGCAACGGATTATTAAAAATTTGTTGCAATGGCATAGCAATATCGTAATATTCACGAATACGATTGATTAGTTTGACTGCACTAATCGAATGTCCACCAAGATGGAAAAAATGATCATTTGCATAAATAGGCTGTTGTTCCAAAATATCTGTCCACAGCTGTGATAGTTTCTGTTCTGTTGCTGTAGAGGGTTCCACTTTTGTACTACGCTCAACAATCGTATATTCATCTGCCCATTTACTTAATATTTTGCGGTCTATTTTTTCACTTGCTAACAGTGGCATTTGTTCAATGATCATTAATTGTGCAGGAATCATATAATAAGGCAATTTAGTCTGCAAATAAGTTCGTACTGACTCAGGCTGTAAATGTTGTTTACTCGTATAAAAAGCAACTAGCATAGAGTCTCCATTAGTCTGCTTTTTTGTAATAACAGCCGCTTCATCAATTTGCGGATGATGATTAACAACTGTTTCGACTTCGCCTAGTTCGATACGAAAACCGCGTACTTTCACCTGATAATCTATTCGACTAGAAAATTCTAGATGACCACTAGAAAGCCAGCAACCTAAATCTCCAGTTCGATATACCATGTTTTCATGTTCATGTTTAGCAAAAGGGTTAGCAATAAACTTACTGTTTGTTAATTGTTCATTGCGCCAGTATCCTGCTCCTACTCCTATACCAGAAATCCAAATTTCTCCTTTTACACCAATAGGAGCAAGCTGATGAAACTGATCAACAATATACAAACGCATATTAGGTAAAGGTTTACCAATAGGAACTCGTTTTTGCGTCAAATCATACCCATCTTGAATATGGCTATACATTGCATACTGGGTTACATCGTCCGAACATTCGGTCGGTCCATACGCATTAATTAATGGAATTGCTGGGAATTGCTCAAACCAGCTTTTGACCAATTTTCCTGGAAGTTCTTCTCCGTTAGCAATCATCCAGCGTAATGTTGGTAACAAACGTTCTATTGGATTCATCATTTGAACAGTATCCAGAAAGGCAAATAGCAGTGAAGGCACCGTTTCGATAATTGTAATCTGTTGCTTTTGGATATGCTCAAACAACAACATCTGATCACGTCCAGTTTCAAATGAAATAATAGATGTTTGTCCACCTACCATCAGCGCAACCAGTGACTGCCAAATAGATACATCAAAACTAATAGACGCATTTTGCGCTACAATATCATTTTGATCTAATGCCAGACTTGATATCTTGGCATATAAATGATTAATCATTCCGTTATGGCGTACCAGTGCTCCCTTAGGTACACCAGTTGAACCTGAAGTATAAATCATATAAGCAAGCCGATCAGCCGCTGAATCAACTACAGGATTAAATGGAGAACAATCAGCAAGTTGATCATGACTAATTAGACGCGATTGTAATGATAACGCAGTAATAGTTGTTGGATCAGCTTCCTGAAAACAAAATAACTGTACAGAAGTAGAAAGTTCTATTCCTGCTATACGTTTCAATAACTGCGGTTCTGTAATCAATAACGTAGCTGCACAATCTTTTACAATATAAGCAGCACGTTCATCAGGCACATTCGTATCAATTGGTACATATGCTGCACCACTTTTCAAAATGCCGATCAATGCGGTTAACCAATCCAGATTACGCTCGCTCATCACTGCCACAAATTGACCTTGTCCAATATTGAGTTTGTGCAACAAATCAGCAAACCGATTAGCACGTTCATTTAATTGCGTATACGTCAGTTGTTGATTTTCAAAAGTGACCGCAATCTGATGCGGATTATCTGTTACTTGTTGTTCAAACAATACTGGAAACGGCTGGTCTATTGGAAAAGGAATCGTCAGTTCGTTAAAGTGTTCGAGCACTTGTTGACGTTCTTCAACAGATAACATATCCATATCAGAAATCAAAATAGTAGGATCTTGAATCGCCTGCTTCATCAATTGAATAAAATTACGGCTTAACCGTTCCATCGAATCGGAATCAAATAAATCGGTTGCATACTGAATATACCCTTCAATCAATCCATTTTTTTGATACAACTCAAATGCAAAATCAAAAGCAGAATAACGTATTGGTTGCAAGGAATGTTCAAATGATAAAAATAACCCTGGTGAAACTTCTTGCACTTCTTTGCTATCTGTATGCAATGTATGCATTTCAAATACTGCATCATAAATCGGATGGCGACTATTATTTCGCTCTATTCCGAGATCCTGTGCAATTTTATCAAATGGATATGCCTGATTTTCTTGTACATCTAACATCATTTTTTTAATTTGCATTACAAACTCAGCAAAAGATTGTTCGCCCTGAACCCTATTTCGAACAGGCAATGTATTGATAAAGCTTCCAATCACACGATTCAAATCTGGATGAAAACGTCCTGATAACGAAGTGCCGACAATAATATCTCGATTGCGTGTATATTTAGCGAGCAATACATTCATAATACCTAGCATGAACATATATAGGCTAACATCCAGTCTTTCACACGCTTGCTTAAGTTGACTAAACCATTGTTTATCAACAACAAGTGGAACCGCTGCACCAGCGTACGTTCGCTCCGGTAAACGCTGGTAATCAATAGGAAAATTCAAATCTGGCAATTCTCCAGCTAAATACGTTTGCCAAAATGCTTGCTGATCTGCCAATTCACCACTTTGTAACATACCGTTATGCCAATGTGCATAATCACTGTATTGAATATCAAGTACAGGTAATTGGTGTGGAATGCCAGTCGCGTTAGCACGATAGATTGCCATCAAATCAGCAAGCAAAATATCTACTGACAAACCGTCAGCAATACTATGATGTGCCACGATAAGACAAGTATGCTGATCAGCAGACAGTTTGTACAAAAAGCAACGAATTAAAGGAGCCTCTATCAACTGAAAAGGTTTATTTAATTGTTGTTGAATATGTTGTTGTGTTTTCATTTGATCGATATCTGCTGACATATCTAGCACTTCTAGTGGTATAGATTTAGTATCAAATACAAGCTGAACAGGTGAACCTTCATGATCGGCATAACATGTACGTAATGCAGCATGGCGATCTGCTAGTTGCTGTAATGCTTGTTTAAAAAAAGGGACATCCAGTGATCCTGTTAGTGTAAACACAGCAGATACATGAGACATAGAACGTGCGGATATATCTTTAGAAAAATCAAGTTGATCCATAAACCAAAAACGTTTCTGTGTATGGGATAATTCATATTGATTACATGTCGATTGTGTGTTTGTATTCATTTCTGAACTTCCTTTCCTGCATCTTTCTATGTCCTCTGTACGGGAACTGCTTTGGGAATAGATTTAATTTGAGCTGTCGGTTGAGCCGATTGTAACTGGTCATAAATAAACTTGCTTAACGAGCGGATCGTATCATAACGGAATAACGTATTGGCATCAAGTTGTAACTTATAGATTTGTGATAATTCAACAGCGATATCAATGCCAAGAATAGAATCTCCACCAATCGAAAAATAATTTTCTTCAGCATCAGGGGCTTGTTCTAGCTCCAACTCACGTGTCCAGATCATACTTACTGTTGCCTCAATCTCTTCAATTGTTGCCGTAACTGATGCGGTGTTAGAATCCTTTTCTACTTGTAACAATTGATTAAGCTCAGAACTGATTTTGAAAAACGCCTGTTTGTTCAGTGCTTGTATATCATATTGATCGAGTCCAGTCACAAGTAGATGACTTGATTGTGCAGCAATAATATCCCAAAATGCTTGCACTCCTTGCTGACGACTAAAACCAAGAATAAGCGGTGATAAACGGGCAATTTCCTGCAGATGCGAAGAACCTTGATTTTGTTCCATACTACCCATTCCGGTAAATTGCCATCCGCCCCAACGAATCGAAATAAACTGTCGCCCTAGCTGTCTTTGACGCAATACATATTGATCCATGAAATAATTCGCACTAGAATAAGGACCGAGATTCTTTTCTGACAATACACTGTCTACTGACGAAAAACTAATAAAGAAATCCAACATATGCTCGCGCAACATTTGATCTAATAATAGCGTGCCATACACCTTAGCTTCATATACTTCTTCATAATCCTGCTGTGTTAATTCATGTAAAGCTTTGTGCTGACCTATAATACCTGCTGTATGAATAACACCATTTATTGTTCCATGCTGTGCTGTAATATGCTGGATAGCTACTTCAACCTCATCAGCACGCGCAATATTCACTTTCATATAATGTACGGTGGCATTGGCATTGGTGAGTGTAGCTATATACTGTGTTTGTTTTTCATTGAGCAGACTTGGTTCGGTACGTCCAAGCAAAATAAATGTAACTCGATATTGTTCAGCCATAGATAAACAGATTGCTTCTGCTATTCCACCTGTACCACCTGTCACGATATAGACTCCATTCTGTCTAACTAACGGCATAGATAACGAAGCAGACATAGAAGCTGAATCTAGGTATTTTACGTAACGTACACCTTGTCTATACGCTATTTCTTTGCAAAAGTCATTGCTGAACAATTCATTATAAATTTGCTCGCTGATCCACTCAGCATTTGCTAAATCTGTTGCTGGTATATCTAGACAATACGATTGCAAACCTGCGTATTCATGATTCGCACTTCTACTTAACGAAACAATCATACTGGAAAGCGGATTAACAAGTGCATCCAGCGCTACAATACGGTCAGTATTACTTGTAATATGGAATAAACGCACAGGCTGATGTTCAGCATAACTCCCCAGCTGTTTGGTCCAATGCCATGCTGGTGTAAACGATTCATTAATCTGTTCACTCAACAGTTGTTGATTGATCATTGCTAACTCTGCAAAAGGGGCACATTCAGCAATATGAATACAGACAGTCACTGTTTGACCATTTTGTTGTAATTGTCCCAATAGAGTGGCAATATGCTGTTCATTGTGTTTATCTATCTCATAACTATTTATATCTAATTGCCGATACTGATTGCCATAAGTAACATATACAACTGGTATAGATTTTTGCTCAAACAATTGACTAAGACTACGTTCCCATCGGTTAGATTCTTGTTGAGACTCCCTAACAAGTAAGATCCACTCTTTCTCTTTTACCGACCCTAGATCAGTAGAATCCAATGGAGTAGGTTGCCAATTCAGTTGATAAAATAGATTGTTTGGTTGTTGGCGATCTGCTACGATTTCCTGTTTGATTCGTTTTGGTTGCTGAACATTCAAATTATTTTGTTTTTCGCCTAATGCCTGCATATCCAACCAGTATGATTTATGCTCAAAAGGATACCCTGGTAATGAAAGTACATGACCTGTTTGTATCCTATTAAAATTCGGATGTTGCCCTGCCTCATATACTTTTGCCAGTAGCTGTAGCAGGAGGTTCAGTCCATTATTAACATGGATAGCATTATTTGTTTCTAACAATTTCAGATGAACACCTGGTTGTTGTATCCAGTCTTGAAGTGATGGTTCAACTATATCTGTAAAAGGTTTGTCTGCTTCGACAAATTGTAGTACTTCTGACCATGTATATTCGCCTCGCATATAAGCAGCAATAGCAGCACCAACACCTGTACCAGCAACTTCGACATAAATACCAACTGCTTTGATCAGTTCTGTAATCACACCGATATATATCGCATAAGACAGTCTAGCTTGTTGATCAGCATGACCTGCTAAACGAACCATCTGTTCATCATAACGAGCTTGCCACTCCTCACTAATCCATCCTGTTGGTAGCAACTGGTGGTATAGTTGCTCTATCCCTATACCTGCAAGATAATTATCCAACCATAGATACACTGTTTGTTCAGAAGCTGTATGTTGAATTTGGTTCGCTTCAATCTGATCTAATCTAGTTATAAGCTCAGACACATTACTCGCTACTCTAGCGATTTTATAAGCTCCATCATCTCGCCGACAATTCAATGTATAACTTAAATCATGTAAAGACACGTGTTGATGTTGTTGCACATATTGTTTTAATTGGCTCACTTTACGTTGCACTACAGCTGCTGTTGCACCAGATAATGTAATTAACACAGGTAACGGTTGTTCATTAGTCGTGATTGGTGTTACAGAATTGCGATGAGCAACAGATGATTCTGTACATTGTTCCAAAATAATATGCACATTTGTACCACTCAAACCAAATGAACTGACTCCTGCTCGTAGAGGCTGTCCACTTGATGATTTCCAGTCTGTTAACTTTTCATTAATTTGTACAGGTGACTTAGCAAAATCTATCAGCGAATTTAAAGGTTGAGCATGTAATGAAGCAGGAAGCTGTTCATGTCGTAAACATAAAGCAGTTTTGATCAATCCTGCCAGACCTGCAGCACTATCTAAATGCCCTACATTAGATTTAACTGATCCCAATTGAATAAATTGCGTTTCTGTTGTATATGGACGATAAGCTTTTTGGATACCTTTAATTTCGATTGGATCGCCCAAACGAGTTCCTGTGCCATGAGCTTCAATATACGAAATTGTCAGTGGATCAATATTGGCATTTTTCCAAGCACGTTGGATCGTTTCTGCTTGAGCATCAGGGCTAGGAGCTGTAATACCGTTAGAACGTGCTCCATCTTGGGTAACTGCACTGCCTTTGATAACTGCATAAATGCGATCATTGTCTTGTAGTGCTTGTGCTTTTGGTTTGAGTAATATACAAATACTACCCTCGCCACCTATCGTGCCATCTGCTTCTTCACTAAAAGCACGACAGCTTTCAGAAGGTGAAACGATATTTGATTCCATCGCATAATCACGTGCAATCGGCTCAATATCCAGATGAATACCACCTACTAACGCTAATTCACATTCTTGATTACGCATCGCTTGTACCGCTGTATGAACAGCAGTTAACGAAGACGAACATGCTGTTTCGATCACCATCGCTGGACCATTAAATCCAAAATGATACGAAATTCTACCCGCTAGATTAGCAGGTAAATTGCTGGACATCAGCTCATCTACTTTCAGATCTAGATGATGATAATAACTTGGCAATACGCCTCCCATAAATACACCAACTGGACGATTATGTAGTTGCTTCACTCCATAACCTGCATCTTCTAACGTCAGATAAGCAGTTTCTAACATCACTCGTTGGTTAGGATCTATAGAACGTGCTAATTTAGGCGAAATACCAAACAAAGCAGGGTCAAATTCATCTATTTTATCCATATAGCCGTATTTCAAATACTTTTTATCTGCATAACCTGTAGGATCAAGCTGTTTGCGAGCATCAGGAATATCACGAATCGTTCCTTTTGCTTGCACAAGCATTTCCCAAAATTCATCTGGCCCTTCAATTTCTGGCAAACGAATACCCAGACCGATAATAGCGATATCTTGATCTGCCGATAGATCGTTTGAAGATGAGCGTGATACTTCTTTTTCGTGAGTTTGTTTATTAGTTTGCAGATTAATTTCTTCGCTAGCTGTTCCAGCTGTAGCGTCTGTCGTTGCCTTTTGATAATCTTCTGGTACTGACAATAAATAATCTGATAACTGTGCAATCGTATTATGTGAGAATAAATCACTGATTTCCAGTTCGCTTTCTGGATATTGCTTTTTAATCTGACTGTATACTCGCATAATCTGGATCGAATTTCCGCCCAGTTCAAAAAAATTTGAGTAAATGCCTACTTGTGGCAATTGAAGAATATTGCTCCATATAGCAACTAATTTGCGATCTGTTTCATGACGCGGTTGACTATGATCTTTCACAGTGCGCACAATACTTGTTTTTTCCAACACTTTACGATCAATTTTGCCATTAGGATTGAGTGGATACGCGTCTACATATTCAAAAAAGGATGGGATCATATATGCTGGTAAACGTTTGGTTAAAAAAGTCTGCAACTCTTCTGCTTCGGGTTGAACCGAAGATTTTAGAAAAGCACACAGTATAGGTTCACTTTGATCTTGTTGCATCACAACAACAGCATCTTGAATATGGTCATGTTGTAGAAGAGCATCTTCTATTTCACCCATTTCAACACGATAACCACGAATTTTAACTTGATTATCAATTCTGCCAATATACTGAATATTGCCATCTGGTTGCCATTGTCCAGCATCTCCAGTTTTATACATCTTTTCGTATACTTGATCATGATGGATATCATTAAATGGATTGGTGATAAAGCGTTCTGCGGTCAGTTCTGGTCGTCCTAGATAACCGCGTGACAATCCTAATCCACTTACACAAATCTCGCCTGCTACCCCAATCGGACAAAGACGATTTTGCTGATCAACAATATAAACTTTCAGATTACTACGTGGTTTACCAATCAAAGAAATTTCCTGTTCTGCTTGTCCATCAAAATGATAGGTGCTTGTTTCGACTGTTGTTTCTGCTGGTCCATAACCGTTGATGATTTTTCCAGTTGGATTCAATATTTCACGACATTTGCGCACTAGCTGAATCGGAACATATTCACTGCCTAATGATAATGAAGTTAAATCAGGCAAAACAGGACGTTCTTTGCGCTGTTCTGCTTGCTCTACCAACACATTCATTAACACAGGAATTTCATCTATACTATTAATACGATGCTGTTGTAAATAATTTAGATATTGCTCTGCATTTTTACGAATATCAGGATGAATAAGATGCAGTGTACCACCAGATACCAGTGGTGAAAATATCTGCTGAATCGAGCTATCAAAAGCATAAGAATTAGACAACAGCACTTGATAACCAGGACGATGCTCATACTCTTCTAATGTCCACAAAATAAACTCAGTAAAAGATTTTTGATCAATCATTACACCTTTCGGGTGACCGGTTGAACCTGATGTATAAATAACATAAGCTAGCGGAAAATCAACTAC
Organism: Paenibacillus nicotianae; assembly: GCF_042681745.1. Taxonomy (NCBI): domain Bacteria; kingdom Bacillati; phylum Bacillota; class Bacilli; order Caryophanales; family Paenibacillaceae; genus Paenibacillus; species Paenibacillus nicotianae. Next base: position 1,010,440 of record NZ_JBHUGF010000010.1, on the reverse strand, counting down.
ACGTTTAGTCTGTTGGATATCAGTTGTATTCGATGCAACATGACAATCCCCATCGTTTAACACAACTACTGTATCAGCTATGTTGGCTGCCATCGTTTCGAACTCAGGCATTGTAATAACGATCTGTGCCTGACTGTTTTCCACAATATAACGAATCCGTTCTGCTGGATAATTAGGATCAATCGGTAAATAAGCACATTCAGAACCGAGCACACCCATAATAGCGGTAATCATATCGGTTGACCAATCCATCAGCAGTGCTACAATCTTCCCTTCACTTCCACCTAAATTACGCAAACATGCTGCCAATATAGTTGCACGCCGAGCTAATTCCTTATAAGATAAATGGTCATTTTTGTAGACAACTGCATCATATTCAGGGAAAGCTAATGCTTTTTCGATAAATAGTTCGTATACTGTGCTTTCCTGTTTCGCAAAAGTACGTTCTGTCTGATTAAATTCGTTCAAGAGCTGATATTGCTCATCATTTGTCAAAATAGTAATATCTGAAACTGATATATCCGGCTGGCTAGTCAACTGATTCAATACAGATAAAAAATGCTGTCCTAATTGCTGTACTACATGTTGATCAAACAAATGCGCATGATATTCTATTTTCAAAACAGGCTGATCTGCTAACAAAAAAGAGACAGTCATATCATAATGATTAATCTCTAATTCTTCATAGCCTGTAATACTAAACTGGCTAAATGATCCTTGTTGTAACTGTTCATCTAGCGGATAATTTTCAAATACCAAAATGTGATTAAATAGCGGTTCTGCACCTTTAAAGCGGGAAACACTTTGAATATCGCTTAATGATAAATGTTCCGCTTGTTTCAGTCGGATCAATTGGTTATGTACGTGAACAATGTATTCCCTAGCTGACAGATGTTTCGGTTCACGAATAACGATCGGAATGGTATTAATAAACAAACCGATCATCTGCTCTACTCCATCAAGGTCATCTGGACGACCAGATACTGTCAATCCATAAATGGCCTCATCACTATCATTGTAACGTTGCAACAATAACCCCCATGCTGCATTAATAATCGCATTAGCTGTTACATTGTAACGACGAGCAATATTTTCCACCTGCGGCATTATCGTATTTAACGGTATTTCAACATGGTGGACTGCACTTTCCTGCACACCGTTTTGCTGTGTAGACGGCAATCGGGTATGAGAATGCTGATGTTGAAGTTCAGTCTGCCAAAATTGACGAGCTTGTTCCTGATCGTATTGCTGTAGCCATTTGATATATGTTTTGTAAGGTTGTTTATTACCTGTCTTCAGTGGCAGATCAGACAGTATGTGTTCATACGTTTGTAGCCACTCGCTTAACATAACGCCAAGTGACCAGCCATCTATAATAATATGGTGAAATTGTACAAGTAATTTATATTGATTAGCAGCCGTTTGATAAAGAAAGCCACGTAGCAAAGGTCCTTTTTCCAAATCAAGCACACGCTCTGGATATATTCGCATCGCTTCTGTCCAAGCATTTTGCTGCTCAGTTTCAGATAATAATGACCAATCTTGTAACTGCAAAATGATAGGCTGCTCTTTAAGTACAATCTGTACAGGTTGACTCAACGTTTCCCAACGAATCACCGAGCGCAAACAATCATTATTTTGCACCAATTGGTTTAAGGCTTGTTGCAGTAAAGCAGGCTGTAATTCCCCTTCGATATGCAATGCCACTTGACTTACATACAATGGCAAATGAGGTTCTCTCAAACAATGATACAAAATCCCTTCCTGTGTAGGCGACAAAGCGACAATATCTTGCACGGATTGATTATTTATTTTTTTGACCATGATTGTCCCTCCCATAGGCTTATATTATTTAGGACTCGTTGTATATACAAAAGCTTCTTCAATCTGCTTTAAATAACGGATAATATTGTCTACATGATCATGAATTAACGTAATCCGAAACCATATTTCATCAGGATGCTGTATAATACCAAATACATTGCCTGGTAATACGCCACATTTTACTTCATCAAACAATTTTCTAAAAAATTTATCATCATTCTCAAAATGATAAGATGGATTTAATTTAATAAAAAACACATTTCCAATTTGCTGATTCGTATAATCAGTAAATACTTCTGATTCTTCTACTAATTTTGTAACTTGACGAAGTGCATCTTCCTGTACATGATCCGAGATCGCAATTCGAGCTTGGTATTTATCGTACAATTCTAATTCATTCATTTTTTGAAATAATTGCAGTTCATCTACAATCTGACTCCAACCGAATAACCCTTCATTGAAAAAGTGCATATCTTCTTGCACCATCGGTTCACCTGTGATGTTTTTGTATTTAAAATACAGATTAAGAGCAAAATAGACCAAAGTATGTGTATTCATACTGTTTTCCATCGATGAAATAATATATTTATACTTTTCAGCGATACGCGGATCACCAAACCAGTATCCAGTACGAAAACCGGAATAAAAAGGAGTGTCTTTAGAACAACCATATACTTTAATTACATAATCCAATCGATCGGTCAAATTGAATATTTCAGTAAAACCACGACTTTTTGGAAAAATTAGATCTTGATAAATATTGTCTACAATCAAAAAAACTCGATTTTCCTGACAAATCTGAACAATTTTCTGTAACTCTTTTACATTTTCGCCTTCATAAGTAGATTGTGCTGGATTATTAGGATATGTGATGACCACAGCAACAGTAGAAGCTGTAATCGCAGCTTGGATTTCAGCGGAAGTAGGCAAAAAATTATTTTCCCGTTTTGTATGCACATATTTAGGAATAGCTTTGCCGTTCAAATTCGATAATTGGGCTGTATATACTGTATAGTTAGGCAAAATCAAAATCACTTCAGGTTGTTCGATAGCCTCTTCTGCTTGTTGGAATTTCAATACCGCATTGATCACACCATTCATTACGTTGGTGCAGCCATTTCCACATCCTGTACCACCATCTTCGATCAATTGATGAATAATCTCTTTTCGATGTGGTGCGTGTTGCAACAATCTTGCTTTTTCTAGCGCACGAATGATTTTATTCATTTCTGTATAGCCATCAGGAGACGTATATCCAGGTTCTACTGGATGTAGTGCAGCAATTTCATTTCGAGTAAAAATTTCTGGAAATAAATTAATATTAAAATTCATGTTATCTAATATATTTAAGGATTCTCTCTTATCAAATAAAATACTCCAATATTGAATCAACCGCTGATACATTTCTAAATTTTCAAATTTGTCTTTGTAATACGAATTTATGGACATAAATTTATTCCTTCCTTTATTCAAATTCATTAGTCTGCAAACAGAGAATCTAATTCCTCTTGATCAAGACTAATCGTCTCAAAATCAGATGGCGTATATACAGCAATATGCTGCTTACTACAATGCTCTATAATCATAATTAATTGATCATGCCAGTTTTGTATCAGTCGTTCCATCTTTTGTAGATTATACTTTTGATTAGAAAAGGTGAGGTTTAAGCAAAGTTGTTCTTTTTTAACCATTGCATAAATATCCATATTCACAGCAAACGCGTTATTTGTCCCTATATCAGCGCCTGCCCATTCTTCAGCAAGCTCAAATACATTCTCAACTTCAAATCCATCGAAATCACCTAAATAATTAAGGCGAATCATGTGTTCTGGCGGCAAAGCTTCTAATGTTGGTTGTAGATAACGATTAATCAAATAAGTAAATCCTTTATCGGGTACTTGACGTAATTGTTCTTTAACTGCTTTAATTTGCTCACTTAAATGAGTAGAAGGTAATTGCACACTGACTGGAAAAATACTAGTAAACCAACCTACAGTCCTTGATATATCGACTGTACGACTAAACTCCTCCCGGCCATGTCCTTCTAATTCAAAGAGCACAGCAGACTGATCCAAGGTTTCTTTTAATGCACAAACGAGTGCCACGATTAGCAACTCTAGCGGTTGTGTCTGATAAGCAGTATTTGCTTCTAGTAACCAGCGGGATGTCCAAACTTGATCTAGTTGTGCTGTTAAATAAACACTCTCAGACATGTTTGTTTTTTGAAAAGAAGATTCAGTCTGGTTGATATAAGTATCAGTATACTGAATTTTTTTATATATATTTTCCCAGTAATACAAATTTTTAGAATTATTTTGTTTTTGATACATTTCTAGTGCTTCTGTCCACTGTTGATATGAATGAGTTTTGGCTGGCAAAACAATTTCATTACCTTCTTTTTGCATGATCCAGCATTGTGCTAAATCTTCCAAAATGATACGCCAGGATACTCCATCAATAACAAGGTGATGGGCAGTCAATAATAAGCGTTTGCCTTGATTCCCTAGTTCATAATATATTCCTTGAATAAGCAGATCAGAATGCAGATCATAAGACGATTTTAGCTGTTCACCTGTTTGTTGGATCATAGTGCATTGTTCAATGTACGACAGATCTGATAAATCATAAAACTGTACGGTGAGCATTTGCTCTATATGTTGTGGATTGTAATAAAGCTTTTGCTGTTGATTCAGATTTAATCGGAGTGCATCATGATGTAGTACAATAGTATGCAATCCTGCTTCTATCATTTTCTTCGTTATAGAGTCATCGAGTTTCAATAAAATAGATTGATGATAATATTCGGGTTGAGATAGCTTTTGTGACCAAAACCATTCGTGCACTGGTGAAGGTTTTAAAATGCCTTCAGCTAATGTATAGCTTGTTAGTCCAGTTGCTATTTGATCTTTTACTATATGTGATGCCATATCTAATAACTTAGAATAGGTCAATACTTCTCTTGCTTTGAGTACATAACCAGCTGTTTTTAAGCGAGAAGATAGCTGAATCGCTTTTATTGAATCTCCTCCTAGCTCAAAAAAGTCCTGGTTCAACTGCACATCTTCCCGATGTAGCAACGATTTCACTATATCTAACAGTGTTTCTTGTTCTATTGAATAATCAGATAATTCTGCTGACAATACAGCCTTCGTTCCAACCTTCATTATCGGCATAGGCAAAGCATTTATGTCCACTTTTCCATTCACTGTTAATGGTATATGGTCTATCATTACGATTTGTTTGGGAACCATATAAACTGGTAATTTAGCTGAGATGTAAGCCTGAACCTGTTGAATTTCAGTACTATTTTTTAAAACAACATAAGCACAAAGCATTTGACTTTCCTGTTCATTTGTTTGTATCTCTGACAATGCTTGAATTGGTACTTTACGCTCTAACACTACTGCCTGATCAACCTGTTCATGTTGTAAAAGTGTAGCTTCAATTTCTTCCAATTCAATCCGATAACCATTTATTTTGACCTGTCGATCTTTACGTCCTTTATATTCCAGTTGATAAGCAGCATTGAAGCTAACTAAATCACCTGTACGGTATATATGTTCACCAGCTTGAAATGGATTAGCTACAAATGCTGTTGCAGTCAATTGATCGCGATTCCAATACCCTTTAGCAATACCTGCTCCGCCTATAAATAATTCTCCTATACTGCCTACTGGTACAGTTTTCAACTGCTGATTCAGTACATATAATTGCACATTCGCTGCTGGTTTACCTATTGGCACTGAAATTCCACTATCTTGTTCAGGGTTATAGCGATAACTCATACAGCCGACTGTAGCTTCAGTTGGACCGTATTCGTTATATATATTTATAGGTTTTTTAAACTGTTGATATACTTCACTAGCAATCGACGTTTTAAGATTTTCGCCGCCTACAATTAGTGTCTCAAGCTGACTATCTGTTAAATCTTGCTCACGTAGCAACGCAAGATGAGCAGGTGTAAGTTTCAATACAGTAGCCCGATTATCACGTACAATATCGAATAAAACAAAATCAGATTCAGACTCTTTATATATCCGAATTTCATGACCGCCTATTAAAGGAGTGAACAAAGATGTTACTGTTAAATCAAATGCCAGTGAAGAATACAAAGCAAATACTGAAGGTTGGCGTTGTATATAAACCTGATTTGCCCAACAACAATAGTTTGTTAGATTCTTATGGCGGATCATGACTCCTTTTGGCTTTCCAGTAGATCCTGATGTATAAATGATATATGCAAGATCATCTGGTTGAGGCTGATCTAATTTAAGATCTTCTGTTGTAGTCATTACATTAGCTGGATCCAAAAATGATTTTTTATATTCACTTTCAATAAGTTCTATTGTCGACAACTGCTCAAGTTGCAACCAATTTCCGCTGTATATCATAGCTTGCGGCAATGTTTGGTTTAGTATAATACAGCTAATAGAACTGTCTTCTACAATATCGTTTATACGTTGTACAGGATAATCAGGATCAATCGGTACGTAGGTTGCTCCTATTTTTAAAATTGCTAGAATACCAGCTACCATTTCAATACCATGTGTACCATAGACACCTACCCTATTGCCAGCGCATACATCTAACCTAGCTAAACGTCCAACTATATCGCATACATAGTTATATAATTGTTTATAACTACAGCTTATATCTCCCATACTCACTGCGATTTGATTAGGGTTATGGTTGACTTGCAATTCAAACAGCTGAATTATATTTAGTTCAGCAGGATACTTTTCTGTTGTATCGTTAAAGGTGAATAACATCTGTTGCTCTGAATCTGTGAGTACAGATAAGTCACGCACTTGTATTTGCGGATATTTCACAATTTGATCAGATAAGAAACATAATCGTTCCATCATCAACTGCATTTCATATTCGCTAAATAGATCTACATGATAATCCAGTTCTAACGACAGCTTCTGCTGATCCCATTCTTTAATAATTAGTTGTAACGGCAATTGCTGTTGACCTGAATGTACTTCTTTCACTTGAAAAGGATGATCTAGTAAGCGCTCAGCAGGCACAAAAGGATAATAATTAACTGCTATTTGAAAAAGCGAGTCATATCCTCTACTTTTGAGTTGTAAATCTTGAATGAGCATATCAAACGGATATTTCTGATGGATAAAACTACTCCGAATTTCCCTTTTCAATTGTTTTAACATATCTAGTGGATGATCTGTAGGCTCTACAGAGCAAATAATTGGCATTGTGCTTGTAAACATTCCGATTGTTTGTTTATCTGCTATATCTGAGCGATTATATACAGGTAAACCAATAACCATTTCTTTATGGTCATACATTTTATAGATGTACAAACTCATTAACAAAACAAAATAATCATTTAATGAGCAATGTTGAGATTGAGTCCATTCTCGAATCGATAATGCAGTTGTATCGCTCAAATTATATGTTAATTTACGAGCCTTTAAAGAATATGTATCTGTAAGGAATACAGGTGCCGGAATAGTAGCAAACTTTTTATTCCAGTATGTCTGATCTGTTGAGAAACGCGATGATAAGGCATATTGTTGCTCGCGTATCAGCAAATCTGTGTAATCTCTGTCTTCAAGAGTCAAGTTTGGGATTTCCAAGTTAAACTCTATAGTATGATTATCTTTCGTTGCCAGTTCCTCATAATACCGGCAAATTTCAGTTGTCAATAATGTTGTAGACCAACCATCAAAAATCAAATGATGAAGTTTAGCAAAAATACCATAGTGCTCGGCCCCAATTTTGTATAGCTCGAATCTGTATAAAACTTGCTGATCCACTTCTAGTGGTTGATGTAGCTGCATATTTAACCACGAATTAAAAGAAGCTTGTGGATCAGTCATAGACGAAAAATCTGTAAATCCTGGTATAGAAAGAGGTTTCTCAGACATAAGTTGAACCGGACCATGTTCGTCTTCTATCATAATCAAGCGAAATACTTGGTGTCGAGACATAATAATTTGAATGGTTTGACTTAATAACTCAATATTTACTTCTCCCTGAATTTCTCCAATCCCACAAATATGGTGGATTGCAGTACCTGGATTTAATTTTTCGGTATACCAGATTCTTTTTTGTGGATGACTTAATGAATAACGCTGTTCCGTATTGTTGGACATAATCAATTCAGTTTCATCCTTTCTTTCAATTTGATAAAAGTTGGTTGCGATATCATTAAAATAAAAGTTCAATTAAAATTCTGATTTGGTTAGATTCAACTGTCTTTCTGTCAATGCTTGAGCTTGGGCTAACTTTTCCCGTCGCTCTTTATACGTAGTTATAAAAATATCTACATTTTCCCGCTGTTGCTGTAATAACGGACGCATTGCTTCAGGACTAGTACCACCTAATGATGATTTACTGTAAAGATTTTGCTTAATATCAAAAGCCATTTGGAGCCATTTTTTAGATCCAACCAGCGAATAACCTGCCTTTTCACCGATATTTATAAGTACTTCCTCTGACACGTCCTCAGGTACACATTGTTGCTTGATTCTTTCCGTAATATAACGACCAGCGAGTACCTGTGCCTGACGTGCAGGTATATCGTATTCAATTGTTAATATGTTCGCTAACGTGAAGCCACCCAAATATTCTTTTTTACAAGCAACTATCATTTGATCTTCACAGAAAACCAAATGGTTCAGAACATGATCAAGCAAAGATAGTACTGTAATCATTGTTTGACACTGTGTAACAAAATGACTACTAGCTTCTTTAGATGTCTCTACCAAATTCGTATAGGCTGTACTTCGCTGTCCCATCACGAAATCTAAATAAAATGCTGAAACATGTGCCGTTTTTGCTCTTATTCTTTCTAAAATAGGAAAATTTTTCTTTTGTGGCATAGATGAAGAAATACCTGCGAGTTGATCAGGCAAATCAATAAATCCATACTCGCTACTTCCCCAACAGATCAAATCAGTTACAAATCGACTAAGCATAACAGAGAAAGAAGATAGTTCACTACCGATATGCAATATCCATTCTTTTGAAGCAACACCTAGCAAAGCATGTTTAATAGGAGATTCAAACCCAAGCGAATGCGCCATTGCTATACGATCCCAATCCAATTCCTGACCTGCCATAGCACCTGACCCAAGTGGAGAATGATTGATATTTTCATAAATCCCAAACATGCGTTTAACAGAAGACAACGTATTTTCTGCAATAGCAATCAAATAAAACCCTGGTGTTATAACTTGAGCAGACTGATAGTGTGTGTATCCAGGCATCGGTGTTTCAAGATAACGATCTGCTAACTGATGCAATGTTCCAGTCAGCGCCAGCATATGTTCTACAATATCGAGCACGTATGCTCGACCATGCATAAGTTGCGCTGTTGCTTGAAAATCATTGCGACTACGATCAAGGTGCCATGCTGATGGAAGTTCATCTACATTTGAACTCACCCATTTTTCTATTGCAAATGCAATATCGGACATATTGTATTCTGGTTCAGCCAAAAGCGATTGTGGATTGATCTGGTCTAATATGTTAGCAATCTCATGAACCATAGGTTGCTTTATGAATCCCATCCGTCGATATTCAAGCAACATTGCTTTTTCAATCCATAAATAAAAAGGGAGCAAATGATTCATTTCATAAGTAAATTGTGGCTCTAATATCAATTCGTTCATTAATTTACTCGGACTTTTATCAATTCTTCCTGTCAACATATTTTTATTATTTGAATACATACTATTTAGACCTCCTGACTATCAAAACACCTCTTCTTGTACTTTTTCATCTATTGTAATACGAATAATTTGTAGTGCATTATCTAGAAAAGTTGACACTTGTTCTGCGGTATCACCATAGCCGATAACATAACCAAGACGATGATATGCATTTTCAGGAGACTGTACATATTGATCAAGCTTCGTATTGATTTGTACTTGATGTATACCTTCTAACTGTTTTGCTTGCTCTACACCATCTATCTGCTTTACTCGACCTGCACGGTCAGCCATGATAAAACGAATCTCTGCTACACTGTGTGGTTTTATTATTTTAATTTTAGGTCCATCCAAAGCACAATACATTTGCTGTTCCAGAAGGTCTACTCCAGTAGACAATCTAATTAATTCTGGAATCATTCCTCCTGCTAAACGTCCGTTGATCTCGATAATAGCGCATCCAGTTGATGTAAGTTTAACTTCTGTATGTGCTGCGCCGCTTTGAAAGTCAATAGCATGTAAAGCGCGCAATACCGTTTGCTGAATATGTTCATATTGTTCAGGAAGTAGTTGTGCAGGAAACACATGGCCGGACTCTACAAAGAATGGTAACCCTGTAAGAGACTTTTGTGTGATACCAAGAATGTTGGTTTTTCCTTGCCAAGTCAAAGACTCTACACTATACTCGGGTCCTTGCATATATTGCTCCACTAAGATTTGCGAACTTTTTTGCTGCCCTCTTATATTTGTTGTAACATTCCAAATTTTTTTAGCTTGCTTTTCTACAATTGCAAAAGTATCACATAATAAAACATCATTTGAACCACTATCATCTACAGGTTTGACGATACAAGGCAAACCAATCTCTTCCACTACTGATTGTAGCTGCTCTATATTTTCCACTATATAGTAAAGAGGTTGATTTATACCTACAAGATGCAATGCACGACGAGTTGCGGCTTTATTACGTGCTTGTTGTACAGCAAGTATTGAATTACCAGGTAATTTGTAATAAGCTGCCAATTCAGAAACCTGTTCTAAATAAAATTCGCTTGTTGTCGTGATTCCACAAATTTGCTTGTGATCTACTGTCTGTTCTATCGTTTCACGCAATGTTAGCAGATTGTTAGTATCACAACGATGTACTGTATAGCCAGTTTCAGCCAGCCCTATATAACGATCTGGGTTGTTTGTATAAAGTATAGGAGTGTATCCCCATGCTTCTGTCTTCGAGAGCGCCAACATGCCTGTTCCTGTCGTATTAGATTCAATAAATAAAATAAAATTAGACATATTTGCCCACTCCTACCATGTTCGCATACGACCAAGAATGAACAACTGTATCATAAGACACGTACTGTGGTTCACTAGATAAAGTTAGTTTTTTTAACCCTTTATTTAATAAATACTTTGGATTATAAATGGTATCTACATAACGATCTCCACGATCAGGAAAAATAGCTAAAATATTTTTATGTTCAGTAAGTTGCGAGCTAATCCATTTAGCAACTGCATAAACAGAACCAGAAGAGTTACCAGCAAATATTTTTTCTGTTTTAGCCAGTTGATGTGTAGCAGCAAAAGCTTCTTCATCATTTAACCAATGAACTTCATCGATCAGAGTATAATCCACATTTCCAGCTATCAACGAATTACCAAGTCCACCTTGCAAGCGTTGCGGATAATCTGGTTGCCCAAAAATAACACTTCCTGCGCAATCGACCGCAACAATTTTAATTGCTGGATTATACGTTCTTAGTGCTTTGGCAGAACCGCAAAGCGAACCACCGCTACCAATCGAACCAACAAGCACATCAATATGTCCCAAATCAGCAATCGCTTCCGCCGCCAATAAATCATAAGCATTAGGATTATTTGGATTATCATATTGTTGTGGCCAAAAAGCTTCTGGCATTTCATATAATAACTCATGTAAACGTTCAAGACGTGCACTTTGCCAACCATTTGTTCCTATTTTATCAACGATATGAATATGGCAACCAAGCGTATGAAGTTTGGCTAACGTAATATCATCGATTCTAGGATCTGTTACAATATGTACTTCATGTCCTAAATATGTACCTACTAATGCCAGGCCACATGCCATTGTCCCGGAAGAACTTTCAATAATAGGTGCTCCTTCTTTCAAAAAGCCATTTTTTTTTGCTTCCTCAATGATACGTTTTGCTACCCGATCTTTCATACCAAATAGATTTTGCATCTCCATTTTAGCGTATACTTTTGCTCCAGCTTGCTGACCAAGACGTAGACGTATAGTTGGAGTCTGACCTATACTGTCTACCACAGTCTCATATCTCATTTTGTTTAACGCCTCTTTCTGCTTTAGCATAGCTTGTATTAGCATTTTCATTATCCCAAGAATGATACACACTTACTTCCATACCAAGTTTAGACATCAGCGTAATCGATTGCTGTAATTTAAAGTCATAATTTTCGTAAAAAGAAGAAAATAATATACCAATGCATGTTCCGCTATGTGCAACAATAACTCCAAGACCTCCAACAATGTTGCATATTTCCTGTACATATTTAAGTGTGCGCTTCGGCAATAGCTTCTGATTCATCTCTGCACTTCTTGTTGAAATTTGACCTACCTTTTCGTAATTCATTTCACGAATCGCTATTGTCAATTGTTTTAACAAATGATCATATTCATATTTATCTTGCTCTGTAAATGGTTTATGAATACGATTGAATTTTAACGTTTCGATCATTCCACCTTCGTCTATACTAACTACCGTCATTTTTGGAATTTGACCAATGAAATCTTTTAATTGTACTTTTTTATGATAAAAAGAAACCACTCCATCATGCATAACTCCATCTGAAGGTTCAATATCCATCATAAATCTTTGAATATCTTTTTCTGTCATATCCAAATCGTAAGCTTGATCAATCGCACGCGCGCAAGCTACCAAATCAGCAGAAGAACTAGCCAATCCTTTTCCAATTGGTAAATGGCTATCAACATTAATTATGCCGCCTGAAGGTAAATTGTAATAAGCTAGTATTTTTTCTGCAAGTACAAGTGATTTCGTTTTAAAAGCAGGTATTATCTGTAAAGACGAAAGAAAAGCATCAGGATAAAATGTCACACAAGAATATTTAGTGATTGGAAAAGAAACAAGAAAATCAATATTATTATCTGGTAATACACCTTGTAAAAGCTCTCCAAAAGTTCCAAAAGAGTAGCCAATCCCTTTTTTATTATTGTTCAAAAACTTTTTCATATGCCCTTACCCTTCTGTGTATAGTGAAATCAAAATATTATGTAACAGATTATTTGTTAATCTGTAGATGGAACCTCTACAGGGACTGATTCTATAACTTTCTTTTTTTTACTTTTTCCATCTTTCACCATATGAGTTTTGAATACATAATCCCAAAGTGTAATATAAAAAGAGTAATTTTTTCTAACATGTCGATGATGACGTAAATGATACTGTCCTAATGCAAATACTTTTGTAATTTTCCCATCAATTTTTGAATTGTGATCTAGAACATCTCCAGCTAGAAACACTTCATAACAATAAATAAAAATAAGCATAGGTAAACCATGTAAAGGATCAAAAATAGAAATAACTATCCCAGGTAACAATAGCGTGATCCAAACATCAGCAGAAGCACGCCAATTGCCGTACCATAAAAAATATTCTTGCCATCTTGGCCAAGAAGGACTTCCGTATTCAGCTTTATGATGTATGATATGTATTTTAAATAAAATATTCCGCTTGCTAGGGATATGAGCAAGTCTATGAATCCAATACGAATACAATGTCCACAATAAAAAATAAATACTGCAAACAAATAAATAATTAAAAACTTCCACTACCTTCGCCCCCATAAATAGTTATCAAAATTATTGAGCTAAATATACTAGATACTTTTTAAATATACGTATTTTTGTTATCAACAATATTTATTCAAAAAACTATATTTATGTCTTCGCTTTAGCTTACTTTAATATACACAAAAAGAAAAATCAACAAAATAAAGTAATTATTTAACAAAATAAGGGTTTTGATTTGTTTAAATAATTTATATTCCATAAAAAGATTTTTGTTTTTTTTTTTCAAAAAAAATACAATAAAAATCAAAAAAAATATGCATATAATAAGTGATTAATTTGTAATTAAGTAATTAATATAGTAGTAACTGTGTAAGACTTCACTTAAATTATTCATTTTTACAAATATTTATTCATTACAGTTATGAAAAAAGATACACTATTTATCCCTTTAATTAATTATATAAATAGCTGTTTTATATTTCATTTTTTTAATATGTAATATGTAACTATAGACTCTTAAAAAAATATTTTATATAATTACTTTTTTTAAAACAATTTCAATTTTTTTTAGATTTTTAATAAAATCCGTCAACCATTTTCTTGGAAAATGATTGACGGATTTGTGCTTAATCTTTTATTTTACAGGAGTTTCTGAAGTCAACTCTATAGCAGATAATACGTCATAACTACCGCCATACGTGATATCATAATTTTTAATTCGTTTGTTGACCGCCTGTACTTCGTAACGATACAAAGTAGGAATGACTGGTGCTTGATCAATCATTAACTGCTGCCATTGATTATAAATATCTTTACGATATGTCATATCAAATGCTTTAGGAGATACACCTTCTGCTAACAATTTATCACTCTCTTCACTTACAAAACGAGAATAATTGAACGAAGCTTTGCTACCATATAGACCAGCAGGGCTAATATCACTACCTGTACCCCATGCAGCGCCATATACATCGATATCTGGATCATCTTTTTCAATACGATCATAGAATGAATTAAACTCTTGCAGACGACCATCTAGCAATTGAACATTTAAACCAACATCTTTCCAATTTTGCAGATAGAATTGAGCACGAGCTTCTGAAATTGTATCTCCACTCATAGCAGAATAATTAATTGTTAATTTATTTCCTTTAGGATCTTCACGCAATCCGTCCCCATCTTTATCTACATAGCCAGCTTGATCCAATAATTGTTTCGCTTTTTCAGGATCATAGTTATATCCTTTGATGCTATCATCGTGATATTGTGCAAAAGCAGGAATAATTAATGAAGTTGCAGGTGTACGAAGTCCATGATACAACTGTGTACCGACTTGTTCGTTATTCAATGCATAACCCATCGCTTGACGCAACTCTTTGTTCGCCATTTTAGCATCCGGGTTCATTACACTTTCACCTTTAGCTTTATCAAATTTACCTAATTTGAAACCAATATAATCATAAGACAATTCTTGTCTACCTAGGAACTCTACGTTAGTTGGAACATTTTTACCATCATATAGACTGTTAGGGAATGAAGCTAAATCAATATCACCTTTTTTCAAAGATTCAATCAACACGTTAGGATTAACTACTTTCAGATTTACACCATCCAATTTAGGTGCTCCATGGAAGTAGTCTTTGTTCGCTTCAAACTGTACAGATTCACCTGTAACCATCGCTTTAATTTTAAACGGGCCATAACCAATAGGATTTTTACGCACTGGATCAGAAGAAGACATGTCTGCTACTGGAATATCTCCAAATACTTTTTTCTCTAAAGGATAAGACCAAAGACCCGATTTTACAGAAGGATCTGCTTCTTTAAAGTCAATTTGTACCTCTTTATCGTTCACAACTTTGATACCAGAAATCGTTTTGGCTTTACCAGCATGATAATCTTCCATACCTACAATATTCATAAAGCTTGTATCATAGCGTACACCGTCATAGTCTTTGTTACCAATGACTTCAAAAGCAAAAGCATAATCTTCTGCTGTAACAGGATTACCATCAGACCAGTTTAATTTGTCATCGATTTTTACATTTACAGTTTTGTTATCGTTGGAAAAGCTAATATTAGCAGCTCCACCATCTTTTACATCAAAATTCTCATCGATTGCAAACAGAGAAGGATAGAAAAATTGCAATACATCAGCATCAGGGCTACCGTTATAGAATACAGGATTCAAAATACCTTCAAATGGAGTATCCGAAATCAAACCATAATTCATTGTTCCGCCTGTAATAGCAGCAGCAGTGTTAGTCGTTGCTTTTGGAAACTTACCTGATTCCTTTACACTTTCGCTTGTTGCTGGTGTCTCTTGAGCAGTTGGTGTTGACTTCCCACTTGTACAAGCAGATAACACCAACACAAATGCAATGAACAGAATGGATACGATTTTCTTCTTTGTATTTCCCAACATAAATCTTCCTCCTTTTTGATGATCGTACTGTAAATTTATTATCCTAATCGCTGTCTAGCATCTGTCGCGCGTTTGAGTGCTTGACCGACAAAGTTAATCGCTAGAATAAGTACCAAAATCAGCAGCGATGCTGGTAACCACATCCACCAATAGTTCTGCAAAATATCAGGATCTGTTGCATTACTTACAATCGTACCCAGACTCGGCGTACTCTGCGGCAATCCAAACCCTAGGAAGGAAAGCCCTGTCTCAATCCCAATATTACCAGCAAGATTCAATGTCATGTTAACAATAACAATTGAACTCAAGTTAGGAAGTATACCAAAAGCGATAATCTTCCAGTTAGGTGTACCTAATGTCTTGGAAGCTTGTACATAATCCAATTCTCGTTCGGCAAGTACTTTGGCTCGAATAAGACGAGCTTTACCTACCCAGAGAAAAGCAGTCATAATGAAAATAAATGACCATATATTATATTTAGGTACAATCGTTACAAATACGATAACTAACATTAAAAAAGGAAGAACAAGAATAAAATCAATAAAACGCATAATAATATTATCTACGATTCCACCAAAGAAACCTGCAATTAATCCAATACTGAGACCGATCGCAGCAGCAAAAATCGTAATAGCAAAAGCAATCGTAATAGAATTACGTGCTCCTATAACTACCTGTCCAAAAATATCACTACCTGCGCGATCTGTACCTAACCAGTGATCTGCACTAGGTGGAGCTTTAATAGAAGTCAGATCCACTTTCGTTACAGCTTCTTGATCGATAAAAAATACAGAACCATAAATTACAATCAAAAATAAAGCTAAAAAGATCAATGAAAGCATAGCCATTTTATCTTTGATTAATTCTTTACCTAAAATTGACCAACTTGAAGGCGATTTTTGAATCGTTTCTTCAGGCGCAAATGTTTGAGCTCTCATTCCCATTACAGGCTTCCTCCGTTCTTATTCTGATAGTACATGCCAGATGTATTGTTTTGCTTGAAGTTAGCCTATCCGAATACGTGGATCAACCCAACTCAAAATGATATCCGACAACAATGTACCGATAAGAGCAAGTAAGCCGGAAAGCATAACCAATATGGTAACTACAGAATAATCACGCTGTGTAATTGATTGTAAAAATAGCTGTCCTAATCCTGGATAACCAAAAATAGATTCAATAAATAGGTTACCTGCTAATACTCCTGTTAAGTCATAACCAAGAAATGCAGCAATAGGAAGTAAGGAGTTACGCAAAATATGTTTTGAATATACTTTGGATTCTGGAACACCTTTCGAACGAGCTGTTTTCACAAAATCTTTAAGTCTAGTATCGATAACTTCATTACGAAGGTATTGAATAGTTGCTGTAGTACTGACTAACGCTCCTGCAATAGCAGGTAAAATCAAGTGATAAAACTTATTCGCATAGTAGGAACCCGATCCCGGATCTATACCTACATCTACACTACCACTTGTTGGAAACCATCCAAGCTGGAAGCCAAAAACGAATAGAATTAACAGTGCAAAAATAAATAACGGTGTTGCAAAACTGAGATACGTATATCCTGTAATCGTTTTGTCTAATAAACTATTCTGATAGCGTCCACTCAAAATACCTAGCGGAATCGAGATTAGATACGTTAATACTAGAATTGCTACACCAAGGTAAAAGGTATTCGCCAAGCGACTGCCAATCAAATCGGCAACGCCTATTTTATGTACATATGACTTTCCCAGATCCCCTTGTACTAGATTGCCTATCCAACGCCCATATTGTTGCCATGCTGGATCATTTAGACCTAATTTCTCCCGTTGTTCTGCTAATACTTGTGGACTGACATTCGGATTCGCTTGCATGGCACCCGTTAAAGCATCGCCGGGCATTGCTTTAGCTAAGAGGAAGATCAGCACGCTCAGTACGAACAATTGGGGAATCATGATCAGAATGCGGCGAAGCGTAAATTTCCACATAATTTAATTTCCCCCTTATGGTAATGCGACTTGATGTGACGAGCTGATCGACTTCAATGCCAATGGCTTGCCCTCTGGGTCTAGTAGATTATTCAAATCTTGTTGATATGAAGATAAAATATGTTGACGTGCTTGTGTGCTTGCCTGACGCTGAGCAGGATCGATATTTGGAATAGCTGATATCAATCGCTTCGTATATATATGTTGTGGATTTTCATAAATATCTTCTGTATTGCCCTGCTCTACCAATCGACCACGATACATAATTCCGATCTCATCACACATATGACGAACAATGCCCAGATCATGACTTATAAATAAATACGTAAGATTGAACTCTTTTTGAATTTCTTTCATAAAGTTAAGTACTTGAGCTTGAACCGATACATCCAGTGCAGATACAGGTTCGTCTGCAATGATCAGCTTAGGATTTAGTGTTAATGCTCTTGCAATCCCGATCCGTTGACGCTGTCCACCGGAAAATTCATGTGGATATTTAAATGCCGCTTCTGGATTTAGCCCTACTTTTTCAAGCAAATCCTGCACACGTCTACGTTCTTCTTCTTTGGTTAAGTTCTCAAAATTACGCAATGGTTCTGCAATAATATCCAGTACGCGTTTTCTACCATTCAACGAAGAATACGGATCCTGAAAAATCATTTGAATATCGCGTCGTAATGAATGTTGATTTTTGTGAGCAATTTTGGTTAAGTCTTGCCCTTCAAATGTTACATTTCCATCTGTTATTTTATTAAGTCCGATAATTGCGCGTCCTGTTGTTGTTTTGCCACATCCAGATTCACCGACAAGCCCGTAAGTTTTACCTGCTTCGATTTGAATCGATAGACCATCTACTGCTTTGACATGACTGACAACACGCTGGAAAAAGCCACCACGAATCGGATAATGTACTTTTAAGTTATTGAGTTCCAGCAATGCCATTCAACACAATCTCCTTTCCATCTTCTACTTCATCTTCAAAATGAAAATTCTGGTAGCATGTACAACGTACCCAATGCTTGGGAGCCACTTCGTTCAGCTCAGGATGTTCTGCATGAGCAGTCTGTGGAATCCATGGAATACGTTCTGAGAAGCGACAGGAACCACGAGGAATATTCTGTAATGAAGGTACACGACCATCAATTACGTGTAAGCTCTCCTGCCCTACATTTGCTCCCGGCATCGAAGCCAATAGTGAGCGGGTGTACGGATGTTTGGGATTGTTGAATAACTCATTTACATCAGCAATTTCTACAATTTCGCCTGCATACATTACGACAACACGATCTGCCATTTCAGCAACAACACCAAGATCATGAGTGATCAGTACAATACCTGCGTCATTTTCGGCTTGCAATTGCTTCAATAAATCCAAAATTTGAGATTGAATCGTTACATCTAGAGCTGTTGTTGGTTCGTCAGCAATAATCAATGAAGGGCGACATGCAATCGCGATCGCTATCATAATCCGCTGTCTCATTCCACCAGATAACTCATGTGGATATTGGGCATACACCCTCGTTGGATCAACAATGTTCACATTTTCCAATAATTCGATAACACGCTTTGTTTTTTCTTTTCGAGATAATGGCGTATGATAATCAAGATTTTCCTCGATTTGTTTGCCGATTGTCATCAAAGGATTCAATGCTGTTAATGGGTCCTGAAAAATCATACCGATTTCGGAACCACGAATTTTGTTCATCTGTCCAGGTGACAATTTGTTCAAATCCTGCCCTTTAAAAAGCAGTTCACCTTCAATACGCGTATTTTTGCTATCATGAAGTCGTGTCAGAGAAAGTGCCAAGGCACTTTTGCCACAACCCGATTCACCTACAATAGCCAAAACTTCGTTTTTGTTGATCGTTAAGTTCAGTTGATCGACAGCAGGATAATACTCATCTTTGATACGAAAAGCTACTGTCAGGTCTCTGATTTCCAATACCGATTCTGTGTTCAAAATTTGGGTTGCCTCCTCGCTTCAAACTTTAACGCAATGTAAACATTTCTTGTTAATTGTTATCATTTTATATTTATAATCTTCCAAAGGTCAATAAAATTTAACTTTTTTCCAAATTGGTGAAAAGAATTTAGCATAAAAGCTATCATAACGTGTGACGATATAGATAGCTTCTATGATTAAACTTATATTCTATTTTACCTTATTATCCATACCTAGCAAGGGGTTACGCAATTTATCACGTTTGGATATTTTTAGGTATTGACCCAATTCTCTGCATAATTGCAAGATAGCGGAACGCATTTCAAATTCTTCTCGCGTTACTGGTAAATCCATATTTTTAAAATCTTCTTCCAGCGCTAATAATAGACTTTCAGTCTTGCCTGTATAATATGGCGTCTTCACATCTCTTGATAATTGTTCAAACATTTCGGCTGCTGCATCTGCTTGAGGCATTTTACGATACACCTGAGCAACCAGTTGCATCATATTCTGAACCGAATCTAAATGTTGTTTTCGCATATAGAAATATACTGTCCAAGATTCATCGGTATGCAACATCTGATTTTCCAGTTCACGCTTCGATTCTGTTAGTCCCTGCTCTACTTTGGTATATGCTTCAATAACTTCTTTACCATCCCAGGCAAACGAAGGACTTCGTAGCGTTTTGGCTATTTGCTCACACATTTGAGACAACAGTTCATTGACTTCACTGCGAATCGCGTCAAGACGCTGATGAGGATTAGGCATATAGACCAGATTGACTATAGCTGCTGCACCAAGACCAATCAGTAGCAATTCAATCTCTACTAACATCGTATGAGCGGTCAAAGTCGCTCCGTTAAAAATATGCACAACCACTACAGAACTCGTTACAATGCCTGCACTAAAACCTGCTCGTGTGATCAATGGGAAAGCCACCAAAATATAAAGTGCAAATACCCAGTGATGAAAACCAAACAACGAAAATAATACAAAAGCACAAATCATTCCAATCAACGAAGCAAAAAAGCGAGCTGAAATCGTTTTAAGACTTCGTTTACGTGTAACATCAACTCCTAGTATAGCTAACAAAGCCGCTGACATCGCACTTGGAACGCCTAGCGTACTTGCTACAACTACTGCAAGTAATGCTGCAATAGCTGTTTTGATCACGCGAAAACCCATGCGTCTTTCTCTCCTTACTCCACTTCTTTTTCTCTATCTGTATTTTATAATGTTTATTACTCTTTTGGAGTATAGGTTTTATCCTACTTGATTTATAAGTATTCGACAATATCGTTTTGGTGCTAGATTTTACAATCTTTTCACAAAATAAAAGCTTTCACCTGTTTCGTAGTGACCACAGATGAAAGCTTTTTGTATTATGAATGAGTCGATTGCAGACGGTAGATCTCGTTATATTTTTCTTCCAAATAATCAGCAAGATAGTCCGGGTTTAACTCTTCACCGGTAATATTTTGAATCAATTCGGAAGGGGTGCGACTTTTACCGTATTTATAAATTTTATCGGTTAACCATTCTTTGATTGGCAATAGATTACCTTCAGCAATCCATTGTTCAAAATCAGGCAATTCTTTACGCATGGTATTAGTCATTTGCGCAGCATACATATTTCCTAGAGAATACGAAGCGAAATATCCAAAGTCTCCACCAGACCAATGCACATCTTGCAATACGCCTAACGAATCGTTTGGAGGCGTAATCCCTAAATACTCTTGATACTTGCTATTCCATACTTTAGGCAAGTCTTTTACATCTAGACCTTCGTTAAATAACATTTTTTCAATTTCGTAACGAATAATGATGTGTAAATTATACGTTAATTCATCTGCTTCAATACGAATCAATGTATTTTCTACACGGTTGGCTGCACGATAAAAAGTATCTAACGATACATCTTTAAGCTGCTCAGGGAATAGAGCCTGTAAATCACTGTAATAACGATCCCAGAATGAACGACTACGTCCTACTACATTTTCCCAGAAACGGGATTGAGATTCATGAATCCCCATCGATGTTCCTGTAGCAAGCGGAGTTCCTGCTAGATCATGTGAAATATTTTGCTCATACAATGCGTGTCCGCCTTCATGAAGAGAACTAAAAATCGCACTCATCACATCTTCAGGCATGTAATGCGTCGTAATACGTACATCGCCCGGATTCAGACCTGTAGCGAAAGGATGTACACTTTCATCCAAACGTCCTGCTTCAAAATCAAATCCCATTTCTTTCAGCAATAAATGACCGATCTTTTCCTGTTGACCGATATCATACTGTTGCTTCAAGAAATCGTTATCCGGTTGATGTTCTGATTGTTTGATTTTTTCAAGTAAAGGAACAAGACGTGATTTTAAGCGGTCAAATACCACATCTAATTTGGCTACTGTCAAATCAGGCTCGTACATATCTAACAATGTGTCATAACGCGTGTCTTTGACACCCCAATAATCAATAAAATCACGTTTCATAGCAACAATTTCACTAAGTAATGGCTCAAAGCCTTCAAAATCATCGTTATGTTTGGCTTCTTCCCATACCGTTTGTGCATGAGTCGTTAAGCTTGAATATTTTTGGATTTTTTCAGGTGGAATCTTTTCATTCAATTCATACTCTTTGCGAACATCTTGTACAATACGTTTGTCGTTATCTTTTAACTGTTCAAACACATCTGGACGTGAAAGGATTTCGATATAACCGCCCATTTCTTTCGATACAGACAGTTTGAAGTGTTCTGTCGCTAATACACCAATCGTATCGGCGCGTAGCTCTGCACCTTTACGTGGAGCTCCTGTGCGCAAGTCCCATCCCATTAGTGCAAGCGCTTCACCATAACTGCTAATTTTGCGAACCAATTGCCGAAATTGCGTTAATGTCTCTTGTACATATTGTTCCATAATAAGGTTCACCTCTCTGCTTACATCCATAACACTGGGTTATGATACGCAATATTGTTATTTTGTAAAAATACACCTCTTGATGATACGTTCTTCTAGTCGTATAATCAATGGTACACAATTAAATATTATAGACAACATTGATTCTATTGTGCTATATAGGCGGATTCATTGTCTATAAGAATACATTTAACCATTTTTGCTCATGTCATATTATAGATAACTTCTAAGGAGTGAATATCAATGGTAAAAGTAAATGTAACCCCTCAAGCAGAACAATATTTATCGCGCAAAATTGGTGACCAAAAAGCGGTCATTCGTATTTTCGTAGATAATGAAGACTGCGGATGTACAGGTGGTATTCCAGCCCTTCGTTTGATTGATGAGCCAGGCAAAAGAGATACAGTTGTTGAAAGTAATGCATTGTCACTCACGATGCACCAAAGTGGAGAATCTTATTTTGATGATGATGAACTCACACTATCAACAGACGATATCGGTTCTTCACTCAGACTTAGCAGTGCTTCTCAATATTATAGTAGAAGCATACGCGTTCTCGATGGACGCAAAGCATTGATCTAATTGTCTAATATTAATCTGTAAGATGACCAGGAGGATACTCAATGAACTCGATCACAACGATTATGCAACACAATCAGGAATTTGTGACTAGCAAAGAATATGAAGCTTATCTTTCTAGCCCTTTCCCTGAGAAAAAGTTGGTTATTTTGACTTGTATGGATACCCGTTTAACCGAATTATTGCCTAAAGCAATGAATATTCGTAACGGTGATGCCAAAATTCTAAAAAACGCAGGTGCTATTATTTCACAGCCATTTGGTAGTGTAATGCGTAGTATTCTTGTCGCTATTTATGAATTAAAAGCAGAAGAAGTGATCGTAGTGGGTCATCATGGATGCGGTATGGCTTCACTGAACTCAGATCATATGATTGAAAAAATTCACGAGCGCGGTATTGCACCCGAAGTGCTGACTACGCTTGAAAATTCAGGAATCAAACTGAAAAGATGGCTTCAAGGTTTTGATAATGAAAAAGAAGGCGTTATGCGCAGTGTAGATATTATCAAAAACCATCCTCTACTTCCTGCTAGTGTGCCTGTACATGGAATGATTATTGATCCAGCAACAGGACAATTGGAACTGCTGGTTAATGGTTATGATCAAGTCGAAGTGACTTCTAATCCATAATCAGTAAGCAGTATTGGCTAGTAAGCAGTATTGGCTGTAATAACGAAATGATAGGCTTCAAATATAGAAGACGTGGAGAGTATAGATCCACGTCTTTTTGCTTTTTATTTTTTGCCAAAGTATCGAAATATCACTCTAAGATTAAATTTGAACATTCTTTGTCTATCTTTTTTATATTTCAATAACTTTATATCAAATCGCTTGTGGCTTCCTTGCGAAAGCATACAGTTGTAGTGTACACTTTATCTTAAATCGGCCAAATGGCTGTTTTAAAAGATAGGAGAGAATGCCCTATGAACACGCTATCTTATGGTTTACTCGCTTTGCTTGCACGCAATAATTCGTCAGGTTACGACCTCATGCTCAAGATTCAACCGTTTTGGCAAGCAAAACATAGTCAAATTTATCCACTGTTGTCACGTATGGAAGAGCAACATTTGTTATCTGCAGAATGGATTCAGCAAACAGATAAACCGGACAAAAAGATTTATGCAATTACGCCACTCGGAGAACAACGTCTGAAAGAATGGATGCAACTTCCAGCAGGCGAACCGGTGAGTCGTGATGAACTTGTTCTCAAAGCATTTTGCTTATGGACAACTGATCGCGAAAACGCTATCTCATTGTTTGGTACACGGTCGATCTACTATCAAGAACGTATCCATTACTTTGAACAAGCGATTCACAAAATGCCTGAAGAAGTTCGTCAATTTGGTACACGCGATTTTGGATTGTACATTTTGCGTCAAAAAGGTTTAGCTACAGCTAAAGCGAATCTGGAATGGACGACATGGGTAATCGACATGCTCAAAAATTCAACAACCGAAAGTTCCTCACAACCTCAACATCAATGAACAGTTGATACTAAGCTAATGGTTCAAAATCGAGAGAATCAATATTAAACCATTTTGAAACCTAAGCAGATGTCATACGTATATTAACTATACTGTCATTGAAGACAACTACTAGGAGGATCATGAACACAATGAAAAAAATGCTGATGGTTTTTGTAGCATTCACATTATTCTTCACTTTATTTAGCGGCTTTGCTAATGATGCCGATGCACGACGTGGTGGCGGATTCAAATCTTCACCGAAGTCATACACAACAACACCTAAAAAATCTACAGATAGTAATAGCAGTACAATGAACAGCACGAACCGTACAAAAAATAACACAGCAGGTTCAACAGCTAATCGTGGATTTTTTAGCGGTGGTAGCTTTTTCAAAGGATTAATGATTGGTGGTCTAGCCGGTATGTTATTCGGTGGAATGTTCGGTAATATGGGAATGTTCGGAGACTTGTTAGGATTAGTTATTAACTTATTCGCCATTTATATTCTATTTATAGCGGCTCGTGGAATTTATCGTATGATTCGTCAACGTAAAAAATCCGCTGACCCGTACAATAGACGTTAATGCCTATGCGACTCAGTATGGATGAAATCAACAATGCAGTATGCTTGAATATCGCTGAACGCAAAGGACTGAAACCTACGGATGTAATAGTTCAACTTTCCTGGGAAGAAGATACCGGGTATACCGCAGAAGTATGGACAGAAGGACGAAGTCAGTATTTAGTCGAAAGTAATCTGAACGAAGCGATTTTACGTTATATGTTCAGTGAGTATAATTCACGAGTATTTAAAGAACAGGTAGAATTAGTCATCAATGATGATGAAGAAGAAATTCAAGCGATCATTCACGATAACTAATTGCTACACTCTTCATCTTATCGGTTCTATTTTCTAAAGCTTGCGATACAGACTATCCTTTCAGTCTATAATCGCAAGCTTTTTTTGTATCCAATCATAAGCATATCTTCCACTGATCTCATGAGCACCTTCAAATATATCGCTTGCAAATTGTTGTTCAGCATTATGCTGTTGATAGATTTGTTGTAGCTGTGATATAGCATTGTGAAAACCTTGTATAGGAAAAATAGGATCATGTCTCCCTGCTTCTACAAATAAAGGTCGTGGTGCTATCAGACCTATCCATTGTGGTAAATCTGCATGTAATGCCTGACCCGGAATATAGTTACAGATGCAATGATGAATCTGAAGAATGCTGTCCTGATATGTATTGGTAAATCCAGTTAGTACAGTGGCACGTATGCGCTGATCTAATGCCGCTGTAATATAAGCAATCAAAGCTCCACCTGAAAATCCCATAATTCCAATCCGCTCTGCATCCACTTCTGGCATATCGCTAAGAATATCGAGTACTCTAAGTATTTCATGCACTCTAAATCCCACCAATGTTTTACCCATTAGTAACATTCGGCTGGACAGAGAATCACATGAATTAGCTATATCTGCATTTCTAGCGATATCTTCTGACAATCGTCTTTCCCCAAATCCGATCACATCAGGAGCGATCGTTATCAATCCCCGGTTCACTAACTGGATAGCATAATGCTGATGGATACCCGGTGCATTCAGATCAGGTTCTCCATTCGGTAACAATCCTACAATCTCACGACTTCCATATCCATGACCATGAATAGCAATCACTGCCGGAGCAGGAGTAGTCATTTGTTTGGGAATTAACACATAAGCTGCAAAATAACTATACGGCGAAGCAGAACATTCTATCCGTTTGCGAATATAACTACCACAATCTACTGTTTCCAAAAGTTTGATTGAATGATCATCTGTGGTAGCAAATGTACCGATTAATTGTGGTAATAGGGCACGTAGCCCGGCTTGTTGGTTGATTCTATTGTGTTCAGAAGAATCTTTTGTATCGTTAGATAGTAACTCTGTAGACCATTGTTGTAGTAAACGATCTCCTTGCCATTGATTCATATCTGTTCCTCCTTCTCCAATTTCAAAAAATGCACACGTTATCATTTTATTGTATTCCCTCTTCTATTCCTTTATCCCTGCTTGATGTACGCGTTTATTTTGATATTTATTCTGTCTATGTAACATATACTAACCTAATCGATATAAAGCAAGTTAATGATAGTAGACAATACCTATCATTAACTTGCTTCTTCTAAAAGCATATCAAATTCTAACAAAATTGAAGTTCCTTTCGAACTGGTATGCACCATAATTCGATCGGCTGATGTATACATCAAAGCAAACCCTTTACCTAACGAACGCTTACTGCTATAACCAGAGATCAATATCATTTTAGGCAATTCATGGATCGGAATACCAGAACCTTGATCTGTAATATAAATTTGCAGTACGTTAGACTTACTGTACACCGACAATTTTCCATTTGCTGCATGTTTGATCAGATTGGTGACACCTTCCGATACAGCCAGCTTAATATGCATTAATTTTTTCGGTTGATTGATTTTTAACTCTTCCGGGATATATTCCATCACTAACGAACGCCCTGAAGATACATCGCTTTTAGTTATAATATCCATTTGAGCTAAAGGCAATCCCAAATGCTGTTCTATTTCTTGTTGCTCTAAGCAAATATCGATTTTACTTTTTGAAAGTGTTTCTATCACATCTTTATATGACCGCATAGTGCTCTGATGTAATTGTTCGCGGTATTCTAGCGCAGGTGTAATATCGGTTAATACGATCGCCACCCAGCTATTTTCAGGATAGAAATGGGCTTCAAATGTTTTGTTGTTGCTTTGGATCACTTCGTAAAAGTTCTCAGAAACCCGAAGTGCATGTTCAGCCAATATCGCTAATTGTTCTTTGAGATTAGTGTCTTCCATATCAAGCAAACTATCATTTCCTGTATATTTAAGCAATACTGTACCACCTGTAAATCCGCTCATTTCTTTATGCTCTTCAATTGATTGGACATCTACATGGATCAAATCGCTTTCTTGCAATAATGGCTTGGTAATAATCAATTCTCGTAAATGAGTAATCATTTCTAAAGTAATTGCTTGAATTAATTTGGGATCTAATACTTTACCTGAAAGTTGTTGTAATTGTCGTAATACTTCTCCGTCTTCTGCAAAACGATTAAGCAAATGTTCTAGCTGATTACATAATGCGATGATTCGAGATTCATAAGGGATATCGTTTCCTTTTAATCCTGCGGGGAATCCTTTTCCATCATAACGTTCATGATGATGAAGTATCCATTCTGCTGCTTTTTTATCGCCACTAATTGCCAAAATAATATTATAACTTTCTGTCGCATGCGATTGATATTCTTTTTCTTCTGTTAAAGAAAGCGCACCACGTTTTGTTAAAATGTCCATCGGTAATAATGATTTGCCAATATCATGCAAAGTGGTGTAGTTAATCAAATCTGTTCTTCTTTTTTTCGGATAAGCGAGTAGCTCTAGCATGTATTGACAAAGAATACCCGTATTTTTGCCATGTCCTTCATTTCGTTGTGAAATTCTTAATTCACTCAAGCGAATAAATTCTTCAGAAGACTTCATTCGAATCTGTAATTGACGGATATATCCATGCGATAAAAAAATAATCAGTAACAAAAACAGTAAAATGTAGACGGTCTCATACATGATATTTCCTAATGAAATATGTCTCAAAAAATGGGGAACAATAATCGTACACAATAAAACAGGTACAATAAGTTCTTTTAATTTAAGTACCATATCATTGAGAAAAGGAGTACCGATAATCGTAGTCGAAGCTCCGGCTACGAGCAACATATAGACCAGACTAAATACAAGCGCACCCAATCCTGCTCGTAGATACGTCGAAAATGGATCGAAAAACTCCATTACTTGATACGATAAATAAATACTGATCACACTTTTCCCTAATGCAGAGCACATTCGAAATAGATTCATTTGCCGAATATCAAAATTCTTTTTACGTGCATACGATACAATAGTACTGATTAGAATCCCTAAAATAGCAGGCCTATAACCAAAAGCAAGTGCAAGAATAAGAAATCCAACTAGACTTCCGCTATATTCCTCACCGCTTAGTAATCTGACCGGAAACAGATCGAGTAAAACGATAAGAAACAAAATAGGCGCAATCGTAAATAATACAATTGAATGCCATTCGCGGATCATATATACCATACTAGCCAATCCGACAAAGCTGAGTAATATGGTATAGCCGTTCTTTTCTTTCATTATCTAAAAATTTCCTTGCCTAGAATCTCATCCAGTTGAAGCAATTCAAAAACTTCCATAACCTCCGGTTGAGTCTGCTCAATATACACATTACGCCCTAACTCTTGTAACACTTGCACTAAACGGATAATAAGACCGATTCCTGAAGAGTCTACAAAAAATACTTTTTCTAAATTCAATACAATATTGGTATATGGTGATACAGCCGGCTCAATCTCATCTTCTAGTATATCTCCAGCATCAATATCAATATCACCTTCAAAATAAACCGTAGCTTGTAGCTCATCTATTATTATTTTATATGCAAACATGCTTGTTCACTCTCCTACCATACGAATTGGCGATCATGATTCAATCGTGCTTTGACATTCAGGGTATCTTCTTTGAAATGATGCATTTTGGAGCCGATCTGTAGAATCGTTCCGCCGAGTAATTTATCAACATAAATAACCGCATCTTCTTTAACTGTTAATTTGGTCGAATTACTACCTATCGTGCCTGCTTCTTGAATATGCATTCCTTTGGCAGCGTAATAATCTCCACCACGTAGAAATCCAGTCACTTCAAGTAACCCTGAGCAACGTAATTGTGTGTTATAACATCCTTTTTTCACTTGTACGGGGCCACCCGCAAGAATCTGACTATTCTGAATATAATGAAATTGTGCAAAAATATGATCCAATTGAGGCAAAACAACTCGGTCTAACAAATAAGCTGTTCGTTTGACAAATCGCTCCAAATCATTTGCTGTTCTGAAATGACTGATTGCCACATTCAAAAAACCATTTTTGATTTCTTTAATATATTTTTGCCATTCTTCATTGATCAATGCTTTGTGTTCTTCAGTGGTACGCAGAAATAATTGTAATTGTTGATGCAATTCTTTGAACCGTCCACGAAATAATACATCAAGCAGAGGAGCAAGCCCGTGTTGATCAATATCTGTAATTTTAAAAGCAGCAGCGCGATTTAATTGCTCTATCGCTGTAGTCAAAAACTCGGTCTGTTCTAAAATCACTTTCAATATCGGTTCTGCTTGACCATAAAACAGAAACAACTGTCCTACTGCTATTTCACTTCCGATTACATTAGCAGTGACTTTTAGCGACTGAGTTGCAACAATCTCCGCCATATTGACATTGCCTTTGATCTGAATATTCCCATCTGCTTCAACTTTCATCGTATCTTGCACCGTTCCACTAATATCAACATCACCTTGAAAATGAATATTTCCTGTTTGTAATGTAACATCTCCACGATGATCCAATTTGGGAATAATAGCAAGCTTGATATGACGACCCTGAGTAATAACTTCTGGCATTCCTGTACGGGTAGCGGTCACTTCTAATCCATCTTGAGACAATTGTATACCTTGCCCTGTTAGTAAAATAACACCGGTGACAGGAGGAGCAGGTACAGATTCTCCAAAAATATTCAATCCATTCGTACCGATAATCGGTGGATGAACGATACCTATCAAATCACCATCATCTACACAAGGAAACTCTTTGATTTCACGATAATCGATCGTTCCATTTTCACGCATTTTAGGCTGTACTTTACGTGTTTTGGTATCGACTTTAATCTCAAAGTGTCCATTTGTTCCTGCTACAGGCGGTTTTCCTTCTCCGATCAGAAATGTACCATTAACTGTAGTCATACAAGCATGTTTAATTTCATCATGATCCAAACCATAGATCACTTTTTGCTCAATCAATTGTTTGCGTACTGCTATCGGTTCGATAGGAATATACTGCTTCTCTTCTTCGGCTCTAAGCACCAATCTTAATGTCGGTTGCGCAGAAATAATTTTTCGGACAATTCGATAACCTACTTCGATATTCAAGTTGACCTTCATCGCTTTATCATCTATATGAAGATGCCATATAGGTTCTACGACTTTGTCTTCCACTTCATATCGTATAATATCGGTAGTAGCTAGCTTTACAGTTTCTCCTGCTATAATAGGCACATCATTAATCCAGAGGTACACATTGTCTGTTGTGCTAATACTGGGTTGCTGGTGCCCTTGTGAATGAAAATATATCATTCCTTCTTTTACCCATATTTTTCCTTCTGTTTCCTCTATAGAAGGTGAATCTAATGGTTGTTCAACATGTAAAGCTAGCATATTATTAATCGTTTCAGCTTCTGCTAATAATATAGGCAATGACTGCTCTGTATCATCAGCCGTCTGCTCGGTGATTTCTTCTGTTTTTAAAGTGACTTTGACGACTGCTTGTTTGGAATACAACCCTAACATGCCTTTGGCTTCACTTTCCATCACTTCAATACTGACTTGTTGCTTGGTTGCATCGAGTAAAGATAGTGCTTGTTCTACCGCTTCTTGTACTGTTTTGGCCCTAGCTATTACACTGCGCTCCATCAGGGTACCTCCTCTATCCCT
Organism: Paenibacillus nicotianae; assembly: GCF_042681745.1. NCBI lineage: Bacteria > Bacillati > Bacillota > Bacilli > Caryophanales > Paenibacillaceae > Paenibacillus > Paenibacillus nicotianae. The sequence goes on along the minus strand of NZ_JBHUGF010000010.1, from coordinate 979,208 downwards.
TGCTTAGGGTAACTCGATCGAAATAATACAAACATCGTCTTTACGATGCTGAATCAAACGTTCTAACTTTACAACAAACGCTTCATTTTCTAAATAGTGTAGACTTTGAGCATAATGCTCTAGCTTTTCGATACCTGCATGAATAGAAACACCTGGCTTTTCGACTAATCCATCGGTATATAAAACAATTCGTGCAGGGGTATCATACGTAACTGTAGCCGTATCTAATTTCATATCATTTTGAATACCGATTGGTACTGTTGTGCCTGTCAATTGTGTAGGGTACTGGTCTTTGAGAAATAATAATCCTGGTGGATGCCCTGCATTAAAATACTCTATTTGTTTGGATTCCAGATCGATAAATAGATAGATTGCTGTAAAGTAAGCAGCTCGACGATTTTTACCAAATAATGCTCTCATTTTCTTATTTAATTCTTCGCACACGAGAAATGGTTCTTTGACCACGCCTACAATACCGTCCAGTAGTGAACGAATCGACATACTGATCAATGCCGCAGATATCCCATGACCAGACACATCGATTAGCAGTACACCACAATGCTGCGGATCGAACATTTTCCAATACAGCATATCGCCGGATACTTCTGTTGATTGAAGATAGCTACTATGCACTCGAATGCCAGGTTCATTGATCGGTGGACTCAGTACACTTCGTTGTAAATGCTTCGCCAATTGGAGTTCTTTGTGTACTTTTTCTTCACGAACTTTACGCGAATCCATTTCTTTTTTGAGTCGGATCGCTGATTGAACTCGTGCTAGCAGTTCATAATCAGGGCCGCCTTTTTCAATAAAATCCATACCGCCTGCATTAAATGCTTCTTTGAAATGAATCCGATCTGCGGTTAGAAAAATGATAGGCAAATCCTGATATACAGTACAACTCTTAATAATGCGACAGGCTTCTATCCCATCAATACCGGGCATCACAATATCCAGTAAAATCAAATCGATAGCTGCTGCTTTACGAGGAGAGAGCTGATCTCGAATACTAAGAATATCGAATGCTTCTTGAGCCGAAGAAGCGGTCTGTATATGCTTGTACCCTGCTGCATCAAGTACATTTTGCAAAAAGACAAGATTAAGTCTGGAGTCATCTACAATCAATATACTCATGATACTTCTCCTTCAGAGTAGGGTTATATGTTTATTTTCGTCAGTTTCTTCCATTTATGTGATAGTTAACGATTACAATTATATGTAGGAAGTAGTTGCATCAGGTAGTTTAAAATGATTTTAACCAAAAAAGCCTACTTTGCTTGCCACAAAGTAGACTTCTGAGAAAAATATAAATGATGATAGAACTGACTTATTTTTAGCTATTTTTATTCAAATTCAAAGGATATTCTGTCTGTGATTGTGGTTGATATTGCTGTTCATATAAATAATTATCAAGAGCTCGATTATTTACAATATACGTATCTGCAATCATATCATGAATGCCTTGCTTGTATTTTGTAAATCCAACTATGATATATCCTATACCCAGTGTGAGATTACATAATAATCTTAACCAATAACGTGCTACTGCTCGTCCAAAACCTATACGCTCCATAGAGCGATTGACCACTTTGATTCCAAGTATCATTTTACCTACAGTTGCCTGGTATTTAGACTTTTCAAATAATCCAAAATATAACCAAGTGGTTAGTCCTGATAATAATTGAAAAATGATAGGAAGTAACGAGCTTACAGATACTTCGCTTTCGAGTGAGTTGTCTGTTAAATGGATAATGCCAACAACGACTATACTTAAAATAAAGCTTATGATTAAATATGAAATACTAAGAATAACGACATCTATACCTATCGCTAAAAATCTTTTCCAAAATCCTGCATATAATATGGTAAACACTCCTCGATAATTTTCTTAGAACTTATCTCCACTCTTGCTGATCTTTTTGCAAATAAGGAGACATCTCCGGTTGATTCCAAGATGCTGCTTGTTGCTGTTGTTGCATATACATATATTGTTCCCAGTCTTTTTTGTTTACTACATACGTACTAGCGATCATATCGTGTAATGCTTGTTTGTATTGTGTCCAACCTGCCATCATATACCCGATACACAAGATCATATACGACAAATTTTTAGCCCAATACCGTCCTGTCGCTCTCCCGAAGCGAAGCGGTTGGAAATAACGATCTACCACTATAATACCAACAGCCATTTTACCTGGTGTTGCATGGTATTTAGATTTCTCGAACAAACTATAATATAGCCATGGCACTACCAATTCAACAATGACATAGAAAATATAGAAAATAATCAGAAACGTGATATCTTCACTGGTATATTCATATTCTTCTTTCAACCATACTCCATTCACAAATCCGAGGATAAACGGAATACCTAGCAAAATAACTAACACAAATCCTATAATAAAACCATCGATCAATGTAGCCGCTGTTCTTTTCCAAAATCCTGCGTACCCATACGTTGCTACTTCATTCATTTCATCTAACTCCTATTCTTCTATGTATATTACTGCTAACTTTGTTATTTTATACGATACCATTTTAAATTACTAGAGAATCATAGATATAAAAAAGAAGCGTACTCTACTCCATGCATGTAGAATACGCTTCTGTGAAATATTGACGATAGATTGTAATAAAACATTATTATTATTTTAGTCTATAAAAATATATATAAGACTTTTGCTTGTTATAAACTTAACGCAGATCGATGCACATTTTCACGTAATGCTTCTACTGTAGTCAATGGCTCATGACAAACAAAGCCTTCACAAATATACGCGGTTGCTTGGCTCTGCTGCATCACTTTGTCTTGCAAATGAGGAAGCAACTCACGAATCGCTTCACCGGATGTGCCATCAGCATGAATAATAAGAGAAGCAAATGGTAAATAAGCTTTTTGCACTTCTGCAATCATTTCTTGAAAATGAATATCTTCTACTTTTCCTGCAAGCACAATTTCTTGATTACCTTGTAATAATTGTAGCCCTGCTAGTAGTAACATCGAATAACCTGCTGGATATTGCTCAGCAGTCCCTGTAAAAGTAGTTACAATTTGCTCAGCATATTGACGCAATTCTATATCTTGCGTAACCGCAGCTAACTTGGCTAACGTCCATGCAGCTACAGAATTACCGGATGGCATTGCTCCATCGTAGATTTCTTTGGTGCGAGTAATCAGTTGCTCTCCATCTTGACCTGTAAAATAAAATCCGCCTTGCTCTTTATCCCAAAATAGTTCGATCAATTGCTCTTTAAGCGTTATCGCATATTGCAGATACTTCGCCATTCCTGTCGCTTCATACAACTCCTGTAAGCCCCAGATGAGATACGCATAATCATCTACATAAGCACTATACGCAGCTTCTCCATCACGATAACGTGCAAGTAGACGACCATCTTCGCGGCGCATATGTTCCCAAATAAAATCAGCCGCTTTGACTGCTGCTTGTGCATATTCAGGTTTTTGCAATGTCTGACTTGCTCTAGCAAAAGCCGCAATCATCATCCCGTTCCATGCGGTTAATACTTTATCATCTTTGGAAGGATGGACACGTTGCTCGCGGTAATCGAACAATTTCTGGCGAGCTTCTTCTAGATCGGTGCGCAAAGCCAGTTCATTGAGGTCACGTTGCTCTGCTATTTCTGCTGTCGAAAAAGGGATAAGATTAGGGATATTTTCACCTTCAAAATTGCCTTCAGGTGTAATATCGTACACATTACAATACTTATGCATTTCTTCTAGCCCTAACACTTCTTCAATCTCATCGCGGGTAAATACGTAAAATTTACCTTCTACCCCTTCGGAGTCTGCATCTTCTGCACTGTAAAAAGCACCTTCAGGTGAAGTCATATCCCGTAACACATACGTAAAAATCGATTCTGCAATATGTGCGTACTTGGTATCACTCGTCAGACGATATCCATCAAGATAAGCTATCGCCAACAGTGAATTATCGTATAACATTTTTTCAAAATGAGGGACTAACCATTTCTCATCGGTCGAATAGCGAGAAAATCCAAATCCAATATGATCATAAATACCTCCACTGTACATATGATCTAACGTTTTGCGCACCATATGTAATGCTTGAGGTTCTTGGTAGACATGAGAGTATGCACTTAGAAACATCAAATGATGGGGTGTTGGGAACTTGGGTGCTCCTCCAAATCCACCATATACTTCATCAAATGAACTTTGAAATGTTTTGTAACCACGATGAACAAGTTCTTCGCTAAATTGTCCAGACTGCGTAATTTTCGTCTGCTGACGGTTCATACGCTCTACAATATCGTCACCAGATCTAACGATATTTTCACGATCTTCTGTCCATTTATCACGAATCTGAGAGAGCATATCTATCATACCGATTCGACCGTATTTAGTATCTTTGGGAAAATACGTGCCTGCATAAAAAGGCTTCTGATCCGGGGTAAGCAATACCGTTAAAGGCCATCCACCTTGTCCAGTAAGTGCCTGGCAGTATGCCATATATAAATTATCAATATCCGGCCGTTCTTCACGATCGACTTTGATCGAAATATAAGATTCATTGAGAAGTTCAGCTACTTCGTCGTTTTCAAAAGATTCTTTTTCCATTACATGACACCAATGACAAGTGGAATATCCGACAGATAAGAATATGGGTTTATTCTCACGCTTTGCTGTTTCAAATGCTTCTTCTCCCCAGGGGAACCAATTCACAGGGTTATGAGCATGTTGGAGCAAGTAAGGTGATTTTTCTTTCGCTAATCTATTGGATGTATTGCTTGTTGACATAGGACACCACCACTTCTGAAATTAGATTTTACACTTGATATTATTTTACCCTAAATAGATGTGAGCAATCGGCAGGGTATAAAAAAAGATAATGGCTACTTATTATAGCGTTAACCATATTTGGATTGATAGACCTGTTACACTTTCTATGATGAATAAAGAAGTAATAGTCAGAATCTTACTTTTGATGCACATTATTTTGTTTGGACTCTTCGTATCTTTTGTCAGACTTGATTCGTCTACACAATGAATCGTAGATGATATCTTTCTCGAATATGAAGTTAAGATTAAGTAGTAAGAGTATTAATATGTATATTTTAATTTGACGGAGGTCTGAGATGATGGAAATTTCAAAAGGGGTAGACATGTTAGAACTTGATTTTCAGGGAAATATTATTCATCCTATTCTTCTATGGGACGCGGAAATGACTATTTTGATAGATACCGGATTCCCCGGACAACTAGAAGATTTACGTGTAGCTATGCAACAAGTAGGCGTGTCATTAGATCAACTAAACGTTGTGATTTTAACACATCAGGATGTGGATCATATTGGTAGTCTTCCAGATATTTTGCATCAATGCAGTCAACCGATTAAAGTATATGCACATGAGCTGGATCAACCATATATTCAAGGTGAACTCCCTCTTTTAAAAGATAGCCATCTTCAAAATCCGCCTATTGGAAAAGTAGACCATATCTTAATAGATGGTCAAGAACTTCCTTTTTGTGGTGGAATTCATGTTGTTCATACACCAGGGCATACTCCCGGTCATATCAGCCTTTACTTAAAGCAGAGCAAGACTCTTATTGCGGGTGATTCGATGTATAGTATAAACGGAAGTATACAGGGAATTCATATCCCGACAACACCAGATATCAACACAGCTACGCTGTCATTACAAAAGTACTTGGATCTTGATATTGCATCTGTCGTTTGTTATCACGGAGGATTGAGTACTACCGATGTAAGTGAACAAATACTACAACTGACTCGCAAATTTTAACATTTCTTTTTTAATCTATATAACTATTATTAATAAAAAATATATCTCTATTCCTATACATTTACTTCCCTATAAAAATATTACAATTTTGTATATTAAATGTTATATTTTAGTTGAAATTAAATATTTTTCTAGAGGAGAATGATACATATGAAAAAGGTAGTCAGAAAAACAACTTTGATTGTACTCGCTGTTTTTATGCTTCAGCTTTGTCTGGTTTCAGCCGCTTTTGCTAAAAATTCTTTAAGTCCGGGAGAAACACTTGCTAAAGATCAGAAATTAACTTCGACCAATGGCAGATTTAATCTAGTGATGCAATCGGATGGTAATTTAGTACTGTATAGAGATGGTGGTATATCTATGTGGTCTACCAATACAGATGGTAAGCGGTATAGATGGCAAGATCCAATTAGTGGTTATGTCATTACAAGAATGCCACAAGCCCTTACTTTCAATGCAAGTAGTATTCGCGTAACAGATCAATTCAGAGATTATACTTTCTGGTCTGCTAATCCTCAAGCATGGAGTAATAATTACTATCAGGGTAAAGTTCCAGCAGGTATGGTTGGAGAAATACTTGTTGTTCAAGATGATGGTAATTTAGTGATGTATTCTAGTGGTGGTAAAGGTCCAATGTGGGCATCTGATACAGGTGGACATTAATATCAATATTCTAAAATAAAAAAATCCCTTGAGCTTGTAAACTAAAAGACATGATTGAATGACTTTTAGGTTGCATTCCTCGAGGGATTTTTTATATAGTGTATCAAATAATCTTAGCTACTTTTTGCGCCTGAATATCTAATATCTGAGCAGAGTAAGCGATATCTGTAAAAGCTTTCATTGCCGTATTGACTTGTTCTTCCCCTTGTTGCACACTTTGCCTTACATCGTCTGTGCCATTAGAAATTTTCTGCACTTCTAGACTCATCGAATCTACGCTTTTTTTCACTTCGATAATCGAATCTTGTACCATCGAAGATAGCTTACGTACTTCTCTAGCCACTACATTAAACCCTCGTCCAAATTCACCTGCATGAGTAGCCTCTATCGCTGCATTTAGAGCTAGCATATGTGTTTGTGAAGCTATTTTACGAATCGTCTGTACAATGCCTTGAATCTCTAATGCTTGTTCTTGCAAATTAATCAGTGTGGTTGTATTCGTCTTCGATGATTCTACAATTCTGTTCATGCTATTGAGTAGTTCTTGACTCTGCTCGATGCCTGCGGATGAACGAATGTTAAGGGCTTGTGCTGTTTTTTGGAGATCATCCACAACACAAGAGAGATCACTTTGACGCTTTGTAATATCGGTAGCTACCTTTGTCACGCCAATGACTTCATTTCTATTTTTGTTCCATACGGGCATATAAGTTGCTTCTAGCCAGATTGCATTACCTTGTGCATCTTTGCGTTCTATTTTATCGTGAAAGGTTTCGCCAGATAGTAGACTATCCCAGAACTTCTCATACTGTATACTATTTGCAAATTCAGGAAAACATAAATTTTTATGGTGCATACCAACCATTTGACTTGGTGAATATTTAACGACTTCTGCAAAAATAGGATTAACATAAGCAATTTTACGATTCGTACCAAAACGGATAATAGCCAAATTATCTTGCAAAGTACGTATCACCAGTTCGTCCGTCACCATCTCAAGCTGACTCATTTCGTTCATGATTTCCCTCCAATGTATGTGTACAAGCATGTTACTTATTATTGTATAAATTTTTTATTTTATTTCATAGCAAATATTAATTGAATGTACAAAATTAACCAAATTAGTTCTAATTATGTATATCGGATAAAAGTCGAAAATAATAAATGTACAAAGCAAAATAAAAAAGCAATAAAGTTAAGTTTATATCTAACTTTTATTGCTTTTTTCATATGATTGATAGCTTTGCTTTTATAGACAACTTTATTCAATAAGTCCGTATTTCTGAAAGCTCAGGAATAGACCATCTTCTTCTACAGTCGCTGTAATATCGTCTGCAATGTCTTTGAGGGCGGGCTTGGCATTTCCCATTGCTATCCCGATCGCGCAGAACTCTAACATTTCCGCATCGTTCATTCCATCCCCGATAGCAATCGTATCTTCACGGGACATGCCTAGATGTTCGAGCAAGTCTGCTATCGCTAAAGCTTTATGTATTCCGGGAATCATCAGCTCTCCACTACCTTCTCCAAATATAGGCACAGTACATTGCATCACTTGGAACTTTCCTTCAAATTCTTGCTTAATCTGTTCAAAAGGAATCGTCGGACTTTCTAAAAAACAGACTTTATTCACATCGTCTTTGTACAGATTGGCTTCCCCATACGTTAGTCCTGTGATAAAAGGATGCGGTTGAGATTCTTTTTTTGCCCGTGCTACTGGATCATTTTCGATATCTCCATAGATGCGTCGTTCTAAATGCGGTTGAAGATTGCTACTGGCATACAGCGCCGAATTAGATTCCAAATAAAAGTCGATCTGATGAGTATTGAAAAAATCAACCATGTGTCTTACATCTTCTGCGGTTACTTTTTTGTGGTACAAAATTTCTTCTCCAAACTCCACATAACCCCCACCGGCTCCAATCAGTCCATCAAATCCAATATTCCAGATACCATCATAAATTTCCGCTTTCGATCGTCCTGTACATAGATAAAGCAAATGTCCATTATGACGTGCTTGCTGACAAGCTTGTTGTGCAGAAAAAGGAATATTGCCATCATCGTCTACCAATGTGCCATCAATATCAATAAAGACTATTTTTGGACGAGTGCTTTCTGTCATGATTTAACCTCCATACTATATAAAGAAATGTATTAAAAAGTATATTAAGAATAAAGTTCATATACCTTGTAATTCTAGTATCGCTCCTCTTTCATTGTTTTTTTCTGATCACTCTACTTTAAGCTTATTTAGCATATCGGGTATTTTGCCTATGTTATAGTGATTTTCCAATCTTTTCGGTATTATTTGTTGGCTTGGACGTATTACCTCACCTTTTTAGTATTCTGAAGCTAGACGATTATTAGAAACAACGATCAAACTTCCACCTACTTTTAGTGAAGCACAACAATTTGTAGAAAAATTCAAAGATTTTGCTAATCAGCAACATCGTTTGATGTTTACTATTGATACACTCGATGGGGAACATGTTGGCGCACTTAATATGAACAGATGAACGTAATGGAACATTTAGTATTGGGTAAAGATCATCGTGGTCAAGGCTATGGTACGAGAGCTATTAAAATTCTGTTTATTTATGCTTTTTTGGAACGAAGATTAAATAAGTTTAATGACTATGTATTAGAAGGCAATGAAGGCTCTATTCAGATGATGAAGAAATTAGGATGTGTTCAAGAAGGCATAAGACGTGAAGTCATTTATAAAACGGAAGATAGCAAGATTTAATATTATTTGGTTTAACAAAAGCTGAATTTATTGCACATAATACTATCCAATTATTTATAACATACCGCTAAAGGAAAGTAAGATTGTGAGCTGATCCTTTAGTGGTATGTAATATTGTAAACTATTTTTTACTTTGCTAAAACTTTCTCTTTAGGCAAATCATAGTCTGTTTCATTCATTTCTTCTGGCATTTTTTTCAAATTAATTAATGGTGAATAAAGAACCCAAATTAGTGCAGTTAACGTACCAATTGCCCCTACTAATAGCGTCATACGTAAACCAATAACACTTCCTAGAGCTCCTCCTAAGAGTGCTCCTATGGGAGTAACACCAGTTACGACAAAGCGATAACTAGCATTCATTTTACCTAACATTTCATTGGGTGTAATCGTTTGTCTTATACTAACTACATAAATATTTGAAATTACCACTCCCATGCTACCAAAAAAATAAGAAACAATTAATAAAGGCACTGTAACATACAAAGGTCCACTTGCAAGCGGAATAAGCAATGGAGCACTACAACCTAAAATCATCGTTACCAGTACAATTGTTCCTAGATTGTATTTCTTCCCTATATAATTAGCGATAAGCGATCCAATGATTGATCCAATACTAGCTGTTGATAAAATAATCCCTAACAAAGTAGGTGTTATACCTAATTCTCTTGTAATATACAAAATAGAAACTGCTGCCATCACTTGACCAAACATATTATACGTAGAAGCTTCTCCTGCAATAGCACGTAAATATTTATTACCAAAAACGAATCTAAGCCCTTTGCTGATCTCTTTAAAAATAGGCTTTGGCTTGATATGCTTAGGCTGTTCTGGTTCTGATTTCGTTATCAGTATCATAGAAAATGCAGAACACAACAAAGTTATACTATGGATAAGCATGACTATAGGTGCTGCAAAAATACTAATTAATGCTCCTGCTATACCAGGCCCACTAACATCTGCTACAGACCGACTGACTTCTAATTTACTATTACCTTCTGTAAGATGTTCTTTTCCTACTAATGAAGGTAAATACGATTGATAGGATAGATCAAATAGTAATGTTAATGAACCTACCAAAAATCCTATAATGTATAGATGATATACTTGTAACATGTCTAACATATATGCAATAGGAATAAGTATTAACAAGATAGCTCTTCCTATATTAGCAATAATCATAATCGGCTTACGACGCAATCGATCAATATACACTCCTGCAAATAAACCTATAATTAAATAAGGAGAAAATTGAAGTGCATTTAATACACCCATTTCCCAAGGAGTTGCTGATAATGTTATTGCTGCGACTAAAGGTAAAGCTAAGCTAGTAACTCTTGAGCCAAACATGGCTAATGTTTCTCCCAACCAAAACTTCAAAAAATCTTTGTTTCTCCAAAGTCCTTTTTGCATAAATTTATTAATTATATAATTTCCCACATTATTTCCTCCATAGTAGTAGCTGTATATGAATAAGTGTGGCGAGTAATAAAAACTTATTTAAATATAAAATTCGACATTAGAAGTATTAGAATCTCCGATTTTTATTAACTGATCCAGAAAAGAATTTCCTTCACACTGTGCAGGTGGGTCTATTTCAAGTATTTCTGCTATTGTGGCTGCTACATCAATCATGTGCAAAGGAATTTCTCTCACTCCATATTTTATACCTTTTCCGGATGCAAAAAATAATGTTCGGATATTATGACTCATTGGAGAGGATGTATCGTGTTCACCTGTAAATTCCTGAAACAAGTTTGTTTTTTTATAAATATTTAATTTATTTATTCGGATTCTATTGTTAATCCATCCATTTGTAGGAATTTTGATAGTACTGCGAGTTTGATATCCAGGAGACATTGCTATAATAAGGTCTCCCATTGATTCTCCATACAAACCAAATAATTTTGCTTCTGCACGATTCATAACATTTGTAATCGGATACGACTCATCTAATTCATTATAAATTTTTCGTAATTCTTTTGTTAAGTGATTTATTAAATATTCATATTCTGATTTCTCTACAATTCCTTCTGGATCTCTATCTTTCATATTTATATATATGCGATAACCATTTGCATATACTTTTGTTTTACTCCAGTCTACAGTAAATTTTCCATTTTTAGGATCTTTTTTGACGGTAAGCAAATTTTCTTTTAGCAAATAATGATTCATCATAAAAGTAGTATGATATACATCTTGACCATGATCTCCTAAAACGAAAACTTTAGTATGTTCATCAAGTAAAGGTAAAATTGCTCCTAAATACTTGTCAGCTATTTCATGTGCCGTCCCAAGTATATTCCAATAATAGTTCGCTTTTTCTTCTACAAAATCAGGATGTCTTGGATCTATAGCACCCCAGTAAATATGATAAGCCATATCTAAAAAATGTAATTGTGTCATGAAAAGATCATATTCGTAATTTTTCATTAAATAAGTAGTTGCTTTGATCATCCATTCTACATGCTGTTCATAAATTTCTAACTGAGTAGTATCATCTATCCATCCTTGTAGCAGATCATAAGATTCAGTCCATTCTACAAATGGCCCTGCAACATTATAAAGTTCTTTAGCAATATGAGAAGGTGAAGTATAATTTTCATCGTCATGAATTTGAGATTGATATAACTTCAGTTTCTTTTTAGCTATATCCAAATCCATAACTTTAAAGCGTACACTTCCTTTTCGAATGTTATTATCTTTAGTTTTAACTTCTATTTGTAGCCACTGACTCCAATTATGAATAGCAATAAGTTGATAATTTTGTTCTTTTTTGGTAGTAGAGAAAATGACCTTGTTGTTACTAAGCCCTGCGAGATAAACAACAATAATATCTACAGATTTTTTAATTTTGAGATGAAGCTCTGTCTCCCATACAATATATGCTTCGGATGAAACAAAATTCCAAATAGAAGGCTCTTGGATATGGATAGGAAGCGCTGATTCCTCATTTAAATTATCTGCATCACGAGTCATCCAAGCACCTTGATCTTCTTCACTATGTTCACTTTGAATAGATGAATCCCAACAAGCAGTATGTGCCAAGTCCCACACGCATTTAAGTCCACCCCATCCTCCTGCACCATCTATCTGAATAACATTTTCATTTGCTAACGGTGGCCACGACATTGGATATTTTAATAGTATTGATTTTTTATTTTGTTTTTCTGCGGCTTGCCATATTGTTTCAGCTTTGATCGTTTCACTATTAGTAGTATGAATTTTTTGATCGAATGTTGATCCTATGTGGTGTCTAGAAAACCCTTCTATACCATGACTACTAGGATAAGCACCCGTTGCAATTGTTGTCCATGCTACAGGTGTGGTTGGAGGCATTGTAGATATCATTTCTGAATGGAATCCATTAAGCATCAATTTAGATAAATTAGGCATTTTACCTTCATTTATAAAATGTTTAGTCAGCGGATTTATACTATCTAAACCTATTACAACCATTTTATTTTCCATATACCCTCCTAAGATCATTATAATTTATTTCAAGTTGAATAAAGTTATTTTTTTCCAAATATTCTATAACGTGATCTGCACATTGCTCTGGTGTATAGTTCATAGTATCCATAATTAGATCTGGTTGATCTGGTTCTTCATAAGGAGAACTAAGTCCTGTAAATTCTTTAATTTCTCCCTTTAGTGCTTTTTCGTACAACCCTTTAGGATCTCGCTTAATACACTCTTCAATCGGTGTATTAACATAAATTTCTACGAAATTTTCAATATGTTCGCGTGCATATTCTCTAATATTTTTGAAAGGAGCAATAACAGGCACGATAGTAATAATACGGTTCTTTGATAATAATTTTGCTAGATAAATAATTCTATAATTATGCTTTTCACGATCTTCTTTACTAAATCCCAAATCAGGTGATAACTCCTTTCTTACAACATCTCCATCCAAAATTTCATGATTTTTATTAAATGATTTTAATTTTTCACTTAAAATATCAGAAATTGTTGTTTTTCCAGAGCCTGACAAACCAGTAAACCATACTACTACATTACCTTCTCGATTGTTGTACAATATCGTTTCCCTCCATATCAATAGGTTTTTCTATTCCAAACAACTCAAGAATAGTAGGCGCTATATCGTAAATCGAAGTCCCCTCTAACTTTTGTGATACTGATTTTTGATCTGCACGATATAATATAAAACAGCCTTCTTTGGCATGTACTGCATCATCAGGGCCCAAATCATTCTCAAATAAATATAAACTGTCCCATCCTACTGTTCCTGCTGATCTCCATGATAAATTATCAAAATAGACCATTAAATCTGGAGCATCTCCTCTTGATTGTCGGTATAGCTCCTCAGGTTTAAACACTTTCGTGTCCATTAAATTTCCTTTATGATCCTTAATAGTGCATAAAGCTTCTGATAGTTCATTTCGAACTTTTTCATACTGTTCCTGTAATACGATTCCATGCTGTTCTCTATCTTTTACATTAATAAAAATTCGTGCATAATAACCTCCCCATGCCCAGGCTGTCGTTTTTTCCCAATCAATTTTGCATTTTTCAATAGAAGTTCCTTGAATAGGATTTTCTTCGAATACAAGATATCCTTGTTCGCACAACCATTGATTAATACAAAATGCACCTTTCATTCCTTTCGCTCCATGATCTGAGACAATCATAACAGCGGTCTCATGGTCTATAAGCTGAAGTAAACTTCCAATTTCTTCATCAATATATTTATAGTAATCACGTATCACATATTGATAACGATTTCCCTCTTCATAAAAAGGATGTTCAGCATCAATATATTTCCAAAAAGCATGATGAATTCGATCAGTACCAATCTCTACAAACCAAAATAATTCCCATGGTTTATTCTTAATTAAATACCTTAACACTTTAAAACGCTCTTTCGTCATACTATATAATTCAGCAAGCAGATCATCACGAGAATCTGTTCTAAAATTAACATCAAATAAATAGTTAGGTGCTATCTCTAATACTTCTTTAGCAAGTTGTTCAGGATATGTGAATTTACTTTTAATACCAGGTGTTAAAAAGCAGCCTATACGCCATCCATTTATAGGTTTGGGAGGATAAGAAGGAGGTAATCCAACAAGACAAGTTTTTTTGTTGTGGTCGGCTATATGATCCCATACCGTCTCTTCTTTAAAAGATTGACTATTTGCAATCCAAGCCTTGTCATAAGAAAAATTCTGACGATGACGAAAACCGTAAGCACCTAACATGCCAGGATCTTTGCTAGTAGCCATAACCATCCATGCTGGAATAGTAATAGGAGGATCTGTACTCTCAAGTTCACCCCATAATCCATGTTCTTTCAAGTATTTCAAATTGGGCATTTCATCAATATATTCTTCAAAAGCAAGTTGAGGAGCAAGGCAATCCAGACCAATCACAAGCACTTTATTATAATTCATGGCAACCTCCATTTTTTAATCTATATATCCTAATGCTTGTAAACGTTGTGTAATTTCCTCCTCATCTTCTGCTGAAAAAACATCTTGATTTGATTCTATTAATTCATTTGATAAATTTTCTAGCCCCAACTTCAGAATTTGAATAGCTAGTTCATATTCTTTTAGTTCCAAATGTTCGTTGGGCGTATGGTCTAACATTGAATCTCCTGGACCATAAGCAATCATAGGTATATTTGACCACTTTGTATTGACAATATTCATATCTGAGGTTCCTGTTTTTACTTTCACTTTGGGTTGTAAAGAAAATTCACGAATAGCTGACAATAAAGCTCTAGCCACAGTAGAATCTCTCTTTTTCAAAACTGCTGGTGTTACCTCTGAGAAACTAATAGTAGCTTGATCTTGTATCGAAAACACAAATTGTTTTAAGGCTTCTATATCATACTCAGGGGGGATACGTATCGAAATATCCATGCTACATTTTTCCATTGTACCCTCGATATTTGTGATTGTTGCTGTTGGATCATAAAAAGCGCTAGAAGCATTTTTATTTATAAATTCATTTAATTGATTCCAAAAATTATAAGCTAGCATTGTTGATTTATCTCCGTTACCAGCTGAGTGAGAAGACAAATTTTCAATAGAGTAATGAATACCTATTTTTCCTTTATACCCAACAACAATATTAGAGCATCCACTAGGTTCGCCAATAATTACAGCATCAGGATTATAGTGATGAAGAATATAATTTGCTCCTTTAGAACTAGATACTTCTTCTTCAACAGCACCGACAATAATTAACCTACAGTCCATTTCTACTTGATGAAATGCAGAGATGAATGTAGCAAGTGCACCTTTGGCATCAACTGATCCTCTACCATATAATTTCCCATCTTTTTCTTGTACATTTGTATATGGAGCAACTGTATCCATATGTCCAAGTAAAAGGATTAATGGAGCATCTAAATCTCCTTTTTCAACAATTAAATTCCCCGCTTCATCAAGCGTACTGTTATACCCCAAAGAACTCATATATTGTTGTAGAAAATCTGCAAGTACTTCTTCTTGTCCCGAAATAGAAGGGATCTCTACTATTCGTTTAAGTAAATCAATGTGAGTATAGTTATTGTTCATATATTCTTGTCTCCTTTTCAACTGCTCTCTCAATAATTGTGCCTTGTCCATTCAACGCTTTTTGTATAGCATCATATTGCCTACCATCAGCTATAATCACTTTTTTTAAATGTTGATTAAGAAATGCTTCAGCAGAAGCAATGAGTTTAAGTTTCATTCTTCCTTTGGCATATTTCATATTTTTTTCAATATCATGATGAGTAAAATAATGAATAATACTTTCCACATCATTGCAATCCGTCATTAAACCAGGAATATTGGACATTAATAATAAACATTCGGCATTTATAGCTTGAGCAATAGCTGCTGCTGTTCGATCAGCATCCACATTGATCGCCCCATAATTAGGATCATAAGCAGGTGGTGAGATGACAGGAATATAACCTAAATCAAGTAACATCGTTATTAATTCACTGTTTATCTTTGTAATTTTGCCTGTCAAATCATCACGTATAATTTGTGTCTTACCGTTAAAAACTGCTTTGATCGCTGACTTTTTTTGAGCTTGTATAAGCATACCGTCTATCCCAGATAACCCTATAGCTTTGACTTCATATTTTAATAATTGTTCAACAATTAGAGGATTTAATCTTCCCTTCATAGCCAAATTGAGAATATCTAAAGAATCACTATTTGTGTATCTACTGGTGACTCCACTAGTAGAAGTAATATATACAGGTGGAACTCCTAATTGCTCTCCAAGATTATTGGCTATATCAGATCCTCCATGCACAACAACAACCTTAAATCCTTCTTTAACTAAATATGATATATTTTTACAGCAAGAGGCATAATCAATTCCTACCGCGCCACCAAGTTTGATTACAATCATCATATTCCTCATTTTTAACTGTATTTTTCTATCTATTCATATTAATTTCGCTTTAATTTTGCAATAAATTTTTCACATCTGCTTCAGACATTCCTTCTAATATTGATAATAATTCCAATTGTTCTTCAATATCAGGCTCAATTTCTATTAAAGCTTGTATCAAATCATCTAGACTGGGATTGCTAAATAATATTTGCAAAGAAATATCAATTTGAAGCAAATTACGTAAACGAGATATACATTGTGTAGCTTGTAAAGAGTCACCTCCTAAGTCAAAAAAGTTATCTGTCATTATAATATTTTGTACACCTAGAATTTTCTCAAAAATAGAAGCTACTTCTTTTTCTATTTTTTTCGATGGTTTGATATCTGTACTAGTATTTCTTTTATTAAAATCAGGTAAAGGAAGCTGTCTAAAATCTATCTTCCCACTTGGATTAACTGGTAAATATTCTAAAAATTCGAAGTACTGTGGAATCATATAGTTAGGAAGGTCTTTAGCAAGATAGCTTCTTAATGCACTATTAGTCGGAGATTCTTGTTGAGGATATTTAGAAACAAGATAAGCAACCAAGCCTTTTCCATTGGGTAAATCTTCTCTGACTGCAATATGAACATTTTTAATTTGAGAATGCTTATAAAGAACAGCAGCAATTTCGCCTAATTCAATTCTAAATCCTTTAATTTTAACTTGATTATCTATCCTTCCAAGATATTCTAAACTCCCTTGAGGTAACCATTTAACCAAATCACCCGTTTTGTACATTTTGTTGTAACTTGAAAATGGATTATCTATGAATAATTTTTGATTTAAATTTTCTTGATTTACGTATCCTTGAGATAAGCCTTTACCGCTAATATATAATTCTCCAGGTACACCAATAGGTACAAGTTGCATAGATTTATTTAATACATATAGTTCTTGATTAGCCATAGGCTTTCCAATTGGTGGAGAATATTTATATGTTCCATGACATTCTTCAAATGTTACTGCACAAGTCGCTTCTGTTGGACCGTATGCATTAATAAATCTTCGATTAGGAGATTGCCAACGAGTAACAAGTTCACCCGAAAATGCTTCTGTACCAATAAACATCAATCTTAAATCTGGAAAATGTTGAGGCTCTAAATAAGTTAACATTACAGGAGGTAAATCCACTATAGTGATTTTTTGCTTTATCATAATTTCGGTTAAATGCTCGGGTTGAATCAAATGATCTCGATGATCTACATACAATTCAGCACCAGATAATAAAGCAGAAAATATTTCAAATACAGATACATCGAAGCTTAACGAAGCAAATTGCAAAATATGATCTTCTGGCGTTATATCCATCATATCAATACAAGAGAATATAAAATTGACTAGAGCATCTTGACCAATTTTTACGCCTTTCGGTGTACCAGTAGAACCAGAAGTGAAAATAATGTAAGCTAGATTATCATCATTAACAGAGAAATTAGGATTATTTGTATTTAAATTTTCAAAAAAATGCTGTTTATATTCTATAGTATGAATGTCTATTCCGTTTAATTTATTTAAATGCTCGGATTGAGTTAAAATCATTTTCATATCCGAATCCTCAATCACACGTTGAATTCGATCAATCGGATAACTAGAATCAATCGGAACATACCCTGCACCTGATTTAAGAATAGCTATAATGCTTACAATCATATCTATTGAACGATCCATACAGATACCTACAGAAGAAGTATTTAAACCTTGTTCATGTATAAAATAAGCCAATTGGTTCGCACGGTTATTTAAGTCTTCATAACTGATCTGCTCGTCTTGAAATCGAACAGCTATTTGATGTGGATAAGTACTAACAATGTTTTCAAAAATATGATGAACAGCTTGATCACTATTTAAATATTGCTTTTCATTCTGACCTAAATTATGAATAATATTATTTTCTTCTTGTGCTGGTAAGATAGATAGTTCACTAATCGGACTATGTGGACGATCAATAATAGCTTCAATTAATGTTTCAAAATGTAACAGCATTTTTTTTATTTTTTCAGCTAAAAAAATATCAGTATTGTAGCTAGCAAACATTCGCAGACCTTCTTTTTCTACGCTTAAATCCATGCTAAGATCAAATTTAGACGTAGGAATAACAAATTCTTTATATTCGAACTCTGCTTCACCCAGTGTTGTAGGAATATGATTTGCTGATTGTAACGAGAACGTTACTTGTACGAGAGGAGCACGACTTGCATCACGCTGCACATTAGATAATTTCACTAGCTGTTCAAATGGAATATCTTGATTTGCAAAAGCACCTAAACAATTAATTCGTACTTGTTGCAAAATAGTATGAAAACTCATGGTACTGTCTAATTTTGTACGTATAGGTAACATATTCACAAAAAAGCCTATAAGTGGCTCTATTTCTACTCGATTACGATTTGCATTTACAGAACCAATAATAATATCTTCTTGATCTGTATATTTATTCATCAAAATCGTAAACATAGCTAGTAACGTGGTGAAAAGAGTTGTATTTTCCTCTTTGCCTAATTGTTGGATACCTTGAAGTAATTTATTATTTATTATTTTTTTTTCATGTGATCCATTAAATGACCATTGATTCGGTCTTGATTCATCCAGTGGAAACTCTAAAGTTGTATTAGCGTCTTTCAAGTATTCTTTCCAATATTTGATTTGATTTTCCATTTTATTTCCTTGAAATAATTGACGTTGCCAGATCGAAAAGTCAGCATATTGAATTTCTAACTCTTGAAGTGGGATAGATTGTTCAATTATCAATGCTTCATAAATTGTTTTAAGTTCTTTTAAAAAATTAGATAATGTCCAACCATCAAAAATAATATGATGAATTGAGATTTGTAAAACATGATGTTCTGGCTCAAATTCGATATAACTTATTCGTACTAAAGGTCCTTTTTGCAGATCAAACGAAGCTAGTGCCTCATCATAGATAATCTGTGTTGATTTGTGATCACGATCTTTTGCAGACAACATTTTTAGATCATAAGATTTAAATTTGATTTCTAAATGATCTTTAATCACTTGGATAGGTTCTTCATTAGCATCTGTAGTAAATGTAGTACGTAATACTTCATGACGTTTGATAATATGATTGATAGCTGATTCCAAAGTATTTTTGTTGATTTTCCCTTTTAAATCAAAAATTAAAGGATCATTGTATGCAGAATTACCTGGTGCTAATTGATCAAAAAACCATAATCTTTGTTGAGCAAAAGATAGTGGGATAGGAGTGTCTACATTCCTTTTAGAAATACGGTCTTCATTGATTCGACTCATTCTGTTTTGCAAAAATGCAGCTAATTTTTTCTTTTGCTCTGCTGTCTGATCATTAGTCATATTGAATAGCACCTTTCTTAATCAAATGTATTTTCATATGCATTTGTCCATAACAATGATTGAATCATCGTTTGCGTATAATATTTTTGACTTGAAGAAGAAAACGTCATCCCGTATGCGCCATGAAAATGTGTACATTCTTTTACTGTTTTTTGAGCTTGATTAGCATTCAAATTAAAAATACTTTGAACATTTGTTAAGCTATATGATTGATTGACTAACGAAGCTATATAGATTAGCAATTTATTCATAGCCAATGCTTCCGTTTGTAGTAAGGCTAGACGATGTGATAAAGTTTGAAGTTGAAGCAAAGGTTTACCAAACTGATATCGACTACGTGTATATTTAATAGTGGTTTGGATCATCCCAATACAGATCCCATTAAAATAAGCAGCTTTTCTCAAAAAAGATTTCATGTATTGTTCATCCAAACTATCTTTAGAAAGAGGGAAAGTCATTACTGGAGTAAATAAATTAGCCATAAATTCTAGACGAAAAAGATAAGATTCTTTCATATATTTTTCTACATGATATTGTATATATTCAGGATTGTTACAAATTAAACTAATTTGATTTTGTTCAA
This sequence comes from Paenibacillus nicotianae, assembly GCF_042681745.1. NCBI lineage: Bacteria > Bacillati > Bacillota > Bacilli > Caryophanales > Paenibacillaceae > Paenibacillus > Paenibacillus nicotianae. The sequence goes on along the minus strand of NZ_JBHUGF010000010.1, from coordinate 958,695 downwards.
TAATCAAAAAATAATCTGCTTGATCAGCAAAAGGAATATAATTACACTCTCCTTTTATTTTCATTTGTTGTTCAATCCAAGAAACATGTAATTTAGCATCAGATAGAACGATTATTTTTTTATTTAACCAATCCAGAGGAACATTCTCTTTTAAATGGTCAATGATAAGTCCTCGACTAAAAGCATTTTCTAAATAAAGATCAGGATATGCGAACTCTCCAAATGTTTGCGCACATAATAGTTCTGCTTCAAAACCCAACTCAGCTCCATTCAAATAGGCAGGTAATCCTATTTCTAAAGCACCCGTTTCTTCTACTGCTCTCCATAATTCATCGATTTTATTTTCAGCGTTTGATTGTACTATTTCGTAAAATAAATTTTTCAACATATTTTCTTCTTCATTTAGCAAAACTTTCATCATTGTTCACATCCCTTCGTCAAAAAAGGAAGCTGAAATAATTTGCAACATGATTTCTGATGTTCCTGCTGCAATAGTGAGTCCAGGAATTTCGCTCAATATCTTATCCAATAAGTGAAGAGCATGAGGATGATCGAATGTATTATTTATTTTTATATCTAGCATAAGTTCATACATGTCTTGACTTAATTCACTATTATATAATTTGGACATAGCAGAAGAAACTTCATCATATTGATGTATTTTATTTTGATAAATAATAGACCATGCCATAAGTTGCCCTGCACGAGCTTTCAATTTAATTGCTTCTAATTTTTGTAAGTTGTTCACATTTTTGAAAATGGTTAGATCACTATTGCGTATACAGCTCTCTAATTGATAGATCCATTTTCGAATTTTCACATTAAAATCCAGCCCAGTTCTTTCTATCATTAGTGCTTTATTTAACAATGTCCAACCTTGATGTAAATTACCAATCAAATCATCAAACCCAACTTTGACCCCTTCTAAAATAACTTCACAAAACTCTTCTTCACTGATAGTTGAGATAGTTTTCACTTGAACATTAGGATCATGTAGTGGAACGATAAAGAGTGATATGCCATCATATTTAGATACACTTTCTTTTGTTCTAACCACACATATAGCATAATCGCTATGTTCGCTATGAATGCTATACACTTTTGTTCCGTAAATTTTAAAAGACTGCGTACTTTCGTTATACTCAGCTTTTGTTTTCAAAGAAGCTAAATCCGATCCTGCTTCTTTTTCTGAATATAAAATCGAAAAAAAGATGTTTCCGGTTGCCATTTCGTGTAAATATTTATTTTTTTGATGATTGTTTCCTTCTTGAAAAATAAATTGTCCCGCAATGTCTATTGTCAAATTATGCGGACGATCTGCAAAATTACTAATCCCTAATTCTTCTGTAACTATTGCAGCATCAATCTGTGTTTTTCCTAGCCCGCCATATTGACTAGGCCAATTAATAGCCAACCATCCTTTCTCACCGAGTTTTTTATAAAATTTTTTATAATTGTATTCGTTCTCTAAAATGTTATAGTTATATCCATCATATTGAGAAATAAATGTTCTTATTTCTTTTCTTAACTGTTGTTGTTCTGCTGTAAATATAGCATCCAACTCCATCCATGCTTTTTGATTTTAGATAGGATGTAATCCTATAAAATTCAATCCTAATGTTTCGTCCCAACCTGCTACGATGTTTAGTACTTGTACTGCATTACCAGCTCCACCTTTTACTAAATTATCAATAGCAGAAATAATAACTGCATGTTTACCGGTTTCTTGATCCAAACTAAAACCAATATCACAATAGTTAGTGCCTGATAAAATTTTAGGTTCAGGATATCTATACAGTCCTTTTTTTTGTTTAATAATTCTTATAAAAGGTTCATCATTATAGTATTTGCGATAGATACTCCATAATTCTTTTTCTTGTATTTCACGATTAAATGTTACATGTGCACTGATTTGTATACCTCTTACAAGTTCCACACTGGTTACCGTGAGCTGAACATCTTTATTAATTTCTTGTTTTAGCTCAGCTTCATGTCGATGACCCATTGATTTAAATAATCTTACAGTTCCAGAGCGCTGAGCATGTAGATTAGATAGATTAGGAGTAGCACCTGAGCCACTAGAACCCGTTTTTGCATCTATTATAATTCGATGATTTCCCAACACATTTTCTTTCTCTAAAGGCATTAATGCCATCAAACTTGCATTTGCCATACATCCAGGTATTGCAATATAATTCGCCTTTTCAATAGACTCACGATAAAATTCTGGTATACCCGACACAAATTTAGGTAACCACGTAGGCTGTTCATGCTTCTTTTTATACCATTTGTAATATTGATTGATATCTTTGATTCTAAAATCAGAACTTAAATCAATAATATATTTAGCTTTTTGGCTATAACTATCAATATGGCTCATCGCTATTCCATGAGGAAGGCATAAAAAAATGACATCGCTAGATAATATTTCATCATGTCCACTAAATTTTAGACTTGTGTAACCTCGCAAATTAGGATGAACATTAAAAATATAGTCTCCTTTATATTGATTAGAAGTTGCTGCAATGACTTCAATATTTGGATGTTGCAACAACAGCCTTAATAACTCGCCTCCAATATAGCCAGATGCTCCGATCACTGATACTTTCATGAATCACACACCTTTATCAGATAGTCTACAATGTGATCAGCAATATTAATATCTGTTGCTTGTTCCATTCCTTTAAACTCCATTGTTGGATTGATTTCATTAACAAATAATTCGCCATGTTGATTCTCAATCAAATCAATAGCTAATAACCCTTCTCCTACTACTTCAATACATGCTTTAGTTAAGCGAATCATATCTTCGGTTAATTGACATGCTTCTGGTATCGCATCTCTCGCTGTATTCGTAATCCAATGATTAGATCTACGGTACATGGAACCTATGATTTCATTACCAGCTACTAAAATACGAATATCTCGATCTGGTTTTTGCATAAATTCTTGAATATAAAAAATATGATGGATAGGAGAACCCAGTACTTTTTTATGCTCTAATATACTTTCAGCAGCATAGCGATCACTTATTTTAGCAAGCAATCTTCCCCAAGAACCAACAATAGGTTTAATCACAACCGGATATCCTATTTCTTCAATTAATTCCAATGCAGAATCGTAATCAAAAGCAACTGCTGTTTTTGGTGTAGCAATATTATGCTTACTTAATACAACAGATGTTTTCAACTTATCTCCACACAAATCAATAATCGAGCTGTGATTTACTGTTAGTAAGCCTTGACTTTCAAAACACTGCATAGCATACAAACTTGTATAATAAGAAATGCATCTGTTTAATACAGCACGGTAAGGTGATAAAGAATGATTATTGTACAAATGAAATTTAACTTTCCCGCTATCAATGTAGTCATAAGAAATCTTTCTTTTTTCGAGACAAAGAAAAATATCTTTTTCTTCTTTCCTAATTTTTGAAGCACATATAGCAAGCTTATGTTTCTCCAATAGTTTACTCTCCCCAATCCTCTTCAATTTCTGGCGCGACTGCTAAAATAATAGGTTGGGTACTCAATACTTCTAATTCAGTCTGACAACTTTCACATTCTACAACCTCATTGACACGCGTATCTTCAGCAACAACAATTAAAGCATCACATTCTGGACAATTCATTATAAAAACCTCCTTTTAATGGGTACACATGTGGACAGCTGTTTTAACAATATGATTTACATCAAAATGATAATGATCGTAAATTTCTTGATGATTCCCTGCTTTTTCACAAAATATATCTTCAAAGCCAAGTCGTATCACTTGAATAGGACAATATTGTGAAGTGACTTCTGTTACAGCACTTCCTAATCCACCGATAATATTATGCTCTTCAATCGTCACTATAGATTTTGTTTCATTTGCAGCTTGGATAATCATATTCTGATCAATAGGCTTGATCGTATGCATATTAATCACTCTAGCTTCGATACCTAAATCGGCTAATATATTGTGTGCTTTGAGCGCCATATTTACAGGCTTCATACCTGTAGCAATCAACGATATATCTTTGCCAGGTTTGAGCATCATACTTTGACCAATAGTAAATGTATAATCTTCTTTATAAATATATTCTTCTTCATCTCTACCTAGCCTAATATATACAGGTGCATTGATATGCACAGCTTCTTCTATGGCCTTAGCCGTTTCGTAAGAATCTGCGGGAACCATGATCTGCATATTCGGTAAAGCACGCATAATAGCGATATCTTCTAAAGCATGATGAGTAGGACCCAAATAACCTGCTGATACACCAGAATGGGTAGCAATAATTTTTACAGGCAAGTTATTATAAGCAATATCAACTTTGATTTGTTCACAGGCACGCGTAGTAGCAAAAGTAGCCATCGTGTTAACGAAAGGAATATTTCCTTGAGCTGCCATACCGGCAGCGATAGACATCATATTTGCTTCAGCAATCCCTACTTGTATAAACCGATCTGGAAATTGTAAGCCAAATGTACTCTCTAGTCCGCCCATATCGCTGTCTAAGCAATAAATATGATCGTATCGGCTTGCAAGTTCTTGTAATTTTAGTCGATATACTGCTCTAGAAGACCCTTTATAATGCTCTCTCCATTCATCAATAGATTGGATATGCAACTTATCTTTAAGGATAGTATTCACATCTCCCAATTTTTATTTAATTCAACCACCGCTTTTTGATATAATTTAGAAGATAATTTTACATAATGGCTTTTTTTGTTATTTTCCATAAAACTCACACCTTTTCCTTTGATTGTGTTTGCAATAATGAGTGAAGGTTTACACGATTCAAAAGGAGTTTTAGCGAATGTATTCATTAATGTATCAATACAATGTCCATCAATTTCTTGGACATTCCATCCAAAAGATATCCAGCGATCTTGAAGTGGCTCTAATCCCATAACTTCTGTTGTTTGATCACTGATTTGAAGACGGTTTCTATCTACAATTGCTATCAGACCATCTAATTGATATTGTGAAGCACTCATTGCTGCTTCCCATACTGATCCTTCTTGTAACTCACCATCACCCATCAATACATAGACTTTATTTGATTTCTTTTGCTTTTTCAGTGCTAATGCTGTACCTACTGCTAGAGATAATCCATGTCCTAGTGATCCAGTAGGAAATTCTATTCCAGGTAATCCTTTTTTAGGATGACCGGCTAGGCGTGTATTCGGTTGACAATACGTAGATAATTCATCTGTTGAAAAAAAACCTTTTTCTGCTAATACAGAGTAAAGTGCTGAACAAGCATGTCCTTTACTCAAAATAAAATAATCACGTTCTATCCATTTCGGTTCTGATGGTCGCATAGATAAAGTATGAAAAAAAAGAACCGCTAATATATCTGTAGACGACAGTGATCCTCCAATATGTGCTCCTGTACGACTACTGCCCATACCTAAAATATGCTTTCTGATGCTATATGCTTTTTCCTTAATCATATAAGAATCCATCAAAAAACTCCTTTGATTTCATGCTGAGAGAATGCAGTCCAAGGTGGAAAAGCTTCTATATTTTTTCCTATACTTTCCACAATATTTAAATACTCAAACAATTTATAAAAAGCATCTGCATAATTTTTTAATAATAAATCACTATTCGGATTAAGATGCATTTTTTGGAGCGTAAGAGTATTTTCAATAACATCTAATGTATTAGGTGTATCTTCTATTTGATAATCATACGTTTGATTTGAAATTTTCCAAGGATACTCATCACCGTATCCTTTTTTATATTGAAATACTTGGTGACCTTGCAAAGGAATTTTTTGATACTCGGATAAAGGTACTCCTTCAGCAGCTAATACTTTTTTGATAACTTCACGAAACTGTCCATTTTTCAGTTCAAACAATCCAGCAAGTTGGGAATCGAATCTAATTCTTAATATATGCCATACATGGGTACGATCAGAATAGATTTGAGGAACAATAACACCAGGTAATTCTGAAATACTTTTTAAAAATTGAATAATATTGTGATTGCGTATTTCTTGCTCTTCTTCAAAACGCTCTAATTGACTTCTAGTAAAAGCAGCTTGAATCGAATTTAATTTGTAGTTCCATCCCATTGTCTGATGAATATATTCCCTTTTTTCACCTTCTTTTACTAATTCCCCAAACTGACGATTCATCAGCATTTTCTCATACAACTCATAATTATTAGTTGTAATTAACCCCCCTTCTCCACAAGTTGGTAAGTTTTTGCTCACGTTAAGGCTAAATGTAGTAATATCCCCTATTGTTCCAATATTCTTAGAATCATAAGTCGCACCGTGTGCCTGTGCCGCATCTTCTACAACTTTTAGATTATACTTTTGAGAGAATATAAGAATTTCATTCATATCTGCGGGTAATCCATGAAGATGTACTACAATAACAGCTTTTGTTCGTTCACTCCTTTTACGTTGCATATCATCTAAGGATATATTAAAAGTAATAGGATCAATATCTACAAAAACGGGAATTAGTAAATGATATAAAGGAGCAAGAGCAGTTGCAATAAAGCTAAGTGCAGGAACAAGTACTTCATCCCCTGGCTTAAGGTCTAAAGCACTTAAAGCTAAATGAAGTGCAGTGGTTCCGTTAGAAACAGCAACACAATATTGTGCTCCTACAAAATTAGCCCATTCCTTTTCCAAGTTACTTACTTCAGATTCTCCAGCAGACATTGAAGTAAATTTGCCACTTTCTAATACACGATTTACTGCTTCATGATCCTGATTTGTGACTATGGGCCATTCTACTTTTCTTGCCGAAAGTGGAACAGCAGCCTTTCCCCCTAAAATAGCTAATTTATTCATATAAATCCTCCTTTAATCTAAATATAATGCTTTAAGGCGATTTACAAGTTCTTCTTCGTCTTCTGCTGAATATATTTCATCTTCTACAGCATGAAGGATTCTTCCCTCGAAATGATTAGGAACAGGAACTTGGAATAAATTTAGAATTGTTGGAGCGATATCATATAAATTCATATCATCATAAACACCGTTTTGTTTAATCTGTGGTCCTGCGAAGGCTATAAATCCGTTTATAGCATGTGCCCCTCCATCTTTACCTAATTTTTTTGATTCTGTAAATAAATCAGGATTTCCTATACGATCTGATGTTAATGTCCGATAATCATCTATTTGTAAACATAAGTCTGGACATTTATCTTTCTGATCTCCTGTAAATAATTCAGAGCCTGTGTATAATTCGATATCTATATTCATATCATTAAAATAGTTAATTAATTGTTCGGATATTTGTTCTAAATACATATTGTATTGCTCGTTATCTGTAGTCCCAAATCCACCTAACTCTCTAGTATTCAAATAAATTTGCCCACCATAGCCAGAAGCCCAAGCAATCGTCTTCTCCCAATCGATAGAAGCTTGTGCTAATGAAGTTATAGTATTCGTATTTTGATTGAGAACCAGATAGCCCTTTTGAATTAGCCAATCATTAATATTAAATTTGCGCTCTAACTTCTGCATACCATGATCGCTCAAAATCATTATATTAGTCTGATCATCTAATTGATCAAGTAACTCTCCGATACGCTGATCACAGTATTTATAATGCTCCCAAATAACATTTTTATACTCATTATTTTTATCATAGCGCGGATGTTGGTCATCTTGAAATTCAACAAAATAATGTCCAATGCGATCAGTACCCATAAAAACTGTGAACAACAAATCCCATTCTTTATGTTTAAAAATATAATCCAAAGTATTGAATCGTTGTTCATCCATATGAAGTATATCTTTTTGCAATTGATGATAATCTACTGCTTTTTCATCAATCACTACATCTAATACGATATCTTCTTGAAGATACTCGATTATCTCTTTTTTCAGTTCTTCTGGAGAAGTAATTTTCCCTGAACTTTGTGGAGCCATAAAGCATGAGAGACTTCCTCCATTAGGTATATATACAGGTGGATAAGAAACAGGTACACCTAAAGTCCATACTTTTTTGTGATGTTGGGATAACATATTAAAAATAGTTGGTATTGTTATCTTTTTAGAATGGACAAATCCAATATCATTATAAGAAGTTCCTTTGCGATAAATAAAATCTGTAAATCCAAAATGTCCTTGATCTTTGCCTGTAATGATAGAAGTCCAGGCTGCTGGCGTAACAGGTTGTATAATACTTTTCAATTTTCCAGAAATCCCGTTATTTATAATCTTTTTAAGATTTGGCAAATCGTCTATCCATTGATTCACCCATTCTGCACTAAGACCATCAAGACCTATTACTATTAGTTTTTGCAAGATAACACCCCTAGCTTATGAGATTACAGATCTCATTTTTTGAAAAACCTTTTGATAATCAAATATCAATTGTTGTCCACTACTTTCTATTTGACTGGCTATTTCACTACTATGATTGCGATAGTGTGCACCTAACATACGAAGATTAGACCATGAATGCGCTAAGCGGTTTACATCTCTACCTATTTCTGCGACTTGAAATAAATTCATCTGTAATCCTATTGAAGTCAAAAAATCACCATGAAGTCCTGTTTGCTGTTGTATAGTCCATCCGACTACGTAAAGTTCATCCATTGCTGTAGGATCATTTAATGTACTCCTTATATGCAATTGATTAAGCAATTTCTCAATGCCATCAATACCAAGCCATATATCATTTTCAGAATTTACTTGCCACCCATCCAAATTACTATGGATAACTTGATATAACCATTCTTGATTTAATTCTGGAACAAATTGTTCAATGACAACATCTAACCAGCGATTTTTAATAGGATTATCTGTATAAAAATAAAGACTACGATCATTACCAGGATTAAGAGAATTTCTTGCTTTCCTCAACACTTCTATAGGTATAGCACCTTTAAATTGTGGTGGTTTATTGTCTAACACATATACTAATTCTTGTTCAAAATCGACACCATAAACAACAACAAGGTGATTGGTGTGTACATCATTATATGCCGGACGAAATGGTAAATAAAAATTATCTACTGCAACAATAACTGGCTTGCCTGCATGGAGCTGTTCAAGCAGTTGTTCCCATCCTTGTTCTTCATTCTGTGGTATATTCCAATTAGAATGAATAGGAAAAAAGGTACTTAAAGATTCTGCTGGATTATTATTATCTTGGCATGGATAATAATATTCTTCTTTTCGATAATCACCTTTGGGATAAAAAAAATTCCATTTTGCACCCAGTACTGGTAATGGATCTATACCTGCATGAATAAGAGACGTCGCGATACTATCTTGTAAACAACTCGTAAGATCATGTCTCCAAATCTCTATAGGCTCCAAAATCGTTCTCATGATTTTACATCTCCTATTACTATTTAATGTTATTTTACTAATGTTATTGCAAAAATATGGATCGCCTTATTTTTTGGAAATGAAATTTTACTTAAACGTGAATTGATTCTAGGTACAGGAATACGTTGTAACCAAATTGTTGGTTGATGATTGTGTTGAATATGATGTGGATAATGCATATTTTGGGTTCGGATACCTATCGGTTCTCCAAAAAAAGAATCTCCTGGCCAAAAATCAGATACTCTAATCCATTCTTGATCTATCTCGCCATTTTCGTAATACAAATAGACTGTATCTTCTGCTCTTCGTTCCCCAGCGGCTAAGATATAAATCCAATCATAAAAAGCTGATTCTATCTCTATAAGTTGACCATCAACAATCATGTTATTCATTTCTCCATCTTCCTTCGACGGAAAGAGAAAAGGAATACCTTCAATTTCAATTTCAGTATTACTTGGTGGTAATTCTTCTGCTGGGAATGTGTTCCACCATACATTAAATCTACCGTCTGATAAATTATTAGCATAACTTATCGCATCATTATTAAAAAAAGAGGAAATATCTACAATTTTAGTTTTTTTCTCGCTTTCAACAGAATAGGAAGGCAATTGTATTCACTCCTTTAAATGAATGTAGTCATTCTATTGTAATAATTCAGCAATACTATGCAATTACTCATATGAGGGGTTTATTTATTTTTTTAAATCGCATATCCTATGTCTATTGCTTTGATCACACATTGTACGCGATTAGATACATTTAATTTCGAGTAAATTCTAGAGATGTATTCGCGTGAAGTATGGGGACTGATAGCAAGAAGATTGGCAATCTCCCTATGGTTCAAGCCGCTGATTAATAATTTAAGTACTTCATCTTCTCTACCTGTTAATTGATATTTTACTGTTTCATCAGATTTCATTATTCATTCTCCTTTGATTTATAGTCGTTTGAATTCACACGACAATAATATTTATTTCAAAAAAAAAGATTTGAATAGATAAAAATGGATTAATAGTATAAAAATACAATTAAAGGAGCAATTATAATGAATATGAAAGAATTGATTTTGTTTCAATTAGCAAATAGTTATTACGAAAGCGGCTGGTTTGTATGTGCAACTCAGTCACTTGCACATTTAACGGAAGAACAAACAATATGGCGTAGCAATAACGATACTAATAGTATTCGAGGTATTGTAGAACATCTTATTTTCTACAATACGCAGTACTTACGTGAATTTCTAAATGAAGATACTCTCCCAGAACCGAAGCAAAACTCAGATACTTTTAATACTGATTCTAGTTCCTCTTGGAATGAATTATTACAACAATTAGATCAAATAATGTCCAATTGGAAACAAGTCATCGAACAAGCTTCTGACGAAACGATAGAGAAATGGATTGAGAATTTAAGTCACCTTAATATGCATACTTCTTATCATGTAGGGCAAATCATTCAAATACGGAAACAGCAACAATCATGGGATCCTAAATGGGGAGTTCATTAATGTTCAACTCAAATCTATACTTACGATTTGATAATTTAAAAGCTCGTATATTTTATAAATACGAGCTTTTTACACATAATCTGATGATTCAGCAGAATCGATATCAGCGATTAATTTATTAATATGATCTGCTATCTGATGAATACCAGGCGGTTGTAAAATAGTATAATGATCCCCTACAATTGTTTTCACATCTATTTCTTTTTCTGACCATATTCTCCATCCATGTGTATCGTCATTGCTTTGCAGTTCAGAAGCACTTAACAATACAATTTGTCCGGGATATTTTTGCTGCGGATTGTATTGGTGCAGCGCAATAAGATTAGCCTTATAAATATTAAAATATGTTTCTATTTGAGACATTTGGATTATATTTTTTTCGTTTTTAGATTCTTGTAAAAGTTGATAAAGTTCTGACAGTGATTGTATTTTTTTTGTAATTAATGATTTAGAAGCGTTTATGCTTTTCAAAAAGTCCATAATGAATTGTTGTACAATTTCTTGTTCGGACATCAATTCAGACATTATATTTTCGCTCCAACTATCAATCATTATTAGTAAGGGCGCTTTTCCAAATTCCTCAAATAACTGCATCCCTATTTCAAATCCAACAATTCCTCCCATTGACCATCCCACTATTATTTCTGGTGACTTTTGTATAGCATTAAGATCGTCTTTGTATCGTTTTGCCATTTTATAAATTGAAGATAGTACAGGTTCCTCGTTATCTAATCCAGGTGCTTTACATCCGTATATAGATTGATTTGTATGAATTAGCTGAACAAGCTTAGCGTAGCAGAATATATCTCCGCCAATAGGATGAACAAATACGACACTATTTGAATTACTACTTTTTCTTAATTCAATTAATGCACTACTTTGTATCTGAGGAATATCATTCTCTAAAGCTTCAACCAAACTAGATATTGTCGGATTTTGAAATATAACAGATACAGCCACAGAATATCCTACCACTTTTTCAATTTGCCGTATTAATTGTATAGATGTAAACGAATGCCCCCCTAACTCAAAAAAATTATGTTCTGTGCTAATCACACTTATATTTAAAATATTTTTCCAAATCTCAAGCATCTTCCTTTCCAGATCGTTTTTTGGTGCCACAATTTGTTTATTTGTAAAACTATTTATTATTGTAGGATGCGGTAAATGCTTTCTATCCACTTTTCCATTTGAAGTCAATGAGAATTGTTCAACAGGTATAAACCAACTTGGTATCATATAAGCCGGTAAATGTTTTTTCAAATAATTCCGTAAATCCTCAGCATGTACGATTTTATGATCCAAAGTAACATAATAAGCCAAAATTTCTGACTCAGCTGCTTCATTTTTTCGTACTACTACCAATGCTTGATGGATATCAGGATAACCATTTATATTTTTTTGGATTTCTTCTAGTTCTATTCGATAACCTCGAATCTTTACTTGTTCGTCTTTTCTACCAATGTATTCTATATCATCTTTTCGAAATCGAGCTAAATCTCCTGTACGATATAATCGAGCATTTTTTTGAGAAGCAAAAGGGTGAGAAATAAATTTTTCGTCTGTTAATTCAGGTAAATGATTATAACCAATCGCCAGTCCAGCCCCACCAATATGAATCTCTCCAATTACTCCTTCGGGAACAGGCTGCAAATATTCATCCAAAATATAAAGTTCTAAATCATCTATTTTTTGCCCGATCATACTATCATTCATCAAATCTGATTTTTTTATTTGCCGATATGTCACATGAACAGTTGTTTCAGTAATACCATACATATTGATAAGTATAGGATGGTAGTCTGAATATTTTTCAAGCCACAAATTTAATTTAGATAGCTCAAGTGCTTCACCACCGAATACAATCACTCTTAGAGATAAAGTCAAATTCAAAATACGATCTGACTCAATAAACTGATAAAATGCTGAAGGGGTCTGATTAAGAATAGTTACCTGCTTAGCATGAATATAATGATAAAATTCGTCTATTGAGCGACTAATCCAATAAGGAATAATAATGAGTTCACCACCGTAAAATAAGGCCCCCCACATTTCCCAGACTGAAAAATCAAAAGCAAAAGAATGAAATAAACACCATTTATCTTTAGATTGAAATTCAAATATACGATCTGTACTATCGAATAACCTAACAACATTAGAATGTGGAATCATTACACCTTTTGGTTGCCCTGTAGTGCCAGATGTGTAAATAATATAAGCAAGATCAGAAGGATCACACAAAATCTCGGGATTATGATTAGACTGATAAGGAAGATACTCTCTGGCTTCATCTAAAAAAAGAATAAATAAAGAATTTGTTTTTTCAAAATCTTTGTTCCATGTACTTTCTGTAATTAAAACTTCACTATCACTATCTTTTAAAATATAGTGTTTACGCTCTTTAGGATAATAAGGATCAATAGGAATATAAGCAGCACCCGTTTTTAAAACAGCTATGATAGAAATCATTATTTCTAACGAACGATCTAAGCAAATACTAACTCTTGATGAACGTGTAACACCATGCTCTATTAAACAAGAAGCTAATTGATTTGCTTTCATATTTAGTTGCTCGTAAGTTAGTTTTTCTTGCTCATAGCTTACTGCTATTTCTTTTGGATATAACCTTACTTGTTGTTCAAACTTTTCATGAATTGTTGAATATAGTTGTATATGTTTTTTTGCTTGTCCTTTCGATATCCATTCATTTTTGTTTTCTTGAGATAAAATAGATAATTTGTATATGTTTTCGAAAGGCGACTGAATAGCATCGGTAAATAAATATCTAAAACTTTCAGCTACTTGCTGTATTCTTTGTTCTGTAAACAGCTCTGTATTGTATCCAAAATAACAAATCAATTGTTCAGCTTCTCTTACAACATAAAGAGACAAATCAAATTTGACTGTATCATAATCCCCTTCTATAGTTTCTACTTGCAAATCGTTTAGTAGCAATACATTTTTATCATTAGTATTATTTTGTAAAACACATATAGCCTGAATGAAAGGAGTATAACTTAAATCTCTTTTTGGATTAAGATGTTCTACTAACATTTCAAATGGAATATGTTGATGAGTATATGCTTCTAGGCAACTATCTCTAATTTGCTGAAGTAAATCAATAAAATTCATATTCTTTGAAAAATGAGTGCGTATAGGTAATGTATTCACAAAAAAACCTATAAGATTTTCGATTTCTACATTACTACGATTGGCAGTTACTGTGCCTACAATAATATCGTCTTGATAGGTATATCTTTGCAACAAGATATTATATAACGTAAATATTCCCATAAATAGTGTAGCCTGATTATGAGTACAGATTTTTTCCAATTGTTCGACTTCTCTTTGAGGTATACGTATTTCAAAAGATTTTCCGTTATAATTCTGTATTGCTGGTCTAGGCAAATCTGAAGGAAGTTCTATTAAATAAGGAGCATCTTGCAACTTTTTTTTCCAATAATCAAATTCTTTTTCTATATTTTTTTCTTGTAACTGCTCTCGCTGCCAAATAGAATAGTCTGCATATTGAATATTCAAATCCTCTAATGGTGAGGGTAAATCATGAATAAAAGCACTATATATTGAATTAAGTTCTGCAAAAAAAATCCCCATAGACCAACCATCTGAAATAATATGATGCATAGATAAAATCAGAATATGTTCCTCTTGATCCAATTGGATCACATTGGTTCGAAATAATGCAGTAGTAAAATCAAAGGGTTGATCAAAATCTTTTTTTATAAATTGTTCAATGGCTACTTTTTGTTGTTCTTTGGGTAGTGAAGTCCATTCTAAAAATGAATACATCAAATTTGGTTGAGAAGAAATAATTTGCATTGGTTGTCCATTTTTTTCTTCAAAAGTAGTTCTTAAAATTTCATGTCTTCTTATTATTTCTAATAACGATTTTTTTAATGCGTTTAAATTAAGTGGGCCTTTAATTAATCGAATATCTTGAATATTATAAAAAGAACTTTCAGGTTGTAATTGCTCCATGAACCAAAGTCGCTGTTGTGCAAATGATAGTGGAATAGGAAAGTTTCTATTTTGAGGAGAAATATTTGAAATGTTAGAAGTATAATTTCTTTGAGAAGTATTTTTGAGTAAATTCCAAATTTTATCTTTATGTTCTTCAAAGCTATATTGCAAATCACTTGGCAAGTCTTTTCCATATTTTAGTTGGTCATCTTCTATCCAAATTTTCACATTTTGTTCCCTTAGCTTTTCGAGTAATTCAAGTACTCTCATCATAATCCTCCCTTAATATTAAAATTTAATGCTCGTAAGGTAGTTCATTTATTGAATGAGGAGGAGTGACATTCGCTATGGGAGGAGTAGTCAAATAGCTAAAATTAAAAAGAAAAGTGCTACAAAGTATAAAAATGTATTTTTTCAAAAAAATCATCCTTTCTTTGAATAGATGCTATTTAATATTATGTTATACCATAATATTAGTTGTATATTTTTAACAAAATATAGATAATATCTATAAAAAGATTGAATATAATGCTTTTTAAAACTATTATTAACATAAATGATTAAAATAATAATCAAAGGAGTTATTTTATAAATATGGAATTAATTTCAAACAATTTAGCTTACCTTATTCGTACGCTTCGGCAAAGCAAAGGGATAAGCCAAAGAGAGTTGGCACAAGACATATGTAGTCAATCTGAAATAAGTCATATTGAAAATGGAAAGGTAATTCCATGTGTGTATACTTTAATTTCTATCTCCAAAAAGCTAGGAATAAATCCTAATTATTTTATTGATCGTATTACTATCTCAAAATATGAGCTTGTAGATATTGTCAAAAAACAAGCTCGTGAATATATACATACTAAAGAATATAATAAATTAAATACACTTATTAAAAATTATGAGCTTCATTCTTCATTTCAACTTTTAGAAGAAAAACAATTTATTTTATGGCATAAAGGTATTACAGAGTATTACATTTCACATCATCCTAAAATTGCATATCAATGTTTCGAAAATGCAATTACGTTAAAAAATTCTGCTTATAAAACTGAACAAGATATTCATATTTTAAATAGTTACGCCATTATTAAAAGTGAAGAATGTGATTATCATCAAGCTATAGATATATTTAAAAACGCATTAGAACTCTACAAACAATCTGATATTATTTCCAATTTCAAATTATATGTTAGATTACTGTATAATATTAGCAAAACTTATACACGATTAAATGAATATATACTTGCTGATGAGTTTTGCGATATAGGAATTGAAAGTTGCAAACAAGAATATAGTGGATTTTTATACGGAGAATTATTTTATCAAAAAGCGTATATCAAAAAAAATACACAAGATTATAATAGCGCAGAAAAACTCTTCAATAAATCGTTATTTATATTTAAAGAGTATGATCGATCAGATTATATTGAAATAACTTTGCAACAAATAAAACAAATCAGACAATTACAAAATAAGCGCGTCGATTGATCTACACGCTTATTGTAAGCCATTATTATTCTACTATTTTTTTTCTATCACTTCTTTGACCAATAGTGGCAACTGCTTGCCGATCACTTTACGAATCTCTTTCAGATCGAATGAAGCAATTTGTTCGCCTTCTTCTTGCACGATATCGTCTACAATTCGTGGGGTGATTCGCTTCAAAATCATTGCCATATCTTGCATACCAAAATTGGCTTGAAGTACACCTTCATCGACTAATTTATAGACCCACTTTTCAACTCGTGCTCTGGTTAGCACTGATTGTACTGCTTCGATTTCAGCAGATTGAAAGTTAGGATCTTTGGGCTTTTTGATACGTTGCACTTCTTTAAATGCATCAATCACCAGCTTTACAAACAATTGCTTGCCATAGACATCTTGATAATCTACATTTTTGACAACAATGCCTTCCCCTTTTTTGACACCAAGCGCTGTCTGTCCGATAAAAGATTCTAGATGTTCCAGTGATTGATATTCCCCTTCATAAAATACAGGAATCAGATTCAATTTCAATCGTTCTGCTTCTTTTTTCACTTCTGTAAAATGGATATACTTCTCTTTCTCTATATCATATAGATCAAACAGAAAAAACTGTTTGGTCAAGTCTCCATAATTGATTTTATGCTTGGTCAGCCATTCACCGAAATAAACGACATCGCTTCGTAGTTGGTTAGCATCTAACGTCTGTGTCCATTCATAAAAGCCTTGTAGATTATTTTGCTCGGTCAATCGTTCATTGCGTGAAAAAGCTACTATTTCGCCTTCTTCTAGCTTAAATGATCCATTGGCTCCAGCGAGTTTTTCTTGAATAATAATAGGATCACCCGGTTGAAGAACATTCTCAGTCGTTTTGTGTCCCAGTCTTACGACACTCATATACTTCTTCATCTCGCTCATTATGTAATCTCCTTTGGGGTCAATCTAGTCTACATAGCCTACTCATTTTCGTGAGATATTGTTCGTATTACTGAAATGCTTTTGCTATACTGAGTACAATTCATACATTCTATATTTATACACGAAAGGATAAAATGATGCTACCTCAAGTTGGAGATATCTATTGTGTTTTTTCTCAAAAGCTACAGCAATATGTAGCCTGTCAGGTCACTCATCTTAAAGATGGATCATCTCCAAAAGAACCTCCACTAGCCGCTATTCTAGAATTAGACTGGACAGGAGATACATTGCCTGATGAAGATACATTACATACGATGAAGCCGTTAGTGTGCAACTTTTATTTTTGGAATGATCGATTCGATCATAACTATGTGAGTGCCAACGTGCCTCCGGAATACTCATTTGTAGGGAATATTCCTCCTCTAGTGGATCAAGAAGTAACAAGCTACGCTGGCGGTTGGTATAACGGCAATAGCATCCATAACCAACGTCGCTGGGAACGTATTGATGCGACGAAAAGAAACCTATTCAAATCAGCTTCTCCAGATATCGAAGTAGTGGTAGGTGGTCAGACATTACCTCAAAATACGACAAGAATTAACGATCTCATATTGCAAAAGATAGAAGACTTCTCTGAATTGGACAAGCTTCCTTGCCTAATATCGATCCAGACTGAACAAGGTACGCTAGAATTAGCACACTATATCAACCAGAACCCTCTTATTCACGAATTGCAATGGAAATCTTCGATAGTGACTGAACTTGATCTGAGACAGAGCCATTTAAATCGTTTGATGCTAGAACCAGATCATCTTATTACCCTTTATCTTAATGATGATCTTGTACATTTTATGCTCAATAGTGAACCTTCTCCTGATCTGCATATTCATAGTGAATCTGATGGACGATTTATTGATTTACAATGTTGGAACTATTTTTTCCAGTTTCATGGTCTAGATCATTTAGCTGGATTATCTCTAGTTCGTATACAAGAGATAGATATCAATACTATAGTGGAGCGCTTTCCTTATTTGACCGAACTACGAATATCAGGCAAGCCAGGTGTTGTACATCATATACAAAATCTAGCAAAACTACCTTATTTGCAAACTTTGAACACAGATGATCTATTCGGATTCGAAGCAGATGAGTTCCCATCTCCTGAGCAGTTACCCAAGTTATCGACATTATGGATGAGCAGTATTCCAGCCAATGTAGCCAAATCGGTCAAAACGAAATACAAAAAAGCTGCTACTCTAGGACTGGATCTCTCCATCACCCAACCTCGCAAACCGGAATGGCTAGCTGAAAATCTACTTAACCCTTTTCGCGATTGGGATGGACGTGAACATATTTCGGCTACTAATGCCAAAAAAGCTGCTCAATCTTATAAAAAAATGCTGACTACAACACGGATGATTGATGCCTCTATCCATGCAGATACAGTGTATTCCATGTTGGAAAAGATGGTCACTGAATATACCGAAACGTTTAACAAAATGGATCGGGGTCGTGGCATTATTGACACGATTGAACGCGAAGAAATCTATACTGTGTTAGACGAACTATTAACAGAACTACAAGAACAATTAGGTGAACAAGGCAAATTGCTTGTATATAAAGACAGTTTATACGAACTTTTTGATGAACTTCGAGATTTTTAAGTATACACAACTATGACTGCTTATACGTTTTGACATAACCTAATTTGATCCCTTTCGTTACTGCTTCTAATGCTGAATTGACATGTAATTTATCAAAAATATGTTGAATATGATTCGATACAGTCCGTTTACTAATAAACAGGCTATCTGCTACTTCTTCTCTTTTGTATCCATCGCTTAACATTTGCAAAATTTTGGTCTCCTGCTCGGTGAGTTGCTCAATCTCGTCTTCTTCATCTGGAAAATACGTACAACCTGCATGAATCTGAAGCAAGATATGTAACAACTGATCAGGAGATACATTTTTGTTGATAAATCCACGTGCACCTGCTTTTTTGGCTTCGTAACGATAGACGGGAAGGTCAAATCCTGTCAAAATCACAATATTCAAATCAGGGTAGGCGTTAGAGATCGATTGGGCTACAATCAAGCCATCTTCTTCACTAATATTGCTTAAATTAATATCTACCAACAAAATATCTGGTCGCTTTTCCTCTATCCTTTTTATCACTTCTGCCACTTCTTGCACCGATCGAAAGCTACTCACTTCTGTGTAATCTTCAAAAGCAATTTCCAAACTTTTGGCAAATAATACATGATCATCGATTAATAAAATATTCATAAGATTGTTCTCCTTTCATAGGGAGTATGATTTGAATACTCAATCCATGAGGCTTACGTATATTAAAGCTCATCGTTCCTTCTAATAATGCAATCTGCTCTTGAATCGAATACAGTCCGCGTTGTCCATGCTTATGCTTATATTCAGTAGGATCCAGACCTACTCCATCATCTTCAACAGTTAGCTGAATCTGCTCCATATGCTGGGTTAATTTGATCCATATCTGACTTCCATGTGAATGTTTGAATGCATTTGTTGTAAGTTCTTTGATCAGACGGTACAAAATAAAATGATACGGCTCGACTAAAAATAGATCATCTTTACAGGTGAATAAAACAGCTATTTGTTTATGAGCATAGGTTTTTTTAATAATCTGCAACAGATTCTCGTAATTTTGCTTGAGTGTTAATGAACTCAATAAAGTAGGGTGATATTCTTGCATCTGGTTACGAATCGATGTGTTCAATTGAGTTAATGTTTCTGTAATCATCTGTTGTACTTCTGCTTTATTGGATTTGTTCATCATATTTTTGACAGCTAATAAGTCTTGTAATATTTCATCGTGCAAGTAATTGGAAAATTCTTTTTTGATCTGTTCTTCTTTAGCAATCTGTGTCACTCTACTCACATATGAATCATATTGCTTCTGCTGTGTAGCTTGTTTCACTTCTAAAGACTGCTTAATTTGTTTGTACAATAAAAGATAATAAAAGATCAACAACCAGACGATAGAATGAAAAACAATCATATAAAATAAAGGAGCGACTTTGAATACTTGACCAAGTATACCGACACCCACCACAGATACTACCATTAGTATCCATTTGTTCAATGTACTGAGCTGGGTGAGTTGTATAAATCCTTTGACATTATTTTGCACAATACTGTAAACCGCATATAACGGAAAAATAAAAATAAAATAGAATACCATATTGGTAAATACATTTTTCGCTTTATCCATAAATAAAATATAGGTTCCAAAAGGAATAGCCGTTATCATCAGGGCATACGTTAGACTTTTCGATTGTTTATTAAGAAAAAATTGAATTCGTTTTTTATTTTTAAATACTGTAATAACAATTAAAATTCCACTAATGACCCATTGCCAGAAAAACATAATCGAATATAATTGCTTACTATAAATCGAGATCAACGTTAATAATGAGATCACTTTTAATATCCAATCCACTTGCTTTTTGTGCATATAAGCAGAATCTTGAAAAATAAAACGCAACAAAAAACGCAATAATGTATAAGACACAATCACATTCAAAAAAACCACTATATAATAAAAGAAAGGATCTTTTCCAAACATTAAAAGAATTTGCCATGAATATAATAACAATAGATTCGCAAATTGATTTAAAATCACACTACCATTCAAATTCGTCATTTTAATATAAGACAACACATAAATAGCGATAGATATAACAACCAGTGACATTATGTTTGAGATATTACTATTCAAATGTTGAATATATTGATAATACAAAAAACTAATTACTAACGTCTGATTAAAAAGGATGAATATCTGTTGCTTTATGTATTTATCATGCATATAGAATACCTTTCTGTGCTATGTCATCAATAGTTATAGTCCCTTGTATAATATACCACTTTTTTGTAAAAAAAAGTAAAGCCGATATCCTTAGATATCGGCTCTATATTCCATATTATTATTCGATCATTTAGCAACAAACAATAATA
Organism: Paenibacillus nicotianae; assembly: GCF_042681745.1. Classification (NCBI taxonomy): domain Bacteria; kingdom Bacillati; phylum Bacillota; class Bacilli; order Caryophanales; family Paenibacillaceae; genus Paenibacillus; species Paenibacillus nicotianae. The sequence goes on along the minus strand of NZ_JBHUGF010000010.1, from coordinate 937,515 downwards.
GAGTTAGGACAATCATCTGTTAAAGTTGTAATCCATCCATCACCTGGAGCTACTGCTGCTTGTAATTCTGCTTCTGTAATATCCTCAACAGCCGACAAATCTACAAATAATTCTTTCATATTCAAACACTCCTTCAGATTGTATTGGTGAATCACTTTGAGCCATATTGATTTCAAGTGTGTAAGTATGCAGTAAACTGCTATGTTCCTTTAAGTTCCTCGCCTGACAACATCAAATTAACAGCACACAATAATGGAGTTCGGGCAATCGTCCGTCAAAGTTGTAATCCATCCATCGCCTGGAGCTACTGCTGCTTGTAACTCAGCTTCTGTAATATCTTCCACCGCCGACAAATCTACAAATAATTCTTTCATATAGCACGCCTCCTCCCTGCATCATTTGTAGCAATTAATAACTACACACTAAAAATACCAATAATTACATATTTTAGAGTGAGTAAAAAGCGCAATTTTATGATTTTATGTGAAAATAATAAATAGGATCGAGATCATTTATACAAATAAAACAAAAAAAGAAATACACTTGTATTGTGTATTTCTTTTCTGTAGTGAATCCATAATGAAACCAAAGTTGTAACAACTATACTATTTATAACTACGTGCACGACGTTTTCCGAAAGAAGACACATACCCTTTAGAATTGGGAGGTGGAGATGCATTAGCAACTTTAACTTTACGACCCCAGATCACTTTATACGACGAATACTGAGTGATTAGATAATACACTCCATAGATCACAGTAAATATACCGATCGCTACAATCTCCGGTAACCAGAATGCACTGGAATCTCCAATCAAGTTAGGCATCAATGTTTTGAAACATTCTAAAGCAAAAATGCTATGCAGACTGCCTAGAATATATGGAATAATCAGTGTAATAAAAATTTGATAGTTGACGATTTTTTTGATTTTTGATTTACGATATCCTAACTTTTCTAAAATTCTAAAATCATTGATTTTGGAGTACGTATTCGAAATATTAGTAAAGTACAAAATACTTCCTGTCGAGATTAAAAAGATCGTACTTGCAAAAATACTAATCAATAAGGATGAACTGTTCGCTTGTAAAAAGGTAGTTCGTTTTCCTATCGCACTTTGAAAATAAACATTGTCTGCAAAAAGTGGAATTAACTGCGCATGAACAACCGAGTTACTACGCAACCCCTCACCATAAATACTCATAATCTGACGTGAAGGTACTCCTGTTGCTTGAATCTGCTGATATAGAGTATCCGGCACTACTAATGTACCTACACTGTTGGCAAAAGAGATAGTATTTTCAAGTGTGGTGTACTTAATATCTATATCTATAGGTTTACCTTGTGGAGGTATTAATGTGTAGACTTTACCACGTTCATCTACATTATTTTGATTGTATTTGATAAAAATAGCTTGATTACCTGTTAGATCATTCATACTCTGAGCATCGCCTTGCAATACTAATGAGCTTTGATAATCAGAGGCTGAGATCAGATCAAAACCAGCTTTTTCTTTAGCACTATACTCAAAAGGTAGATTTTTTGAAGATGATTGTACTTCCAGTATAGTGGTTTGTTTGGATTGAATATGATCTGCATCAACATTCTGCTTCACAATACCTAACGCTTTCTGAGTTAATCCTTCACCTTGTATCGGAAATTCAAACGCAGCCGGATTAGTACGTTCAATCGCTTTGACCGGATAATAAAATGTAATCACTCCAGCCCCTAATAATCCTAATGCTGTAGCAGAGATCAAAGTAGAAACAATCAGTGTTCTCGAATTGCTAGTAATCCGCTGTACAAATTGAGGAATAGTGATAATCATCGTATCCCGATAAAAAGAATGTTTAGCGGCTTTTATTTTATTTAAAGCATACGGTAAAAAAGAATGAATAGACAGAATCGTTCCAACCACAATCAGGATAAATGTCAACATGGATAGCGGAGCAAATCCGACCGTCACCCATAAAGAATCGGCTCCTCTTTTAATATCAAGTGCCAGTATATAGCCAGCGACAAGAGAAACAAAACCAACCATCGCTTTCCATAATTTAAGTTGAATAGGTTTCTCGCGTGTCCCCTCAACTTTGACCAGATCAAGTAACGTATGCTTACGAATAAATCGATAATTAGAAAATAATAAAACGATTAATGCCAATGCAACAAAAGAAACAGTAATCAGCACTGCATCGCTGTTGAACCATACAATACTAGACTCATCTAACGAAATACTAAGCCATTGAATCACGATCTGAATCAATGCTATATACACAATACCACCGACTATAATGCCAATACCAAGTGCCAGCAAACAAATAAAAATATTTTCTAAAAATAAAATCAAAATTACTTTACGTTTATTAAAACCAAGCAATGCATAAATACTCAATTCTTTCATTCTTCGCTTCATAAAAAATGTGTTGGAGTAGGACATATAAAACAATACAAAAGCCATAAGTAGAGGTAACACGACTTTAATCATCGCTTGTAACTTGTTATCCCCCATTAAACGAGACACGATCAGATCATTGCTTCCAAAAGAAATAGAGAAATAAAAAATCATCAGTACAAAAGCAACTGAACCTAAATATAAAGAGTAAAAAGATAGATTTTTTTTCAAATTCTTTTGTACAATACGGAACAAACTCACATATAGACCTCCTTTAACGATTCTTTATCCTACGCTTATATACTGGTAGAAAGAGTTCGATTTGAAAGAGCTGCAATTTCTTCTAATATCTCTTCAAAAAACGTTTGGCGACTTTTTTGAGCTTTGTGCAATTGCTTGATCGTCTGTCCATCTTTTAAAATAATAATTCGGTTCGCATAACTTGCTGAATATGCATCATGAGTGACCATCAGAATCGTAGTGTATAACTCTTCGTTAATTTCTTTAAGTTTCTCTAACAGTTCTTGAGCAGAATTAGAATCAAGTGCACCTGTCGGCTCGTCTGCAAATAAAATACTTGGATTTTTAATCATCGCTCTGGCTGCGGCAGCTCTTTGGCGTTGTCCACCAGATAATTCATTTGGATATTTGTGTAACTGATTTTCGATACCAAAACGTTTGGCTAATGCTTGAATAGAAGCTTCAATGTCAGCCGGCTTTTTTTTGAGTAATGTTAACGGTACAGCTATATTTTCTTGAATCGTTAAGCTATCTAATAACAGATACTCTTGGAAAATAAATCCCAAGTAGTCTTTGCGAAAATCACTTGTCTGATTATCGTTCAATCGGCTGATCTCTATTCCATTGATAAAGATTTCGCCGTCTGAAATATGATCTATGGTAGATAATACGTTCAATAATGTTGTTTTCCCTGAGCCAGAGGAACCCATAATACCTACAAATTCTCCTTTTTGAACATCAATCGATATCTCATTTAACGCTTTGACATGATCATAAGATTTGACAATATTTTTAGCGGTCAGCACAGTATCATTTGTCATTATCTATTCTCCTTTACGTTTGAAATGAACGTCTTTACCTATTGATCTTTATGATAGATGAGGTAATTCCAGTGTGAGTATTGATGGAATACGATAAGGATCAACAGTACGTAATAATTGATAACCAATCCCTGCTAAGCCAATCATCAGCGTCGGTACTTGAGCTGTCTGCGGGATACCACTGTACCATTGATCCGCTTGAGCACTCTGAACCAGATCCCCGACAATACGTTGCGCGATATCTAAATGTTCAGGCTGACCTAGATGTTGGGCAGATAACAATAGCAGGTCTATATTCCCCATTGATCCATGACACAGACAGTCGCTACCTCCTAATCCTTCTTGTAGTGTTTTTTCAATCGCTCGCTCAATCTCATTACCTGTCTGTTGTTCAGCAATAATATTAAATACTTTGATTCTTGCCATACCGATGCCTGGTGCTCCATGGCACCAATTCACAGGTTCTGGAAAGTTTTTTTGGATACGATTCTGGCGATTACGTAGATCAAACCAGTTATTTTCTTGCGGTGAATACATTTCCCTTTCATAAGCAAGAGCTTGAATCGCACAATGTCGAAATGTGTCTATACGGGTCTCTTCATACAACTCCGCTAACGCCCATGCTATACCTGCATTGCCATGTGACATACCTGTAAGTACACTGCCATCGCCGATTGCATTTTTCCAGCCTATACTATGATCATTTATTTGATTAGCATGCTTGATCAGATGTTCTCCGCATTGGATCGCTATTGATAACACTTCATCTTTAACACAATCTTGATATATTTGTAGCGCTACAAGCAATGTTCCGGCACAACCTGCCATCAGATCATATTGATCATCTTCTGCTATTTGTTTGCCACAATGTAAAATATGCTGTATGCCTTGCTCTTTAAGATCTTGACGCTGTAACAATAGACCTAAATAGTAATAGCAATAGGCATAACTGGCTTCTCCTGTAAACGCAGATAACGATTGCGGTTTGTTATAAAGCATCTTGTCCAGATTAACAGCGACAAGAATTTTTTCAACTACATCCAGATAACGAGCTTGTTCGGTCATCTGATATATAATAGCGAAAAATAGGGCATTTCCAAGTAATCCTTCATATAAAGAATTATCTAACGGATTAATAATCCACTGTTCATCATTACCAATCGTTATATTTTTCCAACTAATATCAGCAAAATCTGTGGTAGTAGTACTGAGAGCAATAAGTTGATCTGCAATTCGGATCGCTTCTTCAATAAAATAAGATGCTGGCTTCTGTTCCAAATGATCATAAGAACGATAATCTTTTTTATATTGTTTGAGATCCCACTTTTTGATAGGTGTAGCTAATGCGGTCTGAATCATCTGCACTTGAAATGATTGATCGATATGCTGATCATCCATAGCTTCTATACGTTGTATGACTCGATCTAACAAAGTTTGTTGATGGAAAAATTCGTATTCGTTATCACGACTATCATAGATCGATGTATGATCGACATACGAATAAAAATACGGAATATCCATATGCAACAAATCATAAATTTCGGCTGGAATAATAGGTAACAGACGATGATTACGACTAGAAATCGCCCACATCTGGTCAAATAAACGATTACGATATAACGCATCTATCAAATAATTCGGGTTGGTCGAAGCATTTAATAATGTACTGTAATCACTGGTATTACGCACAATCGTACGTACTTTATCTTTAGCAAAATTCCGAATCCATCCATGCTGTCCGATAAAATCCGGCTTGTGCTGAGCGATAATCTGATATGCTTTTTCAAATCCTTTGACGATTGAAGTGACATAGTGTCTCGGGTCTACTCTTATCCCATTAAGCAAAGGGATATTCTTTTTGTAGGTAGTAGTATAGCTGGTACGAACTAGCTTGATCTGATCCGTATAGTTATGTTCAAATGCAAATTTTCCTTTGGCGATAGTTTTGTCTCCAGCTCCGGTCAGACCACTGATATCCAGATTCGACTGTTTATCCAATTTGGCAGGAAACAAGCAGGTGCGAATCACTGAATCTTTAATGTTATAAAGTACTTTTTTATAAGCAGTCTCTTCATGCAAATCTTGACTATCATAGCCTTGAAATAAAGATTCCAAATCTACAAAATATGGATTATTGCCTGACATAATTACATTTTCAGCATGCATATCACTTCCCATCAGCACATGTAATAAGCAGATATATACGCCTACTTTGTAATACAATTCTTCAATCTCTGCTTCTGATGTACTACTGACTTGTTCGATATAAGCTTGCCATCCATAATCTTCATAAGCGATTACAGGCAAAGGCTTAATGGGATATTCTAGTCCTTGATTATTCATATATTCGATAATCTGATTCACATGAATATTCACTTGCAAAGGCTTAGGCTTGTATACCACTTTGCCATGTTCAAATCCGCAGATCAGCACCGTTTTCTTACCACAATGACTGTCTCCTTTATTCATTTCTATCGCGGTCAAAGCTCCTAATACTCCAAATCGATCTTGAATCTGATTAAAATCTGAAATCAAATGTTCTACTGCTTCAAGTAAAAAGTTTTTCTGCTGTATACTTTCTTCAATAATCATGCGAAACATCGTTGGATACTCATAAACTAACTGTGTAAAGTACTGCCGTTGTTGCAACTTACTACAAAAATTCTGATATCTTGCTTCAGGAGTATTTCCTATTAACAACGAATGCTTACTAAGTTTGTTAATCTCTACTGTTAAGACTTTCACAGATAATTTCAGTACTGTCTGTAACGTTGCTTCCAAAATTGCAGATACAACTGCTTGTTGATCCACTTTAGAAGTCTGAGGAATATCGGTATCAATAATCTGTTGCATCCAGCGTAAAAAAGGATATGTAAAACACAAATAAGGGTGATCTGTAGGAATATGCCCTTTTACCGCATATAACACACTTTCATTAGCATCAAAATTACTCATCAATTGCTGTAGATCATCGATCCATTTCTGTTGATCTGCCAACTTTATATCTGGAGCCAGATGATCGGTTAAGGAGTTGAATTCTTGTTCAGACTTACTGTAACTTTCCAAAAAAGCGTGTCTATACTGTGCAGGTAATTGAATATATTCTGTCCATTGTTCCAATGCTTCATTCGTTGTAGATATAGGTTCCGTGATTACTCGTTCTTGTAGATAAGTGGCTGTTTTTAATTTACAAATATCTAATAAGGTCATGACGTACTTGTCCCCTTTGCATTGGATTATATGTAGTACTGACTATTATTATAATGGTGATCTTCTAGATTGAATTGAGTATTGAACGCACACTTACACATACGATACTTTGTATATTTTTCTAACGATTACTTGCTGTATTACAAGACAAACCTGTTTATAGCGCATGACCAAACATACGCAAAAAAGACTTTCCTCTTCTAACGGAAAGTCTTGCGCATGATCATATGATTCTATTGTGTATGGTGATATTTTTCGATTTTGTAAGGCTGTCGATATCCTCTGACTAAGATACGCGATTATAATACTTCAGCATATCTTACTATATCTACAATGCTTTACATTTATTTATCAAATATCTGCACCAAATGAAATAGTATACCAACAATATTGAGATGAATTTTTTTATACTGAAATGCCCAGATTAGCAAATTCTTCTCGCAATTCTCGTTTTAATTTAGCTTTTTCACTTTCTTCTAAAAAAGCAGCCTGAGCTCCATTCATAGCGATTTTACCTAATTCAGACGGAGTAAAGCCAAAGCGCTCTGCTAGAATACGATATTCTTTGGTCATACTTGTGCCCGATACACCTGGATTATCTGTATTGACTGTAATCATCAATCCACGTTCAAAATAATCTCGAATCGGATAGCTTTCCCAGTTGGATACCGCTTTGGTCTGAATATTGCTCACCGGACACATTTCAAGCGGAATCTGACGGGCAATCATCATATCCATAATCGCCGGAGCTTCTTGCAAACGTACACCATGACCGATGCGTGTAGCTCCTAGATTGGATACCGCTTCATGAATATTAGCAGCTCCTGCCGCTTCTCCTGCATGAATAGTGACTGGAATATCTCTACGATGAGAAGCTGCAAAAATCTCACGAAATAATTCAGGTGGATATGATGCTTCGTCACCGGCTAGATCGACAGCGACCAGACCTTTTCCTATATATTTTGAAGCAGCATGAATCACTTCCATATTTTGTTGATGATCATGATGACGCATGCAGATCGCAATCCCACGCGCCCGTACACCGAACTGTTGTTCACCACGCTTCAGACCTGCAAGCACATAATGAATCACTTCTTCTGTATACAATCCACGTTCACGATGCAATTGAGGAGCAAAGCGAATCTCGATATATTTACAGTGATGCCTGTTTGCTTTTTCCACAATTTCAAAAGCTACCCGTTCTAAAGCAACAGCCGTTTGTAAAAAGCGAGTTGTAAAATGAAATTTGCTTAAATAGTCTTGCAGACTACTACAATCTTCATTCACCTGCATATGGGAGAGTAATGCATGCTTATCTGTCGTCGGCAATAGAACCCCATGACTTTCCGCTAAATCAAGTACTGTCTGCGGGCGTAAACTTCCATCCAGATGAACATGTAAATCTATTTTAGGCAAAGAAGATATATCAATACCGTTCAGATGACTATTCATTATTAATCCCTCCTCTTATGACATGACCCATTTGAAATTACGTCATTTAAATGTTCATTAATATAACATAAATAAATTAAAAAGTACATAATTTAATTTTAATGTTATATTAAATGACATAATAGAGGATTTTTATCCAATTTAGCAATAATGATGTTAGACATACAGCATTAATCTATATCTTCATCATCGTCTATGTATTCATCTTCTTCAGATTCACCTAATTCCAGGCCTTGATTCACCCAACGTACAAAATGATCCGTTACATGCATTCCGTCATCTGGACTCATACTTCCACCATCTACAATCCATACATCTTTGGCTCCAGCTTCAGCCAGCATAATCAATACTCTGCCTCCGCTATCGTCACCAATAGCTACATACCCTTCTGCATACAGATCAGTCTCCCATGTCTGATTGCGTTCTGCAATTTGTTCTGCTCCATAGATCAATACGCCTTCATCTGTATATAATCCATCACTTTTTTTCCATAATTGTTTTAGAGCTTTGGGAAATGTGGTATTCATCCATTTCTCTGCATCACGAATCGTACTATTTTCAGCCGGTGGATAAAATTCACATGATCCTAATTGAGACAATTCTAATTCCATCTTCAACACTCCTTATTTGGACAACGGATATAAGCGATATGCTCTATTATAGTATAACTATACAGATCCTTGCATCTACACATCAGCACTACTAGAATTTTGAATACGATATGTTCTAGATTGCTTATTTATACTACCTATACTAGGGTATCATTCTCTATACATTCTATAGACTACTTTCTACAGGCAAGGATATTCTACCTGTCACTGGTGTCATGTCATAGCAATCTGAACCTTTGATCATATAGAAGTCTGTTATAGTAACGATCTGCTTGCGTGGAACAATGTCTGTTATACTGTTTGCATTAGTGACATTGTTGTATACTATGTGCAATATGATGATGAACGATCTCAACCAGGAGAGGGTTATACTTATGTCCAAAAAAATACTAATCGCAGACGATGAAGAAAGTATTCGTAACTCGATTGCTTATGCTTTGAAAAGAGAACATTTTATTGTAGAAACTGCTATAGATGGTGAAGATGCACTTGCCAAAACAGCTATATTTCAACCGGATGTGATTGTACTTGATGTGATGATGCCTAAGCTTGACGGGTATGGAGTGTGTCGTGAACTGAATCATCGTAAAGGAATCGGTATTTTGTTGCTGACTGCCAAGTCAGATATTATTGATAAGATATTAGGGCTAGAAATGGGAGCAGATGATTACCTCTCCAAGCCTTTCGATATTCGTGAATTAATTGCTCGCATTAAAGCTTTGGCACGTCTTATGGAACGTGAAAGTACACCTACAGTTAATGATCTACCTGCTACCTTAGGGGCTGTAGAAGTGTATAGTAGTAGCCGTAATGTATTGGTCGATCAACAACCGATTGAACTTACACCGAAAGAATTTGACTTATTAGCTCTATTGGCTACCCATCCTAATCGAGTGTATACACGCGAAGAATTATTAGAATTGGTCTGGGGAATGGATTATCTAGGAGAAACACGCACGATCGATATTCATATTCAACGATTACGCAAAAAAATAGAACCTCATCAAGCTTTACTTCAAACCGTCTACGGTGTTGGATACAAAGCAGAACCGTTATCGTGAAAGGTGCTCTAAGTAGCAATACTCCACAGGATCGCAAAACACCGTTATTTGGGTCACGCGGACTTAGTCTACGTTGGAAGTTCCCGTTACTTTTGGCAGGATTACTTCTATGTACTGTAGGTGTATTAAGTACACTTGTGCTTATCGGAATTCAATCCAATCAGAAAAACCAGATCGAAAATACACTCAAACGACAAAGTGAACTTATAGGTCTTACCATACGTCAGGAATATCTAGCCGGTAATCAAAAAGACCCGCAACAATTTATGAAATTGCGAGCTACCGAACTTGCGGGTCAACTGGGAATATCCAGCAATATGCGTATTATTCTATATGATGCTACAGGGCAATTATCTGGTGATTCATTACCTGTGGCTCCTCAAGTAAATGTCAAGCAGGCACTTACTTATGCTTTGAAAGGTCAGATCGCTTATATTACAGCAGGTTCTTCTGTGATCTACTTGTCTCCGATTCAAGGATCAGATGGTCTGCTTGGCGTCGTTCAACTTCATCTTTCGATTGCAGAACAACAAGCCTTTTATCAAGATATTGTTCACTTACTGCTAGGTATAGGGTTGTCTGTGTTAATCATCAGTTTTGTAGTCGGTTGGTTATATATTCGCAAGCAGACGACAGATATCGGGCGACTGACACAAGAGACTCACTTTATATCTCAAGGACAATATCCACCGCCTCATACTACCCTTTTTACCCGTAAAGACGAATTAGGGCAATTGGGAGACGGCATCGTACAGATGGGACAGATGATTGCTCAAAGTATGAACGATCTGGAAAATGAAAAACAACAACTGGAACAAGCGGTTACCAAATTAACAGCGCTAGAACAATTGCAAAAAGCATTTATCGGCAATATCAGTCATGAACTCAAAACACCGATCACATCGATTCAAGCGTATGCCGATCTACTGAATATGTATGGTGATGATCCTACACTGGTGCATGAAGCCAGTGAAAGCATTGCCAAAGAAACCAAACGTCTGATAGAACTGATCGAAGATTCGATTCGCTTGTCGCTGTTAGAAAAATACGACTTTGAATTGCAAGTCACGTCTGTACCATTAGATAAACTGTTACAGGATGTCGCCAAGCGTACACAGGGTAAAGCATCCACTTCAGGTATAGATCTACAAGTACAGACGGTTGCTGTAACACTCACTACCGATCCCAAACATCTCATGCATATTTTATTAAATTTGCTAGATAATGCAGTGAAATATAATCGTAGTGATCATGGATGGATTCACCTCTCTAACGAACTGTACGATCACAAAACGATAATTCGTATCTCCAATTCAGGTGCTATCATTCCAGAAGATCAATGGGAAAATGTATTCGAGCCTTATGCTACATTAAGCAGTGATCGCGCACGTACAGGTAGCGGAACAGGTCTAGGGCTTCCACTTGCCCGCCGTCTAGCAGAGCGTCTACAAGGCAAGTTGTATATTAAGCAATCGGATCTCTCGGGTACAGAATTTGTTTTGGAACTTCCTTTGTAATATACGTTAAAAAAACATATTTTTTAAACGTTTATATCACAACAAAAAAACCTATCAGATATTAACTGATAGGTTTTAAATTATAACATTATGAAGCAGAATATTCGCTTACTTCAAAAGTCAGGATTTTATTAAAAATCACATAATCTTTACGACTACTGAATGGGCCTTTATTGTTGTTATGTTTATCAATAGCATAAGTTGCTTTACCTGAACCAGCTTGTTTATTTTCATACCATGAAATAAAAGCTTCTACTTCACTCATACTTAAATCAAACTCTTTTTCCAAACCAGTATCCATAGTAACAACCAAAATAGCACGATCTCCACTTGGTTGTGGTGTAGGAGTTGGCTCTGGTGTAGGAGTCGGTGTAGGTTCTGGTGTAACTACTTTTGTTGGAATATAAAACATTTGCATCTCGCCTAAAGTTACATAAGAAGTGTTACCATTATTTTTAGTAATATTTAATCTATATTTTTTATAAGCAGTATCATTAGTAAATGTAAATTCTTTACTTACCTTTTTAACCCAACCTGTAATATCTGCTCTTGTATCTAGTACAACCCAATTAGCACCATCCCAACCTTCAAAAGTCCAAGCTTTAGCAGCTTCTGTTGAAAAGTCAGTATCATTATTACGAGGTTTTAAAGTATATTTATTTACAGCTACAGGCTTATCAAATTCATAAGCTATCCATCCTGTAAGTTGACCTGCGGCAGTAGACCAACCGTAATCCGAATCTTTACCGTCAAATACTTGAAAAGGTTGATGATTGGCAGCACTCCATATACTACTTGCACTAGCTATTCCAGAAGGAGCTGTGTTAGAAGTCATAGCAGGAATAAGATTCACAGGTGTCTCTGATTCAGCTGCGCTGGTTACTTGTGATGATAAAATCATAACTAAAATTAACATACTCATTAAAACACTTAATTTAACTTTAAACTTTGTTTTCATTTAATTACCCCTTTTACTTCTAATTTGTGTATTTTTTTCTAGAGATTTTATAATATCATTAAAAACTTTCAATTAAAAAACAATATATTACTTTAATTAGATTTAATACCAAAAAAAGTTATTCATTTCGCATATATGAACTATTTGTATATCTATATTATTTACAACTTGGATACAATTATCTATATTTATGAAACGTCTACTAAGTATAGTAAAGACATCGATCATATAAGGGAGATGTTCTTTTGTGAAAAAAATAATTTCATTCTGCCAGTTCACTCGTCTCTACTGGCTAGGTATCGGCATAGGTTGCATCCTGTTGCTTAGTGCGTGTAGTACGTTAACGAGTACCGGTGGACTACGTTCGTCAGAACCTCAACTGACTGTATTACCTCTGGATACTTCTATGCAAAAACAGGCTGACGAAGTGATACTTTCCTCGGTAGAACCATTAAAAAATGGATATGGACGAACATGGTTATCGGATACGGAATTGATTATCAACAAAAAAGATCGACTCTACATTTACAATATCGAAAATAGTACCGAAACCGCGTTAACACCTAAACGCACATCACCCCAATACCTTGCTCTGACTTCACAAGATGGTCAGCATGTGTTTTTTACAGAAGGTGTAGACGGTGATCCTTATCAGATTCTAGGATGTATCTGGAATGTGTCGACAGGTAAAGTCACATCTATCGGTCAACTGGATATTACCAACACAGTGAGTTGGGCAGATAACGAGCACTTGATTACTACTAAAATAGGTGGCGGTATACGCTTGATCGATCTGAACGGGCACTCTTCCGATGTGGTTCTGCCAGATGCGGTGCAACAACAAGACAATCTGGATTCGGTGCAGAAAGTTGGCAAAATTATTTACTATTTGAGTCCAGATACCAATGTCTATCGGCTGATACACTATGCGAATCAATCCAAGCCTACGATCACCGCTATCGCCAACAATGTTAGAGCCTTCACGGTATCTCCAGATGGTCAGCGCATCGCTATCGAACAACGTGTATGGAATACAACTGAACCTGCCAAATTGATAATGATCGATACAGACGGTTATGTAGAAGGCACCTTAGGTCAAGGAAGCTTGATCGGTCGTAGTGTATGGTCTCCCGATAGTTGGATGCTTGCGTTTTCTATCAATCAGGTGAATCAACAAGGGATGAACGGGCTATATATTTTCGATCAACATACGGGTAAAACAACGCCTGTTTTTGCCAAAATTCAAGATGCGAATACCTCGATTCAGTGGAACCCATCAGGTGACCGTTTGTCGATGTATGATGAGAGTCGCGGAGTCATGACGTATATTATAGGAATCGAAAAATAAGCTAAAGCCAACATGATCGTAATCGATGTGTGGCTTTAGCTTATTTGTGTAATAATCAAGGATGAATCTAACCTTCTTCTATTTCACCCAAACATCCTTATAATCTTCAGCTTAAAGATTGTAGCTTTCATGAGTTCCAAATACAATAACACTTCTAAAGTGTCACGATTTTACTTCTACGTCTTTGGAAGTAAATAATTGATACTCTCCATTCAATTGCTTGATCAACAAATGATGATTTAGAGTCTCGAACACTTCTGTCCCTTTGTCTACCGCATTAGACATAAGATGTGCTGACGGATAGACCTCTTCATCGACTCGCTGTACTATTTCACCGACTGGCTGAATATCTGTATACTGCTTGGTATCTACAGATTGTCCGCCTATATATTGCTGATTATTATAATTGATGATCGCTGCATAAGAATTAGTATGATCTGTACTGGTATTACACCCTACAAGAAACAATAAATAGCCAAGAATCCAACAAGTCATGATAAATAGTCTCATGCTTCACCTCTTTTGTTGTGAATAGATCGCTGTTTTATATGCACTACATTTGATTTCTTTATGTCATTCCTTTACGCTACATAAAAGGATAAGAGCGTTTATATTGTAAAATGATAACATAAAAGTAATACATCTATTCTACATATCTTTATACATAAGGAGTACCTAATCATGAGCGAACAATTATATAGTCTTTTTCAAAGCAAACAGATTCCTTACGAATATGATCTAACATTTGTCGACCAGTTACTTCGGACTACATATGGTGCTATCGAAGTTAGCAAAAGTACGGTAGAAGATTTGAAAAAAGATCCGATGTGTGATTTTGATACGATTTATAAATGTTATGTGATTACAGATACAAAGATTCTTAACTCTTTATTTACACCAGAAGAACGTTCGATTCAAGCAGAAATGTCAAAAAAACATGCTACATATCCACAAACAGAAGATGATAACGTATGGAGAGATATTCAAGAAGGTCGAATGATTCGAGTGATTATAGATTCAACTAATGGTACCACGATGACAGGCTTTAACTTACAAGGTTTATGTGAAGTGTTAATGTATGAACTCTATGTACTTAAAGGAATTAAACCTGAAGCTTGTACCAATCCTAACGATCCATACTTTGCCCATTATTTAGAGTGTTTGGACAAAGCCGGTTATCTTTAACTTAATACTTCATATCAAAAAATAGTTTTCAATATATTCAGGACTGTTTTTCTTGTAACCCATCTGGATCATTATCCTTTATCTTTGCTATCTAGTCTAAAAGAAAAGCCCTTGAAAAACTCAAGGGCTTTTTTACTATCTTTGCATTATTCCGGTACACTCGTACTTCCATCATTATAAGCTTCAATATCATCGAAATACAACGTGCTTGATGCCACCGAAGAATCTTCACCTTTATTGACGTAGATTGAGAACATTCGCACATCTTTTAAGCTTGATGCTGTAATCACTTTATCCGCATTCGCTGTATCCCATGGTGCTGGCTTGAAGTCGGTAAAAGGAATCTCGATCATCCCTGCTTCTGTTCCATGAAGCGAAGGATAAGCTTCAAACGAAGTGCCGTTGATATTGATCTGAATGACTAGCTTATTATTGCTACCGTCTGGCTTCATCCAGAAACGAACAGCATTAGTGCCTGACCAGTCACTATTTTGCATATTTTTGGACTCACCTGTATAGCCCTGACTGTTCAGCGTATAGTCATATTTCAGACCGTATTTGCCACTATTTTTGCTATACGTACTGAGTGTGACTGTGTTCGGATCGCCTGCTATCACATACGCTCGATCTAGCAACTCATTGCTACCTTTATACGTTTCAAATTGATCAACTACCCACGGATCGGTTGTCCCATCACTATCACTCACATACAATTGCACTGTTTGGGAAAGAACATTGCCGTCTTTGAGATCAACTTGTACCGTTAATGTGGTTCCCTCTTCTGCAAGAGAAGCATCCGGTGTCCAATCCGCAACATAATAGAATCCGTCTGCATCTTTTTTCATTTTATGCTCTGCACTATTACCTTCCACTTGGTAAGTCACTTTAGCAATCTTGGCTTCATTCACCCGGACTCGAATCGTCGTTGGCTTGCTGAGTGGAATCGTTGCATTGTTGATCGGTGAAACGATATGCATAAATGGTTGCTCTTTGGCTACTTTGGACTTCTGCTGATACGGACGATCTGCTGCAACTTCTTGTTGGAAAGCAGTATACGGATCATTATAAAAAGCTTGGAAATCTGGCAATAGTTCATGATCGCCTAATCCATTCGGTGCATCACGATAAGGGACAAAGATAGAATCTGTACTGAAATTCGCCCATGTGAGCATATACGCCATCTTTTTCGCTTGAGGATCAGATTGTAATGCTTTTAATAACTTGGTAAAAAACTGCAAATCTTTCGTTCCTGTCGGCTTCACATTCGAATAGCCAAATTCGGTAAACGCTGAAATTTTACCTTTCTGCTCTGCGATCTCAGCGACTAAGCGTGCATCTTGGACTGCTGCATCGTACCATGTCGGTGTATTGCCATCATAATACGTATCAAATCCCAGAATATCGACATAATCATCCCCTGGATATGTCTCCAAATAAGTATCTGCATCCTGATTGAATGGACTGCCCGGTGAGAACGCATATAAGAAATTATGCACCTTTTTCACATCGCGTAGATATTCTACCGTATACCGATAAATCTCAACATATTCCTCTTTCGTCCGATAAGGCGCACCCCACCAGAACCAACCGCCATTCTGCTCATGGAAAGGACGGAAAATCACCGGAATCGCTTGCCCGCGGTCATCTTTAAGATGATGAGCAAAGTCGGCAACCTGATCCAGAAAAGCATTATAATCTGCATGCTTGTCTCCACCCGGCAAGATATGGCTGATTACATTCCCTTTGGTATCATAAAAATCATTCCCTGTTACAAAGTTAGGCATATGTGAACTTAAATTGAGTACACCACCTTGCTCGTAAGCCGACTTCATCACCTTAACCAGATTATCCCGATTCTCTGTAGCTGATCCGCCATACACTCCGGGTTTCTCAAATCCTTCTAGACTCAACGTATCCCATCCAAATACTCCCGGCAGATCACCGACAGATCGTTCCACTTCAGATTGCGTGCCATCTTCGGCTGTAATCCCGATCCCTTCGGTAGTCACATGTTGATGACCGAATAGTATTTCTTTGCCTTCATTATTCAGTAAATAGGTAAATAGCGAACGTGTAGCTTTGGTTGCGTCTGCATCTGCTAGATTCACGATCTGCGATTGAGATGTTTTGCTATTGACCGCTTCTACCTCATCTTCTGCCTGTGCCACTTGCCCTGCTGTTGGTGATACCGCCAGCAACATTGCCAATACCCCTATCGCCCAACGCTTCCTCATAATCACAACTCCTCTGTGGTTGGAATAACTATCTATATAGATAGCGCTTACAGAGTTAAATATACAAAAGTATAAGGAAGGATTATATAGGGAAATAAGGAAAAAATAGTGTTTTAACACACAAGCTTTTTTCCTTATTCTTGTTGGTACACTCTTTATGTAAAACTAATTATAATAATGCCAACTATACATACAACTCTAGGTTTTTAAGATCAATAATAAAAGAATGACTTAGCAGGATATCTAATCCTAATAATCCTTGATGATTCTTAGGTAGAATACCGACATCTATTTCAATATTACTAATAATTTCTGCATCAATCTGAATTGAATCTACTACTTTTGTAAAAAATGGGGCGCTCCCACCTATTCCATATGCTTCATAAATAGCATCCCCATTTTCATACACTAAACCTATTTCTTCTAAAATATCAGGGCTAAATATAGTGTGAGAAGAACCTGTATCTATAATAACATTGTTAATTTGCACTGACTTCCCTCGAAATGTAACAGTGAGTGAAACAGTCATTAGTTGCCCATCGTAATTAATTTTCATTCAAACGTCTCACTCTCATTAAAGGATCTTTACGCAAATGTATTATACAATCTGGATTAGCAGTATGATATACCAAATTACCTTCCCCAGCTTGAAAAAATTCTTTATTTGCATCTTCAGCTAAAACAGTGCGAATAGGAGCCACTTCATCTACGATTTTCTTGTTATCTTCTTCATGGTATTGAAGGATAGATACTAATACAAATTGATCTGGAAACAGTTCTCTTACTTCCTGCCATTTCACGATAATACCCTCCCAAATAATAGCTATATTTTATTTTTACTTTAATTTTATCATATTCATTCAATCGTTATATACATAATTTGATATTTCAGCATAGCTATAACTATATAATACTTATCCTTCTTCAAGCACCTTATATACTTTATAATAATCCTTAACTTTAATAGCAAGTTGATCTATATGAACTGCATTTTTGATTTGGTACATTTCGATTCCTATAGGTAATGTGGTAGACATGAACTCGGTAAAAGGTTCATCGTCTTTATGCTGTTGTTGAATCGTTCCTAACTTCTCTCCGATCTGGTTACTCTGTACGGTGAGCTGGTGATCCACAACATATACTCCATTCTTGAATATAAATAAATCTGCACGGGGTGAATCACGGATCGTTTCTTGGGCTAAAATTTCTGTCGTGCTGATTTCTGTAATGTTGTTAGGTTGTACTCCTTGCTGGGTCTGTGTGGTATTGGGACTACAACCTAGAAGTGTGGCTAATAAGGTGATTACTATAGCTGATTTCAAATTAAAATGCACTCCTCTCTAATGTATTCTTCAATAAATATGTAGATTCTCAACAGATATAACACTTTAAACCATACTAGATTCTGCTAGTATAAACAATAAATAAAGAGCCAAAGGAGTTTACATATCTTGCATATTAGAAAAGCAACCCTTCAAGATGCAGAAGCGATTGCCAGAGTTCATGTAGATAGTTGGAAAACGACATATAAAGGTATCATTCCAGATGACTTTCTCAACAACCTATCCTATACCCAAAGAACTGATCTATGGACTCAAGCTATAACACAACAAGATCACTACGTTATGGTAGCAGAGACTTCCGAGGGCGAGATTGTCGGATTTGCAGACGGTTGGAAAAGAGAAACCAACACCGTCCCTCATTCTGGTGACTTAACCTCGATCTATATACTGGAAGCTTATCAAGGCAAAGGAATTGGTAAGCAACTACTCCAATCTTTATTTGAGATATTCAAGCAATTGGGCTGGCAAAAAGTATTGGTTGAAGTGCTAGAAGATAATAAAACATGTGATTAGTATGAGCATTATGGTGCGGCATTATGTAAGACAATGACTGTCCAAATAGGTGGCGTACTTCTCAATGAACGAATCTATGAATGGAATAATATTGACGATGTATTAGCAAGATCATCAAAGTAAATTGATACTACTTCAAGTAAAAAAGCCTATTCAGGAATAGTCGAATAGGCTTTGGCATTGAATAGCATTTGATGTAATACAACAGTAAGACTAGGCTTCAAGATCGGGTTGAATATAAAAAGGTTCCATATTGATCGTGGACAAATATTGACGGAAACGAGACAACTCTTCGACCGCTCTCTCCTTCTGTTGAAACGTCCCTACTGTAAAAGCAGATTCGACTGAACCGTCTCCTACATAAGCGGAAAGAACCGTTCCTTCGGTTGATGTTTCTAGAGTAAGCGCAACAGATTTGACGATGATTTGCTCATCTTGGCTGATGATCCACATGGTTGTTTTCTCCTCTCGGGATATGTATAAGAGGAGTATAAATCAATTTAGTGAAAGATAGAATATGAGGCAACAAATCGTTGCGTTACTATACATTAAGTCACAAATTGTTTCAGGTTCAAGTATAAAAACCAAGCATCTATATCAAAATAACTAATCCTATCAGGCTCTTATTCTTTCTAAGAATGAACCAATAAACTCCTCAAGTACCTGATTCGAATTCATAAAAAATATATTACCTTTGTTCATGTTTTCAATAAAAAAATTATATTTAGTGAAAAATAATTCTTTAACCTCAGTATTTATTACCAATATAACATTGTAATCCTTTTTTTCTGAATATAATTTTATAGATATATCCAGTTCAAGTTTACACCAATTTGACTCCATAAAATCTCTAGTAATATAAAAAAACACAGTATCAGCCTCTTTCAAACCAAGGGTGATCTCTTTTTTTAAAACTTCTTCATTCTCATCAGGCTTCAACCTAAATTTATCAAGCCAGATCAACTCATTGGTGGCTGTCAGATAAGGAATTATTTTTTCTAACTCAGCTTTTTGCTTAGAAGAATGACTTAAAAATAATGATGTTCCACCTATCATTTTTTCAAATAAATCATAACCTTCTTTTCTCAAACGTTGTATGTGATTTTCAGATAAAGAATTATTAAATAATTCATTTTTATTTTGGTAGAAAAATCCATGTGAAATTAAACTTGCATCAAATGAATTTAATATTCCAAAAGAATTAAAACTTCTGTCTCCAATCTTCATAAATAACAACTCTGATGAAAAATCCGGTCTATATTTACCTTTAGAGAATAATACTTCTTTCATTTGTTCAATTTCTCTCAATGCATTAGAATCATATGAGAAATGAACGTAGAATTCTAAACTAGAAGGCACATTATTAATATAAATGCGTAGTTCTTTTAATTTTGGATATACATGTTTATCTGCAATTTCGCCAATTAATTTAAAATTTTTAATTCTATCTTTAAAATAATCAAACTCAAAAATAAAATCCTGATTCATATAATACATCCTTTATAGTATTATTTTTAGAATTAATAATTTATTTTGATAAAATATTTTTAAGACCTTTGAATACAAAATATAATGCTTCATCTATAAATGGAGTATTAAAAAGCTTCAAATTTTCTTCTTCAGATAAACCATTTTTCAAATCTAGGTTGATGATAGAAGACGCAATTTCTTCGTAATTAATTATATTAGGATTTCTTTCTGAATATAATTCTAATACTTCTTTATAACCCCCATTATTTTCAATTTGCCATCCTTTAGTAAGTTCTATAGACATCACTTTATTCTGGATGGATTTACAAATACTTGCTGTAACACCCCCAAACCCACCTAAAAGATATATTGGTAGATTTCTTTGACTTGTAAATAAAATTTCTTCAAGTACTCCTGGCATAATTCCTTTATATCCTGTAAGTTTTCCACCAGCACAAATTCTCACACTACATTTAGCAGATATTATTTTACGCATTTCTGTTAGGTTGCGGCTCCAAACATATAAATTTTGAGTGTTAGAAGGAGGTAAAAAAGATTCTTTACTAGGAATAAACTCTAAAACATCATCAGCTGGTGGTAACTCTATCATTTTGGCAATAGATATATAATTTGCTTTCCAATCCTTAACACTTTCTGTATCAGCTTTATATATTGGCCAAGCTATATAATTACTTAATTGAATTTCATCTGTCATGGTTCTCGTCTGATATGCTAATGATTCATTAAAAATAAATTCTGTAAATCCATCTTCTCTAAGATCGCCTCCATAAATGATTTTTGCTCCTCGAGAAATCAAGTGCCTAGTTAAATCTTGAGATACTTGAATTAAATGGTTTGATGTTTGACCAATTTCTGTAGCTTCTTCAACAGATAAATCAGAGATTGAAATCCCAAAATTATGGTTTAATAAATCACAATAATTTAATTTCAATGGTGTATTGCATTTAATTCCTAATTTACTCAGCAAATTTATTTCTTCTGAATATACTGGAGGTTCTGTGTAAAATAACTGTTTGAATTGGCTTACTATAGCCTTTTCTTCGTTTATTGAAAGTATTTTTTCTAGATCAGATGCTTCAGGAGGACGAGATAAAATTTTCGCATCTTCTGGAATAATTCCTGTAGACTGATACTCTTCTAATAACAATTTAGCGTAAAAATAGCGTACTGTTTCTAATAACGCAGCACTCAAGATTCTCAATAAATCTTTTTTAGTAGGCTCAACATCAAAATTCAAATGAATGGATGGCATATTCATTGCAAAAGGAAATCTTCTATCTTCAAATTCTTCTAGAGAATCCACAGCAATTATAGGTCGATTATTCTCTTTTGCACTAATAATTTCTCTTTGGCACCAATATCTTGATGAATAAGAATCTGTGTGTATGGCAATAACAGTAGATCCTTTTATATGTTCAATAATTTCATTGTCAAACCTGTAACTAGGAGCAATATCTGTTGCATCAAAGAAATTACGCATAGAGCTATTATCAATAAATCTCTTTAATGCCTGGGCAAGAACTACTCCATTTTCTCCATTTTTTGTATGACTCAAAAAAATTTTCAAAGCATTATCCTTTCCATTTGACATTGTCTGAAATTTTTCATTTAATGCAAAACGATAAATTTCGTGAGTAACTGATATAAAAAATAAATCATTTAAATGAGTTTGCTCAAACTCAAAAAATCTTATAAAATTTTCATGTTTAAAAACTGGAGATTGAAAAGCAAACCTATCAAGCGCAATAGGAATACAAATCAAATCTTCTGTATTTTTCATTCTTTCTATATATTCTTTCCAAGAATTATCTATAATTAAATCTCTACTAATGAAAATAAATACTATATTTTTTTTAGATAATCCCTCTATGTCTTTTGGAATACCTTTGTGTGTACTTGTTCTATAATAAACAGGAAGATTCATAGATCTTGAGAACGGTTTATCCACATCTCTTGATAATAAAGAAAAACAATGATCAAAAATAGGTTTTACTTTATCCACATTTGATGGATACCAAACAAAATAAATTGAAAGTGGTGACTTAAAATTTGTCATTAATACTCTCCTTAGAAATAGCAATATTATTTTAAAAGTAGCATTTTATTAGTAATAAAATATTTTTCACTGAACTGTAATTTAAATAATATTTTTACATTAATTCTATTTTTCAAGATAGTTCAAACCATTCTTTAAAAGAAATATCATTTTTATTATTTTTTAAAATTCTTAAATTGTTTGCCATTAAATCAAAAGAAATTTCTTCTACTTGATCGTATAAAGTTAAATATTCTTGGCCTTTAAATTTACTTTTTCTAGGAAACTGTTCAATAGGCATTATTGCAATCTTTTTATTTAGTCCGTCACAGTAGCCCAGTTCCCAAGGCATCCATACAGATTTAGGAGAATTTTTAGAGTATGCAAATATTAAGGTATTTGAACAAGACATTCTGTTACGCATAGTTATTGCAGTTTCTTGTGTTACATTTCCTCTTTTCAAGTTCTTATCTTCTAACCAATCAACGTAAACGCTAAATCCTAACTCATTAAAAAATTTTTTAATACCAGCAATTTCTAATTTATCAATTGAACTATGAGATAAAAAAATATCAAATGTTTTATTAATAGATTCTTTATTGCTCTCACTTAAATAATCATCCAAATTCTTCTCTTGTAAAATAGAATCGGCATACTTACTAATATTTAAAGAGTTAATATTTGAAGTGTATTTCTTAGAAATTTTTTCTTTGAGTGAAAAAAACTGATTTTTATTTAGTGTTTCAATATATTTTATTAACATTTCTTTTTTTATAGACTTTAAAGAATTTAACTTGACTGTTGCTTGTTTTGATTGTTTGATTAAAATTTCAAATAAAAATTTATCTTTAGAATCTTCTATCAAATCATACACTTCAACTACAATACAGGAGTGACCAGTATCTTCAATAACAAGAACTTGGCTAAACTTTTTATTCTTTGTATTTGCTAAATATATATCGCCTGGAAGTATATTCCTATTCATTTAGACTCTCCTATTAAAAATTGTTTAAACGAACTAAACAATAAGCTTTCGTTTTGAATTTTTGGAGTTGATTTAGAAAGTTTTTTATATGCAATGGGTATTGTTTTTCTTTTTCTAAATGCATCATCAATATACTTTTCAGGATTCCTCATGAATGTAGATATTTTAACAATTGAGCAGTAAACTTGATCGTCATCATAATGAGCAACCGGTTTATGAAATTTATTATTTTTAAATATAAGTTCTGGAAGATAATCTTCGAACAATTTTGTTTGTGTGCGCAATTTTATTCCACAATTGCAATTCAAGTTTTTACAAGTAGTTTCAAGATAAATTTTTTGATAAATTTCATCTCTAACTACTGCTAATAAACCTGCTGGATTTTCTCCCCACAAAGATGCTTGAATTTCTGAATTAATAAAAGGACGTTGAGAAGTTTCAGAACCAACTAATACTAATGTTACTGTCAAGTCCTTTAGGAATTTTTCACGAATTGTTCGCATTATTGTATTTTCAGTATTATTAGGATTAATATCACCGTTTTTTACTGATTTATCAATAAAATCATTTGAACCAAATTTTTCAACAATCATATTTTTTAAATCTTGATCGTTATCATGATGATAACTGATAAAGGTTTTGTGCATTAATTTACTCCTACTCTGCTTTGATATATTTATCTAGCTCGTTTATACCAAAGGAACTTTCGTTTAAAATACTATATTTGTAATTATAATTTTTTGATGAATTATTTAAATACTTTTTAACTTAAGTTCACTCTGCAACCGTTCAGTAATACATAAATAATTAAGAATATAATCCATATCTATTAATAGTAAAGGATTTAATTGTTTATTACTTTTCTTCGCATAACAAATTTCATATGAGATCTACCAAGATTCTTTTATTTCTTAGTTTATGATCTTGAATACATAACTTTAATTATAAATCGCTTTCTATAAATTCTGCGATCACTTTTAGATTTTAGTTCATAATTTTTATTAGCGAAATGCAGATTTTTACTTCTTCTTACTTCAACTACTTCATGTATCAAATTTTTAATAATCCTAATAATTGACCTTCTAATTCTTGTCTTGATCGAACATTAAATGATAAAAGATTTCTGGCTCTTTTAGGTATCATCCTCGTATCATCAATATTAAATATCCAAATTTCTATTTTACCTTTTTCATGAAGGTCTAATGCTAATTCAAGTTCATCAAAACACCATGGACTACAAGCATACTCTTTACACCAAGTAGCTATAAATATGTTAGAACGCCTAATCGAATTTTCAATCTCATGCATAACATTGTATCCTGCTATAAAACTTCTTTCATCCCTGTAAACCACTTTATTACGACGACGCAATAAAGTTTCAATAAAGTCTGCTTCTTTAGGTCTTGCCTTAGGATAACTGATAAAATAACTCAATTTATTTTCACTTCTAATAGATTCTTTATGAGAAATTTTCAGAATTAAGTCATTAATTTTTTCTACTATGTTCGTCTCATGTAAAATATACAAATCAGATCTTAAAAAGTCTTCGAGGTGATATTTTTGGCGCTCAAAAGACTTTTCAGCAGCTCCACCAAAAAAAGTAATTGGTAATATAAATTTCCTTTTAGATTCTGCTAACAACAGTAACATATTTGCTGTACCTTCCATTTTCCCTCCTATAGTAATAATTAAATCACTATCATCTAAAGCTTGTAATTGACACAAAAGCCATGAATATTCTTGCGCGGATGCACAAGCTATTTTTTTAATTTTTACCTGATTAAATTCTTTTTCTAATTTTTCTAATTCTTCTTTTGTTTCTTTATCATCTTTAAAATACACTTTGACAGGTTGTGTGCTTGAATAATTAATTTCAGAAAAACCCTTGAGTATCCAATAATCTGCACTATCAGCAAATGGACTGCAAATGTTTAAAGAGTGTTCATTATTCGCTAAATTACGTCCAATATCTTTACAAATATTTTCAAATTGAATTTTATTAATAGATTTTATATTCTCAATAAATTTTCCAATTATAAGACACCTCATAATTAACCTTCCTAACTTCTTATTCTTTATATTCTAGAATTAGCTTATTTCCTACTTTCCTTCACCCTCAAAATCATCTCAACCAGTTCCTCACGATCGACCAAACGGACATTATTCGATCTCGCCAATGTCCTTGCTTGCGGAGTATATCTACTATTAGTTACAACCCAACCGGCAGAAGCTTTGTAATGTGCAATGGCTCCGTACACTTCCTGCACTGCTTTCAATCCTACATTCTTGCTGTACCGCTTCGCCTGAACTACAATCCGCTTGCCATCTTTGTTCAATACCAGATCAGCACCATAGTCTCCTTGTGCCTGAGTCACTGTTGCGTTGTATCCTTGAAGGTGAAAAAGTTGACCTAGATAATGCTCGAACTGATCGCCTGTCATTTTGTCTATTTCAGCTATTCCAGATCTTCTTAATTTGTTGATCCTCGCCTGATTGATCGAGTAGCTAATCAGTGCAAATACAATAATGCCTAAGATGACGGCAACAACACCTACTGCAATACTTTTAGCAAAATAACTAAAGCCTATTCCCCCGAATATAATCAGTCCACCGATTGCATTGGCAGATTCTTGCTGTTGTTTCTTTTTGCTCTTTCTACGTGCCATTTATAACTCCCCTTTGAGAATGTTCTAAAGTCTGTTCTATGATTTGAATCGTTGTTGCTTCTTCTGTTCGACTGCATCACTTGCCTCAACAACCTTCTCTTCCAACCAACCTGCAAATCCTTCAACCTTGCTATAACTCAAAAACAACCAGTCCATCGCTCTCGTCATTCCGATATAAAATAACGACACTTCTCGCTCTGGATGTTCTTCTAACTTAAATGGCATGCTGTCTACATTGACGATAAACACCGCTTTGAAGTCTAGTCCTTTGGAGCTGTCGAGTGTAGATAACTTGACGGCTTCTTGGTGGCGTTTGAATTGTCGTTTGGCGGCTGTATTTTCGGTGAACCAGTTGTACGGAATCTCATGCTTGGATAGTTCTTTTTGCAATACATCGATATAAGAGTACGAATAGCGCTTTTGTACCCGATACAGGACAGCCATTTCGGCGTAAGGTACTTTTTTCTGCTCATGTAGTATCTTCATCTGCTGTGCCACCCATGAGACTTCTTCTGCAAAAGAAGCACAGTGCTTGATCTGTGGCTCTATTCCTTTGCGCTTGGTGCTTTGTGGTGGAATAATCTCTACCCCTTCTATACTTGTGCCTTCTTTGACCTTCTCCCCTAAGCTAGAATGGGTACGGTAGAAGTCCCAGGCGAAGTTGACGATCTGAGCGGTGTTGCGGTAGTTGATACTGAGAATCTTGGAACGTCCACGGAAGTCCAGTCCGGTGTTCTGGCTCAAGCTGGTTTTGCGTTTGTAGATATTTTGCGCTTTGTCCTCGACCAGTAATAGTGATTGGGTCTCCGGGTTAAGCACCTTACTTAGCAATTCTAGCCATGACGGTTCAAAGTCTTGTCCTTCGTCGATCAGAATCGCATCGTATTGCGGTAAGATGGTCTCGCCTCGATTGATCTTTTCCAAGTAGGATTCGATCAGCTCATCTTTGATACGCATGGTGCTCCATAGCCATTCATGGAATGTAGCAATCTGTAGATTGGATTGCTTTTCTATAGAAGGTGTAGAAGACGGATTGCCCTGACTGGCGGCAAAGTCGAACAAATCTTCTGGTTCTTCGAGCATCCGATGGATCTGACTGCGAATCACGCGGGATAACGGAATCCCATAGCAGAGGACAAGGATTTTCCAATCCGGATGTTCTTTGATTAGCATCTTCGCTCTAGCGGCTAGAATTAAGGTTTTGCCACTTCCTGCCACACCTCGAATTAAGCGGTTCTTATCGCCTAACTGT
This sequence comes from Paenibacillus nicotianae, assembly GCF_042681745.1. Taxonomy (NCBI): domain Bacteria; kingdom Bacillati; phylum Bacillota; class Bacilli; order Caryophanales; family Paenibacillaceae; genus Paenibacillus; species Paenibacillus nicotianae. Next base: position 910,203 of record NZ_JBHUGF010000010.1, on the reverse strand, counting down.
CTGGCAAGTGATTCCTGATGCAAGTCCATCGCTTGTATATTATGAAGCGATAGTAATAGTTGGTCTTGATAATAGGAAGGTTCTCGATACTCTGCACTGATCCGTACTTCCGGGAATAGATGATAACGAATCGCTTTGATATCTTCGTCGGTCAACATCTGATTCATATGGAAAGGTGTATCGAACATATTGGTAATGCGCTCTAGTAGATGATCTGCGGTACAATTCTCATCTTCGAGGTCGATTTCTTCTCGGGTTAACATATATCTAGGGTCGATCACGCGATGTAGACTATGCTTAACAATATGGGTCTGCTTGAGACGGGTAAAGACTACTCCATGTCCGTAGCGGAACTTGAGGTTATTCGCATAGACGCCACTTTGTTGTGTTAGATTCTGATCTTTTTTGAGCTTATTGTTGATTCGAAAAGCATAGTCTCTAGCTTGAAGCAATGGATTTTTGACTGTTTCCATCGATCCTGTTCCTTTTTGGGTATGTAGCTTCCATTCATGAGTATTGAGTTCATAGAGGGTATTTTCAGTGTAGTCTTTGACTTCGAGTACCAGCAGTCCTAGATCAGGGCCGATAATAACATAATCCGGTCGTCTGCCACCAATCTCTGGCTCGTAGTAGACAATATAATCATCGGGAAGGTGTTCTTTGAGCGTTTGAAATAAAAGGCGTTCGCCTGCGGTTGCTTTTCTGGGGATCGTGTCTGGAATAGTATAAGCCATTGATGTATTTCTCCTTCGTGCAGGCAGAAGAGGTATAATAGAGTCCAGTTCTTCTGGAAATCTGCGATAATTTTGCTTTAAAATGAAATATCTCAAATTATTTAGGTCTTAGGTTGGGAATATATTTACCTATATAATACTTCGTCTGGTCGATATTGGAAATACTTTTTTTCAAAATAATGGTTTTAATCCAAAAAAGCAGGACATTATCCATCACTACAATGGAAATGTCCTGCTTTTTATTGAGTATGTTGGTAGTGATCCTTTTTACACAATACATGTTATTCATCTAATTTGATGTACACCGAAGTATTCTTTTTACGCTAAATGCTCTAACCGATACACGACACATCCATGTGGTGGAAGTTCTACTTCCCATTGCCCTTGTACAGTTAGTAGTTCAGTCGACTGCCATAGATTACGCAGATTGACTGGCGCTGTTATATCTAATGAAGACAGATCGAGTGTAACGGTATTCTGTTCTTCCCCTGCGTTAAATAAAGCGATATAGCGATTATTAGTTCCATCTTCTTCAGCTATCCAGATGATCCGATCTTGCTCGTCACGAGAGAGTTGGTATGCTTGACGGCTCTTATGATTCATTTCTAAGATCAAAGGATTGTTCAGTAGTGACAATGTCCATTCATCGTTATCCCGTAGTTCTCCTCCGAACATTAATGGGGAACGGAATATTGACCAGAGTGTCATCATCGTACGCTGTTCATCAGATGTGAATCGTGTCCAGCGATCTGCTCCGCCTCCATCTACCGAACGAATACCGATATGACCGAGTGGCAACATATCACAATCCGGCCAAGAACCCTCGCCTACATACGGTGACCATTTCTCACACCGTTCAAACATCGCATACAACAATGACCAGATATCCCAGAAATCATCGGTGACACGCCACATATTCGCATTGGCTCTTAATTGTTCTTGATATTGCAGTGGCGCTGGGCCTGGAGATAGACTCAATACCATCGGATGACCGCATTGATCGATCGCACGACGAATCAATTCTATTTCTTCTAGATGAGTATCATACAGACGTGAAGCGGCAATATCATCGACTTTGACAAAATCGACTCCCCATTGTGCATACATTTCAAATAATGAACTGTAATATTGTTGTGCTCCTTCTTGTGAAGCATCTACGCCATACATATCTGTATTCCAGGGACAGATAGAATTCGGATGTGCAATCTGTCTGGCGGTGATATGTGTTCCTTTGATCGCTGTATTCTGATGAACCGCTTGTCTTGGAATACCACGCATAATATGTATACCGAACTTCAATCCTAATTGATGTACCTGATCGGCTAACAGACGGAATCCTTGCCCATCTTTACTGGAAGGAAAGCGATTGACTGCTGGAATTAATCGGGAGTATTCATCCATTTCTAACGGTTCGAATTTGCGATAAGCTGACGAGACTGCCCCTGCTTCATACCACTGAATATCGACTACAATATATTCCCAACCATGATCTTTGAGATGGGTAGACATATACTCTGCATTCCCTATGATCTCCTCTTCTCGTACTGCTGCTCCATAACAATCCCAACTATTCCATCCCCGGGGCGGGTATTGTGCCCATTGATGATGTTCCATGTCAAATCTCCTTTAAATGATCTATTTTTTGATCATATGATCTATTTATTTTAAACTTTTTTTGTAAACGTTTGCAATATATAATATTTATATTCATCTTTATTATTTATACATTTATAATTCTTTTTCAGAAAATAAGTTCTTATAACAACTGTTAAATGAATACTTACATTAATTGAAAATAATTTTTATTCAGTTTTCTTATACTACTAGGCATAAATACTTATACATTTTTTAGGTTTGAAATTATTTATTATATTTTTTTACTTTTTAATACATAAGAACTAAAAATATAGCGAAATTTGTCGATATAGGTATTACATTATATGTTCAAACAATTTTCCGAGGAGTGAAATTATGCGTATTAATATTCAAACCAAATTGTTACTAGGCTTTTTTAGCGTAATTGTCTTGTTAGTATTAGTTAGTATTTTGTCGTTATTTAGTATGAATACATTAGGAACACAAGCTAAGCAAATTGACAGCAAATGGATGCCTAGCGTAAGTCTACTAGGTATAATGAATGGAGACATCTCTGATTTAGAGCGTCTGGTACTGAATATGGCAATTGAGAATGATCCCAATCAAATTACCACAATCAATACTACATTAGAACAATTGTTACAAAAAATTGAAACTGAACGAACACAATACAAAGCGTTAATTCAATCGGATGAAGAATCGAAATTGTTTGAACAATTCAATACCAATTATGATAAATTTTTAACAACATTTCCTACATTAATTGCTGCTGCTAAAGGTAATGATATTGAGACAACACGCACATTGCATCGTGCTTCTTATGATGCCTGGTATACTGCTAATGATACAATCTCTCAATTGATCGCCCTAGATAACAAACAAGCAGGTATACTAACAGATCAATCTGTAACTTCAGCCGCTTCTGCAAGTAGAAATACTATTATTTTGAGTATTATTGCTATTATTATTGGTATAGTAATTGCTTACTTGATTGCTCGATCTATCTCTCGTCCAGTCAAACAAATTCAACAAGCAGCTGAACGTATCTCTTCAGGCGATCTCACCGGAGAAGCTATCGTGATTCGTAACAAAGATGAAGTTGGTCTACTGGCTGTTGCGTTCAATCAAATGGTAGCTAATCTTCGTAACTTGCTTGAATCTGTCGCTGCTACTTCTGAATTGGTTGCCGCTTCTTCAGAGCAATTGACAGCTAGCAGTGAGCAAAACAAACAAGCATCTGAACAAATTGCCGAAACGGTACAAGAAAGTGCTAACGGCGCTTCTACTCAAGTCGATATAGCTACAAAATCTGCTCAAGCGATGCAAGAAATGGCAATCGGAGTAGAACAAATTGCTGTTCGTGCACAGACGGTATCCAGCTCAGCAACTGAAGCTGCAAGCAAATCGTCTAACGGTAACAAAGCGATTCAGCAAGCAGTCAATCAAATGGATTCGATTCAGACTTCCCTACACTCTTTAGGTTCTGTCGTGAAAGAATTAGGTAGTCGTTCACAAGAAATCGGAAATATCACTAAAGTGATTACAGGTATTGCGACACAGACCAATCTACTTGCGCTTAATGCTTCGATTGAAGCGGCTCGTGCTGGTGAAGCAGGTCGCGGATTCGCGGTTGTTGCTGATGAAGTAGGTAAATTGGCAGAACAATCTTCTCAATCGGCGAAGCAAATTATTGAATTGGTTACTTTTATCCAGAAAGATACAACAGATGCCATTGACGCTGTAGAATTGAATAATCTTGAATTTGATAAAGGATTAGCTTCCGTATCGATCGCAGGTGAAGCGTTCCGCGATATTTTACAGGCTGTTAACCAAGTGGCTGGTGATATTGAAGAAGTATCCGCAGGAGCAGAGCAATTATCAGCAAGCACTACCGAGATTGTCGAATACTCCAAACAAATCAATCATATCGCTCAACAATCTTCTGAAGGTATGCTTAGTGTATCTGCGGCTACACAAGAACAACTGGCTTCTATGGAAGAAATCACGTCCTCTTCTTCTTCTCTAGCACAGACAGCGGAACAACTTCATAACGAAGTTAGCGCATTTAAAGTGTAATTTATAACTGTATAAACAATACCCCTTAACCTGTATGATCAGCAGATCGTATCTCAAGGTTAAGGGGTATTTTGCTATTACGCTTTGCACAGATATTGTTGGAGATTTACATTTTAATCTTTTTGGTTTTTTTACCATGATCATCGAGAATAGATAGCTTTCCTTCTGCTCGCTCCATTTCTATAATCTTTTCAGCCAAAATCTTACTAGAATTCGCCAGTACTGCCATTTTGAGCGAAAGATTACTTAGCATTTCCTGCTCTGTTGTTGCAGTCTGACCGAGTAATTTGCTTTCGGCTTTGGCTTGTTCCATCGTATAGATGGATGCTTGTTCTTGTTCAGTTACAAAGTGATCATACACTTCAGCAAACGTTTTGGTCTGTGATTGAAATTCGATAATCCCTTGTATGACTGCTAAAGGTAATACCGGCTTGAGTGTGCAGAGCATCATTAAGTAAGCGATATGTGTACGAGAATAGCGCTTTTTGATTGTCGGCGGGATAATACCTTGTTTGACATAATTATTGATCATAGACGGGGAGATTAATTTGCCTGCACTCTCGCCCGGGAATTTGTGAAAATGCTTTTCTAATAAAGCGACCACTTGATCCATATATAATTCGATGTCTGGAATCTGCTCCCATCTAGGAAATTGATAAGTCACTTTTTCTATGCCCCATGACTCTAATTCTTGAGCGAGTTTGTCTTTCATTATGTATTCCTCCTTGAATTGAGCATATAGTATAAGGTTCATTGTGTAGAATTTGTGTTTAAGGTTGTATATGGTTATAATAACTATATCATAAAGTTATTAGTTTTATATGTTAAAATTTTAATAAAATGAATATAGCATGTTGCGTATATTCTATCTTTGTAAGAAGAAAGTGTGGTTTGGATGAAATCAATTGCTTGGGTGACCGATAGTACAGCTATGATCGATACCGATTTTGCAGCAGAACATCATATTTATATTGTACCTTTACGTCTGATTGTGAACAATGAAGCGTACAAAGAAAATGTTGAGATTACAGCAGAACAATTTTACGAAAAAATGCGTCAACACGAAAGTGTAGGTAGCTCACAGCCACCGATTGGCGAATTTATGGAATTATATGAATCAATTAAAGATAAATATGACGATATTATCGTGATTCATTGTTCTTCTGAATTAAGTGGTACGTATCACACTTCACTACAAGCGGCTGAGATTACCGAAACTTCAGTACTCGGGATTGATTCCAAAGTCGGCGCTTTTCCTTTACGTGAAATGATTATACAAGGGATCAAATGGCAACAACAAGGTGATACAGCGCTAGAGATCAAAGCCAAAATTGATATGATTATTGAAAATATGGACTTTTATCTGATTCCAGCAAGTCTTTCTCAATTGCATCGTAGTGGACGGGTATCCGGTACTCAATTGGTGATCAGTCAATTACTACGTATTCACCTTCTATTACGTTTTGTCGAAGGAAAGATTATTGTAGAAGACAAAATTCGTACATTCAAAAAAGCCAAACACAAGTTAATGGATATTCTCAAACGGGATATTGATCTGGTCAAAAGTGTATGTATTATGCATGCTAACAATATAGAAGAAGCTTTTCAAATGGAAAAAGAAATCAGTCTATTCGCTCCACGACTCAAAATTGAAATTGCTCCCTTTATTCCGGTTGTCGGTGTTCATGCCGGTGAAGGTACAATGGCATTAGCATGGATTCGACACAATTAGAAAAGTATTCAGTCATCGCTTTTATTATAAACGACCACTTATAAATAGGATCAAAAAGCAATTTGTAGCTATATGCTACAGGTTGCTTTTTTGTTTTAGCAGATCATTTTATCTCGCTTACCATCTACTTTTCATAACTTCTAGCTGTGATTTATCTTATAGAAATGTAAGCATTACCAATTCCAATCTTAAGAACTATATCTTAAGAACTAAAATTTACAAAAATGTCTAAGATATTAAAAAAAATTGTCGATATAAATAAAGTTGAATGCGTTACACATTACATATTGGGGGACAACATTATGAAACGTTTGCGTATAGGTAAAGTCAAAATGAGTATACAAACCAAATTATTAACTGGCTTTTTAAGTGTTATTCTTCTGTTGGTGATTGTCAGTTTACTGGCTCTTACAAGTACACGAAGTATGGGTTATCAAGCAACTGATGTGAATACGAAATGGATGCCAAGTGTTACTTTATTAGGAACACTTAACGGAGATGTATCCGATCTAGAACGTCTATTACTCAATATTATTGTAGAGACGAACCAAGATGAAATTGCCAAGCTTAATCAAGATTATGAAGCATTGATCAAAAAAATTCAAACCGAACGCACCGCCTATGAGAAGCTAATCGAAAGTGATGATGAACAACGATTATATCAACGTTTCTCTACACAATATGAAGCCTATATCAAAGTTTCTCCAAACGTGCTGAACGCAGGTCTAAACAACGATTTGAATAAAGCGATCTCTTTGCATCGCAATGCGTATGCGTTCTGGTATACTGCTAACGCTACTATTGCAGAATTGGTAGCTTATGATAATAAACAAGCAACCCAAATTACAGATCAATCGGTAAGTACTTCGCAGAAAGCAAGTTTTAATATCATTCTGCTAAGTGTAATCGCTATTATTCTCGCTTTTGTTATTGCTTTCCTGATTGCTCGCTCGATCTCTAAGCCTGCTAAATCATTACAAAAAGCGGCTGAACAAATTGCTGCCGGTGATCTGACCGGGTCTGATTTGATGATTAAAAATAAAGATGAGATCGGTTCATTAGCGATATCATTTAATCATATGAAGCACAATTTACGTCAAGTGATTGAATCGGTAGCTTCTACTTCTGAATTGGTCGCTGCTTCTTCAGAACAATTAACAGCAAGCAGTGAACAAAATAAACAAGCGGCTGAACAAATTGCTGAAACGGTACAAGAAAATGCTACTGGTACAGCCAAACAAGTCGATATTGCCACAAAGTCTTCTCAAGCGATGCAAGAAATGGCAATAGGCGTAGAACAAATTGCTGTGCGCGCGCAGACGGTATCCAGTTCTGCTATTGATGCAGCAAGCAAATCTTCCGATGGGAATCAGGCAATCCAGCAAGCAGTCTCTCAAATGGATTCGATCCAACAATCACTACAGTCTCTGGGCGCTGTCGTGAAAGAATTAGGTAGCCGTTCTCAAGAGATTGGTAATATCACTAAAGTAATCACCGGTATCTCTTCGCAAACAAATTTACTAGCGTTGAACGCTTCGATTGAAGCAGCTCGTGCCGGTGAAGCAGGTCGAGGATTCGCGGTTGTTGCTGATGAAGTAGGTAAATTAGCAGAACAATCTTCTCAATCCGCGAAGCAAATTATTGAACTGGTAGCTTTTATACAAAAAGATACGTTGAATGCTATAGAAGCGGTTGATCTGAACAATCGTGAGTTCGATAAAGGGATGGCTTCTGTTGTAATAGCAGGTACTGCTTTCCAGGATATTTTACAAGCGGTTAATCAAGTAGCAAGTGATATTGAAGAAGTGTCTGCTGGTGCAGAACAAATGTCTGCTAGCACTACCGAAATTGTAGAGTATTCAAGACAGATTTCTCATATTGCTCAAGAATCGGCGGCTGGTATGTTAAATGTATCTGCTGCTACGCAAGAGCAGTTAGCATCGATGGAAGAAATCAATGCCTCCTCTTCTTCTTTGGCACAGACGGCTGAACAGTTACACAGCGAAATGAACGAGTTCAAAGTATAATATAGGACAATCTATACCAATACTACGCTAAAATAGATACTCTAACCTATAGCTCAAAAAGCCTTCATTCTCTACAATGAAAAGGATTGCTTTTCTTAAAGAGATGAGGGCTTTTTGATGTCTACTTGTATTGGCTATTCGTAGTAAGATAAAATAAAGATGATTGATCAACTAGATGTTGACAAAAGAAGTAATAAAAGTAGCGTTACTACCGATATATACAATAAGCACGTAGCAGAAAAGAAATTTTAAATTAAGATCTTATACTTTATGATCCCTTTCTATAACTAAGCAACTTCGTCAATTATTCTGAATCAGGAGGAATGGTAGCTATGAGTACATCCAACAAAGATTCGTCCCAACCATCTAGCTCTCACCTACATACCGAACAACCTTCTCTATCTGAAATGTCTCATACCTCTACTCTTACAGATGAAGAAGATGTTCAAGAAGCCAAACGATTGCAATCACGCTTTCCCTGGTTAGATGCTCGCTTATTAGTCGTTGTTGGCTTTACTTCTGCAGTCATGCTGATCTTATTGATCGTGCCTATGCCTACTGAAAGCACTTATACAACTGCTAATTCATGGGGCAAATTAGAACCATTTCATGAGTATCAAAGTGATGTTATTCAGAACCAGAGCTTAATGTCCGCGATCAAGCATAATTATATTCAATATGTCAATGAGAGCGCTGAAAAAGACGGCTATATCGTTACTGTCAATGCTGTGACCGCTGATGAAAATCAACTCATTATTCTCTATACTGCCAAAAGCTTAAACGGACAAGAAATATACGGGATGAATAGTGTCAAATTAAGCAGTATTGCTACAGGTAAGCCTCTTGGTCATTCACGCAATAATGGAACTCATGATACAGATAGTGAAAATGTATTTCGTGGTACGACTACTATTCGATTGAAATCAAGAGAGCCTTTCCCGCAGGAAATTGCAGCCAAATTCCAAATTGCTTCGGTCGATGAAGGCAGACTAAGCGACCCAGTGACCAATACGAGTACAGAAGATATGCATTATTCTCCTACCTTACTTATTCACTTCTCTTTAGCCGGTCAATTCAAACGACCGGAGACAGAAATTGTTTATCCGAACCATACTATTGAATTAGGTGATCACAAAGTCGCTTTGACAAGAGTAGAAATGTCTCCTTTAGAGATTCGTGTTCGCTTTACAGGAGATCAACCATTTGAACCCTATAACACTAATAAACCGTGGGTTGAAGCGACAGGCATTATTGCAGGTGAAGGTGATCAAGCTGTACTGTTACGCGCCTTAAATCGCAAAATGGCTTTCGATGATCCGAACAGTTACGAATATATATTTTATAGTAATCTACTTGATCAGCCCAAAACACTGCAATTGCAAGTCGTTACACGAGAAGCTGATAATATCGGAGATACGCAACTTATACAAATCAAATAATATTCAGATTACTTCACTGCTGGCGGTGTCCAGCGGTGACTTTCGCTTGTCTGCGGATAATCAATTCCATGTGGGTAAGAAAGTAATTCAATTAATGTTCCCCAGGGTGCACGTCCATACACAAATAAATGTTCTTCTCCCTTCTCCACACTAGGCAATGGGTTAGGTGAAGATAGCAAAATGCCACCCGCCGATTCAAAATGACGGATCGCTTCTGACATATCCTCTACGTACAACGCCATATGTTGAATACCGTAATCTACTGCTAGTGCTGGAGAACGCTGCTGGGTATTTTCAAATTGGAACATTTCGATACTTGCGCCCTGACCGATCTGAATCAATCGTATATGACGCACTTTAGCCCCTTCTGGTAATCCTAACTTCTGCTCACTCTCTGCTCCTTCTTGAGCAGGTTGTTGAGGTGTGAGCGTATCATAACAAATACGAGCTCCAAATGCTTGCTTAAAAAATCGAGTCGCTTCTTCGATATCAGGAACGGTTAGACCGATATGATCAATACCTCGTATAGATCGATAATCTTGATACTTTTGTTGAGATGATGCAGACATATGTATCCTTCCTTTCTATGTGCAACAGATTGGATATGATGCGTATGTCTTTTTTTACACTTGTTTTCTGAAAATTAAACGGTAGATTCCAAAGCTTTGTTCAATAGTAACGGTGAAGTTACGGGCGACGGCATCATTCCAGCAGATAGCGCCTCACATTCATGAAAAGCAAAATGCTGACAACCACGACAACGTTCCAGATCAAGATAACTCAAAGCTTGATGAATAGCGATACCGGTACGCTGATAAAAATGATCTGCTCCAATCATCGTATATAACCCCGTTTTGCGCATCAATTCAAGTGGTTGTTGCTGAATCCCGGAGATCATTACTATGCCACCATAGGATTGTACTTTACGGATCAATATCGCTAAGTTAGCATCTCCTGTTGTATCAATCATCGGTACTCTACTCATACGAAGTAATACGATACGCGGTTGATTGGCGATAGCTTCATCGATCGCTTGTTCAATCAGATGTGTACTGCCGAAAAAGAGTGCGCCTTCGATTGTATAGATACTAATCTGCGGACAATCGTGATTTTCAGTGACCATATGAGGTTGTACTTGCTGATTAATTGCTTCTGGATCAGGTAATACTTTGGTTATTGTTAATCCTTGACTCATTCGTTTGACAAATAATATAACCGCTAACAATAATCCTACTTCAACAGCAGTCGTCAGATCAGCAAATACTGTCAATAAAAACGTGATTGCCAGTACGAGCGAATCACTTGTTTTGATTTTCAAAATATGTACAAAATGTTTACGTTCGCTCATATGCCATGCTACTAGCATTAAGATTGGAGCCATACTTGCAAGCGGAATATGAGAGGCATAAGGAGCAAATAACACCAATACAAGCAATACCACAATACCATGCACGATACCAGAAATAGGTGATACAGCGCCATTTTTGATATTAGTAGCTGTGCGTGCGATAGCTCCTGTAGCGGGAATACCGCCAAATAAAGGTGTAATCATATTCGCGATGCCTTGTCCGATTAGCTCTCGATTGCTGTTGTGACGTGTGCCTGTCATACCATCAGCCACTACTGCCGATAACAAAGATTCGATACTGCCTAACATTGCAATGACTAAGGCTGGACGAATCAAAAACATCATTTTATCCCACGTTAAATCAGGAATATGAAAATGAGGAAGCGCTCCTGAGATCGCGCCAAATGAAGATTCGATAGTAGCCACTTTACCTTGAAAAAATAGTACAGCTACCCCTGTAGAAATACATAGTCCGATCAATGATCCTGGAACTTTAGGAAAAAAGCGTGAAGTCACTACTATGGCTACAAAGCAAATCAATCCGGTGATACAACTGTAGATATTAAATGTGTTCAAATGAACAACAATTTCGCGCATATTCGAGAAAAAATCTTCATGCTTAGTCAGTCCACTTAATCCTAAAAAATTAGCAATTTGTCCTCCAAAAATAGTGACTGCGATACCTGCGGTAAAACCAATAGTGACCGGTCTTGGAATAAATGAAATTAACTTGCCTAAGCGAAGCAATCCCATCAGAAGCAAAAAAACACCTGCCATAAAACCAGCAATCAACAAATTTTCATATCCGTACTGCATAACGACAGCGAATAATATAGGGATAAATGCACCTGTCGGGCCACCGATTTGGAATTTGGAACCTCCGCACAAAGAAATAAGTATGCCTGCAATGATCGTTGTATAAATTCCATATTCAGGCTTAACCCCTGAAGCAATAGCAAAAGCCATCCCTAAGGGAATAGCAATAATACCTACAATCATGCCTGAAATTAAATCTTTGCGTAAGCTGTTACGGTTATATCCAGCAAATCTTCCTGTCCACTTCATTTGTCTACCTTCTTTTTGTATATTTTAACGTCTTATTCTAAATATCTGATTATTTGAATATAAAGAGATAGTACGCCTGTATACAGATGGTGTCAATGATATTTTATGCATAGCAAAAAAGTATCTCTTTATACATAAGAGATACTTTGATGGTGTCTAGATAATTGTGGTATAGAAATGAATGGATCTATAGATTGTACTGAGGTTTGAGGTTAGCTTGATTTATTTCTCAAGCTGTCTGCTTGCTTCCGGTTCATTACGCATCCCTTCCAATAAAGAGATCGCATCTACCAGATGATTATCAAAAATACGCTTCGCTACTGCTAACAATTCTTGTATTAACGGATCACGTAACGAATAGATTACCGATGTGCCTTCTTTGATCCCTTGTACTACATTTTTGCTACGTAATATTGATAGTTGTTGAGAAACAGCCGATCCTTCTGAACCAACAATCGCTTGCAGTTCATTGACCGTCTTATCTCCAGTACACAGAGCTTCTAAAATCTGAATCCGCATCGGATGAGCCAAAGCTTTGAAGAAATCAGCTTTGAATTGCTGTATATTTTGGTTCATGACTCCATACCCCTTACTGTATTATCTTCAACAGATAGGGATATCATAACACAAAACAATCATCATACCACCAGATGCCCCCGCTTCTCAGCTACGCCGATTGTTGCTGTCATGCCTGAATTAAATTCCAAAAAGTCGCTTTCGACACCATCGCTAAAGATCACTCCATTTTCAGGCATTTGCGATATAATACGCAATGGCTGATTAGGATTGATTTGTCCGAATACACAGTTGGTAGAAGTGGTACGGCTAGGAAAAGGTTCTCTAACTGTAAAATACAACTGTGGTGTATCCCACGCTAATGCAGTAGTCGTAACAGATGTGGTCTGCTCATACTGGACACTGCCTGTAATCTGTTGATAACTTTCACTGTGTACAATACCACTTGCGCCTGCGAGTACACTTTTGAACCAGCCTGTAGCACCCATTCCTGTCGATACAATAATGCCACTTGAAGATTGTTGCTCCACATGCCCTGCTAACTGCAATTGATAACGTGCCGAGACATGCGTTTTGCGTCCGATAAATAGATCGTTTACTCCGTATAATGTCTGCCCATCATTTAATTCTGCTTTGGCTAGCATTACTTCTTGAATATGACGACGGCGATTCAATACCTCAGGTACCACTTGGATCAGATCACGTACTTGAAAAGGAAGCAAAACGCCATCCCAACGTAATGGATCAGGATTCACGCCGATTAACGGCTGATGTGTAACATACTTCATCGTATTTGCAACCAGTCCATCTTGCCCGAGTACCACTACAATATCATCGTCTCCAAAAATAAAATTCGGTACATGTTCACGCTCTAACAGTTGTACTCTGCCGATCGTTTGTAAAACAATCATCGATTGTTCTACAGCATGACGATAATTCTGATCTTCTTGTATATAGTCGGTAAAATCAACACCCAGACGCTCAATATAAAATTGTGCTTGCTGGATCGTATTATAACGAACAATCAATTCTTCTAGTCGTGTTTTACGCTTTACCAGTACAATTTTATTTTCGCTTATCCGGCTATTCATCTATTCCGACCTCCTTGCTGATGTTGATGATCATTCGATTCTGATAATAGTCCTTGCAATAGATCTGGCGTAATATTCAATTGTCCGATACGACCAGCATTTTCAGCCAACCCTTGAAAAGCAATAGCAATCAACTTATCAGGATTCATGCCCATATTCGCCATCGATTGTAGCAAGGCTGGATTAACGCCTTCAAGCGACTTCATTACCGCAGACATTTCGTATGCTTTGGCATCGGCTTGTGCTCTAGCATTAGCAATCGACAGTTCTGTTAATTGCTGTTTCTTTTCCTCCATCATCGTATCGAATTGCAATTGTTCTTCTTTGATCTCATTCTTTTTCACACTGACCGAACGCTCGGCGTCTAATTGGGTTTCGCGAATTTGTTTTTTCTTGGTTTCTACTGCAATTTCGGTGTTCAATTCATTTTCTTTGACCCGACGTTCTTGTTCGATCGATGCATTACGGCGTTCATATAGTGCATCATCTGCATTGCGTAGAATCTGTTCGCGTGCTTGCGCTTCTAAAGCTCTCATTGTTTCTTTATTAGGCAAAATTGCTAACACAGAAAAGCCCATCAATTCGATACCAAGCTTCTCTAATTCAGCATTTTGCATAATTTCGCGTGTAATACTTTGAGCTAATCGTTCACTGGATTGAATCGCTTCTCGCAGTGGCATTTGCTCCAGATGCTTTTTGGTCAATACTTTCGCAATATTAATTACCCGTTGAGCCAGCTTGTTAGGATCATCCGAGATATATTGATTTTTGCGTAAATTGTACGTGTAATTTAAGATTTGAGTCGTTTTGCGGTAATCGACAATCCGGTATGTCAATTGCCCTTGTACGGTTACCGTCTGATAATCATTCGTTATTTCTTCAAATATAAACGGGACATCAATCGATGATACAGGTACGACAATGACAGAAGTCGTCGGTGCATAATAGCGAAACGATAAGCCTACACCTTCTTTTACTATTTTCCCGTTTCTTACTTTCATCACATATTCACTTGGTTGAAATTTGACGAAGCGAAATCCAAACATAATCACTCTCTCCTTTGTTATTTCCTTTATGTTAATAACAATATATCACCATCTTTTGATATTTACAATATGATAATAACATTTTGTTAATTATTATTGGATTACGCTGATTCCAAATCATGTTACACTCAATATAGACAATAGAAATAACGCCATGATTATAATCATCATTCGGATGCTGTGTATTGAAAGTTGCGTATTGAAAGCTATGTCTTAAAAAGGAGTGTTGAAATGATATATCGTCCTCTTCAGCCACCGATGCTACAATCTCATTTACAAAATAATCATTATCATTATGAGGAATATGCTCCACAACCATTATTGCAATCTACAGTTGCTTGTTATTGGTCATCTACATTTCAGTTGAGTTCTACGACTCTGTCTACTCCTTTTGCTTATCGTATTATTCCAGATGGATGTATCGATATTATTTTTGATTTGGATGCACTTTCTGTTACTCAAGGTGCTTTTGTTTCTTCATGGATGTCTACATATGATGTTTTTTATCCTAAGCAATCTATGAATTTTTTCGGTATTCGTATGTATGTGGAAGCGGTGCAAGCGATTGTTGGATATCCTATTGCTGATCTTCATGAACAAATATGGTTACAAGAATTATGGGGACATTCTGCAAGCTATTTTTGGGAGCAAGTGGTGTGTGCATCTGATAATGCGCTACGAATCGATATAATCGAGCAATACTTACAGCAAGCATTATATACATATGATATTCATCCTCGCCCTATTCATCCACTACTATCGCACAGCTTATCATTAATGTATGACTGTGCTGGACAGATCGATTTAGCAACACTTGCGCAACAAGTACATTACAGTGAACGAACGGTGCGCCGTATTTTCCAGCAAGAATTCGGTATTCGTCCTAAAGAAATATTAGATATTATTCGCTTTCAGTCTGTGTTACAGAAGATGTATCGTTATCCGCAATACAGTCTTGGTGAATTAGCTTTCTCTGGTGGTTATTATGACCAATCTCATCTTATTCATGATTTCCATCGTTATTATGGTCTAACTCCCGGGCAATTATCTATACAGGTTCAGTCCAACAGTGCTCTATAGACATAGAGTAGGCATAATCAACAATATGACCGTTTTTTCCAATCTTTTTGCAGTAAGGTTGTCTATAATTTAAATAGATCAAAGCAGTAACAACAAATATAGAAGTCACTATAAAGGGGTTGGCACAATCAATGAAATTAGCGATGAAGTATATTATTTTGTATATTCATGATGTAGAACAGACTATGCATTTTTACAGAGATATTCTGCAATTACCGGTCAAAATGCAAGTTGATACTTATGTGGAGTTTGATACGGGAATGACGACATTGGCATTTAATACACGCGAGTCTGTTCGACAAGAGATTGGACTCGAAGTTGCTGAAGAAATGGCAATATCCAGTACATTTGAAATTGGATTCGTAGTAGATGATGTAGTTGCAACGATAGAACAGTTGCGTGCGCAACAGGTAAAGATTATCAAAGAACCTGTGATCAAACCGTGGGGGCAGACAGTAGCTTATATCGCTGATCCAGATGGACATTTTATCGAAATCTGTAGTACATTAGCTTAAATTTACGATAGTTACTAGCTTCTGATTTTGAATATTGTACCTGTTTAATTTATCTACCAACAACTTGCCGGTAAAAAGGTGAGTTGTTTTTTGTTGTAAAGTGATTGAAATTTTTATTATTGCTTTATATAGTACAGGAACTTACGTTGTAAATGTATTAATTATTGTTGTATTTAATGGACAAGTCTTAGTACCTACATATTCAGGATTTATTTATTTTATTCGACAAATTTCATGTTTTATGTATACTCTATTGTTATCTTATAACCGATATAGTATTATGTACCTATATCTAAAAGACTAAAAAAAGAGATGTAAGGGGTGATTGTGTTGACTCTAACGGTGGATTATTGTGCGAAGTGCGGTTCTATTTTCCAAAAAAATATGCGTAACTTATGTTCCTCTTGTAGCAATCAATTAGATCTAGCTTTGAAAAACTGCATGGATTATATGTGGAGATTTCCTAAAGCGACGACAGAAGCTTTAAGTGAAGCGACCCAGGTCCCTTTAGCAGAATTACACGATCTGATCAAACAAGGTAAATTATCTAATGGCTACAAAAATTTGACTTATCCTTGCGAATGTTGCTTACAGCCTATTGCTCAAGGACGTCTATGCTCAGGTTGTTCTACTTCATTCAAAGATGCTTTTCAAACGGCTCCCAAAGCACAATCTACAGTTGTACATGGTGCTCCTAGCCTTAATAGCACAGGTCAAAAAGTATTATTCACTTCCAAGACACGTTCATCACGACGTTAACGATATCGTATATAGCCGCTACTATACGATATATAAATTAAAACCGCCACTCTGCTTCTACAGACTGGCGGTTTTTTTGCATTGTATTATAAGTGTGATCTATTTGGCTTGTTCTGCTGTTGCTCTAGCTTTGGCATATTCGGTATTCATATAGGTAGATAATTCGTCTGCTCCTGAACTTTTGAACGTTTCGATCGCTTTTTGCTTATTGGCTGCAAAGTCTTCATCTGTTTTGGATAAAATCATAGTTGCTGCTGTGCGTGCAGCCACTTCTTTAAGCTGTGTTTCTTTTTTGAGTAGATCATCAGTAAGCACAGGCAATACAATTGTATTTTCCATAATAATCTGTTCTGGTGTTAAATTTTTGAGCGGTGTATTTTCATCGTTTAACTTGCCTTCTTTGACTAGATTAGCGACCACTTCTCCCGGATAAGACGCATGGTAATATTGACTAAAGTCTTTCTCCAATGTGGTTGCATTGGTGGATAATGCTTCTTCTGTAGCAAAGAGATCAAGTGGGGTCTTAGTGGTAGGATCAATCACATTCCCACCTAATCCGATCAAGTTAGGATCAAGAGCAATTCCTGTACGTTCCCAGGCATCCCCTCCTGTTACTTTGAGCTGCGATACTTCTTTACTTAATTGGGGTACTCCTTTTTCAATCGTCCAGTTGGTTCCTTCAATACCGCTATACATCGTTCTTGCACCTTCATATGAATATATATAATTTAAAAATTCCATCGCTTTTTCTGGATATTTTGAACTTTTTGAAATAGCATAACTTTTATCTGCCCAACCGATTGGACGAACGCCACCTGACCATGCTTGCTTACCTACAGGTAACACGATAAACCCTTTGCCATCTTTAGCATATTTGGAATTGAAATCTCCCATTGCCCATGTAGCAGGCCCTAATACAAATTGCCCTGCTGTTGCTTTAGCCATATAATCATTATTTTTCATTGTTAACGCATCGGGATCAAGTAACCCTTCGCGATAAGCTTTGTTATAAAAATCTAAAGCTACCCAGTAATTTGAATTGGCATCAGTCAGTACATTAATCAATTCTTTGCCACCTAAAGGCTTCGCAAACAAATCTGAATTGCCTGCTGCGGTCTGTTGCGTGATCCATGTGAACGGAATAATATACGGCCATAATCCCCAATCTTGCCACATTGAGACTCCATATACTTTTTTACCTTCATCTGTCGTAGGGTGTTTGGCAACAATTTGTTTGAGTACATTTAACATATCGGTTGTACTGTTAATAGCTGGTGCTCCTATTTCTTTATAATAATCCCAGCGAATTGTTGGCCCAATCGAAAGATTGGCATAGACCGGACTAGGATCTGCTTGTACTTGAGGAGGCAAAAAGTACAATTTATTTTGTCCTTCACTCCAGTTCTTTTGACTGTATTCTACAACTGTAGGGATATTTTTCGAAATGTCTTTACCATATTTGGCAAGTAGATCATCCATCGGAATCACCAGATTTCCATCTATCAATTGCTTACCATATTGAGTCGGATCGGAGCGCACGATATCTGGCAAATCTCCACCTGCTAGCAATACATTCATTTTATTGGAATCGGCTTCTACATATTCAATTTTGACACCGATCTTTTTTTCAATTGCTTTTGCTATTTCATTATCTGGATACGTATTCCATTTGGTTCCTGTCTCATTGACCAAAACACGTAAAGTGACAATGCCATTCGCATCTACTGTACCTGATTGTGTAGCAGAACGAGTAGTATCGGTTGTATTATTTGAACAGGCTGTAAGCGTTATCAAAATTAGTACCAATAATATACTGATCGTACGCTTAAATGGCTTGATTCTACCATTATTCATGAAGCTTCCTCCTCAGATTCTTATAGATTTCTACAAGCTATAATCGATTTAATTCAGCAATAACACTGCTTTGGTTATCCTTTAACCGCGCCCATCATAATTCCTTTTACAAAAAAGCGTTGCAACATAGGATATACAATGACGATCGGTAACGTGACTAACATCGTAATCGTCATCTGAATAGATTGAGGAGTCATCACTCTAGCTTCCGCAGACATTGTCAAATCAGCCGCACTCATATTGGAAATGCTGTTAGATTGGCTCAAAAAATTATAAAGTAACAATTGTAATGTTTGTAATTTAGGATTTTCGACTAGAAAAAAATTATCGAACCATGTATTCCATTGCCCTACAGCCGCAAATACAGCTATCGTCGCTATAATCGGTGTAGACAGTGGAAAAATAACTTTGGTAAAAATAGTGATATAACCAGCACCGTCTATTTTAGCAGATTCCTCTAGTGCAGGTGGTAGCTGCTCGATAAATGTTTTGATCAAAATAATATAAAATCCTGTTAATGCAGTAGGTAGAATATATAACAAAAAATTGTTTTGTAAGCCGTACATTTTCATCGTTAAGTACCATGGAATAAAGCCCGCATTGAAATACATCGTAATCAGTACAAATCGGTAAATGATTTTGCGAAAAGGCATTTCACGCTTGGTAATCAAATAAGCAAAAAAGGAACAACATACTACAGTGATCGCAGTTCCTAATACGGTACGCAATACCGAAATAATCGCCGCATCACCCAATCCTTGAAGCTTAATTGTTGCTTTATAACTTTCTAGCGAAAAGCCAGCAGGCCATAAAAAGACACCACTCTGTGCACGAAATGAATCGCTGATCGAATAAATAAAAATATAATAAAAAGGATAGATGGTCACAATTAATAAGATCGTCAATAACGTGTAATTGACTGCATTAAATAGCCAGTCTGACCATTGAATAGACTTGGTATTTTCCGCTCTAATCATGGATTGTCCTCCTCATGTGCATAATGATTATATAATACTTTCGCCACGTACCCGTTTGGATAAGCTATTGATCATAAATAACAGAGCAATACTGATCACCGATTTGAACATACCTACAGCAGTCGAGTAAGGGTAATCATTGGTGACCAATCCAAGACGATACACATACAGGTCAAGTACTTCGATTTTGTCAGCAACCATAATATTGTTAAATACCAAATATTGCTCAAACCCTGCTGATAGCAAATTACTAACTGCTAGCAAAAGCAATACAATAAAAGTCGGCATAATATTCGGAATAGTAATATACCAGATACTTCGTAATCGTCCGGCTCCATCGATTCGGGCTGCATCATATTGTTCTCCATCAATTCCTACAATCGCAGCAAGATAGATGATCGCATTCCAACCAATCGTTTTCCAGATTAACAATAATGTCTGTACTAACCATACATGATCTGGATTTCCCAATACATTAAGTGGAGTATCGCTTAACCCTAGTCGATCAATAGCTGTATTAATCGCTCCTTCAGAACTAAACATACTGAAAGCCAACGAGAATACAATAATCCAACTAATATAGTTCGGTAATGTAGTGGTTGTCTGAATAAGACGTTTGAAAAAGCCATTACGCACTTCTGATACCATAATCGCCAGTACTAAGGGCAAAGGCGCAAATAAAATAGATAATACACTCAAAGCTAATGTATTGATCATCACTCTTCCCATATCGCGATCATGTAACATTTCTCGGAAGTGTTCTAATCCTACAAAAGCTGTCTGGCTCAGCGGTATACCTGGCTTATAATCAAAAAAGGCATATACCCAACCAAATAACGGCACATAACTGAAAGCGATTACAAAAAGAAGAAAAGGAATAGTCATAAGTAATAAACGGATTCCATCGGCATTATATTTCCGCCTTTTGATCTGAACGACTTTTTCTTTTTTATACGTGATATCCATAGCGGAACCCCCTTCGATAGATGACTGTTGAGTGCATAATCTACAGATTCAATAAATGTGTAAATATCGTTTGCTTGCTTTTAATAGTAAAGGTATTGAAGCACAGACTGAATGAACAATCTGTAGATAGAATTGAATAATATACAGATATGGCTTCGCTATTCTTGAATCATTTACAGATGAAGTTGAACAAATACAACACAAAAAGCATTCCAGATCTACTCTGAAATGCTTTACATGATATGACTGCTTAGTATTTAGTTAGATAGTATCCTATTGTATATCATTTAACCTTAATAAGCCGTCCATCCAGCATCAGCTACAATAACGGTTCCATTTACAAAACTAGCATCTTCTGAAGCCAAAAATAAAGCCACTTTAGCAATATCTTCAGGCTGACCATTTTTGGGATTTAAGCCCATACCAATCATCGCTCTCTCCATTCCAAATGGATTCGGTTCACTAATTGTACTGCTAATATTCGTAGCCACACCACCCGGTGCAATCGCATTACAACGTATTCCTAATGGAGCATATTGAAATCCGATATTTTTGGTCAAACCTACAACCGCATGCTTAGAAGCTGTATAAGCTGCTCCTGCTCTTGATCCATTTAATCCACCTGCTGATGCGATATTGATAATAATCCCGCTTTTTTTCTCTGTAAAAATAGGTAAAGCTTGACGAACAGTTCGCATCGTTCCGGTTGTATTAATAGCAAATACTTTTTCCCATAATTCATCGGTCACATCGGCTGCCGGTACAAAGTTATCCATGATCCCTGCATTATTTACCAGAATATCCAGTGTTCCATAGTGTTCGACTGCTGTTTGAATAAGCAATTGGACTTGATATTCTTGAGTTACATTGGTCGCTATAGCAACAGCTTCGCCACCTTGAGCCAAAATATCATCAACAGTGACTTGCGCTGAAGCTTGTTGAATATCAGAAACTACCACTTTAGCGCCTTCCTGTGCGAACAACAAAGCAATCGCTCTACCCATTCCTGAAGCGGCTCCTGTAATAACAGCAACTTTATTTTCCAGTCTCATTCTGATTCCTCCTGCGATCTATAGCTTCTCATATTAATCAACATCTGTTGGTTAACAAACATCTGTTATAATCATCTTAAAATCTACAACATAGACATGCAATCAGCAAAAAAGAAGCATTATGTTCAAAAATAAACAGTTGCTAGGCTGAATGTTGATTATCTGTTGCAGAATCGATAAAATCACAGATTACTCAGTGATAGATTATAAACTTATGCCAAAGGAGAATCGCTATAATGGATCGCCGGGTACGTAAAACCAAACAAGCACTAACAGATGCGTTATTATCATTATTGCAAACAAAAGAATTTCGCAGTATCACTATTACCGATATCGTAACGATAGCAGACGTGAATCGTGGTACATTTTACAAACATTATACGTACAAAGAAGATTTGCTCGATGATATCGTTGAACGGGTGATTATCGATCTTAAAGATTCATATGAAGAACCTTACCGCCATGTGAGTACGTTAATTATTCAAGAAATGGTAGCATCAGCTATCAAGATTTTTGATCATGTAGCTACTCATCGTAATTTTTATCAATTGATCACCCATTCCAACGCTTTACCCGGATTTCAGCAACGTATTTGTTATGAATTGCAACAATTGTGTATGCAGGACATGCGCAATGCAGAAGCGATTCGCGCGATGAATCAAGCAGGAATAGATATCGATCTATATGCTAGTTATCAAGCTTATGCTATATGGGGGCTTATTATTGCCTGGATTCAAAATGACTTTCAATACAGTGCTCATTATATGTCTGAACAGCTATTACAGATTATTACGCAACAAAGTGGTCATCGTAAGCCTGCCCCATCTTAACATCTAGTATTAGACGGAGGTGGCAAAATGATAGGCTGATAAGCTAAAGCTTCATCTACAATTTGAGTCGCTGTCCAATCTTCTTCATTCCAGAAAATAAGATTGCTGATCTCAGGATGTGATACTTGTTGCTTTACCATCGTTAGCCATTCATCAATCTCTGCTTCACTGCCTTCTGCGTTCATAATACGTTCAACCCATTCTATCAATTCGGCTCGCGAAAGTTGACTCATATCGATTCGGTTATCCTTTCTGTTAGACGATACGATCTGTATCGTCTAGTAATCGGGGCAAATGAATAGTAACCTCTGCTCCATAAGGAACTTGAGGCAATTGAATACCATAATCTTTGCCGAAATATAGCTGAATACGCTTATTTACATTATACAAACCGACACCGCTGCTATATTCTTGTTGTTCCGAAGGATAGCTATCTCCGGTCTGTAACTGATGATTTAATTGTTCACGCATCTGTGGATCGAAGCCACGACCAGAATCAATTACGGAAATCCAGAGATCATTGTTTTGTTCATACACTTCTATCGCTATATCGATCACGTCATCATCCGGTCTGCCAGATTTGGTCGAATTCTCAATCAATGGTTGCAAAATAAAGCGCGGAATCCGATAGTCCAAATACGACGGCTCAATATCAAATGTAAATGTAATCGTATTGTCAAAGCGATAATTGATAATTTTGATATAATTCTCCAAATAATTAATTTCATCTCGTAGGCAACACATACTATCTTTACTTGCAAAGACAGGACGCAAAATATTGCCTAATGCTACTACACTATTGACGATATGATCTGCTTGGACTGCTGAAGCCATCCAACGAATCATATTGAGTGTATTGTACAAAAAATGCGGATTAATTTGATATTGTAACGCTTCAATTTCTAATTCACGTCTTTTCTCTTGAATCTCATTATTGCTACGAAGCAACTCTACAATACTAAGCGACATCTCGTTAAAGCGCCGCATTACCATGCCAAATTCATTATTAGGAATTTTTGTAAATGTTACTCCTAATTCTCCCTGACTGACATTTTTCATTTTATGAGCTAATAAATGAAGCGGACGAATTAATTTACGTAACCAAAAATAAGTCGCACAAAAAATGACCAGAATACTTAACGAGAATACGATTACCATGATCCGTTGTACTGAAGTAATCTGCTCTGAAAATAACGTCAATGGCACCTCACGTACCAGATACCAATTAGCATCTTGCAGTTTGTAATAGACTATCTGTAGCGGTTCATGATCACGTGTAATATCATAACTACCAAAATTAGCATCATTGTTTTGCATCGGGCTATACGCACTTTGTGTACCTACTTGTTCCGCCCGATTAGCTGAAATGATTATGCCTTGCTCATTAACAATATACATATCTCCTTCAGCCATATCGAGAGACGCTGCATAGGTGGAAGCCAGATACGTTTCATCAATATTAAATACCAATGTAGCATTGGTACGCGGTTCATAAATAGGTCTTACTCCACGAATCAAGCTCACCAGATTGCCATTATGTTGATCAGCCTCATAAGGATTGTAATAAGATTCTTTGATTCCGCCTTCGATAATCAGATTAGGAAAAGCTTGCTTGGCTTTCTCATATCCGCCAGATTGAAAAAAGCGATCTGTCCATGCTTGTTCTCCATGTACCAGTGTCTGCGTTGTATTGCCTCCTAATGCACCCCGCGTATCTGAAATGATATAGATAGAATGAATGTAGTTATAATTGCTAATAAAATTAGTGATCCGTCCATAAATCGCTTTTTTCAAATCAATCATATCGATTTCAGTTGTCATATTCGTATTTTGAATATAGTTCTGTACATGATCATCTAGTAAAAAAAGCTTGGATAAACGATCCACATCTCCTACCAGACTATGAATATTATGATCCAGTTGTTGGAATTGTTGTAACAACAATTTTTCATTTTGTTCTTTGATCAATCCCAACATAAATGAATACAGCGAATACGATGCGATCGAAAATACTATAATGCTAAGCGCCATAAAAAAGACGATCAACTGCGTACCTAAATGTTGTACTTTACCGATTTTTTTGATTTTCTGTATATTATGCCAGCGTCGCTTGTTCATGACGAGCCTTTAAGAGATGCAGATGATGAAGATGAATGATTTAGAGTAGAAGTTTGTTCTCCTTGTGTCCAATATTGACGGCGATATTCATTGGGATTCAAACCGGTTACCTTTTTGAACACTTTACTAAAATACGTATATTCTGGCGAAAATCCGACTTGAGCTGCAATATCATATGATTTGAGCGAAGTACCGACTAATAACTCTTTAGCACGTTCAATCCGGTAACGATTAAGATAATCGATAAAAGTGATCTGTAATTCTTTTTTGAACAAATTGCTCAAATAACCAAAACTCAAATTCACATGTTCAGCCACTTGTTGCAAGCTAATATTTTGAGTGTGATGTTGCTTGATATATTGAATCGCTTTGGTAATTTCACTGCTCATATGCATCATTGTACGAGATTGCTCTACAACTTCTGACAGATACAACTGAATTTGTGTAAGCATTTCAGGCAATGTATCACATTGTTCTAATTGATCGGTAATATTGAACAAAATCGTTTTTTCATTTTGATGATAATCATACAGACTGGTACTGATCCATTGTATTAATTGAAATAGCAAATGCTGTATAGAGCGCCGATCTGCATACAGATGCTCATGCAGAATACGTATATAATCATCGTATCGTTCTTGCTTCATCGGAGATAGTAATTCACGTAAAGGACAATATAGACGAATCTGCTCTAATCGAGCTTGAATAGGGGCAACATCTATACGCTCTTGCCCTGTATGATACAATCCTGTACCTGTAAGAAATTTATGTTGCAACCGTTCATGAGATTCTAAATACAATCGAGGAAGTGATTTGTAAGCGTTATCTATTTCGCTAATTCCAAAAGAAACAGAACTGTTGAAATACGTTCCAATTACATGTTGTACCCGTTGTAAAATCAATACGGTCTGCTGACGAATCTGTTGCTCGGACAATATGTCTTCAAAGCTTAACAATACAAGATAATGAGTCTCATCAATATACAGACTTTCTCCTTTATGAAAAGCAGTCGTAATTTCATTTAACATATTAAGCAATGTCATTTTGATTAGATGCCCGTGTTCATCTTTAAATTTTTGCTTTAATTTGGAATAATGATCCACTTCCATCATACAAACAACCAGTCGTATCGGAGACAACTGCATCTGACTCTGGACAGCAAATCGTTCAAATTCTTCGACAGAATAGATACCATATAACAGAAAATCTTTAATATACTTTTCTTTGATTAATTCTATATTGGAGGGCAATAATGAAGGGCGATCTTCGACTACTCTAGCACGTTGTTGATGATCTAGTTCATTACGAATCGTCTGTAATATCGTTTGAATTTCTTCTTCGGTCATTGTGAGTTTGAGGATATAACCGGATACTCCTAAAGACATAGCTTTACGCGCAAGTTCAAATTCCTCCAGACAAGATAAGACTACGATTCGAGTCGATTTATCCTCTGCACGCACATGAGCAATCAATTCCATGCCGTCCATTTTGGGCATTCGAATATCGGTAATAATAAGATCAGGACGTTCTTGATGATACTGCTCCCAGGCACTCTGCCCGTCTGGAAGATCAGCAATCACCTGCATATTGAACTTGCTCCAGTCCACTGAATTTTTCAAACCAATGCGTACAAGCATCTCGTCTTCTACAATCATAACTTTATACATGCAACCTCACTCCTTACGTACAGAATGAATATATAACACCCAATCTTGACCCCGTCCACTGGATGGAGCTGCAAGCGTCTGTACTCCATCATTCGCCACGATATCGATCGGATATAATTGTCCGGTTCGTGGACAATACCAGTTCAGACTGACTTGATCTGTATTCAGGATACCTAATCTTACTTTAACATACAGACCTTGAGGACAATAGACTAGAATATAATCGATACCACGATTAGCGACTTGATAGTTAGCCCCTGCAAAGTTAGCTGTTACTATCGATTGATCAGGTACACCTGTCACAAAATCAACAGATTGCATCAATTTGCGCAACCATTTCATCTGTTCAGCCCCAGGACGAGTTAGTGCTTGTTGCCAGGACATGATAATAAAGTCACCGACTTGATCAAATGCCGTAGAATCATACATCCCATCACTCATACACCATACAGAATGATGCCCGTACGTATACCCTAGTGAACCAGCAAGTACAGCATAATAAGCAGTCTGTCTAACATCTACTTCATCAAAATATCCATTACTAGCTTGAAAATCTATCGGAATATCTTCATAACATGGTTCTGCTTCTAATGTAGGCTTGATCGGTTGTAATTGATAATCATGTTGTATCATCACATAATTATTACGTACACCTGCGGCATGACCGGATTGAATCATATGAAAGTCTACCCATGATTTGGGATGCACATATTGAGATGAAGAAGCAGAACCTTTAGGATGAAATGTGATCAGATGTGTATGATCATCCCCTGCTTGTAACCCTTCTGCGAGACGATCAATAATCTCAATATGATGAGGTTGATCCAGTGGACGATCGCCACCAAGCACCCAGACGATATTAGTATCATTTCGATAACGCTCTCCTAACCATTTCCCGTATGTATAAGCATTGTCTGCTGTAAATATTTCTGGCCCTTTTCCCCATAATTGATTATATTTATCGCCCCATGTCGGTAAGAAAGCAATATATATGCCGAGCGTAGCCGCTGTATGTACAATGTAATCAATATGATCCCAGTACGAGTATTCTCCTGTAGTATCAGGCAGACAAGGATCGTATGCCCCTGCTTCATTTATAAAAAAAGGGATTCTTTGATACGCATTTCCTGTGGTTATCCCATCAAGTTCAGCTAAAGCAACAGCTTGAACCACATTAAAACCTTGCTTCGCCCGGCACGTCAAATACATCTTTGCCTGCTCTCGATCCAAGCGGTGAAATAACTCCCACGCAGTATCGCCTAACCAGAAAAAAGGTGTACCATTTTCCAGTGTTACAAACCGCTGATTCTGACTGACTTTCAAACGCGACATCTGCGGGATAGATTGGTGTTCATTAGATATTTCGCTCATAACTATAGTGCTCCTCTCAAACTCAAACTCAAACTCAAACTCAAACTCAAACTCAAACTCAAACTCAAACTCAAACTCAAACAAAGGGTGCAACCGCTGGTGTATGATTGCAACCCTTTTGTTTGAACTATTGTATGCACGCTATACTATTCATAATATAGAAATAACAGGATTGCTGGTTAAGCCAAATGCCACCATACAATAACGTGGTGTATAGATATGTTCAGTATCGATATCACCATCTGTCCAGCTTGGTGTATCTTTAAAACTATCCGGCCCAACCATAGTTAACTCACCACGAATATGATGATGTGGCCCTAACAGATTACGACAACTGGAATATAATTCGATGACCACTTCATTTTCACCACTATGCACATAAGGAGTAATCTCTACCTCATAAGGCGCCCACAAAAAAGTATGCACTTCTTGCTCGTTTAACCATAACTTGGACAATACAGCATCAGGACGATCCCATTGAAAATAGATTCTTTGATCCGATGTATATTCAGGTAAAGTCATAGATTGCTGTAATTGTATATTACCTGCATAAAATAAAAGCCCTTGTGTTGTCAAATCTCCTGTTTGCGCTGTATAAGTCGCTTCTTGTAATACAAACTCACCATACGTATACAGACTATCATTGCTATCTGTTGCGTATTGGTACGGGGTCAGGCTATGCACATCAAACTCTCCCAAAATATAAATACTTTCAATCTCTGCTTCATAACTCAACTTATTGCTTTCTGATTCAAATACTTGTGCTCGTGCTACTGCATCAAATGTTGACTGCGAATTTTGGAAATGACGTTGTAAAACGATCTGATTAATCCCTTTATGCAAATGATTTTGAATATTGATTTTGCGAAATGAAATATCTCGCCACCACCCACAATCCTGATGATCTACAGATGTTCCATTGATCGTAATACGATAATGATGAGGTTGTTCTAGTACCAGATACATGTCTTGACTCACTTGAGGCTCGTACTGTAGCTGTACTTCAAAACACATACCGATCTCAACAGCTCGACCTATATTTACTAATTGATCTTGTAAAAAAATAATCGGTTGTGGTTCGCTCCATTCATCTCCATCGATCTGTAATCGACACTGATCTAAAGTGAGACTATTTAGATCGCTTCGCGTCACTTGCCAGTTAGCATCTATTTCCACAATATACGGGTCGTCAACAACAGCAGGAGAATGTAGTGACAAATCAACCGTTGGTAATAGATCGGTTACTCGCTCATCTGGTAATATGCGGAATAGATAAGATTGAGCAGGTGCAAATGTAAGCTTGATATTCATAGTATGACTATGACTTGCAATGCTTGTCGCATTAGATACAGTATCTATATCTCCTGTTTGAAGATGAATCTGCTCTATATGCCCCTGATAAGGAAATTCAATTTCTACCGTATAGCTAGTAGTACGATTAGTATTGACGATATAGTATAAATCATATTTTTCTAATGTACTTCGTTGTGTCAGAATTGGTGAATGATTAGGAGCAGATAATGATATTGTCTGTTGCTGTGAAGATACGACCGGTGTGATCTGATGAAGCTTGATCGTAGCAGATAGTCGTTGATCCAGCTCATCCGCTATCATTTCTCGATCTATCTTCAATACTGTCACTTGCTGTTCGAGTTGGAGCAGACGTTGATCTGATTGTCCGTCAACCAAGATAGGTAATGTACCTAGTGCAATCGCCTGTCCTCCTTGCTCTAACCATGATAATAACAAGTCTAATGTCGTATTCGCTATCGTCGTCATCGGCGGTAAAATGACCAAAGAATATGAAGCTTGTCCTATAAGTAATTGCCGATCTTGTATACGCCCATGATTAGCTATAATCGATTCTGAACCGTAATCATGACTGCGCTGAAGTTCACATAGCCATTGACTGATTTGGACAAAATCTTGATGTATCTGTTCGCCCTCCGTATTGATCTGATCATTATAAGCAATCCATGAGGAGCGAATAGGATGTACCAACAAGATATCGATATGCTTATCACTTTCAGCCAGTAGCATCGAGAGTCGTCCAAAATAATCATTAAACTTATGATATTCTTCCCACCACGGTTGCTGATAATACAATGAAGGTGGATAATCCCGTTTACGAATCCCACGCAAGCTATATCCTTCCAAATGCTGACACATCAAATTAACACCATGTACATATTGCCATTCTGCAATCCATTTTAAATCTGCAAAAGATACATTCCATCCACTACAGCCAAATGTTTCAGACAAAACAAATTTTTGACCTAATTGATGGGCAACAGAACTTACTTGCTTGGGTGTTAATGGATGATCGATTCCTCTGCCTAACCAGTCAATTCCCGGAGTCTGCATATACTCATAAGAAGCCATAGCATCGCCAACCGAACCGACTTGAGCGGTCAAATGATCTTCACACACCACATGACCGGTCAAGCGAATATTTCGTTGTTCACACCAATCCCCGATTTGCTTCATAAATGATTGACTGAATAGTCGGGTAACCAGTTGCCAGAATTGATAGCGAAATGTTTCATAGCCTTGATGCTCTTGAAAAAGAAGAGGTAATTCGGTCAGAAGCGAATATCCATAAGTCTGTTGAAATTGCTGTTCTAATGTAAATGACCACGGAATCTGATAACGTCCATATTGAGGTTCATCGGTAAATACACCTGCAATCGCTTGTCCAAAATGAGTTGCAAATTGTTGATGATATTTCTCATACGTAGATTCAATAAAAGCCTGTACTACTTGAGTATCTAACGTATCGATATAGTATGGATTGACTTCATAATAAGCCCGATATTGTGCAATCTCTTTGTATTGTTCATCCAGAACAACCCATTGTCCATTTTCGATGCGATACCATGCAATCGTATGATCATCCTGTGTATGACGATTATCTTGTGTGGATAATGGTTCTAATTTCAGCCATTTTTGCTGATAGTCCAATCCTAACTGTGGCACGACTCCATCAGCGAATCCGCTAGGCCAACCATTTTCGTCATAACACCAGACATTCATTCCTAATCGTTGCCCTTCTTCGATGCCTGCTCGAATACATTCCATCCAGCGTTCGCCCATATAAGGTGTTTCTAATCCTGCACGCGCATGCATAATATATCCACCTAAGCCAGCGGCTTTCATTTCACCAACTTGTCTACGAATTTCTTGCGGATCCAGATCATCATTCCATGACCAGAAAGGAATCGCTCGATACATACTTGGCGGATTCTGTAACTTATCAAATATAAATACAGAGGATTGCTGATCTACACTATGCTCTGCTGCTTGATTAGTTGGTATGTTGTTATTAGGATCTATCCATGAAGACCGGTTCATCTATATCTCCACCTTTGGAAGTTATCTATCGATTAATCGTACATACTATGCAATAGACTATAATGTATTGTTACTGAACGTTATTGAAATGAAGGGTATTACTATTCCATGCTTTTACTTGCAGAAGACGAGTATCGATTACACCGATCCAGCGACTTTCTCCAGCATCCAACCAGAAAAAATTATCACTCGCTACAAATATAGCTGATTCTATATCTTGTGATTCGCTGTATAACTCTACACCTACTGCGGGTACATTCCCTGTATTTCTGACTTCAATCTCATATAGAAAATCAGCAGAGGAATGAGATTGTGGTAACTGAGATTGGCGAATCTGACCTAATGTTAATGAAGTCTGTGGTAAGTTCCATAGCACTCCCTGACGATCCGCAAAATGCAACCAGTAAAAGGTGCGACATTTCACTTCATGGCTTTGCATAATTTCAGATACGATCAACAGAGCGGACTTTTCTAATGGGGCATGTTGAAGTTCAATCGTACCTATAGGATACACCGATGGCACTTTGCCTTCGTGTTGCCAGTGCTCTGCTTGGATCACCTGTAATTGCTGATCATACACGCGTACTCCAACTGCCCATGAATCATCTAATACACCTTGATCATCTAACACATAGACAGGTAATGACTGATCTTCATGAGGACTATTTAACTTGTTAAACAACACTGAAGCTAACAAAGGTTGATAGGCATCCTGTGTGAAATAGTGCGACATTTTGGGTACTCCATACCAATCAATCGTTGCCCAGGATACGCCGATATATACATCATTTAATTTATAAGTCACTACACCAATCTCATCTGGAAAATGACAGCGAGCAGATTCCATTTTATGACGTAATGAAGTGACTTGAGCAAGCTGTGTTCCGATTACAAAGTGCTCCAAACGATCACACACAATAAAAGAATCTGCAAATTCTGATAAAATGCGTAACTCATCCCGTGTATCAAAAGCAGGCAGATGATGGTAAAAGCTTTTGCCCGGTAGCGGTGGCCATTGTTGCTGTTCTTCTTCCGGCATATAACGCAATACCGATTCCAAATTAGGCGCAGATGCTAATCCAAATTCACTAAGCATAATACCATCTAAAGTGGCATAGTAATCAAAGCTATATGAGGGTGTCCATCCATTCCATACAATATGATCATGTGTACTTCCACCCCATGGATCTGTACGGTGAAAAGGTCGAGTATTATCAAGTTCTATACTGTAACGTCCCATCATCTGGATAGCGGGATGATCCAGTTCTGTACTGGTTTCATTGCCTCCGCACCACATCACCAGAGAAGCGTGATTGCGCAAACGTAATGTATTCAGACGTACCGTTTCTTCTAAAGCATCCTGCGGTTGACGTGCATGACTTCCCCAGCAAGTCGGCCACTCCTGCATCACCATAATGCCTTTG
Source organism: Paenibacillus nicotianae (assembly GCF_042681745.1). Lineage (NCBI taxonomy): Bacteria > Bacillati > Bacillota > Bacilli > Caryophanales > Paenibacillaceae > Paenibacillus > Paenibacillus nicotianae. Next base: position 877,569 of record NZ_JBHUGF010000010.1, on the reverse strand, counting down.
CGATCACATAGATCATAAAAATCATCCGTCTCTGGAATGCCACCACCCCATGCACGTAAAAAATTAGTATGCTGTTGAGCCGTCAAACTCAAAAAATGATTATACCGTTCTCTTGAAAAATCCATCAAAGCATCCAATGTACACCAACCACTGCCTTTGATAAATACAGCTCGATCATTGACTGTTAGTGTCCAGTTATACATATCTGCTTGCTGACCGGAAGGTAACGGTTTCATTTCGATATATCGCAGACCAAAGGTAATCTCTTGCTGATCGATCAGTAGATGATAGGGCTTGGTTGTAGTGTCTGCTGACGCTGGAATGTCTGGAATAAATGTCAGTTGTAATCGGTACAAATACGGCTCGCCCATATCTAACGGTGACCATAAATGTGCATCAGGAATGGTTAATTGTAAATGTACATCTCGAGTATCATAAAGTGATAAACGCTCTTGAACCGATAGATCCGAATCCTGTTGAATCGTTTGTTGGAACTTAATCGATTGTCCTGCAAAATTATCAGGAATAATTTCACCATAGAGAACACCTTTATAGGAGGATTGCTGACTTGCTAATGTGAAAGCAAGATGAATCTCTCCTTGTTTGGCTTGAGCTGTACTTTCCACTTGAACAAAAGGATGTTGTATCTGGACTGACGGAACAGCTTCAATCCGCACAGGACGCCAGATACCGACTGCTGGTAAATTCACATAGTGCCACCCGTAATTACAATTAAATACAACAGTGGACTCCCAGATATTCCACTCATTTCCGAGTGGCGCTGGATGCACTTGAACTATCAATGTATTAGACGATTGCAACAGCGAACCAAGATCATATGTTGGCCCACCAAATGCTCCTTGATGATCACCAAGATGAGTACCATTTAACCAGACATCGCATGATGGAGACACACCTTCAAAGATCAAGCGGGACGAAGCAAAAAGAGCCATATCTTCGATATCAAATGTACAGCGATACCACCATGTTTGGTGACTATACATTTTAGCTTCATCTGCATGTTCTCCAAAAGAAGGATCATTTAATATACCTGCTTGTACCAATCCTTGATGAATACTGCCCGGTACCGGCACTGAAATTATAGATTCCCACGATTGATAGATTCTTTGTTCAGCTTCACCGCCTTGCACCATTTCCCAGTTGCCATCTAAATCGTATTGTGGAGCTTTCTTATACGATGGGTTGACAGCATAAGTAGATATAAAATCATGCCCTATATCTGAAGAAGGTTCTGCTAAAGGTTCTACTATTATTCTCTCACTAGGTATATCCCATGGTGTACGTGTAGCAGCAAAGCTTTGTCGATCTTGATCATCAAGACTGCGAACTTGCTTGATATTCATAATGTGATTCTCCCTCTTGATAACAACAACCGATAAGACGAATAGATATCGATAGTCTTATCGGTTGTTGATCATTTATCTAGATAACATGCTATTTGCGAAACAAATAATATTTCAAAAAAATACTTTATTACGTATTTTCTTGGATACACACTCTATTTTTGAATGAGTTTTACTTGATCGATAAAAGCAGTATTATCGCCAGTAGATGTTGTAGCTACAAATTTGATAACATGCGCGCCCGCAGTAACAGCAAAGTTATTGGTAGTATACGATGTGTATGTGCCTGCTGTAGGTGAATATGAGCCGACCACTTTGTTATCCACATACACATCAAATGTTTGTGTTCCTCCTAAGCTGGTTCGTTTGGCTGCTTGAAAAGTCAATGCGTATGTTCCGGCTGGAAATGTAATACTTTGACTAATCGATCCTGCTACTCCACCATCGGTTTTGAGGTAGGCTGTCTGTACACCGTCTGGAGCATTAGCGGCGGGATTAAATACACTCCCATTATGCTGAATACCTGAACGTGTACTGAACACCCAATCACTTGTAAAAGGCCCTACTTTGGTATTGGTTGTTGCAGGGCTCTCAAAGCTTGCATTGGCTATCACTGCTTCAGGATTTTGCGGTGGTGTTGGTGTATCGCTGGCTAACTGGATCGACACTTGATCAAGAAATGCTGTATTATCGCCTGTTGTAGTTGTAGCTACAAAACGTATCGTATGCTTGCCATTGGCTGTAAAAGCATTGGTCGTATACGTTGTGTAATTGCCGGATGTAGGAGCATAAGATCCGATCTTTGTCTGATCTACAAACACATCAAAAGTCTGTGTTCCTCCAAAGCTGGTTCGTTTAGCAGCTTTGAAGCTAAGCTTATATTCACCTTGTGGGAAGTTCAGTTGTTGCGTAATACTACCAGATACGCCTCCATCGGTTTTGAGATATGCTGTTTGTTGTCCTTCCGGTGCTGTAGTTGCTCCAAACGCGCTACCATTGCGTTGAACGCCAGACCGACTATCGAATGTCCATCCACTGGTAAATGGCCCTGTTTTGGTCGTGGTTACAGTTGGCTTTTCAAAGCCGGTATTATAGATAGCTACAACAGGTGTCTGCTCGGGTACATCGTTCGTATAATAACAACGCTTCGGTACATTAGGCGTTGGATCACCACCAAAAGATTCATCTGTACAAGCTACACCATTTGTAAATGTGCCATATTTGAATAATCCATCTGCTCCATACGCTACACTGGCTTGACCTTCAAAACTACATGTCCCTCCTTCATACATACAGAATTGATAACCTTCCGGCCCTGTGCTATTTTGCAATATTTTATACAATGCTGAAGTAACCCCGGAAGCTGTTAATCCTGATTTAAAGGCTTTCGCTTTGAACACTTTCGTTCCGCCTTCCGGTAAAATTACAGGCTTGGTATACAGACTTGAAGAAGTAGTAGGTACACTACCGTCCAATGTATAGCGAATCTCTGCTCCTGCTGTGCCTGTTTTTACAGTTACTGCTTCAGAAGTATCATATACGCCAGATTTCAAACTAAGTGTTGGTGCATCTACTCGGCTTCCTATTGATTGTGGAATCACTTTGATTAGAGCAATTCCATATCCATTAGGATCTGCTACACTTGTCGCTTTGATAGCTACTAATTTCTCGGTCGTTACATCAGGAGGAGAATAGACTCCTGTACTGCTAATCGTGCCATTGCCTGATCCGACAACACTCCAGGTCACATCTGTTGATGCGGAAGCCAGTGTATTTTCTTCGGACGTGGAAGCATACGTATTTGCAGTGGCAGTAGTCATATCATTGTCATCATTAACAATACGCTGTTCTTCTTTCGCATTTACGTCATTTTCGGTAACGGATACTGTAGAGTCTGTAGTATACGTATCTGCTGCTACCGTTGTATTGCCATAACTCGCATCAATCACTGTAGCATTCAGTGTTACTGTACTGCCTGAAGACACTGTGGATTCGATCGGTGTCATTTTCACCTGTGTCTGTGGTTTCGCTGTGGTATAAATAGAAACGTTATACTCGTTATTGATTGTAGAATCAGTGAATGATTTAGTAGCCGCAAAAGATTTTTCTACCGCTGGCAATAAAGCATTACCGTCACGCTGTACATCATCTTGATAATTCATTTTGTAAAATGTTTTGCCGATCGTTGTTGTTCCAAAATCGAACGTAACATTTTTACTTTGTCCGCTTTTGGATTCCAATACAATTGTATAATTACCATCTTTGGCTTTGAAAGCAGCAGCACGAATATCGCTGGCTCCACCTGTATTTACTGCCAGTACTTGACTATGTTCAGGTACATATCTAGCTAACAATCCCGCAGAATAATACGTTTTGTTAGGCTTCAATCCTAGCGGTAATCCATCCCACATCGTATAACTTCCATTTGTATCTCCATCAGGATCAGATGTCCATGCTCCATTCAGTTGCCACATCAGAGCTCCTTGCAGACCATCATTAGCAGCACGAATCACTGAATTAGCAAAGCCTGAATCCCAATTGCTTGCATTATCATCGCCCCATCCAAATTCAGTCATAACAATCGGCTTGGAACCAACTGCTAATTTGCGCTCTGCGATCCGCGCTCCCAAGTCGCTATAGCTGGCTCCGTATACATGGAACGTATACGCATCAAATACATCATCTGCATTTTGTTTCATGTATTGCGTCCAGTCGAGCGCCCCTGTTTCTTCCGGGCCCCATAACTGAATTCGATCACGTAATCCATCTGCTTTTAACTGCTCACTAACTGCACGAGACATTTGAGCAAAATATGCTTTCTGATCGGTAGGTCCTTCAAAATCCCAACTTCCATTAGGTTCATTATAAAAAGTCATATATTTGATATTGTCATATCCACGTTGATTGATTAATTGGTTCAGCAAAGCCGAAGCCGAACGAGCATAAGCCGGTAGATCGGTAGGTGCACTAACATACGGATCTTTTAAATTAGGAAAGTTGAACCAGCTTTGGATACTGGAACCGACTTTCCATCCAAAATTCAATTCCACTTCAGTTCCTGACGCTTTTAGGGCATCAATATACTGGTAAAACTTTTGCATTTTTTCACTATTCCATGTGTATGTGCCTTTACTTGGTTCCATCCAGTCCAATTGAAACCAGACACGAGCTACTTTAGGTTGAAATTGATGAATCCGTTGTGTATCCATTGCCCAATAAGCATCGTTATATCCATATTTAGCGCCTAGTGCCATTAGATTAGTTGGAATAATATTGACACCTATTCCCAAAAAGTCAGACTGCACTACATTTGACGGATTAATAGTCACTGTGCGGTTAACGTCTGCTGAGGTGGCTGCAAAAAGAGGCTTTTGAAAACAAGGCAGTAAAAGGGATAAGATTAAGATCGAAATTCCTATACCACTGCACACCGATCTTGCTTTTTTCTTCATCCTGTTCTCTCCTTTTATGATAAGAATAACAAACGGTTCGTTTGTAAGCTTCTTAATCATATTACAAAGATAGCGCTTACAAATTGAATAATTGTTAGAATTATTTGAATAATCTACAGATGCATTTGATTATTTCTTCACAAACTATTGAATAATCTAACGATAAACTTGAACAAACTACGATCCTACTCCTGTAGCACAGATTCTTATTTTCAAATTCAGGTATTGCAATTCTAAAAAAGAGGGATTATACTAAGCCTACGATTTTGATCGATCAATCGCTAATCGTTTTATCTATTGCCTATTATGATTTCACTTATAAATAATGACGAAGTATATACACATTCTATGACGAGAAAGAGTATGCTTGTCATCTGATCTACAGAGAGTTGGGTACGGTGCAAACCAACGTTCAGATGCTAGCTGAAGCCATCTCCGAGAAGCAGGCTGAAATAACCAACTAGGTGCTGCCGCATGTCCAGCGTTAACGGGAACACGTATTGATAGATACGTAGCAGAGTGTCACTTTGTGTACGCAAAGTGGAACTAGGGTGGTAACACGGGTAAAAGACTCGTCCCTTTTTAGGGACGGGTCTTTTTTGTTTTCTTTTCTATCATCCTCTACTGCATCTGATACGTGAACAGATAAATATTTACTTGAACATTCACTATACCAAGACTTTTGAGGAGGAACACACATGACAACATCAACCATTGGCCAATTTTTAACCCCTTCTATCCAGCAAATGCAACCTTCAGGTATTCGCAAATTTTTCGATTACTCATCAGAACGTACAGATATTATTTCACTGGGTATCGGTGAGCCTGACTTTCCGACACCACGTCTGGTACGTGAAGCTTGTGTTCGAGCGCTAGAAGAAGGCAGAACGACGTATACTCATAATGCAGGATTGCCTGAATTACGCGAAAGTATCGCTGAATATCTGCATACAAATTTCAATGTTCATTATAACCCTGCACATGAAATGATGGTTACAATTGGTAGCAGTGAAGCGCTGGATTTGGCACTACGTGTATTGATTAACGAAGGCGATGAGATTCTTGTGCCTGCTCCTTGTTATGTATCGTATTCTCCGATCACCAATCTGGGTGGCGGTGTCGCTGTTGAAGTAGAGACATTTGCTCAAGATCATTTCAAATTAACACCAGCTTCTTTACTTGCAAGTCTGACACCACGTTCCAAAGTCTTGATTTTGAGCTATCCAAGTAATCCGACAGGTGCAATCATGACCTACGAAGACTGGTTGCCGATTGCTAAGATCGTCGAAGAACATAATCTAGTCGTAATTACAGATGAAGTATATGCAGAATTAACGTATGGACAAAAGCATGTCAGTTTTGCAAGTCTACCAGGTATGAAAGAGCGTACCCTATTACTTAGCGGCTTTTCCAAAGCTTTTGCAATGACAGGTTGGCGGATTGGATATGCTTGTGGCCCTGAAGAATTGATTCAAGCGATGCTCAAAATTCACCAGTATACAGTGATGTGTGCACCAATTCTCGGTCAGATTGCTGCACTTGAATCGCTCAAACCGCATGGTCTGGCTGCAAAAGATGAAATGATGGCTTCCTATAATGCTCGCCGTATATCTTTTGTACAAGGATTGCGTCAGATTGGGCTACAATGCCATGAACCACTTGGTTCCTTTTTCGCTTTTCCTTCTATCGCTCATACCGGTCTGAATTCAGAGCAATTTGCACAGCGTTTGTTACAAGAAGTCGGTGTGCTGGCTGTACCCGGTACTGCATTTGGTAAAGGGGGCGAAGGATTTATACGTTGTTCTTACGCTACATCCTCTGTCCAACTGGATGAAGCTTTAGAACGGATGCGCCAATTTTTACAAACTGTATAATCCATATCCTTTATCTGTAGATGATCAATCATGATAGAACTGAATCATTAGAGTTCAGTTCTATTGATTGCATCGTTATCGATACCCCACTCTATATTTACTCTTTTCTGTAGACGGTTGATTATATCATTCCAGTCGATTTGTTGATGGATATGATATATTCCATTATTCATCTTCGATGTATATACCATTTCTGCTACAATAGCAGTCACTTCAGCAGTAATCGTAGACTGATTATATCCTGTTAACCAACCGGATACAGTTACTGATTGACCTTTGTAAAGTCCAGTCGCTTCGGCTTTAATACCATACCGCTCACTACCAAGATGGATATGATTAAATAAAGAAATGATAGCTTGACGTATCCATGAGATCGATAACAAACGGAAAAATCCAACTTTCTGTAAGCCAGCAATCATACGCGTAATACCTGATGAATCAAATCCAAGACGTGTAGATATGGTAGGTATATCTGTTGTTCTCGCTAGCGCTTGTTGATCTGAAAATGGAAAACGATATACTTTTTGAAAAGGTAATGCTTTGCCAAATGAAACTGTTCGTCCTTCGGTAAAACTATCAACTTCGCTCCATTCTCCTTGCTTTTTCACCGGAAAAGATGTACTCATCTGATCGACTGTCCATTCGATCGCTGCTTGACCATGATGTTCTCCTAAGCCCAATAGAACCGATAACTCTAGTTGATGAATATGATCTAATGGAGTATAGACATGCTGTGCCAATAGATTGGTTAATCCAGGCGCCAGCCCTACACCAAGTAAGGCTGTTGCTTGCCATGAAGCCGAATTCCATTGCTCTAACAGATAAAGAAAAGAATCTTTAGCCGAAATATCAATATAATGAATACCTGCACTCAAACAATATTTCACCCATGTAGTATCGTTCTGATCCAGACACATAATCACTACTTTGACTGTTGACCATTGATATAGTTCTTCAAATTGTGCTTGAATATGAGGATCGACCGAAGCATCGAATGTGGTCGTAGAATCTTCTGTTACTCTGGCGGGATGTTGCTGAATATCCCATTGTAATGGTTTTACTTTTCCTTTTGTGTTACGGCTAAATTGTTCTGCTCGTACTAGACTTCTTCCAGCGGCATAGACTTGATCTGGAAATACTTCACTTAATCGCTGACAAATCTTCTGCCCTACACTCCCATATCCACCTACAACAACAATCTGATCTTTTTTCACCGTTTACACCCCTACTATTTATCGCTACATCGATCTTTTTCTATGATTTATGCTTTGATTGCACACCATGCTTGAATCAGAAAGCTTCCAAAATAAGAAGTAATCGTAGTCCATCCACTTTTTTTTAACAATTGTTCTACTTCTATAGAAGATATGGGAAAAGATTGTTGACCTATCGAATCAGCAAATGCTTGCCATTCGTCTATTGGAATCTGTTGATTTAACATATGTTGTTTCCAAGCTTTCATTTGCCAGAGAAAAGCGGGACTTTGCGGTTTACCGGTGATACAAGCTATACAGATCGGCGCTCCTTTTGGCATATGTTGTGCAATTTTGCGTAACAGCTCTAGTTTTTGATCTCGCTCTTTTATAAAATGTAGTACTAATAAACAGGTAGCTGCATCATAGGTAACCGATGAATGTGTAGGTATATCATCTACAGTTCCTTGTATCCACTCAATAGATGCTGTAATGCCCTGTTGCTTCACTCTTTGCTTGGCTATATTTAACATTTGTTCTGATAAATCTATAGCAGTGAACCGCCACTCAGGATGTTCCGCTCCCAGAGTGACAATCTCCTGTCCTCCACCTGCTCCAATAATTAATACTCGTTTTTCTTCGGTTGAAGCAGATGAATAATAATATTCTGTAGAGGTCTGCGATTGCGTATGAAGTAAATGTTCTGTTAGCCTGTATAGATACTCATAACCTGGAATCTTACGATGTATACGCTCTGTATACTGCTCTGCTATCGGATCATTCCAGCTCATTGAGGTAGTGGAATTGGTCATAGTCGTACTCCTTCTGGTATAATCGGTAACTATTATTAAGTATATAGAGTTATCCTAAGATCACTATCCCAGAAAGATGGGATTTATATCGTACACATGAACCAATATAGAACTTGGTTGAAAAGAAATCTAACAAAGGTAGGCGATCAGTATGAATACACAGACTTACATGCAAAAGCTTGACGAATTAGCACAAGGTTCTTACTCTTCCTATGCTTATATCCACTCTCTATTGGAAGAATTAAAACCAATTATTCCTTTTGCAGGTGCTTGTTGTACCAATATTGATCCGTATCGCTTGCTGTCTACAGGAGCAGTAGTTGAACACAATATCGAATCGATCCATCAGCAGTTGTTAGCTTATGAATATGGACATGAAGATATTAATCACTACGATGAACTGGTTTATTCCGATCAACCTGTAGTGACATTACATCATATGACAGAAGGTCAACCCGAGCAGAGTTCGCGGTATCGAGATATTTTAGAGCCTGCTGGATTTGGAGATGAATTACGGGCAGCTTTATTGTATAAAGGTAAGTGTTGGGGATATTTGACCCTTTTTCGGAAAAAAGATCAATTGTTATTCAGTGAACAAGAATGTCGTGTATTAAGCGAGATTACTCCTGTGATTGCCCGGCATTTACGTCAATTCAGTCTTATTCTTCCTTTTGCAAATGAGATCAAATTACGTTCGCCTGGCATTATGATGTTCTCTGAACAATTAGAATTGTTATCATCCAATTCTGATAGCCAGCACTGGTTAGACTTATTACGTCAGCATGAAGGAATGACCGAATCTGTACTTCCACGCCCTATTCTTGCTGTCGCAAGTATGGCATTAGCTGATTATAACCATGCAGAAAAAAAATCATGTGACGATCAAGATCGTCTTTCGGCGAAGAATGCACCGATTCAAGTATGTGTGCCTGTACGGCAACACGATTATGTACACATTACAGCGTATGGATTGTATGGTAAGACCACAGGCATTCAGTTGATGATAGCGATCCAATCTGCTTCTCCGCTTGATATTGTGCCCTGGATGATGGAAGCTTACGATTTGTCTGTACGTGAACAGCAGATCGTCGATCAGGTGATCGAAGGATTATCTACACACAAAATTGCTAACATTTTGCATATTTCACCTTATACAGTGCAAGATCATCTCAAATCTATTTTTAGCAAAACAAAAACGACCAGTCGTAGAGAACTGATCGCTCGTCTATTATCCCGCACAGCAAGCGCAAAGGATCATATTGTATCTTTGTAATTATCAAATCACGCTATGATAAGTAAATATCTTATCAATATAGAATACGTTTAAACGAACATGATTTGGCTATGCAATAACCATATTCTAAATAGTCATTTTCGCTTATTTCCAGACTGCGGTAATATGCTTGCTTTTGCGTCTCAGGTATCGTTTGAATGCACTTTCGCTTTTGCGAGTTGCCAGTGTCTGCTTCACACCTTGCATTAGCAATTTATAGCGCCAATCATCATCATGACTAATTTTGTGTAATTCGTCCAAAAATTCTTCACTCATTGGTATCACTCCAGTTCCAAAATATGAACTCTATACATATAATATACCCAATGTATATGAATTCTTTATGGAAACTAGCTTAAAAGAAGCTGAAAAATAGGTGAAAAATTGCAACTTATTATGATGATGTGTGTATATGATTCAATAAACTTGCTGATTATCCGATATATAGTACGGAAGATATACGAACATAATCAGGAGGAATAAGAATGGATACATACCCACCTTATCAAGATCCTTACCGAAAAGAAGGTCGCAATCGTTTTGGATTGGCTTTGACTTCTTTTATTTTGGGGATCATTAGCTTTTTCACTTCTTTTATGAGCTTTGCTATTATTGGAGAATTTGGACAAGAAGCTAGCGGTTTTTTTGATGTATTGCTTGCTTTAAGTGCATTTGTAGCGCTTGTGTTGCTTATTCTTGTACTCACATTTAGCATCATTTCGATTCGTACTACTCATGGTAGAGCTTTTGCTATTACAGGGCTTGTATTAGGATCAGTTCAGATCCTTTTTGCTCTTCTACTGGTATTTGCAGTCCATTAAGTCTATAGGCATCAACCTTTGATCGCACCTTCAGCCATTCCAGCTAATACTTGCTTATTGAAAATAGCGAATAATACTACAGTTGGGATGGTAGCGATCATAATTGCAGCAAACATCGGTGCATAATCAGTTGTATATTCGCCTGCAAAACGGGTTAGTCCAACAGGAAGTGTTAATTTGTCAGGATCAGAAATAAAGACAAGTGCTAATAACAACTCGTTCCACACCCCGACAAAACTTAGAATCGTTACTGTCATCAGAGCCGGCTTCGAGATCGGTATAACAATTCGCCAAAAAATACTATACACCGTACATCCATCCATAACAGATGCTTCCAACATTTCTTTGGGAATACCTGTAAAAAATCCGCACAATACCAGTACAGCCGCTGGCAATCCAAATGAAATATAAATCAGGATTAGGCCAAACTGCGAGTCCACTAATCCGACTTTGGTAAAATATACAAATAGTGGAATCAATGTTGCATGAATCGGCACCATCATCCCTAGTAAAAAATAAACAAAAGTCGCTTTAGATAATTTCCAGCGCAACTTGGTGAGAGCATATGCTGACATCGCACTAAATACCAGTACAGCGACCAAAGTAGCGGAAGAAATCCAGACCGAGTTCAGCAGATATCTGCCTGTATTGCCTGTTGTCCAGGCATTCCAATAATTACTCCACATCCAGTGTTTTGGCAATCCCCATGGATTGGTATAGATTTCAGGTGTTTCTTTTAACGAGTTAAGCAATAACCATAACAACGGATAGACGTAGAAAATCGCTACAAAACATAACACAGCATAAATCATGATTTTACCGATCGGAAAAAAACGTCGTGTCTCTACATTGGTTTGCCGTTTGGTTGTCTCTACATAAGGCGAAGATTTCATCCTTCCTGTTCACCCCCATCACTATTCGATTTAATATTCAATACTTGATTTGCGGAAAATCATATTGATCAGTATCGTTGCCGCCAGACACATCAACAGCAAGATGACAGATAAAGCATCTCCATATCCGTATTCAAATTGGCGGAACGATCTACCATACAGATAAGATGCCAGTACCTGTGTCTGATTAGCAGGGCCGCCACCGGTCATTACAAATACCAGATCAAAGAACTTGAGTGAACCAATTGTTATCAGAATCGTAGTCACTTTCATGATCGGTTGTACGAGTGGAATCGTCATATGCCAGACGACTTTCCAACCTACCGCCCCATCGATTCGCGCCGATTCAAAAATATGTGCAGGAATATTCTGAATTGCCGCAATATAGAGAATCATCGTATACCCAAGATATTGCCAGCCGACAACAAAAGACACCGCCCACATGGCTGTATCCGGTTGAGATAACCAATCATTAGCCAGCGAGGACATTCCTAGCACTTCTAACAATTTATTAAGCATGCCGATTTCAGGATTATAGATAAAGCTCCACATCATCCCTACAGCTACACTAGAAATAACAGCTGGGAAAAAGAAAATATTTTTAAACCATTCTTTACCTTTGATCGAACCTGTAATCAAAATAGCAAGCAAAAACCCAAGTCCTTGCTGAATAACCAGACTGACAAATAATAAAATCATCATATTTTTGATACTGGTAAAAAAGACTGAATCTCTGGTAAACATACGTGTGTAATTATCCAGACCGATAAACTTCATCGGACTAATCACATCCCATTTGAAAAAGCTAAAATAAATCGAAGCGACAATCGGAATAAATACGATTGCTGTATAAAGTAGCAATGCAGGCAACAAAAATAAAATAATTGCTGACTTATTTCCTAGCATCCGTTCCATGATTTTCCGCCTTTCCAGAACTACTATCTTGTCTAATGCTTACTTTGTATATCGTTGAGCTTGCTTATAAGCAGTAAGAAATCACTATACATTAGGTTTTTTATGTTCATCCCCTGATGATTATGATTTCTTACTGTATCTTTTTGTAATAATAATTTTCCTGTTTCTTATTCTTTGTTATCTTGAGTGAATTGTTCTAGACTTTGAAAAGCTTCTTCCGGTGACTGCCCTGCTAATATCGCTTGAATGGTTGTATTGTATTCATCGCCGATCTTCGCACCCAGACCTACATCGTAGAAAATAAACATGCCTTTCATATCAGACATTTCTTTTTGCAAATCTTGAGCGACTGCGGGCACTTTGTTTTTATCCAGCTTCACATTGACTGCTGGAATATCTCCATTTTCTTCTGCCAATTTGGTCTGAATATCATTGCTTGTCCAGGCTTTGATATATTCCAGAGCAGCATCTTTATTTTTGGTATTGGCACGAATCACTAGATTGTAACTAGGTTGTCCTAACCATGTGTTTAGATCGCCTTTACCACCTTCAAATGTAGGGAATTTGGCGATTCCTATTTTCCCTTGCACTTTGGAATCTGCTGCTTCTACAGAACCAACAGCCCAGCTTCCCATTACGAACATTGCTGCTTCACCGTTTTTGAACATATTGGTGATTGCAGTATTATCAAGTCCCAAGAATCCAGAAGGAAAAGCTCCCATATCTCGCAATTCATTCATTACATTGCCTGTCTGAATATACGAAGGGTCCATCCATGTGCCTGTTCCTTCCATCAATTTGTTAAATGGTTCGTCTCCACCGATTCGATTGGCTACCATTTCGCTAAATAGAGCACTTGTCCAAGATTCTTTGGCGCCAAAAGCAAATGGGGTTACACCATTATCTTTAAGTACTTTGATTACATTTTTGAGTTCTTCGTAAGTAGTTGGTGGAGTCAGGTTATATTTAGCAAAAATTTCTTTGTTATAAAAAAGAGGCACTGTCGCAAATGCTGTCGGGATTGCATACACTTTATTATCAAATGTCAGTAGATTGAATGCACCTGAAGTAAAGCTGTTTTTCCATTCAGGATCAGCGTTCAAAATTTCGGTCAAATCCATAATTCTACCGGAGTCTGCATATGTTTTTAATTTACCAGCCGCATGGCTAACAAATACGTCCGGCCCTGCATTAGCGGCAAGCTCTGCATTAAGCTTCGGATAATAACGATCGGTTCCCGGAATATGCTGTACTTTCATCGTCGTTTTTGCATCTTTACGTTCATTGTATTCTTTAGCTAGTTGTTCCGACATCTTATACACATAGCTATCTGCATTTTGCCAATCGTAGATAACAGTTTCACTTGTACCTGCGGTAGAACCTGATCCTGTAGACGATTCTGAACTATTCCCGCATCCTGCAAGTACACTGCTTAATACAAGAACACCTGTCAACAAGCCGATACTTTTTTTCCAATACCCCTTTGTCATGACTCTTTTCATCCTCTCAGGCTTTCGGTATAGAATACGCTTTCATCATATAAGGTGATTGGCATATCGACCATGTGGTATTTCTGACATTTAGCTTGAAAATTCCGACCTTTTTTCCATTAAAAGTCTATTGGGGATATGCAAAATAATCGTTGTTCCTTGATTTTCTGTACTGTTTATTCGCAGACCGTATTCTTCTCCATAATGTAGTTGTATCCGTTGATGCACATTGAGTAGTCCTATGCCTGACAGTATAGAGTCCGAAGGATTTTCCAGATAATGACGTAACGTTTCCAGTTGAACGGAATTCATTCCCAATCCATCATCTGCAATTGATAACAACAGAGTATCTTCACTCTCATAAGCATGAATACAGATATGACCATTTTCCATCTGCATTTCTAATCCATGAACGATCGCATTTTCGATAATCGGCTGTAAAATAAACCTCGGTACAATCACAGACAATACCGCAGGATCAATATCATATTGCATTTCAAATTTATCAACATATCTTACTTTTTGAATATAAATGTATTTTTTGACGCTCTCTAACTCTTCACTTAGTGTGATAAAATCTTTACCTTTAATTCCTTCACGCATCAGATCACCTAACGCTTTGGACAATTTGCCCACTTCCGGTACCCCTTCGATGCGTGCCATCCAATTCATCGTTTCAAGTGTATTGAATAAGAAGTGCGGATTGATCTGGAACATCAGAAATTTCAATTGCGATTGCTGGCGTAGACGTTCTTCTTCATACACTTGATTAATCAAATAATGAATCCGGGCAATCATTCGATTAAAGTTCATACTAAGAATACCGATCTCATCGCGTGACGGATAGTTAAAGCTAATCGACCAATTTTCACGTTCAGTATTTTTCATAATCGAGGACAATTGACGAATCGGTCTGGAAATACTGACAGATAAGTAATAGCCCAAAATAATAGTGATCAATGCTACCACTACAAATAAAATAATCATCCATTGTTGTAACATAATCGATTGTTCCGAATAGCGAGCCGTAGGAATAATACTTACAATTTTCCAATCTGTATTCTGAATCCGTTGATACGATACTATCTGCTGTTTATCATCAATATCATCTGCAAAATCCCCTGTATCACCACTGGTAATAATCTTTTGTAAATACGATTCTGTCGGTGTATGATGAATCAATTCTTTGTGTCTGCTTGAAATAATCTGTCCATGACTATCGATAATAAATAGCTCACCCTGCTCATTGAGCTTAATCTGACTGTACACTTTATAAAGAGCTTCTTCATGATAAGTCAACAAAAAATAGCCTATCTTTTGCAGGCTATCGACATCATAAATAGTACTTACAGCGGCTACGACTGATTGTTGCCCCGAAGGATTGAACCATGACAAATCACCACGATTGCGCTGAAGTACTTGCCAGTTCTGATCGCGCAAGTCTAGCTTTTTGGCATACATACTGGTCTGAAAAGAAGTACCATTTAGTCCATATAAGCTAACCCCTTCTACATCTTCTCGATCACTAATTAAGCCGTACAAAATATTACGTATCTGTTTGTCAGCAGACACGTATTGCAGATCTGTCCATTGTTGTCGATTGACTGCTTTGAGCGATTTACGAATATCTGGATTGGTAAAAATCGAATAGTACAACCGCTCAATATCATGCATATGCAGCTCTATATTTTTACTGACTTCACTTAGCATATCCATCGTATAAATATTGGTCTGTTCTTGAATAAGAGAGCTTGATTTCTGATATGTCCAGACACTGATCACGGCTAATGGAATCAGATTCAGTACGATAAAAGCGATAAATAATTTGTTGCGAATATTAAGATCACGAGCTGCTTGAATCAGTCGATATAACATCACTTCAAGCATGAGGATGATCTCCTTTTTTGCGAAATTCATTCGGTGTTAATCCGTATCTTTTTTTGAATACTTGTCCAAAATAACGAGCATCACGAATACCTACTTGCTCTGCTATTTTGTAAATTTCCAGATGGGAATTACCAAGCAATTGAACAGCTTTTTGCATCCTTATCCTTGTAAGCGTATTCAAAAAATTATCACCTGTTTCTTTTTTGAATAATCGACTTAAATAATCAGCATTAAAATGATTTTTGTCTGCCATTTGTTCGATAGTAATATCTTTCATATACTGCTTTTCCATCGTCTGAAGCATCTGCTGAATTACAGGATGTACAGAAGGCTCATCATGATAAGCCGTATGTTTGCCTTGTAAAGTCAGAGCATATTCTTCCAACTGGTCACGTAGCTCTTCTTCTGCACTCTGTCGCTGACGTTCTTCTATAATTATTGCTTTGGCTTTGAGGCAAGCGGCAATAATCTCATCAGGATCAGTCGGCTTCAATACAAATCCTAAAGCTCCCAGTTGAATTGCTTTGAGAGCATAATCCAATTGATGATACGCGGTAATAAAGATCACTTTAGGTGCACACTGTTGCTGATTCAGACTGTCCATCAGTGCTAATCCATCCAAGCCTGGCATACGAATATCGGTCAGCAATAGATCAGGTTTTTGCGTAAGACTTAGTTGTCTGGCTTCGATGCCATTTGTAGCTATTCCCACCAATTCAAATCCATGATCGTGCCAGTCTAGCATTTCAAGTCCTTTACGAGTCATTGCTTCATCATCGGCTATCATCAATGTAATCATCTATTTTCCTCCTTTATTCCTTGAATTAAGCTGTGAAAAGGTATATGTGTCGCCTGACTCCATTGTGGTGCACGCTGAATATGATCGTTATAACTCCAGACAAATTTGAAATGATGTCCATAATCCCAATCGTTCTCCGCTAAATGTTGTTGCCAGAACGTAATATCTGTATATGAAAAAGGCGCAGGAATAGCTGGCTGAAGAGGTAAATGATCTACAGGTGAATACAATTTATGTGTATCGGCTGTACATCCGTTCCAATTCCGACTAGCACGCAATACTTTGCATAGTTGGAATAGCGGATATAATCCACGTTTAAATAATGAGTGTTGTCCCAGATCATACAATAGATTGAGCGCATGAGAAAACGTTAAGCTATGACCGATTAGATCGTGGTGAGCTTCAGCCACATAGATATAGTCTGTCTCTGCTAATTCTTGCAAAACAAATGCTGATAACTGCGCAGGAGATTCTATATTTGGAAATGCATCGGTGGCGGTAATCTCTAGCTTTTTCACTTCAGATGCTTTGTATCCTATCCATGAACGTCCTGGAATCGTGCGATCGAACGCTTGAATCAATTGCTGAATCTGTGTGATCTGCTCTAGACTTCCCCATGCTTCTAATTCGCGAATAGCCAGTAATGATACAGCAGTGTATATCACATTATGACCAACCCAATGCAGTTGATCGATATTGGCATCTAATGCTTGTAAAATCATTGCAGAAGCTTCAACATAAGTTACAGGCGAGTATTCTCGAAGTAAGACGGGGTTATATCCCTGCGAATGTTGAATAACCATCTGCTCTGCTTGATGTAGTATCGCTTGTCCTACTTCATCTGTGATAGAAGAAGATTTCGTTAGAAAAGAAGCGGCTATACTGGCTGCTCCATAATGAGCATCCCAGATATTTCCTGTCTGCTTCTGACAATCAGCAATAATAGCTAGTCCATGTTCCAAAAGTGATTGAGCTGACATGTGTATCCCTGCTTTCTACTTATGATATGAGGTTGACGAATCATTTTTTTTCGTTGATGATAAAAGAAGTGAGTTATTACCGTAGCTGACTATGATTAATGAATCTACATAACAGAGGAGCGTTTATAATGAAATATCGTAATTTGGGTCGTACAGGACTAAAAGTTAGTGAAATTAGCCTCGGAAGCTGGTTAACCTATGGCACAGCCGCAGAACAACAAGCAGCCGATGATTGTGTACGTACAGCTTTTGAATCCGGGATTAATTTTTTCGATACCGCAAACGCTTACAACCGCGGTGAAGGTGAAAAAGCGATAGGAGCGGCTCTTCGTTCCTATGAGCGTTCTAGTTATGTATTAAGTACCAAAGTATTTTTCCCGATGGGCGAAGGGCCGAATGATCGCGGATTGTCACGTAAGCATATTATGGAACAATGCGAAGCCAGCCTCAAGCGTCTGGGTACAGATTATATCGATGTGTATTTTTGTCATCGGTTTGATACAGACACACCTACTGAAGAAACATTACGTGCACTAGATGATCTTACATCACAAGGCAAAATTTTGTATAGTGCTGTAAGTGAATGGACAGCCGCACAAATTAGTGATGCTGCTCATATTGCAGATCGTCTACGCTTACGTCCACTTGCTGCTAACCAGCCTATTTACAATCTATTTGAACGTTATATTGAAGATGAAGTTCTTGGCGTATCAGAGCAACATGGCTTGGGACAGGTGGTCTTTTCCCCGCTTGCTCAAGGTATTCTGACAGGTAAATACAAACCAGGTCAAGCGCCAGCCGCAGGAACACGTGCCGCCGATCAATCAGTGAACCAAGTTATCAATAGCTATCTGCGAGATGATGTGCTAGAAGTCGTCGGCAAATTAGATCAATTGGCTCAAAGTATGGATATTAAATTATCGCAACTCGCTCTTGCTTGGGTTCTTCGTCAACCTGGTGTTAGCTCAGCGATTATCGGCGCATCCAAACCTCAGCAGATTCAAGAAAATGTAGAAGCGGTAAATATTAGTTTGAGCGAAGATACATTATCACAGATCGATCAGATGATGGAAGACATTCAAGATTTCTCACCTATGCGTTAAATCGATACAGACAGATGAGCATACATCTGGCATTTGAAATAGATCTTATCAATCATCGATAGGAGGATAAGAATATGAATCATATTCAAATTGGACAGACACACATACAATTGCTTCAAGGAGATATTACTGTGCAACAGGTTGATGCTATTGTAAATGCTGCTAATTCTAGCCTTCTTGGAGGTGGCGGTGTTGATGGAGCTATTCATCGTGCAGGTGGTTCTGCTATTCTGGAAGAATGTCAACAGATTCGTAATCGTCAAGGCGGCTGTGCAACAGGAGACGCTGTAATTACAACAGCTGGACGTTTGCCAGCCAAGCATGTTATTCATACGGTAGGCCCTGTGTGGAATGGAGGTTCTAACAATGAACGCCAACTACTGGCGGATTGTTATGTACACTCTCTCCAACTAGCAGATGAACATCAGCTTATCTCGATTGCTTTTCCTAATATCAGTACAGGAATTTATGATTTTCCCAAAAAAGAAGCAGCCATTATTGCTTTGCAAACGGTCAAAGAGTATATAGAGCAACATCCTGACACTTTATTACAACAGATCATTTTTGTCTGTTATGATGCAGATAATCTCACATTGTATGAACAACAAATACAAGCGATGAATGTCTAGCGCTTCATTGGTATATAAAGAATAAGTCTATTTGCCAAGTGTGTTGATCTTAGTCTATTGACGTTAGTGTATTGATATTGGAACTAATATAAAAAAACACCCTGCTCTTTCTATCACAATCGTTCTCTGTGAAAAAGATACAGGGTGTTTTTTTATTATTTGCATGTATAATTAACGTTCGTCATTCCAGAAATTCACCGGATGATTTTGTTTGCTCAGTACTTTAAACGTATAACCGTCTTTTTTCAACGTTTCTAATACCAATGGCAATACTTTCAGTGTAGCAGGTTGATCATGCATCAATACAACCGGAGCTGTACCGCGTTTTTCTACAGAATTGACCTGACTCATAATATTGTTGTAGACACGTTGATGATCTTTTTTGTATTTCCAATCCAATGAATCGACATTCCAATCCCATAGATGGAATCCACCTTGATTCAACATCACATCGCGATAACCTTGTTTCATATAAGGCTTACTACCATAAGGCGTACGCACAAGACTGGTACGAACACCTGCTACTTTATACAGACTTTCGTTTGCATCGCGCATTTCTTTATACGCACTGAATGGTGAGTTATAGAATTTTTTGACCACATGTGTAACTCCATGTAATCCTAGTCCACTTCCTTCTTTCACAATACGTTTGGTTGCTGTCTGAAATTGTTCCATATGCGGCCCTAACATAAAAAAGGTCGCTTTAGCATCATATTTATCTAAAATATCTAACAATTGCATCGTATGAGCTGTTGGCCCATCATCGAAAGTTAAATAAATGATTTTTTCTGCTTTTTCAGAACGGGTAGTACTTTGAGTTTTTGTAGCCTTTTTGCTTGTGTGTGCACTGGCCACCACTGTTTGTGTAGCAAATTGTGGAATTAATAATCCAACTAAGATCGTAACCAGTATCCATTTTTGATAACGTGACATAATAATATTTCCCTCTCCTTTATCGTATGTACTTTCGACATCTCTCGTCATTATTATATCTAATATGCATACTACAATTCATCCTTCAATAACTACTTTCATATCACATTTTTGTTACGATTGATAAAAACAAAAAACAATTTCGTAAATTTATCTGTAATATCATACACAAAAAGGCTACATTTTGGCATGTAGCTCTTTTTAATCTTATTTAATAGAACACTTGTTTATCTGTATTGATGACTATAAAGATTTACGTTTCATCAGACGTATTTGTGCTTTGGTGTCAGAATCTATTCGATAAGATTCGGTTATTTTCTGTAACGCTTTATTATACGTAAATAGATCTAACTTATTATGATGCAAATAGTGCATAGTCGGTTCAGGCAAATGAATATAGCAGATCGAGATTGCCCATGCGACAGCCATTTTCACATAATATCCGGTATGTGTAATACGATCTAAGCGTTCCAATACTTCTTGAATATAGACATCATCTACATAATAGGTCAGTAACATCACAACTGCAAAGCGAACTTCGTATTCCTGCTCTGAATAAAGATAAGGAGTGATCATAGTCCATACTTGTTGCTGATGTGACTTTGTACATTTTAGCCCACCACAGAATCGATCACAGACTGACCAATTATCAATTTTCGGTACAAATGAAGTTATATATTGTAATCGTTCGTCAATATCCATGTCTGCATAACCGATTACCATTCCTTGTAGCATCACTTCTTCAAAATATTCTTGATCAGCTTCTTGTAAATAATTACGCCAATCGGCTTTGGCAATGTGTTGAGCCATTATACGCAGTTGTGGTATACGTACTCCTAATATGTTCGTAATTGTTGGTAGCAAGCTAGATGCAAATTTCTGATAATCATGATCTACTTTAGCTAATATGTGCTCGCGGATAATAATACCTCCTTATATAATGGTGGACAATCTAACCGAATATTCATTTAAAATGACAACTTATTTGATATGACAAAACAATAGCTTCTCACGTATGACTATAGCGTTTTCCCTGCTGGAAGCAGTGCTTTTTCCAAATCTAACAACGTTGTCTTCATATCCAGTCCTCCGCGATATCCTGTTAATGCTCCGCCTTTGCCAATTACCCGGTGACAAGGAATTGTTATCAAAAAAGGATTTGCCCCGATCGCTGCTCCAACCGCACGTACTGCCGCAGGTCGTCCGATATGCTGAGCGATATCCGAGTATGACCATGTCTGTCCATACGGAATCTGCAATAAGGCTTGCCACACTTGTAATTGAAAAGGAGTGCCCTGAAAATCATGAGCAATCGTAAATTGTTGGCGCTCTCCCTGTAGATATTGAATCAATTGTTCGGTATACGGTTCTAACTTCTGTTGATCTTCGACTAAAACACTTTCAGTTCGTCTATTTTGTATCCATGTCTCCATTTCTGCAAAAGGTTGACCTTGCGATCCTATATAACATAGTCCATTGCTTGAAGCTGCAATATAGAATTGCCATGGATGATGATTGATCTGTGTCCAGTAGATCTTGGGCTGATCTAAATGTTTATTTCTGTAGTCTATTGTTGTCATAAGTGCTACTCTCCTTTTATTGATTGGTCAGCATCATGCTGTTTGCGATACTGTGCGGGTGTGATACCGATTTTCTTTTTGAATAAAGTGACAAAGTATGAAGTGTTCGGTATGCCTATATTTAATCCGATAGTAGTGATACTTTGATCGGTATTGATCAATTCCTGACAAGCTCGATCGATACGTTGATGTTGAATATATTCTACTGGCGTGATACTCATTACTTTTTTGAATGTACGATGTAAATGGTACGGGCTACCATGTGCTATCTCTGCTAACCTATCTAATGTTAACGACTCATTATAATGCTGATCGATATATTGTGTGATGATTGCAATCCAGTCGTGATCAGGCAATCGCTCTCCTGTCGGCTTGCACCGTTTGCACGGACGATACTGAGCATTAAGTGCTTGATTAGGATCTGCAAAAATAGTTACATTCTGTGGTTTGGGTGCTTTGGATTTACAAGAAGGACGGCAAAATATTCCTGTTGTCCGTACCGCATACCAAAATTCACCATCATATGAAGAATCGTTAGTCACAATCGCTTGCCATTGTTCGGTCGTGATATGTGGACTCTCTGTTATATACGCCATCGTCTGATTCATCGCTGTTCACCTCTACCTGTAGTATATCTGCTTCAATACGATTTTGTACGCTTTTTGGAATGTAAAAGCAAGATAACAACATTGTAAGATACACAATAACTATCCAGCAACACAGCAAAAAAGCACCCCGTTTATCAAAAACGGAATGCTTTGAAAAAGACTGAAGCAGTAATCTACTGACTTATTTATCTAATGTTAATTCCAGTTGAACACCAATATCATTTTGTGTACTTAATACGACCGAGTGAGGATTTTTCATGCCAAAATCTTCAAACGTTACTGTCGTTGTACCGGATAGTAGTATTTGTCCACCTTGATATACTGCTTTACCTGCAACTGTTACATCTTTATCGATGCCTTTAACAGTTAATGTACCTTTCATTGTAAAATCGTTAGTAGCGCCTTCTGTCCATGTTGTAGGTAACCCTTCGATAGAAGTAGCTTTGAAAGTTGCTTGTGGGAACTTGGCAACATCGAAGAAATCAGCTTCTTTGACATGCTCATCACGTTGAGCTGTTCCTGAATCGATTGCACTCATATCGATTTGTCCTTCAGCTACCATTTTAGTAGGATCGTCTACATTAACTGTCCAGTTACCGGTTACTTTGTTATCTACAAAGTTAACTGTTTCTTGTGACGTTGTTACAGAGAAGTATACTTTAGAAGAATCCGTATTGATTTTCCAATCTCCATTCAGTTGTTCTCCAGTTACACTTGCGCCAGATGCTGCTTCACCGGATTCAGTAGAAGTTGTGGACGCTGGTATGACTTGCTCAATAGCTACTTTGTTCCCCATATAACTCTTCATAAATTGATAGCCACCAATCGCTACGATCACTACTACGATAGCAACAATAATGAGGATATTTCTTGTTTTTTTATTCATAATTTTAATCTCCTTTTATAAATACTTCTTACTATCCTCATCTTAAATGTCTAATGTGTCGAGAAGATGTCCAAATGGGCAACAATCTATAAAAAATAAAGTTTATGATAAAATCACTTGATAGTTGAAGATCGGTAGGTACAATAAGTAGACAAAGGACGATGTGCTGATTAAACTATAGTCCAAGCTAAACGTAGATATAAGGAGCCTTTGAGATATGAACTTAATACTTATCGTAGAAGATGAAGAAGGCATTGCTCGCGTTCTTTCTGCTTATTTAAAAAAAGCAGGTTTTGAAACGTTACGCGCCGCCGATGGTCATCAAGCATTAGAACTATTCAATTCCTCTTCTCCTGCACTGGTTATACTGGATATTATGTTACCGGGAATGGATGGTTGGGAATTGCTCAAAATGATTCGTAGTACAAGTGCTTGTCCGGTCATTATGCTGACAGCACGCGACGATATTCAAGATCGACTCACTGGACTGGATGGTGGAGCCGATGATTATATGACCAAGCCTTTTATGCCTGAAGAAGTTGTTGCCAGAGTCAATGCTGTGTTACGTCGTCGTCCGCACTGGAACGACGGAATCAGTAAACGTAACTTTGGAAATCTGGTGATTGATATGGCAGCCAAGCGTGTATACCTCAATGGTGCTGAAGTGGCACTCAGTCCACGCGATCTATCTTTGTTACTTTTTTTATCAGAGCATCCGAATCGTACATTTACTCGTGATCACTTGATTGAACAGGTCTGGGGAATCGATTACGATGGAAGCGATCGAGCAGTTGATCTCTCTGTCAAACGATTACGGCAGTCACTTTCTCACTGGTCATCGCAAACAGGTGAACTTCGAACTTTGCGCGGAATGGGGTATCAATTTTGGCTAAGCGAATAAAAAAATCAAAACAAACATCTATTTTATCGTATTGGACGATTCGTTATTTTATTATTTTATGTATCGGTTTATTAATTATTGCTACTGCTGCGGTCTACTGGGTGCGAGATACAGCAATGGATAGTCGCCTCAAGACAGCAGGCCTACTCGGACAGGAAATAGCTGATCGGGTCACCGCTGCCAATGGAACGATAGTTATTCCAAATAAGCTGGATAAAATTATTGATAATCGTTTGAAATTTTTTAATCTCGATGAATATATGTGTATTATGATTGCAAATGAACAGGGTCAGTTCTTATTCTCTATGCCTAATCTTCCACAGGATAAATTAAGCAAAAAGTTAACTCCTGATCTTGCTCAACCGACCGATAATCGGTATATGGCTGTGAATACTCCTATTTATAATGATCAAGGAGTAAAGATTGGACAAGTGACATTACTTCAATCCAAAAAGTCTCTCACCTATAGTCCTAATGAAATTGTATTAATAGTAGTTCTGTTAAGTACGCTTATTATCTCAGGCTGGTTAACGATCTACTGGTTATCTCGCAAATTATCAAGACCGATCCAATTGGTAGCGGATGCAGCCAAACAGATTCGTGCAGGTAACTATGATGTAAATTTACACATCGATACCAAAGAACAAGAAATTACAGAGCTGGTGCAGTCTTTTGAAGAAATGGCTCAACGATTGAAACAGTTAGAAGAATGGCGTGCACTCTCTTTAGCAGGTGTTACCCATGAATTGAAAACACCGGTCACCTCGATTAAAGGTCTGGTGATGGCGGTACGAGAAGAAGTCGTGACTCAAGAAGAAGCGAAAGAATTTCTCGATATAGCACTCAAAGAATCTGATCGGATGGAGCGTATGATTGCCGACTTGCTGGATTATAATGCTTTTACTTCCGGTAGCGTAGAGATTCAAAGTGATCGTTTACATTTACAATTGCTAATCTCAGAAATTGCATATCAGTGGAAAATCACACATGAGTCATATCCAGTTGATATGATTCTTGATTTACCTGAAGATCCGCTGTATACGATGGGCGATTCATTACGCATTCAGCAAATCGTTGTCAATCTATTAAATAATGGATTACAAGCTGTCGATAAAAGTATACCCATACAATTCCGTATTCGTATGTATGCTGAACAGCAATATATCCATGTTGAAGTGACCGATAATGGAACAGGTGTAGCACCTGAAGATCAGTCTCATATTTTTGAACGTTTTTATCGTGGAGAACGCAAAAAGCGCAGTGTCCGTGGCTTAGGATTAGGGCTTACTTACAGTCAATTGTTAGCTCGTGCTCAAGGTGGCGAATTGCGATTGCGTCAAAGTTCTTCGGCAGGCAGTACATTTGCTTTACAATTACCACGATAAACAAACATTAAAAAAGAAACCTCTACCCCCTGCGAAAAGGATAAAGGTTTCTTTTTTATTTTGTCATATAGAAAAGGGATAGACTACTCGCAAGCTACTCCATCTTTGTCTCGATCTAATTTTTTGCTATATCCTGGTTGCCCTTTGTATAACGGTGCTTTACCTGCTTTGCGCACAGCACTACAATTTTTGTAATATACTGTTTTGGATTTGGTAGCTACATAACTTCCAGTTTGACTAGATTGTGCTTGTACTGTTGGTGCAACCGCTACTGTTAATCCTGCTAGTAAAGATAATGTAATTAATCCTGAACATGCTTTGTTCATTTTTTTCATGAGTATACCCCTTTACGTATGAAATATTATTTTATACTTTTTTGGTACTATATGGATTATATCGGATAGTTAGTTAAATAGCTTAAATGAAATTATAAGTAATTTTTGGAAATAAATAAAAACGATCTTCGCACCTTATATTTTAGGCGTGAAGATCGCTTTTATTATTTTCAGAAAATCATCATCCCTATACTGTAGCAAGCTACAACCAGCGATATAATCGGTAATAGTGTACATATATGATTCATACGATGTGTAGATTTTTCTTGCTGATGAGCAGTGATCAATTGTCTTACTCCTGACCAGATACTCCATAGCGATACGATCCAGATCGCTGTCATCAATAGCATCATCCAGAATGAAGAAGTCGTTGCTTCTACTCCACTATTCATATGATTCATTCCACTCATAGGTTGCATATCCATATGGTGATCCATGACCGTCGTAGTCAGAAGCGGTAACAACAACCAGTGAATACTATGAAAAAAAATCAACAATCCTATCGATAATACAGACGATATCAAGGTGTAATCTATTTTTTTGAGTCTTACTAATACTTGAGACATTTATTGATCGCTCCTTACTGTTGAGGTTATCGCTCTCTAGCGGTTGCAGTGAATCTGTTTATTTATGAGCAGTGTGGACCCGATGAATGACTACTACAATGCCCTTTTTTCGATAAAGAAGGAGGTACATCTAACGCTGGACTGCGATCGAAAAATCCGGCTGGTTTGAGCATAAAGCTAATATATGCTGTCGGCATAACAGGCCAATCTTCTGAACGGGTGATATGATGATGTCCCATGTTATACCAGACGACAATATCTGTATCTGCAATATTGCGTCCTGCTTGCGCCCATTGTTCCAAATGTTGCTCACCTGCATGTTGATTAGGGTATTTACCGGAAGCATACATTTCATCAGGATCAAATGGAGTTACCCATAGATGATGTTTGAGAAATCCAGCTCGCTTCATCAGTGGTGAGTCGTCATGAGCAAATGGAAAAGCATTCTCCCCTGCCACTAGCTTGTAGCCTACTGCATCGCCCACATGATTTTTTTGTGATGGATTGACAAATTTCCAGCTACGAGCACTACGTAGATCCAGATCACGTCCGGTATCTGAATCTTTTTCCAGTAATGTAGAAGCAGCATAAAATCCATTGCTGTACGGATTGTCCGGCCCTTTCTCCATCTGCAATGTATCTACTTCATAGACGGAATTGTTCACTCCATCAATCATTAGATCAAGTCTTACATTGAAAAAGTGTTGATGATGAGCAGCAAATAACTGCGGTGCAATTAGATTTCCATAAGGGTAACGCGTATCTGGCTGAATCGCTTCCGTATGCAAAATCCCTGTTAATTTCACTTCAAATTGCATCGAACCATCTTGATAGAAGTACCAGAAAAATCCGTACTCGTAATTACCAACTGTCGAAATACTGGATAATACAAGCCGACGGGAACGTCTAACTTCCACATGACCTGTACGCCAATCGGTATGCTTCCATCCAATACCAAAATCTTCTTCATGCAGACAGACGGCATTATTAATCTGAATCACATTGCCCTGACTATCTGCAAAATGGGCATCAAAATAACGAATTTCTCCCAGACAATCGCATCCTAATTCTAGCGGATTAGCAAGCATTCCGATTCCATACTCTCCTGAATCAAAAGCATTATTGCGATTAACAGGTTCAGATGGATCACCGTACGGCACAACCATTTCAGATAAAGAAGCACGATATAACACAGGGCGCTCTTTGCCTTGATCAGCATAACTAACCGTATGCAATACCAGACCTTCCCGTGATGTAAAACCAAAACGTACTTTCCACTTCTGCCATTGAATCTCATGTCCTTCTACAGTAAAGCTTGGTCCCTCCGGTTGAACAATCTCCAACGGCTTCAGATCATTACGAATTGTGCCTACAGCATCAGCAGTATAGTTACCATGGGTTGGCGGTAAAGGTACGATCTCGTTATCAATCACTTTCATTACTTTCATCGCATTTAGATCGACCAGAGCATGTAAACCTGAAATCGGATAAGCATACAGATTATCTTCAGGTTCAGGACGGTAATAACACAATGCCCGTACAATCCTTAGATTCTCTTCTTCATGATGTCCAAAATTCCCCGCAGACCACGGATCGACCATAATTTTATCAATATCTATTAATCCCCGACGATGAAAAGCTTCTATCATCTGCTCATCGCTTTTCACCACATTCTGACATTCCATAAATTCATCTGCCATAATCGAAGGCTGTACACCTGGAATATGTTCCCACGATATCACTCGATCTTGTGTAATCGATACTACTGCTTCATACGTATATCCTGACTTGCTATCTAATAAAATACAAAATGCTTCTCGCTCAAAAGACTGCCCTTGTTCATACTTCAATACTTTCGACTTAACAGGTTCGTATAAATTCACACTGGCAAAACGAAAATTCTCATTGATTCCTTGATCTCTTTTCAAAATAGCAATCGTCACTGCCAGTTCTTCAGCCGTTAACGGCTCTAAAGGATGAGTAATGGTATTTAGTGAAATATTAGACATGATGTAGTGCCTCCTTCAATATCTTTGAATATGATCTTGTGCAACAGCATAATTCAATATCAAGAAGCTGTATTGTAAAAATGGGATCATAAGTAACTTTATCTAACATAATAATTTGAATACCGTCTTTAAAACTCTAAAATAAATTAAATTTTAAGCTTTATATGTAAACTTATATAACATATATTCCGTTTTTTACAATCTTCTATTGTTATGTAGCACCATAATAGGAATATCTCAATTCTGCTGACAAACATTCAAATCAAAAATCGGTCATGTCAAAAGTAGAGTATTCTAGGAGGGTCTATTATGGTTCAAGTGAAAAAAGATTCATCTTCTCAAGACGCGTTAATGTCTAATGCACTCGGAGTCTCTGGACTTATCTTTTTTGTCATCTCGGCAGCCGCTCCGCTGATGGCACTAATGGGTACACTGACTTTTTCAATGGGATTAGGAAATGGCGTAGGTACACCTGGTATTTATTTATTAGCCCTTGTATTGTGGGTATTATTTGCCGCTGGTTATACTTCTATGAGTCGATTTGTTCGAAATACAGGAGCCTTTTACGCATACGTCTCCAAAGGATTAGGAAGAATTGCAGGTATCAGTACTAGCTTGCTGGCGATTGTGTCGTATATGGCTTTGTTGTTTGCATTATACGGGCTGACTTCTAATGCTTTTGATTCTCTTTTCCAAGGTGTCGGACTGGATTTGCCATGGTGGATCTATGGGATGATTGCTTGCGTAATTATCGGATTACTCGGTTATCGGCGAGTAGACGTTGGCGCCAAGTTACTCGGGGTATGTATGATACTAGAGATAGCGATTCTACTTGTACTTGCTGTTATGGCATTGATTAATCATACACCTGAAGGATTTACAGCTGTACCATTTACCCCTTCACAGATTTTTAGCGGTTCACCGGGGATTGCAATTATGTATTGTATGGGTGCATTTATTGGGTTTGAAGCAACTGTTATTTATGGAGAAGAAGCCAAAAATCCTAATCGCACCATTCCTATCGCTACGTATGCGGCAGTTATTATTTTGGGATTATTGTATGCTTTTGTTAGTTATAGCATTATTGTAGGTTGGGGTGCTCAAGGCGTTATGAACAAGATCAATGCTATTCTGACACAAGGGCTTGATCCTGTAAGTCTTTTTACAGATCTGGCGAATCGTGATCTAGGAATATGGTCGGTGTGGGTAATCCGTTCTTTATTTGTTACCAGTGCTTTTGCAGGGTTGCTGGCTTATCATAATGTAATTTCTCGCTATCTATTTTCGATCAGTCGTTCAGGAATATTGCCTCCAGCTCTTTCCAAATTGCACAAAGAATATCGCTCCCCTCATATCGCAGGTCTGCTCCTCAGTATCACTTCTTTTATCTTTATTATTCTAACAATTGTTGCAGGCTGGGACCCTTTTTTACAAACGTTTGCTTACTTATCCGCTATGGCTTCGTTAGGGTTGTTGGGATTATATACGATTGTTGGACTGGCGATTATTGCTTTCTTTATCCGTACTCGTGCAGATCAACGTCTGTGGCATAGCAAAATAGCTCCATGGCTTTCATTTATCGGATTATTAGCCGCTACACTTATCACTGTCTATAATTTCCCTTCGCTTGTAGGAACGAGTAACTCAAATGTCCCTTTATTAATGGAGTTTATACTGGTACTTGTCGCTGTTATTGGCGTTGCCATCGGTATTTGGCTGAAGCTGTATCGACCTGATGTCTATATGCAGACAGGCGAATCCATCGAAGAATCGGAAAAATGCAAACAAGATGCAGAAGCCGAGATATTAGCTACATCGGTCACCCGACATTCTGAAGCTTAACTGTATTAGTCTGTAATGTATGTGTATGTGTATGTGTATGTGTATGTGTATCTGTATAAACAGAATATTTGTGCAATCAATCTTTCACAATAGAATTTATCTTCACGCTCAATTTCAAGCTGTATGCAGAGACATATAGCTTGATTTTCTTTTTTGGACATACAAAAACTATTCTTCGATTATTCAAGTTGCTTTTACTTATTACAGTATTCGCTTGAACCTCATCTAAAGAATAGTTTGTATACACTTGAGTCTATGTTCAACTAATGATTGATTACATTTTAAAATAGTGCAATTTCTGGCACATTACGCCGCAGACTCATTTCACTGCGAAGCTGATGTGGAGACAGATGACTGAATTTTTTGAAATTATTCACGAAATGAGAATGATCGTAATATCCCTGTTCATGCACAATATCGAGCAGTTCGATATCTTTTTGCATAATCATGTGTAGCGAATGTTGAAAGCGGACGATCTGAGCGAATAACTTGGGTGAGAATCCGAGCGAGTCTTCAAACTTTTTGCGTAAATAACGGGTGGAATAGCCTGTAGATTGAGATAATTCTCCAATTGTAATATTCCCCTGTACGATCGCAATTTCTTGCAAACAATACTGGATAAGATCAGAAGAATACCCCTGAATTAAAAAAGGCAAAATATGCGCATCAAACCAGTGAATACGCTCTTGAAAAGTAACACCTTCATAAATCGGCTGAAAAAGATCGCCTGACACATTCAAAATATCTTGCAACGGAATCCGCTGTTCTACTAATTCTTTGAGTGGCAAATGATTCACACCCATACCTGGCAGAAAGCGAACACCAAAATAATGTATATTTGCTACAAAAAACATCGTTCGCGCTTGTAATACACTTCCACATACTTCTGCATACGGATATTCAGGATGACAGGCAAAAAGCACATCTACACAACCATCGGGTACTACATGAATATGATCTTTCTGCTTTCCCAAATTAAACTCGTAATACAAAATAGGTCTTCCTAATCGTCGTGTTAGATTTTGCTCCATATAAGAGTTCGTTTCCAATTCAAAACCAAATTGGATAGGCATCATACTCAAGGAAGATGATGGGAATGTAATATTCATAACATGATCCTCCTTTTTCTTTCAAAATCTATTCATAACATCGCATGTACGTTATGAAAATTGTCACATATATTACGTTTATTATAGATAAATTTTGAAATACTTCAAGTTCCGTTTTTTACAATTTCCTTTTTGTAGCTGATTGGATAGATTAAGTTCTTATTGTTCTGCTAGGATTGCAATACCTTTTCAAAAGCTTGAATGACTTGTTGATCTTTCGAACGATCATAGACTGCAAATACGATTTGTTTGAATAATATCGCATATTTTTCTTCTAGTAGCACTTGACGGAACCACGTTGCAACTTCATAAGGATCATTACGGAATACACCGCATCCGAAAGCTCCTAATACGAGATATTCATTACCCTGCTCTGCCGCTACTGCTAAAATATATCGAATCCGCTCTAACATGACTGTGCCAATCTGGTCTACATGTTCAGGCTCACGTTCTCTGACTACCCCTGCATTTACAGCCGGTGCAGTAATAATGGATACATTGTAGGTCTGTTCTCTAAGCCAACCCGCATCTTCTCGAAATACAGTCACTTCAGGTGAATAAATCATATAATGTGAATACAGACAACTTTTTTGCTTACGATTATAATCGTACATCTCAGTCATTTGAAGCTGGCTAGGATAAAGAGAAGATGAACGGGCAAGACTTTCTTCTTGCGCCTGACTTCCTCCTAAAAATCCACCGCCTGGATTACGTGCAGAAGCAAAATTGAGACAAGCAACTTTGTCACGCCGTTGTCTCATCGTGAGTTGTTCGACTGCTTTGAGCGTTGAATATGGATTTACAATAATCTTTGACACACAGCGCTCATCATCCGACAATGACGACTCTTCCGATTGTAATGACTCTGCTGTATATGGACTTTCTATGTCAGTTGTATCTTTTAAAAGAGTATTGATCTTTGCGACTGCTTTATCTTTAACTGTTGGTAATTTTTCAGGTGTATACAGAACAGAATGATTGATCGTATACTCAACCTCTGATTGGATATTGATCTGTTTACCAGATAATACTTTGTAATGACCACGTTCTAAAATATCCAATGTTTCTTGTGCCCACTTGGAGCGAATTTCTCTTGATGACATGATTGGTAACTCCTTACTGATACGATCGGTATTTAGACGATCGTTTTATACTTGTGATAGTAAATCTTCTCTTAATTGTGTTAATACTTCACCTAGCCAGTTTGTTCCCCGCCATGTAGCACGCTGATGGATACGAGGATCATCTTCCGAAAGTCCAATACCCCAGATTCGATCTGTAGGACTGGCTTCAACTAATGTGTGACCTGCTGTGGCTAATAGAACTAATAATAATTCTGGATTCTGTGTAAATTTGGCATGATTGCCACGATAAACAATATTTTTGGCTTCTTGATTCCAGAGATCATTATCGAATCGTTGCACTTGTCGTCCCAAAGCTTTTTGCTGACGAGGATGTGCAGCTTCTATCACACGTCTCGCAATATCACGATCGCCAAACAATTGAGCTTTGCCATACATCATATACTGCTCTGCCGATGTGAATTGCTGTCCTTCTAATATAAAAGATGCTGGATACCACTGAGAAAATGGCGAAGCATCCCGATAAAAAAATAAAAACGATTCTGATTTAGAGTTAGATATACTCATTATCG
This sequence comes from Paenibacillus nicotianae, assembly GCF_042681745.1. Lineage (NCBI taxonomy): Bacteria > Bacillati > Bacillota > Bacilli > Caryophanales > Paenibacillaceae > Paenibacillus > Paenibacillus nicotianae. The sequence goes on along the minus strand of NZ_JBHUGF010000010.1, from coordinate 844,276 downwards.
TATTCCTCTTTTCTTGATCCAAAAACTATATTACGACCTATTCCCATGCGGGACGAAAACGGAACAGTTGGGACGGTCGATGTCCTGCATCTTTTGTATATTCATTTGTCGCTACCACTTGTGATGCAATTTTGCGACGAAATGCAGGTGCTAATAGTTCTCGATCCAAAATAATTTCATACACTTGTTGCAATGCAGATAATGTAAATAACGGTGGCATCAAATTAAACGCAATATCGGTATACTCAATTTTACTACGTAAGCGCTCTACACCATAGGCAATCATTTTGGCATGATCAAAAGCAATACCTTCACTCTCAATCACTTCCCAGCGTACATCATTAATTGTGCCGCGATATACATGAGTCACCCGAATCAATCCAGATAAGTGATAATCTTCATGCTGTAAATGAATCCGAATATCTCGCTCAATCTCGCATCCATCCGGTAAGCGAACTTTCTTTTCCTGCATGATCTGATAATCTAACTTAAACCATCTAGCATCGTCGGCATCTTCCCCTGCTTGGACTTGTTGTGTAGTAGAATCGACTAATGCCATATACGAACAACTGATTACTCTTGTACGGGGGTCTCGATCTACTTCACCCCATGTATATAATTGCTCCATATAAATATGTTCTAGATTCGTTTCACTACGCAATTCACGAGCTGCCGCTTCGTCCAGACTTTCATCGATAGAGACGAATCCACCTGGCAATGCCCACTGTCCTTTATAGGGATGTTCACCACGTTGAATCATCAATAACTGTAATGACTTTTCCGGTAACTTGCGATAGTTATCTTGCTCTTGATTCATTACTGTAAAAATCAGCATATCGACAGTAGCGGAAGGTCGCTCATATATACTAGCATCGTATTGTTCCAGAAATTGTTCCTCTGTAAGTCCGTTATGATTAAGTATGGGATTGACATCGTTGATTGACGAATCCGGCATAGATATAACCTCCATATGAAATATAAGTACATGTATTTAGTTTTTTTGATATTCACTTTTTGTTATTAACATATAGTTATTATTAATCAAAAGTATACAAAAAGTCAACCTTCCTATCTTATCAAATACAAAAAGACTCCCTCTATATATAGAGAAAGTCACTTTTTGATTGGATATATTGTGATACTTATTTGCGTTTGCCGCGTTTATTTTTACGATTTGTTGTAATCGTCATAAAAGCAAAAATAATAAATACAACTCCTGCCCCTACCAACATTTGTATAAAAAAATCCATTGCTTCACCTCAAGATTATTGTTCTGTATAGCTTATGAATAACTTAACCGATTACGTAGCGCGCGCCACACTTTTACAAGTAGATAAGCTGTAATATAACAACCAATTAAAGATACAAAAAAGCTATCTGCTCGAAAATATACTTTTTCAGTATGTATCATAATATACAATAAATTCTCGTATCCTGTTAGATCATCACTTGTTTGTAAAGTGAGAAATGAAGAGAACTGACCAAAATGATATTGCTTCACAATTTCTGGAGGAAAATTCCAGACAATATTGACTCTACTCGGCATAATCATACATAGTAACATCACAGCAATCGTTACTAACCACACCTTTTTGTGATCGAAAAAAGTCATTTTATTCTCCTTACTATGAGACGTAGTATAGTAAGATTGTATACTTCATTGAGAAATAGATCAAAATAGATCATTTAGTATGCTCAAGTACGCAAATCAAAAAGCCCAAACCAGTATCACTCTCTTACGACAGCAACTTGTTAGGCTCTTATGATTGGTCTGATGTCTCACTATGAAATGATTGCTATTCTAAAATGCGTAACGTGGTATCGACAATACCATTTAATCGCTGCTGATCTGCTGTCGTTTTGACCATAGTTCGTAAGCCTAACCAGGCGTTCATAAAATAGTGAGAAAGAAATTCAGCATCACAGTCTGCTTTAATTTCACCGTTCGTTTGACCAGCAATAATCAGAGCACGCAAGTATTGTTCTGTATGATTATAACCATTTTCTACAAATGTAGATACTTCAGAATCAAGTGTACCTAATTCTACTCCCGAGTTCACCATCAAGCATCCTTTAGGCATATCTTTATTATCAATAGTATTTGCTAGAAAGATCCGTATCCGTTCTTTAACAGGGGCTTTTTTTTCAATCAATGATTGTAGATACTGTGTTTGCAGAAATTGATATCGTTCAAGCGCTTGAATAAATAAAGCATGCTTGTCTCCAAATGTATCATAAATACTTTTGCGATGAACTCCCATCGTATCGACCAATTCTTTCATCGATGTTTTCTCATATCCCTGAGTCCAGAATAAATACATCGCTTTATCTAATACTTTATGAATTTCAAATTCTTTATGTCTTGCCATTATCTTCACCTCGCTTATTTATTATATATTGAAGTGAACGATTAGCAATCTTGTGAATTATTCAAAATCCAAATAGTAATAAATATCAGAATTGCCTCGTTCAGATGTAAAATGATAGCTTTTATTATTCAAACCACCGATTTCAAATCCATATTTTAAATAGAATTTGTTAGCAGAGAGATTATACGATTGGGCAATAGTACTCAAACCTTTACAATTCTTTTCTTTAGATATAGTCATTGCCAAATCAAGCATGTCTTTAGAAATACCGCTTCTACGATATTTTTGATTTACTTTCAGATCACTCAAGTAACAATATTTATTCCATTCGATCTCAAATACAGCCAGTCCAACACAGATATCGTGATCAAATGCAGCTATAGCAAAACCATCTTGATCGATTTTGGCAAATGAATAGTTCTCTTCTGGAAATATTTTTTCGTGCGTCTGATCAAAGTACTTTTCTTGATATTCCCATGTATTATTAGGCTTTGTCACAACTAATTCGCCGAATATCTGAAATGTCTCATTAGGTAATTGCAAACAATCTTTGGTTGCTTCTGTTATCAATTCAATTCTAATCGGATTCAATGTGTAGCCTCCTTCAATCTCTCAATATTCAGCTTCCAGAGTCTACAAAACTGAACGTATTAGAATTGTATAATAACTTTACCTTTTGGTCGACCATTGGCTACAAGCTCTAATGCTTTATTGATATCGTTTAGCGTAAATGATTGAGGATGAAGAAGTGGAACAATATCATTTTTTTCAACGATTCCCGTAATTTTTTTCAATTGCGCACCATCTGAGCGAACAAAAATAAAGCGATATTCGATATCTTTTTTCTTTGCTTTTTTATCGTATTTAGCACCAACAGCACCAAACAGCTTTTGTTTCCACCACGGAAAGCCTTGATCCTTTGCAAAACGTTGGTTAGGCCCTGTACGAAGAGAAAGTAATCGTCCGCCGGGCTTCATAATTTGTAGTTCATTATCAAATTCGTTAGCTCCCAAAGTATCGATAACATAATCAATATTAGATAAAACATCTACATAGTTTTCTTTAGCATAATCCAAATATTGAGCTGCACCAATTTGTAGCGTGCGTTCGCGTGTCTGTGCGTTACCACTTACGATGACATGTAATCCCATGTCTTTGGCGATAGGCACAGCGATTTGACCAAAGCTACCTGATCCCCCTGGAATAAAAACAGATTGCCCTGACTTTGCTTGTAATTCTTCATGTAATCCTTGATAAGCAGTAAGTCCGGTCAATGCTACCGCAGATGCTTCGGCATAAGACAAGTTTTTGGGCATAGGTGCTATAGCAGCAGCGTCTACAGCTACATACTCTGCAAATGCTCCTATCTTTTTCAAAGGCAAACGCGTATAGATATCGTCTCCTACGTTATATCCTTTTACCGCTCTGCCTACTTTCTCAATAACTCCTGCCAATTCATTACCGATTGTAAGCGGAAATTGATAATCTTGAATCAGTTTGACACTTCCAGATGAAATCAACATTTCTAATGGGTTCACAGCCGCAGCCTTCACTTTGACCAGCACTTCATGATCCGCAATATCTGGAATCGCAATCTCATTAACTTGTGCTTCTATTTGTTTAGAATATTTTGTAATCTGAGCAGCTTTCATTGTTTTGTTCATGTGTGATTACACATCCTTTTTATACTAATTAAAGATATTGAATAATAGAGAGCGTACCCTGTTTGCGCTGTACGCTCTCTTTAAACAAATAAGTTGAATGATTATGTTACTTTTTTTCTAATGCTTTCAACGTCGGATAATCGGTATAACCTTCACTACCTCCACCAAAGAACGTGGCAGGATTTGCTTCATTTAACGGGGCACCTGTTTGAAGTCTTTCTACCAAATCTGGATTAGCCAATGCCCATACACCAACCGGTACAAGATCAGCAAGACCATTATCCAAATCTGTACTTATATTTTCTAACGTCCGACCTGCACGATTAACGAGTAATGGATTCGTCCATATAGATCGAATATCTTTTAACAATTCTTCATTTCCGAGGTGCATCATATGAAGATAAGCCAGATTCAATTTCGCTAATTCTGTAGTCAAATAACGATAAAGATCAGGGCCTTGTTCCCCTTCTTCAATACCACCAAGCGGTGTATGTGGAGAAATACGGAATCCTGTTTTGTCGGCTCCGATCTCATCGACAACCGCTTGTGCAACTTCGATAGCGAAGCGAGCACGATTTTCGATTGATCCACCATATTCATCGGTGCGTGTGTTTGAATTTTCACCTAGAAATTGATTAATCAGATAACCATTCGCACCATGAATCTCAACACCATCTGCTCCAGCAGCAATAGCAGCAGCCGCGGCTTGACGGAACTCTTGAATCGTTGTTTGAATCTCTTCTTTGCTCAAGGCACGAGGTACAGGAATATTTTGCATTCCTTTAGCTGTAAACATATCGACACCAGGAGCAATTGCAGACGGGGCAACAGGTTGACGATGATGAGGTGTATTTTCAGGATGTGACATACGTCCAACATGCATCAATTGTATATAGAGATATCCGCCTGCTTGATGTACAGAATCTGTTATCTTTTTCCATCCTTCGATATGTTGTTCTGTATAAATTCCGGGTGACCATAAGTATCCTTGACCATCGTCTGAAAGCTGTGCTCCTTCTGTAATTAGAAGTCCCAAAGAAGCGCGTTGACTATAATACTGTGCTTCTAACTCTCCAGGGGTACCATCTTCTTGTGTTCTACTGCGTGTCATCGGTGCCATAGCTAGTCGATGATTTAATTCCATATTTCCTACTTTGATGGGGCTCCATAATTTTTCCATTTGTTTTCCTCCGATTTCTATATGCTAATCAAGCTGAATTACAGTTATATTTACAATTCTGAAATGACTGGATAAATAGGTGCTGTTAAATTAAAGTTATACTCAGTATCGACAATACCTACAGTCTCGTTGCTTTCATAAAGATTGACCATGAATCCTGCCATTTGTTTCGCAGTATGGTATTTAGGAATATTATTCTCGTATTTATAATCTTCAACATCATTAGATACTTTGATAAATTCTGTTTCTGTAATTGCAGGTGCCAATACTTTTGCTTTTAATTTAGCACCTTTAAGTTCTAATTCTTTGGCAAGTCCTTCTGTAAATGCACTTACATAGTATTTAGAAGCAGAATAAGCGACACTTCCTATAGCAATAATATATCCAAGTGCTGACGATACATTGATTAATTGAGTGCCTTCAACATCCGCATAATCTTTAGCATAAAGAGTAGATAAAATAGTCAAAGATTCAATATTAACTTTTAGCATCGTTTCTACTTTTTCTAGATCCTGATCCACGATCATTGACCCTGCTCCAAGTCCTGCATTGTTGATCCATGTCTCGATTTCATAATTTTTCAGACTGTTGTATAACGTGTATGCTTGCTGAGTTACGGAAAGATCACTCTCCACGACTACTACATCTAATGTTGGATACAATTCTTTAATTTCAGCTTGAAGTTCTTCGAGTTTCTCTACTCTTCTGGCTACGATAATTAAGTTCTTGCCTTTCGCTGCAAATGCCAACGCGCTCTCATAACCAATTCCTGAACTAGCTCCTGTAATTACGGTATATTTCATTTTCATTTCTCCCTTTAATCGTATTTTGATAATTCAAGAACGATCGTTCTATAATAGGTATAGAAGGTCGCCTTGATCTAACTAAAAGTAAGCATAACATTTCTAGAACGATCGGTAAAGTATTTTTTTTAAATATATTCAGTGCCTATGATATGTTTAGTGATTGGCTCGATCTTGCATCGATCTCACAATACGGGTTATCCATTTACGTGGTAACAACCGCGGCGTAAATGCTAAAAAGCGATTACGTGCTCCCGGTATAATAATTGTATCTCCTCGCAAAAATCCACGATATCCAATTCGTGCGACTTCGTCTGACTTCATAATAGAGCCATTTTGTATCATTTTAGAAGCTCCCATACCAGAACGGTCTACAAATCCTGTAGCTGTGACTCCCGGGCAAAGTGCAGTAACAGTTACACCTGTTCCACTTAATTCATTCTCAAGTGCTTCAGTAAACGATAATACATACGCTTTGCTTGCATAATACACAGACATCATCGGGCCAGGGAAAAATCCTACTAATGAAGCTACATTCATGATGCCGCCCTGCCCTCGTGTAACCATATCCGGTACAAATAATTTGGTCATCATTGTTAAAGCTTTGATATTTACATCGATCATGTTAGTTTCTTGTTCCCCATCTGTTTCTACAAATTTTCCATACAAGCCAAATCCAGCATTGTTAATCAGATAATCTACGATAATGCCTTTTTCTTTTAACTCTAGATAAATAGCTTGTGGTACACCTGCAACAGATACATCTTTGGGGATAACGATAGAATGTGTACCATATTGTTGCTCATACGCTTTAGACATTTCTTGTAACTTGGCTTCATTACGTGCTACCAATACCAAGTTATAACCATCTCTAGCAAAAAGATCAGCTAATTCTTTTCCAATCCCGCCGGATACGCCTGTGATTAATACCGTTTTTTTCATTGTTATAGCTCCTATTCAGCTCATAATTAGTATTAAAACCTTTTGAGAACGATCATTCTAATAAAGATAAAAAAATAAAGCTTGCTGTTGGAAGATGTTATTTTTGTAGGAAGGTGGTTGTTATATGGTTAGTTAGCAACTTCTTATTTAGAACTTTATCATATTGAGAACGATCGGTAAAGTATTATTTTTAAGTATCAAATATCTCTTTGTAACTTCACCTCTAATGCTGATCCTGCCCCTTTAACATAGGATATATAATTTACAGACCCGCTAAAGTCTAGATACGCTTGGTAACGGAAGCGGATAGACGGTAATGCTACCCAATCGAGAGCCAATTCTTTTGGAATCCATTTACAATTACTCGTTTCATCAGACGTTGTAGGTTGCTCCATAGTTTTCTTCAGCATAAACATAGCCTAGTAAGCAAAAGTGAAAATATAAAAGCAGCAGACCACCGGATTCGCATCGATGCCGGAGAGCTGCTACTTTTATATGTTATCTAGCTTTTATATTCTTCTACATACCAGTCAATCATCTTACGTGCAATACTGACTCGCGGTGGAATATTAGGCAGTTCGTTCGCATGGAACCACTTGGCTTCGGCGATCTCTTCACCATCTACTTGAATCTCACCGCTATCATATTCAGCGATAAAGCCGATCATGAGTGAGTGTGGAAACGGCCACGGTTGACTATCATAATAGCGAATATTTTTGATCTTGATGCCGATCTCTTCCATCGTTTCCCGTTGTACACAGTCTTCTAGTGTCTCTCCAGGTTCTACAAAGCCTGCGATCAGACCATACATATTATTTGGAAAATGACCTGCACGAGCGAGAAGAATCTGATCACCTTTTAAAATAATCGTAATTACAGCAGGTGATAGACGAGGATAATGAGACAATCCGCAATTTGGACAAACTTTGCTACGCTCATGATCTACGTGATTCAGCGGATTGCCACAACGTCCGCAGAATTGGTTCGTTGCATCCCAAGAGAGCATTTGCAGACCTCTCCCGGCGACATGGAACAAATCTTCATCAATTCGGTCATATAGGGCAAATAGAGGTAGAAAAACCATACCTTCCGGTGCGGTACTATCTTCTGCGACTTCCGCTGTATAACAGGAAGCACCTTCGATCGAACCCAGATAGAGCGTACGGCTAGATGTTAATCCATACTTGTCCAGACGATCTCCAACTGGAACAGCCAGTAGGTCGTCTGTTTCATGAACAAGTAAATGATTGCCGCGAAAGATAAACCAGTACCCTATAGAGTTTTCCTGCTCTGCCGGTCGAAGTGCAGGACTATATCGTTTATAAATGCTTTCAATTGTCGGTTGCATGGGCTCAGAACCTTTCATGTGCGTACTTTTTACGTCATTTATGATATGTTGTACATAATTAAGTTTACCCTAAGAACAGAAGAGATCAAACGCCAATATACAAGTCTATCCATTATCTAGGAAAAGGATGTATCTATACATGAGCAAAATGAAATATACGGTTGCTATCTTTACCAGTGCAACTTTACTATTATCAGCCTGTACTCAGGGAACATCTTCTATACCTCCACAGAACAACACATCATTACCGAGTAAAGAGAGCCCTATTCCAGTAGAAGAGGTACATTCAAGCGATCCGCAGCAAACGAATACCGGTTTGCTTGCAAGTTCAGATGAAATTGACTGGGAGCAGTTACACGATAAGTTACTATCCAATGAGATGGTTGCCGAACTACATAGCGCAGTAGATGCGATAGTGAACCATGATCAGACAGCATTAGATCAGTTATTTGGCTCCGATGGAGGCGCAGCAGCACTCGCTTATATAATGGATCATACTACCCAGTTTACAGACATCGATCCCGCATATATTGAAGATGAACGTATACTTGTACCCGTTCGTGGTATGCGTCAATTACAAGGCGACGACAAAGTCCAGCAAGCGACACTGTTCTTTTATTTTATGAAAAATAGCAAGGGTGAATGGCATCTAGTGACGATCGATTAAGTCTTTGTTGATCGTATGCAAACCGATCTTATCTATTGTTTAGGTATCCTTTGAAAACCAAAGCACCCTTACAGCATAATATACAATTGGTATATCACTATCATAAATGGAGAATACATCTAATCATTTTTTCGAGATCATTCGATCCACCGATGCCCTTCTGGAAATTGTCCTTTCAACCCCGATACTAACCACTCCTTTTCCTCTACGGTTAAATAGGGCAACATCGTCTGCCAATCCAGATTATCTTTTTCCCGAATCACTGAACTGCCTCCTTTGTAGAGAAGTTGAATCTCAGGTCGAAGATAGCGAATATGCTCTGTAGTCGTTAAAAAAATATCGCTCGCTTTTCGGAGAATCATAGGATGTCTGCGGTATATCCAATTTTCATCCACTTGATCGACAAACATCAACTGAAATGACCATGCAGATTGCTCATCTTTTTTCACCCATATATCATTCACTTGTTCTAACGGTTCTCCTTTCCAAATCTCTAAAGTCCCTTTGTATACTTTGTATAATATCCATTCTTGCGATAAATATGAATACACTTTTTGCTGATCTTGGCGGAATACAATAACATCAATATCTTTATGTTCTCGGATCTGTCTACCTATATGTAAATCGAGTGCCCATCCGCCTGCAATCCCCCAGACAATAGGCATACTTTGGAATAATAAGTTTACTTCTTTTACAGTAAGTGGTTGCCAGTTATGTATATCCATCGTTCTTATTGCTCCTTATTTTATGTATATAGTATGCGTATCTAACCTTAATAAATTGATAAAGTAAGCTCCATCACTATTGTTATATACCACTATAAAGCAACAAAAATCCCCTTTACAATCAAAGGGGATACTTTAAGTATTTGTTCTACTAACGTTACCTATTATTCAGCTACAGTGATTAACACTTTACCTCGAACGGTTCCTACTTCTGCGCGGTGATGAAGTTCTGGAAGGTCTTTGAGTTTTACTTTTTCAGCAATAACAGGTTTGAGTACACCTTCATCGACAAGCTTCGCAATATGAGATAATTGTTCTCCACTTTGCTGTACATTCATATGAACTACATTTACGTTTAACTCTTTGGCTACTTTTTCATCTGCCGGGCTTGTGATCGAGACGAATGTTCCGCCTTCACGCAATAGATGAAGCCAGTTGCTTACTTCAGTAGACCCTTCTGGAGACAGGTTAAAAATAAGATCAAGCTTGTCTTCGATCCGATCTTCGACCATCTCTTCATTGTAATCGATCAGCTCATCTATACCGATGTCTTGAAGCATCGCGAAGCTAGATTGGGATGCGGTACCGATCACATGTGCACCTTTCCATTTGGCTAATTGCACTGCTAATGTACCGACTCCACCTGCGGCTCCTGCAATTAAGACACGTTGTCCACTTTCCAAATGACCATGATCGAATAGTGCTTGCCATGCGGTTAAGGCGCCGACTGGAAGAGCCGCTACTTCTGGAAGTTTGATCTTTTTGGGTGCTACAGCTACATATTCAGCTTTGGTGGCGACATATTCAGCTGCTGCTCCATTAGAAAGAATATTCAATAAAGCAAAAACAGGTTCGCCTACTTTTACATTTTTTACGTTTTTGCCTATTTCGGTGATTGTACCGGATACTTCTACATTCGGAATATAAGGTAATTTATGAGGGAATGTTTCTTGTAATACCCCCATACGAATCAAATGATCTAACGGGTTAAAAGCGGTTGCTGAGACTTTGATCAATACTTCATCAGCTTCGATTTTTGGCATTAATACGTTCTCATAGTGCATTTTTTCACTATTTCCATAAGCATGAACTCTTATCGCGTGCATCATTTCTGGAGCTGGCATCTTGAACACCTCTTTGGTTTTTTGAGTAGCACATTCCAATAAATAAGCGCTTACAAATATTTGCTCATTAGGTTTATTTTACGCTTAACTTTGATGTAATACAATGAACAATAAGATATGCACGCTTTATAGCCATTTGACGTATACTTGAAGTATGTATTTTAAAGGAGGTTATTTCATGGAACATATCGACTACATACAGGACTTAATCTACCGAATGAGTGTAACAACCGATGAACATGGGCAAGCTGTAAGAAGTTCAGGCGATAGTGTAGGATGGAAAGCTCGCAAAGAAGCCCAGCAATTAAAAGAAGAACATTGGATTGATATCGTAGACACAGTATGGACGCAGACTACTCATGTGGATGATCGCAAACATCTCTTTTTTATATGGAGTCATCTTGCACGTCATACTCAAGGCACACGAGCGGTAGACAAAATGTTATTGTATTTCCAATCTATCCCTCCTCGTGAACAAATGATGCTTTTACATACCTTTACCTATGTGCCCTTTATTCCAGATGCTACACCTTTCTTATCTTTATCTTATGCCAAAAAATCTTCAGTACGTCATCATGCTATCGAAATATTAGGTCGTTGTGATCGTGAAGTTGTAGGCGAACGCCTGATTGAACTATTATCGATATCCAAAAACCATGTTGATTTATTTTATATCCTTTCTGCTATCCAAAAGGTAAACCTACAGATGGCTGCTCCTTACCTGGTTCCTCATTTGCGTTCCAACAAAGTGGATATTCGTGCGTTATGTATTGATATGTTATCTACATTCGATGGCAATCATTATCTATCTATTTTTGAACATCATTTAGCCAAAGATTTATCGTCTTCTATCAAATGGCATGCGATGAAAGCTATTGCCGAGCATGGTACTCCTTCTCAAGTCAAGCTAGTGCTCAAACGAGTTAAATCTATCGTTTCTAGACCTCGTGCAGGTCGCCAACATCTTATTAGTGAGTTGATGTATGGCATATCGTTTCTCCATCGTGTAGCAAGTGACGATCCTGCTGTAGTGAAATGGTTACAAGAGGTGCGAACCACTAAGTATGATAATCTATTTGAACATGAGCAAAAGTTGCTCAGCGAATTATTGGCTGAATGATACACTAACCATTTATTGATATCCTTTTCTCAAGAAATTATGAATTTTGTACAGATCTCTTGAGAAAAGGACTTTTTTATATAGCCGCTTCTCCGATCATTTGCCACTCGATTTTTTTCATTTCATAGAAATAGCCCTGTTTCTCCATAAGTTCTGAATAAGAACCACTCTCTACAATCTTACCTTGATCCATCACTAAAATCTGATCCATCTTTTCTAATCCGGTTAAGCGATGTCCTATCAGAAGAAGCGTATCTTCAGTCGCGCTATTCAAAAGTTGTTGTAATACGCGTTGTTCGGTTACATAATCTAGCGATGATGTCGGCTCATCGAGAAGCCACAATCGTCCTTTGCGCAACATAGCGCGTGCTAAAGCCAGTCGTTGCTTTTCACCGTCTGATAGATTTTCTCCTTTTTCATAGACCATATCGGTTAACCGCAGTTGAGGAAGTTGCATCTGATTCAGCACTTCTACTAATTGTTCATCCGAGTATTGTTCATCATTCAATAGCAGATTGTCACGAACAGTACCTCTAAAAAAGTGCCCTTGCTGTAATACCACATTAGTTGTCTGCCAGATACTTTGTTCATCCAGTTCTTGTACAGACATATTATTTAATTTTATACTTCCTTTGGTAGGTACACGAAGCTTGAGTAGCAGATCGATTATCGTTGACTTGCCTGATCCACTTGCACCTACAATCGCTGTTTTGGAACCTGCACTAAGATGTAATGACAATTCTTGTAGCGCTGGTCTCCATTCATCTTGATATTGAAAAGTCACCTGATCTATATCAATAGAAATAGCTTGATTATTAGATAATACTTTTGACGATTGCACAGATTCTATATCTGCACTTCCGACTGTTTCGTGCAAACGTGCAGCAGCATGTTCACTATCTTGCTTGTAAGCTGGTAAAGTAGCCATCGCTGCTACTTCTTCAAAAACAGTCATAGATGCCATAATCAGCATAGCTAAAAATACACCATTAAGCGTACCCTCTATAATCAGCCATGCCCCTACCGCTAACACACTCCATGAAATAAAAAAGGTGACAAAGGTATGCATAGATTGTCCACGTAAGAGATTATCGGCTGCTTTTTGTTGTTCTTTTGTTAAAGTCACAGCAGCTTGTCCAAGTTGCTGTTCTCGCTCTGGTAATTGTCCGTAAATTTTCAAATCTCGAAAACCATACAACACTTCAGTCACTTCTGTAGAAAGTAAAGCTCGTTGCTCGCGAACACGTCCATTGATTTTGCGCTGTCCTATCAATACTATGCCCGGCACGATTACTGCGGTTAATAACATCCCTACGACTAAAACACAAGCAATCCAGATTGAAAAAGCCGATGTGAATACCATTGTCGCCAAAAAGACCAGTAGTGCAATCATAGGAGGATAAGCGACACGCAAAAAGTAATGCTGTAGACTTTCTACATCGCCCACGATACGTGCAAGCAGATCACCACTTCGATTTTTGTTCAATATCCCGGGTGTAATCGGAATCAATCTGGCAAAGAATGTTACTCGTAATCGGCTTAACATTGAAAATGTTGCTCGGTGTGAATACAGACGCTCACCATACCGACTTGCTGCTCGAAGCAGACCTAATAATTTGACCATAGAAGTAATAATAATCAATGTATATAATGGTGGCGCGAATACCGTCTGCGAGATCATGTATCCACTTGCTGAGAATAAAGCGACACCTGCTATACCAGCAATAAATCCTCCCAATATCGAAAAGATAATATCTTTGCGCTCTTGAAGCATCGCTTTGGACATTATAGCGAGATCATTCATGCTAACACTCCTTTTTGTTGCACATTTACCATGTCCGCATATGGAGATAAGCGAGCTAGAAGTTCATGATGACGTCCTGAATCAACGACTATTCCATGATCTATATACAAAATTTGATCAGCATCTTGAATCGTATATAATCGGTGCGCTACTGTAATCATCGTTGCGTTTTGCGACAATGTAGCAATAGAACGTTGTAAGATCTGCTCGGTATGCAGATCCAATCCTACAGTAGGCTCATCAAATAAAATAATATCCGGTCGCTTCAGAAAAGCACGCGCTAGAGCAAGCCGTTGTTTTTCGCCACCTGAAAGTCCTCTTCCCCCTTCTCCAATCAACGTATCTAAGCCTTGATGAAGTTGAGCGACAAGCCCGGTAAGTCCAGCTTCTTCGACAGCTTGTACAATCTGGTCGCGTGTCACTTCTCTACCTGCTCCAATTGAAATATTTTCGGCAAATGTCCCTGCAAATATATAAGGATGCTGTGTAATATAGCTAACATGTTGAAACCATGCAGATTCATCATATGTTGATAATGTATTCCCATTGATCAGTACCGAACCTGCTGTAGGCTGGAGCAAGCCAGCAATCAAGTGTAGTAGCGTTGTTTTTCCTGATCCACTTTTGCCAACAATCGCAATATGTTCTCCTGCTGTAATGGTGATTCGCCCCGTCTCAAGTGCAAAAGAATCAGGGGCATATTGAAACTTTACATCTTCTAACTCGATCGATAGCGGTGTAGAGTCTTTTACTCTTATTAAAGGATCGCTACTTTGTGTGATGGATTTGTTTGTAGCGCTTAATGTTGCTTCTGTTGTGTTCTCTATTGATTCTGTTGGTTGGGATTCAGCTAACATCTGCTCTACTTTACGAACAGCTCCCATACTTGTACGCCCGCTATGAAACGCAGTGCCTGTATTTTTTAACAGACTATAAAATTCAGGAATCAGTAACAAAATCAGAAACGCACTGTGAAACGTCATCGATTTGAAAACCAGCAATTGAATAGCAAGTTCTAGAGCCACAATACCGATACTCAACATCACGATCGATTCCAGCATAAACGTATTGGTAAAAGCGATTTTCAAAATACTCATTGTTGCATCACGATATCCTAGACTGCTTCGTTCAATCTGCTGTTGCTGATGATGCGCACGTCCGAATATTTTTAACGAAACTAATCCTTGAAGAGAGTCTAGAAATGTACCGGAAAACGCAGATAATTGTTCATATTTTTCTTCAGATTTATGCTTTGTTTTTAACCCTACCAAGATCATAAATAACGGAATAAATGGAGCAGTACAGATCATAATCAAGCCTGTATTCACATGGAGTGAAAATGTAAATGCTACAATTAAAATCGGAATAATAGCCGCTTCTATCATTCGAGGCATATATTGACTAAAATAACTGTCAGCTTCGTCTACCGCATCGAGGGCTATACTGACTTTTCCACCTGTCTGTCCAAGTAACATGCCCGGCATAGAAGTACGAGTCAAGCTTTGTATAACCGCTGCTCGCATATTCGTTTTGGCATGAGCAGCCATGTATAGCCCTATTTTTCCATTGCTATAAAACAATAATGTACGTATCGCCATTACAGACAGTAATAATCCTAGTAATACGCTCACTGATGAAAAGGAAGCTTTTTCAACAAAAATCTGTTGCACGATTTCAGCCAGTAATATTGCCTGTATAATGATCGTAATGCCTAGTATCAATGAAATAATTATTAGAAGAACTCTATTTTTTCGTTGTAAAGACATTTGTTCACTAATCAGACTGGATGTTCTACTCATCGAACTCTCCTCCTTTATCGACCAAAGCATAGTAGGAGTCTGCTTGGTAGCCATTATAAGTTAGCATATCGTTTATTTTTTCCCTTTTACATAATCTGCATCAAATAGAAACAGCTTAAAGACCAAAATAAGTGAAGGAATTAACAAACAAAGTCCACCTATAAATACAACTACTAACGCAAAGCCCATCGCTGGTGACGTTGCACTGCTCTGGATGGTAATATAGGGATCAAGAATATACGGATATTGCCCGATACCGTAAGCAAAAAAGGCGCAGAAAAATTGCAACATAATACAGCTAAATGCTAATCCATAGCGACGTCCGTTATATAACAGCCACATAGCAATCATAAAGAATGCAACCGATAGAGCAAGCAACCACCATAGATTCATCATATTTTGAAAATGTCGTTCATTATGTTGACCTAAATAAATAAAAGCGGTTAATGCCATAACAATAGTCGGTGTACTCCAAAATAAAGAATATCCTCGCATTAATGTTAAAGCAGACTTATCTTCTGCACGTGAAGCATAAAAAGTTAGAAATGTTCCGCTTATAAACAAAACAGATACAATCGCCAGCCCGACAATGCTCCATGATAATGGATTGGTGAATAACTCCCAGTAATCTAGAGACACAATATCCCCTTGCTTGAGAATAAATCCTCCTTCAGCCAGCGTTAATGCTACAGATAACGAAGCTGGAATCAGTAATCCGGTTGCTCCATACAAAAATAGAAATACAATATTGTTTTTGGAACCATAATTTTCAAAAGCATAAAATGAACCACGAATCGCCAGCAGAATAATAGCGATACTTCCAGGCACCAACAAAGCAGACCCATAATAATAAGCAGTATCCGGGAAAAATCCGACAATCCCGATATAGAAAAAAACAAAGAATACATTAGTGATCTCCCATACCGGTGATAGATAACGTGAGATCAGTCGATTAATCAAATGGTCTTGCTTGGTCAGGCGTGCATAGAAAGCAAAAAATCCTGCGCCAAAATCGATTGAAGCTACAATCAAATAACCATACAAAAACAGCCAGAGTACCGAGATACCGATCAATTCATAACTGATCATACGTGTCCACCTTTCCGGGTCACATCATCAGGATTATCTTTGTGCCACTTCTCGATTTCTACTTCAGCAGGATTGTTATGGAACAATCGTCTTAATACAAGTACACATATCGTGCCAAGTACAATATAGAGAAGTAAGAAAACAAAGAATAAAATGCGGACACTCGGCGAAGATGTGGCGGCTTCTTCGACACGCATATACCCGCGAATGATCCAGGGTTGTCGTCCGAGTTCGGCGTAGAACCAACCCATTTCAACAGCTAGAAAAGCAAGTGGCGCACACAGTGCAATTATACGAAGCATCCATTTATTTAGATTGAACTGATGACGCTTCTTCCAGAACAGCAGTATAAAATACAGACCGGAGACAGCAAGCAACGTAAATCCAATTCCTGCCATCGCATCAAATAAATAATGGACAAGCAGCGGTGGACGTTCATCTAAAGGAAATTCATTCAGTCCTGTCACTTCTGCATTAAAATCACCAAATGCTAGAAAACTAAGCACTTTCGGCAAATGAAGTGCGCCTATCACCTCATGCTCTGCATTCAACCATCCGAGCAGAATCAAGTCTGCTCCACGTTCAGTTTCAAAATGCCATTCTGCCGCAGCCAATTTCTCTGGTTGATGTTCTGCCAAAAATTTAGCCGATACATCGCCAGCTAATGTATTAAATAGACTAAATAGCAAAACAACGCCCATCATAAGGTTTAAGCCTTTTTTGTGATAGACAGATACCCCTTTTCTAAGCATTGCAAAAGCAGCAATTCCGGCTAATAATGCCGCACCTGTTAGATAAGCAGAACTCAGTACATGGAACACTTTAGAAAATGTCGCTGTATTAAGCATCGCTTGTACAGGATTTACAGCTACAAATTGCCCTGCTTCCATCAGAAATCCTCCCGGTGTATTCATAAATCCATTGACTGTAGTAATAAATACAGCCGACATTCCTGCTCCAGCCACAATTGGAATCGTTAATAACCAGTGTAGATACGGATTTTTGAATCGATCCCATGTATACAAATAAATTCCTAAAAAGATCGCTTCAAAAAAGAACGCAAATACTTCCATAAACAAAGGTAGTGCAATCACATTTCCGGCTAATTTCATAAAATTAGGCCATACTAAAGCCAGTTGTAGAGAGATTGCTGTCCCTGTCACTACACCAACCGCTACCGAAATCACAAATCCTCTTGACCATCGTTTTGCCATCAGTATGTAATGATGATCTTTTTTTCGAATCCCGATAAACTCTGCTATAGCGATCATTAATGGAATACCGACACCTAGCGTTGCAAAAATAACGTGAAATCCAAGTGTCAGTCCTGTCACAAGCCTGCTCCATAATACCGTATCAATCTCCATATGTATCTTTGTCCCCTTTCATCTTGCAGAATAGATCAAGTTATGATCTCGCTTGATATTTAAAATTTATTGTATTCTAATTTTGAATCAATTCAATTGCAGTCACATTTTTGTCCTTAATCGTTCCAAGAAGAATCATATCTTTCTGACAAGTTGGTGAAAAACAAGAAAAAGACTCGAACGGGCTATTGTGTTATTTGCCAGATACCTTTATAAATATCAATCCATTACGTGCAAGATAAGAATATAGTATTTATAAAACAACAAAAAAAAGCCGCTATAATAGCGACTTTGTCTGTTGATTCTTATGCTTTTCCTTTTTTGATTGCTTTGATATCATACTTCCCGTTGATAGAGTTAATGATATATTCGGGTTTAGATTGACCTGCTTTTTGGCGATGCCCTTGAATATGAGCATCACTTTTCTCCCAATTCTTCCACGCTTCTTCAGATTCCCAGCGGAATAAAAGGACGACTTCTTCTTCCCCTTTACGAGTCTGCTTCACCAAAATCGTTAAATCAACAAAACCAGGCTGTTCTTCCAAAATACCCGGTTGATTAAAACGCTCTACAACTTGATGGGCGTTACCTTCTGTTACTGTGATACTACGTATAATAGCAAACATAGCCAGTCCTCCTTCAAAATCTGTATCTATACCTATTATAAATGATAATCATTATCATTGTCAAAACAACTATGGGTACACCTATTATATTGACTATTTGTTCTCTATCTAACAGATAACAGACAAAACAGCGCACAAAATGACCGGATCGATTGATTACTTTCCTTTATACTAAATATCAAGGAGTGAACAATAACGATGAACTGGATAACCTCTTTACAGACTGCTATTCACTATATGGAAGAACATTTATTAGAGCCTATCACGATCGAACAAATTGCTGCTCAAGCACATCTGTCTCCTTTTTATTTTCAGCGTAACTTTGCTTTGTTAACCGATACGACAGTAGCAGAATATCTAAGACGTAGACGATTAACACTGGCTGCTCACGAACTTTTACATAGTGAGCACAAAATTATTGAAATTGCTCACAAGTACGGATACGATACCCCGGAATCTTTTTCCAAAGCTTTCCGAAGACAACATGGGATTGCACCTAGCGAAGCACGCAAACATAGTACTTCGCTCAAGTCTTACAATCGCTTGACTATTCAAGTTCAGATCAAAGGAGCAGAACCGATGAATTATAAAATGATCGAACATCCTGCATTTTCATTAGTCGGCATCAAGCAAACTTTTTCGTATGAGAATGGTGAAAATCTGCGAGAAATCCCCAAAATGTGGGATAAAGCATATCATGAAGGTGTAGAAGATCGTTTATTTGAACTAAACAATGGTGTTATTCCAGGATTACTAGGGGTCTGTGTAGATCAGACTGAAATGCAAGCTAATCAAATGGAATATTGGATTGCTACTGCTTACGATGGTGATACTCCTGAAGGGTTATCAAGCTTACATATTCCTGCTTCCAAATGGAGTGTATTTGAAGTAGAAGGCCCGATGCCCGCTAGTATGCAACAAGTCTGGAAACAGATTATCTCGGAATGGTTTCCTTCTAATGCTTATGAACATGCGTATCTGCCTGAACTAGAAGTATATGGTGGGCCTAACGTTGCTCCGCAGATCTGGATTCCGATCACCTCTTAGTTACAATTAGTCGCTTATCATACTTTAGATTATTTAGAATATTTTAATTATATGCATAGCAAAAAGCTGTAACTCCCTTGTACACATAGCGAGTTACAGCTTTTTGAATTTGTTATATCATCATGATTTCTATTATTGTTATCGTTTGGTTAGAACATTGATGTAATTGCACCTGTTGTTTTGTCAACATAATACCAGCCATATGTAGCAGTATGACCTTCTCCTGTTGCGGCATCGTCGACTACATTTTCATAGACGTGGACTACATACATATTATCTTCTTCATGATCTACATCTGTAACCAGATAAGAAGAACCATTCAACTTGTACTTATCTTTGACCAATTGAATTGCTCGGGCTTCACTTACTGGAGATGTACTTTTACTCGTAGATGTACTGGATGTTGAAGATGGTGTTGTTGGTACAGTAGGTGCACTTGGAGTGGGTATCGTTGGTGTTGGTGTAGTCGTCGAATTAGAAGATGACGATGAACCCGAACTATTGGTCTGATTACTTCCAATATACAAATTGTTATTTGATAAACGAATATCTTTGCTCATCGCATTACTCATCGTTCTTGCCGGTACATACGTTGTTCCTTTATAAATAATAACATTGGCATCTGATTTTTTGACTTGATCGATGTATAGACCGACATTTTTGAAAGCTACCTGAATACTGCTAGTATTTGCTGCCATTGCTACGCCTGTCCCTGTCAATAATGAACCGATCGCTATTCCTACTACCAATCCTTTGACTTTGTCTTTCATCTTTGTATCCTCCTCATTAGATATATTAATATTCACTTGCGTATATTACTTCTCCTGTACGAGATAGATCATATCCGCCGATAGCTTGCAACTCACGCTTAAATTCATCCGAGGACAATATTCTTTTTAAAGTAGCTATCCATTCGGCATTTTCAGTTTTATTTAATATCACCAGATCATAACGCTCCACAGTTAAAGGAACAAACTCTACTCCTACTAAAGCGGCGGCTTTCTCGCTTCCAACACCTACATCTGCTTGACCGCTGGCTACTTTGCCAGCTACTGCAATATGAGACGATTCTTCCTGTGTATATCCTTGTAATTGAGAGGTACGAATATTGTTCAATCGTAGTTGTTCATCCAGTAATACACGTGCGCCCGCTCCCCGCTCTCGATTCACAATCTTTACACCATTTTGAGCCAAGTCTTGCCATGTACGAATCCCTTTTGGATTGCCTTTCGCTACATATAGACCTGCTCTTCTCGATGCTAGATTGATTACTGTACAAGGATGTGAGACTAGAATTTTGCGAATATATGGCAAATTATAATCACCAGTATCTCCATCAAATAAATGAGTGCTAACAATATCAGAATTACCCATATACATTGATACCAGACTGTCCATACTACCTGCAAAAGAACGAAGTGGACGATAACGACTATCTTCTTTTTCCATATAACGTGCCAGAATATCCAGACTGGTATCTTGTCCGGTAATCACAATCGTTCTGCCACTGGTCGGTGGCGTGATAGTATCCTGTGTAATAGGATTCATTGTTCCGGTATTGCGCAAAATCTCTTCTGGACGTGCATAAGCCGCATGTACAAATTCAGGTGTAACTGTTGCTTCGGCATCAGCAGTATGATCTTGATAATCGATATGTGGGATATTACCCACTCCCGGTTGAAGTGGAGACACTTCTGATACATCCGATGATGAAGAAGTCTGCAACATACTATCTAGTGAGGTAGCAGTCATATTGAGCTGTCCCGCATTTTCTCGATTTTCACGAATCATTCCATTTTTGGCTTTTTGTTTGTAAGCTTCTAAGTCATAATGATCGACTCGCATTTGTTTACCTACACGATACGCAGGTAAATCGCCTTTTTTAATCAAATCATAAACGGTTAATTTAGAGACTTTTAGTAATTTGGCGATTTCTTCAGTTGTGTATGACACCTGCTCATTCATAGGTGGTTCCTCCCTAACAATATACATTTATCTTAACGTGGATCAGATCTGTTTTCAATTTAATCAATAATAAGATTCTTCATTAATTATTATATTTAATTATAACTAGATATAATTAGAATGATTTAGTATGATCTAATATATAATAATGAGTGTAATACATAGTTGTATTATAACTTTAAGGAGGAATATTTGTTGAAATCTCTATTTGCTTTGCGTTCACCTCGTTCTACTTCGTCTACGTCACGCTTAACGATTACTGCTATTCTGTTATGTCTGGTCTTGATGCTTAGTGCTTGTTCATCTACCACCACAACATCCAGTACAGATAATGCTACTACTCCTACAACCACTTCTAATGAAAATAGTGCTACATCTACATCAGATACACCTGTTCAATTAACAATTTCAGCGGCGGCAAGCTTAACAGATAGCCTGCAAGAAATCCAAACTTTATATCAGCAAAAGCATCCTAATGTAACGCTTACTTTTAATTTTGCCGCTTCAGGTACATTGCAGAAACAAATTGAACAAGGTGCACCTGCCGATCTTTTCTTTTCAGCAGGTAGTAAGCAGATGGATGCTTTACTCAGTGCTAATCTAATCGATAAAGCTCATGAAAAAGATCTGTTAGCCAATCAACTTGTACTTGTTGTACCCAAAGACAGCACTCTCTCTTTATCTTCACCAAAAGACTTAACTAATGAAAACATCAAAAAAATAGCTGTCGGTACCCCTGAATCTGTTCCGGCTGGTATGTATGCGAAGCAGACTTTAGAATCGGATAGTCTTTGGGATTCATTACAATCCAAAATTGTGCTTACTAAAGATGTGAAGCAAGTTCTTTCTTATGTAGAAACAGGTAATGCTGAAGCAGGATTTGTGTACAAAACAGATGCGATAGATTCGGACGGCGTAAAAGTTGCTTTTACAACAGAATCAAATAGTCATGATCCTATTCTATATCCAGCCGGAATCGTATCTGCTACGACTCATCCTCAAGAAGCTGCTGATTTTTACGATTATTTACAGACAGATGAAGCACAAGCAATCTTTATCAAACATGGATTTTTGAAGGCTTCTTCAGGTTCATGAGTTCTTTTGTCTGGTCATGGGATGTGATCGGTTCGCCGATCCTACTTTCTTTACAAATCGCTAGTATTGCAGGAACACTTGCTTTTCTACTCAGTATTGCTATTGCAATGATAATGAATCGATATTCTTTTCCCGGAAAATCTATTGTAGAAACTATATTTATGTTACCGCTTGTGCTACCTCCTTCTGTGGTCGGTCTACTATTACTAACGATATTAGGCAGACGTAGCTGGATTGGGAAATTAGCCGAGTGGCTTACCCATCAACCGATTGTCTTTAGCGTAACAGGAGCGATTATTGCTGCTACTGTCGTTTCATTTCCGCTGGCTTATCAGACACTCAAAACCGGATTCGCGCTTGTGGACAAAGATGTGCTCGAATCTGCACGCTCTCAAGGGGCTACCGAATTGCAATTACTCTGGCATATGATTTTGCCACTGGCATGGCGGTCACTGGTTACAGGCTTTGTTCTTGCTTTTGCTAGAGCACTCGGAGAATTTGGAGCGACTCTTATGGTAGCAGGTAATATTCCCGGTAAAACGCAGACCCTGCCTACAGCGATTTATTTTGCAGTCGATGCTAACAATATGCCACTCGCATGGAGCTTAACCATTATTACGATTCTAATTTCATTTATTCTATTATTATTAACTGGACGCATTCGTGGTTCTACCTGACCGGTGACTACGAATGCTTTTTTTATTTGTAAAACTTAGATAGCTTTATCTAGTATATTCCTTATATAATTATACGTAGACTGACCAAAGAAGATGGATGGGAGACGTAGTCAAGATACATTTGACGATCGTATGCGATCTAATCATAGATAGATTAAGCATGTAATCTTCTTGTTGATTCAAAAGATAATTCAAGCTTTATAGCGATAAATTTCTATATAAATACAGAAAAAAAGAGGTACAGTTATGCTCAAACTTCAGCAGTTAGCAGATATATTAGAATTACAGAGTCTTTGTGAACAAGAAGATTCTATTATGCTCAAATTGAACTGGGATATGCTTAAAAACCGTGCTCCTGGTAGTGTAGAAGACTTTTTCCATTATGAAGGTAAATTACTGATTGGTTTTTTAGGAATTTACCGTATGGGACAAAATATTGAAGTATGTGGAATGACTCATCCTCTTTATCGTAGACGTGGTGTATTCACAAAGTTGTGGGAACAAGCTGTTAGCCGCGGACAATTAGTCGATGCCAAGCAAGTACTACTCAATGTGCCTCGTGATTCAGTCTCCGGTCAAGCATGGGTGAATACAAGACCTGTCGTTCTACACAGTATTGAATATACGCTCAAGCTAGATAACGAGCATAATCATCTCAGTGTAGAGGAACCGGAAACGGCGGTATTGCGCCCTTTTAATGATAGTGATATTCCTTTGTGGTTACGATTGGATGCCGATGCTTTTGCTATTAGTGAAGCGTCTACACTGGCTACACTCGCGAACCCCAATCGCTCCAAAACCCGTAAAATGATCGTTATTGAACATGCTGGAATAGCTGTTGGGAAAATAGAAGTCGATTATGAAGGAGAACACAGTTGGATCTACGGATTTGTTATCGATCCGGCACTACGTGGACATGGAATCGGGCGAAGTGCGTTACGTCAGGTTGCTCTTGCTGAAAGCGAGGCTGGTCATAGTGTCTGGCTTAATGTAGTGTCTGATAATGATCGTGCACTGTATCTGTATGAATCGTGTGGTTTCCAACATCAAGATATTCAAGATTATTATCTATACTCTCCACCTATGCCTGAAATTTAAACTTAATATCCAAACACAGAAAAAGCGTTTATACCAAGCACGGAGGTCCGGTCCATGCCTGGATAAACGCTTTTGCTTAGAGATTCATCTATTTTATCGAATCATGTGACTGGGACGAAAAGATAAATGATCTCTATTCCCTGTAACAGGAAAGCCGTATGTTCGTTGGTCTTGCTTATATTGTGAAAAGAATCCGGGTCAAAAAGATGGGGGGATTTTGACCCGTTTCTTGGTCCACCTACATGAGGCTCCACGAAGGAGCTAGGGATGTCACACCAGCGTTCTGTCTGCAATGTTCACAGACTTGAGTTCCGCCTGGTACGACATGTTGTAATAAATGAAGATAATCCAGTGATGCAGGCAATTTTTCCGGGGAAGGATAATGTCGCTGTACTGTCCCTTCCATGATCGAAAAAATATCGATTCGTTCCGGTAGCCTACCAAAAGCAGACTGGCAAAACACTGAAGACAGATGAATAAAAGCTTCTGCTGTATAAGGATCATCATCAACGATAAACTTCTGAACAATCAGGCTCTTGTGTCCAGATGAATCATCCGGTTGCGCTGTTTGTTCAGATCCTTGCCAGGCTACTTGAAAGATAACCGACAAGTTTGTTTGCAGTTCTGGAACCAATGTCTGATGCTGTTCATACAACATCATCGGGTAAGGTGCATATTCATTAGTAGCAAGAAGCTTGCGAATATTCGCCGTTACCAGATCTTTGACTTGCCAGTACTGCTGTTCATGATCAAAGTAAGAGATACGCTTAGGCCAACGGAAATCAACCAGTTGTCCAATATCGGTTATTCCTCTTAGCTCTGGTGACATACTGTAATAGCGATTAATCGCATGCCCTATCGCAAACTGTACCCGTTGCTTCCAATGAATCGAGGAAGTCTGATTACGTGATGTTTTGCGTGTAGGTAGAGATTGATCTGGATTACGATATGTCATTCGTAGCCATTCTTCCAGCTTGTAGTCCTGCAAAACAGGTGAAGCCTGATCTGTAGAATAATTCATATATGCTTAACACCTGCTTTCCAGTCATACGAAGTCTTTGATTACATCTGCTCTAGTGTGATGCAGTGAACAAGTAATAAGGTATTAACCTACACTTACTGCTACACTTGCAAATTTTTTGCCAAATTCACGACAAGTTTCCTTCTCGTCGGATGAAGGATTCAATTCGATCTTCAGCCCTTCTACTACGATATCTGCACCACGCTCTTTCAACTTATTCGACAGAATATCGACTGCGGCTGCAAATTGTTCGTAACAAGTGTCTCCACTTCCGAATACAGCGGCTTTTTTACCACTAAGATCTAACTCATCCATATCTTCGTAAAAGTCGAGGAATTCATCTGGCAATTCGCCATCTCCCCAAGTATAAGCGCCAAGGAGTACTGCGTCGTATTCCAAAAGAGTATCCGCATCACAGTCCATTGCTTGCTTGAGTTCAACCTCTCCACCTGTGGATTGTATTCCTTCAGCAATCAAATCTGCAATTTCTTCTGTATTCCCAGTCATGCTGGCGAACACCACTAATATTTTAGACATTGTAATCCTCCCGCATATGTGTTTTCCATGGATTGATCATACTTGATAATGATTCTCATTGTCAACAACGAATTTTAAATTTGTAGTTTATTTCTTTTAACGTGTGTTTGATATCGATTATATTTTCACCTTAGTTTCTTTTACACAAATAAAAAAGCCGCTTATTAAGCGACTTCTTTGGTATATACATTTGAATTCAGCATTTTTGTAGATTCGAAAATATTACTTAATTCTGTCGTGCTTTAATACTGTATTGTTTCTGGCGTAACTCCTTTTGGATACTCTTCTTCCCATACTGCTTGATCTATATAAGCTTTATACCACATATCTGCAATAACATCTGGATCATTCACTGTGCCATTACCTGATTCTTTGATCCATAAACCTAACGATCGATGACTTACAAAAATGCCTTTAGGTGACAATTCAGTATGAAGATTAGCAATATAATTACGCAGACCTGCAAGAATAATGCCGATATTCCCCATCATAGGTATAGGGTATAGTGCGGATAATCCTGTCGTGAAAAGTAGAGCTCCTTCTTTGCGTGTAAGCATATCTGGTAATACCGTATTCACCACATGAATAGCACTGAAAATATAACCTTCATATAGGTCTTTAATATTATCTGCTGTTAATTCCAATACAGAGGTAGGTGGATATTTTCCAGGAGTAGGACTAAATTCCAACACATCAATCGAACCGTATTTGTCTTTAATTTTAGTAAGTGCATCTGTAATTTGGTCTGCTTGATACACATCTGCTATGAAATAAGAAGCTTCTATATGATTTTCTTTTAAGACGTCTACCATTTCTTGTAACTTGGTAGCATTGCGTGAGACGAAAGCAATTTGAAATTCTGCTACACCAAATCTTTTGGCTAATGACAATCCCAAACCTTTTCCTGCTCCAATAATAACCAATGTTTTCATCGTTATTCTCCTCTATCCATTCATATATTGTATTCATTTAATGGTTTTTATTGTAGAATTTAAACTTAATGCATTCAATGGTGGATATTAATCAATTTGACATTTAATAAGCAAATGCTTTGAATATGCTTATTATTTTGAAGAAAGGAATTTGAAATGAACAAACATAAAATCGATTTACGTATTATTAAAACGAGAAAAGCGATCAAAGAGTCTTTTCTAACTTTAATTCAAACTAAAGGCTACGATCGTATAACAATACAAGATATTGCAGATCAAGCGATTATTAATCGAAATACTTTTTATTTGCACTATGTAGACAAACCTGATTTGATGGAAAAATTATGTATAGAACATATCGACCTATTAAATGTTTGCTTACCTGAATATATTGAGGATGTTCAAAATCAAGATCCTTCATTCATGGTTATTGCGTTAAAGAATCTATTTCTTGTCATAGAAGAACATATTGTTTTTTTTAGAACGATGCTAACTTATGAGATTCAGCCTAGCTTTTCTAGTTATCTTAAAGAGCATTTCAAAAAAATCATTTTGTCTGGGATAGATACTCCTTCCGATAATCTCAAAATACAGATCAGCCTTGAATATATGGTTTCAGGATTAGTCGGTGCGATATCTCTATGGATCAAAAAGCCTGAACATTATTCTATGGATGAATTGATTGAGCAGCTGAGTAATATTCATTTTAATAATATTTTGGATCTTATACGTAGTATTAACGTTCATAGTGTCCAATAAAAAGAGTCGTTTATATAACGATTTTTCTTTTTTTGCTTATTAAATCAAATATAGCTTCCTTTCATCTATTGTTATACAATGAAATGCGGTAAACTGATAAAGATGGCTTTTTGGGCTACTCTGTATATAGATGATTGTACTTAGACAATATCTATCGAGAAATAAAAGATAAGGATGGATTATTACATGTATATTGCTGATCAATGGAAAGATTATGAATTAATTGATACGGGCGCAGGTGAGCGTCTGGAACGTTGGGGAGAAATCTTATTACGTCGTCCAGACCCGCAGATCATCTGGCCTCTTCAATCGAAAGATAGAGACCCTCGTTGGAATCAAGTACACGGTCATTATCACCGTAGCGCTTCAGGTGGTGGCGAATGGGAATGGAAACGCAAAATTCCAGAACGCTGGAATATTCGTTATGGCGATTTGAATTTCCATATCAAACCTACGAATTTCAAACACACCGGTCTATTCCCTGAACAAGCAGCCAACTGGAGCTGGATGATGGACAAAATCCAAAATGCAGGTCGTCCGATCACTGTTTTGAACTTATTTGCTTACACAGGCGGAGCTACGACTGCTGCTTCTTATGCAGGCGCTGATGTTGTCCACGTCGATGCTGCTAAAGGCATGGTGCAATGGGCAAAAGAAAATCATCAATTGTCCGGTATTGGCGATCGTCCGGTACGCTTTATTACTGATGATGTATTCAAATTTGTACAACGTGAGCAACGTCGTGGCAACAAATACGATGCAATCATTATGGACCCTCCTTCTTACGGACGTGGCCCTGGTGGCGAAATGTGGAAATTGGAATCCAGTCTGTATCCTTTCTTGGAATCTTGCTTGTCGATTATGTCTGACAATCCATTATTTATGCTGATTAACTCGTATACAACAGGAATTGCACCAACCGTGTTGTCTAATATTTTGAATATGACAATGCAACAACGTTACGGTGGTACACTTTCTTCTGGCGAAATTGGTCTACCTATCACGAACTCAGGTCTGAATTTACCTTGTGGTATTCTTGGACGCTGGGAAAGCTGAGGAATAACAAATGGAACAACATTCAAATGGTAAAAGCAGAGAACCGATTCCTGTTCTTTACGAAGACAATCATATTATCGGCGTTGTGAAGCCAGTAAATATTCCTTCTCAAGAAGATCCAACAGGCGATCCAGATATGCTGACGTTGATCAAAGAAGATTTGAAAGAACGTTATAACAAAGCAGGTAATGTGTATTTAGGATTGATCCACCGTCTGGATCGTCCGGTCGGCGGAGCGATGGTATTTGCTAAAACATCTAAAGCGGCTTCTCGTTTGTCTGAATCTGTACGTAGTCGTACGATGGTGAAACGCTATGTAGCCGTGGTGCGCGGTATTCCTACTGTATCTAAAGCAACACTTAAAGACGTGCTTCTTAAAAATGCTCGCACTAATACAGGTTCCGTAGTTCCAGCAGGTACTACGGGTGGTAAAGAAGCTGTGTTAGACTATGAAGTACTTGCTCAAAATGAGGATTTGAATCTGGCGCTAGTCTTGATTCATTTGCATACAGGTCGTTCTCACCAAATTCGGATTCAAATGTCTCATGCAGGCTATCCGTTATTCGGTGATCAAAAGTATGGTGCAGAAGTGAACCGTCGTGGTGAACAATTAGCATTATGGTCTGTCTTAACGGCTGTTCCTCATCCTGTCGGTGGTCGAATGATCTCTATGATCTCTCTTCCTCCACAGACCAAGCCATGGATTGAATGGTCGAATGACATTTACGAGCAATTAAAGCAACGGTTAGAGCTTGAATTGGAACAAACGAAGTTGAAGTAATTTACGATTAATGTTAGATGTTGAAGTATATTTCTATAAAAAAAGCTTTTCCAGCGCCTGATCTTTAAGGCGTGGAAAAGCTTTTTTTATATAGTTGGAAGATTGAATTTGCTTATTATAGCGCTATAATACAACTATTATTCATTATTGTACCAGTTATATAATTATTTATTAATTGTAGTATACGGCACTTTAATATCTACTGTTCCTTCTGAATAAGGTGCAACTTCATATGGCTCAAAGCGAATAACTATACCTTTATTGTAGAAATAAAAGGGCGTTTTATTATCGATGTTGAAGTCTGAAATCGCTTCTTGAAATACATTTTCTCCAGCATCATATTTAGCTTGCAAGCTTTGAGAAAGAGAAGTTTTCAAGTTATTTATTTGCTTTTTATTTGTAATGATACTATTCAAATGCAACAACTTTCCTGTTCTCAAGTCAAAATTATAATTTATTGATGCAGGCATCCCATGTGTTCCACCTGTATATAAGTAATCACTATAGATTATAGATATTTTCTCATCGTGATTATACTTCACACTTACATCCGTCAAATAAAAATAACTTTGATCTATTTTCTTGTTCTCTGTATCATACTTTGCTGCGTGAACCGCATGAATTTTTAACGTTTTATTGATTGTAGCTGTTATTTCTTTGTTACCACCTAT
Organism: Paenibacillus nicotianae; assembly: GCF_042681745.1. Taxonomy (NCBI): domain Bacteria; kingdom Bacillati; phylum Bacillota; class Bacilli; order Caryophanales; family Paenibacillaceae; genus Paenibacillus; species Paenibacillus nicotianae. The sequence continues at coordinate 814,010 of NZ_JBHUGF010000010.1, read as the reverse complement.
GAGTTGTACATATGGCTGACCTTTGTACTTGTAGACTTTTGTTTTGACTGTGATCGTATTTGCTGCATCAACAGGATGTATAGTTACAGTAGAGATCACGGCTAATAAGGTAATCATAATGCATAATAAAGCTTTTACTTTCATTTTTCCACCTCAATTATGAATAAGTATATCTGCTAATATGTAATACAAATATTAAAAATCACACAAACGTTATTTTAGCATGATTTGCTTCTATAGCAAAAGGAATTATTAATCAGAAGTTATATCGTTTGATTAATATACAATTGAATAATATTAGACATTGCTAATGAACGATGTTTACAAACATAAAATACTCTTGCTAATTGGAATATAGCAAGAGCACTTATGTTGTGTTTATATTTTATTTTTACTTAAAATCAGGTAGATCCATTGGAAGATAAATCTTCAATCACTTCGATAATTGTATCTGCTTTGTCCATTTCGACAATTTGCTTACCAATATGTCTACGCTCATCGGTTTGAAGTGCTGATTTGCTATTGAATCCGATCATACGGTTAGGCGGTAAAATAGCTAGGAATGAACGATGTTCTTCACAGACAAAAGCACCGATAATGCGATTGCCGTTAGGTTTGGAACGTTTACCTTCTTTGAACTCAAAAGTAGATAGTCCTTTACCACCGCGACTTTGCGTCTGGTATTGCAACAATGAAGTACGTTTGGCATAACCAAGATCGGTAATCACCATCAATTGTCCTTCTTCTCCATCTACCCACAAGACTACAGCGACTTCATCGTCTCCAACAAGTTGAATACCACGTACACCTGCTGCTACACGACCCATTGGATTTACTTCTTCTGCACGGAAGCGGATACTCATACCGTCTTTGGTAATTAGCATCAAGTCTCTTGCTTGCCCTGCCCGAGTGACTGAAATGACTTCATCCCCATCACCTAACTTACAAGCGGCTACTGCTCCTGAACGCTTGGTTGCGTACTCTTTAATCTCTGTACGCTTCACTTGACCTCGCTTGGTCACAAAGATCAAATCGGCTTGTTCTTCTTCAAAATTGCGAACCGGAATCATCGTTATTATTCGATCTTCACGAGTCATCGGAATAATATTAACAATCGCTTTTCCGGTTTCTTTCCATTTGAAATCAGGAATCTGATGAACAGGCAGTAAGAAATATTGTCCTCGCTGTGTGAATACAAGCAGACTATCCAGTGTATTCACATTCATGACGTCACGAATATAATCGTCTTCTTTGGCACCCGAGCCGTTACGTTCTCCACCCGAGCGATTGAAAGACATCATACTGGTACGCTTGATATAACCATCGTTAGAAAGACTGACCAGTACATCTTCAGAATTAATCATGACTTCAAGATTCACTTTCAATTCTTCCACTTCATCTTGAATAATCGAACGACGATCGATACCATGTTTATCATGAATTTCCATTAATTCTTTTTTGATCAATCCTATTAGCTTTTTATCACTACCAAGAATAGCGCGGAAATTCGTAATTTTTTTCTGGATATCATTCAGTTCTTTTTCTACTTGATTAATTTCTAGATTCGTTATCCGGTACAATTGTAGTGTCAAAATAGCATCTGCTTGACGTTCAGTAAGACCAAACATCCATTGCAAATTATTTTGTGCATCCTGACGATTTTTAGATGCTTTGATCGCTGCAATTACCTCATCCAATACATTCAGTGCTTTAGCCAGACCTTCGAGTACGTGCGCACGATCTTCAACTTTATCCAGATCATGTTGTGTACGACGGGTTACTACTTCACGTTGATGAGCAATATAAGCTTCCAGAATACTTTTCAGTCCCATTTGTTGAGGGGCTTTGTTTACGATCGCTACCATATTGAAGTTATATGTGACTTGTAGATCGGTTTTCTTTAATAAATAAGCAAGAATACCTTGTGCATCTGCTTCTTTTTTAAGTTCAATCACGATTCGTAGTCCATCACGTCCACTTTCATCACGTACTTCAGCGATACCTTCTACTTTTTTCTCAAGACGTATATTTTCCATCGCTGTTACAAGGCGAACTTTGACGACTTGATAAGGAATCTCAGTAATCACGATTTGCTGTTTTCCACCGCGTAAAGTTTCGATTTCGGTTTTGGAACGTACGTAAATACGTCCCTTCCCTGTAGAATACGCATCTCGTATCCCGTCTCCACCCATAATTGTACCGCCTGTTGGAAAATCAGGGCCTTTGATATAATTCATCAATTCAGGCAGTTCCATTTCTGGATTTTCCATTAAAGCGATACAACCTTCTATCACTTCACGCAGACTATGTGGAGGAATTTCAGTAGCAAAACCAGATGAAATACCGCTGACTCCGTTGACTAATAAGTTAGGATAACGAGAAGGCAAAACGACTGGTTCTTGTGTAGTATTATCGAAATTATCTTTGAATTGCACAGTGTTGCGATCGATATCACGCAAAATCTCCATCGCAATCGAAGACAGACGTGCTTCTGTATAACGCATGGCTGCTGCCGGATCATCATCAGGCGATCCCCAGTTCCCATGTCCATCTACAAGCGTATGACTCATTTTCCATGGTTGTGCCATCCGTACCATACCATCATAGATCGATGAATCACCATGAGGATGATAATTACCCATTACATCGCCGACAGTTTTGGCTGATTTGCGGTATCCTTTTTCAGGTGTGTTGCCCGAATCGTACATAGCGTACAAAATACGGCGTTGTACCGGCTTTAATCCATCACGAACATCAGGAATCGCGCGGTCTTGAATAATATATTTAGAGTAGCGACCAAAACGGTCTCCTACAATTTCTTCTAGAAATGCGGGCAAAAATTTATCGTTATTTTCAATAGCCATCCGTTCACCTTACCTTCCGGGCGTATCGCCGGATAATTTTGAAGCCGCCGCAGAGTACAGAGGGAAGTGAATACCATTCCAACCAAGTACGGTATGATGCTCACTTCCATCTGCACTAACGCAGCGGCTCATTTAGTTTCATCATGAATAAAGATTAAGTTTACATGTTATCACGTATGCGAAAGGTCTACTCTACATATTCTGTAAAGTCTACATTTTCTACAATCCAACGTTTACGAGGATCTACTTTATCACCCATCAGTGTAGATACACGACGCTCTGCTTTGGCAGCATCTTCGATTTGCACTTGCAATAATGTACGACTTTCAGGATTCATGGTTGTCTCCCACAACTGCTCTGGATTCATTTCTCCTAATCCTTTGTATCGTTGCAAATCTACATTTTTGCCAAACTCTTTCATCGATTGGTTCAATTCTTCGTCTGTCCATACATAACGTTCTTGCGATTTTTTACCTGCGCGTTGAGAGATTTTGTACAACGGAGGTTGAGCAATATAGACTTTACCATTATCGATCAATTGCTTCATATAACGGTAAAAGAACGTTAACAACAGGACTTGAATATGTGCACCATCGGTATCCGCATCCGTCATAATAATGATTTTGGAGTAATTGCTATCTTCTATAGCAAATTCGGTTCCTACTCCTGCTCCTATCGCAGAAATAATCGCCCGATATTCTTCATTTTTCATCACGTCTGCAAGTTTGGATTTCTCAGGATTCATCGGTTTACCTTTGAGTGGTAAAATCGCTTGAATTTTGGAATCTCGTCCTTGCTTCGCTGAACCACCTGCCGAATCTCCTTCGACTATAAATAGTTCGTTTTTAGAAAAATCTTTGGATTGTGCAGGACTCAGCTTGCCATTCAGATTTGAACTTTCGCTGCGTTTGCGTCCTGTACGCATATCATCACGCGCTTTACGAGCCGCTTCGCGAGCACGAGAAGCTTGAACAGCTTTTTTAATCAGTTTTTGACCGACTTGCGGGTTTTCTTCAAGAAAACGTTGCATATTTTCAGCGACAACAGCATCTACGGCTCCACGCGCTGAAGAACTGCCCAGTTGATCTTTGGTCTGTCCCACAAATTCTACATCTGACATTTTGACGCTGATAACCGCCATCATGCCTTCTCGTAAATCTCCACCTTCGAGGTTTTTGTCTTTTTCTTTGATCAGTGCTGTTTTGCGAGCATAATCATTCAATACACGAGTATATGCGGTTCTAAATCCTGTCTCATGTGTACCGCCGCCTCGTGTAGGGATCGAATTAACAAATGAAGCCAGCGTTTCGGTATAACCAGCATTGTACTGCATCGCTACTTCGACTTCGATATCTTCGCGTTCAATATTGAAATGAATAACATCATGCAATACATCTTTACCTTCATTCAAAAATTCTACGAATTGACTGGCTCCACCTTCATAATAAAAGCGATCTTCTTTATCATTACGATCGTCTTTGAGCAGAATTTCTAAGCCTGAATTTAGAAAAGCAATCTCTTGCAGACGTTCAGCAAGCGTATCATAATTCAATGCTATTCCTTGTTGGAACACACGAATATCTGGTTTGAATGTAACTTTGGTACCCGTAATTTTGGTTTTGCCAATCACTTCTAGACCGGTTACAGGTTCCCCTACATGTTCTTTGCCTTTTTTATCAACCCAATATTCAAAACGTTGACGATGAATACCACCATCACGATAAATTTCTACTTCCAGCCACTCGGATAAAGCGTTGGTTACCGAAGCACCAACTCCATGTAGACCTCCAGACTTTTTGTATCCTCCACCGCCGAATTTACCTCCGGCATGCAAAATTGTAAATACAACTTGTGGTGTAGGCACTCCACTTTTATGCATTCCTGTAGGAATACCGCGTCCGTTATCAAAAACCGTAACCGAACCATCTTTGTTCAGTGAAATCTCGATTTTTGAACAATGTTTTGCCAAATGCTCGTCAACTGCGTTGTCCACAATCTCCCATACGAGATGATGAAGCCCAGATGAACTTGTACTACCGATATACATACCCGGACGTTTCCGTACGGCAACCAGCCCTTCAAGCACCTGAATGTCGTCAGCATCATACCCGGAAACTGGTGGATTAACATTACCACGGGATGAATTTGTGAGTGAATCGATCTTTTCGACCATTCATGGTCCCCCTCTTTAATCTAAATATTGCTTTGTTCTGTTAGACCTTCGATTAGCATTATAAATCGTAGTCGAAAATTATACCATAGGTAAATCAATAATCGCGCTTGACCCCGAACTATCATATCATACGCTTTGATTTTGTCGACTATTTTAATTTACATAAAATGTAATTATCGATATAGACAAATATATAATGCAAACACATGTTCTTTTTTTATTCTTTAAGTGTAATCTAATCTTTTCATTTCGTAAACCCACTTCTAACATTATTCTACGATTTATCATTATATTAGTCCGAATGAGCTTTTGTAAATAAACTTGCCTGCTGATCGTTAATAAGATTAGCAGGCACAGAAAACATACTTTTTAATTGAGTACATCCCTTTTTGTAAAAACAGTAAATGAAACAACAACAGATATCAATGCCCAGACAGCTAATACACCTAATGAGAATGGTAACGTCATCCCTTCAATCGGTGCTGGACTACCGGACAGATAATTGGTTAAGCCAAGATTGACCATAAATAAATATTTAGCTGTACTCCAAGAAGCCGCCATATTAGTTAAGATCGTTCCTGCAATCAATGCCGCCATCATAATTACGATACTCGCTGCGGTGCTACGCACCAACACAGATACCATAAAGGCAAGTAACCCGACTGTCAAACCGACAAACCAGATCAATCCCATCTGCATCAAAATAAATTGCCACTGTGTTACAGCATGTACAGTGCTCATATCGGTTCCTGTGTCACTTGGCTGGAATCCGGTAAATACAGGAATATTAAATCCGCTGTATCCAAATGCCGCACCCGAGATCACATAGGAAATAATAAAGGTACAGACGACAATAAGCGAGACAAACATCGTCAGCGTAATTAATTTACTCAATAATACTTTCCACCTGCGAATCGGCCTTGTCAGCAACATTTTAATCGTGCCACCTGTTCGTTCAGCAGATACCAGATCAGAAGCAATCGTCATGATCAGTAGCGGAATAAATAAACTACTGGAATTATCTAAAAACTCGCGTGTAAAAGTAACCCCACCCGGTTCATTCGGATTCACATCATTTTCTAAATAATATTGCATCTGTTGTACAAACACACGACGATACTTTTTCCATTCTTCTGGTACACGATCACTACCTAAAGAATTTTGATTATCAGTGATCGCTTGCTGTAATTCGACACGCCAGTCTTCACCGAACTTTGTACGATTTTCCTGAGCTTGACGCATCTGCGCATAAGTAAACATCGGTACCAATACCAATAAAACCAATAGCACGACATAAAATCTTTTTTTCTTAATGATTTTGATGGTCTCATTCTGTACCAATGGCCATATACTATTCAATAAATTCACCTTCTGTCACGCCCAGGAATAGTTGTTCCAATGTCGGGCTAAGTTTGCGTACATTATGAATCTGAATCCCTGCTTGTACCAGCGTAGCTATCGTTGTCGAGATATCTTCTTCAGGTGTAGCTGTAATAATAGAGTTCGGCCGAAGAGAAGCGGCAGTATCGTTATCCAGATTAGAACTCTCCAGATCAAGCACTTGAATAGAAGAGATCGATTGTAAAATCTGTTCTCCTTGTACATGAGGTTCTAGCTCCCAAATGACCAGATGCTGTGTATCTTCTACTAGCTCAGTTACTCCACCTACAGCAATTACACTTCCGCGTCCTACAATCGCTACCCGATCACAAAGAAGTTGTATTTCACTCAGTAAATGACTGGATACAAAAACAGCCATTCCTTGCGCTGCTAATTCTCGAATAAAAATACGCATATCCCGAATTCCTTTAGGATCAAGTCCATTGGTCGGTTCATCCAAAATAAGCAGTCTAGGGCGACCTAACAACGCTTGAGCGATCCCAAGCCGTTGACGCATACCTAATGAGTACTTACTTACTTTATCGTGGATACGCTCATCCAGACGGACGATTTCAGTGACTTCTTGTATTCGTTTCTCATCCACACCTGGCTGCATACGTGCAAAATGCTCTAAGTTTTCCCAACCTGTAAGATATGGATACATTTCAGGATTTTCAACGATAGAACCGACATAAGCTAACGCTTTTTCTGGTTGCTTGGTCACATCATACCCGCAGATATTGATCGTTCCTTCGGTCGGTCGGATCAGATTGACTAACATTCGAATAGTCGTTGTTTTACCTGCACCATTGGGTCCTAAAAAGCCAAAAATTTCACCTGCTTTGACTTCAAAGGTTACGTCTTTGATAATCCATTTTTTGCCGATTTTCTTTTTGACATGCTGAACAGATAATACAATCTCTTCTTGAGATGATATAGACTGCGGATTAGTAACAGTAGACTTAGCATCGATCATGGTCTAGCTCCTCTCTCATTTCCATATACGTTTCAATCATTATTCGATACTTTGGACAACGCGTTCTGCAATTTGTTCATAACCTGCACCATTAGGATGGAAATGATCAGAAGATAAATATTTGTTTATATTTTTTTGAAATAAATCAAAGGTAGGGATAAGCGACATATTCGATTGACTATTAATAATATTCATTGCTGTCGTATTCCACGTTGTCACAGCTTCATTACCAGGTACACGCAGTTCAGGTAAATCAGAGAATGGATTATAGAGTCCGAGGTATAAAATATGAGCATCTGGATTTATTTTAGCGATACGTTCCAAAATTTGTTGTAGTGTTTTACTGGCTTTGGGTAGATTTGCTAGTAGTTGTTGTTTGGTTGGTGCTTGTTGTTGATTATTGCCTAGCGCTTCGCCAGCATTAAATAAATCATTTGCACCGATCGATACAAAAATCATATTCGATTGTTGCAAAGTATGTTGTACACCCGTTTCTTCTAGGGAAGATAAAACCGATGCTGTTTTCTGTCCGTTAATGCCTAGATTAGCGATTAATTTAGCATCTTTGCCGTCTTTTTGCAGTAAATCTACAGTACGACGAGCAAATCCGCTACCATCATCGTCTCCTGTACCTTTAGCAAGCGAATCGCCCAATACTGTTACACGAAAAGAACCATCTGCATTGGCGGTCGTTGCCGCTGTTCCATTGGTTGCAGGCTCGGTAGAGGCTGTTCCTGTATACGTACTGCCTTCAGGATGTAATACATCAGAAATCGCATAAATAAAGCCGCCAATCAATACAATCGTGGCTACAATAGATGAGATACCTGTGATTCGCCAGATACGCACTGACGATTTGGATGATTTCATAATTTGTCCTCCTGTGCTGAAAATATGAACAACATCTGCCACTTGGTATGATGACTCGCGGTTCATTATTAAGATAGGTTATCTATCTATTATATACAGTACGTACGCAACTTCCAAACAGTTAGAAACTATCATATGAATTTTAATAATAAATATAACAAAAAGAAGATGGTTGAGATTGATCCACCACCTTCTATATCTGTACTGATTTATATATTATTACTGTTTTACTTTCTTTTTTTCTTTTTTGCCTTTTTTATCATTAGAAGCATGAATCATTTCAACTAATTTGGCATATAATAGCTCTGGTGTTTCTTCACATACCAATGTCTTTTTCCCCACTAACGCGATCGGCTGTTTACGACAAGATTTACATTCACTCAAGCAACTTTTTTGCTTTTGCTTTATATCTGGAAACTCTTTTTTAACTGCTTTATATACTTGTTTTGTACCGAACTTTTCATTTTTTGTACAATATTTGATCGTTTTCATCGCTTATTGGCTCCTCTATCTGTTGCATCATTGCTATTGATATCATGTTATTTACCCTAATAGAGATTCATATGTAACGATTATACTTCTTATAAGCATATAAAAATACCTGCTCCCTTCTAAAATCAAAGGAAACAGGTACTTTTTGTTCTAAAGATTGAATTTTCTGCTTCATCTATCATGTTGCGTTATGAATTTCACGTCATCCTACTTACCTATAAAGTCTTGTACCCATACTCCATTCTGGTATCCTACACCTATCGAAGTGAAATTAGAACTTAGAATATTAGCTTTGTGACCGGAACTATTCATCCATGATTGCATCACTTGAGCAGGGGAAGTCTGTCCTTTGGCAATATTCTCACCTGCTGCACGATAACTGATGCCATAGGTTTTCATCATCTCATACGGTGTTCCGTACGTTGGTGATGTATGATCAAAATAATTATTTTTCACCATATCAATTGCTTTATCTTGTGCCATCGTTTGTAATTTACTGTTTACGGTCAAAGCTTTGAGTCCTGCTTTGGCGCGTTCCTGATTAACCAGTTCTACGACTTGTTCTACAAATGCAGATGTATCGGCTGTAGCACTCTGGCTGGCATATAACGGTTTAGAAGTTGATTTTACATGGTACGTAGCCGCTTGAGCAGGAGCTGCTATCGTTACTGCTACAAGTACTGCTGCGGCAGCAGTTGAGGTGATACGTTTTAGTAATGTACGATTGTTTTTCAATGGTGTTCCTCCTTTAGATTCAGAATCACCATGTATTTTACCATCTAATGGTATTTCATTTCCAACTTTGCTCCAAATTACAAAGCAAAAAGGCACCAGAGATAGCTCTGATGCCTTTTCGAAAGGTGTGGCTGTGTATAGCGGAATTACATTTTTTTAATGTACCGGCATCCGATCTTCTCATAGCCCATATGTTGATAAAAAGAGCATGAGGATAGACGTTCGTCACGGTTCATTCCTGTTACATAGACAGAGTGATCTCCAGCTTCGTTTGCTTGCTTTTCAGCTTGAGCAATCAATTCACGCCCGATACCTTGACCACGATAATTCGCAGAAATGATTAGACCTGTGATTTGTGAAGTCTGTTGTCCTGTCTCATATGAAGTCTCACGGTACATAGCGATCATACCGACGACCTGTCCTTCACGTTCTGCAACAAGAGTCAAAAATTGCGGTTTGCCTTCCAGCGCTTCCATCCGGTCGCGCAGTACACTTTCCGTCATCGGATAACGAAGTTCACGCATCAAAGCAGTTAGAGCTTGAACATCTTTACTTTCGAATTTACGGACTTCTGCAACAGGCATTAATACACTAGTCGACATGTACATACTCCTCTTTTAGCAGAGCTGCCGCTTGCACGGCTCGCTTCCGCGCGATTTCCACACTTTCATCAGCACTGAGAGCTACAGCCATTCGGCGCCCCGGCTTAGTCTCCGGTTTACCGAATACACGTACTTGCGTACGAGGTAACTTCAGTGCTTCATCTATTCCGCCAACGACAAAATCTTTGGAAGCTTGTGTTGCTTTGAGTGTCGCTGATGCACCAGGAGTTAACAAATGAATACTCGGAATCTCAAAACCAAGAATCGCCCGCACATGTAGAGCAAACTCTGATAAATCCTGAGTAATCATCGTCACCATTCCTGTATCATGCGGTCTTGGCGACACTTCGCTAAATACAACACCGTCTGGGGTTAAAAAGAGTTCGACACCGAACAATCCGTACCCGCCCAGACGTTCTGTAATGGTTGCAGCAATACGTTGCGCTTCTTCTAGCTGTGATACAGTCATTGGGTGCGGTTGCCACGACTCCACATAGTCTCCATCACGTTGAATATGACCGATTGGCGGACAAAACAACGTTCCAGAAGCACAACGCACCGTAAGCAGTGTAATTTCACTTTCAAAATGAACAAAAGCTTCTACAATAACACGAACTGATTTGCCTCTTGCTCCTTCAAGCGCCGCATCCCAACATGCCGAAGCATCTTCAGGTGCACGACATACGCTCTGTCCTTTGCCAGACGAGCTCATCAGCGGCTTCACTACGCAAGGTGTTCCAAGTACTGCAACAGCCTCTTTCAGTTGCTCCAAATTATCAGCGAATCGGTACGCAGCAGTAGGTAATCCAAGTGTCTCGGATGCCAGACGGCGTATCCCCTCACGATCCATTGTTAATTGGGCTGCAACTGCGGTAGGCACTACATTGTAGCCTTCTTGTTCTAGCTCTACCAGTACATCTGTCGCAATCGCTTCAATCTCAGGTACAATATAATCCGGTTGTTCACTGACAATGACTGCTCGTAGCTTAGCACCATCAAGCATATCAATCACATGAGAACGATGAGCAACCTGCATCGCAGGTGCATCCGGATAGCGGTCTACAGCAATACATTCAATGCCAAGCCGCTGAGCTTCGATCACTACTTCCTTGCCAAGTTCTCCACTCCCAAGCATTAACATCCGTTTCGCTTGACGAGAATTTGGGGCCCCCCACATGATAGACAGCACTCCCTTATACACATGTTTTGCACTGCAACCTACATGGTACTGCTTACGTCATTTTGCGTATTGAATCTTTTACCATTCAACAATTGCTAGCACATTGTAAAATTTCCGACGAATTACTTTTTAAACTTTACAATGTGATGACACTTTCTATTCTCTTATCTAATGAGCAAGATTGCAAGTCACTTTATCTAAATTTTTTGACAATTCTCGTATAATTCGTGATTTCGAAGCTTATTTAAGTCGAAAATTGTCACAAAAAGCGGAATTGCGCTTCAATCAAACCATTGTAAATGCCTTGCTTTTGAATCAATTCAGCATGGGTTCCTTCTTCTTTGATCTGTCCATGATCCAATACAACGATATGATCTGCATGACGAATCGTAGATAGACGGTGAGCAACGATAAATGAAGTTCGTCCTTGAAGCAATACTTTCAGCGCTTCCTGAATACGTAATTCTGTCTCGGTATCGATACTGGCTGTCGCTTCATCCAAAATCAAAATTCTCGGATCAGCAAGTAAGGCGCGGGCAAACGATAACAATTGACGTTGTCCCATTGATAACACATTTCCGCGTTCTTCTACTTCTGTATCATATCCTTTGGGAAGCTTCTCAATATACGCATGAGCATGCACAGCTTTGGCGGCATTTTCAACTTCTTCATCGGTTGCGTCCAATCGTCCGAAGCGAATATTATCTCTAATCGTACCCGAGAAAATAAACGTATCTTGAAGCACAATACTGATCTGTCCACGTAGACTTTCCAGTGTTACATCGCGGATATCATATCCATCGATCTTAATACTGCCGCTTTTGATATCATAGAAACGGCTTATCAGGTTGATGATTGTAGATTTTCCTGAACCGGTATGACCTACCAATGCAATAGATTGACCGGCTACGACATTCAGATCAATTTCGCGTAACGCAGGACGATTCGGTTCATATTCAAAAGTCACTTTATCAAACACAATATTGCCATGGATTCGCGGAATCGGCTGTGCACCAGGCTTATCAGCGACTGAAGGCTGTTCATCCATAAATTCAAAAATACGTTCAGACGACGCCATCGCTACAAGCAACTGATTGTACATATTGCCTAGACGGTTAATCGGGTCCCAGAAGTTCCCTACATAACTTGCAAAAGCAACCAGTGTACCGATCATAATCTCTCCACTAGCGATCAAAGTCGCTCCATACCAGAACAGAATCATCGATCCAAGTCCACCGGTAATCTCGATCAACGGGCCAAACGATTGATTCAGTGCAGATGCTTTGTCCCATGATTTTTTACTAGATGCGTTCATGTTATCAAAGTACTTCATATTTTCTTTTTCCTGTGTATAGGCTTGTGTCACACGAATACCTTGAATCGATTCATTTAAATGAGAATTGATACGTGAATTTTTCATCCGTACTTCTTGCCATGATAAACGAATAATTTTGCGTAATTTGGTGGATACGAAGAACATTAACGGCACAGTCAACATGACTGCCAATCCTAATTTCCAATTGATTAACAGCAAAATAACAACGATTCCTAGCAATTGAACACAGTCGATCATGACGTTAACTGCACCATTTGTAAATAAATCTTGCAAAGAGTTCACATCATTCGTAACCCGTACCAATACAGAACCGGCTGGACGTTTATCAAAAAATGAAAACGATAAGCGCTGAATATGACTGAATAGATCTGAACGAAGATCGTAGATCACTCGCTGTCCAATAATATTCGTGTATTTGATCCGGTAAGCATTGGCTGCCCATTGAATAAGATACAATCCTAATGCTAATGCGGTGAGTCCATAGAGCAAAGTTAGACTAGGAGCGCCTGTAACAGGTTGAATAGCTTTATCAATCGCTACTCCTGTGATATAAGGAACAGCTAATTTGGTGACTGTACCTAGAACCATCATTAAAATAATAAAAGGCAATAATTGCTTGGCATAAGGCTTAATATAACCAAATAATCGAGCAAATTGTGACCAGTTAAATGCTTTATCAATCAGTTCATCATCTTGATAAACAAATCGATCTTCAACACGTGTGATAGCAGAAGAAGATTGCTTTTGTTGTTCTTTCAACGATTCTTTGGCTGAAATATTACTCATATGTTCTCACCTGCTCACTATGTGTATCACTCTGGATATCTCTTTGATTCTCATCAGGAGAAAGATAGAGCTCGTCTGCGACTCGAAGCCGTTCGATATGATCTGCATATTGGACATGATAAATATCTTGATATGCACCAGGTATATCAATTAATTGTTCATGCTTACCACGCTGTACTACCCGTCCTTCTTCTAGCACCAGAATCTCATCGGCATGTCGTAATGAAGAAATACGGTGAGCGATAATAAAGGTAGTTCTGCCTTTCATCACTTCTTGAAATCCTGATTGAATCTCATGTTCTGTCTCCATATCTACCGCACTGGTAGCATCATCCAGAATCAGAATTTTCGGGTTTTTAAGTAACGCCCGAGCGATAGCAATCCGCTGTTTTTGCCCGCCGGATAGTCCCATACCTCGTTCTCCTACAAGCGTATCGTATCCTTGAGGCAGTTCCATAATAAAATCATGCGCTTTGGCAAGCTTGGATGCGCGAATAATATCATCCATTGTGACTTCATTCATCCCATAAGCGATATTATTTTTGAGCGTTGATGAGAATAGAAATGTTTCTTGAAATACTGAAGCGATCTGAGAACGCAAATCTTCGATTCGAATATCTCGAATATCAACTCCATCTAATTTGATACTTCCTTCACTCACATTGTATGCACGCATAAGCAACTGAATAATCGTTGATTTACCTGAACCTGTTCCACCTAATAAGCCAATAACTGATCCTGGAGGCGCATCCAAATTAATATCTACGACAGCAGGCAATTGATTACCATAAGTAAATGTCATATGTTCAAATGTGACATGACCTTTCACTTCATGGATATTCATATGACTGGTTGTATCTTTATCTTTGACATCTACGTGCTGATACAATATTTCTAAAATACGTTCGGTGGAAGCTTTGGATTGCGTATAGTTATTAATATGAAATCCAAGCCCCCACATGGGCCCGATAATATACCAGATCAGTGTAAAAAACGCGACCAGTTCCCCTAGTGTAAGCGAACCATTAATGACTAATGTTCCTCCAAAACCAAGCAAAATCACAATACAGACAGAAGCCAGTAATTCCATCACCGGAAAATAACGACTCCATAGGGTAGCTGCATGAATCTGATTGGTACGATAACGTTCATTACGAACAGCAAATTTATCCACTTCATGAGGTTCACGAGCAAATGACTTGACTGTTCGTACACCTGTAATATTTTCTTGAACTGCTGTTGTTAAAGAACCTAAAGCAAGTCTCATTTCTTGAAAAGCAGGGTGAATACGAGATTCAAATTTGAGAGCGACAAAAACAAGAAAAGGGATTGATATCAGTGTGACGAGTGTCAGTTGCCAGTTGATTGAAAACATGACGATTGAACCAAAGATCACCATCATAAATACATTCAATAACTGAGCAAATCCAAAACCGATAAAGTTACGAATCGCTTCCAGATCACCTGTCAGACGTGACATTAAATCGCCTGTCTTTGCCGTATCATAATAACGGAAGGATAAAAATTGTAGTTTTTCGTAGCAAGCATTGCGAAGTCGATATGCAATATAATTACCAAGACGTCCTCCAAAAAAGCCATGTAAAAATTGCATAATTCCTTTCAAAATAGCGACACCAAAAATAGCTAGTGCTAGCATCGGAACTTGATCAAATCGCCTCAGCTTGATCACATCATCAATCAAAATTCTAAGTAGATTTGGATATACCAGTCCGAGCGCGGTAGCGGTTGCAAGACATAAAATAGAAAGGTATAAATAACTCCTTTTACTGCGATAGTAGTCATGCAATTGCTTGAGAACGTCCATGTGTCTCCCCCTTTGATTCTCTCGTGGATGATTAGCATAATGAAGCTTACCACCGTCCTCCAAAGCCCGCAAAGCGGATACATGTTCGTTTATCGTCAATGTCCTTAAATTTATGCCATAATTTAGACATAAACCGTCAATTTTAATGAAATAATGCAAAATACTACGGTTCACGACCATTTGGTAAAGTAAGTCAAGTTTTGTAAACTTGTTTATGCAATAATTTGGTAAAAGCGTTATCATTGCCGATCATTTATTCTGTATTTATTTTCACAAGTATAATAATAAGGAAATAATAGATACATAAAAAAAGAACGCCTATCTTTTGATAGCACGTTCTTTCTGGTAATGATCTAAGATTCATATGACTTTTCAGTCTATTCTTTATAAATCATAAGCTTGTTTGATTCTAGTTGCGTCTTCTACCGACACCGTATGAATTAATGTATCTAGATCACTTGCTAATGCTGACCAACGGTCGGCGCTAACGTCTGTTTGTAACGATGCTTCTGTTCCTTCCACCCATTCTGCGATTTGACGCTGCATATCGTCTGCTGCTTCTTGTAATCTTTCGTTTAGACCAACAATATAATATTGTGACAACTGTTCACGTTGTTGCTCTAACATAGTAGCGATAAGCTGATCTAATCGTGCTGATACTTCTTCGCGAAACTTTTCACGTCCACCTTGTTCAAAGAAATATCGAGGATTACGGAACAGCGACCAGAGTGACTTCCAATCCAGTACATCTGCTATTTTCATTTGTGCTAATTCTGGTGTCTGCCATTTGGTCAATTCCGGCTTAGACAACGTCAAACCTGCGGCTGCCGCTTCTGCTTCACGTCCATACACTTCTAATCGTTCACTTACTACTCGCTCAGAAGCTTTTTCCATACGTAACGTTGTCGCTAGTACTTCCTGTTCTAATTCTGTTGATAAACGGCGTAATAGCTCTCGTCCACAAGCAGCAAAATCTGCTCTGAGATCAGGTGATTCATTATTCAGCAACGAAGGATTAAAGATTTCAGGCATCCAATCTAGCGCCTTCAAGCGTACCCGTTGACGAACATGGAATAACAATTCGCCACTTTCTTCTTGAATCCGCCGATCAGGTTCTGTCTGGAACATACGCATAGCTGCGGCATGAGCTGCCGCTCGTTCTTGAACCAATTGTTGCATCCGTTCGACACGATAAGCTTCTCCGCGCTTCGCTGCATCTTCCCATGTGAGTACTGTTTTGCGTACCCGTTCAACTTCGTCATAAGCCGCTTGAATCGCAAGTCCTGCTAATGTCTCATCAGCAAAGCTTGTAAAATGCTGTTGGAATTGCCTGAAGCCATCATCATGTCCTTGAATCGCTCTACGACTCGATAATGCGTAGATATTCGGCTTGCGAATACCTGTTGTATTTAACTCATGAACAATACGTTCCACCACTTGATTTTTTTCTTCTTCTGAAGAAGCAAGATCAGACGCATTGACTACAAAAAACATATTATCTAAAGCAAGACTGCCTTTAACACGTCCTAATTGCTCTAACAACTGACGATCTCCATGTGTAAATGCATGATTATAATACGTTACAAATACCAGTGCATCTGCTGACTTCATATACTCAAAAGTAACGCCAGTATGACGGGCATTGACGGAATCGGCTCCCGGTGTATCTACCAATACCATTCCTTGAGCGGTCAATTCGCAATGATAATACAGATCGATGCGACGTACAAAGCAAGATTTTGTTTCTTCCGATACAAATCCTCTAAATTGATCCAATCCTATTTTCAGTTCCTGTCCAAGCAAAGGTTCGGCTTCTTGCCAGCCTGCCGCCGCTGCGATCACAAAATTATAATGAGCGCGTGCAGATGGATGAATCCGGGCAGGAGATAAAGAAGCTATCTGTTTACCCCAATCTTGCTCTAACATCATCTCAGGCAATCCTAATAAGCGAAAAGCACCGCTAATATCTTCTTGCATTTCGGTTCTGCTTTTCATAAATACTTGAGCTGTGCCATGATCATACTCACCTTCAGGTGCCATAATCTGTGTAATTGCAGCCGTCATCGGATGCGGAGAAACAGGAAGAACTGCTTCTCCTAGCAAAGCATTTGCAAATGACGACTTTCCTGCGCTAAAAGCACCGAATAAAGCAAGCGTAAATTTACCATTTTCCATAACATGGGCACGACGGCGCAGTTCGGTAGCCGGTAGACTTAATCCCTTGATATGTTCAATCATGTCAGAAGCTTGACGTAATTGCACTGCTGTTTGTAAAAGACGCTCTTTGCGATGAGAAGATACTGTATTCCGTTTCGCTGGTGCTGGTGCACTATCTGGACTATTGCTTGCGTCTTTGTTTATCCCAAAAGTATTGGTTGATGGTGCTGCTGATACTTCATTGTGACTTGCTTGTGTTGTATTGATCTGATCCGCAGATAAAGCTTCGGTAGACTCTTCTTGAATGGCAGGTAGCCACTGTGCTTGAAGTTGTGCACGCGCAGGCAACAACTGACGTACTGCTTGATCGTTTTGGTCTTTTTGCTGTTCTAATTGCTGTTGATGCATCAAGGATTGATATCGTTCAGATAATTGATCACGTTCTTGCTGTAACGTTTGCTGTTCCGCTTCTACTTTGGGTTGCAATTGCTCAAATAGACGCTCTATTGCATCCAGGGCAGCACGACGATAAATAGCAACTGTTTTTTCACGTAAAGCACGCGTGTAGTTCAGTACATATTCGCCTGATATCGCAACATCTGAACCTGCACCTGCTTCAATATCACGTTCTGTAATCTGTGGCAAAGAAGACGTTAACAACGTTTCTTGTTCTTCTGTCCATAGCTGTTGTTCTTGACTCCATCCACGCAATAACCCACGTACATGAACATCTAGATTAGCAGCAACTTGCTCGCGATAAGCTGTCAAAAATGTAGACTTTCGTTGCGCGCGCTCTTGCGCTGTTTTGTCTTTTGAAGCGAAAAATCCTTTTTTGAATCCAGGGCGTTCACTTTCCAGATAAAGTTGAGCAAGATCGCGTACAGGTGCAGGCGTAATATTGGCTTGATCGACCAGACGTCCAATTTCCCAGCTCCATGACTTGCGATAGTCTTCAATTTTATTCTGCGCCGTAACGATCTGTTGCTCAAATTGCCCTAATTGAGCATTTAATTGTTCTACTGTCATATCGTCATGAAGTTCATCTTCGGTAATTGATTGTTCTTGTTCATTATTCATTTGAGCTTGCAACCATTTGGTATGCTCTTCTGCTAATTCCCAGATCGCTTGAGACAAGCTGTACATCCGTAACGGCTCACGTTCTGTAAGCAATTCACCGATAACTGTACGCAGTCGTTCCAGCTTACCATGACGATGCTGAGGCTCCTGTCTCGATACATAAAGAATACCTGCTGGCTCAATACCCCGTCCTGCAAAAGACTGAGCTACACCACGCTGATAGTCAGCAAAAGGTAATTCTAGATCATCATGTTTATCGATTTGATTGACGATCAAATATAACGGCTTCCCTCGTTCAGATAATGTTTTGGCAAAAGACAGATTAGTTTCGGATTGAACATGATTGTAATCCATCACATAAAATACAACGTCAGCACGATGTAAAGCAGAGTACGTAGCCGCTTCGTGCGCCGCATCTGTCGAATCTACACCTGGTGTATCCAATAATACTCCATGAGCGCCTAGAAGCTTAATATCGTCCCATAGATCGACAGATTCGTACTCACCGCCATTTTTGCAATATTCATCTAATTCATCTAATCCTATTTCAAATGAAGGTTCTTGATTATTCAAATGTACAATCGCACGCGGTTCACCATCACGTATAGCTGCAATATTGGCTGTAGTCGGAATCGGGCTTGTTGGTAATACCTGCTTGCCACATAACCAGTTCATCAGACTGGATTTACCTGCGGAAAAGTGTCCACAAAAAGCAAGCACCAATTCTTCAGAACGGTGCTTCTGGATTAAGTCTTGTGCTTTGTTAGCAGCACCTGTATTGCCCTGTTGTTGCAGTGTTAATTTTAATTGCTCTAATATATGATCGAACGAATCTTTAGTTGGTGGTGTAATCGCTTGCATCAGTATGCCCTCCATCATGCATGATCTCTGCTCAAATGTATTTTGCTGATATTGTACCATTGTGATGCACCTGCTGTAACTATTGGATTATAAGGTCGCTGATAATAAGCGCTACCACAGACTTATCCTGTTCTTCTGTAACGATTATAAAAAAGGCTTTTTACGAATAGCATCTATAGTAGTCGATCAGAAGATCGTATAGATGCTTTCATAAAAAGCCTTATTAGAAAGCTATTATGCTATCGCTGCATTAGATAACGCTAGCTTCTTTTTCTGCAACAGGAACTAGAATTTCAAACAATTTACCATGTTGCAAAATAGTAATCCCTTTACCTTTGTCTTTCATCACAACAACATCGCGTTTTTGTGCCATACGCTCGATATAGTAATCAGGTACATCACCAGAATAGTTAACAGTAATACCGTCAACTTCTTTTTCTTCGTTTTCAGCCAATTCTTCTGCTACCACTTGCTCAAAGATATCAGAAAATTGTTCAAAATTATCAGTGTATACGGAAATGCATTTCATAACGTTCGACCTCTTTTTATGTTGTAGTGTTGTTTTTCTTTACTGATTTTGAGATTTTAGGTTTGACCTTTTTCTCTTTAATCACTAAAGACGTTTTCATTCTTTTTTTGCCTTCACGACAAATGTCCAGTAGTGGACATACCTGACAAGCAGGATTTTGAGCTTTGCAATGATACCGTCCGAAAAAAATAAAGCGATGATGACTAATCGTCCATTCATCTCGCGGTACACGCTTGTTCAGCTTGTTTTCCACTTCGGTTACATTGTCTTTCCAGTTTGCGAGTCCTAGCCTTTTGGATACACGTTCAACATGAGTATCTACTGCAAAAGCCGGCACATCAAATGCATTGGATACGACCACATTCGCTGTCTTGCGTCCAACTCCTGGAAGCTGTACAAGCAGGTCATGTTCACTAGGTACTTCTCCACCATATTTTTCAATCAGAATCTGGCATAAATTTTGAATATGCTTCGCTTTGTTGCGATACAATCCAATACGCCGTATATCCTGTTCCAATTCTTCAAGTGGTACAGAGATATAATCCTGTGGTGTGTGATATTTCTGAAATAAATCTGCCGTCACCTTGTTGACTGTCGCATCTGTGCATTGTGCCGAAAGCAGTACAGCAATCGTCAGTTCAAACGCATTGTTATGATTAAGTTCGCAGTGCGCATCTGGGAACATGCCAGCGATGGTATCTAAAATATGTCTCACTGTAGTGGCATTCATTAGTATTCCTCCTGCAAAAAACCGCCTGTCCACGGCATTTTCCGCGACTCAGACGGTATCGTCTCACTGTACCTGCATGATAGGGATTGCTGCGTCTAGCATTAGATCTCGTACCCAATCTTCAATGACAATACAATTCGTATCTTAACATGTTCTGTGACGAATTGCACGCATCGTTTACATGAATTTTCAGTAATTTTTTACTTACGTCAACAAATCGTTAAAAGTTATCTATGATTTATTTTTTTCTCCAAAACAAAAGATCAGTCATCTATGGAATAGACCCCATAGGACTGATCTTTTGGCACGTCTGGATTTTCTTTTAAGATACACCTAGATATTCTTTGATTCCTTTAACGACACCTTCAGCAACCGCTTGTTGTCTGGAAGCATCATTCATTTTAGCTTCTTCGGATTTATTACTGATAAATCCAACTTCTAACAATACCGCAGGCATGGTCGTTTCGCGAATAACATGGAAGTTACCATATTGTACACCGCGATCTTTAAAGCCTGTAGCAGCCACAAGATACTTGTGAATCGTCTGTGCTAGCTTTTTGCTATTGCTGCGTTGGTAATATGTTTCTGTACCGGAAGCCGCAGAAGAACTACTGCTGTTCGCATGAATAGAGACAAATAGATCTGCATTCAGCTTTTCAGCTACTTTGACACGTTGTTTCAATTCAAGGAATGTATCATCTGAACGTGTAAGCACTACATCAATATTTGGATCTTGTTTTAAAATAGCTTCTACTTTCAAAGCTACTGCAAGATTCAAAGCTTTCTCACTGCTTACCGAACCGATAGCTCCTGGATCTTGATATCCATGCCCTGCATCAATAACGACTACTTTTTTACCATCGTTTCCTACAGAAGATCCAGTTTGTGTTGTTCCTTCTGTCGTTGTTGGAACAGTAGGCTTCGTTGTTGTGCCATTGTCTGGTGTCAGATCAACAATCAACAATCCATTGCCTTCGTTAAAGACTTCGTAATTTTGCTTGTTGTTCAGATCAATAACGATCCGAACCGAAGATGGATCTGTGCTGTACTGTGAGTAACGAATTTGAGAAACTTTATCATTGTTCTCGACAGCAAGCGTTTGAATTTGTCCTGCACTTGCAGATTGACCAAATCCTCCACCAAAATCAGAGTTAGGCAGATCGATTACAATCCGGTTAGGTGAATCCATTTTGGATACTTTCGGTGTTACGTTTTTGTCCAGTGTAACCAGTAAGCGGCTTTCACTAAAACTAATACCGTTCACCAGTGCAAGACCGTTCTCGGCGTTTGATCCTGATTCCGAAGTCGTTCCTCCGCCGGTGCTCGTGCCTGTTGTTGCCAACGTGACAATTTTGTCGCTGTTATTCCAGTTTACTTTGATCCCCATCTGTTCACTAACCAGACGAATCGGTACTAATGTTGTTCCATTTTGAACAACTGGTGCTGTATTCAGCGTGTACGCTTGGTTATCAACAGAAGCTGATTTTTTGCCAATATTCAATGTGATTGATTTGCCTTCGCCATCAATCGCAACCTTACCATCATCTTGATTCCAGGTTACTTGATAACCAAGTTCTTGAGAAATCACACGAATCGGCACCATCACCGAACCATCAATATTCTGCACATCTTCCGGAATACTAAGTTGCTGTCCATCTAGTACAACACGTGTGTTCGTGGCAGCATCACTGATGTGGGGAAAGGACCACATAAACGCAAACAAAAATAACAAAAAAGCAAATTTCTTCATTCTTCACCCCTACCATTCCCGTTTTTTATTACCGAACTTCTTGTACGGCTCCTACCGGTTTTCACATACAACCAGACGATTTATTAGACGCTTAACTTTATCAAAAGTTGCGAGTCTTTTACAATCTTAACAGAATGAGCGCGAGCTTTCCTTAAATTTAAAAATGTTACGTCAATGTAACCTTAAAATTTAAAGTAAATATAGCAAAATAAAAATGCACAACCCGCTGTCATAAGTACTATCGACAGGGTTATGCATTTTTTTAAGAATTATACGAATAAATGTTGAGCTTTGTTTTTTTCGTAAGCTGTAATATCAGCTTCATGTTGTAACGTTAGACCGATATCGTCCAGACCTTGAAGCAAGAATTGACGACGATGCTCATCCAGATCAAAATCGATCGTTAGACCGTACTCATCAGATAGTTGTTTGTTTTCCAAATCGACTTTTAAGCGGTATCCTTCATGATCGGCTGTACGTTGGAAAATATCCTGTACTTGCTCTTCAGATAATTTGATTGGTAAAATGCCATTTTTGAAACAGTTGTTGTAAAAAATATCAGCAAAGGATGGTGCGATAACACAACGGAATCCGTAATCCATAATCGCCCACGGTGCATGTTCACGAGAAGAACCACAACCAAAGTTGGCACGAGAAACAAGTACAGAAGCGCCTTCGTAACGTGGTTTGTTCATTTCGAATTCTTGATTCACATTTCCTGCTTCATCCCAGCGCCATTCGTAAAATAGAAATTGTCCAAAACCAGTACGTTCGATTCTTTTCAAAAACTGCTTGGGAATAATAGCATCTGTATCTACATTCACGCGGTCTACCGGAGCCACGATACCGTTTAATTGTTTAAATTCTTCCATCGATAATTACCCCTCTCCTAGTTCAACACTTCTGATTTGAAATTCCAGTCACGTACATCTGTAAAGTGTCCTGTAATCGCCGCTGCTGCTGCCATTGCTGGAGATACAAGATGCGTCCGTCCGCCACGTCCCTGGCGACCTTCAAAGTTACGGTTCGATGTAGAAGCACAACGTTGTCCCGGTTGCAATACGTCAGGGTTCATTGCCAGACACATACTGCATCCTGCTTCACGCCATTCAAAGCCTGCTTCTTTAAAAATAACGTCCAAGCCTTCTTTTTCCGCTTGAATCTTCACGCGTCCCGAACCTGGAACAACAATAGCTGTCAAACGATCTGAAACAGTGTATCCTTTTGCTACAGCCGCCGCTGCGCGTAAGTCTTCTATACGTCCATTTGTACAAGAGCCGATAAATACATAATCGACTGGAATTTCAGCCATCGGTGTACCTGGAGCCAGATCCATATATTCAAGCGCTTTTTCAGCAGCTCTACGTTCATTTTCAGTTGTGAAATCAGCAGGGTTCGGTACAGAAGAAGTAATATCAGTACCCATACCCGGACTTGTTCCCCAGGTTACTTGTGGAATCAAAGCATCGACATCAAATTCAAGTACAGTATCATACTCTGCACCTTCATCGGTTGTTAATTGTTCCCAGCGTGCCACAGCTTCTTCAAATGCTGCCCCTTGCGGCACATATTGACGACCACGAAGATATTCAACTGTTGTTGCGTCTGGTGCGATTAATCCTGCTCTTGCGCCACCTTCAATAGACATATTACATACAGTCATACGTTCTTCCATCGTTAAATCACGAATCGCCTCACCTGTATATTCCAATACATAACCTGTAGCAAAATCTGTACCGTATTTTGCAATAACGCCCAAAATCATATCTTTAGCGGTTACACCCGGTTTGCGTTTGCCATTAAAACGAATTTCCATCGTTTTGGACTTGGATTGTTGTAAACATTGTGTTGCCATAACGTGTTCTACTTCACTTGTTCCGATACCGAAAGCAAGAGCTCCAAAAGCACCATGAGTCGATGTATGGCTATCTCCACATACGATCGTTTTACCCGGATGAGTCAGACCCAATTCTGGCCCCATAACATGGACAACCCCTTGATCGATTGTATCCAGATCGAACAATTTCACACCAAAGTCAGCACAGTTCTGGCTTAGCGTATCAATTTGTTGCTTGGAAATAGGATCTTTGATATTAAAACGATCGGTTGTCGGTACATTATGATCCATCGTTGCAAATGTTAATTCAGGACGACGGACTTTGCGATTGCTTAAACGTAATCCTTCAAATGCTTGCGGAGACGTTACTTCATGGACTAAATGTAGATCAATATACAAAATACTTGGTTGATTTTCTTGTTGAAAAATAACGTGATTATCCCAAATTTTCTCATACAATGTTTTCTTACTCATTATGTTCACCCCATCATAAGATTCGCACTAAGTCAATGAACATTCTCTTGCAGCAAATGATGATGGCTGCAATGAAATCTTGGACCTGAGAATGAAGCACCGCTTTATATTGAATCTAATATAACATTACGTGCTATATTGTTCCAAGATATAATAACTATAGAAGTTATAGGCTATACTTATAAGTGTATTTTGATTAAAATAGATGTATAAAAATAATAGATGTACGAAGGAGCAACAGTATATGGAACTTAGACAACTGCAATATGCACTACAAATAGCTGCTGAACGTAACTTTTCGCGCGCAGCCGAGAAACTACATATCGCTCAACCTTCACTTAGTCAGCAATTATCCAAATTAGAAAAAGAATTAGGTGTGCTTCTTTTTCAGCGTAATACCAGTACAGTCGAATTAACACATGCAGGTACTAATTTTGTAGAACAAGCTCAAAAGATTATCGATGCGGTAGAACAGTTGCGTCAAGAAATGGCAGACATTTCCCAATTGCAAAGTGGACGTGTCGTTGTCGGTAGTATGCAGATTACCGGTTCCCATCTGCTTCCTCATGTATTGCCTGCTTTTCGTGCTGCTTATCCTCAGATTGAAGTGATCTTGATCGAAGATACTTCGCTGAATCTAGAAAAGTTAACAGCCAGTGGTAAAACAGACCTCAGTCTACTAGCTCTCCCTCTTACCGAGCCTTCCCTCACCTATGAACCGGTAGGTGATGAATTAATTGATCTTGCTGTACCGCCTAATCATCCATTAGCTCAGCGATTTGCCAATGGTGATCATCGACCTGTGGAATTGAAAGAATTAGAACATGAACCTTTTATCGTACTCAAAAAAGGACAAGGTTTCCGCAAAATTGTATTCGATGTTTGTAAAGAAGCAGGGTTTGAACCACAAGTCGTTTTTGAAAGTAATAATATCGAGACGATCCAATCATTAGTGGCTACAGGAATGGGCGTTACATTTGTTCCTCATTATATAGCGCGGTCAAGACGGGGTGAATTTTTACCGGTTTATCTGCCGTTAGCAGAACCGATTCCAAGTCGCACACTGGTTATAGCACGTCGTAAAGGAAGATATTTATCCAAAGCGGCTGAAGCATTTGTCAATACGTTTAAAGAAACGATGATTAATGTAGTCCACCCTGAACAATAACATAAGGAAATGCCGTCTATGCATTCCCTTATATTTTTATTTCTATATAACAGATATAACGTGTGATAAATGGGATGTACCATGTGTATTCCTATTATGTTTGTATTGTGGTAGCAAAAATAGATTCTTTTTAAATATGTTGTAGAAAATGAATATACTCTTGAGCATTTTTTTCAATACGTACTGGGGTCGATTCATGCTCTGCACTATAAAAAGCCGTAAATCCTTGATAAGAAGCATGAATATAATCGAATGTCATTTCAAAAGGCAGCAAAATCTGTTCTAATGTATAGCGATATTTACCATCAGGCTGGTAATCTGCTTCACTAACACCTACGCTCACAGCGATAGCAACTTTGCGATTGGTAAATGATTTTCCTGTTGAACCGTATGCCCAACCATATAACAGTACTTCATCTAACCATTTTTTCAGCAATGGTGGGCAATTGAACCAGTACAACGGAAATTGGAAAACGATATGATCATGCGCTTCGACAAGTGCTTGTTCTTGCTCGACATTTATGATTTCATCAGGATAGACTTTGTATAGTTCGTGAATAGTAAATTGATCAGGATACTTTTCCAGTTCTTGAATCCAACGTTTATTAATTACTGAATCTTGCATATGAGGATGCGTTATAATTACTAATGTTTTCATATAAACCTCCATTAATGTTTAGCTTGGTTGGACTTGCTAGGCTTATTGTATGATGGATCGCTACAACAAAAAAGTACGCACTTTAATGTTAGATACTCACCTTAAAGAAAGTATGTAATGCCCGAAAGGAGAATTGGCAATGAATATTGGTAACTATAGTCTGACAGGTGTTCACCTCAAAGATACAGGATTCGGCTATACTCTTTCACTGGTAGGCGGAAAATATAAAATGATTATTATGTACTGGTTAGCCGGAGAAAATAAAGTAATGCGTTACAATGAACTAAAACGTTCTATCGCAACTATTTCTTTCAAAACGTTAAGTGTAACATTAAAAGAACTAGAACAAGATCAATTAATTATTCGTACCGAATACCCTCAAGTGCCACCAAAAGTAGAATATCGTTTATCAGAGCGTGGTCAATCGTTAATTCCTATCTTAGATATGATGTGTGAATGGGGCGAACAAAATCAATTAGAAGACCTTTAATTACAAAAAGTAATATTGCTACTATTAATAACAAAAAAATCAGGTTATACTATTTATAATGCAACTGTAATGGTTACACCTTTTGCAATAATATGATGAATAATCATGATAAATTGAGTTTACTGGAGGATTATCCCTATGAAAATTGAAGTGTGGTCAGATTACCAATGCCCTTTTTGCTATATTGGCAAAACCCGTCTTAATAAAGCGTTAGAACAATTTCCTAATCGTGACGAAGTTGAAGTGAGCTTCCGTAGCTTTGAATTAGATCCTAATGCAGCTAAAGATATTCCGATGAATATGTACGAAATGTTGATGAACAAATATGGCTTAACATTAGAACAAGTCAAACAAAACAGTGCTAACTTATGGCAACAAGCCAAAAATGAAGGTTTGGATTTTCAATTTGATACAATGGTATTAACGAATAGCTTTGATGCACATCGTTTATTGAAATTTGCTGCTGCTCGTGGCAAAGAAGCTGAAATGAATGAAGCTTTATTCCAAGCTTATTTTACCGACTCCTTGCATATTGGAGATCATGCTACATTGCTAGATATTGCTGAACGTGTAGGATTAGATCGTACAGAAACCGAACTATTTTTGAATAGTGAGCAATTTGGTAAAGAAGTTCGTCAAGATGAACAACAAGCAAATCAATTAGGGGTTACGGGTGTTCCTTTCTTTGTGGTTAATAACAAATACGGTATCTCTGGCGCACAACCGACAGAAGTATTTTTAAATACATTGCAAGATGTATGGGCAGAAGATCATCCATTGCAAATGATCAATAGTACAGAAGGCGATGTATGTGCGGATGGTTCTTGCATCGTACCGGATAGCAAATCTTAATTCCCTTTTGGATCATCTCTGATAGTTAAATAGCATTATTAAGTAGAATAATTAAATAAAAAACGCTATTGCCTTTATTACAGCAATAGCGTTTTTTTATTTGGATTGATAACTATAGATTGCAATTTTTAGGTGGCTCACAATATGTTCACAACAACATCTATACTCGTAGCTGTCTATACGAGCGCATACTTATGATGCTTGTTTTTACGATGTGAATTGTTGATTGTACCATTGTACTGCTGCTTCCACTTCTGTTGCTGTTAACTGGTGACCATAGTTTTCCCAGTGTAAATGTAATTCTGCATTCGCATCGATAAAATATTTCGCCAATTCTTCTGTCTCGGCGCGAGGAATAATTGGATCATTGGTACCTGAACCCATAAAGATCGGAATACCGGCTAGATCAGGCAACGTTAGACTGCGAAGTGGAACCATCGCATGATGTAGAACAGCGCCTTTTAACGATTGATTATCATGGAAAAGCAAGCTTGCTGCAATATTCGCACCATTGGAGTATCCTACTGCTACAATATTGCGACGATCAAAACCATATTCTAGCGCTGCTTCATCCAAAAATGTATTGAGTTCATGAGTACGAGCAATCAAATCCGGTTCATCGAATACCCCTTCAGCTAAGCGACGGAAAAAGCGTGGCATTCCATTTTCCAATACAGCTCCACGTACACCCAATATCGAAGCTTCTGATGCAAGACGTTGTGCTAAAGGAATCAAATCGTTCTCTGTTCCTCCTGTACCATGTAACAATAACAACACAGGTTGTGATGAATCTGTTCCTTGCTTAAAAATATGTTTTAATGTAAGTGTCATCTCTGTTCCTCCTCAATACATGATTGGTGATATATGCTTTACTTCTTTTAATTCGATAAAAAGTGATGTGTGCAAAATAACTATCTTATCTGACTTGTTATTATGATGGAGCCGATACTTTACGAACTTCGATCGGTAGTAAATTTTGTTCAATCAATTCACGTTGTGGCTCATACCATTCTGGTAACATTAATTTTTGTCCCAATTGATCTGCCGGTTCATCATTAGCAAAGCCTGGAGGATCTGTAGCAATCTCGAACAAGATGCCGCCTTCTTCGCGGAAGTACACTGCGTTGAAATATTGACGATCAATAACAGGTGTAGGTTGGAAGCCACCCGCTTGTACTTGTTCACGCCATAGGTCATGCTCTGCAAAATCGGCTGCACGCCATGCGATATGATGCACTGTTCCTGCACCAGCAATACCTCGTGGTAATTCGCGAGAATTAACATCGATAATATTTCCGATATCGCCATCTGCTTGAAAACGAACATATCCATCTTCTTCTGCAATTTTAGTTAATCCGAGTACATGTTCTACGGTATGCAATGTTTTGGCAGGGGCTGCGCTGAACAATACACCACCACCAAATCCTTTGATCGCTTGTGCAGATGTGATACCATCCCATTCCCAGGTGCTTTTTGCGCCGCCTTCACGTTCTACCAATTCGATTCGTAGACCATCATGATCTTCAAAGCGTAACAATTGTTCGCCAAAACGTTGTACAGGTTCAAAACGAATACCTAAACGTGTTAACCGTTCTTTCCAGAAATCAAGTGATCCTGTAGGAACAGCAAATACCGTAATTCCCAATTGTCCTGCTCCAACAGCGCCTTTACGTGCACCCGGTTGTGGGAAAAAAGTAACGATCGTTCCTGGACTACCTCCTGCATCACCAAAGTACAAATGATAAACATCCGGTGCATCAAAGTTAATTGTTTTTTTAACCATATGCAATCCAAGTACCCCTGCATAAAAGTCAACATTGCGTTGTGGATCAGCTACAAAAGAAGTGATATGGTGAATTCCTGCTGTACGAAGTGTCATAATCATTAGCTCCTTTAAATTTCATTTTTTAGTGTTACATCATTTTTGAATGACCTTATTTAAAATATCTTTAAGTTAAACTAATTGTGTATATTGATCTGATTGTGATGTGTTCGTGTTGTATATCTTTATTATAAACAGTTTGCGCAATAACAAAAGACCTTTGCAGAAGAATGTTGCTGAACATACAACTAACTAACTTTTAGTAAGTTAAGTAACTAATTTTTTATAGCTGTTCTCTTTATACTTTGATACCGAGTTTTGTTATTACACAAAGCATATATCTATTATCAGCCAAAAAAAGCGGAAATAAGATTACACGATCTGTGCAAACTTACTTCCGCTTTTTCATTGTATCTTTTTTACCATTCTATCTATAGAAGCTGTTTATAAAATATCACTTTTGCTTATGAATATATAATTCAGGACGACGATCAGCAAAAACAGGAATACGTCCACGTACTTCATCTGCTAGATCCAGATCGATTGTCGCGCTGACAATACCTTCTACCTCATCACCTTCTGCTAATACTTCCCCCCAAGGATCGATAATCATGGAATGACCGAAAAATTCACTATTTTCATCACGTCCTACGCGATTACAAGCTACAACATACATCTGATTTTCTATCGCACGCGCTGTTAATAATGTACGCCAGTGATGCATACGTGGATGAGGCCACTCCGCAGGAACAAACCAGATTTGTGCGCCTGCAAGCGCAAGACTACGGGCTAATTCAGGAAAACGAAGATCATAACAGATCGAAGCCGCAGCCGTTACATCATGTAATGGAAATAAAGCAGTCTGCTCGCCAGGTTGCATAAATTTCTCTTCATTCATTAATTTGAACAAATGAATTTTGTCGTATTTGGCACTACGTTCGCCATCTGCTCCGTACACATATAATGTATTATAAAATCCACTTTCACGTTGTTCTGATATTGAACCTCCTACCAGCACAATCTGATATTGCTTAGCAATATCACTCATCCATGTAGTCAGCTTTCCATTTTCAGGTTCTGCTAATCCTGCTAAGCGATCCAGAGCATATCCTGTATTCCACATTTCAGGTAATACAATAACATCCGGCTTCTGCTTTGCTGTCATCGCTTGCGCAATCCACTCTTCAGCACGTTGTTGATTCACTGTAGGATTGGCAAGTTCAATATCCATTTGAATTAAAGCAATATGTAATTGTCGTGTATTGGTCATTAGTCATCATTCCCCTTTATCCAAGCTAAAATCATCATACAAATCTGTTCTACTTTTAATGTATCATGAGTTTATTCTTTTTGATATCCTCTATATAGTATTCACCAAGAATAGAAACTACTTTCTATTCCTTTAAATCTCCTCTATACTGATCGGAAAAATCATGATAGATTATGGAGACTTGAGTTTTTTTAAAATTGTAGCAATCATACCATGAATTTACCGGATACGGAGTGATAACGATGAACACCCATTCAAACTCAGACGCAACCACAAATAACTTACCAAGTATATCGATTACACCTGCTAGTGTAATGAACCAATTACCAGAACAGTTTTTTGCCAAGCTTGTGCAGAATGTAAATCGTCAGGTTGCCGCAGGGCATGATGTTATTAATCTGGGACAAGGAAATCCCGATCAACCGACACCTGAACATATTGTTGAAGAATTACGTGAAGCAGCAGGCAATCCGCAATATCACAAATACTCTCCTTTTTCGGGTTATTCGTTTTTGAAAGAAGCAGCAGCACAACGTTATAAAGAAGATTATAATGTCGATCTTGATCCCGAGACTGAAGTAGCTATTTTATTTGGTGGCAAAACAGGACTAATCGAAATAAGCCAGATTATGCTTGAACAAGGTGATATCTGCCTTGTACCTGATCCGGGATATCCTGATTACTGGTCTGGAGTAGCTTTATCCGGTGCAGAGATGTCATTTATGCCTTTGACTGAAGAACATCGTTATTTGCCAGATTACAGTGCAATTGCACCAGAAGTATTAGAAAAAGCGAAGCTGATGTTTCTTAATTATCCGAACAATCCGACATCAGCTACAGCTCCTTACTCTTTCTATGAAGAAACAGTACAATTTGCAGCCAAGCATAATATTGTGGTTGCCAGTGATTTTGCTTATGGAGCGATAGGGTTTGATCATGAACAACCGGTTAGCTTTTTACAGATTCCCGGTGCCAAAGAAGTCGGTGTCGAATTTTACACATTGTCCAAAACCTATAATATGGCAGGATGGCGAGTCGCTTTTGCTCTGGGAAACAAAGAGATTATTCGCTTGATTAACTTGATGCAAGATCATGTATATGTAAGTTTATTTGGAGGTATTCAAGCAGCGGCAGCCAAAGCTTTGACCGATTCTCAGCAATGTGTAACCGATCTGGTCGCAACCTATGAATCCCGTCGGAATGCTTTTTTTGCGGAGTTGGAAAAAATCGGTTGGGAAGCTAAAGCACCTAAAGGCTCGTTCTTCGCTTGGCTACCTACGCCTAATGGAATGGGTTCAGAAGAATTTGCCACTTTACTATTAGAAAAAGCTCATGTTGCTGTAGCGCCAGGCGTCGGCTTCGGTACCAAAGGTGAAGGGTATGTGCGTATCGGTCTACTCACTTCCGAAGAACGATTACAAGAAGCTGTTCGCCGAATTGGGAAGCTAAACTTATTCAAATAAGATTCAAGTAAGTGATGCGGTGCTTGGCAAAAGTGCTTGATCATGCTATTCTAGTTTGCAACAGTTAGCGTGGCTTTGATGCACGTTATCGATATGAATGATTGTGATGACGGGAACAGTACGTAAGCCCGCGGTGTGTATAGAGAGTGAATCCCATCGGCTGAAAGGATTCGCCACCAGCCCTTACCGAACCTACCCCCGAGCTTTTAGCGCCTATAACGCTGAACGGATACCTACCGTTATCTTGGACAAGTAAGCCGGATAGAATGATAAAGTCTATCAATAAAGGTGGTACCGCGGAAGCTCAGACTTTCGTCCTTTGCATCGTATGTTGATGTAGAGGATGAAAGTCTTTTTTGTTTATATTTGAAGAAATATGATAGCAAGTCAGGCAGTTATAAAGGAGTGAAACGATTGTCAAATCAGCGTATTGTTGTCAAGATTGGGAGCAGCTCGCTAACCGGATCACAAGGAGGGCTGGATCATCAAGCTGTTGATTTTTTTGCAGATGAGATCGCCTCATTACAGAAAGCAGGATATTCTGTTCTATTAGTGACTTCTGGAGCCGTTGCCGCAGGGTTTAGAGAAATCGGTTATCAGTCACGCCCTAAATTATTACACGAAAAGCAAGCCGCTGCATCGGTTGGTCAAGCGCTATTAATGCGAGATTATCAAGAAGCTTTTGCCCGTCATGGGATTGTCAGCGGGCAGATTTTGTTAACACGCAGTGATTTTAATAATCGTAAGCGTACAGGCAATGCTACGATGACTATTGAAGAATTGCTCAAGCAAGGGGTTATTCCTATCTTTAACGAAAATGATACTGTATCTGTCGATGAATTAAAATTTGGTGATAACGATACTTTATCTGCACTTGTTGCTAATCTAGCTCGTGCTTCGCAATTAGTAATTTTGACAGATATGGAAGGATTGTATAGCGCAGACCCGCGTCATGATCCTACAGCTACACGATATGATCGAATCGATGAGATTACCGACGAGATCTACGCGGTTGCTGGGGGTTCAGGTTCAGCAGTAGGTACAGGCGGAATGCGTTCCAAGCTTGATGCCGCCAAAATTGCGACTCGTGGCGGTGTGCCTGTATTTGTCGGTCGTGTACGCGAAGTCGGTGATCTCAAAGCGGCGATTGATCATCATGGCAAAGGCACTTATTTCGCGACTCATGTGTCTGCCCTGTCGATCAAAAAACAATGGCTTGGATTTTTATCTACTCCGCTCGGTACGTTACTTGTTGATGACGGAGCAGCACATGCCTTAATTCGTGAGAATCGTAGCTTATTGCCTGTCGGAATCAAGCAAGTTGAAGGACAATTCCATGCCGGTGATGTGATTGAAGTCATTAATCTTAAACGTGAAGTGCTTGGACGGGGTATCGTCAATTATGATCATGATCAATTACAATTAATCTGTGGTCTTCCAAGCTCTGAAATATCGAAGCGATTAGGTATTGAAGATATCCATCGATTAGAAGCTGTACATCGAGATGAATGGGTTTCTTTATAAACATTGATCTGGATTCTAATTTATGATAAATAGAGGAGGTTTTTTATTATGAGTGAAGTAGTAGACAAATCCACTCTTGCCAAACAAGCTTCGACTAGACTTGGAGCATTATCTACTCAAGACAAAAATGAAACATTGCTTATGATGGCAAAAGCATTAATCTCTCATACCGATGAGATTATTACAGCAAATGTAGAAGATTTGGAACGTGGACGTGCGCAAGGCACCTCTGAATCTATGTTAGATCGTCTGCGTCTGGATAGCGTACGTATTGAAGGTATTGCTTCTGCGTTGCGCCAAATCGCTGATCTGGATGATCCTGTAGGTGATTTATTAGAGACATTAGAACGTCCAAATGGATTAATTATTGAAAAGATTCGTGTTCCTATTGGAGTGATTGGCATTATCTATGAAGCTCGTCCAAATGTGACTGTAGATGCCGCTGGATTATCGCTCAAAACAGGAAATGCAGTCGTTTTGCGTGGCGGTTCAGCAGCCCTTTCATCCAATCGTAAAATCGTTGAGATTCTTCATCAAGCGTTAAAACAATCTGCTATTCCGCATAATGCATTACAGCTGATCGAAGATGCTGATCGTGCTTCTGTTAATGAAATGATGAAGCTTAATGGTATTATCGATGTGATTATTCCTCGTGGTGGTCATTCACTGATCCAGAATGTCGTTCAAAATTCGACCGTTCCTGTGATTGAGACTGGTGCAGGCATTTGTCATACTTTTATTGATGCTACTGCAGATCATCAGATGGCACAGGATATTGCTATTAATGCTAAAGTACAACGTCCTTCTGTCTGCAATTCGATGGAAACATTATTGGTGCATACCGATTACGATCAGACGGCTCTAATAACACTTGCAGAAGCACTACGTCAAGATCAAGTTGAAATTCGTGGATGCGCTCTGACACGCGAACGGATTTCGTGGGCAAAAGAAGCCACAGAACAAGATTATGCTACCGAGTATAACGACTATATTTTAAATATCAAAATCGTAGCCAATTTGGATGAAGCTCTGCAACATATCGCTACTTATGGCACGATGCATTCAGAGTGTATTGTAACGGATGATGAAGAACATGCAAAACGATTTATGCAAGAAGTGGATGCGGCGGCTGTATATCATAACGCATCTACTCGTTTCACCGATGGATTTGAATTTGGATTTGGTGCCGAAATTGGTATCAGTACACAGAAATTACATGCTCGCGGTCCTATGGGCTTACCTGCACTTACTTCTACCAAATATCGTATTTACGGAAATGGTCAAATTCGTCAATAATATAAATATGAATCATGTTTTGATTTCACTAGAAGACGTCGCACTTATACTAACAAGTGCTTGAAAGGATGGATATAACGATGAGTCACCCTCAATCGATGCAAACGTTAATAACAGAACCTGTTTGTTTTTATGGATCAGGATCGATGGCAGAAGCTATTTTGCGAGGTCTAGTCAATCGTGCTGTCGTAGTTCCAGATCAAGTGACCATGCTGAATCGTGGCAATCAAGATCGTTTGAATTATTTGGTTCAACGTTATGGTGTATCTGTAGCCGGAGAAGAATCGGCACGTACAGTTGCTTTGCAAAAATCTAAAGTGATTGTACTTGCAATGAAGCCGATCGATGCCGCTAATGCGCTTCGTCAATTAGGACCGACGTTAAAAGAAGATCAACTTGTTGTATCTGTAATTGCAGGCTTAGAAGTGGCAACTATTCAGCATCTACTCGGTCGCAAGCAACCTGTAGCGCGTACCATGCCGAATACGTCTAGCAGTATAGGACTCGGAGCAACCGGTCTTGTCTTTTCGCAAGAAGCTACTTTAAAACAACGTCAATTGGTTCATCATTTGTTTGAAGCTGTTGGTACTGTAACCGAGATTGAAGAATCACAAATGGAGACATTGACCGGTATTTCTGGAAGTGGCCCTGCGTATATTTATTATGTGATGGAATCGATGATTCGTGCAGGTGTTGAAGGCGGATTATCGGCTGAACAAGCACGTGAGCTGACCGTGCAGACCGTAATTGGTGCTGCTCATATGGTTCAACAAACCGGGGAAGAACCTGCTGCTCTACGTGCCAAAGTCACTTCACCTAACGGATCAACCGCAGCCGCTATCAAAGTATTTGAAGATGCACATATGCAAGAAACGATTATGCGTGCTGTAGAACGCTGTGCAGAACGTTCCCGCGAAATGGGCGCTGCACTCAAGGAGGACAATTCATGAGTTACTGTATCGCTTCTTATCGTTGTTACGATAGCAAGGCTGATTTTCATAAAAAAGCATCATCGATTGCGATCGGGATGACTGTTGGTAGCTGGACTGAATTACCTGCTGCCAAGCAAGAATCGATGAAAAAGCATTTGGGTGAAGTCATTTCGGTTGAAGTGAATGAATCTGAACAAGGGGAGCGGTATGCTGATATTCAGATCGCTTATCCTGATGCTAACTTCAGTTCGGATATCCCTGCTTTACTGATTACAGTCTTTGGTAAAATTTCGATGGATGGTCAGATTAAACTAACCAATTTACAATTTTCAGATACGTTTTTAAGTGCTTTTACAGGCCCTAAATTTGGTATACAAGGTGTGCGTGATATTCTAGGTATTCCTGAACGTCCACTATTAATGAGTATTTTCAAATCTGTTATCGGTCATGATCTCGATGAATTAACACGTCAATTTACCGCCCAAGCTTTAGGTGGCGTTGATCTGATTAAAGATGACGAGATTTTGTTTGAAAATGAATTAACACCGATCGAAAAACGTGTAGCTGCTTGCCGTAAAGCTGCAGATGATGCACAAGCTCAAACAGGTAAAAAAGTACTGTACGCTGCTAACTTAACCGGTCATACTTTTCATTTAAAAGAACAAGCCAAAAAAGCAATCGATTCGGGAGCTAATGCTCTACTCCTCAATGTATTAGCTTATGGATATGATGTTCTTCATGAACTGGCACGCGATCCTGAAATCAATATTCCGATTATGGCGCATCCATCACTTGCAGGAGCGTATTATCCTTCGCCGTATTATGGAATTTCTGCTTCTGTATTGCTTGGTCAATTAATGCGTATTGCCGGTGCTGATCTGGTGCTATTCCCTTCTCCTTATGGTTCTGTCGTGATGCCAAAAGCAGAAAATATGGCTATTCGTGAGCAACTGGTATCTCCAGCATTGCCTTTTCAGCATAGCTTCCCTGTACCATCAGCCGGTATTCATCCAGGGCTTGTACCGTTGATTCTGAAAGACTTTGGTAATCAAGTTATTATTAATGCAGGTGGCGGTATTCATGGTCATCCAGAAGGTGCTAGCGCTGGCGGTAAAGCTTTCCAACAGGCTATTGATGCTGCACTAGCAGGCACTCCACTTGCTGATTATGCGGCTCAAGGACACAATGAACTTAGACAAGCATTAGAACTTTGGGGTGGAGAACGATGAGTGTAAGTAAACAACCGATTATTTTTTGCGATTTTGATGGAACGATTACGAATTCAGACAATATTGTTGCGATTATGAAACACTTTTCTCCTCCTGGTTATGAGAAAATTATGAATGAAGTGGTAGCAGGACAGCGTTCGATTCGTGATGGTGTAGGTAAGATGTTTGCACTACTTCATTCTTCACAAAAGCAAGAAATTGTTGATTATGTAATGAGTACAGCAGGTATTCGTGAAGGGTTTAACGATTTTCTAGCTTTGGTTCATCGCCATCAAGTTCCTTTTTATGTGACTAGCGGTGGAATCGACTTTTTTTTAAAACCGTTGTTAGCCCCTTTTGAGATTGCAGAAGATCATATTTTCTGTAATGGTTCTGACTTTAGCGGCGAGTATATTGAGATTGTATGGACTCATCCTTGTGATGACCATTGCCAAAACGATTGCGGAATGTGCAAAACAACAGTGATGCGTCAATTTTCACCTGATCAATATGAGCGTATCCTGATTGGTGATAGTTTAACCGATTTTGAAGGAGCTAAGATTGCTGATCTGGTCTACTCTCGCTCTGTATTAACAGACAAATGCGTAGAATTAGGTGTAGATCATGTACCTTTCCATACGTTTCATGATATTATTTCAGATTTCGGACAAAGAATAGGAGCGATACATTCATGAGTTTTGTTAATATCCCTTTAGAACATAAGCAAGCAGCATTACAAGAGCTGGGTAGCATCAAAGAGCAATTTGCAGCAAGACATTGGTTTCCGGGTACAAGTGGTAACTTATCGCTGCGTGTAGGCGAATATACACCTGAGAACTTCCATTTTGCGATCACCGCCAGTGGAAAAGACAAATCTGTTAGTACTCCATCCGATTTCTTATTTGTCGATCAAGATGGACGTCCTTGTGAAACAACAGGATTAAAGCCAAGTGCAGAGACGTTAATTCATTGCGAAATTTATCGTGAAACAGGTTGTGGAGCTGTATTCCATGTGCATACCGTATTTAACAATCTAGTGAGCGAATATTTCGGTGAGCAAGGTGCTGTACCGATACAAGGACTTGAATTAATCAAAGCATTCAATATCTGGGAAGAAAATGCGGCTATTACGATTCCGGTATTGCCGAACTACGCTGAAATCCCTAAAATCGCTGAGTTGGTATCCGGTGTATTAAATCAATCGATTCCAGGTATTCTTCTACGTGGACATGGTATCTACGCATGGGGCAAAAACGCATTTGAAGCCAAACGCCATCTTGAAGCATTTGAATTTATTTTTGAGTATATTTATCGTGATTTGTTATTGAAAAAATAGTATTGCTTCTAGCATGAAAATAATAGACTGCTTGATAAGTAAAATAGGTATATATTAGAGTCATTTTTACGAATATCATAGGTGATGTGATTCTGATCCGTTCGGATTTAGACATTTGATACAGATCAGAATCACGTTTTTATACAAATGGAGCGTTATCATTTTGGAAATATTTGAAAAAAACGTACAAAAAAGCTGACATTATGGTTAATGTCAGCTTTTTTTGTATGTAAAACACAAATAGTTGTTGCCCTTCATTACAAATACCCGTATACTGATTATAAATTAATAACAAGCAAACAGATCAACTGAGTCATCTGCATTCCTTGACTTAAATATGTTGCATTTCGTATAAGAAATACCATAATAGAAACCACCTATGGCAGTAGATGGTTTCATGTATATCTTTATTGGTATTTTTCTATCCTATGCTCTTGGCCGATCAGATGGATAAATCTTATTTTTGCGGAATAGTCAATTGGTATCCAGCTGGAAGAAGATTGTTAGCAGCAATCAACTCATCTACAGTTACACCATATTGAGCAGCGATTTCAGTAAGGCTAGCACCTTGTGGAACAACTACAGTTACGTTTGTTTTAGCTTGTGTTTCAGTAGCAGGTGTCTTAGCGGCATCTGTTTTTTCTTGTTCTGGAGCTGTTGTTGTTTCGTTAGAAGAACCGAACATTGCATTTACTTGTGCAGATACTGCAGCTTGGTAAGCAGCGTTGTCAGCACGTTTTTCTGCTTTATCTTTGTTTTTTTCATGGTTAGAATCGTTAGTTGCAGCAGATACTTGGTGTGCTCCCAAAGGTGCTACTACAGATACTGCTCCCAAACTTGCTGCTACTACTGTAGACAATAATACTTTTTGAATTTTGCTGTTCATCATTTTGTATCTCTCCTAATTGAATGTTTTATTTTGTATTACTATGTGTTACGTGTGTATCTTGATTTTAGATCACTCTATACTCTAACCACTTTAGCTTGTTATGAATAATTATGAGATAGTAATCATGTATTTGTAAGTATTCAGTACTTGTTTATCAGGGCAAAAGTAACTTTACTCCTATTTCAAATAAATTGCAACCCTACTGAAATTGATTTTATTATATTTTGCAAAATTAAATGTACATAAAGAATAGAAACATACCTAATTAGTTTAGCGCTTACATTTTGGCTAAACTTTTTCCCAATTTAATATTTACTGTATATTTTTTCACATTCCGTTTACATTTCTGATTCCCTTCTCTTTTGTCCATAATATGTACACATTTTAGTATTTGTGTTATATAAAGTGACATCAAAGTTCATATTTATATAAAAATAATTTCATATGATTACTTTAAATTAGGTTACTTTCTTAGTTTTCTCTCTTTTTTCACTTCAAAATGCTTCTTTTTAATTTGCTTACCTATATAATTTCCTTTGCTAGTCTATATTTGTTTGATCATATGTTAACATTTCTAATAGTTTATTCATTTCATATAATTTTATTCTGATATTACTCTTCATGTCATATATACCTTACACCTAAGTAGCTAACTATCATTTAGTCTATTATTGTATTCAATCAAATCTCTTTTTTCCAAATATAGGTTAATGTATATTTATACTTAAAAATGAATTTTAAATCTAAATTCTAAATTGCTTATTTTTCTTTTTATTTCGTAAAAAAAGTGTAAAAAATCATGATTTTATTGCGAAAATAAATTTAAAAATATTTTTTTCAATCTCATTTTTTTATACGATTTCTCTCTTATATTTGTCGATATGCTTTTTGTTTGTTCTACTTTTGTACTTTGTTATTCCACGTTAGCTACCTTCAAAATTTCACTCGCTAAATAGTTAGGCGTGTATGGTACACCCTCCTGAAGCCACCATGTAATAATCCCTATAATTGATGCTGCTACAATTTCATTTGGAATCGCAACCGCACGATTCATTTCATGATTTTTATTTTCTCCTAAGATATAAACAACTTCTACTAACATTTCAAATACTTTTTTACGGAATTGCTGACTGTCTTCTAGCATAACTTTGTAAATACTTGCGTTGTTATAAATATGCTCTAACAAAGCAACAATCTGTGGTAACGAAGCGGAATCGTTAGACTTTTGGATTTTCTCATAGATCGTCTCATACATTTCATTAAGCACTTCGTTAATAATCTCATCTATTAAATGTTCTATATCTCGATAATGTAGATAAAATGTAGCTCTATTTAATTCTGCCCGTTCAGCCAGACTTTGAATCGTGAGTTTACTTATTTCTGTTTCCTGGAGCAACGAATAGATAGCCTCTTTGAACATTTTCTTTGTTCGCTTCACTCTAGGGTCTTCTTTTTTGGACTTCATCGACAAATCTCCTTTAAATGACTATATTCTTTGATTTTATTAACACTGATTGCTGTACCTGCTGACTACACAACATTTACGTTTAATGTGTGCATGGTTTTTACTATTTTGATGTGCTAATTTTATTTTATCGACACAGTATCTATTATACAATATGCTATCGATAAAAAACGAGAATGTTTAGAATGTTTTCTATATTTTACTAATTAAAAGTTGAATATTGGAGGTTATTGAATATGAAAGCAGCAATTTACTATGGAGTTCAAGATTTAAAAGTAGAGGAATTACCTATTCCTACAGTGGGTGACCATGATATTTTAGTCAAAAATTTACGTGCAGGTATCTGTGGCACTGATATTGCTGTTTATAATTTGGGCGGACATTTATTTAATGTTGAACCTGGAGAAGAATTTGGACATGAAATGGTTGGTGAAGTCGTAGAAATAGGGGATAAAGTTAGTGCAGATATTGCTTTAGGTATGCATGTTTTTGTCAATCCAATCACAGCCAAAAAGACCGGAGCAGCTAAATCGATAGCCGGTTGTGCTTTTTCACAGTATATCCTTATTGAAGAAGCTCAATTGAATTACAATATCTATACGATTGATAAAAAAGTGCCCCTTGAAGCCGCAGTATTGGTTGAACCGATGAGTGTAGGTACTCATGGAGCAAATGTACTTCAAGCCAAGCCGGATGATCGTATTGTCGTTTTTGGCGCAGGGCCTATCGGTATCTCGGCAGCAGCAAGCATTTTGGCAAAAGGAAATCAAAATGTGTGTATAGTCGATATCGATGAATGGCGTTTGCAAAAAGCAGCCACAATCGGGCTTCATACTTTAAATACCAAAAAAGAAAATTT
The DNA here is from genome assembly GCF_042681745.1 of Paenibacillus nicotianae. Lineage (NCBI taxonomy): Bacteria > Bacillati > Bacillota > Bacilli > Caryophanales > Paenibacillaceae > Paenibacillus > Paenibacillus nicotianae. The sequence goes on along the minus strand of NZ_JBHUGF010000010.1, from coordinate 772,144 downwards.
GGCAGATGGATTAATGCGTATTTTTGGATCACAAATCAATTCTATGGGTCAGTCGATCCCTAATGTCGATCTATATATTGATGCGGCAGGTGCACCTGCTTTACTTCAGAGTACTATTGCTTTTGCCAAACCTCATTCTAAAATGTGTATTATTGCGGTCTACAAAAAAGAAATTTCGATTAATCCAACAGCCTTTATGTCTAATGAATTTACACTTATGGGTTCTCGTGGGTATACACAAGAAGATATTATTGAAGTAATCGACCATTTGACCGAGGAAAAGACAACGGTAGCTACGATGGTCACACAGACGTTTAAGCTTGAAGATATTAATGAAGCTTTTAAATTCGCTAGTGAAGCTAAAGGTACTATTAAGGTTATTATTGACCTCACTTAAAGCTTAGTCGATCTACGATATATTAATCTTCTATGATTGACTGTATCCTATATAGACTCGACCGATGTATTGATTGTATTTTAAAATATCAAAAAGGCTGTTTCCTCGACTACTTATCGGGAAACAGCCTTTTTAGTTAGTATTTATCGTTTTTAATATTACAACTTACTTTGGATGATGACTCAACAGGTATTTTTTACTTACCGTTGACGGAATTTTTGTGTATGTGCACGAGCGTCTTCTACAGTGCGTACACGATTCCGATTCCATTCTAGTAAAATACGATCAATGTATCTAAAATGAAGCTTACCTGCAAATACAGCTTCTTTGAGCGCCATTAGAATCAATTCTTCGGCATACCGATCCTGATCAATCCAACTGGAGATTGTTTCACATTCCATCGGAGATAACGGACGAGCAAATTCTTTTTCAAAAATAATAAAAAGATTACGTTCGTTTTCTGCTTGCTTATCTGCTTTGGACATTGGTTTGACTGGTTCTGGTAAAACATCTGAAGAATCAATACGATCTTGCTGCTCTGTCGCCAGTACAGTTCCCAGTTTCTCATACAATCCGCTTAGATCATAACGTTCATAGCGAATGCCTGTTAACGGGTCTTCTTCATCCTCAATCAAAATAAATCCTGACTTCATTAACTTCTGAATACGAGTAGCGATCAATGACGCATCTGCTCCTGTTCTCCATTGAAGTTCTTCGAGTGTCGGGAATTCATTATTTTCAACTTGTCGAAAAGATAAAATTTGAATGAGCAACATTGCTTCCGCATCATCCAGATCTAATGCCTGATAATATTTGAGCAACGCATACGGCACATTCGCTGTCTGCAAACCCAAAGCAAAGGCAGCACCTTTAGACCAGGACTTCCATTGTTCTCCGCCCATGTGATTCACCCTTTCTATTGCTCTACGATTAGACATTATCCTACGTAGAGACTAAGGGTACAGACGGTACAACATACGTGGGAATGCAATCGTTTCGCGGACATGATCCAATCCACAAATCCATGCCACTGTACGTTCTAGACCTAGACCGAAGCCAGAGTGCGGTACACTTCCGTACGTACGTAGATCAAGATACCATTTGTAAGCTTCTTCTGTCAGGTTATGCTCTTCAAAACGCTGTTTCATTAGCTCAGGATCGTCGATACGTTGTGATCCACCGATAATCTCTCCATATCCTTCCGGTGCGATCATATCCGCACACAGTACCACTTCAGGACGTTCAGGATCAGGTTTCATATAGAAAGCTTTGATATCTTTAGGATAGTTAGTGATAAATACAGGCTTGTCATACGCTTCAGCAATCGCTGTTTCGTGTGGCGCACCAAAGTCATTACCCCAAGGGATATCGAAATCTTTACCTTTTAAGAACTCAATCGCTTCATCATAAGAAATACGAGGGAACGGTGCTTGAATATTTTCCAATTTAGAAATATCGCGCTCCAACGTTTCCAATTCAGTACGACAGTTTTTAAGAACAGATTGTACGACATACGATACAAATTGTTCTTGAACACGTAGACTTTCTTCATGATCGGTAAATGCCATTTCAGGCTCGATCATCCAGAACTCGATCAAGTGACGACGTGTTTTGGATTTTTCAGCGCGGAATGTAGGCCCAAATGAATATACTTTACCCAATGCCATCGCTGCTGCTTCCATATACAACTGTCCACTTTGTGTTAGATAAGCATCTTCATCAAAGTATTTGATATGGAACAGTTCTGTAGAATCTTCTGCCGCAGATGGTGTTAAGATTGGCGGATCGACTTTGGTAAATCCATTGTCATTGAAAAATTCTTGTACCGCACGAATAATCTCAGCACGAATCACCATAACAGCGCGTTGTCTGTTGGAACGCAACCATAAATGACGATGATCCATTAAGAAGTCTGTACCATGTTCTTTTGGTGTAATTGGATAGTTTTCAGTCAAATGGATAATTTCAATGCCTGTAACCGTCATTTCATATCCAGATTTACTGCGTGGTTCTTCACGAATAATACCTGTTACATATAAAGAACTTTCTTGTGTCAAGCTTTTAGCATCGTTCCACAATTCTTCAGATACTTCGCTTTTTACAACAACGCCTTGAATATATCCTGTACCATCACGTAATTGCAAAAACTGAATTTTACCGCTAGAGCGCTTGTTGTTGATCCATGCGCCAATCGTGACAGTCTGTTCAACATGCTCATTTACTTTTTTTATAACGGTTTTGGTAGACATTTATATACTCTCCCTTTTGCTTATTGAGCAACATCAATGAAATAGGTAATGACTACAAGCTATCATCAGCAAGAAATCAAAGCAAAAAACGACTTTGCTTTGATTTCTACTGAGAAGCTTTTATAGTATCATTATTCAAATCATTTGAATAACATCCATTTACCTATTTTAAATCATTATACAATAAACATCTGCTTGTTTATGATCTGTAATGTTGCTTACTTTTGAATCAACTTGTACGTATCACGTGCAATGACAAGTTCTTCATTTGTAGGAACAACCAGTACTTCTACTTTAGAATCCGGTGTAGAAATACGACGTGGATCACCAGAACGGATTTTGTTCAATTCTGGATCCAATTTCACACCAAGATACGTTAAGTTTTCGCATACTTTTTCACGAACGATTGCAGAGTTTTCGCCGATACCTGCTGTAAAGACGATCACATCTACACCGTCCATCGCTGCTACATACGAACCGATGTATTTACGTAGACGATATTCAAACATTTCAAAAGCAAGAGTTGAATTCGCATCGCCTTCAGCCATAGCATCTGTAATCTCACGCATATCACTGCTAGAACCGGAAATCGCCATTAATCCACTATGTTTGTTCAACATAAAGTTAACTTCACCGATACTCAGTTCTTCTTTATTCATTACATAAGGTACGATCGCTGGATCAAGGTCACCACTACGTGTACCCATGATTAGACCTTCAAGCGGTGTCATACCCATCGATGTATCTACAGAGATACCGTCTTTAACTGCTGTTAAGCTACCACCGTTACCGATATGGCAAGTGATCACTTTAAGCTCTTTTAACGGGCGTTTAAGATACTCAGCCGCTGCAAGACTAACATAATAATGAGATGTGCCGTGGAATCCATAACGACGTACTTTATGTTTTTTGTAAAGTACTTTAGGAATAGCATACAAGTATGCTTTTTCAGGCATCGTTTGGTGGAATGCTGTATCAAATACAACAACCTGTGGTACGTCAGGCATATTTAGTTCAACTGCTTCAATCCCCATAATATGAGCCGGGTTATGAAGAGGAGCTAGATCGAATAAGCGACGAATTTCTTTTTTTACATCTTTGTCTACAAGAACAGACTCTTTAAAAGATTCTGCCCCTTGTACTACACGGTGTCCAACAGCATCGATTTCGTCTACAGATTTCATCACACCATGTTTTTCATCAGTTAAGCTTTCAAGTACACGACGAATAGCAATCGTATGGTCTAAAATTTCGCTTACTGTGTTGTATTCTTCGCCACCTGTAGGCTCGTGAACAAGAATCGAAGAATCCATACCGATTCGTTCTACGCGTCCTTTAGCTAGAACACTTTCGTCTGTCATGTTGTACAACTGGTATTTTAGAGAAGAACTACCTGCATTGATTACGAGTACTTTCATATCCGGTCACCATCCTTGTCATACTTGAAGAATCCTTCGCCTGTTTTCACACCAAGACTACCTGCACGAACCATTTTTTTCAAAATGATAGCTGGGCGATATTTTAGCTCTCCGTATTCGCGGAACATACGCTCAAGTGCTGCATTTACTGAATCCAGTCCAAAGCGGTCAGCCATTTCAAGCGGGCCATATTGGAATTGGTAACCAATGCGCATCGAATCATCGATATCTTCAGCAGAAGCTACACCTTCTTCAAGTACATGCAATGCTTCATTGATCAATAAGCAAATAATACGGCTTGTTACAAATCCAGGAGATTCATAAACCATGATGCCGCGTTTGTTGACTGTTTGCTCAATAAAGTTCTTTGTCACTTCAAACGTTTGATCGGATGTACGAAGACCACGAATGATTTCGACAAGATCAATTTTGGATACTGGATAAATAAAGTGCATTCCAATAACACGTTCTGGATACATTGTTGAACTTGCAAGTTCTGTTAAGCTCAATGTAGATGTATTACTTGCCAAAATTACATTGCTTGGACAAACTTGATCCAATTGAGCAAATACTTCTTTTTTCGCTTCTGGATCTTCACTGATCGTTTCGATCACAAGTTCACATGTTCCCAAATCTGCAAAATGAGTCACTTTCGTGATTTTGGACAAAATCAATTTTTTCTCTGCTTGAGTTAATGCCCATTTCTCCATTTGTTTGTCCAGACTGGTCTCAATCATATCCCAAGCATGGTTCAGCTTGTCCTGTGTTTTCTCAACAAGTAATACCTCGATGCCCTTCTTAGCAAGCATTTCAGAAATACCTTGTCCCATTGTACCGCCGCCGATAACGCCGACTTTTTTAAAATTCATGGTTTCTTTCCACCCTTCCAATATTCATAAAGTGTACAGACCAAATATGTTCAGTCTATATCCTTTGAAGCCTTCTATTCGTTGTCGTCTCTTCTCTAGCTTGCGTTCATACAAAATACATAGATACTTCAAAACCAATCTTTTGTACTTGCGTATTGAAGCCGAAAAAATCAAAACATAACGTCAGGCTTTTATATGATCTCCAACATCTAATAATAGCGTAGCACAAGCAAAAAGTAAAAAAAAAGTACCAGCATTTTAAATTATGCTGGTACATTTGAACTTTTATTGAACTGTTGTCGAAATTGTTCGCCAGATAACACTTCTTCTTTTAACAAAATGTCCAAAGATGTGTCAAAAATTAGGCGACGGCTATCTAGAATTTCTTTGGTGCGTCTGGTTAAATCTTCTAAAATAGCATTATTTTCTTTCATAATTTGTTCTTTAGGAACCATGTTCATACTGATAATTCCAAGCTTCGTCAAACCCGATTCCATCATTGTCTGAACAATATTGAGTGCTTGATCGAAATCGCCTCTAGAACCTGTACTTCGTCCTTCATAATACATTTCTTCAGCTGCCGCTCCACCAAGAGCAATCATGATTTGCTCTTCCAAAAATGGCTTCGTGTACAAGTATTGTTCTTGTGCAGGATTATGACGCACATAGCCTAACGCTTGACCGCGTGGACTCAATGCTACTTGCCCTACACTACCCGGACGAACCACTTCTGCCATAATCGCATGTCCTAATTCATGGATAGCTACGCGACGTTTTTCTTCGATACTGGATTCACGATCTGTTTTTTCACCCATCATCACTTTATCGATTGCCATAGATAGATGACGTTGCAAAATATGGTCTGCATTTTGACGCATCGCATAAATCGCACCTTCATTCATTACACTTTCCAATTGAGCTCCAGAGAAACCGTATGCTTCTTCTGCTAATTTATCTAGATCGGTATCTTTGGCAAGCGGTTTGTTTGCTGCATGAAGTTCCAAAATATGTTTACGACCTTTTTTATCAGGTAGATCGACTTGAATATGACGATCAAAACGACCCGGGCGTAACAATGCACTATCTAGCATTTCTTTACGGTTGGTAGCCGCAATAATCAAGATACGAGGTGCTTCATTGCTATAGATTCCATCCATTTCTGTCAACAACTGATTCAACGTCTGATCATACTCACGTTGTTGTCCGCCTTCACGTTTACCACCAATAACATCTATTTCATCGATAAAAATTATCGCGCTTTGCTTATTTTCTTTGGCAGCACGTGTACGAGCGTCTTTGAACAAATCGCGAATACGTCCTGCTCCAACACCGACATACATTTCTACAAATTCGCTACCGGATGCACTGACAAATACAGAATCGGTATAATGAGCTGCTGCTTTTGCCATTAATGTTTTACCTGTCCCTGGAGGCCCTGTAAGCAGTATTCCTTTTAACGGGCGAATACCGAATTTGTTCATTTCATCATGACGTACAAGAAAATCAAGAGCTTCACGCAATTCACGCTTCGCATTATCTTGACCACCAATTTGTTCAAAAGTTAATTTAAGCGGCCCATTTTTTTTACGTTTACGTTCTTGCGCAGCACCAACAGCTAATCCACCACGCATTTGCATCACCAAGAATGTTCCACCCACTAGAGCAGCAATCAATAATAACGGTAAAATATTATATCCTACAAAGATAAGAAAAATTAACAACACTGGTACAAATCCAACAACAATCTCTTTTGTCCATTTAGGCATTAGGCGCTTCCTCCTGTGACTTGAGAATTACGTGGCAAGATCAGGAATTTGCTTCCTTTTCCATTGCTCAAAGATACGTAGACGTTACGTTCATCCATTTCTGCTTTAACTTGAATATTTTTGTTTTGTTGCATAATACTTTCAACAGTTTCCGGAATTTCAGTATATTTTTGTGTCGCCATTGCTTGAGAAACAGAAAACATGGCGTTTTCCCATACTTTGTCGAGTTCTGTATTCGAGTGATCTGTCACTTCTAATTTAAGTGTACGTGTACCCCAGATATCGGTTCCTTGCTTATTCAATGTCTGTACCAGACCACCTAAATCTGCAGAAGGTGCAAGATCAAGTTTCAACATCACTTCTTTTGGGTTAATACTAATATGAGAGGCATTGACCCCAGGATAATTCTGTACAATTTTCGTAAGCGGACTGTAGAGAGTCAACTGACGATACGTAAACCATCCACCAAATAATACAGTAGCAGATACGATTACTGTTATAAAAATAGGCATGATACGGAGTTTCATATACGTCCTCCTTTAATGTAGTGAACACGATGTACATAACAACATATATTTTACTTCGGTATTTGAACGCCTATCGGTAACAGTTTATAGATAGGTTTTTTGCTGTGTTTACATTTATTTATCTATATCTAGTATATCATATGTGTTTTTTGATTTCTAATACCACTACTTTTAGTCATATTCATTTTTTAGTTATATTCAACTCCGCTTATATTCAACTCCACTAATGTTCTCCTCTTTAATAAAATAAAAATCTCTATTATTAAAAATACAACCTCTGTCGATATATTTTATATCTTGTCACATTTTGTCCTTATTTATATCTAAAAAAATGTAAACGCTATGCTGCTTTAAAAATGAACAGTATGGAGGTTGGCTAAATGCGTGTACTTTTAAAGTTCCCCGTTATTTTTTTGTTGTTCGCTCTCATTATGCTTATTTCAGGTTGTACTTCCAGTTCTTCTGTAACTCCTGCTTCACCAGCTTCTAATGCCTCTACTACAACAGCAACGACTCCTACAACTACGAATAACACATCAGGAAAGATAACGATTGGTGTATCTATTCCAAATATGAATGATAGATTTATCAGTTATGTAGCCTCTGGTATGCAAGCCTATGCCAAAACACAACCTGATGTCACTGTCATTTATGCAGACGCTAAAAATGACCCCTCCACTCAACTTCAACAAATCAAAGAATTTATTGCTCAAGATGTAAAAGCAATTACCTTTTTACCAATGGATCCTACCATTTCCAAAACTATTGTAGATTTAGCCAATCAAGCTAATATTCCTATCATTGCAGTCAATCGTACATTTAAAGAATTAACGACAATCACTTCTTACATCGGTTCTGATTCGTTGACTGCCGGTACACTTCAGATGAACGAAGTCGCTAGACTGTTAGGCGGAAAAGGTAATATTGCAATCATGGATGGTGATATGGGCAGTGATGCACAGGTAAACCGTACTAAAGGCAACAAAGAAGTGATTGCTAAGTACCCGAACATGAAAATTATTTTTGAAGAAACAGCTAATTACGATCGGGCTAAAGGCATGGCATTGATGGCTAAATGGTTAGCTTCCAAACAACATATTGATGCTGTTGTAGCAAACAATGATGAAATGATTATCGGAGCTATGTTAGCAGCACAGGTTAATGGTCAAGATCAAAATATTATTTTTGCCGGTGTCGATGGTACGATGGATGCTCTTAATTTTATGAAAGCTGATAAATTAAAAGTCACTGTTTTTCAAAATGCAGCGGCTCAAGGCAGTAAAGGCCTTCAAACTACGATCGAAGCAGCCAATGGGAAAAAAGTCGCTAAAGAAATCATTATTCCTTATGAATTAATTACACAAGCAAACGAAGAAAAATATATAGCTAAGTGGAAATGATTATATATGAAGGAGTGGGTTATGATGCGTCTTTCAATCCTGCATAAACTTTTAGCTGGATTTCTTGCTATTGCCCTGATTGCTGGCTGTGCAGGAGTGGTCTATATAATGTCTCTTCAGCAAATACAGCAGTCGATGAGTACAATTCTAGATCGTTATGTAACACTCAAGTCTCAAGCTGACAATTTAAAATTTTATGCGACAAGCCAGAATGGATATATGCAGTCGTATATGCTAAGTCGGGATTCTTATGACGGTTCTCAATTATTAAGTACAAATGATCAGACGACTCAACTTTTAACAGATATGAAAAGTCTAGTCGTCTCACCAGAAGATACTGAAAAAATAAATTATATGCTCAAAATGAATGACTATTACAAAACACACGCTCAGGAGTTGTTTAATCTTCCTCCTACACAACTGAATCAATCGTATCTCGATATTATTACAAGCGTTATTCCTGTAGGTAGTATGATTGTTACATTTGCTCAACAATTTTCAGATCAACAAGATATTCTTATGGAAACGGCTAAAAACGAAAATCTGCAAAAAATATTACATGCGCGTCAACTGGCTATTACGATTAGCGTTATTAACTTTGCTCTAGCTATTATTATTGGCATTATCATTTCTCGTCTGATCTCCAAACCTTTACAAAAATTAAATAAAGCAGCGAAAGCGATATCTACAGGTGATCTCAACATTGAAGATATAACCGTCAAACAAAAAGATGAATTAGGAGAACTTGCATCTTCTTTTAACAGTATGAAAAATAATCTGCGGCATCTGGTTCATGAAATTAATGATAATGCAGCACAGGTCATTTCTATTTCTAGAGATGTAGCTAGTGGAGCGTCTGAAACGGGCAAAGCGGCTGAACATGTTGCTGATATTATGTCAGACCTCTCCAATAGTACTCAAGATCAGGTCAAAATTGTTGAAGGCGGTCTACAAGCTGTATATGATGTTAATAAAGATATTCAGCAGATTGATCACAGCAGTCAACAAGCGATGAATGTCGCTCAACAAGCACAGACACAAGCACTATTAGGCGATAAAGAGATAGCGCATGTGATGAATCAAATGGATCAAATTCATCAGCGAATGAGTAAATTAGAAGTCATTATTTTATCTCTCAATAAACGTTCTAGTGAAATTGAAGAAATCAATAATGCTATTTCTTCCATCGCTTCGCAAACAGGTCTATTATCACTGAATGCTGCTATTGAAGCCGCGCGCGCAGGAGAACATGGACGTGGATTTGCTGTGGTGACCTCCGAAATTCGCAAACTATCGAATGAAACCAATGATTCGGTCAAACGTGTTAAAGAATTAGTAAATACGATTCAAAATGAGACTAGAGGCGCGACCGAATCGGTTGAAAGTATGGTAAAAGAAGTCAGTCAGGGTATCACTGCTGCACATTCTGTAGGCAATTTATTCAACACGATCAAAACGTTAACCGATCACACGACCGCCGAGATTAAAGAAGTGAATAATTCGCTCCATCATTTATCCGGTCATTCCGAGAAAATTGTAAAATCTATGGAAAATATTTCAGGATTAACCGATCATGTCGCTTCGAATACAGAAAGTGTCAGTGCGGCTACTGAAGAGCAGTTAGCTTTTCTGGAAGAAAGTACAGCCCATACTGCTACACTTCATGCTATGGCGGAGAAATTACAAGGCACTGTTTTACAATTCCGCTTATAATTGTATCGTTTTATTACAGCAAAAAAAGCATGATCTGAATGAATTCATACGCTGAATTCAAAAGATCATGCTTTTTTTCGATGACTCTTCTACTTTAGTCTTCTTGCCCTGTTCCTTTTAATGTTGCAGGCAATTCCATAGGTCCACCTAATTTGGTTCCATCTCTGAAATTGTAGAAAATATAATAATAACGCTCATTCAGTTTGGCAAAGACTTGCCAAGCATATTTCCCGTTATATGAGCCAGGTACAATTCGTACAGCTTCTGCTCCAGGCAAATCTTTTTGTAGCAGATCAGTGGCTGCTTGATAAGATACTGTACCTGCTGTTTTTTCAACATGTACAGCGTTAGCTCCTTCAGCTACTGAACCGTCTATATTAAATTTGACCCAGACCATTAGATCTTCTTGCGCTGTGTTTTTACCTTCAACGACCCAATAGGTTGAACTATCTGTCCATACTGAATTGAATGTACGCGTAACCGAGACAATATCAGCCTTTTCCTGCGCGCTATTGATTGCCAGTTGCTCTTTACTCCAGGGCTTTGCCATGACATGAACATAAAATTGATTAATACCTAATATAAGCAATCCTACTACAACAATAATGATTGCAATCCACTTGCCACTTCCCAAATTTCGCAAAACACGCCATCCTTTCCTGTCGACTTCCGGTTAGCGTTTAAGCAAACCTTCAAAAGCACTTTGGGCTTCATGACGAATTTTTTCTTCATCCAGTGTTAACGATACACCGTCTTTGATCAATTGCTTACCGTCTACCCACACATGCAATACATCTTTAGCAGAGGCAGAATAGATAGTGTGTGAAATAAAATCAGTACGTGGTAAGAAATGCGGTTGATCTACATTCAATGCTGTAATATCAGCTTTCATCCCTACAGCAAATGTACCCACATCATTCAAAAATACAGATCTTGCGCCATATTCAGTACCCATTTTCAATGCTTCTAGTGCAGGTACGGCTGTTGGATCACCAGATACTCCTTTATGAATAAGAGCTGCCAAACGCATTTCTTCAAACATATCCAGGTTATTATTACTTGCCGGGCCATCTGTACCCAAAGAAACGACAACGCCTGCACGCAACAAATCAGGTACACGTGCTACTCCACTTGCTAATTTGAGGTTACTGCCCGGATTATGAGAAATTGCGACTTTATTTTCAGCAAGTACTTCAATCTCTTCATCATTCAAATGAACAGCATGTGCTAGCAATGCTGGGCGAGTGAAAAATCCTAATTTTTCCAAATGAGCTACAGGACGTAATCCATAATCAGTAACGTTTAATTGAACTTCTGCCAGTGTCTCAGACATATGTGTATGCAGCGGCAAATCCAGATCATGAGCTGCTTGTACAAATTGTTCGATGTATGCAGGTGGACAAGTATACGGTGCGTGTGGAGACATCATCGTTGTAATACGTCCATTTGCTTGACCATGCCAATCACGTGCAAAGTCGATCGATTGTTTTAGCTTTTGCTTTTGCTCTTCTTCTGAACATAAGCCGATTACACCACGCATCAATACTGCACGCATACCGGATTGTTCTACGACTTCTGCTACACGTTCTGAGCGGTCATACATATCGAGGAATGTAGTCGTACCGCCTTTTAACATTTCTAATACTGATAAAGCAGTTCCCCAGTATACATCGTCACTTGTGAATTTCGCTTCCATCGGCCACATTTTTTCTTGTAACCATACTTGTAGAGCCAGATCGTCTCCATAGCCGCGTAGCAACGACATTGCTGCATGACCATGACTGTTCACTAGACCTGGGATAAAGAACAAATGATTACCATCGACTACTGTCGTGCCTTCTTCGATCACAGGTTCTTCTTCTCCAAGATAAGTGATCCATCCATCTTCTATCACCATATGTCCAAAAAGCATCGATTTCTCTTCGCTCATTACAGCAAACATACCGTTTTTGATAACCCATTTGTTCGAAGTATTATTCATTAGTTTCATGTTCCTTTCCATCTTCCAGATAATAGGCAAGGCTTAATAAATCCGTTGTAAAATCAGCAGTGTGCACACGAATATGCGGTGGAGCTTTCAAAATAATCGGAGCAAAATTCAAAATCGCTTCTATTCCAGCTTCTATCAACTGATCGGCTACACGCTGTGCTTCAATATTTGGTACCGTAATAATACCAATACGAATACTTTTTTCTTTGATCGTTGCTCCCAATTCTTCAATCGGTTGCACGACTAATGTATTGATCATCGAACCTACTTTAGGCTCAAGAGAATCAAAAACAGCTACAATTTTCATTGTTTCTTTGAGATACATATTATAGTTAGAAAGGGCATGCCCTAGATTACCTGCACCTACAAGTGCGACATTAATTTGTTGATCTAATTTTAAAATATGACGTATTTTTTCAATCAGATACGATACATCATAACCGATCCCTTTGCGTCCAAAATCTCCAAAATACGCTAAATCTTTGCGAATTTGTGCTGGATTCAAATCTAATTTTTGTCCCAGTTCTTGCGAAGACACTGTAGGAACTTCACGAGTGTGAAGTTCGTTCAAGTATCGAAGGTATACAGGTAGTCTTCGCACGACTGCTTCTGATATTTTGTCGGATTTCATGCTTGCTCCCCCTCTTGATTTACAGTTTCCTTTTCAGGTTCGGCCTGGCTAAGCCATTCTGTAATACGGGGTACCATCTGCTCTGTAGGCATATGTTCCATTTTGGGACCGGGCAATGAATATAGAAAATGCTTGCCATAATAGGATTCGATCACACGAGTGTCATAGACAATAACGATTCCTCGATCACTAGATGTCCGTACTAATCTACCAAAACCTTGTTTGAAACGGATAACTGCTTGCGGTACAGATAATTTCATAAATGGATTTTTCTTTTCTTTTTTAAGCCGTTCACTTTTGGCTTCAAGCAGTGGATGATTGGGCGGTTGAAAAGGTAAACGCACGATCGCCAGACAAGTTAATGCTTCGCCTGGAATATCGACCCCTTCCCAAAAACTGCTTGTACCGAGCAAGACCGAAGCCGAGCGCTCTTGAAATCTTCGAGTTAGCTTGGTACGACTTCCTCCATCAACGCCTTGACCAAATACTGCAATATCGCTATGTGATAACTTCTCTTTCAAAGGCTCATACACCTGCTTGAGCATCCGATAAGAGGTAAATAACACCATCATTCGTCCATTGGTCGCTTTTGCAGTCTCCGCCAATGAGTTCGCTAATGTATCTACAAAGAACGCATCACCCACACTGCCTTTGACACTTGGGAAATCGCGCGGAATCAACAATAGCGATTGTTCACGATAATTGAAAGGTGAAGATAGCTGTTCGGTCATCAATCGACCTTCTTTTTCTGCTTCTACCAGTCCCAGTTGTTCAATCATATATTGGAATTTCTTTTCGATTGATAATGTTGCTGATGTCAAAATAATACTTTTCTTTTTATCAAAAAAGTACTCTTTCAGTTGCTTGCTCACATCAACCGGTACAGCATACATCTGCAAAGACTTACTACGGTAATTACCATTAGCTTCATACCAGTAAACCGTATCTGCACTTTCCAGCTTCACAAATTGACGCAGATCATCTCGTACTACCGTTAAGTCTTTGAATAAACCAGACACATCTGTTACCAGACTATCGGTACCTAACTGTTCGTCGCTGTCTTTGATCTGATTCATTACCTGTTCGCCTTTACGAATCAACTGACTTAGCCCAATATGAATCTGATTTTCAAGTTCTGTAATCACAGTCCATTCTGTCGGTTGCTTTTCTGGTAAAAGACGCAAGGTAAACTGCCCTGCTTCTCCTGGAGCAGCATCACTACGCTGAGGTAATAAAGCAAATAGTAACTCGCTCAACTTATCCCAGTTTTCTTTCACATCTACAATTTCAGGATACAGATTATCGATCGCTATCGCCCAATCCATACCACGCTCATTGCCAGAAGAACCCAATTGTTGACGCAAAATCGCTAACTGACCATTTTTGCTGTCTTTGAACAATCGTAATAGCGGATGAACCAATGTGAAATATTTCATATGCATACCCAAGTGCTTACCTGCGACATCTTCTAAATGATGGGCTTCATCAATCACAAGTCGATCGTAGGCAGGAAGCAATTGATGTCCTGCTTTGACATCGGTAAACAATTTGGAATGGTTCGTAATCACAACATCTGCTGTTCCTGCTTCATGCTTCGCGCGATGGTAAAAACATTTACGGAACCACGGACATGCACGACCCAGACAAGAATCGGTATCACTGGCTACCGTTTCCCAGAAGTCAGCTCCACGATTACCCATATTGAGTTCTTCATCATCGCCAGTTTCTGTCGAATTTAACCAGACAATCATTTGAGCCGCAATCAATACATCTTCTTTGGGACTTTGAAATTCTTTTGTATTTATTTTATGCTCAAATTTGCGCAGACACAAATAATGCTGGCGTCCTTTGAATACGGCAGCACGAAATGCGAACGGTACAACTTGAGTCAATAATGGGATATCCCGTTCTCGCAATTGTTCTTGCAAGTTAATCGTGTGCGTACTTACCATGACACGATCGTTTTCTTTGACACTATGATAAATCGAAGGCAATAAATAACCTAGCGATTTGCCTGTTCCTGTTCCTGCTTCGATTAACAAATGCTTATCATCGGTCATCGCTTTGATGACTTCTTCAAACATCCGATTCTGTGGTTCACGTTCTTCGTAATGAGGCAGCAGATTACGTAAGTTTTGTTTTACTTGCTCTAAAAATTCATCAAACGAAACATCCGCAAGCGGCATATTTCCACGTTCTTCATGAGCCGGTAAAATTTCATTCCAATCGCCTACTTTTAACGCCAATTGACGAAAAAAACGATGTTCGTCTAAATCTTGAATCGGTTGTGCTTCTTTTTCCATTCGTACGCCATCAAAATACCAGCCCAGATCACTATCCTGATTATCAAAAAGTTCAGACAATCGTTGGACTGTAATCAATGGCAAGTCGTTCAATTCTTCCAAGCACTTTAGAAATACATGAGCGGTTGCTAACGCATCACTATCTGCTTGATGAGGACGATCATGAACGAATCCCAGGTCTTTGCTCACCATACTTAACTGGTAACTCGATAGATTCGGGAAAAAGATACGCAATAAATCCATTGTATCCAACACTCGACCTGTAAATGCTAAATATCCAGTCTGATCCAAAGCTCGTTGTAAAAATCCTAAATCAAACCCGACATTGTGCCCAACAAGCACAGCATCTTCTAATAAAGGAATCATCTCCAAAATCACATCATCCAATTCTGGAGCATTCTCTACATCTTCATTTTTAATTCCTGTCAAACCTTCTATAAAAGGAGGAATCGGCACTCCCGGCTTCACCATAGAAGAATATACGGTGGAAATACTTAAATCATGATCTATAATGGCAAGCCCAACTTGAATAATATCATCGGTGGACTGAGTACCTGTGGTCTCAAAATCCAGTACGGCAAATTTCATGGATGTCTAAATCCTCTCCTTGCTGTCGTCTCAACCTGATGTCGAAATGTTCACCTATCAGCATACCAGAAGAAGACCATTTTGAAAATCAAAGGGTGGGAGTTATTTAAATTTTAACTTTTCTGAGGTGGGCGCTGCGAGGAGAAAATCGTTCTTGTCGTCGCTTGTTGTAAATGAATCCTTTGAATGACTGCTTCACAGTCAGGATTCATTTACAAAGGCGAACGCTTCGCTCTTTCAGAATGATTTTCTCCTCTCCGCTGGTGTGGGTAGGTAAGCATAATGTTGAATAACCATGTAGTAAATAGTTGGAAAATATACAGTAACCAAACTATTTTCTCTAACAAAAAGAGGATCTAGTCACATACATACTAGATCCTTTTCTTTAGCCCTATTACATATAACTAATAGACACCGTTTAAAAATCCTTCAATTCAAAATGTTCTCCTACAAAGAATGCCCTGGCAAGCCAACCAGAATAAACTATTTGTGGCTAGCGTATTAGCTACCTACTCCAGCGAAGGGAATAGAAATTGTTCTGAAAGAGCGAAGCGCTCGCCTTTTTACTAGCATCCCTACCGCTATGCGGTATATTCAAGGGATTCTAGTAAACCAGCGACGACAAGAACAATTCCATTCCCGAAGCGAGGTAACTAACAACGCTCCACACTAAGCTTTATTCAACCCTCATTCTCACATAATTGTCGCGTGTACTTCTTTATGAGCTTCCATAACAGGTTTGTTCGTTTCATCTACAAATACAACGGTTGGACGGTGAGTAGACAATTCTTCAGCACTCATCATCGCATATGAAATAATAATAACAGTGTCTCCCGGCTGTACTAGGCGTGCTGCGGCTCCATTCAAGCACACTACACCACTACCACGTTCACCAACGATCACATACGTTTCCAAACGAGCACCGTTGTTATTGTTAACGATTTGTACTTTTTCATTTTCAAGCAAATCTGCGGCATCCATCAAATCTTCGTCGATTGTAATACTACCTACATAATTAAGATTAGCTTCTGTTACAGTAGCGCGGTGAATCTTGGATTTCATCATCGTTCTATACATGCAAAGCAACACCTTTCGTTTCGAGAATAACATTATCGATCAGACGTGTACGTCCAAATTTTACAGCCAGTGCAATAATCACTTCATGATCCAATGTAGCTAAAACGGTATCTTCTGCTAAAGATTCCAATCGTGGAAAGCTTAGAATATCCGCATAATCGATTTCAGCAATATCCGATTGCCCAATCGAAGTACGCAAAAATGCTCGCACTTGACCTGCTGTCATATCTTCTTGTTCACGAATATGTTGCTGTACACTATTTAAGGAACGCGAAAGCACCAATGCTTGCTCACGTTCTTCACGAGACAAGTACACGTTACGAGAGCTTAGCGCCAATCCGTCTTGTTCACGTACAATCGGGCAAGGAACAATTTCAATATCCATATTCAAATCAGTCACCATTTGACGAAGCACAGCGACTTGTTGTGCATCTTTGGTACCGAAGAAAGCATAATCCGGCTTCACAATATTGAAAAGCTTGGTCACAACTGTCGATACCCCATCAAAATGACCTGGACGCGAAGCGCCACACAATGTATCTGTCAGATCAGCTACGGTAACATGAGTTTTGATCGGTGTAGGATACATATCTTCCACACCTGGCATAAATACCAAATCGACTCCATTTTTTTCAGCTAGTGCCAGATCACGTTTTTCGTCACGAGGGTAACGTTCAAAATCTTCATTCGGGCCAAATTGAATCGGATTAACGAAAATACTGATCGCTACGATATCGCTCATTTCGGTTGCTTTCTGCATAAGACTCGCATGTCCATCATGCAAAAATCCCATCGTTGGAACAAGTCCAACTGTTGCTTCATGATCTATAGTGGAACGCTGTTTGCGTAATTGTTTCACTTCTGCTCTCATTTCGGCAATGCTACGTACGACTTTCACGATTGAGTCTCCACCTTCCGTTTGGCTCCATATAATGAACCTAATGCTTCTTGATCTCCGCTAAATACATGCTGTTCTGCTGGAAATGCACCGCTTCTCACTTCATTAACATACTCTTGCAAAGCCGTACGAATCGTATTTCCTACATCTGCATACGTTTTGACAAATCGTTTTTCCCGATAAGACGATGTGTATTTAACTGCATCATGAAAAACAAGTACTTGACCATCACAACCACGCCCCGCTCCTATACCGATCGTTGGGATCGATAATGTTTGGCTAATCGTTGTAGCAGCTTCTTCGGTAACCAATTCCAACACTATTCCAAATGCGCCTGCGGCTTCTAATGCAAGTGCATCGTCCAATAAACGTTGTGCATCTTTCTCGTCTTTCCCTTGAATCCGGTATCCACCAATTTGATGTACCGATTGTGGAGTTAAACCGATATGCGCAATAACAGGTACACCTGCTTGTACAATAGCTTTAACCGTATCTGCAATCTCTGCGCCACCTTCAAGCTTAATCGCATGAGCATGACCTTCTTGCATTAATCGACGCACACTTTTCAACGTTTCATCGATACTACCGTGATACGTCATAAAAGGCAGATCAGCTACGATAAATGTAGAACCTGCACCGCGAGCCACTGCACGCGAATGGTATACAATATCATCTATAGTAACAGGAATGGTCGAATCATATCCAAGCACGACGTTACCTAACGAGTCTCCAATTAACAGCATATCGACACCTGCTTCTTCAGCAAGCTGAGCGGTTGGATAATCGTAGGCTGTAATCATCGTAATCGGATGACCTTCCTGTTTCATTTTTTTCATTTTCAAAATATTAAGCGGCATTTTGGCTGCCATGGTGACATCAAGCTCCTTTTAAGTTGGGTATAGTCTTTCGGACAAAATAAAAAAACCTTTTAGTCTAGTCGTTCACTAAAAAGGTCCTGAGTCCAAAAAAGAGTCACTTTGCGATCATCTCTTCTGTCTCGGTCCTATAAAACGGCTCAGAGCAGAATTGAATGTAAGCCAACACCTCGCTTCACATGTGTATCCTGGATGGGATACCTATTCAGTTAGTACTCTAATCTGCGACTCAAAAATGGTAGGTTTATTTCTGTTGGATAACAATGATGTATGCAACAGACAGATAACCCCGGTTATTGAGCGGTTTAGTAGAGTGGCTTGCATGATGTGCTTAGATTGCCAAGCGCAGATGGAAAGATATTTTGCTCTGCAAAAATCATTTTCTCATTGAACTTGGTCGCGCTTATAATGCCAAGCGCTAATAGAAAGATATTTTGCTCTGCAAAAATCATTTTCTTATTGAACTTGGTCGCGCTTATAATACCAAGCGCTAATAGAAAGATATTTTGCTCTGCAATAATCATTTTCCTATTGAACTTGGTCGCGCTTATAACTCCAAGCGCTGGTAACATCAAGTTAACATCAGAAAGTACGGTTCGGTCTTGCCGATACCGTCTTCCGATATAGTATACCAGAACAAATTGTTAAATTCACTATTTTATCTAACAATTATTTCTAGATTAAAATTCAATATCTCCTGAATAAATAGGAATAACCTGATGATCTGCAAGGCGTAGTAAAAGTTCACCGTTCATGCCTAACCCTTGAGCTATCCCTTGAAAAGAACCTTGAGCATTGTGTACTTGGATTGATTTGCCGATCGAAATCGCCATACTTTCCCATAGCGCTGCAATCGGTGCAAATCCTTCGTCTGTATAGCATTGATACAATGTTTCTAATTCAGAGATCACTTCTGCAACTATAGATGTGCGATCAATGACTTGACCGGATTCGATACGCAACGAAGTTACAATAGATTGCAAATGCTCTGGCAAATCTTCTGCTGTTAAGTTAGCATCTATACCGATGCCTGCAATCGCGTAACGTACACGTCCATCTTCTGCAGCCGATTCGATCAGAATCCCGCAGACTTTGCGACCATCTATTAAAAGATCATTCGGCCATTTGATGCCAATATCCAATTGGGTAGTGCTGCGTAACGCTCTACATACCGCTACAGCAGCGAGTAATGTCAATTGAGACATATACTGTAAAGGTTGTACCGGACGCATCACCAGACTCATCCAGATGCCTCTACCGGATGGTGAGTAGAAAGGTCTACCTTGTCTTCCACGACCTGCTGTCTGTTCTTCGGCAATCACTAATGTGCCTTCAGCAGTCTGTTGTTCTGCCAATATTCGTGCTTCATCTTGTGTAGAAGCAACCGATTCAAATAAATGTAACGGCTGACCCCATGAACCTTTTTGATTTAAAGCCAATTGCAAAGCTGTCACGTCAAATCGATCCGGTCGACGTGTAATCCGGTATCCTTTGCGAGAGGTTGATTCAAATTCATAGCCTTTTTCTTTCAAGCGGTTAATCCCTTTCCAAATCGCTGTACGACTGACAGACATTCGGCGACTGATTTCTTCCCCTGAAATATATTGTCCTGGATGTTCATTCAGCAGTTGAAGCAGATGTTCATCATTCATCGTAATCCTCTCCTTGCTAAGGCTTGCTCCGCATAATGCAATATAACGTCTTGATGATTGTCTAATTGTCCTGTAGCCACTAGAAGTAATATTTCATTCAATAGTTCGCCTAACCATTTGCCAGCGGTAATATTTACATGTTGAAGAATATCTTGCCCTTTGATAGGTAAATCAGCCAGACTATATACGGTCAACTGTTGTAACCATTTATCCGCTTGATTGCCTATTATCGCTAAACGTTGTTGATATTGTTGTGGCAACACCGGGAAAAGGGTATGCCAGTGCCGCGCAATCTCTTTACCATAATCCAATACACAACTTACAAATAGCACATACGACTGATGTGTATTTGTATGCTCATCTAGAGCATGTTTATATTCTGTAGCTGATAAAGAAGTAGATTCAAGTTGCACTACCCCATCATATAAACGCTCATTCATTCGTATTATTTTGGACACTTGATCTGTCATTATATTGGGAAATGTCCATGATTTGAAAATGATTTTGATCTGTTGTTCATCCATACCTAGCGCTAGTGCAATTAATGTCCAACGCAAAATAGATGGTGATGCAGGTAATTGTTCTAAAGAACGAAGAAGATCCTGATGTAAATCTTGACAGGGTACATTGACTTTCATATACGGAATCAATCCACTGATTAACAGTAACTCAATACCATGATATGGATAAGGACCTGCAATCATTTTTTCCATTTCTATCCGAATACGTTCTGTCGCGATATGACTGATCAATGCTTGATGATGCAGAAGAGCTTGCCATGTCTGCTGTTCAATTTCAAAATCAAATACAGACGCAAATCGGATTCCTCTCACCATGCGCAGCGCATCTTCTTCAAACCGTTCATCAGCAACGCCTACACAGCGAATAATCCCTTTATTCAGATCATCGATACCATGAAAAGGATCGGTATACTTTCCATCTATCCCGCGCGCAATCGCATTCATAGTAAAATCACGCCGGCGTAAGTCTTCACTTAATTCTCGCACAAATTGTACTTGTTCTGGACGGCGATGATCGACGTATTCTGTTTCTGTACGGTATGTAGTGACTTCAAAAGGCTCATTTTCAATCAAAACAGTAATCGTGCCATGTTCGAGTCCTGTAGGAATCGTACGTTCAAATAAAGCAATCACCTGCTCTGGTGTTGCATTGGTTGCAATATCCATATCATTGACAGGTCGTCCTAATAATTCATCACGTACACATCCACCTACAAAATATCCTTCATACCCTTGATCAGTCAAACGGCGGAGCAGAGAATATCCCCGCTCCGCCATCTGCGGATCTACCCAATTCCATTGCATGGTATAATCCCCTCAACCACATACCGGAGAAGGCTGAGACAATTCACGTCCAAGTACCCGGTAATAAATTTTTTCATATTCTGCCATCATTCGTTCATTGCTGAACTCGCTTTGGGAGCGATCAAGACAATTTTTGATCATCGTCTGCATCAGTTGATGGTTGTTGAGCAATTCTACAGCATGTGCTGCCATTGCTTCTGTATCTCCGATTGGCGCAAGAAATCCAGTTTCTCCATGAATAATCAATTCAGGAATACCACCTGCTTGTGAGCCTACCGTAGGCACACCACATGCCATTGCTTCTAGTGCTACTAAGCCAAAGCTTTCTTTTTCAGAAGGAAGCAGCAAAATATCAGCCAGCGAAATCACTTGCGGAATATCATCTTGCTTCCCTAAAAACATAACGCGCTCGGTTAAGCCCAGTTCTTGTATCTGAAATTGAATTTTGGGCAGATCAGGGCCTTCGCCCACCAGTAACAAGCGAGAAGGAATCTTCTCGTTCACTTTAGCAAAAATCTCTACCACATCACTAACACGCTTGACCGGACGAAAATTCGATACATGCATCAGTACCCGATCATTGCCAAACGCGTAGTCTTTGTGCAGTTCTGTTGTATCACGCGGATAGTACATCCGTTTGTCTACAAAATTATAAGTCAGATCAATATTACGTGTAATATCCAACAATTCATGTGTCTCACGAATCAGATCTTTGGATACCGCTGTTACAGCATCACTTTCATTGATCGCTAACCGAATTAAATCTTTTAACGATTCATCCTGCGCAAGCACTGTAATATCTGTACCATGCAAAGTCGTTACAACTTTCAGATGATCGCCTACCATTTGCTTCGCTAAAAAAGCACACACCGCATGAGGCACAGCATAATGCACATGCAATACATCCAACTGTTGCATTTTAGCAACTTGAGCCATTTTATTAGCTAATGTCAGATCATATGGTGGATATTTAAATACATAATAATCGTTGACTTCAACTTCATGATAAAAAATGTTTTTGTGAAATGTTCCTAATCGAAAAGGAACACTGTGCGAAATAAAATGCACTTGATGCCCTTTTTCAGCAAGTAATTTGCCTAATTCTGTTGCCACGACGCCAGAGCCGCCAAGCGACGGATAACATGTGATGCCGATTTTGAGCATCGTGTCCATAAGGGCTGTCTCCTTTCACTTACCTCATTCATCATGATGTAAGCTCTACGTTTTATATCAGGTAAGTTCATTACTTTATATTATATACATACTCTTTATAATTGTGTTAGCAAAAAAGAGATTTTAGCGAAAAAGATCAACCACAAAAGGAGTCTTGGTTACAAATCCTTCGGCATACTTTATCTGACTGCGTTGACCTGCCAGACTATCCCGATATCGAACACGCTCTACGTACCCTTGTGTCAGCGGCGTCTCCACCATATCTACATCTGCCCCTAATCCACCAAATTGAGAACGATAACAAAGCAACGCTTGCTCTTTCTGTTCATATACATCGGTTACATCTACTAATAGATCAGTAGGTGCGGGATCATTGATAAAATAATAGTAGGTCTGCTGTACAGTCACTGGAGCAAGTTCTGGCATATATCGACGTAACTTCGCATTAAATACTGCTTCTTCTACAAGCTGGCTACAGATCATATGATCAGGATGACGATCAACCCAATA
The DNA here is from genome assembly GCF_042681745.1 of Paenibacillus nicotianae. Taxonomy (NCBI): domain Bacteria; kingdom Bacillati; phylum Bacillota; class Bacilli; order Caryophanales; family Paenibacillaceae; genus Paenibacillus; species Paenibacillus nicotianae. The sequence continues at coordinate 748,783 of NZ_JBHUGF010000010.1, read as the reverse complement.
AGGAGCAAATACAATTTTAGGCGATAGCTTACGAATCTCCGCAGTAATGGCATCCAATTGCTCTGTAGAACGTGCTAAACGGCGATCAGGCAAGCCTAAATTGCTACGATATGCTAATCCTAATACTTTTCCAGCGGCTTCAGCTTCTTGCTTACGCAATTCCACATTGCCGTTAGAAGACATCTCTGCTGCTGTCAAATCACAAATACCTACTTTTAAACCTGCGGCAGCATGCTTGGCAATCGTCCCCGCCATTCCGATCTCGGCATCATCTGCATGCGCACCAAATACAAGAATATCCACAGACATACTCATTACAGTTGCTCCGGCTTGTATTTATGAACTAATTCGCGCCATGCAAAATCGCCACGATCTAAGGCTTTGACCAGAATCTCAGCCGTTGCAATATTCGTAGCGACAGGAATCCCTTGTACATCACAGATGCGAAGCAATGCACTAATATCCGGTTCATGAGGCTGTGCCATCAATGGATCACGTAAAAAGATAATCAAATCCATATCATTTTGCGCGACCATAGCACCGATCTGTTGATCTCCACCAAGTGGGCCTGATAGATAACGGTGAATTTTTAATTGGGTATGTTCCATAATACGCATTCCTGTAGTACCGGTAGAATATAATTGATGCCCGTCAAAAACATTTTCATAGGCAATTACAAAGTTGACCATCTCATCTTTTTTACGGTCATGGGCTATAAAAGCGATATTAAACATCGAAATCTCCCCTATACTTCTTTATTATTCAAATTAATCGATAAAACGCTCAAATCCATACACCATACCGCTATATTCCATGACTTTCTGTACACCTAACTTTACACCTGGCATATAGCTAGAACGCTCATAGGAATCATTGCGGATTTTGAGTGATTCTCCAGCACCGCCAAAAATCACTTCTTGTTGAGCGAATACACCTGGCAAACGAACACTATGAATACGGAATCCATCATATTCTCCGCCGCGAGCGCCTTTTATATGTTCTTTTTCATTCGGATTACCTTGTTTGATCGATTCACGAACTTCTGAGATCATTTCTGCTGTTTTGACGGCTGTACCGGAAGGCGCATCTAATTTCTGATCTCCATGATATTCAATAATCTCTACATTAGGAAAATGCTTTGCCGCTTGCGTAGCAAAACGCATCATCAAAATAGCTCCAATCGAAAAGTTAGGAGCAATCAGTCCGCCTAGACCTGCTGTCTGGCATTTATGATCTAATTCTTGTATTTGCTCGGGTGTGTATCCTGTCGTACCCATCACCGGACGAACTCCTGCTTCAATCGCTAACAACGCATGCTCATAAGCAAATTCTGGTGTTGTAAAATCGACCAGTACATCTGCCGGGTAGTCTGCTAATGCTTGCTTCAGATCAGCAACAACCTCTATATTAGCTGTCGGCATACCGACTAACTGCCCTGCATCTTTCCCAGCGTCAGAACGTCCCACTGCTGCGGCTAATTCTAACTGTTTGTCACCTAGTACTAATTTTACAACCTCTTTACCCATACGACCGCCAGCTCCGGCGACAATTACTTTAATCAATGTTGTCATGATAGACTCCTTTTACTTGGAAATAGACGGATCTAGTTTATTTCTCTTCAGTGTTATTGTCTTCTATACGTGTCCAGCGATCTTTATCGCGTGTGTTAAATTTATGCATCACTTGATTGTGTGCTTCTGTAAGATCAATACCTAATGAATTGGCAAAACACATCGTAATAAATAAAATATCACCAAGTTCCAGTTCAATAGAATTGTCATCTTCATCGTTCTTTTTAGGTTTTTCGCCAAATGAATGATTGACTTCACGCGCCAATTCGCCTACTTCTTCCGACATGCGTGCTAACATTGCAAGTGGTGAAAAATAGCCTTCTTTAAATTGCGAGATATACGCATCAACTTCACGCTGCATTTCTGCTAAAGATTTCTCTGTCATTAATTATAGCCTCCATTGCACATTTTCAATCGTATGTACCTTTTATACCCAACAAATAAACGGTATTCATTGTTACTACAATGTTATCCTAAAGCGATTTTGAACACAAATCAATATTTTCAATATTTATCTTTATGTTTATTTTGATAACTTTTATGCAATTATGCACAAAAAAATGTATACTGATAAAGGTTAGTTTATTTTACGGAGGTATCGACGATGTCGAAGCACAAATATTGGAGTCAGCTCAGATTGATTATTCCGATTATATTCGGAGCCAGTGTATATGCATTTGGTTTATTGTATTTTATTATTCCTAACACCTTGATGGAAGGTGGAGTCACAGGAATTACAGTGCTTTTGAATTATGCGTTTGGTATATCGCCCTCCTTATCTACTTTAATTCTTAATATTCCTTTATTTTTAATTGGTCTCAAATTGTTAGGTAAACGTCAAATGATCTATACAGGCGTCGGAATTGCTTCACTTACTTTTTTCTTATGGTTATTTGAACGAATGATCAAAATAGGCTGGATTGGTACATTTCAGACCAAAAATGATTATATTTTAGCTGCTTTATATGCAGGGGTAACGTTAGGTACAGGACTTGGAATTGTTTTCCGCTTTGGTGGTACGACAGGTGGTTCGGATATTATTGCACGTATTCTTCATTTGAAGTTCGGCTGGAGCATGGGACAGATTATGCTTGTAATCGATATTGTTATTATAGGTTCCTCGTTATTTTTTATTAGCAAAGAATTGGTTTTATACACATTAGTAACTGTCTATATTGCTTCAAAATTAATAGATTTTATTCAAGATGGTGCTTATTCTGGCAAAGCCTTTACAATTATTAGCGATCATGCCGGTGAGATTGCTGAAATTATTATGAAAGAACTGGATCGAGGCGTAACATTAATTCCTGCAATCGGTGCATATTCCAAGCATGCTAAAGAAATTGCTTATTGCGTTGTATCCAGGCAAGAAATTCGTCGGGTGCAAATGATTGTACGTTCTGTTGATCCGCGTGCTTTTATGATTATTAATGAAGTAAATGATGTGCATGGCGAAGGATTTCGTGAAGATAGCTGAGTTTGTACTATTAAAGTAATAGAAGTATTCGCTTTTGCATCATCCACTCCAGCCAAATCGTTGTTCTTATCATCGCGGTTGTAATAGATAAAAAGAACCACAATCCTTAAAAAGGTTTGTGGTTCTTTTTGTTGAATATACTGTTTTTAGTGAATCTTTTTAACGTGTTCTTTCATTCACAATTTTTTCAACTGATACAGATATGAAAAAGTCTATGAATTAAGCGACCGTATTTTACGGGCTTGTCGTAATGCTAGCGCTCCTGCTAATGCCGATGCAAAAGTTAGGATCACTGTAAAATTACGAACTTGATCTAAACGTTCGACTAGAAGTGGAGTCAGCCACGGATAGATATGTTGTGAATAATCCATATAATCGTTCAGTAATGTCCATGACAGAGCGATCCAAAGATATTTCCAACCAAATGCGAAAAAGCGTACAAATAACAATGACTCGACTGCCATCGTTAAATGAGAAGCGGTTAACATCCAATCTTGCCAGTATAATGGATCACCTAATGCTACACCCCAGAAGATCATAACTACTGCCCAGACTCCATATTTGACAGAAGTGACTACAGCTAATGCTTCGAATAATTTACGAATCACGATCCATGCTTTTTGCTTGGGTGGATATAAAATAAAAGCTAATGCTACTGTAAAAAATAAACTGGCAGTTGGACTATCAGGTACAAAGATAATCATCCATGTTGGCTTGATTTCTAGTGTGTACTCTAATTGTAATCCATACCATATGTATCCATACACTGTGCCCAGCGCATTACAGATCAGCAGTAACCATAACACTCTACGATCGGTTAACAATGCTTTACTCCACAATAATGAAATCGACATAAACATTCCCCTTTATCTATTACCAATCTGCTATATTCTTGGTTAACCACGAATCTATATCATTTTAATAGGATGTCTACTTACACGCAAGTGCTACTGTTTTTTGATAATCTCTGTATAAGCACAAAAAAAGCCTGCCTGATATAGGCAGACTCCGCCGGCTAGTACACACTTCTATCATCAAATTCCGTTTCTTCCTAAACGTCCGACAACGGCATCCATAAATACGTAGTATTGTTCTGCTTGTTACGCTTACAAACAGATATTGATCACCTTACACTTTTGCATCAAAACGATAATGATTTACGTTCAACAATTTCGACTACAGGCTCTACCACTAACACCGCAGAAGCTAACGTACGTAATTCGTTTGTCAAACGTTGAAAAGCATCTTCGTCTCGTTCTGCAAGTGCTTGATCAATCAACAGGTGTAATTCATTCATACGATGCTCACGTAGTACTTGATCCCATACCATTTCAGCCGCTAATCCCAGCATAACTTCATAGGTTACTTTCATCTTGTACATAGGGCGCACCTCCATAATGCTATTTCATGGATTCCTGAACTCTGCTCCTTTGTCCACATAGCTCTGTGTTGTACGTGCCATCCGTTCCAAATCTTGTTCGGTTAGCTCTCGTATCACACGTGCAGGTGAACCTAAAGAAAGAGTATAAGGTGGTATTATTGTGTTCTCAGTGACAAGTGAACCTGCACCAATCAATGCATACTCTCCAATATCAGCGCCGTTCAGAATAATAGCTCCCATTCCAATAAGAGAACCTTTACCGATTCGGCAACCATGTACGATAGCAGAGTGTCCGACAGAGACATCATTTTCGATCCATAACGGATGTTTCTCATGTACATGTCCTACAACTAAATCTTGAATATTGCAACGCTCCCCAATAATAACTGGAGCTAGATCGCCACGCAGTACAGCGTTGAACCAGATACTGCTATCTTTGCCAGCAGTGACGTTACCAATTAATTTGGCACCTTCTGCAACAAAAACACTGGGATCGATATTCGGTAGTTGATTGTGATAAGGCAATAACATGTGATTAACTCCTTAATGGCATTTAACCAATTTATTTGTAAGCGTATCACTAATTATACAAAAAAATAAAATAAAAAATAACCCGTCTAAAGAAGGGTTATTCTAAATGTTGGATATTGTTGTACAAAATTGTCGTCCATTCCTGTTCTGTACGCTCCAAAATCGTCAAAGACAGATTGCCAATTCGCTCAGTATGAGCTTCTTTGAGCAATAGAGTAAACAGTTGAGATAAGAACCCACCATGACTGACAACCAGAATATTTTGCTCAGGATATTGTTCTATCGTATGATTCAAAAATTCCATACCACGCGCTTGAATATCTTCTATCTTTTCTTGCCCTAATTCTAATGTCTCCCAATCTGCGCCCCATTTTTCTTCGCGCTCTTGCCATGTTAATCCTTCAACCTGTCCAAAAGCACGTTCTTTCAACCGTTGATCTGGTTCCAATAAAGGAATATGTAACCGTTCTGCTATAATTTGGGCTGTTTCTTGTGCACGCGATAATTCACTAGCAACGATAAAATCCCATTGCACCGCTTCACTTTCTGTAGCAAGACGTTCTGCTAATCGTTGAGCTTGACGTCTGCCTTCATCATTTAAAGGGATATCACTATGTCCTTGAATACGTCCCAAAGCATTCCAGTCGGTTAGTCCATGTCTGATTAGTCCTATACGCATCGATCGATATCCTACTTTCTTTTTGTATTGAATATAAAAGTAATACAAATGAATAATCTATACTAACACAATTTCCTTATATTCCAAACAAAAAAGCAGTTCACCCTCCCCATGTTCCGTTCATGGTTACGATGGTGAACTGCTTTGACAACTATACATTATGAATGACGTGCTTTGGCAAGCCATCGCAATGAAAGTAACGCTAGCATCATACCTACCACTGATAAAATCATCCAGTATTGAGGATGACTTGGACTCATAGGAATTACCAGAGGATCGATTAGACCACGCTCAGAGCCTACAAAATGTAAAGAAGAATTCGCCACTGTTGCGTTATCGCTTGTAGCAATCGCTGTAGGTACAATCCCTGATACACGCTCTTGTGCTGCATCTCGATCAAATGTTCCTGAGAAATCGAGTGTTAAATACAATGAACTACATACAAATATAGCAAACAAGCAGAGAATCCAGGCCGATAAACGACGGCGGAACAAACGCAATATAGGTCCATGCTTACGATCCGTCTGTAACACCCATGGAGATTCAGCGTAAATACGATCCATAACTGTAAGGTTTACTTTTTCTGCCTCAGCAGTCATCATCAGCTCAGAAGCTTTGTCTTCTTCAACCTGAGCCTGAATTAAATCATAACTTTCCTGCCATATTTGAAATTCCGCCGCACAAGCCGGACACTCTTCTATATGACGGTCAAGTGCCTGGCGGCGCGAATCATTTTTCGGAAGATCATGATATATCCCGAATAACTCTTCGGCCTCTCTGCAATTCATTTTCTTTTCATCCCTTCAATAGGCTCATCATAGACCGAATCGTAAAAGTAAGGTTCTAACCGAACTTTTACACTCGCTCTTGCCCGGAACAAAAGAGACTTGACGGAGCTTACACTCTGAGACAGAATTTCAGCGATTTCCTGATAATCCATCTGGTCATATTCGCGGAGGATCAATGCAGATCTTTGCTTTTCAGGTAAAAGATCAATTGCTTCACGTACCATCTGTACACGTTCATTACGCAACGCAGCTTGTTCAGGCACCATGCTATTCGGTGCTAACGGAACAAAACCACTTTCTTCGAGTGGTACACTGCCATTTTTTTGTTTGCGCAGTTCACTAAGTACAGTATTGCGTGCAATTGTATATAACCATGTCGAGAACGAAGCATCTACTTCCCGGAAGGAATGAAGGCTTTTGTAAGCCTTGTAGAACGTCTCTGAACATAAATCTTCTGCCATCATTTCGAGATTGGAGTTTTTAAGCATATGATAAACAAATGCCAAAATTTTGCGCTGATAACGACGCATCAGCTCTGAATATAACTCCACGTCACCGTTTTTAATTTCCTGAATCAACAGGGAATCATCTGTCATTCTAATGCGACCCTCCTCGTTGCTGCCGCCGCATCTTTCCGTTCCTTGTATATTATGTAATACCGAAACGGACGGCAAAAGTTGCGGTAGAAAATATAAGTTTCCACAACTTTACAACAACTTCTCTAGTTTAAAATGTATTTGAATGATAAAAACTACGAATGTAACTAAACTGCAATATAATAAGCGATGAATTATCGTCAGTTGGTACGATTGAGAGAGCTTTATTTATTGTAATAAGTCTCAGAAAAATGTCCTTTTGTATCCTATCTAATTATCAGACGGAGCATGTGCCAAAAAGGTTGCTGGTTTTAGAAAAAAATTTAAAAATTCATTATTATTTTTGAAGATCAATTGCAAGATTGAAAGAAGATGTTGTAAAAGTGCTACATTCCGTTCATCTTGCTATACTATGCTTCTTTATGTAAGTCTCCTTTTGACTATACATCATTATCGGTTGGAGATAGATATTTTATGAAGTTATTTAGCAAGGAAATATATTAGAATTACAAATTTTCACTATCTTTACCGATAAATATAAAAATTAAATTATTAGAGGAATATATGTCACAAATTTGGAATAATATAAAGAATAGTGGTGTTTGGATGTTAACTGAAAAAGTTCTATCAATAATTGCCATTATAATTTCTACAGCTACTTTTAGTTATACAATTGTTCAAAGTTTTCAATCGAGTTCAGAGAATCTTGTTATTTATTCTTATCAGCCAGATAAAGATTTCAAAATAAAAATCGAAAAATTCACTACTATTCCTGACCATTACTCAATTCCTTTTCAATTTAAGATTCTTCTTGCAAATACAGGAGAGAAAACTTTGACATTAGCTAGATTCTCTTCTACTTTTTTTCAACAAGAAGATCTAGGCTATAGTGGTTTAACTGATACAGGTTTTTTCACTGAGGATAATTAAAAAAGTAATTTACCTTATATATTGCCTTCAGGAGAAGGGAGAATACTGATTTATAAAAAAGACATAAATTTTAATAGTGACATTATGAAATCTATAAATGATATATAAAAAAAAATCATAACACAAATATTTTTGATCAAGAAATTTTGTGTTATGATTTTTTAAGTTATGCAATTGAAGCAACACCAGAATCATTTGGTCTTAAGAAAAAAGATATAAATATTTCAAGAAATAAATACGAATTTGATAAGATGAGCTTTAAAATTGACAAAAATGTTGATACTTCCATACTTAAAATAAAATTTAAAAGGAGTTTAATTTAAAATGGGATATGATTCTTTTGACTATTCAAAATTAATATCAGATTTAGTCTCTAGAAATGTAACAAGTATTGCTAAAGGAGTTACTAAAATTTCAAGGAAATTATTAGCTGAGTTCTCAATTGAAATACAAACTGCTTTTATAAATTATTTAAATAGCTGTATACATCGTTATAGTAATGTAAAGACTATTTTAAATAGGCAGACTCCTATTCCATTATATGAAGTTTTTGTTAATAGCAATTTAGAGTGTAAAGAGAAAGTTATTAGTACAAAAAACATCAATGAATTATTAGATGTAAGTACAAAAATTATGATTTTAGGTAGTGGTGGTATTGGCAAATCGACTTTATTTAAACATTTATTTTTAAATTCCTTAAAAGAAACTGATAAAATTCCCATATTTATTACTTTAAGAGACATAAACTCTATTGAATATAACTTAATAGACTTTATATATCATTCTATGTCGATACTAAATTTTAATTTAGAAAAAGAACATCTTGTCAATTCTTTTAATAAAGGCATTTATATTTTCTTTTTTGATGGATTGGATGAAGTGAATGAGAAAAGAAGACAGATTATCATAAGAGAGCTAAATGATTTTTCTACCCAGTATAGTTATAATCATTTTTTAGTATCTTCTCGTATTTCCGATGAACTTTCTGGTGGTTGGGATAATTACACTGATTTTAGGGTCAGTAATTTGACTGATGAACAGGCATTAGAATTAGTTTCAAAAATGCCTTATGAAAAAGAAATAAAAGATAAGTTTTCTGAGAATTTATCTAAAGGTTTATATCAACAGCATCAAACTTTTTATTCAAATCCTCTGCTTTTAACTTTGATGCTGATGACATTCGAAGAATATGCTGAAATTCCTGATAAAATATATCTATTTTATAGTCAAGCTTATGAAGTATTATATTCAAAACACGATAGTAGTAAAACAGGATATTACAGAGAAAGAAAAACTCAAAAAAATAATTTAGGATTTGGAGATTTTACTAAAATACTAGAAATAATTTCTGCTCATAGTTATTTCAAAGAAGAAATTTCATTTACAGGAGAGCGTCTCATAGAACTGATAGAAAAAGCTAAAATTATTACAAGGCAAGAATTTCTTGAAGAAGATTTTAAAGATGACTTAGTCGTTGCAGTATGCATCTTATATTTAGATGGATTGAAATATAATTATCAACATCGTTCTTTTCAAGAATATTTCACTGCAAAATATATTCTTGAACAGTCACCAGAAAGACAGAAGCAATTACTAGAGAATCTTATATATAATAAACCTTCTTCAATTTTTACTGATCAAGTTTTTCGAATGTTGATGGATATAAACAGAACAACAATAGAAAAGTATTTAATTATTCCTTTTTTAAAATCAATTCAAGAGTCTATACAATCTTTTGATACAAAAATTAATCATATTGATTTTATAACTAAATATGCTTTATACCCATTAAAAATAATAGTAGAAGTAAGTTCTTATAAAGGAAAAGATATATTTAAATTACGTAATACTCCCTTTATTGAACATTGGCAAGATAATGGAGAACTAAGTCCAGTAGAATTATTTTTTAAATTTATTTCTCGCTGGTATAAAAGTACATTAAATATAAACTTTGATATTGATGAATTAATTCCTGGAAGAATTATCTATGAAACAAATAGCATGAAAAATGTTATTGATTATATTGAAAATAATTTTTCTGTTTTTCGTAATGATTTAAGTTTTGAAGACCTCGAACACGATATAGAACATATGCTTCAGAGAGTAAATGAAAATGAAAGTGAAAATTCTTTTGCAGGAATAAGTTTAGAATATGCTATAGAAAATGTTTTAGCTGATCCTATTTTAACTTCTTTATCTATCGAATATAAATATAATCAAATATTTGATATTGAATATTCTTTTAAACTTTTGAAGTTTCTTGAGCAAGAGCATATAAAAATTGAAAAGTTTGAAGAAGAGCTTTTTTAATATTTCAAACGCAAAAAAGAAACCGCTAACATAAGTTAGCGGTTTGTTCCCACCTAATAAGGGGGATCTAGTATTGGATAGGAGTGGAGAGAAACCATACTGTACTTTCAGTATACTGTATACGCTTTCATTCTGTCAACACTCTTAGCTAATATTTTCATAATTTTCTAAAAATAATTTAAAAATCCATATTTGGAAGCCAGTTTACGATACAAACAATTGCAGATGTAGACTGGTTTCCTTCATGTTTTAGCTCAAGTGTTCCAACTTTTTATCTTATTTAAGATTGATAATTCTATTTTATACAAATACACTATATTGTTGATCTTGCAGCATAATCTTTGCTTTTTCCATATCATGCTCTTGTCTAAACGACAAACGCATCACACCCGGTACCTCTTCTCGACTCTCCACGATCTGAACATTGCTAATATTGATACCTTGATTACCAATTTCAGTCGTGATTTTGCCTATAATCCCTGGATGATCGGGAACTTCTAGATAAAGATCATATAGCGAAGCAATCATACCTTTTCGACGTTCAGGCAATTGATCCCGAAAAGCGCCTGCTTTTTCAAATTGTTCTTCAATTCCCCGAGAATCTTGTTGCTGTAACAGCTCAATAAATTCAGCTACACCGCTATTCCAATCTTCTAGCAAAGACAATACAATATGGCGATTATTCAGCAAAATATCGCGCCAGACGATCGGATCACTAGAAGCAATACGTGTAATATCACGAAATCCACCCGCAGCTAACATACGATATAATGGATTTTCTTGGTTGTATTGACGAATCTGATTCACCAATGCGACAGCAATCACATGCGGTAAATGACTGATGGCTCCGACAATTTCATCATGCATTACAGGTTCGACTTTTACAATCTGTGCTCTTGTTGTCTGCTCCAGAAGATTACCTAATCGGTCTATAACGTCCTGTGGAACGTTTTCAGGAGGAGTCAGTACATAATATGCGTTTTCAAATAAAAGCGCTGAAGCGGCTCCTACTCCTGCACGCTCTGAACCCGCCATAGGATGACCACCTATAAAATAGACGGAATCCAAATTCAACTGCGCCGCATGAGCGATCACAGATGCTTTGGTACTGCCTACGTCTGTAATAATACAACCCTGCTTGAGAGGTAAATGGCTTAATTTGTCCAGATACGTACCGATCAGACTTACAGGCACACATAAAAAAATAAAGTCAGCATCCAGCGCTGCCTCTTCAATCGAAAGTGTAGCATGGTCAACAACTTCCCGTTCTTGATACGTATGTATTAATTCCGGGAGGTGCGTGTAGCCCGTTACATACAGATCAGGCTTGCCTTTAAAACATAGTGCAAGCGAGCCACCAATCAGCCCTACACCGAAAATTGCAATTTTAGTTGTCATCACATATCCCACTCATTCTTTATCTGATATCAAGTATGATCAATATCAGGATATTACTAGCTTATCCTTACGACAGCTTGCATACATCCTGATACTGTTATACTTGCGCTTACGAAGTTACACTGTTGTTGACTGTTCCTGCATAGATTCTTCTAATGCACGAATAAAGATTTCATTTTCGCGTGCTGTTCCAACCGTAACACGAATATACGTTGGATATTTCTGATGCCCTGCACGTACAATCACGCCACGACGCAACATCGATTGGAATACTTCCAGTGCTTGATGCTTCACATCTACCATAATGAAGTTAGTCTGTGACGGGAAGTAATGCAGTCCCAGACGATCAAATTCTGCTGTTAAGTATTTAATGCCTTCTTTGTTTTTGTTATGACAATCTTGTACAAAATCTTGATCTGCTAATGCTTGACGAGCAGCAGCTTGACCGATTCGAGAGGTATTGAATGGCTCACGTACTTGATTGATCAATTTGATCACATCTGCATGACCTACACCATAACCGATACGAAGTGCAGCCAGACCATAGATTTTGGAGAATGTACGCAAGATCACTACATTTGTATATTTTTCAAGCAATTTAAGACTTTGCGGGTAAGCCGCATCTGTTACATATTCGTAGTAAGCTTCATCCAATACGACCATTACACTACTAGGTACTTGTTCCAAAAAGCCGATCAATTCTTCATGCGATACAATCGTACCTGTTGGATTATTTGGATTACACACCCAGATAATTTTAGTACGTCCATTTACTTGTGCCATCATGCCTTCAAGATCATGTACACCATCTTTTAAAGGCACTTCATGTACAAGTGCGCCTTCGATATCGGCATTGCTTTTGTATACTGAAAATGTCTGATCAGCCATAATTGTCTCATCACCTGGCTCTAAAAAAGCACGCGTAATTAAGGCAATAATTTCATCTGAACCACAGCCAAAAATAATTTGATTCGGCTCAACACCCAAATGTGTGCCTAACTGTGCAGTTAGGTCAACAGCTCCACCATCAGGATAAATATGTAGCTGCGTTAATTCTTTAGCAATCGCTGCTTGTACAGATGGTGCAGAACCGTATGGATTTTCATTAGATGCTAATTTGATCACTTCACTTAAACCGAGTTCACGTTTAACTTCTTCTAAAGGTTTACCTGGTTGGTATACAGGAATATTAACGATACGAGATTTAGGCTTCATTATTTTTAACTCCTTCATGTAAAAGTTGGAGCCACTGTGATAGGGCTCCATCTTTACGTAATATAGTCATACATCTTTTTTATTCTTTTAATTCTGCCACAAATTTGCGAATTTGCAATAATCCTTCGATTTTGCGTTCTGGATTTGTCAAAAGAGGGATCTGCGATTCAATTTGACGTACAATCGCACTACCTACCACAACACCATCACAGAATTTAGAAAATTCTCTCACTTGTTCACTACTCGAAATCCCAAAACCAACTGCTACCGGAAGATCGGTATTGCTTTTCACATCGCGGATAAATTGTTCCACATTATTGTGAAAAGAAGCTCGCTCCCCGGTGACTCCAAGTGAAGATACGCAATAGACAAATCCTTGAGCACCATCTAGAATTGCTGCAATTCGGTCATTGGATGTTGGAGCTACTAGAGGAATCAGGCTAACGCCTGCTGCTTTGGCGCGTTCTCTCATTTCACCAGACTCTTCCACAGGCAGATCAGGAATAATCATCCCGCTAATACCATGAGCTTGCATCGTTTCAAAAAACGTATCCAATCCAAATTGCAATATCGGATTATAATACGTAAACAAAATAAATGGCATTTCTACTCCACGCTGACGTGCTCCATCTGCTACTTCTAGACAAGTATGAATAGTAACATGATGAGTAAGAGCACGCTGAGAAGCACGCTGAATCACAGGCCCATCAGCTAATGGATCAGAATAAGGAACACCTAATTCTAGAATATCCGCGCCAGCCGCTTCCATTTCTACAATAATATCAATCGTAGTCTGCGGATCAGGATCGCCTACAGTAAGAAAAGGAATCAATGCTGTTTTGCCTTCTTCTTTTAGTCGAGCAAACGTGGCATCCATACGATTCTGACTTTGATCTGTCATACTCATTGTACGCCCTCCTCATACTGCATAATCGACTCTACATCTTTGTCTCCACGACCGGAAAGGCAGATGACTAGAATCTGGTCGCTGCTCATATCTTTTGCTATTTTGACGACATGTGCAATTGCATGTGAAGATTCTAGAGCAGGAATAATACCTTCTGTACGACAAAGTAATTTCAAAGCATCCAAAGCTTCAGCATCGGTTACAGGCACATATTGTACACGCTTGATATCTTTAAGATAGGAGTGTTCAGGGCCTACTCCCGGATAATCCAGACCGGCTGAGATCGAATGTGCAGGTTGAACCTGTCCATATTCATCTTGCAATAGATAACTCATCGACCCTTGAAAAACACCTTTGGTTCCCAGACTCATTGTGGCTGCATGTAAAGGGGTATCAATACCACGTCCAGCGGCTTCTACACCGATCAGATTAACATCGGTATCTTCAATAAACGGGTAAAACATACCGATAGCATTACTACCTCCACCGATACAAGCGACAACTGTATCTGGCAAACGATTTTCAAGTTCAAGCATTTGACGACGTGTCTCATCCCCAATAACACGTTGGAAATTACGCACCATCATTGGATATGGATGAGGGCCTACCGCCGAACCTAGAATATAAAATGTATCTTCTACATTACTTACCCAGTAGCGTAATGCTTCATTTCCAGCATCTTTAAGCGTCATTGTACCCGATGTAACCGGCACGACTTCTGCACCTAATAATTTCATCCGAAATACATTCAACTGCTGACGACGAATATCTTCTTCGCCCATAAATACTTTACATTCAAGTCCGAACAATGCCGCCACAGTAGCTGTAGCTACACCATGTTGACCAGCACCTGTTTCAGCAATGACTTTCTTTTTACCTGTACGCTTTGCAAGTAGGCCTTGAGCGAGTGCATTATTGATTTTATGAGCTCCGGTATGGTTCAAATCTTCTCGTTTGAGATAGATTTTAGGCCCACCTAATTCTTCGCTCAAACGCTGTGCATAATACAATGGTGTTTCTCGTCCAGAATATTCTTTAAGCAAATATTTCAGTTCTGTCTGAAACTCTTCATCTTCTGCATATTGATAGTAAGACTGTTCCAATTCTATAAGTGCATTCATCAGAGTCTCAGGCACATATCTTCCTCCAAAATCGCCGAAACGTCCTTTTGCATCTGGTAATGTCGTCATTATGCCTTCACCCTTTCTACAAATGTTGTTATTTTCGTAATGTCTTTGATTTCATCTGTTTCTACTCCGCTTGATACATCAACGCCTTCAAGCGAATATTGACTGAGTAGAGATGATACGTTGTCTGGGGTTAATCCTCCAGCGATAAGTAATGGAATACGGTGTGTAACTGTCCATTGATGATAAGGTTCTATTTGGTTCCAGGCAAACGTTTTACCTGAACCTCCTCCATACAGAGGATCATACGTATCTAATAAAAAGGCATCGACAACGCCCTCATAAGGTGAAAGTTGTTGTTCTACAGATTGTTGTTGCGCTGTACTTGTTAGTGAGATCACTTTGAATACCTGCTTATGCAATTGCTCTTGAATCTGTCTGCACAGTTCAGGAGACTCTTGACCATGAAGCTGGATGACATCAAGTGGCGCCACTTCAACAATCTTTTTCAACTCGTCTAAGGTCGGATTTACAAATACACCAACGCTTTGAGGAATCGGATGATTTTGCCATTGATGCAACGTTTCGATCAGTATAGCGGCTTGATCACGATTCACCTGACGCTTACTTTTTGCAAAAACGAAACCGATGTAATCAATCGGTAATTGTATCATAGATTTTAGCACTTCAACGCTTTGAAGTCCACAAATTTTTACGTATTTTTTTTCGGTCTTACTTTGCTGAGTGGATGATTGTTGAGCTTTATTCATGTGTACTTTTAAAATCATTAGAATGGGCAGTTTGCGTAGGCTCCATAAGCGTTGTTACAGCAGCGCGAATATCATCTTTACGCATAAAGTACTCTCCAACCAGTACGCCCTTCGCTCCTGCACCTGATAAATAAACCATATCATCCACTCCAGAAATCCCGCTTTCACTGATCAAAGGAACATGGGCTGGAACGAGATTTATCAATTCCACAGTGGTCGCAAGTGAGGTCTCAAATGTTTTGAGATTTCGATTATTCACACCAATCAATGCATGTTCAGCGGCTCCTTTAACCTGTAGAACAGTCTCTAATTCTTCACGATCATGTACTTCAATCAATACATCTAATCCAATAGATAATGCTATATCAAAATAAGATTGTAATTGTTCTGGTGTCAAAATAGCTGCAATTAACAAAATAGCATCCGCACCGATTAAGCGTGCTTCATAAATCTGTACTTCATCAATAATAAAGTCTTTGCGAAGTAACGGAAGCTGTACTGCATGATGAATAGCTGTTAAGTATTCTTTATTTCCCTGGAAATAATCAACATCTGTTAATACAGAGATACAATCTGCTCCTGCATCTTCATACGCTTTAGCAATTTCAACAGGATCAAAATTCGGGCGAATCAATCCTTTAGATGGAGAAGCTTTTTTCACTTCTGCAATCAATCCCATCGAATGATGTGGATGCTGGATTAACGCTTTGCGAAAACCTTTCGTTGCAGGCAATGTTTTGATCTGCTCTTTAGCCTGTTCTACTGAAAATGTCTTTTTCAATTGTTCAACTTCCTGTTGTTTGGTTACTACAATACGGTCAAGATACATGGCTTAATCCCTCCGTTGTGTCTATTAATTGTTGTAACTTATGAGCAGCCGCTCCTGAATCAATAGCTTGAGCCGCTATGATTGCTCCTTGCGCAAGTGAATCAGCTTGACCTGAAAGATAGATACATGCTGCACTGTTCGCAACTACGACATCACGATAAGCACTTTCTTCTCCACGAAGCACACTGCGAATAATATCGGCATTTTCCATAGCGTCTCCGCCTAATGTATGTTCTATTGGATGTGTAGGTAGACCAAAATCAGTCGGGCTGATCTCATACGTGTGTACTTGTCCATCTTTGAGTTCTGCTACTCTTGTAGGTGCAGATATACTAATTTCATCAAGTCCATCCAGACTAGCTACCACCAGTGCACGCTTGAGTCCTAACAAATGAAGCGTATGGGCTACTATCTCAATCTTACTAATATCATATAAGCCAATCAACTGACGGTCTGCTCCTGCTGGATTGGTCAAAGGCCCTAACATGTTAAATACTGTACGCACCCCCAACTCACGACGCGTAGCAGCGGCATACTTCATTGATGGATGAAATACTTGCGCAAACATAAAGCAAATACCGATATCTTCCAAACATGCAGCCGCTTGATCAGGATTCAACGTAATATTTACACCTAGAGCTTCTAATACATCTGCACTTCCTGCTTTGCCGGACGCAGATCGATTACCATGCTTGGCAACACGTACACCGATAGAAGAAGCGATAATTGCAGATACAGTGGAAATATTAAATTTGTGAATCCCTGAACCACCTGTTCCACATGTATCTAACAATCCGTCTGATAATACAGGAACACTACCTCCATTGGTACGCATCGCTTCTGCTAAACCTGTAATTTCTTCTACTGTTTCCCCTTTGATACGAAGAGCTGTTAGTAAGCCTCCGATTTGAGAAGGAGTAGCAATACCGCTCATAATGACATTCATTACTTGATTCGATTGCTCGCGTGTTAAGTGCTTGCCTTCAATAATTGTAGCAATCGCTTGTTGCATCAGTTCATTTCCACCCATCTCTGTCTCTCCTTTACTTCTTTATCTATAGTTACATTGTTACGGGATGTTTAACGATCATATCCATACATATAATCTTGATTGATTTCAGATTCGCTTTCTTGTTGTTTTGGTAAAAACATCGCTTCTGCCACACGAATCGATTTGAGCATTCCTTTGGCTTTGTTCACTGTTTCTTCGTATTCTTTTTCTGGAACCGAATCCCAGACGATACCTGCTCCTGCTTGTACATAAGCTTTACCGTTTTTGAAAATAATCGTTCGAATCGTAATACAAGCATCCATATTACCGGAGAATCCTAGATAACCGATGGCTCCTGCATAAGCACCGCGTGCTTCATTTTCAATTTCAGCAATAATTTCCATTGCTCTTAATTTAGGCGCACCGGATACAGTTCCAGCAGGCAGACAAGATAAGAAAGCATCGAAGAAGTCTTTATCTTTGTGTAATTTTCCTGATACCCCGGACACAATATGCATCACATGCGAATACCGTTCAATTTCCATAAATGTATCTGTTTTGACGCTTCCGAATTCAGATACTCGTCCTAGATCGTTACGACCGAGATCGACTAACATCAGATGTTCTGCACGCTCTTTCTCGTCTTGAAGCAATTCTTCAGCTAACGCCTGGTCTTCCGCTTCTGTCTGACCGCGAGGACGAGTTCCTGCGATAGGACGTGTCTCCAACCGATCTCCTGCTACTTTGACCAGTGCTTCTGGCGATGTGCCTACAATGACTTCATCATCCATTTTCAAATAATACATATAAGGGGATGGATTCATCGTGCGTAATACACGATACACTTCGAGCGGTGAGACTTCTGTTTCAATATGAAAACGTTGAGATAACACCACTTGAAAAATATCACCGGCACGAATATATTCTTTTGCCCGATCTACACCATCCAAATATTCTTCTTTGGTCATATTGGATTGAATTTCACCCATCTCTACATCTTCCGATACCGGGCTACGTCCCATCGTGCTGATAGAAGGCTGTGTTTTTAATAAATCTTCTGTCGCTTCTAGCTTGCGACTGGCTTTGGTATATGCTTCACGAATTTGTTGTTCTGTCGCGTTATCCGGTACATGCACATTACCAACTAGCAAAATATGCTGTTTGACATGATCGAATACTACAATCTGATCACAGAACATAAATTGAATATCATCCATCTGCATATCATCGATCCGATGAGCAGGTAATTTTTCATAATATTGTTGTAGATCGTATCCAAAAAATCCAATCGCTCCTCCTGTAAATGGAGGTAAACCGTCTACTTTGGGACTACGATAACGTTGCAATAATGTTTTGAGTTGTTCGATAGGCTTGCCTGCTAGTTCTGCTTCCTGACCGTTGATTTCAAGCTTGATTCTGCCTTTTTTTCCAGAGATCAGAAGAAATGGATCACTGCCGATAAACGAATATCGTGCCCATTTGCTACCACCTTCTACGCTTTCTAATAGAAATGCACGCTTATGATCGGCATAGCGTTGAAAAATTCGAATTGGTGTCTCCATATCGCCTAGCAAACGTTTGACAATAGGAATCAAATTGTATTCTTTCGATGTTGCAATCACTTGTTCGATATTGGGCTGAATCATCGTATTCGCTCCTCAGATTTGTATTTTGGGTACTAAAAAAGCCTTCACGCGTGTCGACGCATGAAGGCTGCAATAGACGTACAAAATGTACAAATGTCAGAATCGATTACTTAGGATTCCGGCAGAATCGAAGTATTCCCACTACAAATAGTACAAAGAAATAAGTAAGCAGATACGGATTGATCTACATACTGATATTCATCATCTGTCAGCTATCTAGTTAGCACCACTTTGATATGATTACCCATTTATGATAACAGTGATACACTCTTGTACCTCTCGTTATATCTATGGTCTTGGCAATCATCATTTCAGGTGATACTTACAACTGTGCTATACAGATATTTCGATTGTCTATTTCTAGCTGTACCACGTTATACTGCTTGAAACGTCTTTGCTCTTGTCTTCCTGCTGGCACACGATCCGAATTGAATAACATACAGTGTATTCACACCTAATGGATCAATCCGCTCTGCCCGCCGACAAGGCTTACGTTTCATTCTCATCTATACTCTTCTCTACCTCTACTTGCATCTCAGCTCATTACACGGCTCTTACTATTTATCTTAACGACTACTATACAGCAAAAGAAACGTCTAACGCAACCCTTACATCATATCCCTATTCTGAAATAACTAAATCTGGACGTAATCGCTTGGCTTCGTTGAGATAGACATGTTTGATTTCTTGTTGTGACTTTGTTGTATTGACTTGAATCATCAATCGAATACATTTAGGCAAGCTATTCTGTACTGCTGCTTCTACCGCACACATTAAAGGAACCATATTCCAGCCTTCCATTTCACGAATCGCTAACGCTGGAAAAATAGCATCCAGATCAGGGGTCATCGTAATCCAGATACAACTGATATCTTCAGGTTCAAATTGATTACGGTCTACAATCTCCTTCAGCAATACTACGGTTTCATCCAATATTTCCTGCTTGTCATTATTGATTACTGTAGTAGCCCCACGAATTCCTCGATTGTACATCGTTTACACCTCTTCCTTTAATTGCTGCACTACGCGGCGTACCAGATCATAATCAACATTATGATTGATCTCTACAACACCGATAGATTTGGGAACGATAAATGTCATTGATCCTTCTTGAAACTTCTTATCATGCATCATCGCTTCCATAATCTGATCCACATCCAGACGTTCCGGCAAAATAGTAGGCAGCCCAAGGGATGTTAACATCTCGCGCGTAGTATCTACAAGACCTGGCTCTCCACCTAACTGCTCACCGATAAGCGCAGAACCCACCATACCGATTGAGATCGCTTCTCCATGAATAATTTCACCATACCCTGCTACAGCTTCAATAGCATGTCCTATAGTGTGCCCTAGATTCAGAATCGCTCGTAGATCATTTTCGCGTTCATCACGAGAAACGACAATTGCTTTGATTGAACATCCTTTTTCCAGACCGTAACCCATCGCTGTCATGTCTACAGCTTTCAATTCTTCCGCATGTTCAAGACACCAGTAAGCAAATTCTTTATCCCAGATTAAACCATGCTTCACCATCTCTGCAAGTCCAGCATATACTTCACGTTTGGGTAAAGTTTGAAGTGTTGTTAGATCATATAATACGAATTCCGGTTGATGGAAAACACCGATCATATTTTTAGCTAGACGATGATTAATCGCTACTTTACCACCGACACTGCTATCATGTGCAAGCACACTGGTTGGCATTTGGATAAAGCGAATACCCCGCATATATGATCCAGCAACAAAACCAGCCAGATCTCCCACAACGCCGCCACCGAGTGCAATCACAGTCGATTTACGATCAAGACCGCCTTGAATCGCTTTGGTCATCACTTCTTCAAATACAGACATCGATTTGGATTGTTCACCTGCGCCTACAATCGCGGTTACGACCGTAAATCCTGAAGCAGTCAATGACTGCTCCACAGTATTCAAGTAAGGATCAGCTACATGTTCATCGGTAACAATCAGTACAGGGCTTTGCTTAGAAATGTGATGGTTGTCTAAATACGTTCCTGCCTGTTGTAACAAATCTTCTCCAATATAGATTGGATAGGAGCGTTCGCCAAGTTGGACATCAACGGTTCTCACCGCAGACATTAGTATTGCTCCACTTGAGCAAGATAATTTTTAAGATTATTACGAATCTCATCCATCGAGTCGCCGCCAAATTTCTCAAGGAAAGCCTTGGCTACTTCCCAAGCAACAACACTTTCAAGCACAACGCTAGCAGCAGGTACAGCACAAGCATCAGAACGTTCCACTTGAGCTGTAAATGCTTCTTTGGTATCGATATCTACACTTTGTAGCGGTTTGTATAAGGTTGGAATAGGCTTCATTACACCGCGAACAACGATAGGCATACCATTCGTCATTCCACCTTCAAATCCGCCTAGACGGTTGCTAGCACGATGATATCCACGCTCTTCGGTATACAGAATCTCATCATGGACTTGTGAACCACGAAGTTCTCCTGCTTCGAACCCTATGCCAATCTCTACGCCTTTAAAAGCATTGATTGACATTACGGCTTGCGCGATACGTGCATCAAGCTTGCGATCATATTGAACAAAACTTCCCAGACCGACAGGAACGCCTTCAATAATACATTCC
Organism: Paenibacillus nicotianae; assembly: GCF_042681745.1. Classification (NCBI taxonomy): domain Bacteria; kingdom Bacillati; phylum Bacillota; class Bacilli; order Caryophanales; family Paenibacillaceae; genus Paenibacillus; species Paenibacillus nicotianae. The sequence continues at coordinate 727,024 of NZ_JBHUGF010000010.1, read as the reverse complement.
ACGACACCACCGATCGAGTCGCCTTCTTTTTTGATTTGTTCGATATAAGCTTCCATTTTTTGCTCGGTTTCTTTATCCACTACACGCACAGAAGACTCTTCTGTCTGAGCAATCAACTCATCCAGTGGAAGATTGTGAGGTGGGGCTACGATTTCACCGATACGAATGACTTGTCCGGCAACTTTGATCCCAAATGCTTCAAGGAATTGACGTGCTACAGCTCCGCAAGCGACACGAATCGCTGTCTCACGTGCGCTAGAACGCTCTAACACATTACGCAAATCTTTATGATTATATTTAAGACCGCCATTCAAATCCGCATGACCCGGACGTGGACGATGTACACGACGTTTCTCTTCGTCTGTACCTTCCATCGGCTCAATATTCATAATCTTTGTCCAGTGCTTCCAGTCATTATTCGCTACAACCAAAGCTACAGGTGCTCCTGTTGTATATCCATGACGTACACCGCCGACGATATCTGCTGTATCTTTTTCAATTTGCATCCGGCGACCTCGTCCATACCCTTTCTGACGACGTGCAAGTTGGAAATTCAATGCTTCAAAATCCAGCTCTAGCTGGCTTGGTAATCCTTCAATAATCGCTGTCAATTGGGGACCATGTGTCTCCCCTGCTGTTAAATAACGTAAACTCATTGTTGCGTTCCCCCTTTAAACTGTTAAACTGTGCATTGCTAAAATCCGTAATTATCTTTGCTTATTATAGTACAGCATCTATTGGTTTGACAAGAAAGGGTAAAACATTGATTTCATCTATTGCTACTGCCTGTTGATCATAAAAAACACGCTACCTTTTCGTCATAGACGATACAAGCAGCGTGTTTTTATTTAAATAGATTGCATAGATTCTTCCTTCATTAGATCTAGAGTATGAATCTACACATAAATAAGTATGACGTATTTCTAGCCTCAACCATGTGCACTGTTTTGATTACAGATCAAGCAGAAATCAGCCTTTTTTGTAATAAAAGAATGTTTCCGATGTCTCGAACCCATATTGTGCCGGAGAAAAAATCTGCTCCGTACTGCCTACAAATAATACTCCACCAGGACGCAGACTGTTAGCGAATTTATGATACAGCATATTTTTAGCTTCTTCTGTAAAATAAATCATTACATTGCGACATACGATCAGATCGTATCCTGTTTCAAACGTATCGGTCAATAGGTTACCTTTACGGAAATTAACCGCTTTTTTCAGCGAGTCACTAATATGGAACATGTGACCATCTGCTGTAAAATGGCGTTTGGCAACATCAGCAGGAACATCTTTTAATGAACGTTCCAAATACATTCCTTTTTTAGCTTTTTCTAATGCACCATCATCAATATCCGTAGCATGCAAAGTAGTACTGGATAATAGATTTTTGTCAGACAGGATCATAGACAATGTATATGGCTCTTCACCTGTAGAACAAGCTGCGCTCCATACTTTTAAATTTTTACCGTTGTTTTTTTGCAATTGCGGTAAAATCGAATCACGCAATACTTCCCAACGGTTCGGGTTGCGCCAAAATTCAGACACGTTGATCGTCATACGATCCAAAAATTCATAAAATAACGTTTTATCTTTTAACATTGCATCGAAAAAAGCGCTAAATGTAGAAAATCCGTTTTTGGTACGTAATGTAGTCAAACGACGCTTCATTTGAGCTTCTTTGTATTGAGCCAAATCGATTCCAGTATTATCTTTTACTTTTTTTATAAAACCTACATAGTCCGGGTCTGAATGAATCGTATCATTAATAAGCATGGGATCACTTCCTTGATCATCATTGTAAGTGCAGTCCATGCGAGGGTATGTTTAGATCCATGCTGAAATATTTTTGTCGTAAACGCTTAATTCGTTCTCGTCAAAAAAATTAGCAATCTCCCGTTCAGCACTTTCAACTGAATCGGAACCGTGAATCAGATTGAGTGGAGTATGATTAGCAAAGTCACCACGAATTGTTCCAGGTTGGGCTTCTGTTACTTTTGTTTTGCCGATAACCATGCGCGAGATTGTGATAATATCATCACCTTCCCATACCATAGCAAACACCGGGCCTGAAGTAATAAAGCTGATCAAACCATCATAAAATGCTTTGCCTTCGTGCTCTGCATAATGACGTTTTGCCTGTTCCTCTGTTGCGGTTACGAACTTGCCACCTACCAGCTTAAAGCCTTTGTCCTCCAAACGACTGACAATGCGTCCTATTAACCCCCGCTGCACACCATCAGGTTTAATCATCAAAAATGTGCGTTCCATTGGTTCACTCTCCCATTATCTACAATGTGATCTGCTATTGGGCATGGTTGGTAATAATGCCCACCTGTGTATTCTAACAGAAACCACTGTTTACAGAAAGGAAGCGTTTCATAGCAATGTTCGACATTTTCTGATTGTACTCAAACCTGAGTGATATACATTACTGCACATATCGAATATTTGGACAAAATAGTGATTTGAACCGCTATTCAATATGCTTTGTAATGTATATATCGACCGTATGATCCTACTCTATTAGTAATTAGGAAATATTTTACGTATAGCCAACCATTTTATTTGCACAATTTTCTATATTCTGCAACAAAACATAAAATTGTCGAACATTGTTGTAGATTAATGTGAACGATTAGCAACAAATTTAGCAATCTCTTGCAAATGTTTTTGCGTTCTACCTGCTGGCAACTGACTAAGCGCGTGCATCGCTTTTTGAATATAACGATCAGCTAATAATTCAGCTTCTTGGATTCCTTTACTTTCACGTACCATACGTACTGCTGTCGTTACATCTGTTTCGCCATTTGCATTATGGATTCTTGTAATTTCAGCAAGCAACGGTTCCCGGCGGGATTCATCTTGCAATGCATACAAGACCGGAATTGTAATATTTCCCTGACGCAGATCACTACCAGGTGGTTTGCCTAGTTGCTTCTCTGTTCCGCAGAGATCAAGAACATCATCACGAATCTGAAAAGCCATACCGACGTTATACCCGTAGCGGTATAATTCGCGGGTGATTTCTTTTGGCGCATTCGCAGCGATTCCACCTAATTGACAACTAATTGCAATCAATAAAGCCGTTTTGCGACGAATACGCAGTAAGTAGCGACGAATACTTTGTCCTGTATTGAAAAAGTCTCTAATCTGTTCCATCTCACCAATCGACATTTGTACCATCGCTTTGGATAATACTTGATGAATTTGTGGATTTTCCAGACGTGCTACAATCATCAATGCTTTGGCATAAATATAATCGCCTGTGTACATTGCAATCCGGTTATCCCATTTGGACTTCACAGTCGGTTGACCGCGACGTGTGTCTGCATCATCAATTACATCATCATGTACAAGAGAAGCCATATGAATCAGTTCCAGAGCAACGGCTACATTGCTTAGACGATCGAGATCATACGTACCATACTTGCCTCCAAGCAACACAAAAGCGGGACGAAGCCGTTTGCCTCCCGCTTTGAGCAAATGAAGTGATGTTTCATTTAATAAAGGATGTTCACTGTCTATACTTTGACTAAGCTGTCGTTCTATCACATTCATGTCTTTTTTTAGTGTCCCGAAAATATCCAGTAGTTTCATTCGTTCACCCGTATTAGTGTATTGTCAGTCCATAATTCCATGTGTACTTCATGATCTAGCAATTCAAGCTCATAAGCATATTTAAAATATAATGCTAGACCTTTTTGCTCTGTTTCTCCAAAATCATACCATAATTGCTGAAAATAGTGTTTCCAATACGCATGATCTCCGCCCATTTTTTGCTGAGCTTCTTGAATCACTGGATTCAGATCAGCGATAGAACGCTGTTTACTTTTTACTAATTGCTGCCCTGTTTCGGTTACAAACTCAGGATATGTAGCTGCAAATTTTTTGTTAACAGCCCATACAGCAAATGTCATACTTAGTCCTGTCCATGACTTCCATTCTTGTCCTAGATCAGTCACGATATATCCTGTATCTTTCTGCGCGGCTGCAATCGCATGATCACCGATCAATAACGCTGCATCCGCTTGTTCCATCATTTCATCCAAGCTCGGGTCCATCGAAATGTATTCTGGAGTCAGATGATACCGCTTATTCAGAATAATTTTGAGAAGGTTGATAGAAGTAGCTGACGTATTTGTCAGCGCGATCGTTCCATTTCCCAGTTCTGCAATTGGCTTTCTGGAAAACAGAAGAATCGATCCGACTGCATTTTTAGCACTTACAGATAGATCAGGCAATAACCAGAAATCAGACGAGCGCGTACCATAAGCAAATGAAGATACCGGTGTGAGATACAATGTTTCTTCTAACAAACCCCGATTCAAGTTAGCAGGAAGATCGCTATGAATCTCTGCGGGCAAGGATAGAGCCGACGGATCAAAATGATGATACACCGGCCAATCGTTTGTATATTCTATTTTACCAATTTTGAAAGGTTGTTCAAAATTTTTCACGACCATTCCCCCATCGTTCAAATAATTGATGTTCGATGTCCAGAATATCGAGCACCTTGCCAACCATGAAGTCGACCGTATCATCCAATGTTTTGGGACGATAATAAAAAGCAGGCATAGCCGGAACAATACTCACGCCCATACGTGCTAGTTTTAACATATTTTCTAAATGTATTGCTTGCAGTGGAGTCTCTCTTGGTACTATAACCAGTTTACGCTCCTCTTTAAGCACCACATCTGCCGCTCGTGTCATTAAGTTCGCTGACATTCCGCCTGCAATATTCGCTAAAGTCCCCATTGAACAAGGAACAATGATCATCGCTTTGACCCGAAAAGAACCGCTAGCAATCGTAGCTCCAATATCGGAAAAGGAATGATATACCAATCGTTCTGACCATTCACTGAAATATTGTTCTAGCATTTCTTCTCTACCGGAAGCTTCCCAATCCATCTCTTCTTTAAGTACGCGCCAGCCTGCATTAGAGATCACTAGATGAACAGTATAACCGAGGGACAATAACACCTCGGTTAATCGAATACCGTATACAGAACCACTAGCACCTGTAATTCCTACAATATAGCGTTGCTTCGCTGTATGTTCTGTAGAACTTACCACCACTGTTTCACCACCAGATCGATCAATGTGAATACAAATACGATCAGACTTAGTGTACTATTTAATGTAAAGAATGACGTTTGTAGACGACTCAAATCTTTTGGAGTCAAAATGTAATGCTGATAGAATAAGATAGCAAGTGCAATCACAGCACCGATAAAATACCACCAACCCAATCCAGCCATAACTCCAATCGCAATCAGACCGATCGCGGTAATCACATGAAATCCTTGTGCAATTTTGAGGGCTTTAGCAATTCCGAAGCGACTTGGAATCGAATATAATCCTTCTTCGCGGTCAAACTCTTCATCTGCACAAGCATAAATCACATCAAAACCTGCTGTCCAAAACGTAATTGCAATATAAAATACTATCGCTGTCCAGCTAAATTGACCGGTTACCGCTATCCAACCACCTAATGGTGCTAGACCTAGCGTCATGCCAAGAACCACATGACAAAGCCAAGTAAAACGTTTGGTATAGGAATAGATCACCAGCATAAAGATCGCAATAGGTAATAATTTTAATGCTAACGGATCTAATTGTGTCACTGCCCAGAAAAAGATAACTAATGAAATAAGTGTAAATAATACAACTTCACTGGAACGTAAAAGACCTGCTGGAATTGCACGCATCATCGTACGTGGATTTTTGCCATCAAATACCTGATCAATCAGACGGTTAAGACTCATTGCCGCAGTACGTGCACCAATCATCGCTAGCAAAATCCAGCCAATTTGTGCCCATGAAGGCAAATGACCATTAATCACATAGGATCCCAAAATAGTTCCCATAAAAGCAAAAGGCAACGCAAAAAGCGTATGCTCTATTTTAATCATTTCTAAAAATACTTTAAATTTCTTAAACATTCTACTTCTCCTTGATCCCAATATGAAGTGCCGCAATACCACCTGTTAAGGGGTACGCCTGAACATTGTCTAGCCCAACATCTCGGAATATTTGCGCCAGTTCTGCACGTCCCGGGAACAGCTTGAGTGAATCAGGCAGCCATTTGTATTGCTCGTAATGTTTGGCTACAAGTTTGCCCATAAGTGGCAATAAGTTTTGGAAATAAAAATAATACAGCCCTTTAAACGGTTGCCATGTTGGTTTGGATAGTTCTAAACAAACAACCATACCACCAGGCTTCACCACACGCTGCATTTCTTTTAACACTTGTACCAGATCTGGCACATTACGTAGTCCGAATCCTATCGTTACATAATCAAAAGAATTATCTTCATACGGAAGATCCATTGCATTCCCTTGAGTGAGTGTAATATTGTCTTTCCAGCCATCACGATTGATTTTGTGCTGACCAACTTGTAACATATTTGGACTGAAATCCAGTCCTTTGATTTGACCTGTACCACTGGCTTCAGCAATACTCAGTGTCCAATCACATGTTCCACAACATACATCCAGTGCTGAACTACCTGGTTGTACATTCATTTTTTTCATCGTAAATTTGCGCCATGCTTTGTGGCGACGGAAACTAAGCAAATCGTTCATCATATCGTATTTTGGAGCAATCGACTCAAAAACGGATTGTACGAATTGCTCTTTCGGTTTGACAGCTTCTGGTTTGGTCACGATACAATCACCTCATTTTAAAATAAGTACTCTAGCAATATTTAATTTCAGAACTAGCCTTATTGCTCTTTATTTAAGACCAATGCTTGATAAGATTCCGTTAACGATAATACTTCAGTCTGCAACTCAGCATGACCCGCTTGTGCAAGACGTTGCGAAATATCTGCTAACACGCTAGTTAACTCTGAGCGCAGATATGCAGTGATCTGGTATGTCTGATCCCATTCATTCCACTGTTGCACAGTCACGTGATCACTGACGACATGCTCTTTGTTCTGTTCTTGTCCATGCTCAAGTACCTGATACAAAGCATAGCTACCAAATGGCCCTTGTTCTCCATCTACACGTGTTAATTCATTAGCCAGTATTTCAGCGCGACTAAAATCAGTTAACAATGCTTGCCATAGTGAAGATACTTCTGTAGAAATATACGGTGTAAACAAAATAAACAGCTCCATTTTAAGCTGTGTAAGCGACTGCACGTATTGCTCGGCAGTAAAGTGTTTACTTTGAACATCATGATACAAATTCATTTTAAGACGGTTCGTTTCGCAGATAGCTGCACTGAGTAAAGAGATCATCTCAATCTCGCCAGCTTTGGACAATAACTCGTAAAAGCGACTACTGAAAAAGTCTCCTGCTAATACATTCAACTGTCTAGAACGCATCGCTTCTTCTTCCTGATGAACAGCCAGTGTATCGATCATATCATGAGTATCCATCGCCATCTGTACAATACCTGCTACAAGTGGGAATAATTCTCCACGATGTGAGACACTTTCCTCATGATCGGTCATATTCAAAAAGGCATGAAGTAAATGTACACGAGTGTCTGGAAACTCGGGAACTCCTGTATGCTTTTGAATCATATCGTATTCTGTGTATTTTCGGGATGTTTCCAACAAACGGTATGGTTTCATCTCAGCCTCCGACGCCTTTATAGTGCAAGTCTTTATTTTCACAAACCTAGTATAGCCTAAAAGATAACTTTTAAGCCATTTCAGTTCATTATACCATATGTTTTTTTGACAAGACAGGGCTAGTGAAGATTTGTAAGTCAATTGATGACATAGAAAAATACTGGTTTCCTCAACCTTAATCAACTATTAAACATGAGGAAGCCAGTATTTAGGTAGATAGTCTATTCATGATCAGCTATGCCATGTATCAATCTTCTGTATTCATAGAGCCATGCTTGGTCATTACTTCTGCTTTGCCGCGTACTTTAATCGCTGATGTATTCTCTGTAAATTGAACCACCATGATCTCGCCTTTATCCAATTTCTCTGTATGATGAAAACGAGTATCGCGTCCGCGGGTTAGACCAATAACCTGTACTCCGTTGTCTTTCGCTTTGATCACAATATAGTCACTATTTGTATAATGATTGTCCGGTGATTCCATAAACGTTATCCCCTTTTCGTATTTAACATAGATCAGATATGGAAAAGACCGTGAACATAATCGTCACGGTCTTCTTCCTGCACATGGAATATGTAATAACTTATTTAATTCCATCTTTCAATGCTTTACCAGGTTTAAAAGCCGGGATTTTGCTAGCTGCGATATCGATCTCTTCACCTGTTTGTGGGTTACGTCCTTTACGTGCAGAACGCTCACGAACTTCGAAGTTACCAAATCCAACCAATTGTACTTTATCACCACTTTGTAGTGCACCAGCGATAGCTTCAAAAACAGCATCAACTGCTTTAGTTACGTCTTTTTTCGGCAAATCAGTTGTTTCTGATACTTGCGCGATCAATTCGGATTTGTTCATATATTTCACCTCCCAAAGTATTTATATCGATTGCTCCACTTGCTGCTTGGTTTTTCGTTTGCACGAAATATAAGTAAACACCGCGGAATTTTCGAAAATATCACCTACTGCGTATAGAGCACAGAAGGCGGAACAAACCTATAGTAATATACTCACCCTTTAATTTCAAGCATTTTGCGCTTTTTTGTCTACCAATCACTCAGATCTTCGTTTTGTTGCTCCATTTGTTTGCGAATCGCGGCTTTTAGTCGATCTTCTGGTACTTCCACCGTCAAATCACCAATCACTTTAGCCTGACAGGATAATCGTACACCTTGTTCGATCGAACTTCCTAATTTACGCGATTCGGCTGGTTCTGCTTTTGAGATACATACATGCCCTTCATCATCGTAAGGATGCGGAGTATTCACTTTGCACATCAAACAAGCGGCTTTGCCGTCACAGCGTACAGCAATATGAACTCCTGCTTTGCGTGCGGCTGTAAGCACTGTTGTTCCTGTACTGACCTGTATCGACTTACCGGATGGCAAAAAGGTGACTTGAGCTTTGTCTGTTCTGGACATAATGTTCTCCTTTTAACCGTTTATTCCAGCTAATCTACGGATACGTTGCATGAATTGAGGATGAAATCCATTATGCTGTATGATCTGTTCGATCAGTGTCGCATGATCCTGAGATTGCTCGCGTATTCGTTCACTAATCGGTTCATAGCGATCCGGTCGATCACGTAATAGATTAAAAATCAATTCATGTGCTAATGGCATCAAGTGAATACTTCCAGCCTCTAACGTATATACAGGAGCAGCAGGATAAAGAACAGGCTCTACATGCACGCGATAATACGATTCTCGCGCCCGTACTTCAAATCCACCCACCAATTCAACTGTATACGGATCTAACTGATAATGACTAAGTGTTGAGCGATACGTTCTTGTCTCGTCAAGTATCGGATAATCCAACACAGGTAACTCCTCAGCTAGCTTCTCATGAAGGTCATTTATCCGAATCTCATCGGTATACAAATCTATATCGCGTGGAGCTTTGTCTAACTTCACACCGTGTAGTAAAAGACCACAGCTTCCACCAAGCAACCAGGGAGATTGCTCCTTGAGCGGTTGAAGCAAACGAACAAGCTGCTCCAGAGAGGGTATCAGCTCTTTTTTCTGCTGTACCTGCTGCTGCGTTTCCACCATGATTTCCTACTCCTTCCTGTGCAAAAAGAACGAAAGGATTATAGATACCCCATCGTTCCTGCTTATTTCTTTTTTAGGAATGCCATTGTTGCCATGTTTCTAGCTTCATGACTTCCATTTCATTTTTGGGATTACGTCCCATTAACGTTTCCACTGCTGTACGAGGATCACTTTGCTCAAATAACACATGATACAATTGCTCTGCGATCGGCATTTGTACATTATATTTTAGCGAAATATCGCGTGCTGCTTCTGTAGTTCGTACACCTTCAACCACCATATTCATCGAAGACATCACTTCATCCAGTGATTTGCCTTGACCTAACATATAGCCTGCTCTCCAGTTACGACTATGTTGGCTACTTGCAGTGACCATTAAGTCACCAATACCTGCAAGTCCTGAAAAGGTCAACGGATTAGCACCCATTTCACTACCGACACGTACCATTTCAGCAAGTCCACGAGTCAACAAAGCGGCTTTGGCATTATCTCCAAATCCAAGACCATCGACCATACCTGCACCCAGCGCAATAATATTTTTGAGTGCACCGGCAAGCTCTACCCCGACCAGATCTAAATTCGTATACACGCGGAAATATTCTTCATTCATAAACAAAGATTGGGCTGCTGCTGCCGCTTTGGCATTATGAGAAGCGACGACTACCGTAGTTGGGAGACGTTTCACCACTTCTTCTGCATGACTAGGACCAGATAACACAACCACGTCTGATTCTAGGCAGTCCAGTTCTTCGCTGATGACAGTAGACATCCGTTTGAGTGTCTTGGTTTCGAATCCTTTGGTCGCATGAATACAGAGCATATCAGGATGGTAATACGGTTTAAGATCGCTACATACTTGACGCATCGCTTTGGAAGGCGCTACAATCACCACTGCTTTTGTTCCATCCATAGCAGCAGCAAGATCAGAAGTTGCTGTAATTTGAGTGGACAGAACTGCATCTGGCAAATACTTTGTATTGGTGTGCTGTTGATTAATCTCGGCAACTTGCTCTTCACTGCGCGCCCATATTGTAACTTGTAGACCATTGTCTGCAAGTACAGAAGCAAGCGCAGTTCCCCAACTACCAGCTACTAGAACGGTCACTTTTTCAGACAACTTTGTTTCCTCCCTTGTCCGCTTTGGATCCGATTTTATTTTCAGTACCTTTGAATATTTTGACAATATTCGTCTGATGCCGCCATACTGCTAGCAACCAGATAATAACACTGACTGTAATAATCGGTGCAGAGTATCCTTGAATAAGTAATACAATAGGCGTTAACGTTACAAAAATTAACGATCCTAACGATACATAACGAGTGATCACAATCGATGCAATCGCAAATACACCTGCAATTAACGTTGGCACAATACATAATGTTACCAGTACACCAATTGTTGTCGCAATTCCTTTACCTCCGCGAAAACGGAAATAAATCGGCCAGTTATGCCCTAAAATAGCAGCTATTCCACACAAAGCAGGAACCCAGTACATCGTATGTCCTGATAACCCGATACTGAACCAAACGCCAAGCCAAATAGCTGCCACACCTTTGAGCGCATCTAACAAAAGTACAAATATAGCAGGTCCTTTGCCTAGTACGCGCAATGTATTGGTTGCTCCGGCGTTGCCGCTTCCGTGATCACGGATATCGATTCCTTTCAGCCATTTAGCAATAAGTACACTAAAGCTGATTGAACCAATCAGATAACTAATAATAATAGCCACGACTGATAAAATCACATGCTTCTCTCCTTAATTATCTGATGCTGATTTTCGACGTGTAAATATTCGAATCGGTGTACCAATAAAGTCGAATGCCGCCCGAATTTTATTTTCCAAATAACGTTCATACGAAAAGTGCATCATCTCAGGTTCATTTACAAAGACGATAACGGTTGGTGGTTTAACAGCAACTTGAGTTACATAGTTAATACGCATCCGTTTTCCTTTATCTGTAGGCGGAGGATTAATCGCAATCGCATCCGATACGACATCATTTAATAAATGAGTCGGAATACGTAATGCATGTTGCTCAGCCACTTGTTGTACAACCGGTAATAATTTGTGAACACGTTGTTTGGTCAATGCAGATAAGAATACAACAGGAGCATAACTCATAAATAAGAAATGATCGCGAATATTCGATTCAAATTGACGCATCGTTTTGTCATCTTTTTCTACAACATCCCATTTGTTCACTACGAAAATAGCCGCTTTACCCGCTTCATGCGCATATCCAGCAACGTGTTTGTCTTGGTCGATAATGCCTTCTTCACCATTGATAACCGTTAATACCACGTCTGCACGTTCAATCGCTTTCATTGCACGCATTACACTGTATTTTTCTGTATTTTCATAGACTTTACCACGCTTACGCATACCTGCTGTATCAATCAATACATAACGTTGTCCATCACGTTCAAAAGGAGTATCGATCGCATCGCGTGTTGTACCCGCTACATTACTTACGATAACACGTTCTTCACCCAAAATTGCATTGACCAACGAAGATTTACCTACGTTAGGACGACCGATTAGAGCTACGCGAATGACATCATCGCCGTATTCATCTTCAACCATTTCAGGTAATTCTTTGACAACCGCATCTAGCAAATCACCCATACCACTACCATGACTTCCTGAGATTCCGATCGGATCGCCAAATCCTAAATTATAAAATTCATAAATATCATTCATACGACCCATGTTATCTACTTTGTTAATAGCAACAACGATAGGTTTGCCTGAACGATATAGTATTCCCGCTACTTCTTCATCAGATTGAGTCAATCCGCTTTTGACATCACACATAAATACGATAACGTCTGCTTCTTCGATCGCAAGTTCAGCTTGCATCCGAATCGACTTCAGCATCATATCTTCCCCATCTAATTCGATACCTCCGGTATCAATAACACTGAATGCTTTACCATTCCATTCAGATGTTCCATAGATACGGTCACGCGTAATACCAGGTTTATCTTCAACAATAGCTAGCCGATCACCGATCATGCGGTTAAATACTGTGGATTTTCCCACATTCGGGCGGCCTACAATTGCAACTACAGGTCTTGCCATACGATCCATTCCTCCTGTTCATTCTTTCCGCTTTTCATCATAGCAAAAAACATTGCACTTGGCTAACATTATGATGAACTTTACAACGGATTATTTATTCCTTGAAAAGCAATAATCGACGAATCCATTGCGGATTCGCCGATTGATTGAGTGACTTTTACTAGAAAGGCGGTCGCTTTACTATCAATGGACCATCCATAAAAAGCCCGTACTATGATTCAGATGATTTTATGAGGAAATCCCTTGCTCAAATTTTGAGGTTAACGTAAATGCCTTTAAAACTTTGCAAACATTAATGCTTGCTCTGCTTTAAATTCTTTTCGTTCAACCCCTTGCATACATCATTAAAACGTTGATGTTTGCTTGAGCGAGGAAATGACTCGCTCATGATCACTTAAATTTGCTTAGTTTGTCACCGAAACGTTCGCCAAGAGTGATGCTCAATCCTTGGTTGCTTAGAGATACGTTAGGGTTATTCAATTCTTCTTGTTTAGGAGCTCTGTCGCCGCGGTTGTTACTGCGTTCTGGTTTAGCAGATTGAGCAGGAGCTTCTTCTGTTTCTTTGATACTTAAGCTAACACGTTTTTCTTCTGTGTTTACATCAAGTACTTTAACAGAAACTGTTTGTCCTTCTTCAAGAACTTCTTGTGGAGTACCAATGTGTTTGTGAGAGATTTGGGAAATATGAACCAAACCTTCTACTCCTGGAGCGATCTCAACGAAAGCACCGAAGTTCACAAGACGTTTTACTTCACCTGTTACGATATCGCCGATGTTGAATTTGTCAGAAGCTGAATCCCAAGGTCCTGGTTGAGCAGCTTTGATACTCAAGCTGATTTTACCTTTTTCAGGGTCAACACGAAGTACTTTTACTTTTACTTCGTCGCCTTCAGACAATACATCAGATGGTTTGTCTACGTGGTTCCAAGCAATCTCGGATACGTGAACCAAACCGTCTACGCCGCCAACGTCTACAAAAGCACCGAATTGAGTCAAGCGTTGTACTGTACCTGTCAATTCTTGTCCTTCTTTAAGACTTTCCATCACTGTGTGTTTGTTAGCTTCGTATTCAGCTTCCAATACATCTTTTTGTGAAAGAATGACTTTGTTGTTTTCGCGATCCAATTCTTTTACTTTAACACGCAAAGTGCGTCCTTTGTAATCGCTGAAATCTTCTACGAAATGACGTTCTACCATAGAAGCCGGGATAAAACCGCGTACGCCAACATCAGCAACTACGCCACCTTTAACCACGTCTGATACAGTCACTTCAAATACTTCGCCTGATTCGAAATTCTTTTCAAGAACTTCCCAAGCATTTTCGCTGTCAATCGCACGTTTGGAAAGAACCAATTTCTCTTTCTCATCATCGATACTTACAACTTTACATTCTACTTCTTGTCCTACTTCAACAGCCGCCGCAGCATTGTCTACTTGTAGTGAAGAAAGTTCACGGATCGGAATGATACCGTCATATTTATATCCGATGCTTACATAAGCTTGGTTATCTTCAATTTTGACGATCGTTCCTGTGACAGTGTCACCTTTGTTCAGTGAGACGAACTGATCAAGCGCCTCCTGGTTTGTAACTTCGGTAGTTTCTTGGTTATTATTTTCTTCCGACATGTCAATACCCTCCTCAATTCAAACCCCATTTATTTAAACCCGCAAAATGCAGAGTTCAAAACATCATTAAACATTATTGATTTTCTTGAATTAATTGGCGTATAGCTAGCATGATTTTGTCTGTCGCTTCGTCTACAGTACCTATTGCCCCTTTACCTCGATAATCATCAAGATTAATAGGTGGGCCATAGACTACTTTTGTTTTGCCGAATAGCTTGTAATGACCCACAATCGCTACAGGCACGACAGCAGCATCTGTTCGTAGTGCAAAGCTTGCAGCACCATTTTTGGCAGCAGCATCCCCTGCATTACGACTACCTTCAGGAAAAATCCCCAATACACCGCCCTCACGCAAAATCAGAAGGGATGTTTTGATCGATTCTTTACTTACACCGCCACGTTTGACAGGATAAGCACCAAGTTGTCTAATCAAAGGCCCTAAAACAGGAACTTTGAATAATTCTTCCTTAGCCATAAAGCGAACTTTACGATTCAGCATAATGCCTACAGTAGGTGGATCCAAATTACTAATATGATTAGAACAAAGTAATACTCCACCTTGCTCGGGAACATGCTCTTTGCCTACAGCTTTTAGCCGAAATAAAAACATATACAAAATGCGTAGAATCGTACTACAAATGGTATATACCATGAATCAGACTCTCCCTGACTGCACACTCTGTGCCATTGCAATAATACGCTCAACGACTTCTTCGATCGACATCGAAGTCGTATCCAGTACTGTTGCGTCTTCTGCACAAACGAGCGGAGAAAATTCACGCTGTTCATCCAATTGATCGCGCGCTGCAATTTCACGTTCAAGTTGCTCTAATGTAATACTTTCCGAACCATCCATTTCTGCAAATCTTCGTCTTGCTCGCTCTTGGACAGTAGCAGTCATAAATACTTTTACTTCTGCATCCGGAAGCACATGAGTACCGATATCGCGTCCATCCATTACAACGCCTTTGCGCAAAGCCATTTGCCGCTGTAAAGTTGCAAGCTTCACTCTCAGCCCCTCGATTTGCGCATATCGTGACACAATTCGGTTTATGGCAAGACTACGAATATCTGCTGTAACGTCTACTTCATTAGCTAGAACTCTTTGTCCTTGTTCATCTGGTATTAATTCAATCACCAGTTGTTCCGCTTCTTGAAGCACTTCTACAGTATGATCTGGATCGATATTTCGTTGTAGCATATGCCATGTTACTGCTCTGTACATTGCACCGGTGTCCACATATACGTAACCGAGACGTTTAGCTACTAACTTCGCTATTGTACTTTTACCAGCCCCAGCAGGACCGTCAATCGCAATGTTCATTTTCCCGCTATATTCTAATGCTTGGCGTACCAATCGGGAATCCCCCTCAACCTTCATACTACAACTCGCTAAAAAAGCAGGCATTGCCTGCGACAAGCAAATTATACCACAGTACTATATAACATGCAAAAACGCCGAGTCATTTATAACACTCTAAAATCGAATTGGCGTTCAAAACAATAACGAATCATTTTTTGCCGATCCGTTTCCGATATCACTGTATATTCTAATAAATATCTTGGTGTCAGTGATGTGGAGTCAAGTACACTCATCACTTTTGCTGTTAATGGAATATGATCTATTTTTCCATTTTTCATATGAATTAATAACCAGCATTCTAGCACATCATTTTTTTGTACTTTGTTCATCACATCTGTTGTAAATGATAAACCGCCAGCGCTTACATTATCAGTGATAGCTACAAACCGATGATCTTCTTTTTTGACCGCTACTTCTATTTGTGCTTTGACACGTAAATATTGTCGTCTTTGAACGACAGAAATTTCTTCTTGAAGAGGTTTGCGAATACGACTCAAGGAAGAGGTGGAATCGAAGCCTGTTACCATCGTACTGAAATAATGTTTGATTTCATTATCGATTAAATAATACGCATACAACTCTTCACCCAATGTTAACTTTTTGACCGAAGAAGATTTTTTATGACTTAAAGGGCCGATATATAATGAATCGTCATCTGTTCGCCCTACAATCGATTGATAGATCTCTGTCTGATCTCCTTCAGCAGCTTGAAATTGAAAATAAATCATGTCACCCGATTTCACTGACATACGTGCTTCCCCCTTGAACAATATCCAACCATTTCTACGCTTCTGCTGTACTTGATTATGAGTATATAGTGATATGAATTATACCATCTTGTTATAGAAATGATACGTCATAAATTGCTATTTTAGACAAAAAAAAGCAACCGCACTTTTCTGCACTATAGCAACAGATAAGTGGATTGCTTTTTATGACAATATTACAAATTAACTTCTTCCTCACGTTTGATAAAGCGGAAAGGCGAACGGTTACTCGCCCGGGTGATCTTACTCATCCCACCATACCAGAGAACGATCATCAACGGAATAATGTACCATAACCAATATTGACTCATCATATGCAGGATCAGATCATATAATCCATGCCAAAAAATAGGAAGTATTAATCCTAAAGCAAGGAATATATTACGTTTGCGTTTGGTAGTTGTAAATTTGGCTTTGCCAATATAGTCACCCATGATCACTCCGAAAAGCGCATGTCCAGAAACAGGAAGCAATCCCCGCAATAATAATGACATGACAGACATGGAGTTATATAAGGCATACAATACATTTTCCAATGTTGCAAATCCTAATGATAGCGCTACTGTATAGAGTATTCCATCATAAGGCTCGTCAAACTCTGTATGATTGTACAAAATATGATAGATAATAAACCATTTGGCAAATTCTTCTACACCTGCTGAGGTCAGAAAGGAAAATACATAAGGACTATCGCCTAATCCAAGCACCATAGCCCGTTGTATAATCATAAGCGGGAATACAATCGCCACGCCTAAGAAAAAGAATTTGATTACCAAATGGAGTGGTTCTGGTTCATATCTGTCCTTGAGGTAAAAATAGATCAACAGAGCAATACCCGGAGCTATTGCTGCCATCATGATCGAAAATAAAGACACTCGATATTCTCCCTCCATTCTTGCGTAAACCCAGTCCGACGTTGTGCCACATTATAATATTAGGAACTCCTTCCGGTCGGTTCACGCTATGGATATGAAGGATATACCTGAGGTACCTTTATATTGGACTTAGTCGTTACGATCAAAATGTTCACAGATGGTCGCAATCGCATTTTCAGCCATAACAACTTTTCCGTATTCTTCTAATACTGCTTCCGTTAACGATGTTGTATCGCCAAATTCAGCTAATACAGCGATCAAAGCGGCGTGTTTGGTCAAATCTACATCCGCAGGATCCATAGTCAAAATCCATTTATCTTTATAATGGTACAGCCGTCCGGCTTCAGTGACATTTTTGGAGAGAGTATGAGCTGCTTCGATAAGAACTTCAAAATCTTTGAAAGAATACGCAATAAAATCAGTTTCTTCTAGCGTAACTTCCATTTCATATATTTCGTCAGCCATATCTTCTTCATTAATCGTGCCCAAGTGTTGGTCATACTTGCCACGCGTCACGATAACAACCATTCCTTGCGCAGGAAGTGCAAATACTTCGACTGCAAGAGGACCGGTAGCATCAAATCCAAGCTCACTATAAGCTTGATCCATCATTTCGGTAAAAAGATCATGGACTTTAGGAATTTCCTGCCACATGTCTTCTTTTTGAATTCCACGCTCAGTAAGATCATCAAACGTAAGGAAAATCCGTATTTTGTCTGAGCTTAGTCGTTCTATTTTCATAATAGGATCCCCCTTGGAAAACATAGGTCATAACCATCGTATGAATACAGGTTATGTCACTGCCTATTTATATCGATGATAGATATAGCAATGCTATATTAGGTATGTTACCATTTATTATCCTTAAATGCACGCACTAAAACGCCTGAATAAGAATAATGCGTATTGTCAATCTTTTTTTTGAAATTTGTTTCATATCTTCCGGTTTTGGTTTAAAAGATAGTTTGTGCATTTAAGGTCAATTGCTATTTATGGCTATATTGTAACTTATCGTTATATATTTATGGTTGACCTTACACATGCTTTAAGGATTTAATTTACATATGCGGAATTTTGCTCCACCGTTTGTTGATCGATTTTATTTTCTAACAATTCAGACAGAAAAGAGCGTGAATGTATGTTAAAAAAAACAGCGAGTTGGTTGTTGTTATCTGTAATTATGTTGTCTGCTTGTAGCAATCAAGCTCCAGCATCCACTACAGAAACACCTGCCGCTACTACCGAACAAAGTAATACTAGCACACCTGCAACAACCCCAGAAAGTAGCAGTACAGCTACTACACCAGCAACAGAGGGTACAACTTCTACAGAAGCGACTACACCGGAACAGTCTTCTGAAAGTACATCGGCAAAAGACACCGAAGCTACTGCTCCTGCTGAGTATACATATCATATGAACAAAAATTATGATATCGTACCTAACGAAGAATCCAAAGAAACGCCTAAAAAAGTAGTTCTTTTAACATTCGATGACGGTCCAAAAGAGAAAAAAATGATTAACAGTATGATGGATACACTGGACAAACATCATGCTAAAGCGATCTTCTTTGTCAATGGCTATCGGATCAAAACTCATCCTGAACTACTGAAGCTTATTCATGATCGTGGTGGTATTATCGGTAATCATACCCAAGATCATATCGTACTTAAACATGAATCTAAAGCTAAAGTAACCCAACAAATCGAGGATACTCAAAAGTTAATTGAAGATACGATCAATGAAGCTCCGCGCTTCCTACGTGCTCCAAATGGTGCTACTAACGATACGGTACATGCATTAGCGAAAAAACATGACATGCTGTATATGAACTGGTCTGTAGGTTCGCTTGACTGGGTAAATCAAAAAGATCCAGATGCTGTTATTTCGAATGTTATGGATCAACTACATTCAGGAAGTATCATTTTGATGCATGAATTGCCTTGGACGGTAGAAGCATTGGATGAACTTCTAACCAAGCTTGAGGCAAAAGGTTATACATTTGTTGATCCTAATGCGATCGAACCTAAAATGCGTTAATTTGTTTTTCTGACTTTAATCATTAAAAGCTAGTAATTAAAAAGCAAGGGTTACAGTGTAATAACTGCGACCCTTGCTTTTTTGTTGAGTACATGTAGTTGTTCAATAGCAATCATGTTATAGCCCGGAACGACCTGCTAAATTCTGAAGCCAATACCAATTCGGCATAAACCCAGATAGCTTAATTCCCCACCATAACAACATAATTGTTAACGCAACAAACAAAAAAATAAGATATCCGTAAAAAAACTTGGCAATTTTAATTTTGCGAGATGGATAAATCGTACTTCGAGGTACGTAATCTTTATCTTTTTCGTTCTCTTCTTCATCTGTTTCACTAACTTCGCCTGTTTTAGAACGCGTTAACACTCCTTGTTCATTGATCGCTCCACGAACAGTGTTGGTAGCATTCTTTTTACGACCCGCAGGTAAACGAATACGACTTCCTGTTAGAAGCCCTTCTTCTCCAGTACTATATCTGGCTACTCTACTCGATTGTCTGCTTTCTCGTGTTGCTGTATTACTATAACGTTCTAACCTGCTTAGGCGCTCGCTCATTTTTCCCTCCGCAATGAAATAATTAGACCGGATATCAGGTCAATCGCAAAGTGACATAATATAGGTGCCCACAATGTTCCGGATTCAATATATATATACCCAAGTGCGTAGCTACTGACGAATACCCATGCTGTAGGAATCCAATGTCGTAGATAACGGAAATGAATAGCAGCAAATATAATGCTGGTCCAGTAAGGACCTACTGCATATTGAATAGCTCCACGGAACAATATTTCTTCGCACACCCCTACCAGTAGTGTAATAATAATAATATGCCATAACGGACGATTTTTGAAGATCATTTCATTAATTCCGCCATCATCCATACTATTTTCAGGAACAACTTTGGAAATAAATAGATCTACGACTAGCATCAACGCTGCAAGCCCTAATCCCCATGCGATAAAAGTAAGTTCTGTTGGCAATTGTAATAATGTTAAAGGGTTGCGCCCTTGTAACCAAATCCATATCAGTCCAACAAGCAAGGTCAACCCTTGCGTTAAATACAAATTAATCAATAATAATTTATCGGTTAATTGTTCAGGTTGTACGCGTTTAATTTTGAATGAACGAAACTTGCTTTTTTTCATAATCACAATCCTTTGGCTGCATAAAATAGTGTATCGGTCTATTATATCACTTTATTGAATACTAGCTTCTATCTCTGTTCCTAATTATTCAAGATTGGCTGTTCTGAACGTTTTACGTTAGAATATAATTATCGTTTCGCGTAAAATTCATTTTGAAATTTTCTGATTGCTTTCTCTCTTTGCTGTATTGACATGATATGTAACCCATGTTACATTATGAAAAATTAAATGATTCTAACGTCTATGAAGGAAAAAAGTAACATGATGGTTTTCAGAGAGCCGGTGGTTGGTGCAAACCGGTAAGCCAATTGTTATCTTTGAGCGATCCTGAGTCACTGTATTGAAATCAAGTAGGTACAGTCGGTTGATCCCGTTAGCGATCCGGTCAAAACATTGACCATAAGGCTGGTTCTTGTGAAAGAACAGCGAATTAGGGTGGTACCACGACAGCACTCGTCCCTTTGCTACAGTAGTAGTATGCGGAGATGAGTGCTTTTTTTGTATGATTTTCACTTTCATGCGGTAGTGCGTTCACCCATTGAACTCACCAAAAAGAATGTGTACGATATTAGCATAGCATAGCTGTTTTCAGCGCTGACAGCAGATGCGAGTGTTTATATAAATGACAAATAACGATTGTACAGAGACTGACCATTTTGGAGGAGGAAAGAAATTATGTTTAAGGTATTGGTATCAGACCCGATTAGTGATCTAGGAATTCAGCAATTGGTAGACGCTCAAGATATTATTGTGGATAAGCAGACTGGACTTAGCGAAGATGAATTAGTAGCTATTATTGGCGACTACGATGCTCTACTTGTACGTAGTCAGACGACAGTAACCAAAAAAATCATGGAAGCTGCCACCAAGCTCAAAGTCGTTGGACGTGCGGGCGTAGGCGTAGATAATATTGATCTAAATGCTGCAACAGAACGCGGTATCATTGTAATCAATGCACCAGACGGTAACACCATTACAACCTGTGAACATACTTTTGCGATGATGATGGCTCTTGCTCGTCACATCCCTCAAGCTTATGCCAAAACAATTGGCGGTACTTGGGATCGTAAATCTTTCCTCGGCGTTGAATTACGCAACAAAACATTAGGTGTACTCGGTATGGGTCGCATCGGTAGTGAAGTCGCGAAGCGTGCCAAAGCATTTGGAATGGAAATTTTGGGATATGATCCTTTCTTAACACAAGAACGTGCAGACAAAATGGGTGTTACTTTAGCCAGTGTCGATGAAATTATACGTAATGCCGATTTTATGACGGTACATACACCGTTAACGCCAGAAACAAAACATATGATCTCTACTGCACAATTTCAGGTCATGAAAAAAGGTATGCGTATTATTAACTGTGCACGTGGTGGTGTAATCGATGAGACGGCTTTGATCACTGCTGTAAATGAAGGTATTGTCGCTGGTGCTGCTTTTGACGTATTTGAAAGCGAACCTCCGCAAGCAGATCATCCATTTTTGAGTCATCCGCAAATTATCGTTACTCCACATCTAGGTGCATCTACGATTGAAGCACAAGAGAATGTAGCGATCGATGTATCCGAGCAAGTATTGCATATTTTACGTGATGAGCCTTTCAAAAATGCTGTGAATATGCCTCCTGTGGCTGCAAGCGTGATGAATAAATTACAACCTTACTTCTCCCTCGGTGAGAAATTAGGTAGCTTTGCTGCTCAAATGGCTACTCAAGCGATTCAAGAAATTCGTATTGATTATGCAGGAGATCTATCTGAAGTCGATACCCAACCATTAACACGCTATATTCTAAAAGGCATTCTTGCCCGTCATATGGGTGATGAAGCGAATATCGTAAACTCAATGCACCTTGCTAAAGTACGTGATCTCAATGTGATCATTACAAGTGCTCCATCGACGAAAGGCTTTACCAACTTGATTACAGTGAGCCTTAAAGGACAAAACGGTGAAGAACCTCGTGTAGCAGGTACATTGTTAGCAGGTTACGGCGAGCGTATTGTTCGTATCAATGATTATTCTGTCGATGTATTGCCAAGCGGCCACCAAATCTTGATCTCTCATACAGATAAGCCAGGTATTATCGGTAATGTAGGTTCACTACTAGGTCAAAAAGATGTCAATATTGCATCGATGCAAGTAGGACGTAAGCAAGAAGGCGGCGAAGCGATTATGATCTTAACCGTTGATAAAGATGTCAACAAAGATGTATTATCCGCGCTTGTCGACTTGCCGAACTTGAACAAAGCACAAGAAGTGGTACTGGTATAATTTATAAATAAAAGTAACCAATAAATATATGTGATTACTAAATAAAAGCTGTTCTATACAATATATTATTGTGTAGAACAGCTTTTTTTGATTTGCTTATTAGCAGGAATGTCAGGAATGTACTGGAACATACTAGACATAAAAAATCCCCTTTCCATATTCAGTATCAAAATTCTATACATAGAATCTCTTGTTCACTGTCTACTTTTAGGGGATCATATTTATTGTTATCCTAAAAAAATCTTGTTGTTTATTGCAGACACATTTTCCAATTCAATCATACTTCAGTAGGATGCTGAATCGGGAGCAGCAATGTAAATTCAGTGCCTTTACCTAATATACTATCCGCTGTAATACTTCCATGATGAGCTTCTACGATATTACGTACAATCGCAAGACCTAGACCTGTACCGCCAGCTTCGCCGCGTACGCGGGCTTTGTCTGCTTTGTAAAAGCGTTCAAAAATAAAAGGAAGATCGTCCATCGGTATACCTGCTCCGGTATCTTGAAACACAACACGTATATGCTCTTTTTCCATATGAGCGGTTACCGTAATCGTTCCACCGGCAGACGTATGGCGAAAAGCATTATCTAGTAAATTCGTGAATATTTGCTCTAGTCGATCGATATCTGCATATAGATGCAAAAACTCGTCACGTACAAAGTTAAGTTTGAGTTCTCTTTCTTTGGCTCGCACCGTAAATTTACGATAGACTCGATCCATTAATTCATTGAGATCGATCTCATCAAAATTCATATCGATATGACCGGCTTCCATACGTGCAAGATCGAGTAAATCCTGTACCAATCGACCCATACGTAATGATTCATCATAAATGACCTGTACCAATTCATCGCTTTCTTCTTTGGAAGTAGCCATGCCATCAAGCAATGCTTCACTATACCCTTGAATCATCTGTAATGGTGTACGAATCTCATGGGACACATTAGCTACAAAGTCACGACGCATCTTCTCCGCTTTGACCTCATCGGTTACATTACGCAGTACCGATACGGTTCCACGTACATCGTTGCCTGAATACAAGGGAGCCATATTGACAGACCAGACCTGCTGTTTGACATGAATATTAGAACTCTGATCCTGACGTTCACTAATCACACTCTGGAACATCGGATATAGAGGTTCTGGCACTTTGCTATCAGCCGTTGTTCCGTCTTGTTCCTGACGTTCCCAGCCTGCTTTGTGCCACGTATCCATAATCATTTCGCCTGGTGGATTATGCAGAATCATATTACCAGATTTATCAAATGTAATCACCGCATCTCCCATACTGCGAAGTATGCTTGCCATCTGTTCTTTTTCTAGTTGTAAATTCTGAATATTTTTTTCCAATTCTTCTGCCATATGATTAAATGCGCTTGCTAATTGACCAATTTCATCACTGGTTTGCAAAGATACGCGGGTATTGTATTTTCCTTTGCGAATCCCGTCTGCGGCTTGAATTAATTGCTGCATCGGCTGTGTAATTTTGGTCAACAAAAAAAGAGCAAAAAAGGTAGTCATCGAAAATCCTACGATGGAGACATAGGTAAATAAACGTTTGATCGAACCGGAATTGGTAAATGTACTATCGATATAAGGTAGCAAAAATAAACCCAGTGTTAACAGTACACAAGCCACTAATGCGCTAATCGTCAGCCACAACTTACCAACAAGCGTTCTCCAGAAGTCCACTTATTTTGGAACCTCTAACTTGTAACCAACGCCCCATACCGTAGTGATCATTGCGGCTGATTCAGGTGATACTTTGTTTAGCTTTTCACGCAACCGTTTTACATGAGTATCTACAGTACGCAAATCGCCGAAAAATTCATAATTCCATACATCTTTGAGCAATTCTTCACGTGAGAATACTTTATCCGGTGATACCGCTAGAAAATGTAGCAGTTCGTATTCTTTCGGCGTTAAGCTAATCTCGTGTCCACTTGCGGTTACACGATGCGCATCATGCTCAATAATCAAATTCGGGAATACGATATTATTGCTCGAATTGTTTTCTTGAGACAGATACGCTGTTGCAGAAGAACGACGCATAATCGCTTTGACACGATAGATCACTTCGCGCGGACTGAATGGTTTGACCACATAATCATCTGCTCCTACTTCAAATCCTTGCACACGATTGACTTCTTCGCCTTTAGCGGTAAGCATCAATACCGGTGTGGATTTAACTTGACGTAGACGACTACATACTTCAATACCATCGATCCCCGGCAACATGAGATCAAGCATAATTAAGCCATAATCTTCTGCTACTGCTTTGCGTAGAGCAGCTTCTCCGTCTTCTGCTTCATCAATCTCATAGCCTTCTTTTTCTAAATACATGCGTAGTAAACGGCGAATACGTTCTTCGTCATCCACCACTAAAATGCGATTCATCTGGTCACTCATTTACTAAAGCCTCCTAGCTGTCATCAATACATATAAATGATCTCTATGTTATGCTTTACCGCTGCTTTTTAGCTTATCAATTTCTTCTTTAGTTAGGTGGCGATATAGACCACGCTTCAAATTACCTACCAGTAATTCACCAAAAGAAATACGTTTCAACCGAATCACTTTATGAGAAAGAGCTTCAAACATACGACGAATCTGACGGTTTCTACCTTCATGAATCGTTACCCGTATCGTCGCTTGCTTCTTCTCTGTATCAATATCGTAATAATCCGCTTCAGCAGGCTGAGTCATTCCATCTTCCAATTGAATCCCCTGACGGAACTTCTCTAGTGCTGTACCGTGTGGTACGCCTTCTACTGTTACAAGATATGTTTTGGGTACGTGATGTCTTGGATGAGTTAAGCGATTAGCCAGTTCTCCATCATTGGTCAAAATTAAAAGACCTTCTGAATCATAATCCAGTCGTCCTACAGGATACACACGTTCACGTACACCTTTAAGATAATCACCTACAATTTTACGTCCTTCTGGATCAGAAGCACTTGTAATAACCCCTTTAGGTTTGTTGAACATAATGTACACTTTTTTCTCCGCAGCAATCGATCGTCCGTTAACAATGATCTCGTCCACTGTTGGATCTGCTTTGGTTCCAAGCTCAGTGACAACTTCACCATTCAGAGTTACTTTACCCGCTACAATTAACTCTTCACATTTACGTCGGGAAGCTATACCTGCTTGTGCTAATATTTTTTGCAATCGTTCCATAATAGTTAATTCACCTCACACTAATGATACTCATCTATACACAAAATCACAAGACACTCCCCAAGTTTATTGTGATTTTAGGGAGTTTCATGTGATTTTGAAAGGATATATAAGAAGTAAACCTGACGATTTGCTTTATCCAGATCTGATCTTATGAAATATGAATAAAGTCCGCCATCGATTGAATCTGCAAACCTTCTGGCTTCACAGGCACAAAATGAGGTAAATGAGGTACAGGTTTCTGTACAATATTTGACTCGGATTGGCTATGAGCCGCTGCTTCAGCTTCTTGTAGAGTCTGTAATTTTTTGAACTGAACAGTCTTGGTTACTCCAGGAATCAGATCAAAGAAGTTGTCACTAAAGACTCCTTCGCTTTCGGTAGATAACCAGATCTGACGTGCTAATACATCTGTCGTCAATTCATAAGCAACCACACCATCGACTTCGGTTTCTATAACTTGAATAGTCGGTTGTTGCAAAGCTAACTCTGTTGCAGATACAAAATAAGCAATCTCTGCATGAAGCAATTGATCTTCATGTTCTAATTCTGCGACAAGAATGGCTTCGGCTGGATTCACATCTCCAAGCAATTGTTCAGTCGTCAAAGATAGTAATTGAACTGCTTCCCCACCTGCAAGAGTAAGTGATTGCGGCATTTCTTTGTACAACGTACCATCGATTCCGAGTACTTTGACACGAACGGTTAATGATTTGGGTGCAATCAGATCCGAAACCAGATGAATATCCACTTTGCCTGAGACCGATTGATCAATTGAGATTAAAATATCTTCAAAACTGCGTTTGGCGTAATATTGAACTGCTTTCCAGCGACCATAGTAATCCATACTTGACCATGATGCTACAGGCCAGCAATCATTCATCTGCCAGTACAATGTTCCCATACAATATGGTTTGCGGCGACGATGCGCTTCGATTGCAGTCTTCATCGCTTCGGCTTGCAACACCTGACTCATATATAGAAACGAAGGGAAATCTTTAGGTGCTGGTAAATATTTATCCATATACTCTTTGATTAATCGATTGCCTGCTCCATTTTTTTGGTGACGAAGCATCACTTCTGATTCTAATGCTAAGTCTGATTCTTCTGCATATGTGCGAACTGATTTATATTCTGGAAACGATTGGAATCCGTATTCACTCATAAACCGACCGATATACGTATTGTATCGCTCAAATGGCTCACTGTTATGCCAGACTCCCCAATAATGAATATCTCCAGAATCTGTAATGCTATGTGTATGCTGTTTTTCATTATTTGTCACTGCAACGATTGGTGATGACGGCCAGTAAGAGATACCGGGATGCTCTACCCGAACGACTTCTGGTAATAACTCATGGAACAATGCTTCATAATCAGCCCAGATTTGTGCACGCTGTTCTGTATTGTAGTCTTTTTTCCAACCCCAACCACCGTCTTCTACATATTGAGACCACGCAGAATCGATCTCATTATTACCACACCAGAGCACAATACTTGGATGATTGCGTAAACGACGAATATTATCTTCTGCTTCTGCTTGAACACTATCTAAGAAATCTTCATCACCTGGATACATACTGCATGCAAACATAAAGTCTTGCCATACGAGAATACCGTATTCATCACAAAGATCATAAAATTCATCATTTTCGTATATACCGCCGCCCCATACACGCAACATATTCATATTGGATTCTACAGCAGTAACGATCTCATGACGATAACGCTCCAAAGTTACCCGCGGCAAGAAGCTGTCATTCGGGATATGATTAGCACCTTTAGCAAATACAGGTACACCGTTCAATTCAAAATAAAACGAAGTTCCCGGATAATCAGGATGTGCTTCTGTCACCAGACGGATCGAGCGAATACCTGTCCGTTCTGATTTCACAGCAAGTGTCTGATTCTGTTCTAACACTTCTACTGTAAACGTATACAGATAAGCGTCTCCTAGCCCTCTAGACCACCACAATTTAGGATTATCCAATAATAAAGGAATTTGTACAGCATCTGTACCTTCTGC
Source organism: Paenibacillus nicotianae (assembly GCF_042681745.1). Classification (NCBI taxonomy): domain Bacteria; kingdom Bacillati; phylum Bacillota; class Bacilli; order Caryophanales; family Paenibacillaceae; genus Paenibacillus; species Paenibacillus nicotianae. Next base: position 699,010 of record NZ_JBHUGF010000010.1, on the reverse strand, counting down.
TAGTGTCACTGTCTGTTCCCAATTCTGTCCATCTGCATAGACACGCAAGTTCACCTGACGCTCTTGCTCAGAATAAATTTGTACAATAGCTGTAAGATCAGCCGATTCTGCATGTACCTGATCTTGGCGAATATATACATTTTCGATGCGTACATCCGACCATGCGACTAATTCAGCTTCACGCCAGATTCCACTGGTGACAAAACGTGGACCCCAATCCCAGCCATAATGATAAGGCGCTTTACGAGCAAATACACTGACTCTTTGATCTCCTAATTCACCTACTTCAGATTGATCATTAGACGCAGGTAATCCGTAACCTAATGCTTTCAGCTTCGGTAAATCTTCCATGATCGGAGAACGGAAATGAATACGAATATCATTAGTCCCTAATTTCACATAAGGCTTCACATCTGCTCTCCATGTACGGAACATATTATCTGCTGATAATGCATGTTGTTCATTCACATATACTTCTGCATACGTATCCAGCCCTGCAAAAACAAGTTCAATATGCGAATGATTGAGCACAGAAGCTTCTACCTCAATCGTTGTTATGTACTCCCAATCTTTTTTATCAATCCATTGGACGTCTTTTTCATTTGTACCATAAAAAGGATTCGAAATTTTACCATTATCTAATAAGTCAGTATGGACTGTTCCTGGCACAGTAGCCGGTAACCATTCTGATTCATCGACAGCTTTGAAAGTCCATTGCTTTAACGATTGGCGAAATTGTAGCGCTTGCAAATTAGTCATAAGACAAATTCATCCTTCCAATATTAGGTTATGAGTACACCTTACTACGACTGGATTTAAGAAGCAAATCGATTCATACGCTGTAAAGTCGATAAGACTAGAGTACATGACTGAATACGTCCTTTTGCAATAGATTGCACTGTTTTACTGTTTTTCATCATCCGGTATCTCTTCTATTTTGGATGCTTATTTCTGTCTCTCACTTACCCTCTTTATACATTATATTTGTTACAAAAATAAAATAAATATTGACAAAAAAATCGCATCGTTTTAAAGTTTTAGAGTCGTCATATGATAATGATTATCAATTTCATTCTATATTAAAGGGGATTTTACGTATGAGAAAAATGTTATTACCATTAATGATGGTGATTGTATTGGTATTAAGCGCATGTGGTAATCAATCTACCAATACGGCTACTACCGATAAGGCAAATTCTTCAGAAGCCAGCAATTCTGCTCCCGCTACTACAGGTACAATCACTTATCAATCCGAAACAGGGCCTGTTGAAGTACCTGCCAATCCACAACGTGTTATCGCTCTAGCAGGTTATGCAGGTAACTTGATTTCTCTTGGGGTTCCACTGGTTGGTGTAGATTCATGGACGAAAGCTGACCCTAATTTTGCAAATCAATTAAAAGATGTTGCCGAGGTATCCGATGATAATCTGGAAAAAATTATTGAACTCAAACCAGATTTGATTATTGCGTCAAGCGATACTAAAAACATAGACAAATTAAAAAAACTTGCTCCAGTCGTTACTTATACTTATAACAAAGTCGATTATTTAACACAGATTGAAGAAATCGCTAAAGCGGTAAATCAAGCAGACAAAGGTGCTGCTTGGATCGCTGATTTTAAAGAACGTGCACAAAAAGCAGGTACTGAAATCAAAGCTAAAATTGGTGATGATGCTACAGTAACGGTTATGGAAGGCGATTCCAAGCAACTGTATATATTCGGTAGCGCTTGGGGACGAGGAACGGAAATTATTTATCAAGCCATGGGTCTCAAAATGCCTGAAAAAGTAAAACAAATGACTTCGAAAAAAGGATATTATGACCTATCTCTTGAAGTGTTACCTGAATATTTAGGGGATTATGTATTTTATAGTAAAGACCCTAGTGTAGATGCTTCATTCCAAAATACAGATACCTACAAAAATATTCCGGCTGTTAAAAACAATCGTGTATTTGAAGTAGATGCACGTGGATTCTACTTTAACGATGCAGCATCACTCGATTATCAACTTGACTTTATTACCAAATCGTTGCTAGGTAAATCTTAATCTAAATCACAAATGAAAAGAAGGAGCGCCTAGCGTTCCTTCTTTTCTAAATACAGAGAAGGAAACGATCCGTATAATGAAAAATGCCATGACTGCCAAATATTTTCAAGCTTTTCTTATCAAATTGGTCTTGATGTTATTGCTATTTGTTGTTGTATTTGTTATCGCTATTATGGTCGGCGCTAAAAGTATCTCATTATCCGATATCTGGAATGCGATAGTTCATCCGCAAATCACAGGTGGCGATATTTCTATTATTCGTGAATTGCGTCTTCCGCGTGAGATTGGAGGCGTACTCGTAGGAGCTGCTCTAGCGGTTGCCGGTGCTATTATGCAAGGTCTTACTCGTAATCCTTTAGCTGATCCAGGTTTACTTGGATTAAGTTCAGGTGCAAATGCTGCACTGGCTATCGCTCTTGTTTTTCTTCCGGGAGTAGGTTACTTCGGGATTATGATCGCTTGTTTTATCGGAGCGGCTATAGGAATGTTACTTGTATTTGGATTGACTGCTTTACGCAAACGTACGATGTCGCCATTACGAATGGTACTTGCAGGAGCAGCCGTTTCAGCTTTGTTATCTGCTGTAGCTGATGGCGTCAGTCTACAATTTAAAATTTCTAAAAGTGTATCAATGTGGACATCCGGCGGATTAATTGGTACGACATGGGGACAGATTCAGAGTATTACTCCTGTCATTATTATCTGTATCGTGATCGCTATTTTATGTTCACGTCAATTAACGATTCTTAGCTTAAATGAAAGCACTGCTGTAGGATTAGGTCTGCAAACGTATCAGATCAAAATGATTTTATTTGTATTGATTACTTTACTGGCAGGAGCATCAGTTGCACTGGTTGGAAATCTAGCTTTTATCGGGCTGATGATTCCTCATCTGGTACGTATGATAGCAGGTACAGATTACCGAACTATTTTGCCACTATCTGCTATTGCAGGTGCTACATTTATGGTATTTGCAGATACGTTAGCACGAATGATCAATGCTCCTTTTGAAACACCGATTTCGGCAATTATCGCTATTATTGGACTGCCTTTCTTTCTATTGATTGTGCGGAAAGGAGTGCGCTCACTATGATAAAGCAACTACAACCCGCTCGTCAGCAAAAAATGATTCTTGCTATACTAACGGTTATTATTTTAATTACAATGGTGATTGCACTAAGTGTTGGAGCTTCTTCTGTATCGTTTGATCGACTGATTCCTACCTTGCTTGGAAACGGTACATTTGTCGATGACTTTGTGCTGTTCTCGATTCGATTACCACGTATGTTAATCACATTGCTTGCAGGAATGGCTCTTGCTTTGTCTGGTTCTGTATTGCAAGGTGTCACTCGCAATGAATTAGCTGATCCCGGGATTGTCGGTATTAATGCCGGTGCAGGTCTGGGTGTAACAGTCTTTTTCTTATTTGCACCACTGGAAGTAGGAACGTTTGTCTACATATTACCTATCGTTGCTTTTGCAGGGGCATTGATTACAGCTATATTGATTTACTTCTTTTCATATAGTCGTACTGAAGGTATGCAACCGATGAAATTTATTATCACTGGCGTTGGATTTTCACTAGCTTTATCCGGTGTTATGATTGTTTTGATTTCTTCGGTAGATCGAGTTAAAGTGGATTTTATTTCAAGATGGTTAGCTGGTAATGTGTGGGGAACCGATTGGCCTTTTGTTGTCGCGTTATTACCCTGGTTAATTGTGCTGATTCCATTTGTGCTCTATAAGTCCCGTTCTCTCAATCTATTAGCACTGAACGAAGGAACAGCGATTGGTGCAGGAGTACCGATTCAAAAAGATCGCATTTTGCTGATGCTTTCTGCGGTAGCTCTTGCCGCTTCTGCCGTCTCTGTTACAGGGGGGATAGCTTTTATCGGGCTTATGGCTCCTCATATTGCTAGAGCGCTGGTAGGGCCGCGACATCAACTATTTGTACCTGTATCTATTTTGATCGGTGGCTGGTTATTATTGGTTGCAGATACAATCGGTCGCAATCTTTCTGATCCTGATGGAATGCCTGCGGGAATCGTAGTCGCATTGATTGGAGCGCCTTATTTCCTTTACTTGCTATTGAAAAAGTAATACCTGTAAGCAATAACAGTATGTGTCGTAACATAAACAGATACGCAAAAAGCCAAAATGATGGGCAATTCATCCGACCATCATTTTGGCTTTTTTTGACTGGCATTATCTTATGTTATGACACTATCTCACTTGGATAATCCTGTTCAGCTTGCTTGTATATTGGATGGCTAACGTTAGTCTAGTGATGTATTTTTGGAAGAATCAGAAGCAGTTGAGGTAGTCTCTTTAGAAGTATCATGTTCTTCTGTTCCTGATACAGAATCTGATAAAAGATCTTCTGCAATTTCAGTCAACTCTTCGCCCAATTCTTCTAACTCTTCTATATTGTCACTATGCACCTGTTCTTCCAAGCGCTCGAACAATAGCTGTGTTTCTCCTTCCAAATCATCCGCATTTTCAAAAGCAGATGCGTCTGGAAGTTCGCGAATATTCCCAAGTCCAAAATAATCTAAAAACGATTTGGTCGTACCGTATAAAATAGGGCGTCCAATCGCTTCAGCTCGTCCTGTTTCTTGAATCAAATCTTTATTTACTAATGTGTAAATAGCACGTTCGGATTTGACACCACGAATCTCTTCAATCTCGATGCGTGTAATTGGCTGGCGGTAAGCTACAATCGACAATGTTTCGAGTGCTGCTTGAGATAACGAAGAACGGGAAGGTGAGTATGCCAATCGCTCATAATATTCAGCATGAGCACGTATCGTAGATAACTGATAACCACCTGCGATATTCACCACCTGAATTCCACGTTTTGCTTTCTTCAGATCGGCTTGTAGTTCTTCGATAGCGATCTGTACCGTTTGTACCGGTTGATCGGTTACTTCCGAAATCTGCTTCGCATTCAATCCTTCTTCTCCAGCCAGAAATAACATACCTTCAATAATCGACTTCAATTTCTGGGACTTCATTGTTACTTATTTCACCTCTCCACTCCATCACGATATCGTCAAAAAGCCGGCTTTGGTAGCAGGAAATTTGCTTCATTTTCATTAATTCCAGCACAGCCAAAAAAGTCACCACGATCTCATGACGATACATTTCCTGGTGTAGCAGTTTGGAAAACAGCAAGCTTTCTCCTTTTCCTAACCCTTGAAACCGGGTAGACACTTCACGTATCCGATCCTTTACCGAAATCTCATCACGCTGAATCCGGGTCACCTGTGTACGACGTACGACTTTACGAAGCGCTTTACGAAAAGCCTCCATCAAATCGATCGTATGCAATCCTTCTACTGGATTCACATCGTCTTTCGGCATAAAAGGGGTCAAGTCTTCCGGTTCTTTTGTAAAAATCAGACTACGCTCGGTTTCCATTTCTCGCAAATGTACAGCAATTCCTTTGTACTTGCGGTATTCCACCAGCTTGCGTACCAACTCTGCACGCGGGTCCAGATCGTCTTCCTCATAATAATCAAAATCATCCATCTCCATCACAGGCGGACGTGGCAATAGCAATTTGCTTTTGATCGACAATAATGTCGCTGCCATCACTAGAAATTCACTGGTCACTTCAAGTTCCAATTCTTTCATGCTATGAAGATATTCCAGATATTGATCTGTAATTTTGCTGATCGGAATATCCTGGATATTAATTTCAGATTCATCAATTAAATGAAGCAACAAATCGAGCGGCCCTTCAAACGTTTCCAGTTTGTACAGTACAGTCGTCACTGGACCACTCCTCTTAATCAATAGATTCTCATCTCTTATTGTATCTTAATCGCGCACTTTTCACAGTATATATTCAGCAAAAAAAGGGCAATTCCTGTTTCTGCCCTTTTTTTCACTTTCTATTTGATTATCATACGATAAATATACTAGAGATAACATATAGAATTTACTGTAAAAACGATACAATTCATAGCTAGAAGAGAATCTTTTATGATAAAAGATCAATCCGTACAATATCAATAACACAGCTCAACGATTCATTCAGACTCAAGCATATATGTTATCCATTATTGACACACTGGAATTATAATTTCATCATTTTGGTTAAGTTCGCCATTTCGATTGCTGCATTAGCGGAATCCCAACCTTTGTTACCTGCTTTGGTTCCTGCGCGTTCTATCGCTTGCTCAATACTTTCCGTCGTTACAATACCGAAAATAACAGGCACGCCTGTTTTCAAATTAATTGCAGATACGCCTTTGGCTACTTCATTACATACATAATCATAATGAGTCGTAGAGCCACGAATAACAGTCCCTAGTGTGATCACCGCATCATATTTTCCGCTTTCCGCCATTTTTTGTGCAACTAAAGGAATTTCAAATGCTCCAGGCACCCATGCTACATCAATATCATGTTCAGCCGTACCATGACGTTTGAGTGCATCCAGTGCGCCACCTAACAATTTTGTGGTGATAAATTCATTAAAACGTCCAACAACGATACCAAATTTAAGATCCTGCGCGATTAAATGTCCTTCAAAAATATTAGCCATAGTGTTCATCCTCTTTTCGGTAGATTAGTTTAGTTGGTATTCAGGGTCGGAGACGTTTGCTCCAAATAAGCAATCAAAGCTTGAATACTGATCAATTTGAGCTCATGCTGTACTGCGATCTTCTGTAATTCAGGCAAACGTGCCATTGTGCCGTCGGTATTCATAATTTCACAGATCACGCCAGCAGGTGGAGCATCACATAAGCGAGCCAAATCGATAGCCGCTTCTGTGTGACCTGGACGTTGGCGTACACCGCCTTCACTTGCGATCAATGGAAACATATGACCCGGCCGACGAAAATGAGCTGCCGTAGCTTCTGGATCAGTAAGACCGATTACTGTCATTGATCTCTCCTGTGCAGAGATGCCTGTAGAAGTGCTGATATGATCAACTGATACAGTAAACGCTGTACCATGATAATCCGTATTCTGGGCTACCATCGGAATCAGTTCTAGCTCGGTAGCACGCTGACTGGTGATAGGAGCACATACCAGACCACGACCTTCTGTAACCATAAAGTTGATCACTTCAGGTGTAGCACGATCTGCCAAAGCGATAAAGTCGCCTTCATTTTCCCGATCTTCATCATCAACCACGATAATCACTTTTCCTTGCTTTAGATCAGCTAACGCTTCTTCGATAGAATGTAAGTTGGTAGATTCATGATTCATCGGTATAACCTCCTTCTTGAACTTTGTCGCACTTTTACTGCCAAGTGCTTGCTGTAAGATATTTTGCTTTGCAAAAATCTTTTTTTATTGAACTTTGTCGCGCTTATGGCGCCAAGCGCTTGCTGTAAGATATTTTGCTTTGCAAAAATCATTTTTTTATTGAACTTTGTCGCGCTTATGGTGCCAAGCGCTTACATATATCCATTTTCCTGCAAAAATTGGCTGGTGATTGATGGCTTTTTCTGACTGATTGCATCATTCGCTGTATTGGATTGGTATTGTAGTAAATGCTCTACATACTTACCAAGCACATCACATTCAATATTGACCATGTCGCCTGCTTTACGATAAGCAAGCACTGTTTCTTTGAGTGTATGTGGAATGATAGAGATCGTGAATGAAGTGTTCGTTACCGATACCACTGTTAAGCTGATGCCATCGACAGTGATAGACCCTTTCGGAATAATGTAACGAAATAGATCATGATCGGTTGGAGCTATCTGGAAAATCACAGCATTCTGGTTGCTCTGTATCTGTTCAATATGTGCTGTACCATCGACATGACCCTGTACGATATGTCCTCCGAAGCGTCCGTTGGCTATCATTGCCCGCTCTAAGTTAATAGGGCTACCTGTTTTCAATTCCTTGAGACTGGAAGAACGATACGTTTCTGGCATCACATCTACTGTAAATAAAGAATCGGCTATCGTCGTCACTGTTAAGCATACCCCGTTGCATGACACACTATCTCCGATCTGAAGTCCGTCCATGATACGTGATGCTTGAATACCAAGTACCATCGTTTCACCGCGTCGTCCATTTTGTCTGAGTGTACCTATTTCTTCGATCAGTCCGGTAAACATAGACATCCTCCTTTCTATCGAGATGGTCTGCTACTTAAATATTAAAGATGATGATAACGTGGTAATCCACTGATATAAATATTGTCATCTAATGTCTCAATTTCGATTTCATCTAGTATTACAGCTTGATTCATTTTTTCAAATCCATCGAAAGCAAATGTTGATAATGTACCACCGATAATTTTGGGAGCAAAAAATAAAGTGATGCGATCGATCAGTCCTGCTTCAAGCATCGAACCGTTCAGCGTTCCGCCACCTTCTAACAAAATCGAAGAAATCTCCAGTTCACCAAGCTTTTTCATCGCAAATGGAAGGTCTACATACGGCCCGCTCCCACAGATAATAACGGTGATACCACGTTCTTGCAGTTCATGGATACGATCTCGATTGGCTTGATATGTGGTCACAATAATCGTAGGCGCTACATCTGTATTTAATAATTTGGCTGTATCTGGAATACGTAGTTGCGAGTCAATCACAATACGAGTAGGATGAACGCCAGGTACTTCTGTACGTGTAGTCAGCTCAGGATCGTCTGCCAATACGGTACCAATGCCTACCATAATGCCTTGATGACGATGACGCATCGTATGAACGATAGCGCGAGCATCACTATTGGAAATCCACTTACTATCACCGGTACGAGAAGCTAGACGACCATCTAAGGTACTGGCTGTTTTGAGAGTCACAAAAGGAAGCCCTGTTGTAATATATTTATTAAATGTCTCGTTAAGTCGTTCTGATCGCTTAGCCAGTACACCGGTAACGACTTCAATCCCATGACTGCGTAACTTTTCGATGCCTGAGCCAGCTACTTGTGGATTAGGGTCTACTGCGGCAACAACGACCCGTTTTACTTTTTCTTTGATCAGGCGATCACTACAAGGTGGCGTTTTGCCATAATGACTGCATGGTTCTAGCGTCACATATGCTGTAGCGCCTTCTGCTTGATCTCCTGCCATATTGAGTGCGTGTACTTCAGCATGTCCGGTTCCTCGTTGTAAATGTGCACCCATTCCTACGATTCTGCCATCTTTTACAACAACACAACCAACCACAGGATTAATATCTGTCTGCCCTTGAGCTTTTTCTGCTAAATCCAGTGCTAGTGTCATATAAAATTCATCATTGATTACGTTCATTATTCAGGGCTCCTTTGACACCATAAAAAATTCATAACTGCATCCTTTGAGATTGATCAGAGTGCTGTTACGAGTTTGATCGTAGTATCATCATATTTAGTTACTATTCATAATTTAATAACTAAATTATAAAGTGTATCACGATATAATGACAAGCAAAAAGCCCTGTAAACCGGAATTGTATCCGAATGTTTACAGGGCTTTACATAAATGTATAGGAGTAAGAATATAATGTACCTATATAATCGAGTGCTCATATGTCTGTAAATCTACAGCACAAAGACTGTATACCTACTATTGGCTTCAGTTGATCTACTAATCCAATTTTTACATATGTGCTACGTATAGACACTATTTATATGCCAAAGAAACCTATAACGATAAGGTATCTTGCTTCATAAAAATAGTAAACTATACACTCAAATAAGTGCACTTTCAGTCAGAGATCGCTGTGCAAGCGACCTCTGTATCCCTCTCCCATCCAGACTATACTGTCGGCTCTGGATTCTCACCAGATCCACCGTCTATGGTTGTTACACACATAGCCGGGTCACGGACTTAGAGATCAGATTTTGTCTTGATCTCAACACCGCCGGTGGGGAATTTCGCCCCGCCCCGAAGGATAAATTATAAAGTTGTGATCACGATTTTGCTGTGATGCTGAAATCATATCATCCATACACGTAAAAATCAAGAAAGCTAACTTTTTCTATATGCTGTCTACCATTGTATAATCTTTAGTTATACTATAGATAACTGATTTCATGACTCTACTGTCTATACTGTTGTATAATAAATATACTTTTTATTTTTTAGATGAGGTATTGCTTTGAGTCTAATATCCTTACCATCGTGTGAATCAAATCATGTTAATCGAAAGGTGATTATGATGTTTTTTATCAACAAAAAATTAATCAACAAATTGGCTGCACCTTATCAAGAACCAAGTATGCAGGTATGTTATGCTACACCTCAACACTTTTCAGCCTATTCCAGCAAAGCAGTATTATTACTTAATGAGGAGAAATTAATAGTTTTATTTCTTAACTTCTTTTCTTCCAAAGTCATACATAAAGTCGAGTTATCTATGGCTGATATGCAAGAACATCGTTATAATAAAGGACTTTCACTCGCTTCAACGTGGTCATTTCAAAGTAACGGACAAACATGGCGGTTTCAGATGCTCAAAAAGATTATTCCACTCGGTAAGATGCAACAAGAGTTTTTAGATTTTCTGAATGAACACATTATCAATACATAAAAAAGTGCAAAAAAACACCAATCCACCCTCTTTTCTATTTGCAAAAGAAGGTAGATCAGTGCTGTTAACATCTGTATGCTGACTAGGTATAGACTACCTTTTAAGCTTGATACGCGACCTGTCCATTAACAACGGTCATACGGATAGCAGTTTGTAATAAAGATTCGGAATCGGTAGTAATATCTCGATCGATCACTGTAAAATCAGCCGCTTTGCCTACGTGAATACTGCCACGCTCTTGTTCTTCGCCTGCTGCTTGTGCACTACCTACTGTAAACAAATGTACAGCTTCTGCGATACTAAGTCGCTCCTGTGGTAAATACCCTTCGGCTGGCTCTGTCGCATAAGGTCTGCGACGGGTAACAGCGGCATGAATACCGAGCATCGGGTCGAGCGGTTCAATCGGCGCATCGCTTCCACCTGCACAGATGACACCGGCATCCATTAACTTTTTCCAGGCATATAAGTAATCTGTACGCTCTGCACCTACACGCTCCATTACCCAGGGGAAATCACTGGCGACAAAACGTGGCTGGATATCTGCAATCAGTGGTAATTGCGTCATTCGTCCAAGCAGTTGTTGATCCAGTACCTGCGCATGAATAAATCGATCTGGCAAATGTGAAATACCTTGCAACGGATGTGCTTCCATCGTCGATAAGGTCAGGTCTGCGGCGCCATCACCGATCGCATGTACCGCAATCGGATAACCTAGCGAACGCGCATACGATGTAATTTCATGTAACTGTGCTGTTGTATGAATCGCCATTCCGCGTGTATGAGGTGCATCGCTATACGGTTGTTGTAATAGCGCTGTACGTCCTCCAATCGCTCCATCAGAGAACAACTTAGCTGCACCGATACGTAACCACTCATCTCCATCACCTGCGCGTAATCCCAACGCTTGAGCTTCTTGTAAATGAGTATAAAAAATCAACTGATGGGTTCGGAAATGTAACCCTTCGGCATGCAATTCACGATAAATCTGTAACATCGTTTCTATACTACCCAAAAACCGTAAATCTTCGGTATGAGATGCTGTTAATCCTAAACGAAGTGCATCCTGACAAGCACGCCGAATCGCTTCTTTTTTGGTGTTATAATCGGGTTCGGGTTGTACCGCTGTAAAAGCCGCTGAAGCTTCTTCATAAATCCATCCGTTTAACTCTCCAGCTTCATCCCTGCCAAAAGAACCGGCTTCAGGATCAGGTGAAGATGAGGTAACACCTGCTTTGGCAAAAGCCAAACTATTACCTAAAAAAGCATGAAAACATGTTCTCGTGAGGTAGATAGGATGCTGTGTCGTAATCTCGTCTAGTTCTGTTCGCAATGGTGGAATCGGTGGATCAAAATTATTTTCATTCCAATTCAATCCGACAATCCATTCCCCAGCCGGTGTAACTTCGGCACGCTGACGAATCAATTGAATCATCTCTTCTTTGGACGTAACGTCTGAAAAATCAAGCATAGATAACTTCATCCCATGCATAGATAAATGCATATGCGAATCGACTAACCCGGGCAATACATAAGCCCCATCCCAATTCACATGACGGTAATCTTTCCCTGCTAGCTGTAACGATAAATCTTGCGTAGTACCAATCGCAGAAATGATTCCATTTTCTATGTAAATCGCATCTGCTTCTGCTGGAAGATGAGGGCTAAATGCAAATTTTCCATGTGTGAATAATGTTCCTGCCATTTTTTACACTCCTTTTGCATATTTTTAGTAAAAAAAGAGCCTGCATTATAAATGCAGACCCTTATTGCTGTTGATTGAAAAAAGCTTACGCTTCTACAACTGCAACAGTTTCCATTTTGTCGCTACCTTTAAGAGCATCAACATATTCCAAACCTTTAACGACTTTACCAAACACTGTATGTTGTCCATCCAAATGTGGTTGTGGTTGGTAGCAGATGTAGAACTGGCTTCCGCCTGTGTTGCGTCCTGCATGAGCCATAGCCAAAGAACCGCGCTCGTGTTTGTTCGGGTTGATTTCGCAGTTGATTGTGTAACCTGGGCCGCCAGTACCAGTACCGTTCGGGCATCCGCCTTGAGCTACAAAACCAGGGATAACGCGGTGGAATGTTAATCCGTTGTAGAAACCTTCGTTTGCTAATTTTTCAAAGTTAGCAACCGTATTCGGTGCATCTTGTTCAAACAGGTCGATAACTACTTCGCCGCCGTTTGCAAGTTTGATGTTCGCTTGTTTAGACATAATATAATAAATCTCCTCTCAATTAAAAACAGAAATTAGGATGCTTGACACTACTTCACTCTAGTACGATTAAGCAAGAATTAGTTCTGTAGGACAGCATCCTATTTAGTTTACTATGAAAATGAATTCTGCGCAAAGGCATGTTCACTTGTTTATCTGTCTACGATCCTCATTTTATTATTGAATTCAAATATTTATCGTTGATATATACTTCATATTCTGTTCTTTTGTTAGCGAATTTTAGAAAAAAAGAGCAGCAGATTGACGATCTTTATTATGGTTTTAGGTAAGACCTTCTCAAAAACAGATTTTTATAAAATTTAGCTTATGAAGCGCTAATCGTAGCTTTGGTTAGACGAGCCGGAATAACATCATGACCTGTAATATCAGCCAGTGTTTCGCGCTCTACAATCACATCACTTTTGCCGTCTTTGACTAATATCACTGCCGGACGACGAATACGGTTATAATTGCTTGCCATTGAATAATTATATGCGCCTGTGCAAGCTATCGCTAACAGATCACCTGCTACCGGAGAAGCAAGTTCAATATCCCAGATCAGCATATCGCCACTTTCGCAACATTTACCAGCTACTGATACCAGTTCTGTTTCTTCATCTGTGGCGCGATTGGCAATCACTGCTTCATATTTTGCTTCATATAGAGCCAGACGTGGATTATCTGTCATTCCACCGTCGACTGATACATATTTACGTACATTGGGAATATCTTTGTTAGAGCCTACTGTGTATAATGTGGTTCCTGCATCGCCTACGATACTGCGACCGGGTTCTACCCAGATTTGTGGTAATGCTCCTTCTAATTTGGCAAAATGTTCTTTCACTGCTGTCGTGATCGCTTCTACATATTCAGATACTTGAAGCGGAGTATCTTCGGATGTGTACCGAATCCCAAATCCGCCACCTAAATTAATAACAGTAAATGAAATACCTTCTTGTTGCTGTACTTCAAGTGCAAATGCTGCAACACGTTCTACTGCTACTTGAAAACCATCTACTTCAAAAATCTGTGAACCGATATGAGAATGAATACCTAGCAATTTGACATTCTCTAACTGATGAGCTTCTTTGACTGCTTGATAAGCTGTTCCATTTCCTACATCAAATCCAAATTTGGAATCTTCTTGTCCGGTAGAAATATATTCATGCGTATGCGCTTCTACGCCTGGTGTCACACGCAATAAAATATTAGGTATTAGATTTTTGGACGCTGCTATCGCATTTAATACGTGCAGTTCTACAAAGTTATCAACAACAAAGCAACCGATACCTGCATCCAACGCCATTTCTAATTCATCCGGTGTTTTGTTATTACCATGAAAATGTATCCGTTCTACAGGGAATCCAGCCTGCATCGCTGTGTATAATTCGCCTTCAGATACAACATCCATCGATAATCCTTCTTCTTCTACAATACGACACATTGCCATCGTACAGAACGCTTTACTAGCATACGCTACTTGAAAAGTTAATCCTGATGCTTTAAATGCTTGCATATATTCCTGACAACGACTACGAATTAAATGTTCATCCATAATATATAAAGGCGTACCATATTGTTCTTTTAACTGAACGGTATCACAACCACCGATCACAAGATGACCTTGATCATTTATTTGACTTGTTCCATGTAAATACATCTGTTGTCCTCCGTTCATTCACTTGAAGTGTATAGTCAGTATAACCATTGTGCATATTATAGCAGAATGGACTATTTTGCTGAACATTTGTGTTTTATGTGACTTGGTACAGAGTTGATTCACTTATTAATGTACTTACATATGGAAAAAATAAGCATTTACGTCAATTCAAATAAGATGCTACTATGCTTTATAGAGACACCGTCTTATCGCGATAAATCAGGATAATCTATAATTAAAATCTTTATATTACATTACTTATTTACCGAGGAGGATGGCATTGAAAAAGATTGGATGTCTTGTGCTTGCATTTATACTATTTGTACCTACTTTGCTCGTTCAAAATCTAGCGGAAGCAGCAAATAGTACTATAGTGAATCACTCTGTCACGTATACATATGCAGCGATGACCCGTCATATTCAGTTGTTAGCGCAGAAATACCCTGATTTGATCCAGTACAAATCGATAGGCAAAACCAAGTATGGTCGTGATATCTGGGCTGTCGGACTCGGTCATGGACAAGCGACTGTATTTATCAATGGTTCTCATCATGCTCGTGAATGGATGACGACGACAATCAATATGTATATGTTAGAGCAATATGCGATAGCGTATACCGCCAATCGCCCTTTTGAAGGATATAATACACGCCAGATTTTAGATCGAACAACCATCTGGTTCGTACCGATGGTCAATCCAGATGGGGTGACATTGCAACAGCAAGGAACCGGTGCTTTTCCTGCTTCTGTTCGACAAGCTTTAGTCAAAATGAATGGTGGAAGCACCAACTTTAAGCGCTGGAAAGCCAATGCTCAAGGGATTGATCCGAATCGTCAATATGATGCCTATTGGAGCACGATTGAAGATAATATTCCGTATCCATTTTGGAAAAATCATAAAGGAACCACTGCTGTACAAACAGCCGAAAATCAAGCGACCACTTCGTTTACGTACGAGATCGATCCCGAGATCGCTGTTTCGTATCATTCCGCAGGACGTATTCTGTACTGGAACTTCCACACGCTTCCACAGAATCTAAGTCGGGATAAGCGTTTGGCTAACATTTTCACAAGCTTTACCGGATACCGCCAAGTCCGTCCGAACAATAATCCTTCGGGTGGAGGATATACCGATTGGTTTATCACTACATTTGGCAGACCTGCTTTTACACCTGAGATTGGTATCAAAACAGG
Organism: Paenibacillus nicotianae; assembly: GCF_042681745.1. Lineage (NCBI taxonomy): Bacteria > Bacillati > Bacillota > Bacilli > Caryophanales > Paenibacillaceae > Paenibacillus > Paenibacillus nicotianae. The sequence goes on along the minus strand of NZ_JBHUGF010000010.1, from coordinate 683,400 downwards.
CGAGACCAACTTGCCACTATCTGCGTTTAACGAAGAATGGCGACGCAATAAAAAAGTCGGACTATGGATTGCTCAAGAAGGATATTCACTCTGGTTGAAAAAGAATCCAAATTCACCTTCTTCTCCAACCACACCAACCGATCCAGAACTACCAGCTACTCCTTCACGTCGATCTTTAAACGTTACTTTAGATGGAACGACCATCAGCAAAGAAACTCCTGCTTTCGTCCAAAACAAAGTAACCTATATTTCCTATAAACCATTGCTGACTCCGTATGGATTTGCTTTTTTCTGGGATCAAGCCAACCAGACCATTACAGCAACATCCAGCGCTTCCGGTACAGCCACATTTACACTGAACCAAAAAGCCGCTGAAATCAACGGCGTATCTACTGTACTAGAAGGTGCACCTATCAATCTCGAAGGAACCGTTTATGTTCCAACATCATTGATCAGTCAACTTACAGGCATAGCGATCCATATGAATGATAAAGGCGACACTTTAACACTAACCAGTCCAGACACAGCCACTCCATCACCAGCAACAGAAATCATAACAGAAAATCCCAACCCTTCTCCACCCCAAGCACCGGAACCATCAACTACATCAGAACCAGCAACTACAGACCAACCCACTGTAGCCCCTGACCCTGATGCAAGCGAATCCTAAGTGCCAACAGTAAACAGTATACTGTTGATGATCTAAACCCTATCTATCTGGTATTTTATTAACAATAATTTATACTCAGAAGTAATAAGTTATACTCAAAAAACCTTCTTGAATAATTAATTATTCAAGAAGGTTTTTTTGATCCCCTTTTCATATTCTATACTCATTCCCTGATCATTCTATATACAAACATATCCACCAATACTTCTCCTCTCCCGCAACCACCTAACATCATTAATTGTTAAAACCCTGTTTATATTATGCCCCTCCATCATTCACTTCAATAAAAGAAAAAATATCCAAATCCCTCCTAGTTCTCCCACACAATCCAACTCTCAAAAATCCTTCTCCACAATAAAAAAGCTTCCAATCCTATACCATAGGATTCAGAAGCCTTTTCACCTTATTTATCTTTTAACATTCTATCTTTTAGAGATTTACATCCCATATCACTACCTGCCACTTCCCCACAAGGTAGGCTTTTGTTTCATGACTGCGGTCTTCCTCAGCGGAGCGAAAGGAAAAACAATATTCTGAAAGTCGCCTTTGAAGTGGAATCCCGACTGCCACGCAGTCCAATCAAAGGATTCCATTTCACCAGCGACGGCAAGAATAATGTTTTTCCTGTAGCAGTCTCCCACCCCAGTCATTTTCAAAATCCCCCCACAACAATTACATTTGAGGAATAATAGCCAGTACCAATTTCAAGAACTGATCACGTACACGATCAGCCGTCTCCATGACTTCATCATGGGACAACGGTTGATCTAAAATACCTGCTGCCATATTCGTAATACAAGAAATACCCAATACTTCGATCCCTGCATGACGCGCTACAATCGTTTCTGACACTGTAGACATACCGACAGCATCTGCACCCAATGTACGCAACATAACGATCTCAGCAGGCGTTTCATATGTTGGCCCAAGCAATCCAGCATAGACACCTTCTTGAACTTTTAACCCTTGTTGCGCTGCTGTTTCTTTGAATACAGCACGTAGACGACGGCTGTAAGCTTCAGACATATCTGGGAAACGTACGCCTAGCGCAGAATCATTTGGGCCGATCAACGGGTTACGACCTGTCATATTCAAATGATCGCTAAGTACCATTAGATCCCCTGGCTCATAGGAAGTATTCACTCCACCGGCTGCATTCGTAACAAGCAATGTAGAAATTCCCAATTCTTTCATCACACGTACAGGGAATGCTGTGACTTCCGGGCCGTATCCTTCGTACATATGGAAGCGACCTTTCATCATCACTACAGGGCGACCTTGAATCGTACCTAATAACAATTCGCCTTCATGACCTTCGACTGTAGATACAGGAAAATGTGGAATATGATGATAATCAATCGCTACGCTATCTTCGATCAAATCTGCTAAAATACCTAATCCTGAACCCAAAATCAATCCGATCTCTGGTTTGATATCACTTTGACTACGAATATAAGCTGCTGCTTCTTGAATCGTTGCTTGAGTAATAGTTGTCATTAATATATCCTCCTTGAATATCTATTCATGTATAAAATGACTGCACGTTACTATATACATAGTAGTGTACATGTTATTTTAATTTATCTAAAAAGCTTTCTCCATGCAACGGCCCACCTGTTCTAAAATTATCGGCAATCGTTGCACCAATATCACTATACGTCGCCCGAATCCCTAGATCAGCACTCTGTTGAAGAGATGGACTATAGACTAATAAAGGTACATACTCGCGTGTATGATCGGTTCCTTTATGCACCGGATCATTCCCATGATCTGCGGTAATAATCAGCAAATCTTGTTCACCTATCGCAGATAACATTTTAGGCAAAGCTTGATCGAATTGCTCTAATGCTTTGGCATATCCCAGTGGATCACGACGATGTCCATATAACGAATCAAAATCAATCAGATTGGTAAATAATAATCCGTTAAAGTCCTGTCGCAACAAGTTTGTAGTCACTTGAATCCCATGTTCATTTCCTTTGGTCGGATGAGTCGCTGTAATGCCATGACCGGAGAAAATATCGTTGATTTTACCGACTGAAATAACATCATATCCAAAGTTCTGCAACGTATTCAATACTGTAGGCTCTGGCGGATTCACTGCAAAATCACGACGATTTGCTGTACGTACAAATTGTCCGGGTTCTCCGCGATAAGGACGAGCAATAATGCGTCCAACCGAATGTTCAGGTGACATTGTAAGCTGACGTGCTATTTTGCAAGCTTCATACAATTTATGAAGTGGAATAATATCTTCATGAGCCGCTATCTGCATTACACTATCCGCAGATGTGTAAATAATCCATGCTCCACTTTTCATCTGTTCTTCGCCATACTGTTCAATCATATCTAGCCCTGCACCTGATTTGTTACCGATTACACGTCTACCGGTAAGCTTTTCTAGTTCGGTAATTAGATCCTGAGGGAACCCATGCGGATACGTATTAAAAGGAGAACCTATTTGTAAACCCATCATTTCCCAATGACCGGTCATCGTATCTTTGCCGATAGAAGTTTGTGCCAGTTTGCCATAATAAGCTTGTGGTTGTTCTACCGGTTCAAGTGGCGCCAAAGACGTAATATTCGCCAGCCCCAATTGTTGCAAATGAGGAAGCTGAATATCTGGAACTTGCTCCAAAATATGACCTAATGTATGTGCACCTTTATCACCGAATTTCGATGCATCAGGTAATTCACCGATACCTACGCTATCCATTACAATAACGCTAATACGTTTAAAACGTGTGTCTGATTGTGTCATGATCAATGCCTCCCTATTCTATAGTGAATCAGGTTACATTGGCACGCGGATGATGAGCTTCATATACATCTTTCATATTCTTTTTGGATACCTGTGTGTAAATCTGAGTTGTCGAAATATCAGCATGTCCTAACATTTCTTGCACCGAACGCAAATCGGCTCCGCTCTCCAACAGATGAGTCGCAAAAGAATGACGCAACGTATGAGGTGTAATATCTGCTTCTATTCCAGCTTCACGAGCATACTTTTTGATAATTTTCCAAAAGCCTTGTCGTGTAAGTCTTGTGCCAAGCTGATTCACAAAGAGTGCCAGTTCTTCAGGATGATTACGAATAAGTTGCTGACGACCCTGTTCTATATATTCACCTACACGCTTCGCTGTGACACCTGTGATTGGAATAATTCGTTCTTTGCCTGCATTGTTCGCACAGCGCAAAAACTTCAAATCCAGACGCACATCATCTACATTGACCGATATTAATTCAGAAACGCGGATGCCTGTAGCATACAACATTTCTAACATTGCACGATCACGTCTGCCTTGTGGTGAATGACGATCAGGCGCATCGATTAAATGTCCTACTTGTTCGATCGTCATTACATTCGGTAGACGCTTTTCTGCTTTGGGCGCTTCCATATGTACTGAAGGATCTTGCTGAATAATCCCTTCTCTTACAAGATGATGACAAAATGAACGAATTGAAACGGTCATCCGCGTAATCGTGGACGATGCTCTTCCCATTTGTCTCATTTCTCCTAAAAAAAGAGCGATATGTGTTTTACGAATTTGATCTGGCGCCTGTAAGTCGCGCTGTTTGGCAAATTCTAGAAATTGATTTAAGTCACGTTGATACGATTCTAACGTATTTCGAGATAGTGCTTTTTCTTCGGCTAAATATCGGATAAACGTCTGCAAATATTCATTCATCGGAAATCAGGTCCCTTCATAGGAATGGTTACGGCAAAAAGACTCCCTCCCGAACAGCCAAATATCGGGCGAGAGTCTCTGGTATCCATTTTAGTTGTCAGGTTGTTGGTCTTGATTGCTATCGTTTTTGTCTTTACAACGGTAGCAAATTCCGTAAAAATCGAGTCTATGGTCCAGAACCGTAAAATCGAATTCTTTATCCAGTCGTTCTTCCAGTGGTCCTAGCCAATCTTCGCGGATCTCATCCATACTTCCGCATTGCACACATATAAGATGATGATGATGGTGCTTGCTGGTGTCGGTACGCAAATCATAACGCGCTACACCGTCACCGAAGTTGATTTTTTCCACGACATGCAGTTCACTCAGAAGCTCAAGGGTACGGTAAACAGTGGCAAGACCGATTTCGGGAGCTTTTTGCTTCACTAACATAAAGACATCCTCTGCACTCAGATGATCTTCTTCATTCTCAAGAAGCACTCGAACGGTGGCTTCCCGCTGGGGCGTTAATTTATAACCTTTGGATTGCAATTGTTGTTTAATTTTATCGATCCGTGCTTCCATTCTATACCTCCCCCTGTGGAAATCACTGCATCGTGTAAATGCTCACTTCTATTATTATAGGGGGAATTCTTTGACAAAGTCAAACTTTTTAGAACAGGTGTGTCTGCCTGCAATTCAAAGCAAATCTCTAAGTTTATCAGGTCAATCTGCTATGATGTCACTTCGTCATGACTTTGCCATATGTTCCGCCGCCACCCGAGCTTAACTGTAGCTCTCCGCTTCTTGCTTGTACAATCGACAAAGCAATTTCAGCACCTACAACATCTGTTAATTGCTTGATCGAAGTCTGGTGTAAAATGTTCATCTCTGTACCGTATTGTGCTAGCAAACGGTTCATCTTCGCAGGCCCTAAGCCTGGAATAAACGACAGTGGCACCTGATAATGATATGGAGGACGATGAGGAGCAACGACAGGTTGTTCTCGATCTGCAATCTGAAGAATCCGATCCATCACGCCTACTGTTAATTTGGTGCTACCACAATAAGGACAACGCTCAATAGCAGGTGAAGCATCGTCTATAATACTATTGCAATTCGTACAATACGTACGGTGATATTTGCCAAGTCTAGGATCAAGTCCATAATTGGCAATAATATGACGTCCTTCTTCTCCTCGCAGTACAGCTACCCATTCATCAAAACTCGCTTCACGCATCGCAAAGATATTGTATTCCCGTCCGATTTTGCCAAGTGAATGCGCATCTGAATTGGTCAGTAGTGGATAGCGATCCAGTTCACTAATATAACTCGACATCGTGGTATCAGCACTTAATCCTAGTTCTCCACCATCGATCTTATTCAAGTCTAGCACTTCACTCATACGTGCTACAGTACTTCCATAGATTCCTTTATGTGGAGTGAACATATGTGCAGGCATAAAAATACCGTTGCGTTGTTTTACCTGTTCTTGTAATTCATGAAACGATACATGTAGACGTTGAGAGCTTAACTGAACATTTTTCATATGCTTGCTCATCCATTGACTAAAATCAGTTATCGTAGCTAGATCACGAAAATAGACCAATACATGCGCTTCATGATAACCAGGTTCACGTATCTCAATCTCTGAACCGAGTAGAATCGTTGTATCCTGATAACGAATACCTCCACCCGGCACTTCAACCATTTCACCGCTAGCAATATAGTTACGAATATCTTGTTGTACGCCAGGAGAATGACAATCGATAATGCCTGTTAAGCCGATTCCTTTGCGTTCTGAAGATTCTTTGGCAATATTAGCAAAAGTCAGATTACGGCTACCACTGATCTTCACCGGCTGTCCATCTTCACTTCTACCGATATGAATATGAAGATCAGCGTAGACCGATTGCAATTCACTCACAGACTTGCTTTTCCTGTCACTTTGATCAGATGCCAAGCTTGTACCGCCATAATCGTTTTCGCATCGCTAATACGTCCATCACGAATCTGCTCATACGCTTCTTCTAATGTAATTTCAGTGATCTCTAGAAATTCATCTTCGTCTGGATTCAGTTCACCTGTTTGTAGATTTTCAGCTAGATACAGATGAATAATCTCATCTGCAAATCCTGGTGATGTATAAAAAGAGTTCAGCAATGTCACTTGCTCACAACGATATCCGGTTTCTTCTTCCAGTTCACGTTTGATCGCTTCCTCTGGTTGTTCCCCTTTTTCCAATTTGCCAGCAGGAACTTCCACTTCTGTCCGACCTAATGCTTGACGATATTGCTCTACCACAAGCATACGATCATTATGAATTGCCAGTACAGCTACAGCTCCTGGATGACGAACAATCTCACGTTTACTGGTATTGCCATTGGGAAGTTGTACAGTATCCACTTGTAAAGAGATAATTTTCCCTTCAAAGATAGATTCGGTGGACAGTGTGATTTCGTCTAATGCTTTATTCGCTGTCATTTCAATTCCTCCACTTATCGTTTATCGTTGACTGCTGTATCTTCTTATTTCCACTCTGTCAATTGAGCGGTCTCACGTACAATTTCTGTAACAAGATGAGCAGCTCGAATCAATTCGTCTTTGTGAATACGCTCATCTGTCGTATGAATAAATTCGTACCCTACCGCTAGATTCGCTGTCGGAATCCCAAAGCTATTGAAGATATTAGCGTCACTACCTCCGCCAGTATGGAAAATATCGTTAGGCACACCTAATTTACTAGCGGCACGTTGCGCTAATTGTACTACTGCATCGTCTTCTGTAAATTTGAAGCCCGGATAGACGATCACGCTTTGAAATTTACCTGTCGCGCCAAAATCTGCACATGTGCTCTCCAGAGATTGCTTCATCGCTGCTAACTGTGCTTCTACTTTCTCATGCACCAGACTGCGTGCTTCTGCTTCCAAACGCGCATAGTCGCAAATGACATTAGTCGCTTCGCCGCCTTCAAATTTACCAATATTCGCAGTTGTCTCATGATCGATCCGTCCTAATTTCATACGTGAGATTGCTTTGCCTGCTACTTGAATCGCACTGATGCCATCTTCAGGATTCACGCCTGCATGAGCAGACTTACCGAAAATCTCCATCACAATGCGTGCTTGTGTAGGTGCAGCCACAGCTATCGTACCTACGGTTCCATTGGAATCAAGCGCATATCCAAAATCTGCATCGACCAAAGACGAATCCATCGAACGCGCACCCATCAGACCTGATTCTTCACCAGCCGTAATAATTAATTGAATCTGTCCATGCTCGATCTGTTGTTCTTTTAAGACACGAATCATTTCAAAAAGAGCAGCGATACCTGCTTTGTCATCTGCTCCTAAAATCGTATCGGTAGAGCTTGTGATATAACCAGCTTCATCGATAACAGGCACAATACCAATTCCAGGCTTTACCGTATCCATATGAGAAGTGAAAAATAATTTAGGAATCGATTTGCCTGTATTAGCAGGCAATGTTGCGATCAAGTTACCTGCCGCATGACCTGTTTTGGCAGCCGATTCATCTTCGATAACAGTGAATCCAAGCGCGACTAGCTTTTCTGTCAAATGATCGGCTATCGCACGTTCTTGTTTGGTTTCACTATCGATTTGTACAAGTTCTTTAAATTCTTCGATTAAACGAGATTCCACTATCACAATATTCGCCCCTTTGAGTTTACGTAAATATACACATATTAGCGTACTCCCTTTTGCAAAATAGCCTTATAATCGGTATGATGAGATGGATTGGTACGTTTGCCAATCCCTATTTTACAGATATAAAGGAGTACACTTATGGAAAAGAAAAAATGGTTCAAAGTCTTTATTTATATCATGTTGATTGCAATGGTCGGTTCTACTCTACTGATGGTCATTCAACCGTTTTTATAAGGATTATGATTCGTCCGGCTGTGCATATTCAAAATGGCGCATAAAATGTGGCAAAATCTCTTGAGCCACTTGCTCAACATTAAATGTACGGCCGGTTATGTCCTCAAGCGAAGTCACTCCATATTGCTCGATACCACATGGAACTATACCGCTAAATCCTTCATTTTGAATCCCCGAAGAAATATTAAACGCAAATCCATGACTGGTAATAAACCCTTTACGATGACGACATTTATTAAATTTGATGCCTATCGCAGCGATTTTGAGATCACCGATCCATACACCGGTGTATTCTTCTTTGCGTCCAGCTTCAATGCCTTGCTCTGCTAAATAATCAATAATGACTTGTTCCAGTGTTCTCAAATATCGATGAGGATCGATGCCTTTGGCGGCATCCAGCAGTAGAATCGGGTAACCGACTAACTGTCCTGGTCCATGGTATGTAATATCTCCGCCTCGATCAATCTGAAACAGTGTGATGCCTCGCTCTGCCAGCTCTTGTTCATTCCATAACAAATGTTCTGGATGACGCTGAGAACCGATGGTATACGTCGGTGGATGCTGAAGAAGCAGAAGGTGTTCCTCTTGCTCACCGGCATCAATCCCGCGAACAATCTCCTTCTGCTTCTCCCACGCTTGCGCGTAATCCATCGAGGGCGTATAGGAGACTTGAATGAATTTACTCATATGCAGACACGTCCCTTCCCTGATGACTATTCTATTGTGTTTTACAAATTATCTTATCTTTAATTTACCGTACTCAAGTCCTTAATACAACTTTGTATCGGTATTATAGCTTTCCAGGTTGTCTTTCACACGTTGTAAGAAACGTCCACAGATCACACCATCAAGAATACGATGATCTAAAGATAAGCACAGATTCGCCATTGAACGAACCGCAATCATATCATTGATTACGACAGGTTTTTTGACAATCGATTCAAAAGTCAAAATCGCTGCTTGTGGATAGTTAATAATCGGATACGACAGAATCGAACCGAATGAACCGGTGTTATTCACTGTAAAAGTACCGCCTTGCATATCATCCAATTTGAGCTTGCCATCACGAGTACGACGTGCCAAATCTTCTACTTCATGGGCAAGACCAGCAATATTTTTTTGATCTGCTTTGTGAATAACAGGCGTCATTACTGAATCTTCTGTTCCTACAGCAAGCGCAATATTGATATCACGTTTGACGATGATTTTATCTACTGCCCAAACGGAGTTCATAATTGGATAATCTTTGATTGCATTGACTACCGCTTTGAGTAAGAACGATAGATAAGTTAAGTTGATGCCTTCTTTACGTTTGAATTCATCTTTTACTTTGTTGCGTAGCATCACTAGATTCGTTACATCGACTTCGATCATTGTCCATGCATGCGGAATCTCGGATACACTTTGACGCATATTACGTGCAATCGCATTACGAAGAGGCGTGACATTGATCAAATGTTCGCTTTGACCTAATTGATTCGCTTGATCTTCTTCCATCACGATCTTAGGAATAGCTGGTGTCTCCGATAAATGAATACCAGAATGGCGCACCTCGTATTCTGTAGAAGCCGCTGGCATACTTGCCGCTGTTGGTGCGGTTGTATTGCTAGCTGTTGAAGGTGCTTGCTCTGCTGCATTGCTATTATTAGATGCTGATGCTACAGGAGCATGAGCCGTACCATTTTCTAATGCTTTGAGCACATCACGACGAGTGACACGTCCACCTGCGCCTGTACCTTGAATACCGGACAAATTGACACCATGTTCTGCGGCAAGCGACTGTACAGCAGGTGAATAACGTCCGCTCATCGCGCCATTACTAGCATTAGCCGAACTTTGAGTTACCACTGCTGGACGTGCAGACGGTGTTGATGCTACAGGTGATGCCGATTGAGAAGGTGCTGGTGTTGCCAACGTCTCCGCAGGTAGATCATCATGCACTGTAATTTCAGGTGAAGCTGGAGAAATATCTTCAGTAGTAGCAGATGGTGCTTGCTCGGTATAAATTTGACAGATCACTTCACCAACAGCTACCTCTTGACCTTCTAAAGCAATAATATCGCCCATAATACCTTCTAAAACAGAAGGAATCTCAGCGTTAACTTTATCGGTAATGACTTCACAGATCGGTTCATATTGATCTACAGATTCTCCTGGTTGTTTGAACCATTTGGCAATTGTTGCAGATACAAGAGATTCCGCAAGTTGTGGCATTACCACATCTGTCGGATTTCCTTTTGCAGACATATCATTTCACTCCTAAAGGATTAGATATTTTGCTACATACACATCTTTTTTACAATATAGAGACGCTGATCCTTTTAACAGATCAGCGTTAGCATAGAACATTGATTTTAAAATAAAGCAAGATCACGCATAGCTGTTTTTACTTTATCTTTGTTAAGCATAAAGAATTTCTCTTGCGGTGGATTGATAGGCATTGGTGGTGTATCCGGCCCAGCAAGACGACGAATAGGTGCATCCAGATCGAATAAACATTCTTCTGCAATAATCGCTGCTACTTCTCCGCCTACACCGCCGGTTAGATTATCTTCATGCACGATTAATACTTTACCTGTATGACGAGCCGCATCAATAATTGCTTGGCGATCTAATGGTTGAATCGTACGTAGATCAAGAACATGACTGGTAATGCCTTCTTCTTGTTCTAATTCTTCTGCTGCTTGCATAATAAAATGTAATGGCAAGCTGTAACTAATCACTGTAATATCGTCACCTGCACGTAGAAGATTCGCTTCACCGATTGGCACCACATAATCATCATCAGGCACATCGCCTTTGATTAATTTGTAGCATTTTTTATTTTCAAAAAAGAGTACTGGATCAGGGTCACGTACAGCGGCTTTCAGTAGACCTTTAGCATCATATGCTGAATAAGGAGCTACAATCTTCAAGCCTGCTGTTCCAAAAAAGACCGATTCCATACATTGTGAATGATATAGACCACCGAATACGCCACCACCGATCGGAGCACGTACTACTAATGGACAACTCCAATCGTTGTTTGAACGGTAACGAATTTTGGCGGCTTCACTAATAATCTGGTTGGTTGCTGGTAACATAAAGTCTGAATACTGCATTTCAGCGATCGGCTTCATACCGTACATAGCCGCTCCGATGGCTACACCTGCAATCGCAGATTCTGCAAGCGGTGTATCCAACACACGATCTTCACCAAATTGTTCTTGTAACCCTTTGGTCGTTGTAAATACGCCACCTTTAAGCCCTACATCTTCTCCCAAAACAAATACATTATCATCCAGCGCCATTTCTTCTTTCATCGCCAGACGAATAGCATCAATATATTCCATCATAGCCATTACTGATTACCCTCCTCATCGCCTGCAAACACATGCAGCAATGTATCTTCAGCACGCGGATAAGGGGCATTGTCCGCATATTCCGTAGCTTCTTTCATAATCTGAACGTATTCTTTGCTTAGTTCTGCATCTTGCTCTTCGCTCCAAATACCGCAATCGATCAAGTATTTTTTGTAACGAGGCAAGCTATCTTTTTTCCAGTTCTCATCGACTTCTTCTTGAGTACGATAAGCTAGATCATTATCTGATGTAGAGTGTGGAGACAGTCGATACAACATCGCTTCAATCAAAGTAGGGCCTTCGCCATTGATCGCACGCTCACGCGCTTCTTTGGTTACACGATAGACTTCCAGCACATCATTACCATCCACCTGCACCCCAGGGAATCCATAACCTAGTGCACGATCACTGATTTTACCACTGATCTGCTTGTGTGCAGGTACAGAGATTGCATACTGGTTATTTTGACACATAATAATCACTGGCAATTTATGTACGCCAGCAAAGTTACAGCCTTCATGGAAATCACCTTGATTGCTTGATCCTTCGCCAAACGTAACAAAAGAAACTAACTTTTTCTTTTTCATTTTGGCTGCAAGAGCAACACCGACTGCATGAGGAACTTGAGTCGTTACCGGGCTGGAACCTGTCACAATGCGTAGACGTTTGCTACCAAAGTGACCTGGCATTTGTCGTCCACCACTATTCGGATCTTCTGCTTTGGCAAACGCAGACAACATCAATTCGCGTGCTGTCATACCGACAGACAGAACGAATCCATAATCACGATAATACGGTAAAAAATAATCTTCTTCCCGATCTAGAGCAAATGCCGCACCTACTTGCGCCGCTTCATGTCCTACACCGGATACATGGAAATTGATCTTACCTGCACGTTGTAATAAATGACAACGTTCGTCGAATTTACGTGCCAAAAGCATATATTTGTACATCTCGATTGCTTGAGCATCGGTCAATCCTATTTGTTCATGTCTAGTTTGTTGGTCAATAGTACCTTCCGCTTTCATAGCAGGTACCTCCTTAAAATTAGACAAGCTTTACAGCAAAGCTGGCTTGTCGTTTGGATTAAAATAGAAGATTGTACAATACGTGTCCGTCACTACAACAACCTTTGATCAGTTATTTTAAGCTACTGGAACAGATTATTCAACAATCGGGTGATTAGACTTCAAGTACAGGTTAGTGCTTGTCTTAAAACCTGGTACTAAGACTTGAGCCTAAACCTATTATAATCATATCCCGGGCAAAAAGAAAAGACGGATTTCTCCATCTTTGCTTCTATATCGTTATATATAGTGTCAAAAAGAGTAAAATTCAGATTACATTCCGATCGCTTTGCCATCTACAGCTAACATTGCTTCGCCCAAAATTTCAGCAAGTGTCGGATGAGCATGAACAGTCTGAGCAACTTCCCAAGGCGTTGCATCAAGGAATTGCGCCAGTGCAGCTTCGCTAATCAAGTCGGTTGCCTGTGGCCCTATAATCTGAACTCCAAGCAAATCATCGGTCTGACGATCTGCGATCACTTTCACAAAACCGTCACTTTCTCCATAGACTAAAGCTTTACCGATTGCTTTGAACGGAAATTTACCTACTTTGACATCGATTCCTTGAGCGGTTGCTTCTTGTTCTGTCATCCCTGTACTTGCTACTTCTGGTCGCGTATAGACGCAACGGGAGATTTGTAGCGGATTGTAATGAACTTCTTCTCCGCAGATATGGTTGACTGCGGCTATCCCTTCATGACTGGCTGCATGTGCCAATTGAAGTCCACCAATCACATCACCAATTGCATAAATATGTGATTCGGTTGTCTGCATTTTGTTGTTTACTTTGATAAAGCCGTTCACGATCTGTACATCAGTATTAGCAAGTCCAATACTTTCAGCATTGGCTTGACGACCGATCGATACCAGAACTTTAGATACGGTTAGCACATGCTCTTGTTCTTGATGACGGATCGTAATCGATAGTTCTTGTTGATCCGATGCAGGTACATATGTATCGGTTAGCAAAGTAGCCTCGGTGTAGATAGTAACTCCGCGTTTTTCCAGCAATTTGCGCAACTCACGAGCCACTTCTTGATCTTCAGCAGGCAGAATTTGCGGAGCCGCTTCAACGACTGTAATCTTCACGCCAAAATCGATTAACATTGAAGCCCATTCCATTCCGATCACTCCACCACCGACAATTAACATCGATTCTGGTAGTGACTCTAATTGAAGCGCATGATCGCTATTAAGAATCAATTGTCCGTCTGCTTCAAGACCTGGAAGAACGCGAGGACGAGAACCGGTAGCGATAATCAGATTTTTGGATACAACGGTTTCCATTTCGCCATCTTCGTACTCTACAGCAACTGCTCCACTTTGCGGTGAAAAGATCGAAGGCCCGATAACGCGTCCTTTACCTTGTACCACTTTGATTTTATTTTTACGCATCAAGTACTGTACGCCTTGATGTAATTGATCGACGATTCCTTGCTTGCGCGCTTGTACTTTGGCAAATTGTAAAGTGATATTGTCTGCGGCTATGCCGTAATCTTCACTGTCTTGCATCAATGCAAATACTTCTGCACTACGCAACAAACTTTTGCTTGGAATACAACCGCGATGTAGACATGTTCCGCCTAATTTATCCTGTTCAATAATGACTACTTCTTTACCTAGTTGAGCCGCACGAATTGCAGCGACGTAGCCACCTGTTCCCCCACCTAATATTGCGATATCACAATTGATTGTCATTGTTAATAGTCACTCTCTTTTCTATATCTATATCCAGTACTGTTACATTAAAATATCAACATTTTACAATTTTCGTTTTAAAATAAGCATCGACTCTGCACCTTTTTGAAAAATATAAGGAGTCGGCTGTTCTTCGCTTGTCCATTCTCCTGCACTTGCTGCAAAGATTGCTTCTTCTATAAAAGAAACACGTTCTCCATACAGATTGATTAACGGAAAAATACGTATTTCTTGGGTGGTTACACGCATCATTTCACGCAAACATTGAATATGAAATGACAAATCTAACCGATCTGCATACATAAACAAAAAATGAGCAGACAACGTCAAATCTACAGACTTATCCGGTAATGGTAACTGTGGCAAAGTAGCCGGAATATAACGTTGATCATACTGTGCTCGATCCTGACAGAACGTTTCCAGTGCAAATAGTCGTGTATTGCCTAATTGCTCTATCGTTCCCATCATCGTCCAGTCATATTCATGGTGTGCCGTCTGCATATGTTCTAACATATGGGCAATATCTTGTTTTCCTTTAGCGTGCAGAGAATCGGTATCAAATGTATACGCGATATCTGTAGCTATTACATCAAACCCATGTGCAGAAGCTTCGGCTGTAAACGAACATGCTCCTGCTGGACAATCTAATATTCGTCGTCCTTGCAACTGCTCTTCGGTTAGATCAAACATTGACATATACTCGTTGTACGTTCTGCCTATAAATATAATCCGATCTAAATGAAGCCCACCTTCATGTAACTTGTTACTCATCTCAGCTCGCTTCCTTTCTCAGCTCAACTATGCTCTAATCCTCTATAATTCCCTTTGCACAAGCTATGTTGCCCGTCTATTTTAACATATCTGTGTTATTGTTCAATAATTGCATATCGCTAGATCTATTTCACAAACCTATATGATTACGCAATATTATAGGTTCGATAGCTGTATATTCGCTGATTAATCAGGCTATACAATGTATTCATATCGCAATGATGTGTTTACTTGTGATTTTTTTAGAAAAACTATTCGTAGAGCGCATCACGTAAACGACTAGACATTTTAGGTTGTTGCGCGTTCACTTTGAGTAATGCTGTACGCAGACGTTTATTTTCGGCAGACACTGTCTGTAACGTATGCAATAATTGCTCGATTAAAGGTGCATCTGCCGCTGTCCATTCTGATCGTGTTAGCAACTCATTCAGTTGTTGTTCTAAAGAAATGCGTTCTTCTTCAGTCATTGTTATTCTCCTCTGTCATACATTATTATTCATCATTTTGCATACTGTTGATTGTGACTAGATATGAGTCAATAAGTTAGATTGAAGTCATCTCATATCTTATTATAATCGCTATTATATACATTATATCTGTAACATCAACAAACCGGGCGACTGCTTGCGCCCGGTTCAATAGTAAGATAGATCGATACTTAATTAGATACAATCAAAATACCTTTTTATAATTTCATAGATAATAATCATCGTCAATCTATTTACGTTACAGACAGATCCATCATACTCTTAATAGGCGTCAGGTGTAAATAATCCTTGTTTCCCTTGAAGCTTCACTAATGCTTCTGCAAAAAAGTAATCTCCATAAATAATCGAGACATTCAAATACTTCTGCTCTGGATAATGAACTGTTCCTTTGGAAATTAATCCTTCGCCTCCTGTTTCTCGCGACGAAAATTGTTCATATAACCCTCGTACCAATAATTCGCCTGCACGTTGATAAAAAGATTGCTCCTGCTCTGGTACATGGCGAGCCAGTTCTAACAATCCACTGGCAGCTATCGCTGCGGCTGACGAATCCCAGGCGATTCGATGTTCATCCGGTGCGCGAAAATCCCAGAAAGGCACAATATCTTCGCCTAATTCGGTCAGGAAAAATTGGGCTGTCTGCTTCGCAATATCCAGATACCGCTCTTCTCCTGTGTAGGCATAGGACAAAGCAAATCCATGAAGTGCCCAAGCGGTTCCTCTAGCCCATGCTGAACCGGGAGCGAATCCTTGTCCACCATGTTCTTTTACCTTTTCTCCTGTAAATGGATCAAATTCAACCGCATGACAGATTGAATGATCTTCTCGTACAAATTCTTTGGCTACGGTGTCAGCATGCTCTATCGCAAGTGCTTGATAACGGGGATCGCCGGTTTCTTTGGACGCCCAGTATAATAGCGGTAAATTCATCATACTATCAATAATAGCGACGCCGCGTGTATCCATAAAAGACGAACCAAAATTCCATGCACGAATATAACGACCGCGCACATTATATCTAGCGGCTAATAGATTGGCGGCTAACAATCCACGCCGACGAGATTCTAGATTACCGGATAATCGGTAATGAGCTACTCCGCTAAGTAACCATGTGAATCCGAGATCATGGTCGACTTTTTCTGGATCATGAAGACATTGTTCGAGCTTCACTTCACAACTTTCAGCCCAAGCAGATAAGGTGTCACTTCTATCCGTAGTCTGTTCACTGACAGATTTTTTTTCAGCTGAATCACCTTCTATAGCTGGTGGTACTAATGCAGGTGTAGAATGAACTAACCACAATAATCCCGGCCAAAAGCCAGCAGTCCACCACTCTGCTTCACGACGATCATATTCACCTTGTTCAGCCACATGCGGAAATTGATCTTGAATAATGGCTGCTGTTGTAGAGGTTTGTTGAACCACCCAATGCCATGCTTCCCTTTGCCAGGCGGTCGGCGCTGTAGTATTCATAATGTATCTCCTTTGCTTTTGACAGGGGTATGCCCTGTATACAATTTGTATAGCTTGAGAAAATAGCTTTTGTACTGATAGCCTAGCATCTGTGATACTTCATCAACAGTGCCATTGCCTGCGGTAATCCATTCTTTAGCACGCTGCATTTTGACGCGGGTCGCATATTCGATAAATGTCTCACCGGTTTCTTTTTTGAACAAGCGACTGAAATAACTGGCGTTCAAGTGTAAATGTTCAGCCACTTCTTCTAATTTGACCAGACGATTCATATGTTGTTCGACATAATTACGAGCATGAATAATTTCAGAGCGACAATTCGCCTGTAATGTCCAATCTCGTGATAATACAGCCAGCGCTCCAAAACGAATATTCATCCATTCGGTTAATTCATGGATATGACGAATATGACCCATTTCTCGATGTAATTCTTCTACGGAAAAAGCAAACGGTCGCTCATGCAATTGTTGTTGCTTTAATTGCCAGTCTATTGCTAATTTGAGCATAAAAGTTTTGACCGTTTCAGGATGATAACGTTCTTGCGTGAGACGTTCAATCCAATTGGTGATCCAAAGATTTATTTCGCCATCAGGCAACAGTGCAAGGGCTAACGATTCTGCTGCTGTTCCATAATTGGCAAATAGATCACTTTCTTTTTGAACATCTAATCGATAACTAGAATCGCATAATGTAGACGGTGGCAAGTAAAAATAACGATCGGCTTCTGCTTGTAACTGTATCGCGTCATTCATCGCTTCTTGCCAGTGCATAGTTTTGGAACCACATACAGTAACGATCTCGGCTTTGGCAAATTTCTGTACACTATAGATCAATTGGTACATCACTTCATGCAATATTTTTTCTTGCTCAGCGCTGGAACGAATCGGTAAAGCAAACCAGACAAATCCTTCACCAGGGCTTTTGCTCAAATGTACTGCACTTCCAGAATGTTCTACTATTTCTTCAACGATATTTTCAACAGTAAATGAAAGTAAATCTAGATCATGAAATCGCTGTTTGCGCTCTTCATTAGCTGTGACTGTGTAATATACAGGCAGAATCATTTTACCGCGGGTATCTAATCCGAAATGAGTCAATCGCTGAATCCCGTATTCTTCATCTTGAATACTGCCTGATAGCAATTCACTGGTGAACTTACGCTTAATCAATAATCGATGTCGCAAATGATCTTCTTGCAGACGTTGATGTTCACTGGAATACGATTGTGCTTGATCCAGTCGCTGGCGTATCTGCTCAAGAATAGGCACTAATTGATCTGCGGTTAGATTTTCTTTGAGTAAATAATCTTGTACGCCTAGCTTCACTGCTTGTTGCGCATAAGCAAATTCTCCATGACACGAAATAATAACCGACATAAGCGATTCCTGTCTCTGCTTGAGCGTTGAAATCAATTGAATCCCATCGATCTTGGGCATTCCGATATCTGTAATCAATACATCAGGAGTATGTTCTTGCCCATAAGTAAGCGCTTCCTCTGGATCACTAAAAGAACCTGCTAACTGAAAGCCTAACTGCTCCCAGGGGACAGCACGAGACAAATAATGAAGTACGGGCATGCTATCATCGACCAGTATGACACTATACATCATCATCAACCTCCTTTAATATTTGCATTTCAAGTTCATACTATTTCTAGGTATAGATTATTTTCAGGTATTCAATTTATGTGGGATGTGGCAATCCGATTTTGATCTCTGTGCCTTCGCCGGGATGACTTTCGATGTGTACTTGTACAGTAGGGCCATAGATCATTTGCAAACGGCGTATCACATTTGTCAAACCGATCCCTGAGATAGCAGGTACAGATGGTGAACTGGATCGATATTCTGACGTGCTTTTATTGAATGATCCTTTTTCTGTAGTATGATCTGCTTGTAATTCTGATTCTAATTCTGATAATGGAGTATGTTTAGATGCTGATTTTGATAATGGATATTGCGCGTGTTCTATGTTTGTTTTTTGAATCTGAGCGATCACTTGTTGGATAGCTTGTAATCGTTCGTCGTTCATTCCTTCGCCACTATCACGAATACTGATCCATAGCACTTCTTTTTTCAACCAAGATTGTATCCATAAAATACCACCGTATTTCGATAGTCCATGATGGTAAGCGTTCTCAACAAGCGGTTGAACGATAAAGCGTGGAACGTATATATCGACTGTATCTGTAGCTAATTCCATTTCGACATGCACTTTGACTTCTCGCTGGAAATCGACCAGTCGAATATAATGCTGTACCGTTTCCATTTCTTCTTGTAACGGAATACATTCATTGCCCCGATTAACGGTCATACGTAGCAATGAAGATAGTGAGCCTAGTAATACTGCGGCTTCTTCAGAACCTTTTAACAACAGATCCATACGAATCGCACCTAGAATATTAAATAGAAAATGAGGATTGATCTGCGCTTGAAGCATTTCCAATTCTGCTTTGCGGCGTTCGCTTTGTTCGCATTCAATCTGAATAATCATATCTTCGACTCGATCTAACATCGCATCTAGCGATTGACCGAGTACCCCTGCTTCATCTTCTCCTCGAATACCGGAACGAATACTTAGATTATCGTTATCAATTTTGCGAACGACTTGTGTTAATTTGACGATCGGACGGGTCAGGCGAGCAATACCTAGTACTAGCAAAATAAGAAAAACGATCAATACTGCCATCTGTACAAAATTAGTCACTTGATAGATGCGATTGATCTTTTCAGCGGCAACGCCATAAGGAACTAATCCTTCCAATCTCCAGCCAGCAACAGACATATCTCTTTCCAGTTCTAAAATACCTTCTCGTTGTTGATATAGCTGGGTAAACTCACTACCTATCCATGCGCTATTGGGATGAGAAATAATCTTGTTGTCTGCTCCCACAATCATCATCTGAATTGAGGAATTGTATTTATTGAGCACTGCTTTGAGTTGTTCTTCATTCATACTCACAATCACATAACCATATACTTTGCCTGATAATAAGCGTAGACTGCGAGCGACTGACAGCATGTATGTTGGCGGTGTATCTTTGGATTGCAAGTACGATGGATGAAGCAAAAAGTTAAGCTTGCCGCCTGCTACAAATTCACCGCTATTGGTTAGTTGGCGAATATTAAGATTATCGATCTGGTATTGATCCGACTGGAAATTGCTATATACCATTTTACCATTTCCTGTCCAGACAGAAATATATACTTGTTCGCCTGCATAAGAAAGATTGTCTAGCTTTTTGGTAACATCTGATGCTTCGGTCTGTCCTACATAGATTCCACTTCGCCGATATTTAAGTGCTAGATTGAGTTCTTGATCCAAGTACAGATAATTGGAAATATAGATCAGTCGATTGATCTGATCGGTTAAGTACAGATTCGCGGCATCTAGTGAATTGCCTGCATTTTGCAAAACCGTTTCTTTCATCATATCTTTAGTTAGCCAACTGGATAACATTGTGCCTGCGCCGATCGTTAACAGCAAGCAACAGGCTACGGAGGCAATTAGCTTGCCCCTTAGTGAAGTGTGCCAGATTCTCCTCCATGCCTTCATGCTCATATGACCTTTCGTTGTGGATTAAAAGTTTACATCAAAAATGGTGGGTGGGAGCTGGAGGAGGTTGTCCGCTGCGGCAAAGGAATTGTCCTTGTCATCGCTTGTGAAAAAAAATACCTTGATTGACCGCTGGCGGTCGGTATTTTTATTCAAATGCGACCGCTTCGCTTTTTCAGGACAATTTCCTTTGCCTCCGCTCCGACGCTCCTTAGCTCCCACGCAATTTCTTGATGTAAAGCTTTCTTAAGTTGGGGTAGCAGTTATATTGCTAAAGATTAAGTTGGTTTTAGAGATTGTTGGTTTAAGAATATTTTTGGTAAACAGTGAGATATAGTTTGAAAGTGGTAAAGAGTTTTTATTTTAGCTTTGTTTACTATAATTTTTTTCTTGGATAGCGATATTTATATAATTGATGTGATCTTTTTTTAGTTCGTTTAATTAGTATATGGGCTTGTTTTTTATTTTAGAGATTTCGTTTCGTTTCGTTTCGTTTGGTTTGGTTTGGTTTGATTTGGTTTGGTTTGGTTTGGTTTGGTTTATGATTTTTGTTTGGCTGTATATTTGTGTATACATGTTGTTCTATTAGCTTTTGTTGGCGTCTATGATTTGTTGGACGATTGCTTTGGCGTTGGTGATGGTGGTGTCGATGTCTTGTTTTTGTAGGATATATTTTTCAAACTCGGCGTTGACTTCTTGTTCGATTTCACTCAAGTATGGTACAGCAGGAGCTTTGTTAATGCCTTTGCTGACTTTGAATGTATAGATCAGTGAGTCTAGATCGACATTTTCGGGATGAGTACCGTTGTTGATAATACTTTCTAGCGCTTTGCTCACATCTGCTTTTTGCCATGATGAAATGTCTGTACCTTGCGCTTGAATACCTTCTGTGGTCATCCAGCGGATAAATTTCATAGATGCCTCTTGTTTGTCTGACCCTGCACCGATTCCATAGTAATCATAGTCATTGCTCGAATAGATTTCTTTGGTATCGGCGCTATTTTTAGGATATGGTGCTACAGCGACTTTGAAGTCAGGTGCAGATTCTTTACTACCTGCAATATTAGAGTTCATCCAGCTTCCCATCACTAGCATACTTGCTGATCCACCTAGAAATTGATCACGATAATTTAACTTTTGAGAAATCGCATCGCTATAAGGAACAGCGGATTGATCTTCATGTTCTGCATTATATCGAAGTTCAAACGATGCGCGGAAGTTAGGATCGTCCATATTGGATGTTCCATCTGCTTTGAGATAACTATTGTTCTCCGGTTGATTTAACAATTCAAGTAGCGTCTGAGATGCCCATGTATGGAAGTATACACCATAGTAGCTATGATCCGGTGCTGTTAATTTTTTGGCATATTCTCGAAATTCATCCCATGTCCAATCTGTAGGTACTTTTAAGCCTGCTTTATCAAGACGGTCTTTGTTCAGCAATACGTACGTAATTGCACGCTTACCTGGCAATGCATAACGTTTGCCATCGACTGCGAAGTCTGCTAAATATTCATCTTCATATTTAAAATCAATCAAATCGTTTAATGGTGCAAATAGTCCCATATCGACACGTTGAGCATACGTATTGGCATTGTTAACCATCACTACATCGATCGGATCACCAGAACCTGCGGCAAGGTCTAATTTTTTGATATATTCATCGGTATCGCTTTTTTCAGATAGTCCTACATATTGAACTTCAATATCTGGATTCTTTTTTTGCCATGCGGCATAGACATCATCCCAGTGGAATTGATCTTTGGTATACCAAGTGTAAAATGTGATTTTTGTTTTGCCATCTGCGGTGGTTCCACTTTCTTTTGCTTGTCCACATCCTGCGAGTATTAGCAGTAAACAGCAACTCATTATTATTGTCGATTTCCATCGTAGATTCAATTTCATGATAATCCCCCTTAGAATGTATACATTTCATAAGCAAACAAATTCGATTTATCCTTTAACACCACCGAGTGCAATACCACCAATAACATGTTTTTGAGCGAGTAAAAAGACGATCACTAACGGTAAAATCGCCGAACATGTACCTGCCATAATCAACGAGTAGTATTCACCAGTCGCATCGGCAAATCGATTTATGCCCAATTGCACTGTAAATAGTTCTGGCGAGCGTAAAAAGATCAGTGGTGCTTGATAATCATTCCATGTCCAGATAAAGCGTAAAATCGCATATGTAGCGATAAACGGTTGCACTAACGGTAAAGCAATTTGAGCAAAAATCCGTACATGCCCTGCTCCATCAATTTTAGCGGATTCAATAAATTCACTATGAATCGACATAAAAGCTTGTCGTAACATAAATGTACCCAGTGCGCTAAATGATTCGAGCAACACCAATCCGATATGTGTATCAAATAGTCCTAGACTGCGATACATAATAAATTGCGGAACCAGCACTGCTTGCCCTGGAATCATAAACGTTAATAACACGATAATAAATAACGTATCCCGTCCGCGAAAATGAATTTTGGAGAAGGCATATGCTGCCATAGCCGAGGTGATTACAGAGATGAGAATAGTCATCACCGACACTTTAATCGAATTCCAGTAGTACAGCATAAATGGTGGATCACCGAACCATACCGCACGATAATTTTCGACTACATTCCACGTATGTGGAATCCATTGTACCGGATATTTGAATACATCAGCTTCTGTCTTGAATGATGCAGATAACATCCAGATAAAAGGTAGTAGAAAAATAATGCCTATCACCAGCATGATAACGGTTACAATAATTTTCGTCAAAGACAGTTTGTCTTTTGTTGGACGTTGGGATGACGATACATTTGGAGCTGAAATCGGATGTTCCAACTGCTACACCTCCTTATAACCTAATCGTGATTAGTAGTTAACCCATTTTTTCTGACCCCAGAATTGAACAACAGTAATCAGTAAAATCACAGCGAACAGAAAGACTGATTCTGCGGCGGCATAACCCATTTTCAAATTCACAAACGCTTGATCATAAATCTCATAGACCATTACATTGGTTGACTTCGCAGGCCCACCTTGTGTGAGTACAGCGATAAGGTCGAACGTTTTGAACGAATAAATGATACCGGTAATCAATAAGAAAAAGGTGGTTGGTGATAACATCGGTACGGTAATCGAACGAAACTTGCGCCATGAGGATGCTCCATCAATATCAGCGGCTTCATACAGATCTTTGGGGATCGATTGTAGCCCTGCTAGATAGACCACCATATTGAAGCCAATCGATGTCCAGACAGTAATCATCATAATTGAAGGTAGTGCATACGTAGGATCAGCTAACCATTTCGGTGGATTAGTAACCCCTAAAGACATTAGAAATCCATTTACAGGGCCTTGAGAAGGATGAAATAAAATCTGAAATACAATCGCAACTGCAACTACACTTGAGATATAAGGCATAAAGTAAATAATTTTGAAAAAGCTTTTGAAATACACTTTCTCATCCACTACAATCGCAATCACTAATGAAAACAAAAGAGTAAATGGTACAGCTAACAATAATTTGATATTGTTCAGCATCGATACAAAAAACGATTTATCTTGAAACAAATGACGGAAATTATCCAGTCCAATCATCTCAACTCCGCGAAATCCTTGAATAAAGTTCCATTTGGTTAGACTAATAAAAAATAACGAAACCATCGGAATCAAAATAAAAATGGTAAGCCCTATTAACATCGGTGCAGCAAATAAATAACCGGCAATTGTTTCTTTGGCTGTTGTCGAAAGCCAGCGTTTGGATGGAGATGAAGCTGTAGATTGCGATGCAGAACGTTCCACGATTGGTACCTCCTTGTAGAATAGTGCAACAGCCGCGGACTGTAGCAGTTATTCAGTTGATATCTTATGTTCTAAGTGTATCGTGGAACGGTTGTTCATTTAAGACACAGAACTGACCTGTTTACAAACAATTTTTACCTTTTGTACTTTTGCGCTTATGTTAGCAATTATTTCTTTATGATCAGATATCATCTGTAGGTCATATTTCTATAACAGAACATTACGTCACTTCACATTCACAAACAACGATAAACAACAAAAAAGCAGCCCGGTTATATCATCCAGACTGCTTTGTGTATACAAGTAATTAGATCAATTACATTCGATCTTCAACCACATCTACTTATAAAAAAATTTCAAAAGAAATACGTGAACCTTTGGCTTCAATTCGTGCTCCTCGCAATAACCCGTTACGGCTCGCTACCTGATTCGCTTCATCGGGAAAAGTGATTGTCGCTTCAGGAGTAATCGGTATGATTCGTATAGACTGATCACGATAAGTGACTGTTATCACTTCTACCTGCTCTTGCTCTATCATTGTTGCTGATGATAACGGCGTCTTATCTGCTCTATCCAATGCAGGAATCGATTGTTCTGTCTGCGTCGCTACTAATGAACGATCTATTCGTTCTGTCTTGATAGTAGAGTATTCTTGTCCGTCAGATAGAAATAACGGAATCCACGCCCCGATCTGCTTTAGCTGTTCTGTTGATGTGTTAGATTTCGCTTCTGGATTAGTACTAACTTCATAAGTTACCACGATATGTCCGGGAGACTGTTCATAAGTAGCAACCACCTGATTAACTCCTTGTAATGGCCCCTGCCATCGTATAGCAAACTGATTATGAGCGGTGGTGGTAGAAGATTGCTCTATCCGATAAGAACCTCCTCCATCAGAAGGATCAACTCCTGCATCTCGATCAAAAGGAACAGCCGTCGGTATCCCTTCTGCTAGATGATGCCATATGTTATCTGCTGTCTGCCAAGCAGGTATATAACTAAGCGGAACAATATCACCTGCACTAAACTCTGTAAATCCTTGATCTCGATGTCCTGAAGAAGAAGTAGCTAGATTAGCATGTAATCCGGTACGCTGAATACGTGCTATACCTGGAATCATATAGGGATCATTCAGTGCTGTATGAATCACGATCTGCTGATCAGGCACTGAGCTAAATACCGTCTCAAACCAACCATCTGCTTGAAGAGTACGACTTCCTAGCTCTGCCGGAATAGGATAAGGTGTGATTTCTTCTGGCTGTTCATACCAGAGCGTGTACGCCAGTGCCGCGGCTGTCCATAGATTGTATGTTGTATGATTACTGTACACTTCATATCCATGTCGTTGCTCTGCCGAAAAATGATTACGCACTATCTGCACATATCCTTCAGAACTTTGCCACTTCTCTATCGCTGCCCATGTCTTATCCGCTGCACGCCGAAATGCTCCAGCCCATTGCAAGGCTCCATCTGCATAGGCTTGCTGAGCTTGTATTGTAAAAACAAATGCCGCTGCCGCTTCATTCCATTGATGTTGAGCACTACGTCCCCGCGGAGGTAATTCTCCAAGCGGTGATAGCGTTAATAATGAACTCATTGCTCCATGTTGTAACCGAGTTTGCAAAGCGTGTGCTGTTGTACCAGCATATCCCGATAACATCATCACACCCAGATGATAACGGGTCGCAATATCGTAAGCAAATGGACTATTCGGTCGATCCAGCGGCCCATCTTCATACCAACCGAGCGATGTAAACCGTGGTAAATGATACTTTTGCAAGTAATCGTCTATCCATGTCGTATCATGAGAAGCGATGCCTTCGGCTTGTCGTATCACTTCTCCAGACAACATAATCGCATTCCAGTTGATCATTCGATTCGGATTTTTCATTTTGCTCATCGTAAATAAATATGTCTCTTCCGGTTCTATCGTTGCCAGTGCTTGTCGCCATCGTTCGGCTTGCTCGGGCATTCTTCCTTTCAGAATACGATAAGCTCCCATAATCATCACAATAAAAAAATCAGGATGTTGATCCGGTGTGCGCCCGGATACTAATAATTCAATACTATGTGTCAGTGCAGAAGCCGCAGAATCGATCAACTCTTCTCGTCCGGTACTTACTAGCACCGCCGCCGCAAGAGCATACGAAGGTGTAGAATAATAACGTTCAGCTTCCGAATATGGATCGACAATAGCTCCATCGGCTTGCTGATGGGTGGCATAGTAATCTACCATTTGACTTAACATACGTACTTTGCGTTCATGTGTCCAATCCGATGCAGGTAATGGCTGACTTTCATACAATAATTGTTCATATTCATCTGCCGCATCTGCCCATCCATACGAAGATGAATCCCATCTATTCCACTGTTTCAAAATAACCCCTTCTTTCGGTCTTTTGATTGTTCATGATTGCGTATATTTCTTCATGAGTTCAGTGTAGCACCTTGCTTTATTCTATAAGATTCACAGATTTGACTGATTAAGCGACAATCTTGACTCTACTTATAGTGCGGATGATGGAATAGGTGTAATTACAAATGATAGATCTACTACTACAGTGACGGGTTCCGCTGGATATGCTGTCTCTTCTAACGAAGTGCTCTGTGTTGGCATCTCTTTTTGACGGATAAGCTGTTCTTGTACTCCCTCTTCTATAGAAGAAAAATGCTCAATAGACGTTCGGTACAATATGATTGGCATGCCATCATGATCGACATGTTGGATGATTTCTACACTGACTTTTTCTTGAGCATGTGCAAGCTTCAAACAGACTTCTGCTTTTTCGCCATGCCAGCGTACGGTATCAGATTCTACTATCGGCTCTATCCTACTGATAAACCGTTCAACAATCTGTGGAGTGGATAAATGTAATGGATCAGAATGAATCTGTGGTGAACTAGATGTACTCTGCTCTGGCTGACGATCAAATGTAAATCGATCGCTCAAGTGTAAAGTAACTTCGGCTTGATCTTGTGAAACAGACCAATCCAGCTCACGAGTATACTCATGCAACGTCGGATGCGGATAAGCTTGGGTAATATCTAACTTCCATATCGCACGCTCTGTTTGTTCTTCTGTCCATATACGCTGTTCTAATACATGCGCTTCTGCTTCACGTCCACTTTGTTGTTCCTGTCCATCTATTTGTGGAACCGAATGACCTGCGGATGAAATATTCAAAATCTGTTCTCGACCAGGCGCAAAATAAGCTTGTGTATACAGACCTGCTCCAAGATCGGATAGTATATTTTCTCCTCCAGCATGAATAATAAAAGAGCCCAGATCATTATGATTATGTGGTTCATCATTATGCCCGCCTTTGGTTGCCAATGCTACCGTAATATTAGACTTGGAAAGTTTACTTTTGCAGATCATCCAACTCAGATCAGGCAAATAGACTCCTTCATTCTGTGTATCAACCTGTGCAGAATCATGATCTACAAAATAACTTGCATCTGCCCATAACAGATTACGAATTAAATGCGCCCAACGACGACAAGGATCATCTAACAGTCGATTGATCTGAAAAGGTAAAGAATATCGATGCCCTGTCCATTTGCCCAGTTGAGATAATAATCCGGGTGGTAATATCTCCTGTTCATCACTATCCGAGAAATTAACAAATACTCCGTCTGACAAATGAAGATGTTCTGGAAAAGCCGCCATCTGCGCAATCTTCGTAGAGCGTAATAGATGTTCATACTGCGGTTCTACACGTATCAACATATCTGCAAAATAAGTATAATAACCGAATCCATATACCCAATACCCTAACCCTTCTGCACATCCTCCATCTTCACCATAACCTGATAAGAAATGACTCATCGCTTGAATCATTCGCTCCAGAATGTGAACTCGCATAGGATCATCTTGCTCTAGTAATAATAGAGCTGCTATCCCGCATCCTGCTCCACAGACTGCCGACCAATTATGATCTGCGGTCTCCCAGCCGAACGATACATTAGGATCACTTAGCGGCTTGAAGATTCGTCGCTGAATCTCTAATTCGATCCGCTTTGTAATACGGTCATCCAATCGATCCTGAAATAATATACATAGCTCGGCTAACATACCGGCTGTCTCTGCGGCAAACAGATCAATCTCTTCCCATACCGGTCGCTGTGTTTCTTTGGTTGACTGTGGTACATGTGCAGGTAAGCACCATGTATACTCATTGCAGATATCCCATAATGCTTCTTCTAATGATTCTATGTAAGATGTAACATCACCATCGGCTGTATATAAGCTTATGATCGCTAACGCTCCTATACGCCCTCTTTTTTCAAAATAAAGTTGTTGATACTGTTCTCGTCCTCCATTATCTGCAAATTCGCGAAAAGCTTCAAAGGTCAGCACCGGAATAGGTAAAATCAACGCTTCATTAGCAATATGCTGTAACTCTGTCCACCATGCTTTATAGCTCGGATCGATTACGGTATGCTGTATTCGCTTTTCTAGATCATCTACGCCCCAGAGTAGAGCAGAGGACTTTGTAGACATATTCATTGCGTTCACCTCGTAGATAGAATAGTTGTTGATTGCTTTGAAGATAACGCTTTCAACGATAAATGTATATCTATTATGAATTTTTCATATAATGAAATAATTATAAATGACTAGATATTTGCGTATTATAGGTTATGCTATATAACAAATAAATACTATATTGGAGGAATGCTTATGAGTACACATCCAGAATTAGAAAAACATATTGCTACATTAACAGATGAAGAGAAAAATGATTTTATCAAACACATATATCTAATTCTCAACAATCGTAGCAATTCCGATCTTATTATCAGAGCCAAAATTAGAGAATTAGTTGATCGCTATATCGATATTAAAAAATAAGATTTAGAGCATGCTATAACGTACTATAATGTAGCTAGGCATTAAGCGTATCCGATATGGATTACTGTAATACTCATTTTTGCCATATCTTTTGCAACACAAAAAGTCGCTTCGTTATCAAAGCGACTTTTTGTGTTGCACGCTATTTGTAAAGATATCTAGCCAAACCGCAGTCCACTCTTTTTACGTCGACGTCTACGGATCAAAATATAACATACCATGACCAATACAATGCCGATCCCATCGACTAATGTATCTTCAAAATGCCCTGTTCTTCCGGCTACAAAGGTCTGATGCCACTCATCGGATAAAGCATATACATAAGATACAAGACCTGCCCAGACAATAGGTGCATAATCCCGGCGTGTAAGTGGAGAAAATACACGACATAACAAAAACGCTAATATTGCAAATTCAACCACATGTGCTATTTTACGAATAAAAAATTCAAAAAAATCATAAGGCGATTTGCCACTTACCACATAACCGTCATACGAAAATTCAATCGTTGGCGTAAATGTAGACAACGTAGATTCGGGGATCAAATCTGCCAGAAAAGGCTTCAAATCCTGCTCTACATAAGGCTGATTGGATTTGTAAAAAATAAATACCATCCATGCTAACGCCAGTATCGTCCATATGATCCAGCGTGCATATGGAAATCTTCTATTACTATAGATAGAACTCATTCAGCTTATCCCTCCAAACATATGCAGCATAGTATATCATATCCTGTAGATCTGATCATCACTCTGTCCAAAACAACATATCAAAAAACAGCCCGATCTATACCAGACTGTTTTGGTTATTACACTATGTATTTCAGAGCACATACGGCTATTCTAGTATGTTTTTATCTTAGCGACCCTATCGTGTCGTTAATCAAACATACTAGCTAGTCGTTGACCTATTTATCATATATAAGCTTGTCTAGACAAACAGTCATTTTTCACGTTGCAATGAAAGAACTATGATTCTATTCGATAGGAGCACGTTCTACAAAATACTTATTAGTCATATAGAAAGCTTCACCGCGTGATGTTTCCACTTTTCCTTTTTTCGGATCAAGGAACACAATTTCTTTACACTTTGTGCAATACCATTTGGTACGCATAAATGGTGAATCTGTTGTATACGCTGTTCCACATTTACAATCCACTTTGATCAAAATTTCATTTGCTTTATAAGCAGTGCTCAAGTCCTCAGCAGGATGTTGTTCTTCCGGCTGAATCGGAACAATCACACGTTGATGATCAGAGAATTGATTTTGCACTTTAAAATCAGCAACTAATTCAGGATTTAATCCAAAAAATTCTTTACCTATATTAGTCACATAACGCGTATTGCTTTTATAACTTTCAAGCCATTCCTCAATCTGTTGGTTCGACAAAGGCACAGTACCTTTAATACCACTATTCAAGGTGTATGTCATGATGTGTAAAGCATCGCTTGGTCTGCTTGAGTACATTAGAAACCTCCTCTTTCTTCAAAGCTAATGTACTATAAATCATCGTTTTTATCAAAGCACGAAATTAACTAAAATCCCATGATATTGAATTCGCTAGTACATATATGCCGTTTTATTCCCGGTAAAACGGATGATTACATTTTTGTTACAAATAAGTCAGCAAGCATCGGACCCTACTTTCTAGCCTATCCCCCCTATTCGCGATGATTATGTACCATTGCTTAACTTATATAATCGCCCAGATCAACATGCCAATTTATCTGGTTGCGGGCAATCCACAATTGAACAGCATCATGAAAATGCTGAGCATATTGCTTACGGGAGACCTGATTTACAGTACAAAAATGCTCGATTAATTGATATTTTTCTACCCAATCATTCATAGTAGCAAAGCCAATATGCTTGATCATATGACACTGGAAACATAACGACTGAAACCCAGTAAGGTACTGAACTTGCGCTTCTGTATCAAATGTCCATAGCTCATGACAATGTAACTTGTCGATTGTATCCCCTTTGACACGATTACAGATACAACAGGTATACTGATCACGCTTTTGAATATTCTGGCTAAATTGCCGCCATTGATATGAAGTTAATCGATTACGAAGATTCAAATGCATCGTCGATTCGGGAATTAATTCTATTTCTAATTTGAAATGATTACGATTCATAGAAGTTTCCTGTATCTGAGAATTTTCAGCTTCCTTAGATTATAACACTAATGTTAATAATTTATAACACTAATGTTAACATTAAGGCAAGACCAGAACTTGTTTTGACCTGCATTATTAATACGATTAAACTTTTGATCATTATATATCAATTATTCGTTTTTTGAAATCGTTAAATCTAAAAATGATAGATTTTGATCATTTCATTTAGCGCTTAATTCAAATTTCCCATCAATCGTATTACCGATTTCATAATTGTTGATCGTCATATATACCACTGTCTTTTTACTCCATACTGGCAAATGTTCACCTTCTGTATAGAATTTTTGGATATCATTAATCATCTGTTTACATTTGGCTTGTACCTGCTGATCGGGTAACGTATACACTCCCTGTGCACTGTAATAAGACTCCATCTTCGGTTGGTTGTAAATATCGATATACAGATACTCTAATTGATGAGAAGTATCTTTGTAAAAATAAATTTTGTTGACTACAAAATCATCTGTTGCCATGTAATCTTCAATCTGATGAGTCATATCTTGAATAGCGGTATCTTCTTGTATCATACGAACATTCTTTTGGACAGTTGTTAATTCTTGCTGATACCACTCTAGCTTTTTTGTCAAAACTTTATTGCTCTGTTCACTATGGCGTATCGCTGTATAAAGCTTCTGATTGGCTATCCACAATACGCCAGCCAGTGCAATGACTACTATTAATATCAGAACGACTATTATCCATCCGTTATACTTTCTTTTATGTTGAATCACAGAAGTCGTCCAGTCTTTTTCTACCAACCGCATCACAACCTCCTTCCATATATTCTCGATTGCATTATACCTGAAATGAATAATAAGTCAGCACTTTTTTTACAAGCGTGAGTAATGAATCAAGACTTTGGAATGAGGAAATAAAAGCATTAGGTCTATCCACTTATTTTATAAAAATTTGTCAAAAACACTAGCTGTTTATGTAAACCTATGGTAATATTAGTTCATACAGAAAGGAGGTGCGTCAACATTCAGATTAACATGTTGAACGCGTCCTTTACCCAATCCGAGGTTCTTGTCTAAACCACACGAACTTCGGAGGCGCGGGATGCGGATCAAAGATTTCAATTAGCGCCATCGGGTTAGAAAGACCACCTTCGGGTGGTCTTTTTATGTGCCATTTTATAATGATTATCCTCTACTCTTATTCATAGGGAGCATCCAATTCGATAATATTATGATCAGGATCGAGAATATAGATTTGGGCAAAGCCAGCCAGACTATGAGGACGTGCTTCGTAAAAGACCTGCTGTTGATCCAAAAACTCCAAAGTCTCCGAATAACTCTTCACCCAGATCGCTAAATGCCCATCCGTTGAATCTATACCACCCTGACGTAATGTCTCTCCTTGTGGTTGCTCGATCAAATGCAATTGCTGATTTCCCAAAGCATACCAGATGCCTACAGAATCAAATGGCGGACGCTCGATTTCTTGAAATTGAAGCACATCCGAATAAAATGTACGAGACACTTCAATATCGCGTACAGCTAGACTCATATGGTGGATATATTGAAATTCAATCATAGCGATATTCTCCTTTTTGCTACTTTAATTGTTGGAACATTCTTTTTCTATCTTAGCCTGTATGCTCCTCTAAAGTAAATTCAGTTTAGAAAAAGAATTGCCAATATTTAAGAGAACGCTTACAATATGAAATATTACAATCCGCTTGTCTACATATTTTCTAAACCAGGAGGCATATGTACGATGGTATCCAGCGAAAATGAACTGCATCGTTTTTCTCAAAAGCCTGTTCGCTTTATTCTCACTCCTTCTCCTGTCGCTCAATCCACTTATCTCTATATTCAAGAAATCGGGTATCATTATATCGATTCATCTTCTTCTATTAAGCATGCCAAAATTGCGTCGTATCTGTTCTTATATACATTGTCTGGTGCAGGTTGTCTATATTATCGCGGGCAATCTTTTCTATTACAAGCAGGCGATTTCTTCTGGATTGATTGCAAAGAAGAATACCGCTATGAAGCGCAGTCCGAACAACCTTGGGAAACGTTATCGATCCATATGTATGGAGCTACGATAGCTGGTTATTATCAACAATATGAAAATAATCAGATGCCGGTATATCATTCACAGTCCTCTTCTCTGATTCTAGAGCTTGCTCAACAATTACTGAATCTGCAATATACACGTACACAGAAAACAGAGCTTCTAAATGCTCAACTCCTCACACAATTGTTAACCGAGATCATCTTAACAACGATCTATGTGAAAGACAATACATACAACATCCCATCCAAAATTCTTAATATGCAAACTTATCTCGAACATAACTACACTGAAGCGATCACACTCGATCAGCTTGCCAGACAATACGGGATGAACAAATTTCAATTAACCAAAGATTTCAAACAATATATCGGACTCCCTCCAATCGAATACCTGATCCATATCCGCATCAATGCAGCCAAAGGCTTACTACAGTATTCTGATAAAAGTGTCCAAGAAATCGCTAACGAAGTCGGCGTAGACAATGTGTCTCATTTTATCAATTTATTCAAAGCTAGAGTCAACTGCACGCCGCTCAGTTATCGAAAAGAATGGTCGTAACGATAATTCAGACGACTAATGACATCAGATAACTCCCGCATTTCACTGTACTTTATAGATACAATTGTAAGTGTAGTATACGTATATTCTCCTATGAATGATAGAAATCATTCCTAATATATGGTATAAAAAATATGATAAATAAAGGATACTATCATTTATAAGGAGGATATGATGCTTATTTCAAACGGTCATTTGTCTATTCGTTCTCTTTGTATAGAAGATAAATATACACTGGTTAAATGGATGTCCGATCCTACTATTCTGCAATATTATCAGGGTCGAGATCAACCGCTGGATATGGAAAAAGTGACTGAAATCTTTTACGATCCAGATACAGAAGACGTTCAGTGTATTATCGAATATGAGAGTGTAGCTATAGGTTATATTCAATATTACCTATTAGATGAAGAAAGTAGAGATACATACGGATATCATGACTCTAGTGAAGTGATCTATGGGATGGATCAATTTATCGGCGAACCAGACTATTGGAATCGGGGTATTGGTACTCTACTCATTCAGACAATGATCGCCTTCCTCACACAGCAAAAACAAGCCCACCGTATCGCGATGGACCCCCAGACATGGAATGCGAGAGCACTGCATTGTTATGAAAAATGTGGATTCCAAAAAGTAAAATTACTGCCCAAGCATGAATGGCATGAAGGACAATATCGGGATTGTTGGTTAATAGAGTACAAAAAGTAGTAAAAGCTTATAATGAGGTCAGACAGAATTGAAAAATATGCAATTGTACGTTATGATTTGGCTGATATACATATGTTAGGACATATTTATTTTAGAGGATATGCAAAGTCAATAACTGTACAGCACCTGACTTAATTGCAAGCCATCTTTCACCCCCTGCTCATACATCGTCGATTCTGCCAATCCTTGAATAAGCGTAATGACTTCTTCGTATTGGGTGAACAGAATTTGGATGTCTGATGGTAGTTGATCGTAGATGGTAGCAAATAGTTCTGTGCATTCGGTGGTAAGTGCCTGATATTCAGGTGAAGGCGATATAGCATCTTCACTCACTTGATCCATGCGTGTCGACATGAACTGATTAAAGGCTTCTTTGATTTGGGCTTTTCTATGTAGTAGTTGGGTCATATTACACCTATAACATTAATACTTAACTTTTGATCATATTTTTTAAAATTATGATGTGTAATTACTAAGAATACTCTTGTGAGTTTTAAATAAGTCTCTTTCACAAAGCTCATTATGCCACTCCCTTTATTATACGCCCAAGCGGTTATTTATGTTTTTATTTTAAACGCTTGGGCGTGTAAAGTCAATGCTTTGGAGGAATTAAATTGAAAGTTAAAATACTTTTAAAAGAAGCAATGAAGAAAAGAAATCTTACTCAAATGCAATTGTCTGAATTATCCGGTGTTCGTCAGGCTGCTATTTCTGAATTGTATCGAAATGCGAGACAAGAAATTAATTTAATTATGCTGTCTAAGTTAGCCACTGCTATGAATATTAAAGATATCTCCGAATTACTTCAATTTGTTGATGAAAACGAAGGAGATTAAAAGGCGGTTGTTATTACAGTGGAACAAATTCGATTTAAGCTAAATGAAACTTTGAAAATTATTGGAGCTACTCGAAATAAATTATCTGTAGAATCCAAAATACGTTCAGCTACTATTTTAGACCTAGCAAGTGGTGATACTCGCACAATAAAATTGGAAACACTAATCAGTATACTCAATGCAATTAATGAGATTGCTTCTAAAAACGGAGTCAATCGTACTTTTGGTATTGAAGATATTGTAGAATACATTCCTGTTAACCAAAAGAAAAAAGACCAATAAATTTAGTCGTTTTTGCTAAGCACTTATCATTTTTATTTATAAACTAATGATAACGCTTTTCATATGAAATGCTCCTTACCTTATATAATTTTTAGCACTTCAGGAGGAAAACCACTAATTAATGAGAATAATCAAAATAAATCTTAAATCACTTTTGAAAAAACATAAATTAACTCAAAAACAGCTTGAAGCTCTCTCTGGTGTTCCTCAATCTAGAATATCCAAGCTTTGTAGAGATGACCGTCAAGAGGTTAACTTACTTATGCTTTCTAAGATTGCAAATGCGATGGATATTACAGATATCTCTGAACTATTAGATTTTGTAGATGAAGAATAATTAGTTTATTGATTACGGAGAATTTAAATGAAGTTAAATATACTTTTGAAAAAATTATTAAAAGAAAAAGGTATGACTCAATTAGAATTATCACACTTGTCCAGCGTTCCTCAATCTAAAATTTCAATGCTATGTAATAATAATTATCAGGAACTGAATATAGCAAATCTCGAAAAGATTGCAACTGCTCTAAATATTAAAACCATTTCTGAACTTATGGAATTTAGTAAGGATGATCATCTTGAGAGTTAAAAGAATGGAGTAAGCGTCATATACGCAACTTTTCCCCATAAACTATATATAAATAAAAAGACCAATACTATGATTAGTATTGGTCTTTATTTTACTACTATAATTTCAACTTTTCTCCATTGAAATTGCTTGGTAATCCTAAAGCTTGAGCTAAATGGACAACAGCAAATTGATTAGCGGATACGCCTTCTTTTTTAGCAGCATTAAGCAATTGCTTATGCATTGTTTTAGGCATACGTAAAGGTATTTGTCCTGATGGCAAATCTTCGTTTGGTTCTATGATTTCTGCACCAGATTCTAATTTGATTTCTAAATAATCACGCTGTATTTCTTCCAATTCAGCGATTGCTTCTGCAATGGTAGGCGCATCGGTATGACAACCAGAAAGCTCTTCAATTCTGGCAAAATAATAGATACCATCCCCGTCATTTCTTTTAGTAATTTCGATAGTGTACGGAAGATTCATATAATATTCTATATTTTTACTCATTCCTGTTCACTCCTTTCATTTAATATCTATAGATTTAAATTCATAATAATCGGTCTAGCATTTCTTTTATGTATGAAATTTTTAAAGGATCTTCTTCTTTTAGAACAAATACATTTCCATCAGAATCTCCATATATCCTGTGAGAACCTCTTTTACGTTTTAGTTCATAACCAAAATAGATTAAAACTTTTGCTGCTTCACTATATGATACACCTCTTGGTTGATTTCTCATTTTATCTATTATTTTGTCAACAGACGGCATAAATAACAACTCCTCCTTTCAAGTAATGATATCATATATGATATCATTTTTTCAATATAATCATAGTTTGAATACTAAAATAGCACTTATTTCTAAGATACTGTTCCTTAGAAATAAGTGCTATTTTTTTAATCTGTTTCATTAGTATATTATAGATATTTAATTCGGAACCTTATGCTCAATTCTAAGTTTATCTGCTACCATCGCGATGAACTCCGAGTTAGTAGGTTTGCTCTTACTAATATTAATCGTATAGCCAAACAAATGACTGATACTATCAATATTCCCTCTTGTCCAAGCCACTTCGATCGCATGGCGGATGGCACGTTCTACGCGGGAAGGGGTGGTTTTGAACTTGTCTGCAATCGCAGGATACAACGTTTTGGTGATCGAGCCTAGAATCTCGATATTGTTGTAGACCATCGTGATCGCTTCGCGTAAGTATTGGTAGCCTTTAATATGTGCAGGAACGCCGATCTCGTGGATAATTGCTGTAATATTGGCATCCAGATTTTTACCTCTTGTTACAGGCGGTAGACCATTATTTACTTTGTTACCCATGCTGTTGCTGCTATTGCCTGGTTGCATATTGCCACCGCTATTGGTAATCGGTGATCCTACCAATTGACGTACACGACTGACCAGTACTTCCATATCGAATGGCTTGAGGATATAGTAAGACGCACCCAGTTGTACTGCACGTTGTGTAATATTTTCTTGACCGAATGCGGTTAGCATAATGATCTTCGGTGCTGGAGATAGATTCATATCTCGCAAGCGTTCCAGTACACCCAGTCCATCGAGGTGTGGCATAATGATGTCTAAGATCAACACATCTGGAAGATCTGGTAATTGATCGATCATCTGCAATACTTCTTCCCCATTAAATGCTATACCTGCTACTTCCATATCTTCTTGATTAGAAATATATTCAGCAAGCATATTGGTAAATTCACGATTATCGTCCGCTAATAATACTTTGATATCTGACACGTTATAATTCCTCCTTATGAGTTTTCTTTAACTATGATATAGCGGTTCGTTAGACTCTTACATCATTAGGCTGTTACGGAATGATAGGCAATTATATTTGAACTTTACTCATATTGATTATCAAGTCGCTACAGCAATTTGACTGTTTTGGACTCTTTATTATACTTTTCGACATCAACATGGGTATTCCTGCTGTCGAATGTAAAAAAGCGGATTATTTTTCCATATTTACTAACTTGGTTGATAACTGTGCCGTATCTATATGTATAACACAAAAGGAAGAGCGTTAAGCTCTTCCTTTTCACTTGAGCATCCTTTATACAATTCCTTAGTGTACTGCATACGTAGAACTGTCTTTGCGTGCTTCTGCCAGCTTCAACATTTCATGAGCATGATGATTTGTTTTCTCGGTAATCTCTACTCCACCTAGCATACGAGCAAGTTCACCGACCCGTCCATCTTCATGTAGCGAAGTGACACGAGTCGCTGTACGATCTCCAATAATGTTCTTCTCGATCAGATATTGATGGTCTGCCATGCAAGCAACTTGCGGTAAGTGAGTAATCGAGAATACCTGACAATCGGCAGATAATTTGAACAATTTCTCTGCAATGGACTGTGCAGCACGTCCACTAACCCCTGTATCCACTTCATCGAATACCAGTACAGGAACTTGATCGTGACGAGCAAAGATACTTTTCAGTGCTAGCATAATACGAGACAGCTCACCACCGGAAGCAATCTTACCCAGTGGTCGTAAAGGCTCGCCCGGGTTAGGAGAGATTAAGAATTCTGCATTATCGATCCCTTGACGGGTAATTCGAATATGACGTCCATTCCACTCTGGCCCATTCGGATCATCCATATAATCCATATTGACGCGTAGTGAAGTACGTTCCATTTGTAAATGTTTAAGTTCTGCTTCAACTTGACTGGCAAGTTCATCTGCGGCTTTACGACGAATCTTGCTTAGTTTTTCACCAGTCTGAAGTAACTTATCACGCAATCGATCACGACGTTCTGTCATTTCAGCCAGACGTTCGTCTTTATTTTCAAGCAGATCTGTCTCATGTTGAATTTTCTCATAATAGGTTAGAATTTCTTCTACATTATCTCCATACTTACGACGTAGACCAGAGATTTGATTTAGACGAGTCTCTACTTCTTCCAGACGACCTGGATTAAATTCGATATTTTCGCGATAGCTACGCAATTGATAAGCTGCATCTTCTAACTGGTAAAAAGCCGATTGTAACTGCTCTAGAATCGGGTCTAATGCTTTGGAATCGTAACGTGTTACATCTTCCAGTTGAGAAATAGCAATCGTTACAGAGCCCATACCGCCGTCTCCATTGATCGCATGATATCCACCTACGATAGCTTCCATCATTTTCTCACTATGAGAAAGACGTAGACGCTCATCTTGCAATAGTTCATCTTCACCAATCTCTAGTCCTGCTGAAGAAATCTCTTCAAGCTGGAAGCGATAAAGATCAAGCATCTGATACGTTTTTTGACTGGTTTCTTGTAGATCGCGTAATTCACGTTCTACTTTGGCATAGTCTGTATATTGTTGTTGATATTGAATTTTGACAGGATTAATGTCTGCAAATCCGAAGGTATCGAGTAAGCTCAGATGACGTTCTGGCTTCATCAACGATTGATGCTCATGCTGTCCATGAATATTGACCAGTTGCTCACCAATCTCACGCAACATTGTCAGATTCACTAACTGTCCATTAATACGCGCAGTACTCTTACCACTCGCTGTGACTTCACGACGAATGACCAGATGTTCTTCTGCGGTTCCCTGAATGCCAAGTCGTGACATCGTATCCCATACCGGGTGATCTCCACGTAGCTCGAATAACGCTTCCATCTCAGCTTTATCATTTCCGTAACGTACCAATTCCGCTGAACCTCGACTACCTGCAATCAGACCGAGTGCATCAATAATAATTGATTTACCTGCACCTGTCTCACCGCTCAGTACATGGAATCCTTTATGAAAATAAACGTCGATTTCTTCAACAACAGCCAGGTTTTTAATGCTCAGCATAACTAGCATGAGCCTCACTCCTCTTCGTATAAAAGACTATAGAGCAACGCTTTTAGACCGATATGGATCAAGCTCATGCTGTTAGGCTGACCGCTTGTGTGCCGAGCCGAACATTAACGTATCAATTACAACCTTATTGATGATTACGAGATAAAGCTCATAATTTGATCAATGACCTGTTGGCTGTCTTCCGGTTGACGGCAAATAATCAGTAGCGTATCGTCTCCTGAAATAGTTCCCATGATCTGAGGCCATTCCATATTATCGATCAGCGCTGCGATTGAAT
Source organism: Paenibacillus nicotianae (assembly GCF_042681745.1). Classification (NCBI taxonomy): domain Bacteria; kingdom Bacillati; phylum Bacillota; class Bacilli; order Caryophanales; family Paenibacillaceae; genus Paenibacillus; species Paenibacillus nicotianae. Next base: position 642,839 of record NZ_JBHUGF010000010.1, on the reverse strand, counting down.
TCGCTGTACCTGGTAAGAACTTCATAACCACCAGATTAGTTGTAAAATCTACTTGCAAGAAATTGTCCACCAATGCACGCTTTAACTTCTGCACCGGGTTATAACGTTGATCCGTTGGTAATGAATATTTATACCTTCCGTCATCCGTTGGAATTTTGATTAGTAATAATTCTTTAATATCCCGCGATACGGTTGCTTGTGTCACTTGAAAGCCTGCATTACGCAATGCTTCAACTAAATCGTCTTGAGTTTCGATATCTTGATGGGTGATAATCTCCCGTATTTTGATATGTCGTTGTCCCTTCATAAAGACCTCCGTTTGTGATGTGCTCTCTATAGTGTTAACCTTCCGCTATCTCTATCTCTGTATATTGATATAGTATACACAGAACATGCTCACATCTTTATTCGTGAACATATACGTAGATTCCTTTTTGTGAATGGAAAATACTGTAGATATGAGGATCATTGATCATTAGCCGAACAGATTATCCTATTGTAACATCCAGAACGAGAAGGTCCAAGCCTCAGCGATATCGATAAGCTTGATTCGCTATGAAGCATATAGGCTACACTGGTAGTGCTAAGCGCTATAGTCGGAACGTTCGTTCTCATTATATAGGAATACCTGTTCGTAAATCAATAGTCTTTTGGAATTAGTTTTTTCTTCCAGTTGAATCTATAGATGCGAACAAAAAAACCTGAGCTCAGTAACATACACCGAACATCAGGTCTTTGTTGTGCTTAGATCAATATTGATCTATGTTTATTATTTTTACTTTTTGGCTGAACCACCGCGGAATGTATGAGCGGCTTCAAGCGCTGTCTGAGAAGCAAGCAGAGGAATATCGATAACATCTAATTGCTCGATAGTATCGTCTCCTTCGCCGGAAGGTAGATACCAGTGAGCTAGAAATTCAATATTACCTTCTCCACCTGTAATTGGTGAGAAAGTGACACCTTTTAGTACATATCCGATTTCTCTTGCAAACGTAAGCACATGCAACAGTACTTCTTCATGAATCTTAGGATCACGCACGACGCCTGTTTTGCCTACTTTGTCACGACCGGCTTCAAATTGAGGCTTAATCAGTGCTGCAATATCAGCAGGACGATCCAGCAGGTCTTTGAGCGGTGGCAACATCAATCGTAATGAGATAAAAGATACATCGATACTTGCAAAATTAGGTCGTGGGCCTTCCAGTTGATCGGGTGTCATGTAACGGAAATTCGTCCGCTCCATCACCTGTACTTGTGGATGATTGCGAAGCGACCAATCCAATTGATTGTAACCAACATCGATCGCATACACATATTCTGCTCCATGTTGTAGTGCACAATCGGTAAATCCTCCGGTAGAAGAACCAATATCTAGCATTGTTCTTCCTGTCATCGGGATTTCAAAATGTTTGAGTGCTTTCTCCAGCTTCAATCCGCCACGACTCACATACGGATGAACAGAACCTTTAACATTTAGATCGGTATCACGAGCTATCTTCATACCTGGCTTCTCCAGACGCTCTGTGCCTGCGTAGACCAATCCAGCCATAATTGCTGCTTTGGCTTTTTCACGACTCTCATAGTAGCCTTGTTCGACGAGTAAGACGTCGATTCGTTCTTTATCACTTGCCATGATTGGATATCTCCTAGCTTGCCAAATGAGATAACAACATGAAACGAAGCGGACACAATACTCTCCGCTTCGCTTCTGTTGATCTTATGGTGTATTTATAGAAATGTTAGACTGAGTTTTTGTGAAATGTAATCGCTTCGCCTGGTGCAAGCGCTTTAAGAGCTGTAGCGATATTTTCAGTAGTTAATCCTGCTTCACGTTGTTGGTCTTTAATACTGCCATGTTCGATAAATTCATCAGGTACACCCATGATGCCTACAGCCACATCGTGCAATCCTTTTGAAGCATAGAACTCAAGCACAGCACTACCCATACTACCTGCTTGCGAAGCTTCTTCTACTACAAGCATGCGTGTACCTTTTGCCGCTAGATCAAGCAACAATTGCTCATCTAATGGTTTCATAAAGCGTGCATTCACTACTGACACGTTCATACCATCGCGTTTCAGTTCGTCCGCTACTTCCAGTCCAAGCTGAACCATCGGGCCAGAACCTAGAATCGCGTAACCTTCACCTTCACGTACGGTTTCCCATTGTCCGATCGGAATAGCTGTTAATACTTGATCCAAAGGTACCCCTAATCCGTTGATTCGTGGATAACGGTAAGCGATAGGCCCTTCATTGTAATCCAGAGCTGTTTTCATCATATGACGAAGTTCATTTTCATCCTTTGGCATCATAATTACAATATTCGGAATATGACGCATAAAGGCGATATCGTAGACCCCTTGGTGTGTCTCTCCATCTGCACCGACAAAGCCAGCACGATCAATTGCAAACATAACATTGGCATTATGACGGCAAATATCATGTACAATCTGATCATACGCACGTTGCATAAATGTAGAATACACCGCATATACAGGTTTCATGCCTTCCATTGCAAGCGCCGCACACATTGTTGCTGCGTGTTGCTCTGCAATCCCTACATCAATCATACGATCAGGGAAACGAGCTGCAAATGGGAACAATCCTGACCCACCAGGCATCGCCGGTGTGACTGCCACAATACGCTCATCTTGCTCTGCAAGTTCGATCAATGTCTGACCGAATACTTCTGTATACATTGGATGACCGCCTGCTGCTTTGAGCACTTGACCGGATTCAATTTTGTATGGTGTAATCCCATGCCATTTGTAAGAATCCGCTTCTGCTGGTAGGTATCCTTTACCTTTGATCGTTACTACATGGATTAATACAGGGCCTTCTACATTATCCGCTTGTTGCAACGTTTCCAACAATTTAGGAATATCATGACCATCGACAGGCCCTAGATAAGTAAATCCTAATTCTTCGAACAATACGCCAGATACCATAGCGTATTTCAGCGTATCTTTAAGCTTTTCAGCCGTTTTGGCAATTTTATCGCCGATTGCTGGAATCTTTTTGATCAGTGATTCCATTTCATCTTTAGCACGCAAATAATTTTTATCCGAGCGAATTTTACCCAGATATTTGTGCATTGCGCCTACATTTGGAGCAATCGACATTTCGTTATCATTTAAGATTACTGTCAATTTGCGTTGCTCATGACCAATATGGTTCAATGCTTCAAATGCCATACCGCCTGTTAACGCACCATCACCAATAATAGCGATAACTTTGTTATCTTCTTTTTTGAAATCACGTGCAAGTGCCATACCCATAGCCGCAGATAAAGAAGTACTGCTATGTCCAGCTTCCCATACGTCATGTTCACTTTCATTCCGTTTTACAAATCCGCACAATCCTTTGTACTTACGCAATGTATCAAAACGATCCATTCGTCCTGTCAATACTTTGTGCACGTACGCTTGATGTCCAACATCAAAAATCATTTTGTCTTTTGGACTATCATACAAATAATGAAGTGCCAGGGTGAGCTCCACTACACCCAGATTAGAAGCAAGGTGTCCGCCAGTTGCTGACAATTTTTCGATCAGAAATTGGCGAATCTCACCTGCTAAATCGGCTAATTGTTCCGTTGTTAGATCTTTAAGATCACTTGGTTGATGAATCTGTGGAAGCAGCACACCATTTCCCCGCTTTCCTTGTTGAATGCTTATCGACATCCAATTGGTTTTAAAATTATAATGTTTCCTTTGCCTAACTTTTCATCTATCTTTTATATTATTATTCACTATATCACAACATTCCATTTTTTTCGAAAATGTATACATGGATGTATCTGAATAATGAATGTCTATCTTATATATACGTATAGACGAACAAAAATGATCATTCCTTACGATTAATGGTCCCTTTTTACCAGATAATCAGCAATTTCGGTTAATCGTTGAGAATCTGCCAGATTAGCTTCTGCTAGGGCTTTCTTGGCACTTTCTGTTAAGCGTTCCACTTCAGCTTGTGAAGCTTCGAGTCCTATAAAGAAAGGATACGTCACTTTTTCAGCTTTAATATCGCTTTGTGTCTTTTTACCCAGTAATGCCTCGTCTCCAATCACATCCAGAATATCATCCTGAATCTGAAAGGCTAGACCGAGGTCAGAACCGAAGCGACGCAACGCATCCAATTGCTCTTCAGTTGCACCAGCAGTACGTGCGCCAGCAGTCAAAGAAAACATAAATAGATCGGCTGTTTTGTGCAAATGAATATATTCCAGTTGAGCAATTTCAGTCATGCCTTGTTCGCCTTCCATATCAGCTACCTGACCGCCAACCATTCCGCGAGGTCCTGCATATTCAGACATATCGCTAACAATTGCTAATACTGCTTCAGCAGGCACACCGACTTTGGCTGCTTCGGTGACTGTATAAAAGGCTTGCGTTAACAGCGCATCACCCGCTAGAATTGCCATCGCTTCTCCGTATACTTTATGATTCGTCAATTTACCACGACGATAATCATCATTGTCCATTGCAGGTAGATCATCATGAACCAGTGAATACGTATGCACCATTTCGACTGCACATGCTACAGGCAAAGCCGCTTCACGACTTCCACCTAACGCTTCTGCTGCTGCAAGCACTAACAGTGGACGTAATCTTTTGCCACCTGCCATCAATGAATATTGCATCGATTCTTGCAGATTGACCGGTACACTCCACTCAATCGGTAATACCAATTTCAATTGATCGCCTACATAAGTAGCAATCTCTTGAATATATGTTTGTAGATCTGGACGATTAGTCAATACCGCCACCGCTTTCTGAGGCATCAAACGGCTTTTTGCGCAGTTCGCCATCTTCCTCTACGATCATTTCGATTTTGCGTTCTACTTGCTCTAATTTTGAACCGCAGACTTGAGATAACTTCATTCCTTGTTGAAAAAGATCGATCGCTTTTTCCAGCGGAACATCTCCATTTTCCAGTTCGGAGACGATTTCTTCCAGACGATCCATTGCTTCTTCGAAGTTTAACTCTTTTTCTTTTTCAGCTTTTGCCATCGGTTGCCGCCTCCTTGATCTCTGTCACCTGACAATTCAATTGCCCATCTTCTACATTGACGATAATAGAATCGCCTTGTTGCACCTGCTGTACAGATTTAACCAGTTGCTCTTGTTCGTCATATACCAGACTGTAACCTCTAGCCATAACTTTAAGCGGACTCAGTGCATCTAATTGCTTCATACCAAAGCCTAACTTTTGTTGCTTTTGTCGTAAAATACTACTCATACGAAGCTCCAATTGTTGTCGTGCTACATCTGTACGACGACGAGCATAAATCAATTGTTCTTGCGGATTATGACGGGCTAATCGCTGATTGAACCGACCCAGACGATCACGCTGAATATGAGCACGACGCTGTAGACTGGTACTTAACCGTCTTTCTAGCATATCTAATCTCGTCATATGTTGTACCAGATGACGTTGTGGATGTAACAATACAGGTGCACGACGTAGGCGCTCTAATCGTTCACGTTGACGCTGAGATAGGCGTAACAGCCCTTGCTTGAGTTGTCTACGACGTTGTTGCACTTGAGCGCGTAGTTCATTGATATTCGGTACCGCTAGCTCTGCCGCCGCTGTAGGCGTTGCAGCACGAAGATCGGCTACAAAGTCAGCAATCGTAAAATCAGTCTCATGCCCTACCGCAGAAATAATCGGAATCGATGAAGAAGCAATGGCACGAGCAACGATTTCTTCGTTGAACGCCCATAATTCTTCCAGTGATCCACCACCACGACCGACAATCAATACATCTGCTTCTTGCATACGATTGAAATTTTGGATCGCTTTGACAACAGATGCTCCTGCGCCTTTGCCTTGCACAAGCACAGGATAGACTTCAATTTTCACAATCGGATATCGTCTGCGAATCGTGGTCAGAATATCCCGGACTGCTGCCCCTGTACCTGATGTAATCACACCGATTACTTTGGGATATACAGGTAACGGACGCTTACGTGTAGAGTCAAAAAGTCCTTCATGCTCCAACTTTTGCTTGAGCTGTTCATAAGCCAGATATAGACTTCCTATACCATCCGGTTGCATTTGCGTGACATAAAATTGATACTGTCCGTCCCGCTCAAATACAGAGATATTTCCTTTTGCCATCACTCTAGCGCCTTCTTTAGGTATAAAAGGAAGGCGCTGATTATGAGAAGCAAACATAATCGTTTTGATACGGCTACTTTCATCTTTTAACGTGAAATACATATGTCCGCTAGAATGATGGGTAAAATTCGAGATTTCCCCGCGTAACCATACTTCAGATAACAGTTGATCGGATTCCATTTTCATCCGAATATATTTGTTTATTTCTTTGATTGAATAGACTTTTTGCTGCTGCATACCATCAGCCGCCTTCCTTACTTCAAGCCGTGAGCACGTTTGGCAGCCACTAGAGTGTTCTGCATTAACATTGTAATTGTCATTGGACCTACACCGCCGGGTACAGGAGTAATCGGACCGGATACTTCTTTAGCACTTTCAAAATCAACATCGCCTGCAAGCTTACCGTTATCCAGACGATTCACCCCTACATCGATTACGACTGCACCGGGCTTGATGTAACTAGCATCTACAAAGTTAGCTTTACCGATCGCTACCACAAGAATATCTGCTTGTTTGGCTAATTCTTTCATATTGCTTGTGCGAGAATGACACATCGTTACTGTTGCATTTTCACGTTGTAATAATAGGGATACTGGCTTACCTACAATATTACTGCGTCCAATGACTACAGCATGTTTACCCGAAATCTCAACACCTGCACGTTTGATCAGTTCTATCACACCGGCAGGAGTACATGGCAATAGACTATCGTCACCAATCACCAGATTCCCTACGCTGATCGGATGAAAACCATCTACATCTTTTTCAGGAGAAATAGCATTGATGATTGCTTTTTCTTCAATTTGCTCTGGCAATGGAAGCTGCACTAAAATGCCGTTAATATTTTCTTGCTTATTCAAACGATCCACCATAGCTAACAACTCTTCTTGCGAAGTAGTCGAAGGTAGACGGTGTACTTCAGAGTAATAGCCAAGATCATGACAAGCTTTTTCTTTATGGCGCACATATACTTGTGAAGCAGGATCTTCCCCTACCAATACAACAGCAAGTCCAGGTTGGAAACCTGTTGTTTTCAATTGTTCCATTTCTTGACGGATACCTTCACGAATGTCTTCTGCTATTTGTTTACCATTGATAATTGTTGCTGTCATGATAATCGCTCCTTTACCTGTTCGGAAAATTAAGTTTTATCGTTCAACTGCTTGACGTTTATCGTTGATGTCTGACGATCGGTTACTCTGAACAATGATTATTCTGCTTCTGTACGCGCTTCTTTTAATTTATCCAAGTCTTGAATCATTTTACCCAGTACACCGTTAACGAATTTACCGGATTCTTCTGTACCAAAATGCTTGGATAACTCGATCGCTTCGTTGACAGCGACTTTGGCAGGTACATCGTTGTGGAATACCATTTCATAGACCGCTTGACGCAAAATCTGACTGTCTACACGAGATAGACGGCTGATCTGCCAGCCTTTCAGATACTCTTCTAATAAATGATCGATCGCTTCTTTGTTGGTAAATGTACCGTTTACGATATCAAGTACATAAGCTTTTAAAGTAGCTTCATCACGAATTTCAACTTCAGATTCGTTTTCTTGTGCTGCTTCTTCAAGCAACATTTCGATTGCTTCTTCTGCTTTAACATCGTTCATTTCCATTTGGTACAGACTTTGTACAACGATCTCACGTGCTAATCTTCTTTTCATTCTTGGGTTCCTCCCGGTATGGATAAGCAGCTCTATCATATATTCAGCATACTATCCTGTGTACCTTATTATTTTCAATTCATTGATTTTACTCACGACAACCTATTCGCATCTATCGATCTATCCAGTCCATATCTTCTAGCATACCAAAAAACCTGTCGTACATCATGCCCGGCTGTATCATTTATCTTTTCATACGTAGTCCGGGAATGAGGTATGACAGGTTCATTTAAACGGGCGCCAGCGATCCGATATCCACGCATTCACCCGTTCCCAGGGAATGACAGAGCCTAATCGCATATCTTTATGCTTGCCGACGCTATAGCCTATGAACACTAACAGTGCAAAGAACAACATATCCCAAAAACCAACTACCACATATAATACTCCGAACAAAAGACCCGCGGCTACACCTGTTATCCGTCCTCCGTGAGTTTCCCAGATCGCTTTCCATATCATAAGGAGAACTCCCTTCTACTCCACTCTGCTTTTGAATGCAGGAGATTGAACGATATTTGCTATAAACACCGATACCGAGGATACCGGAATACCTGTAATTTCTTCCACTTGATCATGAACATTTTTTTGCATATTTTCCGTCAGTTCTGGAATCGAACTTTCTCCATCTACAATCGCTCTAATCATAATTTCAAGACCGGATTCGATCACACGTACACGCGTTTTGACATCACGCACACCACGAGAACGTTCTGCTACTTTGAGGCACATATTTTCTACCGTTTCCAGTGAAATCTGAATATCCCCAAATTCGGTTCGTTGATGTACCGAATGATGATGTCCACGCTCTGAACGCACCGCTAGATAGAAAAAACGGATACTTAGCAAAAATAAGATTACAGCTACAACCACGATCGTAATATAAAGATTTTGTTCGTTACGATCATTCAATTCTACAGGCACTTTGCCACTTAGTAAAAGGATTGCAAGCACAGACAAGATTCCAATGCTCAGACTGTAGATAAATAAAAGCAGTCTGTCTATAATTTTAGCCAAGAGTGTGCAGCCCCTTTACATTATAGTAAACATAGTAAACCCCTGACTGTTACGTCGGGGGTTTATATTTGCTTTTGGTACTTATTTGACCCGCTGTGAAAATTCAACTTCTTCGCTTCTGCTCTTCTCTGTTGTCTCTAAATGCACATCATGAATCTGCACATTCACTTCGACTACAGTTAAGCCAGTCATCGTTTCAATTGAACGTTTGACATTACGTTGAATCTCGGCTGCTACTTCAGGTAGACGATGTCCATAATGAACAATCACAGACACGTCTACAGCCGCTTCACGTTGTCCTACTTCTACTTTCACACCCCGGGAAAGATTTTTGCGACCGAGCAATTCAGCAATACCACCGGCAAAGCCACCACTCATGCCTGCTACACCTTTTACTTCAATCGTCGCTAGACCTGCAATCACTTCGATGACCTCGGGAGCAATCTGAATCTCACCTATATCTGTCCGCTCAAATTCAGTCGGTAACGTACTCATATTTATCTATACACCTCCTGCTAAGTAAACTAAATATAACATGTGAATGATTCATTGACAAACAAGCTTAGACTTCGTTTTCCTCAAGGAATTTGATGTCAAAATCGCCACGCACAAATGTCTCGTGATTCAGTAGACGCATATGGAAAGGAATCGTTGTATAAATGCCTTCAATCGCAAATTCGTCCAAAGCACGTTTCATTTTAGCTATTGCTTGCTCACGAGTTGGAGCCCACACAATCAACTTCGCGATCATAGAATCATAGTAAGGACTGATCGTATATCCTGGATACGCGCCACTATCTACACGTACACCCGGACCACCTGGTGGTAGGTAGAAATCAATCTTACCTGGACTTGGCATAAAGTTACGCTCAGGATCTTCTGCATTAATACGACATTCCATCGACCATCCGTTGATCACTACTTCATCTTGACGGAAAGAAAGTGGATTGCCTTCTGCTACAGAAATCATTTCCTGAATCAAATCTATACCTGTAACCATTTCGGTAACGGGATGTTCGACTTGAATACGCGTATTCATTTCCATAAAGTAAAACTGTCCATCTTCTCCAAGCAAGAACTCAAGTGTACCTGCGCCTGAATAATTAACAGCAACAGCAGCACGTACAGCCGCCGCTCCCATTTCTTCACGCAATTCAGGAGATAATACAGGACAAGGTGCTTCTTCAACTAATTTTTGACGACGACGTTGTACCGAGCAATCACGTTCACCTAAATGAACAGCATTACCATGTTTGTCTGCAATAATCTGCACTTCGACATGCTTCATCGACGTTAAATATTTTTCTAAATAGACGCCACCATTACCAAACGCTTTTTGCGCTTCTTGTTGAGCGGCTGTGATTTGTTTGATCAGTGATTCTTCGTCTTCTGCAAGGCGAATCCCTTTACCTCCGCCACCAGCGGTAGCTTTGATAATAACAGGGTACCCAATCTCACGAGCGATCACGATCGCTTCATCCATATCTTCTACGATTCCGTCAGAACCCGGGATAACCGGTACGCCTGCGGCAATCATTGTACGCTTCGCTTCAGACTTATCACCCATACGTGTAATCGCATCTGGTGAAGGTCCAATAAACGTAATATTGCAAGATTCACAAATCTCTGCGAAATCTGCATTCTCAGCTAAAAAACCATACCCCGGGTGAACAGCATCACATTCAGTCAATGTCGCAACACTCATTAAGTTGGTTAAATTTAGATAGCTATCTTTGGACAAAGTCGGCCCGATACAGTATGCTTCATCAGCCAGACGTACATGTAGTGATTCGCGATCTGCTTCGGAATAGACAGCTACTGTAGCTATCCCTAATTCACGACAAGCACGGATAATACGAACCGCTATTTCGCCACGATTCGCTATCAGTATTTTATGAAATTTCATTTTACGTTTCCTCCTCCGGGATTTGGCAAAAGCAATGTCTTGCTTATTCCGGTTTTACTAAGAATAATGGCTGTCCGTATTCAACAAGCTGTCCGTTTTCTGCCAAGATCTCTACGATTGTTCCTTTAGTTTCTGCTTCAAGCTCATTCATCAGCTTCATCGCTTCGATAATACATACAGTTGATTTATCATTGACTTGATCACCCGTACTTACAAAAGGAGCCGCTTCTGGTGAAGAAGAACGGTAGAACGTTCCAACCATAGGCGATACAATGGTATGTAAAGAAGGGTCTACCTCTGGAGTCGTTGGTGCCGCTGCTGGAGTAGCAGCAGTTGGTGTTGTTGCAGGCGCTTGCACTGCTTGAGGTGCAGCTATAGGTGCATTTGCAGCTTGTTGTACATACACAGTTTCTGCTTTGCTTGGCTTACGAATCACTAGACGTGATCCTTCATTTTCGATTTCTACTTCTTGTACAGATGTCTCGTCTACCAATTGAATCAATTCTTTAATTTCATTTAAGTTAAACATCTATTTTTCACTCCTTTGTCTTCATTGCCCGTTGTACACGGAAAGTTACACATAACGCTATGTATTATAGCACATTCATTAAAAAGGCGTGAACATCTTTGTTCACGCCTTTTTAATAAAGAATCCATCTACCAGTTATCTGGCAAACAACACCTTATTGATTTTCAATTTTATGATTGGAATATGAACTAATAATCTACTCTCCATCTTGCGAAATTATTCGACCGATGCGGACAAGCAGACCACTCGGATCACTTACTGCAAATTCATATACTCCCCAGGGTTTTACGCAAGGTGTTCCTTGTTCGATGATCAAATCACTTACCTGTGCAGCTATCTCATCTACATTTTCAACATACAAATATAAACCGAAGGGATTATCTTCAACCGTTTTGGGCCAATCTGGTACATAATTCAAATGCAGATGCCAACCGCGTCTATCAGAAAGAATACGGTAATGACCATAATCATTAAGTACATCAAACCCTAATCGCCTATAGAAAGCTTCACTCTTATCAAGGTCTTTGCTAGCTATAATTGGAACGGAATAATGATTCATACAGTTTCCTCCCTTATACACAGCACTGCTTACAATTTAGCCTTGCATCGAAATAAACTCTTTCAAATTTGATAAGTGTTATGTTTTATTATGCAGTTGTACCACAATCGATTTAACGACGGTCTTGAGGGCCACCTACAAATGCTTGTTCTTCAGTATCCAGACCGTATGCTGTATGAAGCGCAACGACTACATCTTGCAGACGACCGGCTTCGATCACGCAGGATACTTTGATCTCAGAAGTACTGACCATCTTAATGCTAACTCCCTGTGCAGAAATGGCAGCAAACATTTGCGCCGCTACACCCGGGTGACTGACCATACCTGCACCAACGATCGACACTTTGACCAGATCAATTTCAGAAGTGACTTCACTGAAAGGAAGTTCGCTACGCAAGCTTTCCATAACAGCAAGTGCACGTTCACGATCCGCTAGACTTACTGTATAAGAGAAGTCTGCTTTGCCATCCAATACACCGCTCTGTACGATAAGGTCAACGTCTATTTTAGCCGTTGCGAGTTCTCCGAACATTTTCGCAAGTACTCCCGGTAGATCAGCAACGCCACGGATTGTAAGACGTGCTACATTTTTGTCATAAGCAATGCCGTTAACGACTGCTCCCTGTTCCATAGTTGTCTCCTCCTTCACAACGGTTCCTTCATTATAGTTAAAGCTAGAGCGCACAACGAGACGTACATTGTTATGCTTCGCGTATTCAACAGCGCGCGGATGAAGTACCGCTGCACCTAGATTGGCGAGTTCTAGCATTTCGTCATAAGATATTTCTTCTAGTTTGCGAGCGCATTTCACGATACGTGGATCGGTCGAATAAATCCCATCAACATCCGTATAAATCTCGCAAGTATCAGCATGAATTGCGGCTGCTAGGGCAACGGCTGTTGTATCCGAACCTCCGCGTCCGAACGTTGTAATCTCGCCTTCTGCTGTAATCCCCTGAAATCCTGCTACGATCACGATTTTACCTGCTCCGATCGCTTTGAGAACACGTTCAGGCTGAATATTACGTATGCGCGCTTTGCCATGTTCCGCTTCTGTCTCAAAACCTGCTTGCCAGCCGGTAAAAGATACTGCTTCTCGACCCAAATGCTGAATCGCCATCGATAACATCGCCATCGATATCTGTTCACCTGTCGTCATCAACATATCCATTTCACGAGCAGGCGGATTCGGATTGAGCAGACGTGCCTGATCAATCAAATCATCTGTAGTATCTCCCATTGCCGAAACAACGACTACACAGTCGTGTCCTTCATCTTGCTTCTCAATAATGCGCTTTGCTACACGTTGCATGCGCTCGGTATCCCCGACGGAACTACCGCCGAATTTCATGACATACAAAGCCAAGACTTCTTCACTCCCTACTTGATACGGGTATATTATCTCTACAATATTTTACCCGGATTGAACAGCGTATTTAGGCGTTTCATACATAATAATGCATGAACATGCTTAGTCTTTAACAGTATAATACGAGAACACGTTAAGTACTACCCGTAAATTAAAAAAGCTACACTAGAATGTTTACTCTATGTTAAATCCTTTTCTATTTAATTTCCATTGATTTCTAATCGAATGTAGTAGATCAGTATGCTTTGTGATTTCGATTAGACACATATCTTTATCAGTAGCAGGTTCATAACCAAATTTGATCGATGGTATGTTATAACGTTCTATTAATTTTTGGAAATAATTGAGCAAATGTAAGCATTTAATAGTGTCTAATACGCCTTTGTAGATCAACTCAGTCTTTATAAAATTAAATTCTAAAGTAATGTATTCTGCATCTGACGAAATAACAAGCAATACTTCTTTTAAGGCTACTTCTAGTTCAAGAACTTCAAATAGTATGGTTCCTGTACCTGAACTCAATAAGAATGTTGAGAATGAATCGATATGATTAAACTCTATATCTTTGGTTCTAATTTGATCATAGAAATGCGAAGATTTTATATTTGCTGATCTTATGTCCAGTTCATCGATTAACAGCTTATCTATATAAGAAATATGTATATCAAAAACAACTTCAAGATGATCCATCTCTATACTCCTTATAGTATTATATTCTAAAAAAAGAATGAGCAGGCATCAAAGCCACTCATTCTTTTGATTGTACATATAGTTAAGTATTACGCGCGGGAAACGTATTTACCTTCACGAGTATCGATGATTAGAACGTCACCTTCGTTGATAAACATAGGTACTTGAACCGTATGTCCAGTTTCCAATTTTGCATTTTTAGTAGCGCCTGTTGCAGTGTTACCTTTGATTCCTGGTTCTGTTTCTGTAACAGCCAATTCTACGCTTGTTGGCAAGTTAATTCCAAGAATCTCACCTTGATAGCTAATGATATTAACTGTCATGTTTTCTTTCAAGAATTTCAATTCCCATTCCAATTGCTTGGAGTTCAATTCAAATTGATCGTAAGTTTCGTTATCCATAAATGCATGCTCGTCACCACTTGCATACAAATATTGAACGCCACGGTTTTCGATTTGAGCACGAGCGATCGTTTCACCTGCACGGAAAGTACGTTCTACTACGTTACCGTTACGCAAGTTTCTCAATTTAGAACGCACGAATGCTGCGCCTTTACCCGGTTTTACGTGTTGGAATTCCAAAACGGAATAAATATTTCCTTCTACTTCTACGGTCAAACCTGTTTTAAAATCGTTTACTGAAATCAAAATAACGCCTCCTCAGATGTGGTAAAGCTGGTCTCTTGCATAATTCTATGAAGCCTATATATTGTACTATACCCCATAACAATCGGATACTATATCATCATATACAGGTATTTTATTCGGCAACAGATAGTCATCATCCTGCATAACAGAACAATCTTTTCATTATACCGGTAAAATCGTAAGTTCTTTTGTGGAATGAGTTAGTACTCGAATACCATCTTCTGTGATTAATACATCATCTTCAATACGCACGCCGCCAAACCCTGGAATATAAATACCCGGTTCTACAGTTACTACCATACCTGGAGATAATACAGTATCGCTCATTTTAGACAAGCGAGGTTCTTCATGCACTTCCATACCGATACCATGACCTGTGCTATGTCCAAACGCTTCACCGTAACCATGAGAAGCAATCACATCACGTGCTAGTGCATCTGCATCTCTACCGCTCATACCTGGTTTCAAGTGTTTCAGCGTATTAAGCTGTGCTTCCAGTACGATATTGTAAATTTCAAGATGCTTATCTGTCGGTGTACCTACAAAAACAGTACGTGTTAAATCGGATACATATCCTTGATAAATCGCACCAAAGTCTAATGTAACAAATTCATTTTCGCCGATTACTTTTTCGCTTGCTACGCCATGAGGCAAAGCAGAACGTTCACCCGACGCAACAATCGTCTCAAAAGAAGTTCCTGTCGCTCCTTGACGGCGCATAAAGGATTCCATTTCAAGTTCGATTTCTTGCTCGGTTACACCCGGTTTGATGTAGTTCAAGATATGGCTGAATGTACGATCTGCGATATCTGTCGCTTTTTCGATAATAGCAATTTCTTCAGCATCTTTGAAATTACGAATCTCTTCCATGATGCCGGATACAGGAACCAGCTCAACCGGTGCTAAATGTTTGCTGTACATAGCATATCTGCTATAAGGCACTAGATCTTGTTCAAATCCAAGCTTGCTGATATTGCCTTTGGACAACAATTCTTTCATCGTATCGACTACATTTGCCGAATGTTCTACAACTGAAAAAGCTGTGGCTTGTTCTGGCGCTTGAGTCATATAACGGAAATCAGTCAATAAGTAAGCTTCCTGTGCAGTCACTAACACATAACCCGCAGAACCTGTAAACCCTGTCAAATATCTGCGATTCACACTACTTGTAATTAACAAAGCCTCTAATTGTTGCTCTTGCATCGCTTCACGTAACTTATTTAAACGTTGTGTACTCAATTACATCTCTCCCCTTCAGCGTTTTAGAATAAAATACGACGTTTTCTAGTAAAATCAAAAGTGATTTTTGCAAAGCAAAATATCTGACCTTCGCTTGGTTCTTTGTATCGTCGCATTGTGATCATTTTGGACAAATGTAAACTGAGAAATAGCCAAAAATTATTTTACCATACCAATTACAATTTTGAGAATAGGCAGTACAATATCTTATCTGTTCTCTTGATGCTTCCTGATAGTGTATTCTGGTAAAAATCAGCTAAATCCGCTACAATTAAAGGATAAGCTTATTTCTATCTATGATCAATGAACAGATAAGCTTGATCAGGCATTGCGTGAGTCACGATAATGTCGAACTACGGAAGGGTGACTGTACTTGTCAAAACAATCTGCTCCTCCGAGCTATGGCGGCCAAGCAGTAATAGAAGGCGTTATGTTCGGTGGAAAAAATGTGAATGTGACCGCTGTAAGACGTAAAGATGGTGAGATCACCTTTTTAGAAGTACCTAGACAGGATAAGTCATGGGTCAAAACATTACGCCGCATTCCATTGTTGCGAGGAATTATAAGTTTGATTGATTCAAGTGCCAAAGGCTCCAAACATCTGAATTATGCGGCTGATGCTTATTCCGAAGATCAGATGAGCCCTGAAGAATATGCAGAGCAAAAGCAAAAAGAAGAATCCAAAATGAGTCTTAGTATGATGCTCGGTGTAGCTGTAGTGGGTATTCTTTCGCTAATTGTAGGTAAGCTTGTTTTTACATTGGTTCCTGTATTTGTGGAAAGCTTATTATTTGGTAGAGCATTTGACAATCATGCACTGCATACGTTACTTGAAGGGGTTATCAAAATTGTTCTGCTGTTGATCTACCTGTGGGCGATCTCGCAGACACCGATGATTAAGCGACTATTTCAGTATCATGGTGCTGAACACAAAGTGATTACTGCTTATGAACATGGCGAAGAATTAACACCGGAAAATGTACAAAAATATAGTCGTCTGCATTATCGCTGTGGAAGCAGTTTTATTATATTAACCGTTATTATCGGAGTGATTATCTATGCGCTGTTTAGCTGGGATAGTCTAACCGAGCGTATTATCCAGCGTATCGTTTTATTGCCTGTTGTAATCGGTGTTTCGTTTGAATTTTTGAAATTCACCAATAGCTTACGTGAAGTCCCTGTGCTACGTTACTTGGGATATCCAGGGTTGTGGTTACAATTGTTAACAACGAAAGAACCAACACTGGATCAAATTGAAGTCTCGATTGCTTCATTCAACCGCATGCGTGAATTAGATGCTGCTCTTGAACAACAACATGTTCATTCTGCTGTTACCACGTCTTCTCCTGGCCCTGTGAAAGGATGATAAAAATGAGAAAATCACCTGTTCAACTGATTGTATTTGGAGTAGCTATGTTACTAGGTGCGGTCGGGCTGTTTCTTGAAATATTTCAAATGGTGGCTTCTCCTGCAACGTATAATTGGGCGAATCTTATTGTGCCGATCATTTTAATTGTTGTCTTGTTTTTGATTCTTCGTTCGACTTCTGGTATGGCTGGTCGAAGTTACAATGGCCCCAAAGTCAAACCTTCTGCACGTACAATGGCTAAAATGAATGGCTCACAGAAAAATAGTTACAAATCGACTTCTTCCAGACCATCGAATAGTCATCAACCGAAGCCGAAAAAGAATTATCCTTTTCAAGTCATTCAAGGTAATAAAGGTAAAGATGATGACGAGGCTCCTAAGTTTCACTAGATCAATGAATAGAATGTAGATCCGTTTAGTACAATAATTATCGTGATAAAGCTATTTATATCTATAAAAAAAGCATGACTTTTCCTTCTCACAGAGGAACAGATCATGCTTTTTCTTTGCCTTCTGGTTATGATGTTGCTCAGGTTTTGATAATCTATATTTATTAATATTTTTTTGCGATCTGCTTCTTTATTTCTTCGTTGTTTACTTTTTACACATCAAAAAAAAGGGATTCTATCGCCTCATGATCTTGGCTGATGAAATCCCTTTTTTTGTGATCTTATCTTATTTTACAATCCCCAGTATGAACGCAATTTCGCTAATACATCTTGTGGATTCTTTTTCAAATCTTTAGCACTAAAGAAAATACTACCTTTGATATTGCTGTATTTCTCATTATATTTCAATTGATTAATAATCTCGTTAGAACTGCTCCAACCGATTTCTGGTGTACTGATTTTGTAAAGAGCTTGACCGATATACAGATCTACACCTGTATTTTTGGTTTCATTTGCCCACCAGTCTACGACTTTATCGTAACGAGCTACCGGAAGCGTCATGCTCCAATATACTTGTGGAGCGATATAATCGATCCAGCCGTTTTTGATCCATGTGCGTGTATCTGCATAGGTAGTATCGTAAGCAGTTACGCCTGCTTTGGTATCAGAACCGGTAATATCCGATGATTTGTTACGCCATACACCGAAAGGGCTGATTCCGAACTTCACAGAAGGTTTGGAATTATGAATCGATGTGTTCAGTTGTTGCACAAAACTGTTGATATTACCACGACGCCAATCGGCTTTCGTTTTGAACTTGCCACTGTTGTAACTAGCATATGTGCTATCATCGCCGAATTTGTTAGAAGCTGTCTCTGAATACGGATAGAAATAGTCATCTAAATGTACACCGTCGATATCGTAGTTATTGACAACTTCCATCACTGTATCAATCACCGATTGACGAGCCGCTGGAATCCCCGGATTCAAATAATATTTATTATCGAATTTGATCACCCAATCAGGATGTTTGAGTACTACATTGTTACTTGCCAATTTGCTTGTATTCGCATCTGTTGTTGCACGGAATGGGTTAAACCATGCATGGAATTCCATACCACGCTTATGAGCTTCAGCAACCATATACTCTAGCGGATCATATCCAGGATCTTTCCCCTGTGTTCCGGTTAAATATTTTGACCACGGCATTAGTGAAGATTTGTACAATGCATCTCCAGCAGGACGAACCTGTACGAATACCGCATTGATCCCCATACCTTGCAGATCATCTAGCAATTTTGAAAATTCTTGTTTTTGCTTGGTTGCACCGGATGTAGCCGGCCAATCTAAATTATATACGGTAGAAATCCATGCACCACGAAGCCCGTCTTTGGCTACTGTGCTGGTTGTATTTTTACCACTATCTGTACTTGGTGTTGTTCCTGTATTAGTAGCTGGTGTAGAAGGTTTGCTACTGTTATTTTTACTACCTGTACCTTGATAGCTACTTGTTGCTAGATTTACCGTTTGATTGGCTTGATCCCAATTCACATCAAGACCTAGACCTTCCCCGATAAAACGTAGCGGAACCATTACACGACCATTTTTCATTTCAACCGAAGCATCTAAGCTAACCGATTTGTTATTGATCGTAGCGGTATTTTGACCGGAAGTCAGTACCAGTACTTGCTTATCACTGGTAATCGTAACTGTACTTGTCGCTTGATTCCAGGCGATTTTGGCATTTAAATTTTCACTCACTAAGCGCAAAGGAACCATCGTTACATTGCTCTTGCTGGTTATGTAAGGAGCAGCATCCCCTTGTATCTGTTCTCCATCTAGCATGATCTTTATACCCGAATCTGCGGCGTGAAGTGTACTACTGATCGAAGGGACAATCATCAACAACACTAAAAATACAGCGATAACACGAACCATTTTCATAAATTTAAAACCTCCAGTAAATCGTTGCTTGGTGCTTATAACATTAGACGACTGACAGGTAGCAAAGTTGCGAACAAAATAAAAGACATCTGCCAAGTGATCGACAGATGCCTGCCTTACGAGTCGCTAATCAGCTCTTTTTGCAGATTCTGTAGCGCTTCCACACGCGACGGATCACGACGGAAGTATTCTAGCAATGTTTCAATTTGAGTAATCGAATTCCAACTCAGATGATGCTCTATACCTTCTACATCTTTGTATATATAATCCGGGTTAACACCGATGACATTCAGGAAATCTTCCAGTAATTGATGGCGTTCTACAAGGCGTTTGCCCATCTTTTTCCCTTTGCTGGTCAGCACTAATCCCCGGTACTTCTCATAAATCAAATATTCATCTTTATCTAATTTCTGGATCATCTTTGTAACGGATGAAGGATGTACTTCTAACCCTTCTGCTATATCCGAGACACGCGCATATCCCTTTTGATCGATTAATTTATAAATGCGCTCTAAATAATCCTCCATACTGGGCGTTGGCATCTTGCTCCCCCTTTTTCACTACGTACTGTATTCATTTGGCAAATATTGATTCAATAATCATACATTTAATTCGCATGAGTTGGCAAGTTTTGCACGCCATTCAACCGATAGAAAGAACCTTCCATGTGTACACCATATATGCTGTTCCACGGAAGGTCTTTACTTATCTTTTGCAAACACTTTTATTTGACAATAGCACCGTTTGGCATACCGTCTGGAACTGTAGCTAGTGTCAATTGATCGCCATGAGAAGCCGCTAAAATCATACCTTTAGACTCTTCTCCGCGCAATTTGACCGGTTTGAGATTGGTTACGCAGATCACTTTGCGTCCTACTAATTCTTCTGGTGTGTAGAACTTCGCAATACCGGATACAACCTGACGTTGTTCTGTACCTAGATCCAATTGTAATTTAAGCAGTTTGTCTGCCTTTTTAACTGGCTCAGCAGAGATGACTTGAGCTACGCGCAGTTCGACTTTGGCAAAGTCGTCTATACTGATCTCAGGCGCTTGTGACTCTTCTACCTCTACAGGTGCAGAAGAAGAAGTAGGTGTTGGTGTAGATTCAGATGTTGCTGTTAATACGCCACCCATCGCTTCTACGATATAAGCTACTTCTTCTTTGCTATCCAGACGAGGGAAAATAGGATCGCCTTTAACAACAGTCGTACCTGCTGGAATCTGACCATACGTACGAATACTTTCCCAAGCGGTCAGTTCGCCTTCTGTAATACCAAGTTGTGCCCAGATTTTTTTCGGTGCACGTGTTAAGAATGGTTGTAACAATACAGAAACGATACGCAAAGTCTCTACAAGATGATACATCACCGAATCCAGTTGTGGTTGGTTAGCTTCGTCTTTGGCAAGAACCCACGGTTGCGTTTCATCAATATATTTATTAGTACGGCTAATCAACTGGCTGATCGCTGTTAGCGCCACAGAAAATTCAAGATTTTCAAACGCAGTTTCTACTTTTTCTATTGTCTGTGCAGCAATATCTTCTAATGTTCCATCCACTTCCAGTAGACGACCTGGATACGCAGGAATAGTACCACTACAGTATTTATCGACCATAGCTACCGAACGATTAAGCAAGTTACCTAGATCATTCGCCAAATCTGAATTGACACGATCGACAAAACTCTCTGGTGTAAAAGTACCATCAGAACCAAAAGGCACTTCACGTAGCAAGTAGTAACGCAAAGAATCTAGACCGTAACGATCGATCAATGTCACTGGATCAACCACATTGCCTTTAGATTTGGACATTTTGCCGTCTTTCATCAGTAACCAACCATGTCCAAATACTTTTTTCGGCAAAGGCAGATCAAGCGCCATTAACATAATCGGCCAATAGATCGTATGGAAACGAACGATTTCTTTACCTACCAAGTGAATATCTGCTGGCCAGAATTTGTTAAATAATTCTGGATTATCTGTGCCATATCCTAAAGCTGTAATATAGTTAGACAGTGCATCGATCCATACATAGACAATATGCTTAGGATCACCTTTGACTTGTACGCCCCACTCAAACGTCGTACGGGAAACTGCCAAATCTTCAAGTCCTGGCTTAATAAAGTTGTTGATCATTTCATTTTTGCGAGATTCTGGTTGAATAAATTCTGGATTATCTTGATAGTATTTTAATAGACGGTCTGCATATTTGCTCATACGGAAGAAATACGATTCTTCTTTAACCAATTCTACAGGATGTCCACTATCTGGACTTTTTCCTCCAATAATCTCACCATCTGCATTACGCTCAATATCGACAATTTGTGTTTCTGTATAATATGTCTCATCAGGAATACTGTACCAGCCTTCGTATTCACCTTTATAAATATCGCCTTGTTTGAGCAAACGATCAAAAATTTCTTGTACTACGACTTTATGACGCTCTTCAGTTGTACGGATAAAATCATCATACGAAATATCCAATTGATCCCACAACTTTTTGATTCCTTCGACAACACCATCAATAAATTGTTGTGGAGTTTGCCCTTTTTCTAACGCTTTACGTTCAATCTTTTGTCCATGTTCATCTGTTCCTGTCAAATAGCGAACTTCATATCCTCTTAGGCGTTTGTAACGAGCCATAGCATCACCGGCTACAGTTGTATACGCATGACCGATATGCAATTTGTCGCTCGGGTAATAGATTGGTGTTGTTAGATAGAAAGTAGGTTTGGCTGACATTATAATTCCTCCTTAAATATGATGAAATAACCAGGTTCTCATTTCCATATCTGGACGCAAAAAAGCCCCCGCCCCTATATGGGACGAGAGCATAGACTCACGCGTTACCACCCAAATTCTCTACTTCTTTGCAAAAGTAGACTCTTTCAGTCTTTAGCAGACTGCCCATTAACGCTGGTTCACGCTGAAGTCTTACATATTTATACGTTATATATGCTTGACTACAGTTCCTCCCGGACCATCTTCGATGACGCTAACCATACCGGTTCCCAGCTACTCCGGCTCTCTGTACTGGTGCATTTTCCATCTACTTATCCATTCACAGGAAATAATATTTGATGTTATGAATATACCGAACTTCCAAATCACCTGTCAAGCATTTTGCTGTTCCTGATTAGTGACAGCAGATGATGTACCTTTTGATTTGACAGGAGGTACAGGATCAAACCCTCCCGGATGAAAAGGATGACATTTCCCTATTCGTCTGGCAGCTAATCCTACACCTTTGACGACACCATGAATTTCAATCGCTTCTAATGCATATTGAGAACAGGTGGGATAAAAACGACATGTTGGTGGTTTGAGTGGTGAAATGAATTTGCGATACACATGGATCGGCGCCTGAACCGCACGACGACTCAATTTGCGCTTCACTGACTTTTACCTGCATGTTCATGAGTATCGTATGCTTGAGACATCAATTTAGACTGCTTGAGATGTAGAGTCGGGCCTTCTTTGCCATCTCCAGCACCCATTTCTTGACGACAATCTTTACAATATCCGAACACTTCAAATTTGTGTTTGACGACTTCAAATTGTTCAGGCATATCGGTCATATCCATCGGGCAAAAAGCAATGGGGTATGTTTTTTCACATTGTAAGCAGATCATATGGTGATGATGATGATCTTGACTGCAATGACTTTTAAATTTGACACCATCTTCAAAAACAATCTGTTCTAACACACCCAGTTCTTGCATCACGCGCAAATTACGATAGACCGTATCAAAGCTAAGTCCACTGTATTTTTTACCCATATAGTCATATACATCTTTAGCCGTCAGATAACCAGGTGCTTCTGCAAATAAACGAGCTAATGTGCGACGTTGATCTGTAATTCGCAACCCTTGTGCTGACATCGTATCGATGATTTGTTCTGTCGACAGCATGAGTTATTCCTCCTGTCCTAATCTATCTTTTATCGTTTACATAAATAATCTTATTATTCGTAATAATAACTATTATACAACATAACCATGATATTTGTGTCATTATTCGTCAAAAGTTTATGGCGATTACGTTACTGATTGATGTTTGGCTAAACACTATTACACATTTCTCCATCATGCCTTATTTAAACACAATCGTCAATTGATTCTAGCAAAAGGTAATGATTCTATTTGAACAACAAAAAAGCCCGAATCAGTAACAACTGACCCGGGCTTGGGGATAGAACGATTATTGTTTTTTAGCTGGCAATTGTGTGAATAACAAGTTGACTGGCAAGTTACTACCAGGCGCCGCTGTAAACCACAATTCTACCGCTTCTGTATCCAATGTTCCTGTGCGGTAAAGCACAACATTATCATTAGCTGTTGTTGCTGCACCATTATTTTTGATTGCTGTGATTGCTCCATTTACATACATGTAACCAGAGTAACGACCACCACGAGCATTAAAGGAAATCATTGTATTAGGTGCAACCATATCCAACTTGATTTTGTATAATACACCGAAGTTACCTGCGTTAGAAGCTTCAGTCATTGACAATGGATCTGTACCCATTAAGTTAGGGTCACTATTGTTGTCTCCGATTGGCATACGAACGGTTGTATTACCGATCAAATCAGCTACATGGATATTACGTACAGAATTATCGTACGTACCACGGTTATGAATACCATCGCGGTCCAATTTAGGTTCTGTAGCAAGTGCAGCGATAGGATCTGCATTTTCGTCAATCATCATTACTGTGTATTGCACATTAGAATCACTTACTAGATCGCCGAATAATGAAATAACGGTATCATTTTTCATTGCAGACGCATTAAGTTTATTAAAGATTACTTGGCTTTGTCCGGGTTGCAAAACAACTGTTTGTGCATCTGCTCCGCTTTGCATAGATTGGAAATAACGTTGAACAGATACTTTACCTGCTGCTGTAGCATAGGCAACCGGTCCAGCAAAACCTTGATTTTGAATATTTAAAGTTGCAGGCGTAGCATTTGGATTCGTTGCTACTACATACATTTTTTGAGTACTACCAGTTTCGTTCAAATGATGCACCATAAAGCGTGTTGGTCCAGAAGCATATTCCTGATATACAATTCCGTGTGTTAATACTCTTTCTGGACTGTTACTACGAATCAGACGACTTGGATCATCAGTTACTTGAGCATTGGTTACAGTTGCCCATGTCGGAATCAATGAACCGTTAAAGTCGAATGAATCTCCAGTTGGTGTAAATAGCGGATAGAAATCTTCTGCTGTGTACAATGTTTGATCTGTTACATTGATTGTTTTACTATACGTGCCTGTTACACCATGTTTATCAGTTACAGTTAATGTAATCGTCTGTGGACCAGGTGTAAAGAATGCTAATTGCTTATTATCCCATTTTGTCTGAGTAATTGCATTTTCATCATCTGTACTCATATCTGTATAAGTTACCAATTCACCCATACTATATGTTTCTTGATTTGTATTAAACATCGCTACTGGCGGTTGGTTAGGAGGAAGTACATTAATAGTAACAGTGTACGGATCACTCCATTGGCCGGATGAATCCATTACAGAATACGTGATCACATGAGGACCTGCTTCTGCAAAAATATCTTCGCGTCCTGTCCATGTTTCATTCGCAATCGGACTGCCATCAGAAGTTTTAGATTGTGTTTTGTATGTTACTAATGTCTGACCTGCATAAATTGCAGTAGGGGAAACAGTAAATGAAGCTGTTGGTTTGACAACAAGATCCAAGACAACTAATTTACCTTGTACAGTGTAAGGAATATTTAGTGCTTGAGTGATTGAAGTCAAAGGAACCATAAATACGTTTTTCTGTTGAAAAGCCGGGCCTTTCATTAAAGTGCTTACACCATTTACAGTGTAGTACTTACTGTCTGTTTTGAAGCGCAATTCTTTACCATCTTTTTGCATAATAGTTTCTTTGGTCTTAGCGTCGTATGTAAGCTTCAGACCGACACGGGTCACAAGTGCGCGAACCGATACGTAAGATACTCCACTTTTCACAGCCATAGGTTGATCTGAAAAGTATAATTTACCATCTTGATAAATCTGGTTAGAGTTCATCATGAAAATAACTTTGTTAGGACCAGCAGAATACACATCAGTCACTACAGTAGGTGTTGTCGGTGTAGTTGTTACTGGTGGTGTAACTGTAGTAGGTGGTGTAGGAACAGTGGGTACTGTACCTGCAGGATCTGTCGTCGGATCAGTCACTGCGTTAGGATCTGTAACCGCATTAGGATCTGTTACTGTAGTATCGTCTCCTAAAGTACCTTGAGTATCATTATATACATCTTGTACGATACTGCTATCCACATCGCCTTCAGCAGCGTGAACTTGTGCTCCTGGAACAGTCGCAACAGTCTGAGCTACAGCGAGTAATGCAATTAATAACGTCTTCTTGAATTTCATTATTAGGCTCCTTCTCATAACAATTTACTGTTTTGTACATCTAAAAACATTGGTCTTTCCCCCGAATTGGCACATTAATAAGACGCGCCAAACCTTAAAAAGTTTCTCTGTTCTCGAAGAAACCTTACAACATGCGTATCTGTTCACACTTCAGCCACATCTATTATTACAAAAAATCACATAAAAAACAGCCTTATCCATCAGCGATGAATAGACTGTTTTTGACTACATGATGTGCTCAGAAAACGTCATTAGATATACTTTACCACAAATAAATCCAATAACCTATTTTGGCGAATGATATTACATATAAAGCTGTAGATACAACTATATAAGATCGATAAAATAAACAATATAATGTTCTATAATTGAATCCGATATTGATCGTTTAAGCTAACAGGTAACTTGCCAAGCGCTGGCTTCTCTCCTGCGATTACAGCCGCTAGTGCTTCTACAGCATACTTTCGATTTTCATAACTACATAGATAGGTTTTGATCTCAGGAAGATCATTCATATCATAAGGATTACGTACCGAAGCTACGATCAATACTGTATCTGTTAACAAAGATAAGCGACGAGCTAGCTCTGCTTGTCCAAGCGGTAATCGTCCTGATGATGTATACGCAGCAAAAATCACTTTCGGATACTGAATCGCTTGCTCCAAGACCTGCTCAATCTCTTCCGGTTCTGGTCTAGAATCGATAACAATCTGTGTAGCATCAATCCCATAACAACGAAGTGCTTGAGCAAAGCTGATATCATGTCCTGTTGGTTCATCGACTTCAGTTAGACGGGTCACCTGCGGCCAGATCACTAATACATGATCATTTTTTTGTAAAGGCAATTGCCCTTCATCTTTTACAAGTGTAATACTTCGCTCTGCAATCTCACGTAAAATTGGTTCGATCGTTGAAGGTTCTAGTCGCTCTGTCCACTCTTTGATCGAGTAAGGTTCTGTATTCATCTGATGTTTGGCTTTGAGCGCAAGTATTCGCTCTACTGAAGTGTCAATCTGTGCTTCGGATAAATGACCTTGTTGAACTGCTTCTTTGATCGCTTCAATTGCAGCTATCTGATGCTCTAGCGTATGACTTACTAGCAATAGATCAGCTCCTGCTTGCGCCGCCATCACTGTTGCTTGAGGAATCGGAAAATGCTTCGCAATCGCATGCATTTCCAGACAATCTGTGACGATTAATCCGTCAAATCCCATCTGGGTTCGGAGCAAATCGGTCAACACTTTGCGCGATAATGTCGCTGGAATAGACTCTGGTTCAAATGCCGGGAAAATGACATGAGCAGACATAATTATATCTACTCCTGCTTGTATAGCTGCTCGAAAAGGAAGTAATTCTATCTCTTCCAAACGTGACTTGTCATGCGGTACTGAAGCTAGCCCGTAATGCGAATCGACTTCTGTATCGCCATGTCCTGGAAAATGTTTGGCTGTAGCTGCTACTTGTTCTTGTTGAATCGCTTGAATAGCCGCCGCTCCATGAGTGGCTACCACTTCAGGTTTCTCTGAATAGGAACGTACACCAATCACCGGATTACGAGGATTATTGTTCACATCTACACAAGGCGCAAAATTAACATTGATTCCAAGTGTGCGTAATTCACGCGCACTGATTGCTGAAGCCGCTTTAGTCAAATGAAGATCATTTACTGCGCCAAGAGTCATATTACCCGGAATCAGACTCATTTCGTCTTGATCAATTCGGCTGACCATCCCGCCTTCTTGATCGATTGCTATCAATAAAGGTGGTAATCCTTGTTTTTGAGCAATTTGTTGTAAATCTGCTGAAAGGTCGGTAATCTGACGCGCTGTACCTATATTACGGCGAAAGTAAATCACTCCACCTACATGATATTTCTCAATCAATTCTATAATATGTTCGTTCGGTACATTCGTATGAAATCCGCATACAAATAATTGTCCGATTTTCTGGTCTAAAGTTAGGTCTGATAATTGAATAGTGTTCATATGTATCCCCCTCAGGCTTCAGCCTATGATGAAAAAATGTCTTCATACGAGCGTGAAATAGCTAACGATATCCTTATTCAAGTATAGATAACTATAGCTAAGGCAACAAGCAGACAAAGTTTGGGTTTTGGGGAATTTTTTTCAGTGTAGATACGGTATATCTATAAAAAAGTATAGTATTAAAAAAATACCAAAAAGCCCTTTCCTATTGATCAGGAAAGGACTTATGGCTTCACGTTCGTATACCCTTTTCGCTTACTATGGTTGTTATTCTATCTATTTTCATTAAAGAGGAGGATTAGACACAAGAGACTTGACGACGGCCTTGTTCAATTAGACGATAAGCACGCTCTACTTCTTCTTCGGTTGGTGAAGGAACCCCATCCAGCGGATAGATGCGTCCCAGCGCTTCCCATTTGTAAATACCCATCTGGTGATAAGGTAAAATCTCGAACTTCTCTACTCCTTTTAATGTACCGATAAATTCTCCCAAAGCGATTAAATCTTCTTCAGCATCATTGATTCCCGGTACAAATACATGGCGTATCCACATTTTCCGTCCATTATCCGATAGCCATTGCGCAGTGTGTAGTGTTCGTTCATTTGATACACCTGTCAATTTTTTGTGCTTTTCATTATTGATATGCTTAATGTCGAGCATGACTAGATCAGTGACTTCAAGCAGTTCATGGATTTTACCTGGTTCGTTGAATCCATTACTGTCGAGTGTGGTGTTCAGATTCCAGCGTTCTTTCACTGCTTTGAACAATTCTCTGACAAAAGGAGCTTGCAACGTTGGTTCGCCACCAGATACCGTCAATCCGCCACCAGAAGAACGGTAGTAATTCAAGTAAGGTTCTATTTCAGCTAGAACTTCTTCTAGCTCCATGACTTTACCTCCGTCCAAATTCCATGTATCCGGATTATGACAGTATTGGCATTTCATCAGACAACCCTGCATAAATAGTACAAATCGTATGCCCGGGCCATCGACGGTACCGAACGTTTCTAGCGAGTGAACACGGCCTTTTACCATGATCAATCACCCCTTTCGTCTGAGTTGATGTATATAAATGAATATTATTTCGGAAGTTAAAGTTACACCGCTACGAATATAAATTATTCTTACGATCGCTGTTAAGATCGGATATCTAGAATGAACTGCTTTCGCAGTCGATATCCGAATCTTAAAGGCGAACGCTACGCTTCTTCAGAAACAATTTATAGTCTTCGCTCTAAGGTGTAATCTTACTTTCTCAAATATTTCATTTATATCATTCATTGTTGGTTAGCAGTTAAAATATTTAATTGAATTAATTACTTTGATTAGCTTTATTGCTGTTACTATTTTTTAAAAGTTGGTATTACATGGATCCGTGGAATGTGCGGTTGATGACGTCGATTTGTTGTTCACGAGTCAATTTAACAAAGTTAACTGCATATCCAGATACACGAATTGTTAATTGTGGGTAGTTTTCTGGGTGTTCCATTGCGTCTAGTAGTTGTTCACGAGCAAATACGTTCACGTTCAAGTGATGCGCGTTGCTACCAAAGTATCCATCAAGCATAGATACAAGGTTAGTTTTGCGGATTTCTTCTTCTTTACCTAATGCTTTTGGTACGATAGAGAATGTGTTAGAAATACCATCTAAGCTATCTTCATATGGTAATTTAGCAACAGAACTTAGAGATGCAAGAGCACCTTTAGTATCTCTTCCATGCATAGGGTTAGCACCTGGTGCGAATGGTTCGCCAGCTTTACGTCCATCTGGTGTTGTACCTGTTTTTTTACCGTACACTACGTTAGAAGTGATCGTTAATACTGATTGTGTTGGTGTTGCACCACGGTATGCTTTGTTTTTGCGGATCATACCCATAAATGTTTCTACCAATTCGACAGCAATTTGATCGACTTTATCATCGTTGTTACCGTAGCAAGGATATTCGCCTTCAATTTTGAAGTCTACTGCGATACCACGTTCGTCACGAATAGGTGTTACTTTAGCGTATTTGATAGCACTTAGTGAGTCAGCCGCTACAGATAGACCAGCAATACCACAAGCCATTGTACGTAAGATATCACGATCATGTAATGCCATTTCGATACGTTCATAGCTATATTTGTCATGCATGTAATGAATTACGTTCAATGTGTTCATGTACAATTTGCCTAACCATTCCATCATCGCTTTGAAGCGTTTCATCACTTCGTCATATTCAAGCACTTCAGAAGTAATTGCAGGATACTCAGGCCCTACTTGAACTCCTGATTTTTCATCACGTCCACCGTTGATTGCATATAATAATGCTTTGGCAAGGTTAGCACGAGCACCGAAGAATTGCATTTGTTTACCGATACGCATAGCGGATACACAGCAAGCAATACCATAATCATCGCCATAGATTGGACGCATTAGATCGTCATTTTCGTATTGGATAGAACTGGTTTCGATTGAAACTTTAGCACAGAATTTTTTGAAAGCTTCTGGCAATTGTTCTGACCACAATACTGTCAAGTTAGGTTCTGGTGCAGGACCCAAGTTGTAAAGTGTATGCAAGAAGCGGAAGCTGTTTTTGGTAACTAATGTTTTGCCGTCTACAGCCATACCACCGATAGATTCAGTTACCCATGTAGGGTCACCACTGAACAATTCGTTGTAGTCTGGAGTACGCAAGAATTTAACGATACGTAATTTCATAACGAAATGGTCTACTAATTCTTGAGCTTGTTGTTCTGTTAATGTGCCTTCTTTGACATCACGTTCGATATAGATATCAAGGAAAGAAGATACACGTCCTAGAGACATCGCTGCACCATTTTGTTCTTTGATTGCTGCAAGGTAACCGAAGTATACCCATTGGAACGCTTCTTTCGCTGTTTGTGCAGGTTTGGAAATATCGAACCCATGCATTTCAGCCATTTGTTTCAATTCGCCTAACGCACGAATTTGTTCAGATACTTCTTCACGAAGACGAATAATATCTTCATCAATCACATCAACTTCAATATCATTCAAATCTTGTTTTCTTTCATTGATCAAGAAGTCTACACCGTATAATGCTACGCGGCGATAGTCACCGATAATACGTCCACGACCGTAAGCATCTGGTAAGCCTGTAATAATACCTGCTTTACGTGCTGCTCTCATATCAGAAGTATAAGCATCGAATACACCCTGGTTATGCGTTTTACGAATATTCGTGAAGATATCAATGATTTGTTCTGGTACTTCAAAGCCATACGCTTTGCAAGCATCGATCATCATTTTGATACCGCCGAAAGGTTGCAATGAACGACGGAAAGGAGCATCTGTTTGCACGCCGACGATTTGTTCTTTGTCTTTGTCCAGGTATCCAGGACCATGTGAAGTGATAGTAGAAGGTGTTGCTGCATCTACATCCCATACACCACCACGTTCGATTTCTTCTTTAGATAGTTTGGAAATAATATCCCATAAGTCTTTTGTATTGGAAGTAGGGCCAGCTAGGAATGTTTCATTTCCTTGATAAGCGCTAATATTTTGCTCAATAAAATCACGAGTATCTACATGTTTTGTCCATTTACCTAACTTGAAATTGCGCCATGCATCTTGTTTTAAATTATCCTGTACATTTCTTTCGATAACTGACATTGATAATCCCTCCATTATTTGTGAATAAAATCACAAAAGCATTTAAGCTAATGCTTGTCTTGCTTACACGATACCGAAAGCTATTATTTTCTCCCTCCGGCTATGTCTTTATTATGATGTAATTGATAAGCAGAGTATGTGACATTTATCACAAAATCGCATTTTTATTATGATTTTTATCACATTCTGTATCTATAACAGTTTTCAAAAATAACTACTACAGATATTCAGAAACCCTTTTACATCATCGACAAGCACTTCATTACAACACAAATACAGTAAGATCAATCTACTAATACAAAAATATACATAACATTTTGCTCAAAATAACTGTAGCATCATATCGGAATATTCATCTTCTAACAACGATAAAAGTCACACTATTTCTGTATTATTCTATCTTCAAATGATAGAATAACATTTTTACATCGCATCACTCCTCTCTACGAATGAAAAAAACGATTCTCCTTGTTCTGCCAGAGTAGCAAAATAGGAGATCGTTCTTTTTAATTTCAAACCTGCCTATATTTGCTTGCCCTTTATTTAAGATAATTTCTTTTATAGATGAAGAAGAAAAAAAGGATCAGCTCCAACGACTCTGCTATAAAAGCATTTGTGGAGTGATCCTTTTTTCAATCTATCAGTTTACTTGTCGGACAGGTCTATTTATTCAAATCGACCATAGAATGCGTTGCGGTATACATCAGCTAGTTCTGTGACTAAAGGTAATTTAGGATTCGCTGTTGTACATTGATCTTCAAATGCACGATCTGCAAGGTAGTCTACACGAGCTTCAAATTCTTTGGCATCAAATCCCAAAGATTCAAATGTTTCAGGGATACCTAATTTACGGTTCATATCACGAATGGCATTGATTAAGCTGTTCACGCCTTCTTCGGTTGTACGTGCTGGCAATCCCAAGATACGAGCAATCTCAGCATAACGTTCGTGAGCAATAAAGTGAGAATATTTAGGGAACGCTGCGAATTTAGTTGGTTTTTTCGCATTGTAGCGGATAACGTGTGGCAACAGGATCGCATTGGTACGACCATGTGCTGTATGGTATTGTCCACCCCATTTATGTGCCAAGCTATGGTTAATTCCTAAGAATGCATTCGCAAATGCCATACCTGCAATCGTAGAAGCATTATGCATTTTTTCACGAGCAAGTTTGTCGCCTGTTAGAGCAGACTGTTCTAGATATTGGAATACCAGTTGAATCGCTTTGATCGCTAGTCCATCGGTAAAGTCACTTGCCATTACAGATACATAAGCTTCAATCGCATGAGTCAATACGTCCATACCTGTATCAGCAACAGCTACGCGAGGTAAAGAGTATACAAATTCAGGATCGATAATCGCTACGTCTGGTGTTAATTCATAATCTGCTAAAGGATATTTAGTGTTGCCTTTTTCTTTGTCTGTAATAACAGCGAACGATGTTACTTCAGAACCTGTACCCGATGTTGTTGGGATCGCTACAAATTGTGCTTTTTGTCCCAAATGTGGGTATTTGTAAATCCGTTTGCGGATATCCATGAATTTTTGTTTTAGGTTATCAAATTCAGTATCAGGATATTCATAGAACATCCACATGCCTTTAGCAGCATCCATAGGAGATCCACCGCCAAGAGCGATAATGCAGTCCGGTTGGAAACGTTCCATCATTTGACGACCACGTTCTACTGTAGCAGTTGATGGATCTGGTTCTACATCAGAGAACACTTCAACAACAACTGGAGTCTGGCGTTGACGCAAGTAATGTTGTACTTTTTCTACATAACCAAGTTGTACCATCATCGCATCTGTTACGATCACTACACGACTAATATCAGGCATTTTAGCAAGGTATTGAGTTGCGCCTTTTTCAAAATAAACTTTAGAAGGTATTTTGAACCATTGCATATTCACAGTACGACGAGCCACCCTTTTCACATTAATCAGATTCACAGCACTTACGTTAGAAGAAGTAGAGTTACGACCATAAGATCCACAACCTAGTGTTAAAGATGGTAAGTTCGTATTGTAAATGTCACCAATTGCACCATGTGTAGAAGGAGAGTTCACGATAATACGTCCAGTTTGTAGACGATTAGAGAACTTCTGAATAACTTCATCATTATTAGAATGGATAGCTGAAGAGTGACCCATACCACCAAATTCTACGATTTGTGCAGCACGTTCAATCCCTTGATCCGCATTTTTTACTTTATAGCAAGCCAGTACAGGGCTTAATTTTTCAGCAGATAGTGGGAATTTAGTACCTACACCTTCCAATTCTGCTACCAGTATTTTGGTATCAGCTGGGACTGTAATTCCACAAAGTTCAGCAATTTTAACAGCAGATTGACCTACAATAGAAGGATTAACTGCGCATTTATCTACATTCATTGCACCATTGGTTAATTTGCCTGCTTCTTCTTTAGTTACAAAGTAACAACCGTTGTCGATCATTAATTTTTTCACTTTTTCATAAACAAGTTCTTCAATAACTACTGCTTGTTCAGAAGCACAGATCATACCGTTATCAAACGATTTGGAAAGAATCAAGTCATTAACTGCTTGTTGCAAGTCAGCACTTTTCTCTATAAAAGCAGGAACGTTACCAGGACCTACGCCAAGTGCAGGTTTACCACAGCTATATGCTGCTTTGACCATTGCGCCACCACCAGTAGCTAAGATCAATGCTACATCAGGATGATTCATTAATGCATTTGTTTTGTCCATAGAAGGAGCATCGATCCATTGGATACAATCCGCAGGTGCACCATGTTTGACAGCAGCTTCAAGTAAAATGCGAGCCGCTTCTTTACTACAATTCTGTGCAGAGGGATGGAAGCCGAAAATGATTGGGTTACGTGTTTTGATTGAGATCAAAGATTTGAACATGGTAGTCGAAGTTGGGTTGGTTACTGGTGTAATCCCCATGATGATTCCGACAGGTTCAGCAATTTTTTGGAAGCTTTCATAATCATTATCTTCAATAATACCGACTGTTTTTTCATTTTTGATACCATGGTATACATATTCAGTAGCGAACATGTTTTTGATAATTTTATCTTCATATACGCCTCTGCCTGTTTCTTCAACAGCGATTTTGGCAAGATACATATGTTGATCCAAGCCTGCTAACGCCATTGCTTGTACAATATTATCAATTTGTTCTTGATCCATATTCATAAATGCAGCATGTGCTTTATTCGCTTTATCGATTAACTTTTGAATTTCTTCCTGTGCACTCAATTCCACGTTACGACTAGCATCATTTTTAACAGCCATTTCTCTCATCCTCCTCAGAATGTGTATCGCTTTTGTCTACACACCGATCATAGCATAGAGACATAAATCATAATGTGATATTTTTCACAATCAATTTTTATTTTTTAAATTTGTTTTATTTTATTTTTTCCTTTTGCATTTTAATATAAAAAGATGTATGATAATAGTGAAATTAATCACAAAGTATGAATTGTTTTTATGTATCAATGAGTTCACGATCTTTCCTATATAATGTACAATTTAACTAATCATTTAATTTCCAATTTTTTTCCTAAAATGTTATGCATTATGATTAATTTCACGTATAATTGAAACAAAAGGGGCGAACAATAATGAACAATTCTTTAGAAGAAACTCAACCACGTCATAATACAGCATGCTTTTCGGAAATTAATCAGGAAAGATTACTTAACCATTCTACAGAACGTAGTATTGCCGCAGGATCTCATTTATTCTGGGAAGGCGATTTGTCAGATAAATTGTATTTCATTAAAAGTGGACGGGTCAAATTAACCAAATCAACTGATGAAGGTAAAGAATTGATTCTATATATGTATCAAGCAGGCGATATGATCGGTCAAGCAGATCCTTTCTCTGGTACACGTCTTGGATTTACAGCAGAAGCGATAGAAGATACTGAAGTTGCTGTTATAGAACATAAGGAATTAGAATTGATGATCTGCCAGTATTGCGACTTTGCTATCGACTTTATGAAATGGATGGGCACGCATCACCGTCTTACTCAGACTAAAGTGCGTGATTTGATGTTATATGGTAAACCAGGTGCTCTCTGCTCTACATTGATTCGTTTAAGCAATACGTATGGCGAAGATTATAATGATCAAGGTTCTATTTTGATTAACAAAAAAATTACGCATACTGATCTATCGAATATGATTGGTGCTACTCGTGAAAGTGTTAACCGGATGCTTAGTGATCTCCGTAAAAAAGAAAGTATCGAATATGAACATGGTATGATCATTATCCATGACCTTGAAGCATTACAAGAAGTATGCCACTGCGAAATGTGCCCTAAAGAAATATGCAGAGTGTAATGAATAATCAGGTTTGCTTATGCAATTACCTGTTGAGACAACTAAAAATACCAAAAAAGCTTTCCGTAGATGACTCACAGCGGAAAGCTTTTTTTGATTGATTTATAAAATTCTATTCAACCCAATGCTCTGCCCAGTTCTGAATCTGTTCCATCACCGGCTTGAGTGCACGACCTTTGTCTGTTAACTCGTACTCGATACGAACAGGAGTCTCTGGATATACTTGACGAATCAAAATTCCACTGCTTTCTAAATCTTTCATCCGTTCTGATAACATTTTGTCGCTCATCATCGGAATCAGATTAGAAATATCTTTAAAACGTTTAGGACCACTCATTAATGATTGAATAATTAGACCGTTCCATCTTTTTCCTAAAAATGAAAACGCGGTCTCAAAACGGGGACATAATCCCAACTGATGTTGCTCCATGTTTTCTCACCTCTTCAATTGTTCCGAAACACGGGATCGGATAGTCATAAGCTCGTATTTCATCATATTATGATGTTAACTTACGATTAGTTAGTACATATATTTTAGCATATTTTGCCTGAAAAGAGAACGAAAACATTACATAATTACAGATTAATGCTCAATCTTTCATTATTATTTTATGATTGGAGCGTTAAATCGATCAATTCTCGCAAGACAACTAGATCTTCTGCAATAATAGGTGTCAATGATCTATTATACAATACTGCCGCAGGATGATACATAGGAAAAATCCAGTACTCCTGTTCTGACCAATGATATCCCTCATCCATACGATCTGCATCGACTTGTTGAATATGACTACGACGTGCTTGACCATGAACATGAGACACTTGATATCCTTTACCTAGTAGTCGTTGCAAAGCAATATTACCAAGTGTAATTATAATTTGAGGTTGTACCGTTTCAATCTCCGTATCTAGAATAGGAGCAAAAGCAAATACTTCATAAGAAGTTGGTGTACGATTGGATCGACTGGATCGTTCTGCTGCCTGTTTACTTTGAATCATTTTGTCTTTGTACGGGCGACTACGTACAGTACTTGTAATATATAGATCGTTTCTTGTGATATTCAACGCCTCAAAGTAACCATCTAATACTTTGCCTGCTTGTCCACAAAAAGGAATCCCTTTTTCAATCTCATTCGCTCCCGGTGCTTCGCCTACCATCATCAACTCACCCGGAAATTTACCATACCCACCTAAAAATCCTTCTAACCGATGTCCGG
This sequence comes from Paenibacillus nicotianae, assembly GCF_042681745.1. Classification (NCBI taxonomy): domain Bacteria; kingdom Bacillati; phylum Bacillota; class Bacilli; order Caryophanales; family Paenibacillaceae; genus Paenibacillus; species Paenibacillus nicotianae. The sequence continues at coordinate 605,816 of NZ_JBHUGF010000010.1, read as the reverse complement.
CTACTCGTTCCAAACATTCGCTAATTCGTATTGGAGATAATGGAACATTCCCAATCTGTGATTCGATATGTGCTTTAGACATAATGCACTCCTTTCTATCACTAACCTATATGGGAGAGTGCTTACACACATAAATGCTATCTAACTGCTAGACAAATCTCCAAAAAAAGTACGCCTGTAGGCTATTAACCATACACGCGCACTTTTGAAAGAATTATTTTCTATGATTAATAACGTCTGGAACTCAGTTGGTTCAGTATGGCTATTACACCATTACTTTACTACCGAGTGCACGTGTAGGTTCTGTGCGACCGAATTCAGGACGTGTATTGATTGCAGGATAAGCCCAGCGTACAGCATTAGAGATAATATGCATAATATCCTGATTGTAATACGTTGGATACGTTTCATGACCTGGACGGAAGTAAAATACTTTACCATGTCCACGACGATACGTACAACCGCTACGGAATACTTCTCCGCCTTCAAAGTTGCTCAAGTATACCAATTCATCAGGAGCCGGAATATCGAAAAACTCACCGTACATTTCTTCTTTATCCAAAGTGATAGAAGGGTTAACACCTTGAGCAATCGGATGCGTAGGATTTACACACCATAGAATTTCTTGCTCATCGGCTACACGCCATTTCAGATCACAACTGGTTCCCATTAGTTGTTTGAATGGTTTGGAGAAATGCCCGGAATGAAGAACGATCAATCCCATGCCTTCATTGACTCGTCTTGCTACCGCTTCTGCAATATCATCATCTACTAATTCGTGAGCTGTATGTCCCCACCATAACATTACATCGGTAGAGTTCAAAACAGACTCTGTCAAACCATGTTCCGGCTGATCGAGTGTAGCTGTACGGCAGGCAAAGCCTTCCTTCGATAGCCCATCTGCCAGAACAGTGTGAATCCCATCAGGATACACTGCTTTGACATCATCACGGATTTTCTCATGTACAAACTCATTCCAGACCGTTACATTAATCATAAAAAACTTCCTCCTCTATATTAGACCCACCACATCTCACCAAGTTCTTCCTCAATCAAAACCTGCTTCAAGTTATGGACAGCTTTTGTGAAACCTTCATTTACAGACATTAGACCATCTTCGTGCTCTATACTTACAACATAATCGTATCCAACTAGACGTAACGTGCTGATAATATCAGCCCATGTTTTGTTATCATGACCAAAGCCTACTGTACGGAACTGCCATGCACGATCTTGCATTTTTGTATAGTCTTGCATATCAGTTACGCCGTGCATATTAACATTATCGGTATCTACCAGCGTATCTTTAGCATGAAAGTGATGAATTGCATTATTTTTTCCTAAAATTTTAATCGCTTGTACCGGATCGATACCTTGCCACCACATATGACTTGGATCAAGGTTCGCTCCAATCACTTCGCCAGCAGCTTCACGCAGACGTAATAGTGTACCCGGTGTATGAACAGAGAAACCACCATGCAGTTCCAAACCAACTTTTACGTTATGATCAGCAGCGAATTTACCATTCTCTGTCCAGTATGGAATGACTTTTTCTTCCCATTGCCATTTCATAAGATCCTGGAAATCATTCGGCCACGGTGCTACCGGCCAGTTCGGATATTTCGCATCATCGCTATCTCCCGGACAACCGGAGAATGTATTAACAACCGCTACATCTAACTTCTGTGCTAGTTGAACCGATTTGATAAAGTCTTCATGGGATTCTTTAGCAATCGCTTTTTGCGGATGCAAAGGATTACCATGACAACTTAATGCACTAATCGTTAATCCACGAGAATCGATCGCTTGCTTGAATGCTCTAAGCTTACCTTCATCTGCAAGTAATTCATCAGGCTTACAGTGAACATTACCTGGATTACCACCTGAACCAAGCTCTACCATTTTAACGCCTTTTTCAGCTACATAATCCAATGCTTCTTCAAAGCTCATATTGTTGAGCAATACCATAAATATGCCTAATTTCATTTGTCCATCCTCCAGCTTCATTCGTTAATTTTATGAATGCAACCTGGTGAACTTATCACTTGAATCTAATCAATAGAGCGAACTGTGAATTCTGTATTTGTCCTATCAGACAGTTGAGAAAAGTAGAAATGCTCTATTATTAAATAATACGTCGAAACATGTCATAAAGTTCACCTAAATTGCGATTTATATCCATTTTAGTACAATTATTAGGATTGAACAGTAAGAGTTGGATTACACGCTTACTTTTCCACCTTTAGCACCATACGATTTCACCCAGTTTATACTTTGCTCAATACTTTGCAAAGGCGGTTGTAAGCATGAATCTTGCTCGACTACCAACCATTCTGCTCCTGCTTTTTCAGTAGCATCGGCAATAGCTGCAACAGGAACTTCACCTTCACCAAGTTCAACGGTTTGTGCTCCTTGATCGGTGCGTTTGAAATCTTTCCAGTGAACAATCGGTAAACGTCCAGCGTATTTTTGAATATATTCGATAGGGTCATATCCACCATACTGTACCCAGCAACTATCTAATTCAACTTGCAATAAAGATGCAGGAACTTCGGTATACATCGCGTCAAATACAGTATGTTCACCTATTTTTTCAGTAAATTCAAATTCATGATTGTGATATAACAACACAACATCGTTTTGATTGCATAATTCTCCAAGCTTACGCAGATTAGCGAAAACATCTGGCCAGTTGCTACGTTGCTCTTCAGACAAGAATGGTACAATAATATAACGATTGCCTATTTCTTTGTTATAATCGATTAAAGACTGTGCATCTTGTAATAGTTCTGTATATTGAGTATGAGAACCCACAACTTCAAGGTTGTGTTTTTTGAGTAATTCGTTAATTTGACTAGCAGTGCGTCCGTAAAATCCGGCAAATTCAACGCCTTGATATCCGAGCGATGCTACTTTAGCAATTGTACCTTCAAAATCTTTTTCTAAATCGTCTCGTACTGTGTATAATTGCAGTCCAACTTTAACCATTGCTCCATTCACTCCCACAATTTATGATAGTTGTATAGGATTATGATATTTAATAGCTGTTACCTTGTCTGTATCCTGCGCGACTTTTGATAATTACATGCTTGCCTTCTAATGAAGAACGTTGGAATGCATGCATCGCTTCAAGTACATGGTATGCCAGTTCACCACTAGCGCGGTGAGGTTGATTGTTGCGAATAGCTGTTACCATTTCATTGAGACCTTTACCACGTTCATTACGAGTTCCTTCAAATACAGGAGGTACAATCTCAAACTCTTCTGAACCTGCACGTCTCAAACGAACATCACCATCAAAAAAGTTAGGATCAGGAATTTCTAAAGTACCTTCTGTACCGTAGATTTCCATCCGAGGCAATTGAGAGCCTCCTTTAATATCAAAACTGGTGATCATGGTAACGATTGCACTGTTTTCGAAATCGATCGTTCCTGACAGATGTGTAGGTGTCTGTACACGTAATGGCGTACCTTCTTTGGGACCGCTATGAACATGACGATCAGGAATCTGTATTCCTGCTGACGAACTAATTCGAGTCATTGATCCTAGCAGGCTTGTTAGTGCTGTCAAATAATAAGGTCCCATATCGAACATTGGTCCTCCACCTGGAGCATAGAAAAATTCAGGATCAGGATGCCAGGATTCAGGCCCACCACTCATCATAAAAGCAGAAGCTGCAATCGGTCGACCGATCAATCCATCGTCGATCGCTTTGCGCGCTGTTTCTATGCCCGAGCCTAGAAAAGTATCAGGTGCACTGCCTACGCGGCGACCTACTTCTTTGGCTCGTAAAAGGGTACGTTGACCATCTTCGAGCGATACTGCAAATGGCTTTTCAGCATAGACATGTTTGCCTGCTGCAAGTGCCGCCAAATTGACCGAAGCATGTGCCGCAGGAATGGTCAGGTTGATAATTAATTCAATATCTTCCTGTTGAAATAATTCATCCGGTGTGAATGCGTTTGCAATGTTAAATTGTGAAGCCCTTGCTTGAGCCTTCTCAATCACCATATCTGCGCATGCTACTACTTCAACAACTGGACTTGATTGTAGATTTTCCAAATAAATTTCACTGATGTTACCGCATCCGATTAAGCCAGCTTTCATTCGTTCCACAGGTGATCCTCCTTTGGGCGTCTGTTTTTCTAGGTGCAGAAAAGCTTTTCCTCTGGTTATAAGTATATCTAGGATTGCCCTGCATAACGACAATCTGTCAATGCTATGATAAACCCTTTATGTATGACGGACTTATACATACCATTGTCCACTTTGTTAATGATGTAATCTTGATGTTTTGTAAGCTCGTTACAATAGTATTACTATTTGGTTTCAATTAAAATGAATAATATGATTAAAACATGAACTATTTGGTCAAATTTTAAATTTGTTGCTGAAAAGAGGCTTTTTAATGGAATTAAGTGGAGAAATTTGTAAAGTTTATACCGCAGGTTATTCGTTTCATCGAAAGCCTTTTTATATGAATGAGCCCGAAGGTGTCAAAAGTTACTTATTCCGTTTTCAAACAGAAGGAAACTGTTTGCTCCGTTACAAAGGAGGAATGGATGAAGTCGAAGTAGGTGATCTACATTTGTATGCACCTGATGAACCGTATGAGCTAAAAATTGATTATACGCCTAATGCGGCAGGCTTACCTATGGTAGAAAGTGGCGACTATCATATCTTTTTCGGTGGCGAATGGGCAGATACATGGTGGAATCGCACTGAACGACCTGCTAAAATAAAAATTCCGCTTAGCGATAATATCGTTGATTTATTACGTCAGATTTCGATGGAAAAAAGACGGATCGATGATCCTTATCCTGAGATTTTGTCTTATTATATGAAAATTCTATGCTTATCGATCGATCGTTATTTGTCCGAACAACCTAGCAGTGGTCCAAAAACATATTTAGCTTATCAAATCAAAAATTATATCGAAGAAAATGCATCTACTGCTTTTAAATTGGATGATGTAGCTATGTATGTCGGTATTAGCGTTTCTCGTGCTGTTCATTTGTTCAAAGAAGCATTTGATACAACGATTATGCAATATGCGCTGGATGTTCGTCTGAATATGGCACAGGAGCGAATTGTATTCAGTCCAATGCCACTGGAAGAAGTTGCCGAATCTTCTGGATTTGCAAATTATACGTATTTCCACCGGGTATTTCGTTCTCGCTTTGGCATGTCACCCAAAGAATTTCGGATTTCCAAGCGTGAGCATATCACTTAAACATATCACTTAGATAGTATCGACTAGGTAACTATTTTATGGGTTTGACGTACGAATTATCTATTTGTAGAGAGAGTCTTTGATCTAAAGAATCTCTCTTTTTTCATGTATAATAAACAGAATACACAGAATCGATTTTTTAATCACTTTTGCTATTATTTTTGTATCACTTAATCTATCATTTTTGATTTCTATAAGGAGCTTACAGCTATGAAAACAATTATCGATATTGCTCAAGCTGCCGGTGTTGCCAAAAGTACAGTATCACGCTATCTCAATGGCGGCTCGGTCAGTGATGAGACTAAAGAAAAAATCGAACGCATTATTAAACAATATAACTATGTACCTAATACATTTGCACGCAGTTTGAAAGCGAAAAAAACAAGTATTATCGGAATTATTGTACCGCGACTGGATTCATTTGCTGTATCTCAAATGTTAATAGGCATTGATGATACGTTGCGCCAGGAACAGTATCAGATGTTACTTGCGAATGCCAATCAAGAAACGGCTCGCGAGATCGAAGCGATCTATGAATTTTCCCGTCAAAAGATTTCAGGGTTGCTATTTATGGCGATCAAAATTACTGATGAACATCGTCAAGCTATTGCTCAATGCAAGATCCCTGTTGTACTTATTGGTCAAGATGATGCTTTGTTACATAGTGTGATTCATGATGATCGTCAAGCTGGTTATCTTTTGGGCAAATATGTATTATCGAAAGGGCATCGACAAATCGCTTATCTAGGAGTTACCGAGCAAGATGATGCTGTTGGTATTCAGCGTAAACTAGGTTTCCAGCAAGCCTTTGCAGACACGACAGATCATGATATTCGTTACTATGAATCAGGCTTTCGGATGGATCAAGCGGTGGTTGCTGCCCATCATTTACTAGATCAATGGACCCCTTCGATTGTTGTTGCTGCGACTGATAATATAGCGATTGGTGTATTCAAAGCAGCTCTTTCGAGACAGATTGATATTCCTACTACACTATCGATCACAGGGTTCGGTGACTACGATATTACAGAGATTATGCATCCTGCTTTGACAACCGTCAAATTTCACTACAAAGAAGCCGGACAATTGGCGGCTACTAATCTTATACAGCTTATTCATGGACAAACTGTTGCAAAAACAACCATTTCAAACTGCGAACTTATTGTCCGAGAAAGCGTTGACAATCGTTAAATACCGACTTATAATACATTGGAACCGGTTCCGGTGTATTTTTTTAATTCAATTTGGAACCGGTTCCGTAAAAAGAATATATCAATAATGATGGAGAATACTTTATGAAAATGAGTCGAACACAGTTGTATCGTACGTTAGATCAGGCTGATGTTGGAGAATGGGAAGCATTGAAGTTATTAGCCGATACAAGCCCCTGGCGTCAGACTTTCCATATTCAACCTGAAGCTGGATTACTTAATGATCCGAATGGATTTTGTTTTTTTAACGGAGAATATCATTTGTTCTATCAATGGTTTCCACTAGGGACACAACATGGTATCAAATACTGGTATCACACTTCCTCTACAGATCTGGTTCATTGGCATAATCAAGGAATCGGTATTGCTCCTGATACCAGATATGATTCTCATGGAGCCTATTCTGGAAGCGCTATAGAAAAAGATCATCTTCTTTATCTGATGTATACCGGTAATACGCGTAACAAAGATTGGAAGCGTTATCCATTTCAATGTATGGCTGTAATGAATACAGAAGGTCAAATTACCAAGTTACCTCCTGTGATCGAACATGTGCCAGATGGATATAGCGATCATTTTCGTGATCCGAAAGTCTGGAAAGATGGAGACTATTACTATTGTGTGATTGGTGCTCAGCGAATCGATTATAGTGGATGTGTTGTTATTTATCGTTCACCTGATCTACAGACATGGGCATTTCAAGGAGAATTACAGACGTCACTCCCTTCATTTGGTTATATGTGGGAATGTCCAGATTACTTTGAACTGGATCAGCAAGGCGTATTGTTATTTTCACCGCAAGGAATAGAACCGATAGAAGATTCGTTTCAAAATATTTATCAGTCCGGTTACTTGATTGGTGACCCTGTAGATGTGAATACATGGGAATTTGATCATGGAGACTTTTACGAATTAGATCATGGATTCGACTTCTATGCTCCACAGACGACCCTTGCACCAGACGGGCGTAGATTGTTGGTCGGTTGGTTAGGTATGCCAGAGATTGATTATCCTACAGATCAACAAGGATGGGCACACTGTCTCACATTGCCTCGTGAATTAACGATTGAACAAGGTGAACTACGACAACGTCCTGTTCAAGAGCTTAGTCAGCTACGCGGGCAACATTATCATCTGAATCATACTGTTGATAACCAACATGATCCGTTGTCATCGATGCAAGGTGTGCATTATGAAATGCTTGTTCAGATCAGTGATATTCAAGCTACCAAAATAGGCTTGGAGTTACGAGTAGGCACTAACGAAAAAACAGTTCTGTATTATCAACCTGAATTAGAGAAGTTAACTCTAGATCGCTCATTATCCGGTCAACCTCTAGCGCTTGATTATGGAACCACGCGAAGTTGTAACTTATCGCTGGAAGAAGGCTTATTAACATTACATCTATTTATAGATACTTCTTCGATTGAAATTTTCGCCAATGATGGTCGTAAAGTGTTAACAGCTCGCATCTTCCCCCAACCTGGTAGTACAGGAGTAGCTTTATTTGCAGAAGATGGAAGCGCATGCTTTGATGTTACACAATGGGATTTGATCGATAAGGAGGAACAATAATCATGTCTGAAAATCAAAAAATTGCTCAACAGGTTATCGAAGCTGTCGGAGGTAAAGATAATATCGCTTCTTTTGCTCATTGTGCTACTCGCTTGCGAATTATGGTACATAACAAAGAGCTAATCAATCAGGAACGTACCGAAAATATAGATAAAGTCAAAGGTGCCTTTTTCAATTCAGGTCAGTATCAGATTATATTTGGTACCGGTACTGTTAATCGTATTTTTGAAGAGTTTGAAAAGTTAGGCGTAGAAAGTACTTCCAAAGACGATATCAAAAGTCAGAGTAAAAATGCAGGGAACTTTTTTCAACGTTCGATTCGTACATTTGGTGATGTATTTGTTCCTATTATTCCTGTTCTTGTAGCTACAGGTTTATTTATGGGATTGCGAGGTTTGTTAACACAACCTCAGATTCTGGCTCTTTTCGGAATGACACCTGATCATATTCCAGCTAACTTTCTTCTATTTACACAAGTATTAACAGATACTGCATTCGCTTTTTTACCAGCACTTGTAGCATGGTCTGCTTTTAGAGTATTCGGAGGAAGTCCTGTGTTAGGGATAGTACTCGGTCTGATGCTCGTCAATCCTGCTCTGCCTAATGCTTATTCGGTCGCTGATGGGTCTGCTCATCCGTTAACGATGTTTGGATTTATTCCTGTTGTTGGTTATCAAGGTTCTGTATTGCCGGCATTTGTTATCGGTCTGATTGGAGCCAAGTTAGAAAAAGCATTACGTAAGCGGATTCCTGAAGCGATTGATCTTATCTTAACGCCATTTTTAACATTACTGATTATGATTACACTTGGATTGTTTGCAATTGGGCCTATTTTCCACTCACTGGAATCGGTGGTACTCAATGCTACGATTTATGTATTGAATATGCCTTATGGTATTGCAGGACTATTAATCGGTTCTTTGCATCAAATTATTGTCGTAACTGGTGTTCATCATATTTTCAACTTTTTGGAAATTCAATTGTTAGAAAGAACAGGTGTCAATCCGTTTAATGCTATTATCACCTGTGCTATGGCAGCTCAAGGTGGCGCTTGTCTAGCCGTAGGTCTCAAAACGAAAGACAATAAGCTCAAAGCATTAGCGCTGCCTTCTTCTTTATCTGCTTTTCTAGGTATTACAGAACCCGCTATTTTTGGAGTAAACTTACGTTATATGAAGCCATTTATTATGGGATTAATCGGTGGCGGTATCGGTGGTTTTATGGCTTCTTTGTTCCATTTAGCAGGATCAGGTATGGCAATTACAGTTATTCCAGGAACGTTGCTTTACTTGAATAGTCAACTTCCACTGTATATCTTATGTAACGTTGTCGCGATCGCTATAGCATTTACGCTTACATGGTTGTTTGGATACAAAGATAAAGTAGTTAGCCCAGCTCCAGATTCAGTCGCTACTGATTCGATTGTTGATACACAGTCATCAAGTTCTTCTACTGAATCAATCTCAGCTTCTTCTATCTATAACAGCACGTCTGCATCTTCTAGCTCTACTAATACTCATACAGCTATATTGGATATTGTAGCTCCAATAAGCGGAACACTGGTTCAGTTAGAACAGGTTCCTGATCCTGCTTTTTCCGGTAAACATATGGGCGAAGGCATAGCAATTGAACCAAGCGAAGGTAAATTGTATGCTCCTTTCGATGGAACGGTAGCGCATGTGATGGACAAAAGTAAACATGCTATTATTCTTGAACATGCTAGCGGTGTACAATTATTGATTCATATTGGATTAGATACAGTATCTTTGAAAGGACAAGGTTTTACTTTACATGTGAAATCAGGTGATTCTATTCAAGCAGGACAATTATTGATTGAATTTGATATTGCTATGATCCAATCTTCTAATCTATCTGTAATCACCCCTGTTATTGTACCGGATGGTATTGAACATATTCAGCTTATTCAACCTGTTGAACCACAGCAAGTTCAAGCCAATCAACATCATATTATGCAAGTCACTTATACTATCTCGTCTTAATGATCACAAAGAAACCTGAGTGTACACAGCAACTTTATGCTGTATAACCTCAGGTTTCTATCATTTACATGAATATTTTAGAATACTATAGAATCTTAACGTTGAGTACGGTAAGCTTCCATCAATTCTTCTATAGCACTACGGCTGATCATTTTACCTTTGAAATAGATAAGGTCTTCTGAATCGCCTGTAAAAATGCAAGAAGGCTCATATTTTTTCAAAATGATACGGTCGCTATCGACAAAAATCTCCAAACCATCTTTTACATCAATATTCATAACGCGACGCAATTCAATTGGAATAACAACCCGTCCCAATTCGTCTACTTTTCTTACAATACCAGTTGCTTTCATCATGTTATTTCTCCTCCAATATATATATTAGTATAACCCCTATATGACACTATTATATATCATTCTACAATTTTCTACATTTTTTTCAAATCGTAATAGTTATTATTAAATCATATTCAGTGTAATATGCCAAGTTAAAATTTTCAAATTTGCAAAAAATAAATAAAAGCTTCTGCCATTTCCTTTATTTTTCAGGAAATAACAAAAGCTTTGTATACATGGTTATTCTACTCTTCTTCGCTCTCTTGTGAAGCCAATCGACGTTCTGTAGTGGCTCTTGTATCTATCGCTTCGCTAATGACCAGAGCCAGATCTTCATTTCCGTACATCGACAATACACCAAATAACGTATCATCAGGAATATCGCCTGCTTCTTCTTTGGGGACTGTCAAATTAATTCCTTGTTGTAAACGTGGATTATCCACTTGATCTGGATAAGCGGTCTGGTACAAGTCTTTGGCATCAAATCCGCGATTTACACACCACTGCGCAAATACTAGAATCATCATATCTTCATCCTGACGATAACTTTGTACAATTTGCTCTTCTCGTAATTTCTGTTGTTCTTTGCTTGTTAGATTGTCGTAATCATAATCATCCATCGTATTGCATCCTTTCCAGGTTAACTATTTCTTTTTATAGATCAGATGTTAATCGATCTGCCAAAATATGTGATTCCAATACGAGATCGGCGCGTATACTGCATTGTTCTGGTGTTGATAAACGATCTAGAAAATGATCAACTACTCCCATAAATCCGCGCCGTTCCCATATCGTCTCCCAGCTACCAAATTGTTGCTGCTGTGGTAACATATCTTTTTCATATAAATAAGCACTATCCATATTCATCACTTCAGCAGAACGTCCGCCACCATGCAAAATCAATCTCTCCATATCAATCCCTGCACTGCGTGCCATCGTGTAGCTCCCGTAGCGTCCATTGCCTAATGAAAGCATTCCAGAAGCATGTAGCATTGGCCCGTTGCCATTCCCTTGTTGACGAAGCTGATGCGCCATGACTGTATATGTGTCATTACCCAACCACATTAATAAATCCAACATGTGGATCAGATCATCATAGACTGTTTCTTTCGCAGGTACACTTTGTAAGCGGGTGCGATGTTTGACTACTTCGCATAATTCAAATCCACCTGCTTCAGCTAGCCACGCATAGGCGTTCATATATAATGGAGCAAAACGACGATTAAATCCAACCGCAAGTAACAAATCTTTTTGTTCCGCTATTGAAGTCATCTGGCGGGCTTCTTCTATTTCATAAGATAAAGGCTTATCTACATATACAGGTAATCCAAAATGCAGACATTTCATTACAATATCATAATGTGTAGCAGTTGGGCTATGTACAAATACAGCATCCAGTTCCCACGCTTGGATATCTTCAATTCGGGTACTTCCTTTTGTTAGTCGAAAAGTATCCATCGTCTGACGCACCGTCTGCTCAGAATGACTGATAATTCCCACTACTTCTATATCTACACGATTAATTAGTAATGGCAAATACACTTTACGAGCAATATCGCCTATACCGATCAAAGCAATCCGTTTGCGTGTTATATTTCTATTCTCGTGTTCTGTCATCATCTAATCTCCTTTGATCACAAATATATATCAGTCTTACCACTATTTCTACTATAGAAGTAATATTAAAAGAAGCAACATCAAAAAAACAAAAGAGATTTCGATATTTTATCTTTTTTGTATTTATTTTGAAATTTCATATGGTTTTAAGCTATCGTTCATGTGAATTTAATTGCAAAGCTTATAATAAGAGTATACAACATGACAGAACCACAATTTTAAAAATAATATCAAGAAAATACACATCATCTATTGCAATTGTCGAATCATGGTGGTATATTTATATCATAAAGTTACTAAATGAAAGTAAGTTATAAAAAATTATGTAATTACAGAGGAGAAAATATCATGAACTCAACATTTAAAAAAGTCTTATTGTCTACTGCTTTAGCTACTAGCTTGGGAGCTGTTGCTCTTGTTGCACCGATGGGAGCAAGTCAAGTATCAGCTGCTGCGGATACAAGCAATCACCAAAAAGCAAAAGATAAAGCAGAACAACGTGCAGATAACTTAGCTTACCAAACAGCAGTATCTCAACAAGTAGAAGCGATGTTTGGAACAGCTAAAACAACACCAGCTCAAGAAACAACTCCAGCCGTAACACCAACTACAAATACTACAACTGTTGTTGTTCCACAAGGTGCTAGCCTAACTGAAATTGCTGCTCAATACGGTGTAACTGTAGATGAATTGATTGCTGCTAACAATCTTTTACCTGCTGGATACCAATTGACTATTCCACAAAAATAAGATTGATCCATCTGATCGGCCAAATGAATACTTGATAACGATTAAAATATAACCACTAACCGCTTACATGGCTACATGTCAGCGGTTTTTTCTCCCTTTATTTATAAATAGATGTCATCCAAATGAACAGTTTATACGTATCTAATGTTTGAATACACTGTTTTTTTGGGTTTTATATAGTGTAAGATATATTATGTATTATTTACATTTTAATTATTTATTCAAAGAAATGGAGTGAACGATAAATGAGCAACTCACAATATGAAAAGGCTACTTTTGCAGGCGGATGTTTCTGGTGCATGGTATCCCCTTTTGAAGAACTACCAGGCATCATCAGTATTCGCTCCGGATATACAGGTGGACATACTGAGAATCCAACATACAAAGAAGTATGTACAGAAACGACAGGACATGCGGAAGCGGTACAGATCGTATATGATCCATCCATTTTCCCTTATACTAAATTGCTAGAATTATACTGGCAACAAATAGATCCTACCGATGCTGGTGGACAGTTCTATGATCGTGGTTCTTCTTACCGCACAACGATCTATTATCATACTGATGAGCAACGTGAATTAGCAGAAATCTCCAAACAAGAAGTAGCTGCTAGCGGACGCTTTGACAAACCGATTGTGACACCAATTGAGCCTGCTCAGACTTTTTACGAAGCAGAAGAATATCATCAAGATTACCACAAAAAAAATACAGGTCATTACAAACGCTATCGTAAAGGTTCCGGCAGAGATGCTTTTATCAACGAACACTGGGCTACTAAGCTAGATAAAAGTGATCTAAAAAACAAACTATCTGAAATCCAATACCATGTTACTCAAAAAAATGGAACAGAACCTGCTTTTAAAAATGAGTTCTGGGATCATCATGGTGAAGGAATCTATGTAGATATTGTATCTGGAGAGCCGTTATTCAGCTCACTCGATAAATACGATTCCGGTTGCGGATGGCCAAGTTTTACCCGTCCTATTCGAGATTATCAAGTGAAAGAAAATATGGATTTGAGCCACTTTATGGTTCGTACGGAAGTACGTAGTCGTGAAGCAGACTCTCATTTAGGTCACTTGTTCGATGATGGCCCGGGCCCAAATGGATTGCGTTACTGCATTAACTCGGCTGCTCTACGCTTTGTTCCTAAAGAAGATTTAGAAGCTGAAGGATACAGCGAGTACAAAGCTATGTTCCAAGAAGCATAATACTCTAGATTGATTAATAAAGGCTCTTACCGCTAAGGTGAGAGCCTTTTATTCTGTCTCTATATCGTTTCGTCTAAAGATAGACGGGTAAATGAAATACATACCATGTTGCTTATGTATTTTTTTTATTCCATTGAATGTATTGTGTTAACTGTATTCTATTCTATTTTACTGATAAGGAGTGTTTATTATGCCTTGGACTAACGGAGATTATCCCCCATCTATGAAAAATTTAGATACTCGTGTACGACATAAAGCGATTGAAATTGCTAATGCTTTACTGGATGAAGGCTATGAAGAAGGTCGAGCCATCGCGATTGCGACTGCTAAAGCAGAAGAATGGGACAAAGATCATCCTGAAAAATAGTCTTATAACAAAAACAGTTGAACATTGTGTTCAACTGTTTTTTTATGAGTAACTTTACCTCAAAGACATTGTGTTATATCTATGTTGCTATTATTCATCATCATTATCTTCTTCCCAACTGTCATCCTCTTTATATCCAATATTAGATTTAGATTGGGATGAGGAAGAACTGGAACCGAATAAAGTAATCCCTCCAGAAGAGTGACTATGATAATGATTGACTACTTTAGCATTATTCTTTTGATTTTTTGCTTGACGTACACGATGACGTTCTTCGGATTTTGCTTTTTTAAGTGCTTGTTGTTGTGCCATAGTTTGATCATAAGATAATTGTAGTTCTGCGATAATTCCTTTTATATTTTGCAATGATGCAAATGCTGATTCATACTCTCCATTGACTGTCATAACTTCATAATCATTTATATATTTGTTAAAAGAACTCTTGTAATGTTTGCTTGCTCCCATAGGCAGATACCACTTTACTGTTCGATAATGAAGATTAAAATCATTTTGCAATCTTAATCTGAGTGGTACAGCATCATCACGATAATCAATCAATTTATCAATTGTACCAACCCATTTTTCAATAGCTTCAATATAGGTTGTACATTGTTTTTGCAATAGATTCAAATCTTTTGGCGATTCTGAAAAAAGATACTGAACTTTATCATATTGTTTCTGTATAAATTGATACTCTTCATCCAGTACTACATTCCTATCCCACTTGATGGCTTCTTGTTCAGCTTTAGCATAACTATGTTTTAATTTGTGTTCAGCTTGCTTTACTTTCTCAGGAAGCTGTTGTTGTAATTGTTGCCACACTTGTAGTTGTTCCTGATTAGCGTTTAGTTCCTGTTCAATAGAGGTTAACTTCGATTCTAACTGGTTAAGGTGTTTGTTAGCTTCTATATATTTTTGAATATCTTTATGAATATACCGTTCAATTTTTTCTAAGTCTTGTTCAATCGTATGCAATACTAGACATGTTTTTTCAAATTTTTGAAATGTATTTTTCCAGACAGAGTATTTCCATTCTTGGCGCGCTAGAGACCATATTACTGTTAATTCTAATTCAATACTATTTAGAAGTTGCAACTGTTCATGTGCTTTTCTATACTGCTCTTGAACGTTTTCTTGAAGAGCTATTCTATCTTCTATCATAGCAATCGATTTCGTTATAAAGCTTTCTAATTGATTATATAAAGATTGTGCTTGTAACAGATCACCCTGACGAACAGCATGATGAAACGATTCTAGCGTTCTAGTACTTTGGTTTAGCCACTGATACGGATCAATCTCACCTGTTAATAGTGAATGCATGTGCACAGAATGATTAATCTCAAAACGTAAAGTTTGAATTTTTTCTTCAAACTGCATTTCATATTCATAATATACTTTTATTTGTTCATATTGTTGGTTCAGAATATTCACTTTTTTTTCTGCTTCTTTTAAAAGATTAAAGGATTGAATAGTATCTGAATACTCATATTGTTTACTTTTGTTAAGCAAATCTTTAATTTGTTCTTGTTGCTTAGACCATTTGGATAAACTTGAACCTAATTCAATAGTAAAGCTATAAATATGTTGCTCCAATCTATTAAAAGAATGTTCCCAATGAATATAATACTCTTGCAGATATTGCTCTACTTCTAATAATTTATCTATTTTGACACGATCTAAATCAATTTGTTCTTGAATCGTTTTTTGTTTTTGTAAATCTTCTTTTAATTCTTCTATTCGTTCTGATAATCCACCGAAAAAAGAGGTCCAGTGTAACTGAATATCATCTTCAATATCTTCTAACTGATCAAGTGTTCCTTTTAAACTACTTTCTATTAGTAAAATATCTTTTTGAGTAATTCCACTTTTATTTTTTAGTAAACGATTAGATTTTTGTAATAATTCTTCAACTTCATCTATAAGATTATTATTTTGAACATCGATCATAGTATGAATATTATGTATGTAAACAAATCTAGATTGCTCATATAACTTGATAATCCCTGTAAAAATAATAATTAAACCCGGTGTAAAAATTATAATTCCTACAATCCATAATAAAATAGTATATCCATAATGTATTAAAAATTCGTTCATCATTCGTACTCCTCTGCTACTTTTTAATATATGTAATCTATAAGTATACTCACTATTATTATCGACAAACATGCTATGAATATAAATATATACAAAAAAGGCACAGACTCATCAATCGTCTGTGCCTTTTATTGATTCACTTATAAATAGCTTCAATACTTATTGAATACCGATTATGTCTTTAGACAGACTGAATGGCTTGTTCAATACCATCATCACCAGAGACAAGGTCGAACGAACGACGATACGTACTGGATTGATCTAAAATTGCCGCAACAACTGAAGCCACATCTTCGCGTGGAATACTGCCCTTTTCTCCTAAATGTTCAACCAATTTCACTTTACCTGTACCACTATCATTCAACAATCCACCCGGACGGATAATCGTATAATCGAGTGAGCTGGCTTCTAGCATTTTGTCAGCATAATGTTTAGCGACATAATAGGTTTTCATATCGTCTGGCCATTGTGTGCGATCTTCTGCATACAATGCGCTCACTAGAACAAAGCGTGAAATGCCTGCTTTTTCAGCAGCTTCCATACTTTTGACTGCTCCATCTAGATCAATCAATAACGTTTTGTCTGCACCTGTGCTACCACCAGAACCTGCTGCAAATACAACTGCATCTGCTCCTTGAAGCACTTTCGTTAGATCTTCTACTGATCCTTCCAAGTCTGCAAGTACCGCTTGAGCACCTACTTTTTCTAATGCTTCCGCTTGCTCCGGTTTGCGGATAACGGCACTGACTTTATGTTGATTTGCTGCTAATTGAGTAGTTAAGATTTTACCAATCTGTCCATTAGCTCCAATAATTGCGATATTCATTTTAGTGTCCTCCTATAGGCAAAAAAGATTCGGTCTTTACTATGTATACCCCAATTGATCATTAATTATTCTATATTCACTCAAAATTCACTCAAATTATCCTGACAGAAGTTTATTTCTATAGATAATCAGCAAGCAATATCGACAAAAAAGCGAACGTACATTGTAGATTTCTACACATGTATGCTCGCTTATCTTTTAAAATCTATTCGTTATTTATACCACCGATTAATTCCACGAAGCTGGTTTGATCTCTACAGGTTCGATCGCAGCCACATCCATATAATGTTTGCCCCAATTATACATCGCATCCAAAATAGGCATTAAAGTTTCGCCCATTTCGGTTAATGAATATTCTACTTTTGGCGGAACAACGGGGTATACTTCACGATGCACGATCAGGTCTTCTTCCAGCTCACGCAATTGGCTGACTAACATCCGTTGCGTAATACCAGGGATCAGAGCTTTGAGTTCACCGAATCGTTTGGTTCCACTTTTACCTAGATGCCACAAAATCAACATTTTCCATTTGCCACCGATTACAGATAAGGTTAATTCCTTTTCACAATTAAATATACGTTCACGCATGATTGAGATTCCTCCAATTCGGCTAATAACATATGCTAAAGTATTATTTTTCATACGAATGTACTTTTTTTATATGATCTTTATTATAACTAAAAAAAGGTTCACAGTATACTTTTAGACACTATGTAAATAAAAAGTGCGTACTTACATAAAGAGCACCTTTTACTTTATACTAGCAATACGTCGATGATGTCTAACTGTGCTATGCAGTGTTAGTGTCCTCATCGAACGATCTGTTATACCGAACGAAACATACAACTAGGAGGAATTATATATTATGGAACTTCAATTAGCATTAGACTTGGTTAATATTCCTGATGGAATTGCACTTGTAAAAGAAGTAGAACCTTTTATCGATATCGTAGAAATTGGTACACCTATCGTTATTAACGAAGGTCTGCATGCTGTTAAAGCTATGAAAGATGCTTTCCCTAACTTGAAAGTACTAGCTGACCTTAAAATCATGGACGCTGGTGGTTATGAAGTTATGAAAGCTTCTGAAGCAGGTGCAGATATCGTAACTGTTCTAGGCGCAAGTAATGATCTAACTATCAAAGGTTGTGTAGACGAAGCTAAAAAACAACGTAGCAAAGTATTGGTTGATATGATCAATGTAAAAGATATCGCTACTCGCGCTAAAGAATTAGATGAGCTAGGCGTAGATTATATCTGTGTACACACAGGTTATGACGGTCAAGCAGCAGGTCAAAATCCGTTTGAAGATTTGGCTACAATCAAAAGTGTAGTTAAAAACTCTAAAACAGCAATCGCTGGCGGTATCAAATTAGAAACATTGCCTGAAGCGATCAAAGCTAACCCTGATCTAATCATCGTTGGTGGCGGAATTACGGGTCAAGACGATAAAGCTGGCGTAGCTTCTCAAATTCGCGACTTGATCACTAAAGGTTAATTAGATGAGTAACCAAGCAGGAATCTCTACACATTTTGACCGTATTGTTCAAGAATTAGAACGTACACTTGCAGCAATTCCTGAAGTCGAAGCAGAAGCATTGGTTCAACAGATTTTGACAGCACGTCAAATCTTTGTAGCTGGTGCTGGACGCTCCGGTCTTATGGCAAAAGCATTCGCTATGCGCTTAATGCAATTAGGTCTTGATGCTTATGTTGTCGGTGAGACAGTGACTCCGCGTGCTGGAAAAGGTGATTTGTTAATCATCGCTTCCGGTTCAGGAGAAACACAAGGCCTTGTACTGATGGCTGAAAAAGCGCAAAAAGCGGAAGTGACTATCGCTGCGGTTACTATTTTTCCTGAATCGACAATTGGTCAGAAGTCTGCTCTAACTGTCAAATTACCAGGTTCTCCCAAAGATCCAGCCGATCATAATCAATATGAGACTGTTCAACCGATGGGTTCTTTGTTTGAACAGACTGTATTATTATTTTTCGATGGATTGATGCTTCGCTTAATGGAACATCGTGGTGGAGATTCAGCAGCTATGTTTACCAATCACGCTAATTTAGAATAGAACGATTTTGAATGATATAACGTTGAAAATCCACAGAAGGATTCCCCTCCTTTTGTGGATTTTTTGTGTGTGATGAGACAAGATGAATGATTTAGGTTACACTATTAAAGTAACATAGTATCGAAAAGTTACGAAGATAATACTTTATCCCACACAGAGGTGACTATATATGTTGAAATTAGGCGTACTGGATCAATCCCATATTAACGAAGGCGAAGATGCAAAAGATGCTTTAGCCAATACATTAAAATTAGCGCAAGAAGCCGATCGGTTAGGTTTCTCAAGATTCTGGATGTCAGAACATCATGCTTCTCCAAGTCTGGCTCATTCTAGCCCTGAAGTATTAATCGCTCATGTAGCGGCACTCACTTCACGTATTCGTGTCGGTTCAGGTGGTATTATGCTTCCTCACTATAGTGCTTACAAAGTAGCAGAAAATTTCCGTCTATTAGAAGCACTATATCCTAACCGTATCGATCTTGGTGTCGGTCGTGCGCCTGGTGGTATGCCACTTGCGACACGTGCACTTCAAGAAGGTAAATTTCCATCAATGCATGCATCTGATCGCTATCCTCAACAGATTGTTGATCTAATTGCTTATATGAATGATGCTTTACCTGCGGATCACCGTTTTCCTGGATTAATCGCTGAACCTAGTATTGAGACAGCTCCTGAATTATGGTTGCTCGGTTCTAGTGGCGGAACGGCTGATCTGGCTGCAATGACCGGCGCTTCCTATGCCTTTGCTCAATTTTTTGGCACAGCCGGTGGTGAAGATGCTGTAGCTCACTATAAAGAGAACTTCAAACCTTCACTCATGTCTAACACTCCCAAATCACTTGCAGCAATTACTGTTTCTTGTGCAGATACAGAAGAAGAAGCAGAATATCATATGCGTAGCAATGATCTGTATTTCTTGATGCTACGTCAAAATAACCCGATGCCTTATTTACCTTCTGCCAAAACAGCAGCAGCATATCCATATACTGATTCAGAAAAAGCACATATTCAAGACACACGTCGCTTCCGCGTTGTCGGTACACCTGATCAGGTAAAAGAAAAAATGTTGCAGTTTGCTAAAGATTATCAAACCGATGAATTACTGGTTGTCTCAGCTATTCATAATACGGAAGCACGCTTGAAATCATATCGTTTGCTAGCAGAAGCTTTTGAACTTCAAGGCTAATTAGTGTCTAGGTTCGCGATTATTAGATTAACGTAGCATTTCACTTTGCTTTTGTTTATTTGATCGATATCGATACGTTATAAATAGCTATCATATTAATGATAGTGCTTTCTCTGTACTGGCTAAAAGTAAAAATAACTAACAAGGGAGCGACATATTATCGCTCCCTTTGATTTGATCATTATATGAATAAGTATAAATTTATACCTGGCTTAGACAATCAGCAGGAATATGACCTGACAACCAGACTTCATGCCCTGCAAAATAAAATGTCACCCCTGCTTCTAACGCACGAACGGTATCGACTTGTAAAAGAACTAATTTGCCTCTACGTTTACCTGCTAATTCGGCAAAATGTGTACTTGCTGATAAGTGGACATACTGACGACTCATAGACAAAAGCCCTTGCTCTAGTATTAATGGTAATGCTTTCTCATGTGTACCATGATATAAGATTTCCGGTGGTGTGCCTTGCTCGTATTGCACCTGAGTATGACTATGCCCATATCTGGCTTTGATGCGATCGTCATTGATTTCAAAGCGTTGTTTGTCGGATTGTCTGACTACCTGACGGATATCATCTTCTGTAATCTCGCTCCATCCTTTTTGCTCACGTAATACATGAACTAATTCTTCTAATGGACAAGAACCATCACGAGCATCTAACAGGATGCCATATTCCTCAGGAGTATGACGCAAAATCAAACTCATATATTTACTTAATTGTACTTCTTGTTTGGATGTTAACATCGGAAAGCTCCTTTAATATTAATTTGGAGTAGGTGTATACTCACTTTGAATTTTAAATGTTACTATGTACATACAGAGTACATACAGAAAATTGTACAAACACTTTAGAAAAAAATCATTAATTTCAGAAAATAGGAGAGAATATATGCAACCATCTGTCACTCAAGAACAAGTTTCACCTCAAAATGATCGTTTTCCAGCAGCTTTATTTTGTCTCACTGCTGGTGCTTTTGCTATTGGTATGACGGAATTTGTAATTATGGGACTTCTACCTAATGTAGCTAACGATCTTCATGTTACGATTCCGCAAGCAGGGCAACTGATTACAAGCTATGCACTCGGTGTAGCTGTAGGAGCACCTGTTTTGACTGTATTGACCCATCGGATTCCGCAGAAGCAATTACTCTGTTTGTTAATGATTATTTTTATACTGGGTAATGCGCTCGCTGTTATTGCTCCTAATTACGGATTATTAATGGCTTCAAGGCTAGTTACCGCTCTAGCACATGGTACTTTTCTAGGAGCAAGCTCATTAATTGCCGCTAGACTCGTACGACCGGAGAAAAGAGCCAGTGCAGTCTCGATGGTTCTTGCTGGACTGACCATTGCCAATATTATTGGTGTGCCTTTTGGAACTTTTATCGGGCAATATTTAGGCTGGCGCTCTTCATTCGGAGCTATCACGATTATGGGTATGATTTCGCTGATTGGTATCTTTTTCTTAATTCCAAAAATTGAACAATCTGGCCCTTCAAGTCTAGCCAAAGAATTCCGTAGTCTGATTAACCCACAAGTATTACTTATTTTGTTCACCGGTGCTTTTGGTTGCGGAAGTATGTTTACTGTATTTACTTACATTACCCCTCTCCTCACAGACGTGAGCGGATTTCAAGAACATAGTGTCACATGGATTCTGGTCATGTTCGGTGTAGGTGTAACATTAGGTAATATTATAGGGGGTAAGCTTGCAGATTGGAAGTTGATGCCTTCTTTAATTGCTACGTTTACGATCCTTGTCATCTTGTTAGTCATTCTGTCCAGCGTACTTCACAATCAGATATTAACGTTAGTATTTGTCTTTCTCTGGGGAGCAGCCGCTTTCGGGATTATGCCAGGTATCCAGATTCGCATTATGAATCTGGCTCATGAAGCGCCAAGACTTGCCGCGACTTCCAGTCACTCTGCACTGAATTTGGGCAATGCAGGGGGTGCTTTTCTCGGGGGTGTTGTGATTACACATCTTGGATTACCTTATGTGCCACTCATCGGCGGTGCTGTCGCAGTAGTCGGCATTTTGGGATCTATTCTTAGTTATTATCTAGTTGAAAAAAGAGCTGTAACCAAAACGATATAACAAAAAGCCGTTCAGTCGATCCTAATGATCACCGAACGGCTTTTATTTTATACTTTGATACCTTTATGATTGATTTGTAATGATTGCGGAGTAGATGTGATTGGTTTTACAGCTACTTTACTGACAGATACAGCTAATGTGGATGTACGTTTGATCGGCAATAAGTGACGTACTTGCCATGTTGTTGTCATCGTCCATGTGATCACTTTACCTGCAATCCATACGGCTAGAACCGTATACATTGTTTCTTTAAGCGGTAAAT
Organism: Paenibacillus nicotianae; assembly: GCF_042681745.1. NCBI lineage: Bacteria > Bacillati > Bacillota > Bacilli > Caryophanales > Paenibacillaceae > Paenibacillus > Paenibacillus nicotianae. The sequence goes on along the minus strand of NZ_JBHUGF010000010.1, from coordinate 582,966 downwards.
AGAACAGACAGATTAACAATACAATAGCATCACTTGCAAAAAATACATTACCGATTTTCCAACCGCTCCAATCACTGATCAACTTGGACAACACATCATCGCCTCCGGTCGCCCCACCATATCGTAGAACGATTCCTGCTCCTAAACCGGTTAACAACCCAGATAATACTGCGGCTGCTAGCAGGTTACCGTGCAGGTCCACCACAAACAACGATAATTGCTCAAATAATGAGTAAAATAGTGAAAACGATAGTGCTCCAATTAGTGTAAATAACATAAAGCGACGGCCTTTTAACCACCATGCCAGTAATATCACTGGTATATCCAGCAATAAAGCTGTCCAAGCAGGTGACCATCCAAATGCATATTTTCCTAATAAGGCTAATCCTACAAATCCGCCTTCTGATAATTGATTCTGAACATTAATGTGATAATAAGCAAACGCTAAAATCAAAGTTCCAAGCAGTATTATGGCAATCTGCCTTAATACTGTTTTATCCATTTGTTTTCTCCTCATACAAGCTCCCTCTATTTCTCGTAAGTTTGATCGATATCGACCGACTCTTACGTGAGGCAAACTTGGAGGACTTTGTCCTTCGCATACATGATTCCCTCTTCCGTTAGAGTTGGTCTATAGTGACTTGTTCTCTACGGAAGAGCTAAGTATAAGAGAGATCATAACGTTTCCAAACCGTCCTTTGGGGAAGTATCCTTCGGGGACCCATGGTATCCTGATCCTTTCGTTAATAGATTCTAAAGCTAAATTTATTATACCACAGGAACTGCCATGCTAAACAGCTTGCTTGTGTAAAAGATTTTTTTGAAATGTATATTCTATGTTAAAAAAGTAAATGTTCACGTTCTACTTCAAAGCCAATATACATTTCCATTTGTAGTTTTAAGCGTTCATAACTTTCAATAATACTGAATTGCTCATCCCGATCAAATCTTTCTTTTAAATGTTTAAATATCGAATCGTCTGTATTCTTATCATCACTTGAATACAATAATGTATATAGCATTTCAATATTCTCATGATTAGAATTAGTAAATCTAATATCTTTAGAAAAATACGTTAATTTAAACGTTAACAGAAAATGTAAAACATCTAAACGATATTCTAATTCACGATCAGATTGAATCTCTACCAAAAATCGCTTCAGATCGCCAATCAATTCTTCAAATGTTAAACCAACATGCCCCATCGCCTCATAAGTATATCTCCCTGTACCTGTACCCGTATCATGAGCCTGCCAATTGGAGCTCCAAATGATGTTCTTTATCGTTTCTTTCTGCTCTTTGCCATATAAAGCAATCCCTAGAATCAGTCCCGCATTACAATCGATAGAAGCATGTTTATCGCCCCATTCATATAAACGTTCGACAAAAGTATTATCATATAAACGAAAACTAAATATAGGTAAAAACTCATCAAATAAAGGTTTATTGATAGATTGTTCTAATTTATCTTTTAATTCTTGCTGATATGTTTTAATAGATAAATGAATTAATCCTAGACAAGCAAATGCACAGGTGTTCCACATTTCACTTTCTAATACATATTTTATTAATACAGGTATAGCTTGCTCTACTCCCATATAACCCAAAGCATGCAACACTTCGTAAGATACTTCTTCTGTCAGATCATTGTCTACAATAGAAAATTCATATAATGATTGGGCTATGTTTTTATCACCTAATCTCATAATAGGTTCTATCAATCTTCCCATTTCATAAGTTGAAGGATCTTGTATAAACTTAGAATACAACGCTTCGGCATCTTCTTGATTACCATAACGAATAATCGTATTTATGTATGCTTGGAATTTCTTATAATTAATATCTTTTGTTGAATGTAATTCATTTATGAATTTCTGTGTAATTTTGAGCATGTAATTTTTATTCCTCCAATTAGTATTACGATAAAAATGAATCTAGCCTTTACTTCTATGTTTTCTTAATCTACCAATTATAATACAAAAAAGCCTACATCATATCTATATGCAGGCTTTACAAGTGTTTACTTTTTGATCGTTGACTTAGGATCATTAACCAGTTTCTTTTTACCATTGATTAAAATAAATTTGCGTTCCCACAGACGTTCAGCACGCATAGCAACTTTGAACCATTTGAGAGAAGCACAGCGTTTGTCTGCCGACACAGCGAGTCCCCAATGAATCACTCTTGTTAAAATAGGTGAGACTTTCGTCATGTCGCGCAAAGGCTCTAACGTATCATGGAACAGACGCTTCGGCACATCAATAGGTGCTTTACCCTGACAGCAAAAATACATCGTAGCCGCCAAACTATAAATATCAGATACAGGTCCTTGCACAGAACGCCCTGAATAAAATTCAATCGGTGAGTATCCTGCTGTTGTCAGGATCGTATGTGTCTTTTCTTGATAGCGCACAGCCGAACCAAAATCAAGTAATTTGGTCTGCCCATCTTCGCCAATCAAAATATTGCTTGGACGGATATCACGATGAATATAACCGAGACTGTGTATGTATTCTAGAGCACGAATAACCAGACCAAGACGTTCTAACAAAAAATCGTTGGTGATTTCAGTTGGATGCTCTTCAATAAATTGATCCAACGTCATGCCTTTACAATATTCTGTCACTAGATAAGCGGTACCATTTTCTTCAAAATACTGCACATAACGTACAATCCCTTGATGATCAATCTGACTTAGAATCTCAGCTTCAGATCGAAACGTTTCCAGCATTTCTCTATATTTAGAACCTAGACCTGGTTCATGACAATCAATATTCCGACGATCCCTTTTACGTTGTACCAATGCACTTGGAAAAAATTCTTTTATAACATGAAGTGTACCCTGCTCGATATGCCTTGCTACATAGACGATAGATAATTCACTAACCGATAATGTCCTGCGAATCTGATATGTATTCGCAAGTGTATGGTTTCGGGCAAGGGCCGGATTGACTATTATTTTATTCATTCTACACCCCTTCGCACCTTCCCACAGCATAGCGGTTCCCCCATGTATGACGCCGTGCCGGTGAAGAATATGGATAACAGTCATGACTATGGCTGTCTACACAGACATTTTAGCATGAAACTTAACAAATGTGAGCAATTTCTCTGACAAATTTCACTTATTTCAGCAAATATTCTGGTTTTTTTTCATAATCCCAGAATATTTGCTGTTTTACTTACTAATATCAAGATTTATTTATAGTATCTCCCATTTCATGAACGTTATCAACGTTACTCCCGCATATCCAAATAAAGCTTTATATCCGTTAAGCACGTTCAGATAACCAATCACTTTCACGCATAATCCGAATAGCACTTTCTGCAATCTCAGCTACTCGTGAATCAGGATCATGACTAGCTGTATAGACCAACATCTTCTCGAACTCTTGCCATCCGATAAAGCTTGTAGCAAATACAGCCGATTGACGTACACGTACATCAGGATCACGAAGATACAATTGAAAAATGTGTAACACGTCAGCAGACGGTTCCCCATAAGAAGCGATCCCTAGACGACAAATCGCATCAATCTTCTGATCGACATGTTGATCGTGTAGACAACGATACTGAATATCTTTACTAGAATACACGATATCGCTTTGATCTAGATGATACGCTAATTGTTGACAAGCAGGCCCTGAAATCAACAAATATGGAATACTGGTAGACTGGTCGTTGATTAAATACACAAGTGTCGACTGATCTTCCATCACAAATGTAAAATATTCTGCTGACGCATGTTCATCTTTATCTTGTTTGGTGTCTAATTTAGCCAAATACGGCAAATGTGATAACGCTTCCAGTATATGAAGAAAAAGCATATTCGGTTTGGTGCATAAACGAATATCATTCATGCGAATACCTCCTCCTTTACTGATGGAATAGAGTTAGCTTACTTCAATTATAACAATATGTACCCATAAAAGAATAATTTTGCTAAAAAATGTAAAAATAATAATATAGAAACAGCTTCCCTTAGTATATAAGAGAAGCTGTACGCTTTAATACATAGTTACAATGTGATTCCACTTTGCCTCTATTCGTTCATAGACTATATTAACTACGTGCTGTATGCGGTTTGGCACTCCATTTTTTCTCGTCGGCTATTTGTTTTTCTTCGCTTGCACCAGCGACTGGAGGTTTGATCCATAGTGCAATTAAGAAGGACACGATACACAACATACCGATAACGATAAATGTAGGTTTGAATCCACCCATCCAAGCGGCGATAAACGAACCTGCCAAAGCCCCAATACCAAAACCTTGATAAACGATACCATAGTTTTTGCTATGATTTTTAAGTCCGAAGAAATCACTCACAATTGCAGGGAATACAGTAATGTTACCACCGAAGCAGAAAGCAATCGCTGCTACTGCTGCAAAGAAGATACTATAAGTTAATGGAATAAAGCTTAGAACAGCAACCGCTGCTGCTGTAACAATAAATGTACCGCAGATCACTTTCATACGTCCTACTTTATCAGACAATGCTCCTAAAATAATCCGTCCTGCTGTGTTGAAAATAGCGATCATCGCAACAGCATTCGCCGCTGTAGCCAAATCCAATCCTGCTAATTGTACACCGATATCTTTGACAATTCCGATTAAGTATAACCCACTCATACACGCTGTAAAGAACATAATAAATAGTAAGTATACTTGTTTGGTTTTGAGCATTTCTTTTACTGTATAATCATGAGTTACTACTGTAGCTGTTGGTTTGACAGCAGACGGCTGGCTATCGCCTACACGTTGTGCTGTACCTTTAGCTTGTGGAACGGTTGCACCAGATACATTCGCTTCCCGAATTAGACGAGAACCGATCACAATCATCAGCAATACGATAATACCCCAATATAAGAAGGTTGCCGATACGCCGACAGAACCGATAAATGCTCCGTTAATGTATTTGAAAATAAGACTTCCTGTTCCATATGCACCTACAGATATACCGGAGATTAATCCTTTACGTTCCGGGAACCATTTGATCAAATTAGAAAGTGATGTAATATATGCTGTACCATCAGCAAATCCGACAATCACCCCTGCTAACATATACAGTAAAGGTAAAGAGGATACTTGCGAACTAAGCATTAAGCCTGCACCAAGTACAATACCTGCTATACCGATCAGACGACGGATACCCCATTTTTCTTGTAATTTCCCAGCAAATAAAGTGGAAAATGCTAATGCAAAACTGGTAATCGAAAATGTAATCGCTACTGAACTTAAACCCCAACCGAATTTATCAACAAGAGGCTGGTTAAAAAGACTCCATGTATAAATCGTCCCCAGACCCATTTGCACAATAATAGTACCGAGTGCAATTAACCAGCGATTGACTGGAGGTTTGGTAGATTGTAATTGAGTGGTGTCTGCTTGATTGGATACGTTTTTCATGATCGATGTTCCTTTCCGTAAGGACCGCAAATTGTAGTGTTATATGGTTCGGAGAATTCTCTGTTTCCTATGACCAAATTATAACCCTACCTTTAATGTCACATTCCAAAAAAGGAATGAATTGCAGTATATACGGAATGAAATGCCTTTAGATACTCATGATCTGCCTGAACTCTTTGACCTTACTTCGGCTCACTGGAACTTCGTAATCCAGATCATGTAAACGCAGTAAATAAGTGTTATTAAACCAGGGCACAATTTCGCGGATTTTGGTAATATTTACGATATAAGAACGATGACAACGGAAAAAATATTCGTCCGGTAATGTATTTTGAAATTCTGAAATGCTTGAAGTCACTGTATATTCAGCTCGCTTGGTAAATACATTGGTTACTTTCTCACTGGCAGACGCATAATAGACATCATCTACAGGAATCACCTGAATTTTATCATTTTTCCATAAGCTGATTTTGCCTTGAAGTACATGAGAATGATGCGGAACATGAGTCGTACTGGCTGTTGTGGGTTGTCCTAACAATGCTAGTTCTCTAGAAGAGTCATGATCATCAGAAGAATACTCGGCGAGTTCTTTGTCTACAGGTTGTGAAGATAGCGGCTGTGAACCATGATCACGTTCATACGTATTTTCTAATTTACGTAGCATCGATGTCATCCGGGATTCACTATACGGCTTCAAAATATAATCAAACGCTTCAATTTCAAAAGCTTCTGCGGCATGTTCTTTGTACGCTGTAATAAAAATAATATAAGGCTTACGTGAAAATTTACTAATCGTATGTGCCAAAAACACACCGTCTAACGAAGGAATATTGATATCAAGAAAAATAGCGTCGACTTCATGATCCTGTACATATTTTAATACATCCATTCCATCGTCAAAACTGCCTACAATCTCGATCTGGCTATGGGTGCGAATATAATATTCTAATTCTTGTCTTGCCAGAAATTCATCTTCCACTACGATTGCTTTCATGATATCTCCTTTTTCACTTTAAACTGAATACGTGTGCCTCGTTCCAGACGCTGAATCTCTAGTCCTTCGCCGTAGATTAATTTCACCCGTTGATGCACATTAGACAGCCCGATTCGATTTTCAGGCATTTTACCATTGTAGACATTTGCAATAATTTCTTGATCGATACCTGCTCCTGTATCTTCCACACTAATCAGCACTTGATCGCCATGATCTTTCACAGACAGTGTCACTGTACCGGAACCTTTTCCTTTCAAAATACCATGAACAATCGCATTTTCGACTAATGGCTGAATAATAAGACTAGGAATTTTCACTTCTACTTCTTCATCCACATCATAGATGACAGTCAATTTATTACCAAATCGTGCTTTTTCGATCTCTACATAATTTACAACCTGACCCAGTTCTTTGTTAATATCGATCAATTGGTCACTCCATTCCAGACTATGACGAAGATAACCGGAAAGATTAATAATCATCTCGCGTGCATAATTTGGATCAATCCGAATCGATGAAGCAATTGCATTTAGCGCATTAAATAGAAAATGAGGGTTAATACTGGTCTGTAACGCTTTAATCTCAGCTTTGTTTGCCATTTCTTTCATTTGTTCAATCCGGGATACTTCCATCAGTGTTGAAATAATTTGCGATAGACCGACAGCTAATGTTTGTAGAGAATACGTAATTTTATGAGCTTTACGATAGTATATTTTGAGTGCGCCTGTGACAACTCCTTTTTCGGTCAAAGGAATAATAATTAGCGATTGGATATTAGGCACTTTGCCTTCTGCATCGTTATTACTAATCATAATTTCGCCACTACGAATCGTCTGTTTGGTTGCATCGGTTATAATTTCATGTCCGATATTATAATGATCTTCACCAAGTCCTACATAAGCTAAAATTAACTTTGTATCGGTGATCGCTACAGCATCTGCTTGAATATCTTCTTTGATAATACCGCATATTTTGCGTAACGATTCACTGTTAATCGATCTAAAATAAGGAAGTGTTTTGTTCGCGATATCCAGTGCTAACTTCGCTTGCCTTGCCGCTATATTTTCTTTTTCCCCTTCGACTCCTTGAACAAATAAAACGATTAAGCCTACACTCACCTGACCAAGAATCATCGGTAACGCAATAATCGATACAATTTCTCTACCCAATTGAGCAGGTTCCGCCATGACCAGAATCAAAAACATTGTTAACGCTTCGCAAAACATCCCTGCGATAATGCCGACGATCCAGCGTCGATTCCGTTTAATTTGTTTATGAATATAACCCGAGACAATTCCGGCAATAATACTCGTAATCAGACAGGGTAGCGAAGTCACTCCATCAATATCAATTAAGTAACGATGAAGCCCTGAGACTACGCCGGTCACAATCCCCACAGGCCAACCAAACAGAATACCACCTGCCATAACAGCGATAATGCGTACATTAACGAGCGATCCTTCTACATTGATACCGGTGTATGTTCCAAATACAGCAAATCCGCTAAAAATAATCGAAATAATCAGCAAATCTTTTTTAAATAAAATATCTTTCTGAAAAATCTGTCTAAAATGAGATAAGCGTGTCAAAAAGTATAAACAAATCAACAGCAAAGCTGCTCGTTCAAATAATTGTAATAGAATAATCACATTCACGTTATTGGTAAGCATCTGTTCCTCCAATATCAATGTTACAAAGTATAAGCTAGATATGATGTTCTTTTTCTACATCTTTTCTAGTGTACACTATTTTGTGACTGTGGATTGTGACACCTTTCAAAATAAACCCAATGACTCTGCTTATGACAGAATGATTGGGTTTAGATTGAAATATAGTTAGCACAGATAGTTAACCAAGTACAACACGATCATCTGCCATTTTGGTTCCGCTAATCTGTTCAAATTCAGACATTAATCGTTCGATCGTCAGATCCTTTTTGCGTTCTTCATCAATATCCAAAATAATTTTACCTTTATCCATCATAATCAGACGATTACCAAGACGGATCGCTTGCTCCATATTATGTGTAACCATCAGTGTAGTTAAGTTCATATCACGTACAATTTCTTTGGTTAGTGAAGTAATCAAATCGGCACGCGCCGGATCAAGTGCTGCTGTATGTTCGTCTAGTAACAGAATCTGTGGACGGGTAAATGTCGCCATTAATAGACTGAGCGCCTGACGTTCTCCGCCAGATAACATCCCGACTTTGGCACGTAACCGATTTTCCAATCCTATCCCTAGACGTGATAATTCTTGCTTGAAAAGCTGACGCCTTGCCGAAGTTACGCCAAAAGCAAAACCACGATTTTTACCACGACGATAAGCCATAGCTAGATTTTCTTCAATCGACATATGAGGAGCTGTCCCTGCCATCGGATCTTGAAATACACGTCCGATCCAGCGACTACGCTGATATTCTGGTAGATGTCCTACAGATTGCCCTTCAATCTTCACCAGACCTGTATCCGGTCGGATAACCCCTGAAATAATATTCATTAGAGTCGATTTGCCTGCACCATTACTACCAATCACAGTGACAAAATCACCTGGATTCAAATGAAGCTGAATCCCTATAAGAGCAATTTTTTCATCGACTGTACCCGGATTGAACAATTTAGAGACATTTTCGATATGTAGCATTACTGTTCACCTCCGGTTGGTTTGGAATAAGGCGCTGTCTGAATATTGCTTAATAATTCTGCAGAACGCTTTTTAGCTAATCCTTTTTGCTTTACTTTACTACGGATAGCCGGGAAAACCAGTGCAATAATAACGATAACAGCTGTTATTAATTTAAGATCAGAAGCTTCAAACCATTCGATTCGTAGCGCGGCTGTAACTACTATTCGGTATACAATCGAGCCTAAAATAACAGCTAACGTAGCTCTAAATACCGTTTTGGCACCAAAAATCGCTTCACCTATAATCACAGAAGCAAGTCCGATAACAATCATTCCGATCCCTGAAGTTGCATCTGCAAATGTAGATGTCTGAGCAACAAAAGCACCAGATAAAGCGACCAATCCATTGGAAAGACTCACACCAATAATCGTTGTTGTATCCGTATTAGCGCCCAGACTACGAATCATCCGCTTGTTATCACCGGTCGCTCGCAAAGCCAATCCCATATCTGTACGCAGAAAAGCATCTAACAACAATTTGCATACAATTACGATAATCAACATCAATGCAATTGGAGAGATATGATCAAATACCATTGCATTGCCAAAAATAGATACGTTAGGACTGCCCAAAATCCGCAAGTTGATCGAATATAATGCGATCATCATTAAAATACCGGATAATAATCCATTAATTTTACCTTTAGTATGAAGCAAGCCTGTGCATGCTCCTGCGGCAAGTCCTCCTGCAAAAGCGCCCAAACAAGCAAGCCACGGTGAATATCCATGTACGATCATAACGGCTGTGATAGCACTTCCTGTTGTAAAACTTCCATCTACCGTCAAATCAGGAAAATCCAAAATGCGAAATGTAATATATACACCTAATGCAAGCAACGCATATAACAATCCTAGTTGTAATGATCCTTCGCCTATTTTCAAAAATAAATCCATAAAATAAGCTCGCCCCTTTCTTCTTCATGCTGTCTATTGCTAATCGCTGTTGGTCATGCTTACCTTATCCAACCCCATGTACCAAAATAGGATGAACTCCAAAGAAGCTCATCCCATTTTGCATGATCTTATTTCTTTTTAACGACATGTGCAATAGGGTCATACAATGTGATTTTGTAACCTTATTTTATTGTGTTCGCGTCTATCATTACGTTTTTATTTCATTATTGAATTAAATTATTATCTGGATCTTTCACTTTGGCTTTCATTTCATCTGTCACTTTGATGCCTTGCGCTTCTGCGGCTTTGAGATTTAAGATCAAATCTAATTTTTCTTGCATCGCTACAGGCAAGTCACCTACATTTTTGCCATTTTTCAATACATCGACAGCCATTTGTCCGACTTGATAACCATGATCATAATATTTGAAGCCTACTGTAGCAAAAGCACCTTTTTCTACAGTATCCCGATCACTAGAGAAGAAAGGCATTTTGTTCGCATTGGCTAATTGAATAATCGTATCAACAGCACTAACTACCGAATTATCCAATGTAATATAAAAAGCATCTGCACGACCGACTAACGATTGTGCGGCTTGTTGAACTTCAGAAGTATTGGTTACTGCTGCTTTGATGAGTGTAATCCCATGTTTTTGAAAAGCTTCTTCTGCACGCTGTGCCATAATAACCGCATTAGGTTCACCTTCGTTGATAACAAGACCAATCGTTTTGATATCAGGCAATTCGGTACCGATAAAATCAGCCAGTTCTGTGATCGCTTCTGGATTTGTGTCTGATGCTCCAGATACGTTACCACCCGGCTTTTGTAGATCACTTACGATTTTGGCGCTTAATGGATCAGTGACTGCTGCAAAAAGAACAGGTGTATCTTTCACTTGACTTACTACCGCTTGCGCTGAAGGAGTAGCAATCGCCAGTACTAAATCGTTGTCACTTTGAGATAAAGTCTGTGCAATCGATAAGTTATTAGTGGAATCACCTTGTGCATTTTTATAATCGACTGTTAAATTCTGACCTTCTACAATGCCTGCATCTTTTAGCGCTGCTAGAAATCCTTTACGTGTCTCATCTAGAGAAGGATGCTCTACAATCTGTGAGATGCCAATTTTGTACGATTTGCTATCTGTACTACCTGCATCTCCTGAAGAAGCGCCTTCGTTTGCATTACTGCTACACCCTACTGCTGTCAACATCATCATTACCATACTTAGAGGTAAAATCCATTTCTGCTTCAAATTCATTGACGTGTAACCCCTCTCATCTCTAGTCTTAAGCTCTATATGTTCAGTACACTGAACTGCATCATTCAAACTGCAATGCCGTTTGAATGCGTTACAACTTTACTTAACGAAAGTAACAGTATAAAAAAAGGAAAGCTTTATACTTCACATTCGGTGAAATATTCTTAGCGTATTTTAATTTACTTTTAAGAGTATTCTCATCTATATCGATTATGCTAAGTAGGTATCCTCAACGTAAAGCATCAACTGAGAAAGGTGGAGAGCCTGAATGGATATGAAGAAAATCGTAGCAACCAGTTCGATCGCGATGACGCTAGCTATAAGTGGAACAGTCATTATCAGTCCACAAGCTCATGCATCAACGATAAGCAAAATCATCCCTAGTCGACTCGAACATACTATCACTACTACGTTATCCAACAATCAGACTCCAAAGCGTGATATGCAACAACTCATTTCAGAAAAATATAAACCATCGGTCTCAATTACTTCATTGACTGCAAATAGTCTACTGTCTACTTATCCATTATGGAATCTCGGCGACTTATTTGATGAAATAGCCAGTCTGCTTGGAATGACGAATCACGAATTGAAGCAACACTTGCAAGATGGAGATACGATTGCTCAAATCGCTGAACATCAAGGTATGGAAAAAACGAAAATTGCTGATATGTTGATCAATAACATAAGTACCATCTGGCAGCAATCATTAGCTGCTGGTCAAATTACACAAGCTCAATACGAACAATATATGACAGAAGTTGAAGATCAAGCACAGAGGATCATTAACAGTGCTATGTAAGAATAGGTTAATAAGGAAAATGTATATTGAATCTATATTAAAGCGCTAGACTATCGTAAGTCAATCTATAATTAGATATAGATGTGTAAAAAAGGAATATGCTGAAAAAGCGCTTGTTTATCTGTTTTTTCATATGTATGTTATAACGTATACCAAAAAGGAGAGCACGATCATCGTACTCTCCTTTTGCTTGCGTTTTTTTCTATCATCTCGATTTAATCCATTAACTCGCCTTGAAAAACTTGCTGTTTTTCAAGATACTCTCGCAAAGCAGCATACTCTGGTGAAGTCCAGAAAAATTCGTTACTCACTAATTTCACAGCATCGACACGAGCAATCTCTAACACTTCATAATCACTCATCATATCAGCCACTTTGAACTCCGGTAATCCACTTTGCTTGGTACCGAAAAACTCACCAGGCCCACGAATTTCTAGATCACGCCGGGACACTTCAAATCCATCTTCTGTCTCGGTCATAGCGCGCATCCGCTCTTGACCTGTTTCAGACTTCGGATCAGCTATCAATATACAGAATGAAGCATGTTCTCCCCGACCGACACGTCCGCGTAGCTGATGAAGTTGTGATAATCCAAATCGATCAGCATCCATAATAATCATCAGTGTTGCATTGGGAACATCGACCCCAACTTCTACAACCGTTGTAGAGACTAACAATTGAATATCATTACTGTAGAAGTGACGCATGGCTTCTTCTTTTTCTGTCGCATGCATACGTCCATGTAACAACCCTACTTTGTAATTTGGAAAAGCTTGATCCATCTGCACATACAGATCAATCGCATTTTGCACATCCAATTTGTCTGATTCTTCAATCAGTGGACAGATTAGATAGGCTTGTCGTCCTTGATCAATTTCACGTGCGATAAAGCCCATTACACGATCCATCATATTATGTTTTACCCAGTACGTATTGATCGGCTTACGTCCTTTAGGACGTTCTGCAATCGTTGATACATCCATATCTCCAAAAGCAGTAATAGCCAGTGTGCGCGGAATCGGTGTAGCGGTCATCGTTAGCACATCAGGATCAAAACCTTTGCGTCTCAAAATACTTCGCTGATTTACGCCAAAGCGATGCTGCTCATCAGTAACAACAACTCCTAGACTGCGAAAATACACTTCGTCTTGAATCAAAGCGTGTGTACCGACCAAAATATCGATCATCCCCATTTGCAGGGAAGCCAGCAGATCCTTCCGCTTGCGCCCAGTGACACTACTGGTTAACATCCCTACCGTTATGCCAAAAGGCTCAAACATCCGCTGTAGCGAGCGCATATGCTGTTCTGCTAGAATCTCGGTTGGTACCATCAATGCACCTTGATGTCCTGAACGCACAGTGGCAAATAAAGCGATCGCTGCGACTACTGTTTTGCCTGAACCTACATCTCCTTGGAGTAGACGATTCATGCTATACGGTGCGCGCATATCTTTCAAAATTTCTAATTCAACTTGTTTCTGTGCATCGGTCAATTCAAAAGGCAAACTACGCACAAATTCACGAATCGTTGCATTATCTGTAGTATGCACAATCCCGCTATTTCGCTTCCGATTAATATTGCGATACGCTTGTAATTTTAATTGGAACAGAAATAATTCTTCATAAACCATCCGGCGACGTGCTTGCTTGCCTTCATCAGTATCACCCGGTTGATGCAAATGACGAATCGCTTGCTTGCGTGATACAAGCTTATAACGTTGCATGATCTCTTGTGGCAAAATTTCAGGAATCATTTCACCATATTGATCAAGTGCTTTGCCGATCGTTTTGCGCATCCAGCCCTGTGTAATATTACCTCCTACCGAATAGACCGGTTGAAGACTCCCACTACGCTGTGTACCTTTATCAGGAAATTCAGAATCAAGGACAGTCATTTGCGAGCGACGTTGATCCCATTTGCCGGTTAGTATAATTTCACGACCAGAGGTTAATTGTTCTTTCAGATAATGACGGTTAAACCATGTCGCGGTAACCATCCAATCGTCGACCATCATTTTACAGGTCAGTCTTGATTTTTTGCCATATCGTTGTAGTACAGGTAGACCTACAATTTTGGCTTGCACCGTTATTTTTTCTCCGTCTTTCACTTCTAATAATGATCGAAGACGATAATCTTCATAGCGAAAAGGAAAATACTCCAGTAAATCAAGTATCGTATAGACGCCAAAGGCGTGAAGCTCTCCTTCTTTGAGAGCACTCACGCCGTTCACTTGCCGAACTGTAATCTGTTCTAGACTGATATTCATGTTCATCCCTCGTTTATGGCTGATCCGGCCACGCGAAGATTCCAAGTGTACGCGCTCCTGTATGGCTTCCCACTACAGAGCCGATGTCTGGGAGCACCAGCTCACCAATCTCGTAGTGTTCTTTGAACAACGCTAACAGTGGCTCGGTAGACTGTGGATCAGCTGTATGTCCCAAAGCTAGATTGATTTTATCTACTTTTAATTCTTGACGCATCATTTCAACAATACGCGCCATTGCTTTTTTCTGACCTCTTACTTTTTCCACTGCATAGATTTGTCCTTGTTCATCGATCGATAAGATTGGTTTCACATTGAGCAGTGTTCCAAGAACTGCTGATGCTCTACCAATCCGTCCACCTTTACGCAGATTTTCCAGATCATCGACGATAAAGTACAAGGAACGGCTTTTCAAAATATGTTCTACACCATCTATAATCTCATTGACCGTTTTCCCTTGCTCAGCCAGTCTAGCCGCATGTACTACAGCCATTCCAAAACCGTACGAAGCCGACTTGGAATCAAGTATCGTAATATGATCATCTTGATCGATCATCGATTTACCGATTAATGCTGATTGATACGTACCGCTAAGTCCTGATGATAAATGAATCGATACGATAGAAGCATCAGGATATTGCTCATGAATCGATTCGTACGCTTCTGCAAATTTGGCAGGAGCAGGTTGCGATGTGGTCGGCAATACAGATACAGACACCAGGCGGCGATAAAATTCGTCCGCCTGAATATCTACACCATCTTCAAATGTCTCTTCACCAAAAAACAAACTTAATGGGATAATCCGTATACCATACTGTTCTGCTAGAGTAGCTGGAATATCTGCTGTACTATCAGTCACGATTATCGTATGTGCCATCGTTTCTCCCTCCTATCGTTCCTATTCTCAAGATTCCACCGAGAATAAATAATGGTAAACCGGTTGACCACCTTCATGCATCTCAATCTCTGCATCAGGATATGTTTCTTGAAGCCAGCCCATCAGAGCAGTCGTATCTTGATCATCTGCATCGTTACCTACTAATACGGTGACGACTTCTTGCCCTTCTTCAATCATGTTGGACAATAGTTGCTGACAGGTTGTAAGCATAAGATCACTAGCGGCTACAATTTTGGAATTGTAAATTCCGATATATTGTCCTTCTTTAATATTCATCTCTTCAATCACTGTATCACGTACAGCGTTGGTCACTTGACCGGACTTCACATGTTGCAAAGCTTCATTCATATTGCTCTGATTGACACTGACCTCTTCATCTTCCTGAAAAGCAAAAGCAGCCGCTATACCCTGTGGAATACTTTTACTCGGAATAACAGTGATATGATGCGTTTCTTCTAATAAGTCTTTGGCTTGTTGAGCCGCCAGTACAATATTAGAGTTATTCGGCAAAATAAAGATATGATCAGCAGACATACTTTCAACTGCTTTTACAAAATCTTCTGTACTTGGATTCATGGTCTGTCCACCGGATAAGATCACATCTACACCTAGACTTTTGAAAATATCAGAGATACCGTCACCTGCTGATACTGCGATAAAGCCATAAGGTGCTACCTCTTCCGCAGGCGGTGTCGCTGTTTCTTGAGCTGTCAAAGGTTGGGTTGGCATTTCTGCAAATACGTCTGGAGATGGAGCAATATCCAAGCCTGCTGATAATAGATCACGATGTTGCTCACGCATATTCAAAATATGAATCTGTGTAATTTCACCATATCGTAATGCCAAGTTCAATACTTCCCCAGGTGCTTTGGAATGCACATGTACTTTGACGACTTCATCATCTGCAATCACAATAATCGAATCTCCATTGATCGAAAGCTCTTGACGGAAAGATTCTTCATGAAAAGGAGCATTTTTGATATCACCGATCTGACGATTGATAAAGAACTCCATATCGTATAAAAACTCAATATCTTCCGTTTCGATACGTGATTGAGCAGAATGATCTGTTGTTGTCGCTAATCCTTTCGCTTTATCCAAAGCGACGCTAGAACCATGTACAGGCACACTTTCTCCAATATTGGCATAGATATCTGCCTGATCTTGATTTACTTTTTGATCTTGATTCACTTCATAACCGTTTTGCAAATAATTATAGAATCCTTCATAGATGTAGACTAATCCTTGTCCACCAGAGTCGACAACGCCTACCTGCTTGAGGATCGGTAACATTTCTTGAGTCTGTGCTAATGTTTCTTGAGCACGTTTAAGTACTTCGCCCATCAACTCGGTAATATCAGTCGTGCGACGTGAATAATATAATGCATGCTTGGCTGCTTCTTTGGCAACGGTTAAGATCGTTCCTTCTACTGGCTTGACTACAGCTTTGTACGCAGATTCCACTCCACTTTGAAGAGCTGCGGCAAATTGATTGGCATTTAATTCTTCATAAGAAGCTACCGAACGACTAAATCCGCGGAATAATTGCGATAAAATAACGCCAGAATTACCGCGTGCGCCCATTAATAATCCTTTAGACAATACTGTTGCAGTAGAGCCTATTACTGCTGAATGATTACGTTTTAATTCGGTTACACCCGCAGTCATAGTCAAATTCATATTGGTTCCTGTGTCTCCATCAGGTACCGGAAACACATTGAGGGAATTGACGTGTTCTGCATGTTGTTGCAATCGCTCTGCTCCAGCAAGCACCATAGCGGTGAAATCAGTCCCATTTAAAAAACGCTTACTCAATGAAAATTCCCCTTCCTCATCATACCTATACATCCTGCCGGTTCATATTTCGGTCAGGATATTCATTTTTATTTGTAGTTAAGTTTGTTGAAAAGCAATAGGTGTATTTCTATGGACTATAACAGACTATCATCTATCGTTGCCACTCTATCCATTACCACCATACCTATAAATTAGAACCTTGTCCTTGTATCAAGTACCAAAAATAGGCAAGAAGGTATAAGGAATAGACGATTTCTTCTCCAACCTTCTGAAATCATCAATTCAATTACATTTAATATCCGACAAAAAGATAGACGTCGAACTATTTTACATTGTACTATAACCTACCATAGAAATAAATAAAGTATTTGACACTGTTGACTATAGCCAAATCGTTATGCTAATATGGTAGAAGTGTTGTTTTCATGCAGTTTTTTTGGAAATAGGAGGTGTAACTATGGCTCGCAAATGTTATGTAACAGGTAAAAAACCTGGTAGTGGTAATACTGTTTCTCACGCTAATAACCGCAATCGTCGTACTTGGGGCGTGAACGTTCAAAAAGTTCGCATCTTGGTAGACGGTAAACCAAAACGCGTATATGTCAGCACCCGTGCTTTGAAATCCGGTAAAGTGACTCGCGTATAATTTACGGCTAATACATTAAGTATTATATGTAATGATGAAAAGCATCTCTAGCGATAGGGATGTTTTTTTGATGTCTGGATGACCTATTTTTACTTCGCTATCATATTTTCTTTGTCATCACCATTGAAGATTCATTTTATATATACCAAAAAACCAGTAATTCATATCTATGTGATAATGATTACTGGTTTTTGTATAGTTTTTGTATGATCGATACTTTTAAATTGATATGAAATACGAAAGATTTAGTTCAGACTATCTCGAATACTTTGAATCGCTTTGGCACGATCAGGCGCTCCAAATATCGCACTTCCTGCTACCAATACATCTGCACCTGCATCTACCACTAATTTGGCAGTTGTTGCCGAGATGCCTCCATCCACTTCGATATGAAAAGCAGTATGACCTTTAGCATTTGCCCAATCACGTAGTTGTTTGACTTTATCCACCATACGTGGGATAAATGCTTGTCCTCCGAATCCCGGATTTACAGTCATAACAAGCACCATATCCAAATCATCCAATACTTCTTCTATCGCAGAGATAGGCGTTGCAGGATTCAAAGCTACTCCTGCTTTGACACCATGTTCTTTGATCAAATGAATGACACGATGTAAATGTACACATGCTTCTGCATGTACCGTAATCATATGTGCGCCTGCTTTAACAAAATCAGCAATATAATTTTCTGGATTTTCGATCATAAGATGAACATCTACGAATAGTCCTGTATGTGGAGCAACAGCCTGTAATACAGGAGCACCAAATGTGATGTTAGGTACAAAATGTCCATCCATTACATCGACATGTAACCAGTCTGCACCACTGCGTTCTATTTCTGCGATTTCTGCACCTAATTTGGCGAAGTCGGCTGACAAGATCGAAGGCGCGATTTTGATAGAATTCATAGTTCAATACCTCCGTTTTTCGTCTTTCATTTCTTGATAAAATAATTGATAGTGTTTATAGCGACTTTCTGCGATTTCACCTTTTGCTAAAGCTTCGGTTACTTTACAGCCGGGTTCATGCAAATGAGTACATCCACGGAACTTACACCCGTCCGAGTATTCGTTGAACTCGCGAAAGCATGATCCCAAGTCTTCTAAGTCCACACCGAGCTGTGTAAAGTTCATTTGACTGAATCCGGGAGTATCTGCTACATAACCGCCACCATCAAGCTCAATCAGCTCGACATGGCGTGTCGTATGCCGTCCACGTCCAAGTCGCATACTGATCTCACTGGTGTTGATTGTACTTCCAGGAATAATCGCATTCAGTAAAGAAGATTTACCCACCCCCGATTGTCCTGCAAACATACTAATTCGATTCGATAATTCGGCACGAATCGTTGCAGTACCAGAACCATCTTCAGCACTGGTTAAAATCACTTTATAACCAATTTGTTCATACAATTGACGTGCTTGCTCTACTTCAGTCAATGTTTGAGTGTCTTCTGGATCGATCAGATCCATTTTACTAAAACAAATCAAAGGTTCTAAATTCGCATCTTCCACATGAACTAGAAATTTATCTAACAAATGCAGACTCAAATCAGGTTCTTTGACTGAAAAAAGAAGAACAGCTTGCTCAATATTAGCAACAGGTGGACGAATCAATTCTGTTTTTCTAGGTAATAATTCTTCCACTGTGCCTTCTCCATTTTCAGTTAACGAATATAGAACTTGATCGCCAACTAACGGTGAGATTCCTTTTTTTTTAAGAATACCGCGTCCACGACACTGAACTGTTTGCCGGTGATCCCCGCCCGAGGCTATATCATCGGCTTGTTGTTGCACATAGTAGTAGCCGCTTAAAGCTTTGACGATTAAGCCTTGTAGCATGTGATTCCGTCCCTTCATAGATAAAGCTTATTTCTATCTGTTCTGATTATTGCTTTTTGATAAAGTAGAACTCAATTACGGTGTACTGGTAGTTCCACCATCTGTTGATCCTTCTTCTGTTGTCGGATCGGTCGGTGTAGTTCCATCTGTTGCTGGATCTGTTGGTGTGGTTCCTTGACCGTCTGCTGGTGGGTCTACCGCAGGATCATCCGTCCCTGTTCCTGTACCGCCTGTATTGCCACCATTATCAACAGGTGGAACTTCAACAGGAGCATCTGGTTCGATAACTGTTTCCTGTACACTGCCTTGCTTCGCTTCATTATATCCAATCGCATACGTATCGATAAATTCGCCATCACGATAGATCGATACAGCACCATCACGATTAGGGCCTAACACCATATTCACTTTAAGAGACTGACGTGAATTGATTGTTTTGGTACCCCAATCTTTATTTTCACCTGTAGCATCGGTGTATTTGATATTGATTTTGCTAGATTTGCCTGCTGTTGCTGGCGGAATAGATACAGAATACGTAAAATCAAATGCTTCTGGTGGATATCCAGAACTCACCCAGAATGATACTTTACTTCCTTTGCTCAACGAATTACCAGCAGCAGGATTTTGACGAGTCACTTTACCAGTAGCTACTGTATAACTGGTTTCTTGTCCTACATCTCCTACAGTAAATCCACTTGAAGATAATTTGGCTTGAGCATCAGACTGACCCATTCCTGTGAGATCAGGTACAGAAGCAGTAGCTGTTCCTTTACTTACAGTCACAGTAACTGTTGTGGTTGCTGGATCAACATCTGCATTCGCTCCAGGTGTCTGATCAAATACAGTTCCACTATCAACATTGTCATTATTTTCATCAACACGTGTTATCTGATCTTCTTTAAATCCTTCTGCTAGCAACAACTTACGTGCATCTTCATACGTTTTGGCATTCAGATCGGGCATTTTGGATAGTTCTTTTTCAGCGGTGACCGTAATATCAATCAGAGCGCCTTCTTTAACCATCGTTCCGGCATCTTTACTTTGGGCGATAACAATACCCGCCGGCTGTCCTTCTTTGTACTCACTGCTAACCTGCCCAATCTCTAATCCTTGAGCATTGACTAACTTTTTGGCATTATCCTGTGTCTGGTTAATCAGATTCGGTACAGCCACATCTGCTACTTCTAACGTAGAACGAATATACATCGTGGCTATCGTCATTAATGCTAGTAATACCACAACTGCCGAAATCCAGATCGTCGGTTTTACCCATTTGCGCTGTTGCTTCGCAGGTGCAGAAGATCGTGACATTTCACGATCAGACTTACGATCATCATCCCCTACAGGAATCGAAGTCGGGCGAATCGCCGATATCACGCGTGTCTGTTCTTCATCGTCTACAGTTGGAAAATATACTTTCGTTTCGCTACGACGTTCTGGCAATAGACATGTATCCAGATCTTGTAACATTTCATGAGCAGAATTGTATCGTTCTGAAGGGCTTTTACGCATTGACTTCAAAATAATATTTTCTACACTTTGCGGAATCAACGGATTAATTAACCGCGGTTCTTCAAATTCATCTTGTAAATGCTTGAGTGCTACACTAATCGGGCTTTCACCAAGAAAAGGAAGTCGCCCAGTCAGCATTTGATACAATACGATTCCAAGTGAATACAAATCAGACTTCTCACCTGTAGCTACACCTTTGGCATGTTCAGGCGAAAAATAATGCACTGAACCGACAACAGAACCTGTTTGTGTAATTGTGGTAGACGTCACCGCACGAGCAATACCAAAATCGGTTACTTTTACCCGTCCATTACGACCGATCAAAATATTATGTGGTTTGATATCGCGGTGAATAATCTGATTATGATGCGCATGATCAAGTGCGTCGCAAATCTGAGAAGCGATTCGAATCGCTTCATCTACAGGCAAAGGAGCACGTTCTTTGATCACTTCATTTAAATTGTAACCTTGTACATATTCCATCACGATATAGTGAATATCGCCTTCCTGTCCAACATCATAGATGCTAACCACATTAGGATGTGATAAGGATGCCGCCGACTGAGCTTCACGACGGAAACGGCGAATAAATTCTTCATCATATACAAATTGCTGGCGCAAAACTTTGATGGCAACATGACGATTAAGCAGCACATCACGCGCATTGTATACAAGCGCCATACCGCCACCACCGATTTCCTCGATGACTTCATAACGGCCGCCTAGCGTATGTCCGATCATTGTTCCCACCCCTTCGTGCTCAACTCTACAGTAGAGTCATCCATTTCGAAAAGGGCAACAGTAATATTATCTTCGCCACCAGCTTCAAGCGCCAAAGCCACCAAGTGCTTAGCACGCTCTTCCAGTGGAATACCTGCCAGCGCAACCGTTTCGATCTGCTGATTACCAATCATATTTGTTAATCCATCACTACATAGCAAAAGCACTTCACCGATTTTGAGCTGAATATCGTCTATTTCAACAACGACCTCTGCATCTGTACCCAGTGCACGTGTTAACACATTACGGCGCGGATGAACAGCCGCTTCTTCTTGTGTAATCTGATGATTTTTGAGCAATTCATTGACCAGTGTATGATCTTGCGTCAATAGACGTAATTCTTCTTCGCCTACCAAATAAGCGCGGCTATCACCGATATGACCGATAATGCCGCTATTACCGCGTAGCAATACAGCTACAACAGTCGTTCCCATATTGTGGTAACTGTCGTCCATTTGAGCAGTATGAAAAACAACATTATTCGCATGTAAAATCGCATCATGTAAAGCGGCACGACAAGCTTCCAGCGATAGACCAGCTTCCAGACCTTGCAGATCACCTATAATGGTCTGCACAGCTAATTGACTGGCTGTATCACCTGCACGATGCCCGCCCATACCATCTGCGACTATACCTAGTGTATATTCCTGTTGAATTGAACCGATCCATACTGAATCTTCATTCACTTGTCGAACGTGTCCCCTATCACTATGTTGCGCTGTTCTAATCAAATGTGATCACCTCGCAGTCGACTCCATGTGTTTCGCCCGTAATTGTCCACAAGCCGCAGCGATATCGTGTCCTTGCTCACGACGAATCGTTACATTCACACCTTTGTCAGATAAAATACGCTGGAATTCAAAAATATCTTTGCGCGGGGTACGCACATAATCACGTTCTGGAACATAGTTAACAGGAATCAAATTGACATGACACATCATTGTTTTGAGAACATCTGCTAATTCTTCTGCATGCTCAGGTTGATCATTAACGCCACCAATCAACGCATATTCAAACGTAATCCGGCGACCGGTTTTGTTTAAATAATAACGAAGAGATTCCATTACATCATCAAAAGGAAAACGGCGGTTAACCGGCATCAATTTAGAACGCAATTTATCGTTCGGTGCATGAATCGAAATCGCTAGATTGATCTGTGTATCTTCATCTGCAAATTTATAAATATTCGGCACAATTCCACTTGTAGAAACAGTGATATGACGTTGTCCGATATTCAAACCTTTTTCATGAATCATGATGCGTAAAAAAGTCATCGTTGCTTCATAGTTCTCAAACGGTTCACCTGAACCCATAATTACGATACTGCTTACACGCTCATTCGTTTCATCCAAAATCTTCTGTGCTTGCACAACCTGAGCTACAATCTCACCTGCTGTAAGATTACGCTTGAGTCCGCCCAATGTAGATGCACAGAATGTACAACCGATACGGCAACCGACCTGTGTTGTTACACAGATACTATTCCCGTAGTTGTGACGCATAATAACAGTCTCAATCGCATGAGCATCATGCAGACCGAACAAAAATTTAACCGTACCATCTTTAGACTGCATTTTAGTAATCTCGTCCAATAGAACAAAAGAAAACTGGTCGTCTAGTTTAGCGCGAAGTTCCTTGGAAAGGTTAGTCATTTCCTCAAACGAAGTCACACGCTTCACATACAGCCAGTCAAAAATTTGTCCTGCGCGGAAAGCAGGTTCATTATTTTCCTTTGCCCAGTTCTGTAGATCTTCCAAAGCATAATCATATATAAAAGGTTTCATTACAATTATCACACCTATTCTCAAATTCTTTTCATTTTTTGATACAACAGATCATATGACGGTCAACATTGAATTTCATCCTTACTATTCTAGCATAAAACAATCAAACCCTAAAGGGTCTGTTCATTAAGATATCGTTACTATTTGTTACTATATTTCTGTTATCGGTTGATTATAGATTAGCATTTATTCCTAAACACAGCAAAAGTGGCTTTACTCAGGATAAACATGCTCTCCATAAGTAACAAGCCACTTTTATAGTATCTATCCAAAAGATAAAAATAAAGCAGATTACATACTAATTTTACGTAATGCAGCAATATAAAATCCATCCGAATAAAAGTCTTGCGGTAAAATTTGAATTCCGGTTTTGGCATGATTGGTGCTTACCGGTGCAAAAGGAACCAATTCAAATTGCTTATTTTGGTGTAAAAAAGATTCTACAATCGCTTCATTTTCGCTACGTTCAATCGTACATGTGCTGTAGACCATAATACCATCTGGCTTGAGCAATGTAGAGATATTTTGTAACAATTGTTGTTGTAATTGTACGATTTCTTTGATATCAGCAATACTTTTATTCCATTTCAGATCAGGTTTCCGACGAATAACGCCCAGACCTGAACATGGAGCATCTAACAAGATTCGATCAAAAGAACCCGCAGGATAGCGTTCTGTTAATGTTAATGCATCTCCAACAGTTGTTTCAATAATCGATAATTGCAAACGTTCTGCTTGATCATCCACTAACTGGCGCTTATGTTCATGAATATCATTGGCAATAATATGACCACTATTATTCATTTTCTCAGCTAAATGTACACTTTTGCCCCCTGGAGCCGCGCAACAATCAAGTACATTCATACCAGACTTCGCTTGTACCGCTTCAGCAACAAGCATCGAACTCTCATCTTGCACCGAGATTAATCCTTCTTGATACCATGATGTTAACGCCATATTCCCGCCACCATGCACCAGAATACCATCTGGAGATAATGGAGACACTTCTACATTGTAACCTTCACTCTCTAGCAATTCCAACATTGCGGTACGGGAAGTGCGATGCGTATTCACACGGATACTTACCGATGGCGCTTCGTTATTGGACATACAGATTTGTTCAGCCGTTGTTTCATCATATTGCTTGATCCAACGTGCTACCATCCATTCAGGGAATGAATGTTGCAATGCTATTCTTTTCGCTGGTGGCAAATCTTGTGGAATCACCAATTCTTCCCGGCGACGAATCACATTACGCAAAACTCCGTTCACCATACCCGATATGCCTTGATGTCCTCGACGCTTCGCAATATTGACCGCTTCGTTCACAGCCGCATGAGCAGGAATCCGATCCAGATAGTAGATTTGATAAAAGCTAAACCGCAACAGATTACGTACCCAGGGTTGAAGTTTATTTAAACCTTTAGCCACAAATTGTCCGAGGAAATAATCGATCGTATTCAAACGTGACATTGTACCATAGACTAACTCTGTAGCCAGTCCGATATCTGCACGTTCCAGACGAATACGATTGAGCATTTGATTCAGTACAAGATTACTATAAGAACCTTCTTCTTCCACAGCAGTCAGTACTTCCAAAGCCACTTCACGAGCTGTTGTTGGACGAACCGATTTACTTTTCGGATCAGACTTGGTTTTAGTATTATTCGCTAACGGGCTATCCGCATTCGGTTGACGTTTGGATTTGTTGTTATGATTTTGATTATTCACCCGAGCACCGTACCTTTAGTCATTGACGTACCACGTACAAAGTCTGACGCTTGTAGTGCTTTTTTGCCCGCAGGTTGAATCTCTGTTAATGTCACTGTGCTATCTCCTGTACGAACTACAATACCTTCTGGCAATAGTTCCAAAACAGTTCCCGGTACAGCTTCTAGCGCTGATCCTTTTAACGTAGCATCCGCTGTAGGCTTGCTTATTTTCCATACTTTGAATACTTCGCTATTCCATAATGTGAATCCGCCGGAGAATGGTACAAGACCACGAACTTGATTATATAATTCACGACTGGTTTTCGACCAATCCAATTGTTCATCTTCACGAGTCAGATTCGGAGCATATGTGGATTCATCATCGTTTTGCGGTTCTGCTTCAACTTTACCTTCTAACAAGCGTGGCAATTCTTGACGAAGAATTGTTGCTCCAGCTTCACTCATTTTGGCAAATAAAGTACCCGAGGTATCTTCATCGGTAATCGGCACTTCAATCTTCGAGATCATATCTCCTGTATCGAGTCCTTCTGCCATATACATCAGCGTAATGCCTGTTACCGTTTCACCATTAATAATACAACGTTGAATCGGTGCGCCTCCGCGATATTTAGGCAACAAAGAGCCATGAATATTTACACAACCTAAGCGTGGAAGATCAAGTACAGCTTTCGGTAAAATTTGTCCAAAAGCAGCCGTAACGATCAAATCTGGCTTATATGCTGCAAGTTCTGCGATAGATTCTGGATTTCTCATGCGTTGCGGTTGAAGTACAGGAATACCATGCTCTACCGCTGCTGCTTTGACAGGTGTAGGTGTTAACACTTTTTTGCGACCTTGCGGACGATCCGGTTGAGTCACAACACAGACTACGTTCATGCCTTCTTCAATTAGAACATTTAAGCTATGCACAGCAAAATCTGGTGTTCCCATAAATGCAATGTTCACGATAGACTTATTCCCCTTCCTCGTCTAGCTTACGGTCATACACACGCTCTGCGATATCGGTAAATAGCACACCGTTCAAATGATCGATCTCATGTTGAAAAGCTCGTGCTAACAAATCACGACCTGTAATCGTCACTTCTTCACCGTTACGATCTAGACCTTTAACCGTTACTTCCAAAGCACGACGAACTTGACCGTTAAGACCTGGAATACTGAGACAGCCTTCTGAACCTAATTGCTCGCCATTACTTTCTATAATTTCAGGATTAATAAGTTCGATTAATCCATTATCATCACCTACATCAACTACAATCAGACGTTTCAAAATACCGACTTGTGGCGCAGCAAGACCTACCCCGTCTGCATCATACATCGTGTCTGCCATATCGGTTAACAACTTCTGTACATTCGGTGTAATTTTAGTCACTTCTTTTGCTTTTTTGTGAAGCACATCATCTGGTTCCGTTACAATAATACGTATAGCCATTCTTTATCCCGTCCTTTATATTATCTCTCTACTGTTGCGATGCTACCATTTTGCCAAGCTATTCGTTACACAAATCTGTTTTACATCAATACCTGTGGATCCACATCGATACTGATTAATAATTCTTTATCACGTACACTATCTTGCAATTGTTCTGCCACATGCTCTGCAAGCTTGGCAACGTCCATATCTCCACGCCATTTTATCATACATTGGAATCGGTATCTATTTTTTAAGCGTGGTATAGGTGAAGCGACAGGCCCTAATACATCCAATGCTTCATTTGAAAATCGTTCTAGACTACCTAGCCAACCTAATTTGGAAGCTTGATCTTTAATCATCTGTGTATAATTTTCAGCGATACGTACTAATAAGGCTAATTTTTCATGTGAAAAAGTAATCAATGCCAACCGGCAATACGGTGGATACCCGAGCGTCTGACGATGCTTCAATTCTTCTCGCACAAAAGACCCGTAATCGTGACGGCTCGCATGAATAACTGAATAATGCTCTGGATTATAGGTCTGCACAATTACTTCACCTGGCAAATGATGACGACCCGCTCGACCCGCTACCTGTGTGAGTAGTTGAAATGTTTTTTCCGCCGCCCGAAAATCAGGTAAATGTAGTGCCGAATCAGCAGCAATAACACCAACCAACGTCACATCTGGAAAATCCAATCCTTTGGCTACCATTTGTGTTCCTAATAGCAGATCTGCTTTTTTATCTCGAAATTGATTTAACAATTTCTCATGCGATCCTTTTTGCGTGGTTGTATCGACATCCATTCGTACGACACGAATACCGGGAAATAATTTCGCCAATTCTTCTTCTACACGCTGTGTTCCTGTACCAAAATAACGAATATGTTCGCTACCACATTCAGGACATATTTGCGGAGCCGGTTCTGCATGACCGCAATAATGGCAACGTAGACTATTAGAACGCTGATGATAAGTGAGTGAGATATCACAATTTGGACATTCAGCTACATAACCACATGTACGGCACATAACAAATGTAGAATGCCCGCGCCGATTAAGCAGTAACACAATCTGTTGCTTTTTTTCCAGACGGTCTTCGATTGCTTGATGAAGAGGTCGACTGAACATAGAGCGATTGCCTTCTTTTAACTCTTCACGCATATCAATAATCTCTACGGCTGGAAGTTCACTTCCAAGTGCCCGTCCATGAATTTCCAATAATGTTGGCATAAATTCATCATTCGCTTGCGACCTTGCTGCATAATAACTTTCCAGTGAGGGCGTAGCTGAACCGAGAATTACAACTGCATTATGCTGATGAGCACGATGAATCGCTACATCACGCGCATGGTATTTGGGACTTTCTTCTTGCTTATACGAAGTCTCATGCTCTTCATCCATAATAATTAAACCTAGATTGGAAAAAGGAGCAAAAATCGCTGAACGTGCACCAATCGCAACTTGAGATTTACCTTCACGAATTTTGCGCCATTCATCATATCGTTCTCCACTCGATAGACGACTATGCATAACAGCTACACGATCACCAAAACGACCTTTGAATCGCTCTACCATCTGCGGTGTCAGTGCAATCTCAGGCACAAGCATAATCGCTTGTCGATCTTGTTCAATAACACGCTGAATACATTGTAGATAGACTTCTGTTTTGCCACTACCTGTAATCCCATGAATTAAATACTCGCCTTTTTCCCGCTGGTTAATACGGCGAATAATAGAGTTATATACTTGCTGTTGTTCATCTGTTAACTTAAATGGTGTACTCGGTGTAAAATTGCGATCTTGATACGGATCACGATACACTTCCATATCCATAATAGCGATATATCCTTTATCTGCCAGAGCTTTCACTGTACTTGCTGTTACGCCGAGCACGGTCATAATTTCTTTGAGTGGTACATCGCCACCTGTATCTGCGATATACGTTAGCACTTCTTGTTGACGCTTTGCTTTGGCTGGAAATTCTTCGATAATCGTACGAATCTCATCTTCTGGTAAATGTAGAGAAACAGTTCTGACTGTTTTCTTTTGCACTTTATCGCGTATGCTACGACTTTCTAATAAAATGCCCCGTTGCAATAACGATTTGATAATATGGGCTTGTTCACCAAATCGGCGACTTAACAATTCCATCCGTACTTCTTGTTGCTTTTGAATATGAGAGATAATCTGTTCTTCTTCGTCGGTTAATAACGATTCTGTAGCATCAAAAAGAGAATCTTCTCCTACCCAAGATTCACGTTCAGCGACTCGAATATACCGTTCTGCTTTTCCTTTCAAAGCCGCAGGCAACATCGATTGAAGAGCAGTAATGCGGTGACAAGCATATTTGGCACTCATCCACTCGGACAACTCAACCAATTCTTCGGACAGTGGAGGCACCAGATCAAGCAATTCTTGTAACGATTTGAGCTTGGCTGCTGGTGTCTCAGATGTTCCGCTCAACCCGATCACGAATCCTTGTAATGTACGGGGACCAAAAGGAACACCTACACGACTTCCTACTTCTAACCATCCTCGCATCGATTCTGGCACAATATAATCAAATGGACGATCTGTGCCCCGGCTAGGTACATCTACAATCACCTGAGCAATAAGAGTCATGAGGTAGACACTCCATTCAGCCGTTTGGCTACAACACTTAGCAACTGAATCGCTACTTCATCTTTGCTCATTAACGGCAGATCAGCTACTAATCCTTGTGCATCGTAAATCTGGACTAGATTCGTATCGGTTCCAAATCCAGCGCCAACAGCAGTAACATCATTAGCGACTAATAGATCACAGTTTTTGCGTTTTAATTTGCCCATCGCATGTTCAGCTACATCATTCGTTTCTGCGGCAAAACCAACCAAAAATTGTCCCTGTTTGCGTTGGCCTAAACTTTCCAAAATATCAACTGTTTTTTCCAGTTCGAGTGTAAATCCTTCGTCTTTTTTCTTCATTTTAGTCTCATATACGGTTCGCGGACGATAATCTGCTACAGCCGCTGTTTGAATCATAATATCAGTATGATTCCATTCGCCTAATACCGCTTCATACATATCTTGAGCAGATTGAACACGTACCGTTTCGATCCCTTCTGGTAAAGGCACTTGTACGGTTCCTGCAATCAATCGTACCGATGCTCCCATATCACGAGCTGCTTTGGCGATTGCAATCCCCATTTTGCCGGAGGAATCATTGGTAATAAAACGAACAGGATCGATCCGTTCTACTGTTGCACCTGCTGTGACAGTTACTTTCTTACCTGCTAACACCTGACGTAACTGATTACGGTGTGCTTGAGCTTGAAAAAAGTCTTGAACTACTTTAATAATCGTCTCCGGTTCTTCCAGACGACCTTTGCCGACATAACCACAAGCCAGCATGCCACTTCCTGGCTCTATCATCAATACACCACGACTCACCAGTGTATTCATATTTTGTACAACTGCTGGATGTTGATACATATGCACATTCATTGCTGGTGCGACCATGATTGGAGCTGTAGTAGCAAGCAATGTAGAAGACAGCATATCATCAGCTAATCCATGTGCCATTTTAGCAATTGTATTTGCAGTGGCTGGAGCAATTAATACCAGATCAGCCAGATCAGCCAGGTTAATGTGAGTGACTACTTCTGGATCACGTTCGTCAAATGTATCTATATGAACCGGGTTACGAGAGAGCGTCTGTAGGGTAAGTTCGGTAATAAATTTGGAAGCGGAACGTGTCATAATGACATGTACATCTGCTCCTTGTTTCACCAATCCGCTACACAACGCTGCCGCTTTGTAAGCAGCGATTCCGCCAGTAATCCCCAGCACAATCTTTTTACCTTGCAGCATCTCTATTTCCCCGCTTTCGTTTAATTTTTACAATTATTCATCCCTTTATTATACCGCTTTTTGTTGTAAAAGGGGAATCTATTCCGTCGTTTTAATATATTTTCAAAAAAAATAACAACCTTTCGGTTGTTAGCAAGTGGCGCAGGGGTCCGTATTTAGTTAAGCTTCTATAGCGGGCCCCTTTACCGTAGCCTGTTACTTATTTTTCGTCGTCATACTCTGTTTCTGTTCTGCGTTCAATACGAAGAATATCGTTATAGATTTCTTCTAATGCAATCCCTACATATTTGCTCGCATGAGCATCTTTCAATTCACTAACACTACCTTCACGTAGTTGTCTAGCACGACGGGAAGCTGCAACAACAAGCGAGTACTTACTGTCGACTTTAGTCATCATTTCATCAATAGAAGGATATAACATTAGATACACACACCTCTTCGTGTTCTGCGAAATATATTCCGCAGGACTTATTTTGTAATCTTACAATGTTCTGCGACAATAATACTCTGGATTCGCATACATGCTAGATCAATTTCATCATTGACTACAGAGTAATCATAATGCTTCATTAATTCCAACTCGTCAGCAGCTACCGTCATTCGATTCATGATCGTATCTACGGTTTCGGTTCCACGTCCATGCAGACGTTGTTCCAATTCTTCAAACGAAGGTGGAGTCAAAAATATAAATACGCCTTCTGGAAACTTCTCCATGACTTTCAAAGCACCCTGCACTTCGATTTCCAGGAAAATATCGTTACCCGCATTCAGCGTATCTTCTACAAAATCACGTGGTGTTCCATAGAAATTGCCTACATATTCTGCATGTTCAAGCAAACGATCATTTAAGATCATTTCTTGAAATTGCTCATGGCTTTTGAAAAAGTAGTTTACTCCGTCCACCTCACCTGTACGAGGCTTGCGTGTAGTTGCAGATACAGAATAGATCAATTCAGGCATACGCGTCCGAAGAGCACTGCATACCGTTCCTTTGCCGACGCCGGAAGGGCCGGATAATACAAATAATAATCCTTTAGACATGGTACACTCCATTTTAGGCTGTTGCGTCGTCCGGTACGTACTGGATTGATCAACAGCCTCTTTTTGTTTATTCGTCGTGATCATCATCTTTAGTAGATAAGCGATGTGCGACTGTTTCCGGTTGTACTGCGGAAAGAATTACATGATCGCTATCGGTAATGATAACAGCACGGGTACGACGACCATATGTGGCATCAATGAGCATATGACGATCGCGTGCTTCCTGAATAATTCTTTTGATTGGTGCAGACTCAGGGCTTACTATAGAAATAATCCGATTAGCGGATACAATATTTCCGAAGCCAATATTGATAAGTTTGATGGCCATCTTCAGGTTTTTCCCCCTATACATTTGACTCATTTACGCCGAAATGAGGTCGCTGACTTGCATTCATTCCAAATTTGCGGCTTGTTCGCGAATCTTTTCCAGTTCCGCTTTCATCTCGACCACATGATTGACTAGAGCCAGATGATTTGCTTTGGAACCAATCGTATTCACTTCTCTATTCATTTCTTGAATCAAAAAATCAAGCCTACGTCCTATTGCATCGTTACTTTCTAGCAATAATTTACACTGCTGAAAATGACTATTCAAACGCGTCAATTCTTCGTCAATATTAGAACGATCTGCAAATACAGCTATCTCCATGCTAATTCTGGAATCGTCCCAATGATAACTTCCATCCTGAAGTTCAGATAATCGCTGTTTTAGACGTATGCGATGTTCTTCTACAACAGTAGGCGCCAATTCACACATACTACGATAATGCTGCTCTAGCAGATTCACACGCTCCCGCAAATCGTTAGCTAAATGAATCCCTTCTCGTGCACGCATTTGTAGCAAATTTTGAAGTGCTTCTTGTAGTCCTTGTCCAAGAATCTGTTGCCACTGTGCTTGTTCTTCTTCATCTGCCAATGCCGAAGGTTGCTCAGTAGTCATCACTCCTGGTAATGCAAGTAATTGATGAATATCCAAATTTCCATTCATACCATAACGCTCTGTAAGCTCTTGACCCGCTTGTAAATAAGACTGAACGTTAGCATGGTTAAGCTTCAAAGACGGAACTTGCCCTGTGTCTTGCTCTTTGTTCATAAATACATCTATCCGTCCACGCTTGATCACATCTTGAATCAGCCGTTTGAGACTGTCCTCCATTTGACCCCATTCACGTGGTAAACGCATCATAATTTCGCAATAACGATGGTTGACGGATTTGACTTCAATCTGGACTTTGTAGCCGCCAAATTGCACGGCGGACTGACCGTATCCGGTCATACTGAATGACATCGGCATCACATCCGTTATCCTATTGTAATTGATTATCTATTGTGAAACAAGGGGTTGGGACGGCGCTTTGCTTTTGCCCATATATATTCAGTTAGCTGTACACTCATATCATAAAACATAAACGGAGTCATAATATAAATTCCATTAAAATGTTCCATAGCGACATCCAGCAATTCTTTGGCAATCATTACGCCTGTCGCTCTGCCTTCTTCGCCTTCAAGCCCTGCCATTCGTCCACGTACTTCATCGGATAATTGAATACCAGGAACTTCATTATGAAGATATTCTGCATTTCGTCCACTAGCAAGTGGCATAATTCCGATAAAAATAGGAATATCCAAATGTTTGGTCGCTTCCCGAATATCAGCTATCAACTGCACATTATAGACAGGCTGAGTCATAATATAATCAGCGCCTGCCGCAATTTTCTTTTCCAGACGGACAACAGCTTTATCCAGATGTTTGACATTCGGGTTAAAGGCTGCGCCTACAACGAATTTGGCACGTTGTTTGAGAGGCTTTCCAGAAAAAGCGATCCCTTCATTCAACTGCTTGATCATTTTGATCATATCAAACGAAGTCATATCGTAAACAGAACTCGCTCCCGGCAAATCGCCAAATTTGGACGGATCACCGGTTACAGCTAGTACATGATCGATACCTAGAGCATCAAATCCCATCATATGCGATTGACTGCCGATCATATTGCGATCACGACAAGCGATATGAATCAAAGGACGAATCCCTGCTTCTCGTTGCACAATATGTCCAAGTGCCATATTGCTCATACGAGTAACAGCAAGCGAATTATCAGCTAAAGTCAGCGCGTCTACGCCAGCTTCTTTAAGCGCGGCGGCTCCTTTGAGAAAGCGTGTAATATCCAGATCACGAGGTGGATCAAGTTCTACAATCACTGTTGGACGTTCACGCACCAGATCTACCAGTGTTGGCGGTACGTCTTCACCATTACGATCGCTTTCATCCATAATAGCGTTCTCGATAGTGACACTGATCTGAGGAATCGGTGTCTGCACATTAGAAAAGTCTAACTTTTCCGGTACATATCCTTCTAAAGCTCTTGCAATAGCAGCGATATGTTCAGGAGTTGTTCCACAGCATCCGCCGATCACTCTTGCTCCTAGTTCTGCAAAGCGAATACTACGCTGACCAAAATAAGCGGGACTTGCTCCATAACGATATTCACCATCTACATAATCCGCTACTCCTGCATCAGGATACACAGATAATGGCAAAGATACTTTACCTTGAACCGCTTCAAGCGCATGCAGCGTTCCATTAGGGCCAACACGACAATTCAGCCCTACCATATCTGCCCCGGCATCTGTCAATAAAGCAAACGCATCTGGCAAAGCAAAACCATCCAGCGTCCGAATCGCATCTTCTACTGTTAATTGACACATCACTGGAATATTTGTCAGTTTGCGTACTTGTCGTAAAGCGATTGCCAGTTCTTCCACTTCAAAAAACGTTTCTAACAAAATGCCGTCTACGCCTTCTTCTAACAAAGACGATACTTGCTGTCTAAAATGCTGACGTAATTCAGACCGCGGAATATTGGTTCGTTTACCATTACGAATCGCGCCTACTGAACCGACCACATACGCTTGATCACCAGCCGCCGCTCGTGCAATCCTTACACCTGCACGATTAATTTCATCTACTTTATGTTCAAGCCCATATTTAGATAATCGGTCATAATTAGCAGAAAATGTATTGGTCTCAATCATTTGAGCACCAGCAGTAACATATTGGCGATGTACATCTTCTATAATATGTGGACGAATCAAATTCAGTTCTTCATAAGAAATACCTACCGGAAATCCTAATTGATACAAATAAGTCCCCATTGCTCCATCGCCTATAATTACACTATCTGTCCATTTGGAACGCAAATCTGGCTTCATTGTATAGTCCACCCCACTGTATGTCATTTACGTTCTAATGTATCATACAAAAGCGCTCTAGAAGACGTTTTAACGGTGGTATAGTTAAATTATATAACCAGAGGTGTAAAGCATATTATTCTGTTGTTTTCCCAGTGTATACAGTAGCCGCAGGCCCCGTCATATATACTTTGTTACTCGACTCATCCCACTCGATATATAAGTCTCCACCTTTAAGCGATACATATCCGTTACGATCTGAAAATCCATTGAGCACTGAAGATACTAGCGTTGCACAAGCACCTGTTCCACAAGCCAGTGTCGGGCCTGCTCCACGTTCCCATACACGCATATCCATCCGATCACGACTTTGCACCGTTGTAAATTCTACATTGACTTTGCGCGGGAATAACGGATGATTTTCAAGTAGTGGACCCCATTTATTCAGATCGATATTGATGGCATCATCGACATAAATCACACAATGTGGATTACCCATCGATACCGCTGTAAAATGGAAAATCTGTCCTTCCACTTCTATTTCTTGATTGATCACTGGATTGCCTTCGATCGCTACTGGAATCAAGGTACTATCCAGAATCGGTTCTCCCATATCTACACGAACCGTATGGGCTATCCCATCTTCAGCTTGAACGGTAACCGATTGTACACCGGCACCCATCGTTTCTATCGTAATTTCAGTATGAGGCGTTAAGCCACGATCATATACATATTTGGCAACACAACGAATCGCATTCCCACATTGTTCTGCTTCTGATCCATCTGAATTAATAATTCTCATCATAAAATCTGCATTAGCAGACGGCAAAATATAAACCAATCCATCTGCACCAATACCAAAGTAACGATTGCAATGCTTAATCGCTAATTCTGCTACATTAGCTGGTAAGGATGGCTCTCCATAGACGATGATAAAATCATTGCCCAGACCATTCATTTTGGTAAATTCCATATTGATTCTCTCCTCCGAAAAACACGTTCTATTGGGTAAGCATACATGATGGCACTATAAATTGCTATGGCTTTGTGGCATGATAGAAGATGATTATGATAGTAAGAATAGGAGAATACTCGATATGGCATTAGATGGCATTGTTACCCGTGCGATTGTTCATGAGCTTCAATCTCTACAAGGCGCACGTATTAATAAAATTCACCAACCGACAGGTAATGATATTGTTTTTCAGATTCGTGCACAACGCGGCAATCGCAAATTAATTCTGAGTGTAAATCCAACTTATCCGCGTGTTCAATTTACCGAGCAATCTTTTATGAATCCGCAGGAAGCACCGATGTTCTGTATGCTTCTTCGTAAGCATTGTGAAGGTGCTATTATTGAATCAATCGAGCAGGTAGGTATGGAACGTGTAATTCATTTCAATGTACGTCAACGAGATGAATTAGGCGATGTTTCTTTCAAACGATTGATTATCGAAATTATGGGTCGTCATAGTAATATGATTGTGATCGATCCGGCAACCAATACCATACTGGATGGCATTCATCATATTACACCAGCAATCAGTAGCTATCGTGTTATTATGCCTGGATTCAGCTATGTGGAACCACCCGATCAGCACAAATTAAATCCTTTAGAAACGGGCGAACAACAATTTATGGAGAAGCATCGTGAAAATATCGATCCTCCTGCTCGTTTTCTTTTGAATACATTTAGCGGTCTGAGCCCATTGATTGCAGAAGAAATTGTATATCGCGCTCAACAAGCCGATATTAGCGTTAATGGAGAAAATGAAAATCCGTATCCAGATGTACAGTATATCTGGCAAGCATTTTCGACCTTAATGGAGCAAGTATCCAAAGGGGAATTTGCTCCGGTGAGCGGTCTTAATGCACAAGGCAAAATCGTATTTTCAGCTGTTCCGTTAACCTTGATTCAAGAAGAAGAAAAACATTATGATTCGATCAGTCAATGTATTGAAGCATATTATGGTGACAAAGCAGAACGCGATACCGTTAAGCAGAAAACAAGCGATCTATTGCGTTTTCTCCAAAATGAACGTAGCAAAAACATTAAAAAACTAGATAACTTGCAAAAAGATATCAAAGAAGCAGAAGGCGCTGAAAAGTTCCGTATTCAAGGAGAATTATTATTTGCTTCGCTTCATGAATTGAAACGCGGCGACAAGCAGATTGAGTTGATTAACTTCTATGATGAAGAACAGCGTCCAATTACAATTACACTTGATCCACAATTAACACCGTCTGATAATGCACAGCGTTATTTCAAACGTTATAACAAATACAAAAATAGTCTAGCTGTTATCGATCAGCAATTGATCAAAACGCATGCTGAAATTCAGTATTTGGATTCGTTGCTTCAACAATTAGGCAGTGCTTCCTTACAAGATATTGATGAAATTCGTGAAGAATTAGCAGAACAAGGATATGTACGCAATCGTAATAAACGTGCGAAAAAGAAACGCAAAGACAATCGCCCTACGCTTCATGTCTATACGTCTAGTGAAGGTATCGAAATGTACGTAGGTAAAAACAATTTGCAAAATGATTATATTACCAACAAATTAGCTCATTCTAATGATACGTGGTTGCACACCAAAGATATTCCGGGTTCTCACGTCGTTATTCGCAGTCAACAATTTGGAGAAGCAACACTAGCAGAAGCCGCTCAGCTTGCCGCATATTTTAGTCAGGCGAAAGAATCTAGCAGTGTACCTGTTGATTACACGCTGATTCGTCATGTGCGTAAGCCAAGTGGAGCGAAGCCGGGATTTGTAATTTACGAACAACAGACTACACTATTTATCACTCCTGAAGAAGATGTAGTAAAAAGCTTGGAAAGTACAATCAAATCGTAATGCTTCTCTGAATATAGAATAGGTATGTTTCAATAAAGTATGCTTTAAATAGGCTCCTATGTCGAAATCAAACAAAGAACGGCTGGACTACACCTATTACAGGTGATCATCCAGCCGTTTTTCTTATAACTATATCTAATGTTTTTACTATCATTTCACTGTGATTACTAGATTATATCTACTCTGCTGTAATACCTGTCTCGATCGCTGTCTGTAATTGACGCAATTGAATCAATGTAGACATCGGGACACTTTTTCCACCCAATGGGCCATGAAATACTTTTCCTTGACGTTCCCCATGATAATCCGAACCACCGGTAACGATTAAGTCTCTACGTTTTGCGATTTCTAGATATCGTTGTTCATCTTCAGGAGAATGATCAGAATGATAGACTTCTAGACCTGCAATCGAACTGTTATCTAGAATACGCTCTACTAATGTATCATCACCATAAATACCCGGATGTGCCATCACCGGAACACCATTGGCTTCACGAATCCATACCGCTGCATCAGAAGCTGTAATACGTGGAGGTGAGACATACGCAGCCGCGCCTTCTGCTAGATACTTGTTAAAAGCATCTTTTAGATCTACAGCATATCCTTTAGCTACTAACACATCAGCCATATGCGGACGACCGATACTTTCATCAGGCATTAATTCTCTACCTAATTGCTGAATCACTTCATCCATCGTAATCTCTACACCAAGATCACGTAACTTTTGCAAAATTTGTACATTGCGGTTGTCTCGAACTTCACGTAATCCTTGCAGACGTTCTAGTAATTGAGGGTCTTCTGTATTGAGGTAATAACCGAGAATATGAATATCTTTATTATCTTCTCTAGTGCTAATTTCTACCCCAGCAATTACTTCTATATCATATGATTTGCCTGCTTCTATCGCTTCGGCTACACCTGCTACCGTATCATGATCGGTTACAGCAATAGCACCCAGACCTGATTCTACTGCTAACTTTATATTTTGAGATGGTGTATTCATACCATCCGATGCCTGACTATGCGTATGCAAATCTGCGTAACGTTCTTCTTGAGCATTATTCATTATCTAATCACTCCTATATGATTGCTTCTACCTATCTATTACACTTCTATATTCAGACCCACTCATACTCCTGTACAAATTGTAAAAAAGTAACTGCCGGAATGGTCAATAACGTAGATTTCAGATGAATCGAATAAAATTGCCGTTGAAACGAAACATTTTCAATCGTTAAGACTTTCAATAATCCTAACGTGACTTCATGCTTAACCGATGATGGCGACAAAATCGTAATCCCTAATCCAGCTTCTACGGCTGATTTTACCGCTCCTGTACTGCCCAGTTCCATTACTGTCTGTATATGCGACAGATCAACCTGATGTCTGATTAGCTCTTCTTCCATCACTTGCCGGGTTCCAGATCCTTTTTCACGTAATACAAATGGATACTTCAACAAATCTGTTAATTGCACCATTTCCTGATCGGCTAGAGGATGGTTGCCGGGCACAATTAATTTGAGTTCATCTTGCATCACAGGCTTAATCGTCATATCCGGGTGATCTACAGGGGCTTCAATCAATCCAAAATCAAGCTGATTGCGGCTAATTTCATCTAAAATTTGAGTGGTGTTCATCACTTTGAGCATGACTTTCATATGTGGATATTGCTGACCTAACGGACCAAGCAGACGAGGTAATACGTATTCACCTATCGTGTTACTTGCACCTAGAACTAATCGCCCTGCTAATGTATCGGTAAATCTGGACATGACTGC
Source organism: Paenibacillus nicotianae (assembly GCF_042681745.1). NCBI lineage: Bacteria > Bacillati > Bacillota > Bacilli > Caryophanales > Paenibacillaceae > Paenibacillus > Paenibacillus nicotianae. The sequence goes on along the minus strand of NZ_JBHUGF010000010.1, from coordinate 543,536 downwards.
ATCGGTTTCGCGCATGAGATGAATTCCTTGTGAAGCGAACGGCATTAACGCATGACCTGCTTCAGACAATTCAATTCGTTTGGTTGTACGATTGAATAATTTGGTACCAAAATGATCTTCTAATGACTGTACTTGCATTGTGACTGCCGGTTGAGTCATATGAAGAGCTTGCGCTGCTGCTGAAAAACTTCCACGCTCAGCAACGGTATAAAAAATATGCAATTGATGAAAATTAAATGCCACTGCCGTTCCCCCTCCTTACTATGTATATATTGTACCATTTTCGTATAAGCATACAAAAAAGAAGCTTGCTTTAATAGCCGCTTCTTTTCAAAAGTATTATGAGTAAATAGGTTAGCTTTTTTATAAACATTGCATTTTTGCGCAAACTGTTAAAATAATGCTATGCCTATTCTTATCTAGGGTGAAGCTGCTGTGAATACACAAAGCTTATTTGCGTTTGCGACTGTTTTTGATCAAAGTCATCCGACGAGAGTGTCTTAACCACGAATAGTAAGATTTAAGATCGCGAAGCTCAATGGTTTCCGACATTTTACCCAAAAATGTAACGATAATCATTTTGTGCAGTGGGTTACCTGTAAGATCGTATTCACCTGGTAGATCAGCAAATTCAGCAACAACAACAAGGTCTTCATCAATTAAATACACGTCTTCTTCTTTGCGATAATACGATACAATCCGATTTTGTTTAAGCGTTTCCCACATAAATGAAGCAATTTCTTCAGGTTTAGTCTGAGCTTTGGCGATACGGTCATTATAACGAGTAATTGCATGATTCGTAATTACGATATCTGCAACTTTTTTCTCGCCAAGTTCTACATGAAAAGGTTCATACGTGCTCCAACGTTCCATTACTTTATCTCTCATTAACTATTCACTCCCCATTCTGTATGGGTCTTTCCGTCTAAGTATTTATACCTATTAAGATATATACATCGTTCGCCCTACACAAGACGAAAAAGCTACCATTTTTTAACTCATTTCACTAAATTTCTTTAATTTTTAAAGTAATTTGATATCATTTCAGTATTTGTCTTTACAACCTTACAGTTCTGTAGTCCCACTAAATATTATATCGACAGGCAGTAACGTTTCGTTAACCCATAAATGATAAATCTTCAAAATTATCATAAATAATACTTACTACATACCTTTAAACAACATTCAATGAAACCGTTTCCTGCAATAAAATATAAAAAAGCGACCATTAAAGGTCGCTGATAAATTGTAGTCAGAACTGCTCATTTTAAAATACTTTGTTAAATACCGTAAAATTGAGTCTGATCAGGTACCGCTTTAGTATATTCCGTTTTGATCTCATTTCGATAAGATCGTTCAACTTTGCGCACGTAAGAAAGACGACGGATATTTTTGAGTGTTTCTTCTGCTTTTTCAGTGTACAAATACATAACTACATAATGCATGCGACGTGAAATATAATGAACACAGCCATATTTTTCAAGATTGCGTGCTGCTTTGACATCATTCACCCAGATAATATAGCCCATGCGTGAAGGTAACGCCAATTCTTGTTCTTCCGGTTGTTGTGTTACATTTTGTTGTACTACATTTTCTGGTTGTTCGTTCTCAACTGCATCCACATGATCCTCCACTACCACATCCGCCTCCTTTCGGTAAAGGGTTATTGCTTGGAACTTTGATACTTTCAGAGACCGAATGTGCAATCAACTCTGACATTTCGTATAACATTTGATCCAATTTTTCCTCAGCATCTTTAAAGCGCCATACCGCTTCAATCTGTTCCATTTCTCGTTGAACAGCTTCGACCTGTTCTTTAGCTTCATGGAAGTTCGGATGAAAATGTCCAAACCGCTGTGTTTCTTCAAATAATTCTTTTTTGCTATTGAGCTTGTGCATCAAGCTTATTACTTCCGGGTGAGCTAGCATACGCTCTTCCCAATATAGGTAATTCGCGACTTCGATAGAATTGTTGATCATATCGCCTAATTCATAGGCGTTTGTCAAGACTTCGGCCATATCGACCGTCCTAATCTCGGTTACGCTCATGAAGTTCATCTCGTTTCTGTATATAAAGTGGACAACCATCTGACTTCGTTGTCTTTATTATCATAGCATAAGCCGAGAACAGATTAGAAGTGCTTTTCCAAAAATGGTATCTGTAATACAGCAAATTCACTCTATTTAGCGATAAAACAAGCATTTTACGTATACATATATTACAACAAAGGTGAGCATTCTTTGCGATAATCCATGGGGGATAGACCGATTTCTTTTTTAAATAGTTGCGAAAAGTAAGATTGTGACTTGAAACCTACAATTTCTGAAATATCCAAAATCGAATAATTCGTAGATTCTAACAAAAATTTAGCGGTATTTATTCTAACCATAGATAGGTATTTAAGTGGCGATATATCATAGTTTTTTTTAAAAGCATGTGATAAATAGTATTTGTTAATATGCGCTTCGCTAGCTAACATATCTAACGTAATATCTTTTTTGAAATGAATATCGATAAAATTACGAACTAAAGCGATCTCACGATTTACTTTTTGGGAACGTTCTACATGCAAGAGCACAGGTTTTTTACGCAAAATAAGATGAAGCAAAATACGAATTAGATGCTTACATATCTCATCATAAGCAGACTGTTTCGCAGTATATTCCTCCAAAATTTGATGAACATAAAATAAAATATTTTGATTCACATCGTCTATTTTAAGATAAGAAAAAGGTTGCTCTGCATTGACCAATGAAATTCCATGAATCCCGATAACTATATATTCCAGCAGTTGATGTGTATCTGAAATTTCTGTATGTTCGACATTCGGATTAATAACGATTACATCATTTTTTTTGATTGAAAATCGCTCATCTTCTACTAAAAATTCGCCTCTACCGCTAGTGACATAAAAAAATTCAACAAAATGGTGGGAATGCTTCATTGTGACCCAATTTTCCCCATCTGTATCTGACTTGTTAATATAAATTAACTCGGCATTCACATAAGAATGAACATCGATCGTCGACAAATGATCTTCACTATTCATCACTACCACCTCTTAATTGTAAAATCACTTATCCTGTAAGAAAAGATTTTTGTAGAGCAAAATATCTATACCATTTGTTTACACTTTTTAATCGTATAGTTTATTTTAAAGCAATAAATCTAAAATACATAGCAATAAAGATAAATTCTAATCTTACACGTAACTGTATAATAAACGTATTCTTACATTCATTTTTGACTATTAAAGGAGGGATGCATGATGCGTAAAAAAGCGGTACATACCCCATCATTTTTGTTCTGGATTACAGGCTTATTTATCGTAGGTGGCACACTGCTAACGATGATCCTGTATATGTCCAACGCCAATGACAAGGTTGCCGCGGTGGATAACTACAGTATCACTAAGCAAGAATTAAGCTTTTATATGCAACAATTACGTCCTCAGGTACAAAATGAATTTCAAACCAAATACCATCGTCCACTAACTAAAGAAGATTGGAACCAAGCCATCGATGGAGTAACACCAATAGATCAATTACAGCAACAAGCACTAGCTCAAATTGCAAAAGACAAGACCTTATTGATTGTCGCCAAACAGCAACATTTGATAGAACATATCGATTATGAAGATATTCTTCAAGCAATGGAAGCTGAAAACAAAAGCCGTACTGAAGCTGTAGCGCATGGTGAAATTGTATACGGGTTGACTTCCTTTACACCACAATCATATTATTCTCATCTCTTAACTTCACTCCGAACCAAATTAAAACAGCAATTAAGCCAATCTCCTAACGATCCTCTATATATTAATGACCAAGATGCTTATGCCTACTTTAATGCTCATCAAGCAGATTGGACAGTTAATGCGACTACGTATAAAGTGAGTCGTCTCCATATCCCTTCTGCTCAACAACAAAAAGCAACGACGTTGCAACAAATCACACAAGATCTACAACAAAATATGAGTATGACTACGATTCAACAGAAATACAAATTACCTCAAAAAACAGAAGAAACAGTCAAGCCTGATAGCAATAATTCGCAAAACTCATATCAAAACGAACTGATTATGAAGCTTAGAAATGCTACTGATCCTTCACAACCTATATTTATCGAAACCAAGCAAGGCTTTAATTTATATCAATTAGAGCACACGACTATCAAACAAAAAGAAGCTTTCAAACAGTATCAAACACAGATTACAGAAACATTGTTAAATGATCGACTAAATACGTATCTAGCTCATATTCAGCAGTCTTTTCCTTTTAGCGTAGATCAACAAAAAATAAGTACCGTATTAGCAACCTCTTCTTAAATTCATTCTGCTTTATCATTTTGTATGTAGGTCATTCTTTATTTTCAAAAAGTAAATTTACTGGAGGTCTAGCATGCCTAAAATAAAAACAATTTTTATTGGTCTGGTATTGTTCACGTTATTACTTCCTCTCTTCCCTACTTATTCTGCTTTTGCTGATACTGCTGGAGAAACAACAAAAAGTTCGCTTAGTGGAAATGCTCCTAACCCATATGGTGGAACCGATTATTATATCGATGCTACCAACGGACAAGATAGCAATAACGGTAAGTCTATCGATACCCCGTGGCAAACATTGCAAAAAGCAAATCATACTACATTTCAGCCAGGAGATCGCATTTTACTCAAATCCGGTGAGACCTGGCAAGATCAGCAACTTTGGCCTAAAGGATCTGGAATTGCGGGCAAGCCGATTGTGATCGATCGTTATGGAGATGAAGCGCTCGGTAAGCCGTATATTGCTACCAACGGTAAAGTAGACAACCCTTTGCAGTATACAGGCGGAGACTTTGTTAAAGATAAAAATAAAGTAGGACTAACCGGTGCTGTCGTTCTTCGCAATCAACAATACTGGGAAATTCATAATCTAGAATTATCCAACGACGATGATTTCAATACCGATATTAATGTATCTGCCAAAACAAAATCGGTTGTTCGAGACGGCATATCGATTTCGATCAATGCTGATCTGCTAGAAGGCAATGATAAAATTATGGATTATTTCCGTATCAGTGATAACTATATTCACAATATTGATGGCCCGACCGATTGGCAAAAGATCCATTACGGTGGTATTGTTTTTCAAGTATTTGGAGAAAAGAGCTACACCTCTTATGATAAAGGTGCATACTATTTCAAAGATGTTCGTATCGAAAATAACCGTTTTTACAAAACAGAACTACATGCGATTGAATTTGCATTTAACTGGTTTTATGATCGTGATACTAGTTCTGGTGAATATGATGAAACAGGCAAGTTTCATGAAGGTTGGGAACAACTGTGGGTCAAAAACAGAGATTTGTATAGTCGTGATGTGTATATCGGTCATAACTATGCTGAAGATATTGGTCAGGGCGCAATTCAGCTTGCGAACACCAAAGATATGACTGTTGAATATAATGAAGTGAATGGCTATTTACAACGTTATAATGCTGTTTCCTGTGGACTATATCTATGGGCAGGTGCAGATACGGTTATGCAATATAACGAGGTCTATGGCGGGCCTTATGGAGAATACGATGGTACACCGTGGGATCTGGAATTCACCAATTTTAATGTAACTTATCAGTATAACTATTCTCATGATAATGCCGCAGGTTGGATGGCTTATATGGGCAACAGTTCCAATTCAATTGCCCGTTATAATTTAAGTGTGAATGACAACGGTGTTATTGTAAAAAATATGTTATCCACCAACTACTCGCCTACGTATTTCCTGAATAATGTATTTGTCTATGATGCTTCCAAAATGGACTGGTTCCATGATGAAGTATTTAAAGATACGGTCTATTTCTTAAATAATGTATTCTACAATACATCGACAACCACCCCAACCAAATGGTATCGCAAGGAGGGAGCCTTGAATAGAGCTGTATTCTCTAACAATGCCTACTACGAAGCTGGTGGTGTACAGTCTGGACAACAACCTGCTGATGCTCATGCTATCTTAGCAGATCCGCAATTTGTAGCTGATCCTGCGGATTACAAACGTGGCAATGGAGTTGCCAATATTATCGATTCCGCAGCTAATTTTAAAGTCAAACCTACTTCACCATTAATTGATGCCGGTCGTTATAATGCACATGTAGGGAAAGCTGATTTCTTTAACAATCATCTATATTATGGTGACAATATCGATATCGGGATTCAAGAAAGTCCGATAGGAACCAAAGTTGAATCTCCGGTGGATAACAACCCGATCGAAAATGAGCAACCTGCACCACGAGAAAATCTAGCTCTGAATCAGAGTATTACAGCTAATTACACCCATCCGAATGTAGGATTAGAAGCTACCAATCTGGTTGATGGTAAAACAACAACACGCTGGGCAAGCCCGGATGAAGTCACTTATCCGATTGAGATTACGATCAATTTTGGCAAACCTATTTCTTTTGATGAAGTGTATCTGGATGAATATGTCGACAGCGGAACCGATCCACGTATTCTTGAATATGAATTACAACGATATGATGAAGCAACAGGTACATGGACTACTTTTGAAAAGCAGACTAACGGTTTAGGAACCAATGTTTCACTCAAAGAGTTCGGCAATATCACAAGTAGTCAGCTTCGCTTGCTGATCAATAGTGTCAAACCTGATGCAACCGGAACCCCTACACTTACTGAAATTCAAGTATACAATAACAACAGTGCTGAAAATCCGAAGCAACCGACAACATCGATTACTTCAGCAACGTATGATCTTAATCCGTCCAAACAAGATGATCCTGCAAATCAAGTGATATGGGATGTCTATCTTGATGGAGATACATTATCTACAATTCGTTATATCGGAACAGAAGGCAATGTATTAAGTAGTCTGACCGAAGGGGAAGATTATACAGTCAACGGAAATACGTATACGTTAACCCGAAGCTTTTTAACAACACGAGCTATTGGCAAGTCAGGATTACAGCTTGAATTTGCTTCAGGAGCGCAATTAAAAATCGAACTGAATGTGATTAACTCTACAGATACTTGATTCCTTGTGCTATATGATTTTTATATAACTTTACAAATATCAAAAAAGATTCAGAGTCGGTGTATCGTTCACCAACTCTGAATCTTTTTGTTTGGATAACTTTTGATCCAATATTGTATTTATAATCTATTTATTGCTAAATCATCAATAAACCGATAGGAAGTCATGACACTGTATGTTGTGTTTCCAGTACAGCTTGTTGTAAATAATTCTCAGCGAGTGCTGTTAATAATTTGGCTGCATTCAACATTCCTACTTCATCCATATCGAATCTTGGATGATGATGCGGATACGTAATCCCTTTATCTTCATTACCAACACCGACAAAAACAAAGCAACCTGGTACTTCTTGTACATAATAAGCAAAGTCCTCTGCTGGCATCATCGGCGGAGTTACTTGTACATGTTCTTCTCCAAATATTTCTGTGGCAACTGCAAAAAAGCGATCCGTCTCACTGGCATGATTAACTAACGGTGGATAACCCATCATATAATCGATCTCTACCTCTGCTCCATTCATTGCACATACATGACGGGTCACTTCGTCAAATCTTTTGCGGATAGTGGCTCTAGTTTCTTCATCAAATGTACGAACAGTTCCTGTAATCCGACAAGTTTCAGCAATAATATTTTTGGCGGTTCCACTATTGATCGTTCCTACTGTAAGCACTGCTGGTTGAAGTGGATTCACATTACGACTAACAATCGACTGCAATTGCACAACCAATTGTGAACCTGTGAGTACACTATCGACAGTTACATGAGGAATACCACCATGTCCACCTTTTCCTGTAATATCAATCACAAAATCATCAACAGAAGCCATAATCGGCCCGGATGCACTAGCTAATATACCAACAGGCAAAGGTGACCATAAATGTACGCCGTAGATCACATCTACCCCTTCAAGTGCACCGGCTGCAATCATCTTCAAAGCACCACCCGGACACACTTCTTCACCAGGTTGGAAAATAAGACGAATTTCACCTTGTAATGTCGCTCTATTCTCACTAAAATAACGAGCGACTGCTAATAAACCTGCTGTATGACCATCATGTCCACAGGCATGCATTACACCATCCACCTGTGAAGCATATTCACATTCTTTTTCATCTTGAATAGGTAAAGCGTCAATATCAGCACGCAACGCAACTGTTTTGCCGGGTAAATGCCCTTTGATCACACCAATAACTCCTGTATCACCAACACCGGACGTTGTCTCAATTCCAAAAGACACTAATATATCAGCAATAAATTTCATTGTATGATGTTCTTGATAAGATAATTCAGGATGACGATGAAGATGCCTGCGCCATTCTACCATATCTGGAAATAAAGCTTCCCAATTGTAATTCCCCATCTGCTCTTCATCCTTTCGATATCATTCTTATGATTTCATTATACACATAATCAGACGTTTCAATACTGCTCAGTTGGTTAAATAATAGTTTATATGACTAAATTATGTTTCATTATAACCGATAAATGGTAAGAACGATGTTCAAACTGATGGGTAAAGCTTGCACCTACCTACAAAACGTACTATCATGAAAAGTGAACTTAACCATAATTTGATATGAAGCAAAATTATATACATTTTTTTATTACAAAAGGAGGATTTGTGCATGAAAATTAGCAGTTGGTTAACTGCCTTTAATACTTCTGATCTGTACATATCCGTTCTATCCTTGGAGACTGGTTATGAATAAAATCAGACATACTTCGCCACGAACGCTAAACAACCAGACAACAGCTAATCGCTATCAGAATGCGAATCCTTCTTCAAATTCTAATGTGCGTAATATACAGCAACCTGCACAGAAAATTACTACAAAAGGCGCTCCTGATTTTCAATTGTTGATCATGACTGTCATTTTAGTCTGTTTTGGTATTATTATGGTCTTTAGTGCAAGTTCAAGCATTGCATGGACGAACAAAAACTATAACTTTGACTCCTTGTATTTTACGAAAAAGCATATTTTATATGCAGTTATCGGTCTTGTAGGTATGTTTTTCGCGATGAAAGCTCATTATAGTAAGTATAAAAAGTGGTTTGCGCCCTTTTTTCTAATTACTTTAGCTTTACTCGTTATTGTGCTCATGGTCGGTAAAGAACTGAATGGTGCTCGAAGCTGGTTGAATATTTTTGGATTTTCTCTTCAGCCTTCTGAATTTGCCAAATTAGCTGTTATTTTATATCTAGCAGCCTTGATCTCCAAAAAAGGTGAAAAATTACGTGATCTGCGTAGTGGCTATATTCCAGTCATGGTCGTTGTCGGTCTAATCGCTGGCTTGATCTTTTTACAAAATGACTTGGGTTCTTGTATGATTTTGGTAGCAACAGCAGGTTTGATTATTTTTGCAGGTGGCGCTAGTGTCAAACATATTATGGCTTCTGTTCTTTTACTTGTACTTGGAGCATCACTTGTACTCGGTATAGGTGCTCTTTTTAATCACGATGATAACAGCGGTAAAGAAAGTAGCTACAAAGCAGGTCGGATTGAAGCTTTCCTTGATCCGATGGCTGATGAAAAAGGAAGTTCTTACAACCTTGTACAATCACTAACAGCTATTGGTGTCGGTGGATTTACAGGGGCAGGCTTTGGTCAAAGTATTCAAAAGCTTCATTATCTTCCTAACCCTTACAATGACTTTATTTTCGCCGTCATCGGTGAAGAATTTGGATTTATAGGCACCAGCTTATTCCTACTGTTATATGGATATTTTATCTGGCGAGGCTTGTTTATTGCTTTACGTTGTCCAGATATCTTTGGAACACTGGTCGGTGTTGGTATTATGAGTCTGATAGCTATTCAAGCGTTTATTAATATCGGCGGTGTTACAAATACAATTCCTATTACAGGCGTTACGTTACCATTTATTAGTTATGGTGGTACATCATTGATTATGATGATGACCAGTATGGGAATCATGTTAAGTATTTCTCGTGAAACCAATCGTGTAGCTAGTGAAAAAGCACAAACGACCAATTCACGTATTAGTGGTCGCTCTTCGATCTCTATGCGCATGAAATAATACGATAATGTACAAAAAAATGCATAAAAAACGTAAAAAAAACGACGGATCATGATACCGTCGTTTTTTTATATAGTTAAACTTGAAATTTCTACAAAATATCGTCTTTAAAAGCCACGCCTTCTACTTTTACGTTGACTTCAACTACTTTGAGTCCGGTTAAATTTTCTACAGCTTCGCGTACATTTTGTTGAAGCATGCGGCATACTTCATGAATAGGAGTCTCGTAAAGAACGATAATACGTAGATCAATCGCAGCTTCCAATTGTCCGACTTCTACTGTAACTCCTTTTTGTACATTTTTACCACTTAGACGTTTGGCAAATCCATCGGATAATCCTCCAGACATAGCGGCAATGCCTGGCGTTTCTAAAGCGGCCATGCCCGCTACTTTTGCTACGACGTCATCGGCAATTTTGATAATACCCATTTCCAATTGTAATGATTCGGTCATGTCCCATCCTCCTCTAAAGCTTCAACCATAATCTGTATAAAACACTTCTACATCAAGCTGACTTTTCTCCTCTATTGTATCAGCATTCTGCCAAAATCTAAACTTTATCTCACCTGATTGGTTTAAATACACTACTGTTTTGGTTATAATGTTAAAGAATTTACATAAAATATATAGAAAAAGGGGTGCAGAATGAAGAAACATTTATCTACTATTTTATTGGCTATCTTTTTTGTGTTTAGTGCTATTGCTCATTATGCACATTTGAATCCTATTCTACAATTTGTAGTCTCGGCTATAGCAGTTGTATTAGTCGCTGGATTTCTAGGACGTGCTACCGAAAGTGTAGCTCATTATGCCGGACAACGGTTAGGTGGATTTCTTAACGCTACCTTCGGTAATGCCGCAGAATTGATTATTGCTATTATGTTACTGCGTGAAGGATTATACGATATGGTCAAAGCCAGCTTAACCGGCTCAATTATCGGTAACCTATTACTTGTACTCGGTCTTAGTATTTTTGCAGGCGGTGTTAAGCATAAAATTCAGAACTTTAATGTAGCGCTTGCTAATATGAATGGTTCATTGATGATTGTAGCTGTAATTGCGCTATTTGTACCTGCTTTATTTTTGAATACCCATTCGATCACGCCTACCGAAGTCGATACACTTAGTCTGATTGTAGCCGGACTATTAATCGCTGCTTATATCGCCTGGTTGATCTTCTCGATGATTACGCACAAAAAGTATCTGGAAGATGTGAAAGATCCCAAAGCACCAGAAGATCATGAAGAACCGAAATGGTCTAAAAACAAATCTATTTTGTTTTTGGTGATTGCTACTGTTATGACTGCTTTTGTCAGTGAATGGCTTGTAGGTACATTAGAGACATTTACAACAGACTTTGGATTCAGTGAACTATTTGTCGGGGCATTTGTAGTAGCTATTATTGGTAATGCTGCTGAACATAGTGCCGCTATTATGTTAGCGATGAAAAATAAAATTGGTGCATCGGTTGAGATTGCTGTCGGCAGTAGTCTACAGATTGCTCTCTTTGTTGCTCCGGTATTGATTTTCGTGAGCTTTTTCTTAGGCAACACGATGGATATTGTATTTACCACCTTAGAACTTGTCGCGATTATGGTATCTGTATTTATTGCCAAATCGATTATCCAAGATGGTTCTACCAACTGGTATGAAGGGCTATTACTGTTAGTGACTTATATTATTCTCGGTGTATCTTTCTATCTTGTCTAAATCAGACCAAACAAACCAAAAACGCCTGTACCCTCTTCGGAAGGTACAGGCGTTTCTATGTAACCAAAGTCTGCTACTCAGCAGACTGTTGTTTATTATTCATTGCTTCATACAACACAGACAAATTACGCTCCAGGTTGCTGATAAGCTGTTTGCCTACAGGCTCAGAAACAAATCCAGCACGTATAGCAAAATCTACTTCTTTGGAAAAGCCGTATACTTGAGTATCCAGAACTTCCTCGTACAGAGGACAGTAACGAGTATCCAAATTCTCCATCTGTATTTCAATTAATTTTTCAATTTTATTTGCATCTTCTTGTAGAAGATTCAATGCTTTTATATTCAACTGCTCTTGTAAATCAGATGAAGTCATGCTCTTCCCCCCCATGTTCGAGAATCGTCAGTCACTACTACTATTAATATTAGACGAAATTGGAGGCTAATACAAGAACCCCTAACGAAATTAAAGGAATTTACATTATATTTTAACTATTTGTTGAAAAATCGATTTATGATGAATACATACAAAAAATGCTGCGATTCACAAGGAATCAGCAGCATTTTGTTCATCATTGACCTTCTGCAAGTTTTACGGCAAGTCCATGCTTTTCAAAAGCAGCAACTACTGCTTTTTTAGCCTCTTCTTCGTCTGGTCCATGTACATGGAGCTCATAATCTTGATTTTTTACAAGTGTTGTAAATAGCCCCAAAATACTTTTAACATCAATAAATTTAGATTCGTGTTGTAAAACAATAGAAGAAGTGAACTGACCTGCTGTCTGTGCGATTTCAACTACTGCGGCATTATTCGTATTACTTGTTGCCATTTGAGAACCCTCCTACTCCGACTAAAATTTTCAACAATTCAGGTTTTCCATTTACATCATAATTGAATACGCTTTCTTATGCAACCCATTTCTTATAGCAGATGAGAGCGATAAAAAGAGGTTACGATTGTGAATAGCGTATAAGATGCTCTCAACAATATATAACCTCTTTTACCATTTTCAATCTTTTATAGTATTTATTAAATAATTATTTCAAGTTCTCTGGATTAAGCGCTTCTAGTTCTGGCAAAACAAAGATTCCATCTTTGCGAATCAATACATCATCAAAGTAAATTTCTCCGCCACCGTATTCTGGACGTTGAATAAATACTAGATCCCAGTGAATCGAAGAACGATTGCCGTTATCTGTTTCTTCATACGCTTGTCCTGGTGTGAAGTGGAAACTACCTGCAATTTTTTCATCAAATAGAATATCGTTCATCGGATGCAAAATATGCGGATGGAATCCGATAGCAAATTCTCCGATATGACGAGCGCCATCATCTGAATCCAAAATGCTGTTTAATTTTTCAGTATCATTACTTGTTGCTTCAACAATTTTACCATTTTCAAAACGGAAGGTGATGCCTTCAAAAGTAGTGCCGTTATATACAGTTGGTGTATTGTAGCTGATAACGCCGTTAACAGAATCACGAACAGGCGCGCTAAATACTTCACCATCTGGAATATTACGTTGACCGGAACATTTTTTGGCACCGATATCTTTGATAGAGAATTGCAAATCTGTATTTTTGCCGACCAAGCGAACTTTGTCTGTACGGATCATTAATTGCTCTAATGCATCTTGAGCTTTGTCCATTTTAGCGTAATCTAGATTACATACGTCAAAATAGAAGTCTTCAAATGCTTCTGTGCTCATTCCTGCCAATTGCGCCATGCTTGCATTTGGATAACGAAGAACAACCCATTTCGTATGTTTAACACGTTGCTCGCTATGAACAGCATGTTGATAAATACTGTTGTACAATTTTTGTTTGTCATCAGGAACATCGGATAGATCGTTGATATTCTCGCCTGCACGAATACCGATATACCCTTGCATTTGTTTCATACGCTCTAGATCCAGTGCAGCCCATGTTTTCATACTTGATTCTGTCGCATTCATCAACATAGCACGTTGAACTTTACGATCCGTCAATTGAACAAACACATTACCGCCTCGTTCGCCAATCGCATGAATTACTGCATTTAACAGATCACGTTCATTACCGATCATTTCGACCAACACATTTTCCCCTGGTTGTACATCGATTGAATATTCAACCAAATTTTTGGCTAGTACTTTCACTCTAGGATCTTGCATCACATATCTTCCCCTCATAAGTAGTTTTTTAAATATTTTTTTGAACAACGGTTAATTATTCAAAAAACATTGTATCATGATGTTAACTTTCTTGTCTTTACCTGTCGTTACAAAATAAAAAAAGTAGCTCTAGCATCTATATCGCTTATCGATAATGATCCATAGAACTACTCCATATGTTATTCTCTCGGGCTCTCATCGGTACATACTTGATTACGTCCGCTTTTTTTAGCTTGATAAAGCGCCATATCTGCGCGATAAAATAACGACTCTACACTAACCTTTTTGTCTTTACGATCCCATGCCGCAATGCCACAAGACACTGTCACTTTTGGATTTGTTTCTTGTTCGATTTTTTCACGAATCCGTTCAGCAATCACTTCTGTTTTCTCTGCATCAATCTGCGGGAAATAAACAGCCAGTTCTTCTCCGCCCCAGCGTGCTGCAATATCGTCTTCTCGAATAGAGGACTGAATCATATTGCTCACTTGCTTCAAAATCTCATCACCGATCTGATGACCATACGTATCGTTCACCTGTTTAAATTTATCAATATCCACCATCAATAGAGTTCCGCTATCTTCTTTACTTTGATAACTGTGAATCTTTTCATCTAGATAGCGACGTAGGTATAACCCTGTAAGCGCGTCACGGCTTGCCATACGTCTTACTTCATCATGTAGGGTTGCATTAGCTACTGCTAGTCCAATATGCGTTGTAATGACTTGTAAAAGCTTAAAATTGCCATATGAAAAATAATGACTGGTGCGATGACCTAAAAAGATCGATCCATTGACTTCCCCACCACTCATTAACGGAGACGCAATCATTGAACAAGAACCCGATGCATTCATAAATAGCGATTCTAAGCTAGGATTTTTGCAATAATCAGATAAGATCACCGGTTCTTTGGTTCGATATAGTAATCCAGTATATCCATGATCTTTGCCTACTGACTTGCCTTCCATACTTGGAACATTACCTGTTACGACTTCAAATTGCTCGGTCTCTGTATTCAGATGAAGTACAGCTACTGTTTCAGCTTTGAATACATCTAATAATTCTTTACCTGCAATATCAAAAATCTCATTCAATTGCAGACTTTGATTAAGTCTTCTTGTAATCTCATTGATCAAACGAAGATCTTCATTTAGCAACTGTGATTGTTCATATAATTTGGCATTTTCAAAAGTGCGTCCAGCCGCTTCTGCCATAATCCTCATTAGCTCTATATCTTCTTCCTCTAAAGGGGATTCAGACAATAGATGAAATACACCGTAGATTGCTTGCTTACCAATCAAAGGAATCGCTACTTCCATTCGATCAGATCCTTTAGATTTGGAATGTACTTCCATAAGCGGCTGCCCTGCTGTAAAGGCACGTACACACATATCTTCTTTTGGATTTTGCAACAATAACGGCTTTACTCTGGCATTGTTACTTTTATTATCTTGCGATACCAGCAATTCGAACTCTACCTGTGGATACATCTGATCTACGATAGCAAAAAGTTCGTTAATCAGCGCATCTACATCGAATTTATCATGCATACGTTGAATGACTTGAAACAATACAGACCGCCGCTGGGCTTCACGCTCTGCTAGTGTTTTGGAATGTAACATATCTGCTACAAATGTATACTCGAAACGACGGTAAAATAAAGTTTTATAATGTAAAACAAGCAATTTGACTTCTTCTGTAGATAATAAATCTGAGTCATCACGCAATTGAACGCACCCCATCATCGCAAACTGTTGCTGACGACGACGGGTATAAATAGGAATAATCGTATATCGATAAGCCCCTTCATCATATTCAATCAAATGTTCCTGCTTCGTAGGATGAGTTAAGGTTGCTATATCTATCTTTGGTATCAAATGATCGCTTGTCTGATCTCCGCCTATATATTTATGCATATGATTTATTAAAAACCAATGTGCATTACCTATCCGCATTTGAGAATGATTTTGTTGTTGCCAATCTTCAAGACTTTCTTGCAACAACGGTTCAATATGCGGAAAATCTTCAGGATTAATATCCAGATTTTGTAGCCAGAACGTTTCGTCAGCAGTTGATACAACCGGATAGGAGGCATGTCCTTCTTCGGTACGCCAGGCTTGCACTGGATAATTCCATTGATTGTCTGACATATAAAATGCCTCCTTTCACGAATACTAATAGGTGACTAAATTTCTTAACATTAATACACCCATTCTACAATTTTATGCTATAGTTTGCACCCCATATTTAATACAGAAATAACTCGTAGCAAATTTTACATAAACAATATTTACAAACCTATTGACGACAGATCACTGTTTCCTATATAATTTATTATTGATGAAGACTGGATAGACTTTAATTTGGGGTAACGTTGTTTCACCCTCACGCTTTTTGTTGCTAGCAAGACTGCGGCTGAACATTTTTGCTAGTAGTACGCTTCCTATCCGAGCCTACGATAAACAAAACGCGGCAACATGAATCACAGACCCAAAGCCCCGGAATGTTTATTTTCAAAATAAAACTTTAATTACGAAGGAGCTTATTATAAATGTCACGTTACACTGGTCCTAAATTTAAATTAAGTCGTCGTCTTGGTATTTCCCTAAGCGGCAATGGTAAAGATTTGAAACGTCCTTTCCCTCCAGGTCAACACGGAGCGAACCAACGTCGTAAAATGAGTAACTATGGTATGCAATTACAAGAAAAACAAAAATTGCGTCACATGTATGGTTTGGGCGAAAAACAATTCCGTACTTTGTTCTCTAAAGCACAAAAAATTCAAGGTATTGCTGGTGAAAACTTCATGTTCTTGCTAGAAAGCCGCTTGGATAACTTGGCTTACCGTATTGGTTTTGCTAACAGCCGCGCTGGAGCACGTCAATTGGTATCCCATGGTCATATCACTGTTAACGGTAAAAAAGTAGATATCGCTTCTTACTCCGTAAAACCAGGTGATGTTATTGGTCTTCGTGAAAGAAGCCGTAGCTTGTCTTCTGTTAAAGAAGCTATCGAAAACCGTTCACACTTGCCTGCTTACATCGAGTACAACGAAAACGCTGTTGAAGGTAAATATATCCGTTTGCCAGAGCGTTCTGAATTGTCTCAAGAAATCGACGAAAAACAAATCGTTGAGTTCTACAACCGTTAAGATTTAAATTCCAAGCTGTCAGAGAATTCTCTGGCAGCTTTTTTATTTGCTTGTTGATTGATATAGCAATCATTACTCTACACCAACTACAACAGATGACTATAGAAAAAAACCGCCAGCATATTGCAGACGGTTTTTTGGTCTATCTTATTCTTTTTGATCTATACCACGATTAATGAAGTGAACATATTATCAAGTACGGAATTTAGAAATCAATTCATTCAAAGCATCCGATACAGCATCTAAAGATTGTGCAGAAGCTTGTAACTTCTGTAACGATTGTGATTGCTGTGTAGAACGCTCGGTTGCACTTGCTGCACGGACTGCCGATGATTTGGCAATATCCGCCAGGTTGTTCAAGGATGCTGTGACTTCTTCTGCACCGGCTGACATTTGTTCAGAAGCAGATGATACTTCTTGAATCTCGCCAGCTACACTTTCAATATCTCCACTAATCGAAGCAAACATGTGCTTCGTATCTTCTAACATATTGATGCCCTCGGTAACCTGGGTTGAACCATCTTTCATTCCATTTACGACCGCAGACGTTTCAGATTGCATAGAAACGATCTGCTCAGTAATCAATCTAGCCGAATCTCCAACGTTATTGGCTAGATTACTGATCTCAGACGCCACTACAGCGAATCCACGACCCGCTTCTCCTGCGCGTGCTGCTTCGATAGAAGCATTCAGAGCAAGCAATGTAGTCTGCTTATTAATCGCTTGAATCATATCAATAATACTACTGATCTGTTGAGAACGTTCGTTTAGTGAAGCTGCCATGCGTCCAGCTTCATCCATCACTACTTTAGCTCTATCAATTTGTTGAACTGCTTTGTTAAGATGTTGATTACCTTGCTCTGCTTTTTGCTCTATAATAACAGTCGCTTCTGATACTTCTTGTACTGATTCTGCGATCCGTTGTACACCGATCGCCATTTCTTCCATTGCTACCGTACTTTCGTCAGCAGCTTTTAATTGTAATTCAGCGCCACTTTCCATTTGTTGCAACTCTTTCACATTATAACCTGCATCTGTAGCAGCCATTGTTGAATCTTGAGCAATCTCTGTAGCTGCGCTTTGAATCATCGTTGATTGTTGATTCAGATGATTCATAATACCACTGGTCGAATCTAACACTTTATTAAATTCATTAGCCATCTGTCCAAATTCATCAGCTCGTTGATTCAATAATCGTGCAGAATAATCGCCTACAGCCATTTTGCGACTAACTTCAACTACTTTACGTGTTTCTCGAATCATCCCTATATTATTCCACAAAATCGCGGCACTTATAACGATGATACCGATTGCGCCTACAATAATTAGAATATGTAGCAGTTCTTGAGTAGGCTGTTGAATTTCAGAATCAGGTAGAACGACAGCAATTTTCCAACCTGTTTCTTGCACAGTCATATAGAAAATCGTATTTAATTCACCTTGAATATTTAATACAGTACGACCGGTTTGATTTTTATTGATTAGATTAGCTACTGCATCCATACCGTCTATTTTTTCATCTTTGAGAGGCGTATCAGCTACAATCTCAGGTCTACCACTAGCAAGGACTTCACCTTTACCACTGATCAATATCGCGCGACCGGCTGTACCTATTTTAAGGTTATTTACATAATCTTTAATATTATTCATACTAATATCTGCCAAAGCTACCCCTAGCACCTGGCCATCATTATTACGAATCGTTTTACCTGCTGTAATCATTTTGATTTTACTAACTGAATCAGTAAATGGCTCGGTATAATAAATTTTATCAAAATTATTAAGCGTGCCGGTATAGTAAGGTTGTGTTAAATAATCATAAGCTGGATCATCATATTCTGTAGTCGTTGTAATTTTGTCGCCATCTCGAATTGCATAAGCAGAACGGTATTTTACACCTTGCTCATATTGATTTTCTGCAAAGAAAACACCTACTCCATACGTAAATGGACTTAACATTTGCCAGCGTTCAGTGAGTTTAAAATAATCTGCTATATCTAGATTATTACCTAATTCTCCAGTAGCTGCTGCAAGTGATGATACAATCATTGAATTTTGTTTTAATTGACTGTTTAAATTTTCATTTAATCCTGTTAATGTTGTTGCCGCATTTGTGTTAATTTCAGTGTTAAGCTTCTGCTTGGCAAACTGATACGATAGTGCACTAATGAGTACAAGAGCAATAATAACAATCGGAAGTAATGTCAATAATGTACGTGCCTGGATACTTTTAAACTTGAATCTACGCAATGTAATTACCTATCCTCTCTTTATCTATAATAAAACCCACATTCTACTTATATCGACAAATTGATACATAATATTAATAGTTTCACATTGAGATATTTGACAAACAACTGACTATTTTTTGAATATTAGTTTCCTTATCAGCAATCTACACAAAAAAACCTTTAGCATTACCGAAGTAATACTAAAGGTTGCAATGTATTTCTAGTGAAGTTGTATAAATATCTATTACGCTTTTTTAATTTTGGCAAATTTACGTTTACCTACTTGTACGATATCTCCATCGGACAATTCGATACTTGCATTGACATCATCATATTTTTGTTCGTTGATTTTGAGAGCACCTTGTTGAATACTACGTCTAGCTTCACTGGTAGATGTTGCAAATCCTAAAGTCATAACCAATTTAATCAGACCGATCTGCCCGTTTTCTAACAGGCTTTCGTCCACTACTACTTCTTGAATATCGTCCGGTAATGCACGTTGCTGGAATACAGTCACAAAATGATTTTTGGCGGCTACTCCTGCTTCTTCATTATGGAACATACGTACATAATGTTGTGCCAGATTCATTTTGGCATCGCGTGGATGAACAGAACCGTCTGCAAGCCCTGCTTTGAGTGCAGCCAGATCTTCATTTGAAATATCTGTTGTTAACTCGTAGTACTTGAGCATTAATTCATCAGGCACACTCATCGATTTACCGAAAATTTCATTCGGCTCTTCGTCAATCCCAATGTAGTTACCCAGACTTTTACTCATTTTCTGAACGCCATCTAATCCTTCGATAATCGGTAAAGTAATCGCTACTTGAGAGGCTTTACCGTATTCTTTTTGCAATGTACGTCCCATTAACAAGTTAAACTTCTGGTCAGTACCCCCAATCTCAATATCACTTTCAAGAGCTACCGAATCCATCCCTTGCATTAACGGGTAGAAAAATTCGTGAATACTGATAGGCTGACCGCCCTGGTAACGCTTTGTAAAATCATCACGTTCTAGCATACGAGCTACTGTGACTTTCGCTGCTAGATTGACTACATCAGCAAAATTCATCGGACTTAACCATTCCGAGTTAAAGTATACTTTCATTTTGCTAGGATCAAGAATCTTGGTGATCTGCTCTTTGTATGTCTCTGCATTATGCTTAACCTGTTCTTCGGTTAATTGCTTACGTGTCTCTGATTTACCTGTAGGATCACCGATACGTCCTGTAAAATCACCAATAATTAATTGAACCTGATGTCCTAATTCTTGAAATTGACGAAGCTTTTGCAAAACAACGGTATGACCAATATGGATATCAGGTGCAGACGGATCAAGACCTAATTTGACTGTTAATGGCTTGCCTGTTGCTACAGACTTGATTACTTTTTGACGCAAAGCATCTTCAGGAATAATCTCTGCTGTTCCTCGTTCGATTACACTTAATTGCTTTTCCACTTCTGCTTGTTGTGCCGGTGTTAGTTCTTCCCATTTCATTATCTATTCGCTCCCTATTTCATTATGATACGGATCACTTCCGCTAGAGTGCCTGCCTTGAAAATGAGCATCAAAAAAGACCTACCCATCCCCATAAAGGGACGAGCAGGCCTCGCGTTACCACCCTAATTAGAAGACTGATCCTATATCTGATATGTATAACATCATAAGATATATTCAGCTTCTCACTTCATTATATATAACGGAATCTTCATTCCGGCTTGATATTATCAATAGAACTATTAATATCAAACGACTCCAGACCTGTAATTCAAAGGAAGTCCGCTTGCCGATTTGCACCAACCATCGGTTCTCTGAGAACGGTAATCTCCACTTCTACTGGGTGTCTTTCTTCGTCTTTGTGTTATGTAATTGTAGATTGCTTGAACGTATCACTTTTATAACATACCTTTTACAAACAAGTCAATGCTTGTTCACATCCGACTTTGTGCCCATCCCGGTTTTATCGTTCAGAAGAAACTGATTATAGCGTAATTTTTATGATATAATAGTGGCTGGTAAAAGGGGGAAGTTACATGGCTGAAAAGAAGGACAAGCGTCCAACAAATAAGTCCGCTAGCAAGCACTCTGGGTTCCGCAAATTACTCACTATCTTCAAATGGGTAGTTATTGCTGGTTTTGCCATTTGCCTGTTTGGTGGAGGTCTTTTGATGGGCTACGTTTCTTCGATTGTAAAAGACGAACCTGTGCGTTCGCGTGAAGAAATAGTCAAAAAAATTAACGAAAATGCAGTGACCGGTTTTGCTTATTTTAATGACGGTTCCCCGATTGGACAACTTCGTACAGAAGAAGATCGTCGATTGGTGACTTATGAACAGATTCCTCAACCTGTCATCGACGCCATTATTTCCATAGAAGATAATCATTTTTATGAACATAAAGGTGTAGATATGAATGGTACGCTGCGTGCTGTCAAACAGCGTGTACTGAATGAATCCGTCCAAACCGGAGGCAGTACACTTACACAGCAATTGTCGAGACGAGTCTTTTTGAACTTGGATAAAACAGATGATCGCAAAATCAAAGAAATGTTGCTTTCTCTTCGTATCGAACGCTTTATGACCAAAAATGAAATTTTGACGGCTTACTTGAACAAAATGCCTTTTGGTAAAGGTTCAAGTGGATATAATATTTTTGGAATCAAAGCAGCAGCCAAAGGGATTTTTGCTGTAAACGATCTAAGTAAAATCAATATTGCTGAAGCCGCTTATATTGCAGGGCTACCTCAATTACCAACAGCTTATTCTGCTTTTGACAGTAGCGGTAAATTTAATGAAAAAGGATTTAAACGTGCTGTCGGCAGGCAACAACTGGTTCTTGAACGGATGAAAGAATTAGGCAAAATTACAGCCAGTGAATACAATGAAGCAATCAATTTTGATCTTAAAGGTGCACTTGCCAAACCAACAGCTAAAGCGTACTCTCAATATCCTTATCTTATGATGGAGATTGAACGACAAGGCGCACAAACGATTGTAAAAATGGAAAATCCAGATTTGGATATGTCTACTTTATCTTCAGAAGAACGCAATCAACTGTATGAAGATGCTCGTCAGAAATTGCTAACTGGTGGTTATCGTGTCTATACCACGATTAACAAAACGGTCTATAACACGATGCACGAAGTAGCAGAAGATAGCAGCAACTTCTCACCTGATAGCAATACCAAAGGCAAAGAACAAACAGCCGCTATGATGATTAATCATAAGACTGGCGCTATTCTAGGAATGATCGAAGGTCGTAGCTTCCAAGAAGAACAAATGAACTATGCTACCCAGATGACACGTCAGCCGGGTTCTACGATGAAGCCGATCGCTGCTTATCTACCTGCTCTGGATGCCGGTCTGGTACAACCAGCAAGTATTCTGGATGATGCACCGATTATTTTGAAAGACGGAGGCAAAGGTTATCATATCCCTGCCAATGCAAATGGACGTTATCAAGGTCTAGTGACTGCTCGTACTGCTCTGGATGAATCTTTAAATGTACCTGCACTCAAACTATTTAATCAAAAAGTAGGTATTGATAAAGCATGGACATTTGCCAAAAAACTAGGTATTACTACGATTCAAGATACGGATTACTCTGCACAAACCGGAGTATTAGGCGGTCTTAAATACGGAGTGACTGTCGAAGAATTAACGAATGCGTATGGTTCTATTCCCAATCAGGGAATATTCAATGATGCTTATATGATTGATAAAATTGTCGATCCTTATAACAAAATTGTGTATAAGCACAAAGCTGATCCACAACGAGTCTTTTCCAAACAAACCGCTTATCTGATGACCGATATGCTTCGTACTGTTATTACTGATTCGCGTGGTACAGGTAGAACGATGCAGACGTTATTTAATAAATATGGCAAAATACCGATCGTAGGTAAAACGGGTTCAACTCAGAACTATGCAGATGTATGGTTTATGGGCTTTACGCCGGATGTAACGCTGGGAGTATGGGCAGGATATCGTGAACCTGTTAATACCCTATCAGAAGATGGGAAAAAACGCGCTCGTACGTTATGGGCAACGATTATGAACAAAGTGACCGATAGTGATCCTGAATTGTTCAAAACAGACGCATTTACCAAACCAGACGGAATTGTAACGCAAACCGTCTCTGGATTCAGTGGTAAATTACCTACGTCTGCGACAAGACAATCCGGTAATCTTGTCACCGATATTTTCAATGCTAAATATGTACCTAAAGACTTTGATGATGGTGTAGCTTACGCGAAATATATTACGTACAATGGTGTGAATTATATTCCACAAGATGGTACACCGGACGATATGGTGAATCAACGTACCGTAGTGAAACGCGAAATGCCTATCTCTGAATTGATTAAAGATTTACAGCATGCTCTTGCTAATATGTCAGGCCCTAAATACGCGCTATGGCGTTATTTACCGGAAGATGCAGGCGCAGATGCTCCAACACGCATCGATCCAAGACAAGATGATGGTGGCTCACCTAATCCGCCTAGCAATGTACGCTTATCCACTAGCGGTAGTGATGCTCGTATTACATTTAACTCTGGAGGATCTGGTGATGTCGTCGGTTATCGTCTATACCGTTCATCCGGTGATGGATCTTATCAATATCAAAAATCAGCACAATTAGGCAGTAGTCAATTCAATTCGTTTGTTTCTGCGAATGGTAATTTCTCTTTCTATGTGACTGCTGTTGATGTGGGCGGACATGAATCCAGTCCAAGTAATACTGTTGATTATAGTGCAGCACCTGTACCAGTAGAAGAGCCAGATGAAGGCACTTTATTACCGGATGGAACGACTGAAGAACCTGCAACTGATGGCACAACTCCAGCCGAAGGAGAGTCTACTGAACCTGCTGCGGCTACCGAAGAAGCGGCTCCTGCTAAAGCAAAAGTAGCTCCTTCTGCTCCTTCTTCTCTGGGTGCTAAAGGTGCAGGCAAAAGTGCAGTCGTGATCTCTTGGAGTGCTCCTTCTCAAGCAACTAACTACAATGTATACTTTAGTAAAACAAGTGGTGGGCCTTATAATCTAGCTGGATCAACACCGGATACCAAGTTCCAGTATAATTCTAGCCGTAAAATAGACGGTTGGTTTTATGTAGTGGCGGTCAATGAAAGTGGTTCTTCACCACCTTCATCACCAATACAATATAAAGGGAAATAAAGTGAATATGGATTGACTTAACAGCGAGTACCGATTTGATATGAATCGGCACTCGCTGTTTTCTTTATTTCTTGATTACAACTAATGATAGATGCTCTTCAAATGGTTTCTTTTAAACAGGTATAGTCTAAAGATATAACGAAAAAAGCATCTTCTCCTTAAAGGAAAAGACGCTTTTGATGATTTCTACTATATAATATTAGTTCAATTGATTGACAGACAAACGTAGAATCGTTTCGTGTGGCAAAATAACACGTGTATTTTCGACGTTTTCTTTTTTCATCAATTTTGTTAATAGACGCATAGCTACAGCACCCAGATCATACATTGGTTGTGCTACTGTAGTTAGCTGCGGACGTACCATAGAAGCAAGGCGAATATTATCTACAGAAATAATAGAGAAATCGTCCGGTACTTTCAAGCCTTCGTCTTGAATACTGTGAATAGCACCAATAGCCATTTCATCAGTTGCTGCAAAAATAGCAGTTGGACGTTTTTTGAGACCGATAAAATATTTCATCGCTTCAACGCCAGATTCATAACGATAGTTACCGATACGCACCCAGTCTTCTTTGTATTCAATATTTGCAGCTTCTAGTGCTTTTTTGTATCCTTGGAAACGGGAATATCCATTTGCAGGATCTTGTAATGTACCACTGATCATCGCAATCTCGCGGTGTCCATGACGAATCAATGTATTAACAGCATCAAAAGCTGCTGCTTCATGATCGATATCTACTGATGGAATCAATCCATTTTCATCACGAGTTGCACATAACACGATAGGTACAGCTGAAGATTGGAAAGCTTGTAGATGATCTTCTGTTACTGTTCCGCCCATAAATAACAGACCATCTACTTGCTTTTCTAACAATGTGTTAACAACACGAATTTCTTTTTCTTTTTTCTTATCAGCATTACAAAGAATAATATTGTAATGATACATATTCGCAATATCTTCAATACCGCGGGCAATTTCTGCAAAAATAGAGTTTGAAATATCAGGAATAACAACGCCTACAGTAGTCGTCTTTTTACTCGCGAGTCCACGTGCTACTGCGTTAGGACGATATCCTAAACGTTCTATTGCCTCATAAACTTTTTTGCGTGTTTGTGGTTTGACATTCGGGTTATTATTCACTACACGAGATACTGTAGCCATAGATACTCCAGCTTCGCGTGCTACATCATAAATGGTTACTGTCACGGTCCTTCTCTCCATTACCAATAAATTTTCTTCATGTTTTCAAGAATTTGCTTCGTTTTTCATTTAGATTCATGATACGCTAAAACAGTATGACTTGCAATCATTGTTATGATGTTAAGATAACGCTTCACGTAGTGAACTTACGGTAATCTTAGAGTGTGAAGTGTTCCAGACAGGTTCACCATTTTTCACTAAAATCACTTGTGGTGATTCATGCTTAACTTGCAAATGCTCCGCTACTGCATTCGATACATCACGATTTTCCACTACATAAACCAAACCGTAATCGACATCTTCACTTGGATTGTTTTCCAAATACGATTTAAATTCACTATAAGCGCCAGCGCTAATCGGACAACGAGTACTATGTTTAAAAACAAGCAGTGGTTTTTGTGTTGTATGATTCAAAGCTTCTTGTAACTGATCGGTTGTAGTCATCTGAGTTACACTTGCCATTATGCACACATCCCCTTTTGCTATTAATTAATGTAAGAACGTTTTCATGAATAACTATCATAAGTATCTTAACAAATAACAGTGTAAAAATCCATTTTTTTGTCATTGTTACCGTTTTTTTAGCCGAATTTACGTGAATGTAATTTTCATAATGTTTTCTTTTTTATGATTATGCGTCTTTTTTGGTCATCATGATGTATTTTGATCCTTATCGTTTATTTTGATACAATGAACCTCAATCAAAAGGATTGATAGATTTAGATCAATCGCACTTATAACATATAACTCTGAAAGGGATGATAATATGAGATTAGCAGGTAAAAAGGTTATTGCTTTAGTCGATGAAGAATTTGAAGATTTGGAACTATGGGTTCCTGTTTATCGAGTACGCGAAGAAGGTGCTGAAGTTCATTTAGCCGGCGCTGATCGTGGTAAAAAATATATTGGTAAATACGGAGTGCCTGCTGAAGCTGAATATAGCTTTGACGAATTAGACAGTGCGGACTACGATGGGATTTTGGTTCCTGGAGGTTGGGCTCCAGATAAATTACGTCGGTATCCTAAAGTATTGGAATTAGTACGCGAAATGCATGAAGCTCGCAAGCCGATCGGTCAAATCTGTCATGCCGGTTGGGTACTAATCTCCGCAGGTATTTTGCAAGGAGTGACTGTGACTTCTACGCCGGGTATTCGCGATGACATGGAAAATGCAGGTGCTACATGGAAAGATGAAGCGGTTGTTGTAGATGGTCATATTATTTCTGCTCGTCGTCCACCCGATCTTCCTCCATACGGCAAAGCATTTTGTGATGCATTAGCAGCAAAGTCTTGAATCGATGATTTCTTTTCTACTTACACTCAAGCGTTTACTAAGCGGGCTATGGAGAGCTTTTAAGCTGAAAAACTTTCAAGCATTATTTGTGTTAGTCTTGCTTGTACTATTATCTGGTACGATTTTTTATGTTAAAGAAGAAGGACTTTCGATTGTCGATGCACTGTACTTTTGTGTAACTACGCTCAGTACAGTCGGACATCCTAGCTTTGAACCTCAGACCACTCTTGGAAAATGGTTTACGATGGTTTATATCATGGTTGGAGTAGGGTTGTTTTTAAGTATGGTCGGTTATATTGCTTATGCACTGATCCAACAACCCAAAGATCAAGATGACGCTGACGATCATACAAGCAAATTGAATAATAAATAAGTACATTTTCAACAATACTCTACTCTACATCCAAACCAAAAAAGGCAACCTTTAACGGTATGCCTTTTTTGGTTTATATTTTTTTATTTGTTCGGTACTTATTTATGAAGTCGAAGAAGCAAAAGAAGCATCTGAATCTGTTAAGGTATTCATATATTGTTGAATACCTTCTTCGATTGCTTGAGACGTTTTTAATTTCATCCACGATAATGCTTGACTAGATGCTTGCTTGGAATCAGTATTCAGGATACTTTGCTTAACGCGCAACAATGATTGTGGTGACATACTAAGATGATCAACACCCATGTGTAACCAAAATGGAATCGAGCGCTCATCGCCAGCCATTTCTCCACATACACTTACCGGAATACCTTCGGCATGAGCCGCTTGAATCGTACTGCGCAACATTCGCAACACAGCCGGATGATAAGGATTATACATATGAGCTATATGTTCATTCATACGGTCAACAGCCAGTACATACTGCACCAGATCATTTGTCCCGATACTGAAAAAGTCACATTCTTCGGCAAGTAAATCTGCTATCGCTACCGCCGCTGGAATTTCGATCATAATACCGACTTGAATCTCACGATTGTAAGGAAGCCCTCGTTGATCTAATTCATCCATCGCTTCATGCAAAATAGTATTCGCTTGTTGAACCTCTTCTACGGAAGAGATCATCGGATACATAATTTTGACTGCTCCATAAGCACTGGCACGCAATATCGCAAGCAACTGCGTTTTGAACAATTCGGTATGTTCCAGACAAATGCGAATCGCTCGATAACCTAGAAATGGATTTTCTTCTTCAGGTAAAGGGAAATAATCCAGCTCTTTATCTCCGCCAATATCAAGTGTACGGATAACAACTGCTTGTCCTTTGGCTTTTTCTGCTACTAAGCGATACACTTCAAATTGCTCACGCTCACTTGGAAAAGAGTTACGATCCATATACATAAATTCTGTACGGAACAAGCCTACACCTTTAGCTCCATTTTTCAAAGCAATATCCAATTCTTTAATCGAACTAATATTCGCTGAGAGGCGCATAGGGATGCCGTCTTTAGTAATAGAGTCGACTGTAGATAACATTTCAAGCTGACGTTTACGGCGATCCTGAGCGGTTCTAATCCGCTTATAATGTTCAATCGTTTGTTGATCAGGATGAACAATAATTTTACCATTATCTCCATCGACAATAATCATTTCACCGGTCTGAATCGGTGGGTCTAATTGACTTTCTAATCCAGAGACAAGCGGAATACCTATCGCTCTTGCCATAATTGCCGAATGAGACGTTTTTCCGCCTAGAATAGTAGCAATACCCAGTACATTATGTGGATTCAAATGTACCAATTGCGATGGCGATAACTCTTTAGCCACCAAAATATAAGGTTGTGTATCTGTAGGCAAAGTTACTTCTGGTGCACCTAGCAAATGTTTAAGTAGACGGTTACCAACATCTTTAATATCAGCAGCCCGTTCTTTCATATATTCATCATCCAGTAGATCAAACATCGTTACAAAATGGTTAATCGCTTCTTGTACAGCCACTTCTGCCGCTTTGTATTGACGTTCGATAATACCGCGAATCTCATTCATAAATTCAGGGTCTTCCAAAATAGCTAAATGAGCATCAAAAATACTGGATTCTTCAGGACCTGCGATTTCCTCGAATTCATTTTTCATCAGCTCAATCTCGGTTTTGGATGTACGAATGCCTTCATATAAGCGCTCAAATTCTTGCGCAAGGTCTGTAGGGTCAAGACATTGATCCGGTACATCCCATTCCCATGTTGGCAAAACAAAAGCTTTTCCTATCGCTACTCCACCAGCAGCTGCGATTCCTTTGATCATGTTTAGTCCCCCCCACCGCTCTTATCATGCAATACTACCGACATTACCGCCCCTTGTCCTTTTTTTACATTTTTAAAAGGAGCATAACTCCATGATCTAACACGATCAGGGTTAGTAATAACCATCGGTGTTGCAAGTGACGGTGCGTTTTTTTGCAATGTTTCCAAATCAAACTTAATCAATAATTGTCCGGCTTCTACTACATCGCCAGCAGCTACAACCGCTTCAAAGCAGCCTTTTTGCTGAGAGGTATCGATACCGATATGAAGCAATATTTCGACACCTTCTGATGTGCCGATACCGATCGCATGCATCGTAGGATACAAATGCATAATCGTTCCTGCTACAGGCGAGACCAGTTCACCACTTTCAGGTAAAAAGGCAACACCTTCACCAACTAGCTTACCTGCAAAAATCTGATCGGGTACTTCAGATAGTGCTATCATTTTACCTTGTACAGGAGCGCAAAATTGAACATGTGTCAGATCGCGATCCATTAACTTCCGAATCTCTTCCCGAATCAATTCTGAATATGTTCCAAAAACGATCTGTACATTACCGCCACCTAATTTGATCAATCCTGCTGAACCAAGTGACTTTAACGCGCGGCTATCTATAGCACGATCATTAACGACCGTTAATCGCAATCTTGTAATACAAGCTTCTACTCGTACAATATTTTCTTTACCACCTAATGCTTGTAAAATCAGTGGTGTCTGATACGGAATATTTCCAACCCAATCGCCTAATGTAGAAGCTTCTTCACGACCTGGTGTCGGAATTCGGAATCGACGAATCGCAAAGCGGAAAATAAAGTAATACGCTAGTCCGTAGGCAATCCCAATTGGAATAAGCATCCATGCATTACTCGATAAATGATAATTCAGCACATAGTCGATTGCTCCTGCTGAATACGAAAAGCCATGATGAATATCTAACGCATACGTAATCCACATTGCCAGTCCAGACAACACAATATGAATACCGAATAACCAAGGAGAAGCAAATAAAAAAGCAAACTCAATCTGCTCGGATACACCTGTTAAAAAGCAGACTAGAGCAGCGCGCATAAATGTTTTGCGTACTTTAGGTTTCAAGTCTTCGCGTGCTTCTTGAATAATCGCTAATGCTGTTGCTGGCAAAGCAAACATCATAACCGGATATAATCCCGCCATATAAATACCTGCGGTCGGATCACCACTAAAAAAGCGTGGCAAATCGCCTTGTACAATATCTCCATGCGTTTCATATGAACCAATCTGGAACCACACAATATTATTCAATAAGTGGTGCAGTCCAAACGCAGACAAAATACGATATAACGCTCCATATAAAAAGAGTCCAAATCCGCCCATGGTCGACAATACCCATGTCAGTCCATTGAGTAAATGCTGTAATACAGGAGCAAACCATAACATCCCATAAGCAAATACAGAAGAGAATAACCCCATAAACAGCAAAACAAAACGCGATCCGCCAAAAAATTGGATCGCTTCGGGAAGACGTACATTTTTGAATCGCCTGTACACTGCCCCGGCTATAATACCCATCATAATTCCAATCAATGTAGAAGGTTGTATCAAATCACTGCTAAAGTGCTTGGTCACCTGATCATATAATGCCATTCCGGCAAAAGCGGCAAGCCCTGCGGTTCCTGCTTGATTAGCAAGCCCTAACGCAACGCCTATCGCGAAAATAAACGGTAAATAATGAAAAATACTTTGACCTGCTATTGTAGCTACCTCAGAGACGACAGGTAAGCCCCATGCTCCCCACGGAAGTCCTCCCACACTAAGCAAAATAGCCGCTGCCGGAAGTACCATGGTAGGAAGCATAATAGCTCTTCCGAACTGTTGCAGGGAACCTAGCCAATTCAACGCGCCCTCCCCCTTCCTATACCTGATGGTACGCTGTAGGCCATGTTTTGTCAAAGCGACTCTATATGATAAGAATGTCATGATTTCCTCATTTTCATATATAACATACACCTATTTGTTCATCTATTCTATACCTATTGTCCAAAACATAATAAAAAGACAAAAAAATATAGAAAAGCCTGCTCAACTATCCTACAGACTTTTCTATATTTTTATGAATGATCTACCCCATAGAGGATATTATCCATTACACATTTCCTATAATTACACTCTGACAGGACGCACAATAGCTTCTTCTACTTTAATACAGCGATCCATAATCATATCGATACCATGCTCTTCTGCTATTTGTGCTGCTTCCTGATTGACTACACCTAATTGTAACCAGATCGTTTTGGCACCTACATCTACTGCTTCTTTGGCGATATCTGCGCAATATTCACTACGACGGAACACATTAACCATATCGATCGGTTCAGGGACATCTTGCAGACTAGCATAGCATGTCTCGCCTAGAATCTTCTGACCTGCTGCTTGCGGATTCACAGGAATAATGCGATATCCTCGATTTTGCATCGCTGCGGATACCATATACGAAGTACGATCCATTTTGTCAGAAAGTCCTACAACTGCAATATTGCCTACGTTTTCCAAAATCGTTTTGATTTCTTCTCTTGAAGGATTAGTAAAAGCCATTTTGATCTTCCTCCTTGATCTGTATTTGATAATGAAAATGTATCAAGTTGTGCATGATACTTCTATTAACCTTGTACCCATTCTATATTAGCCCCAAGCGCTTGAATATGATCAAAGTACTGTGGATAGGACTTCGCTACATGATGAGCATCACGAATCACAATCGGTTGCTTCGCACGCAGACCTACAATAGACAGAGCCATAATGACGCGATGATCATAATGAGCATCAATCGTTACTCCGCCTTCTACACCTTCAGGACGACCATGCACAATAATCTCTGCTTGACGTTCTTCTACATTCGCTCCTGCTTTGCGAAGTTCTGTCAAATAATCGGTAATCCGATCACATTCTTTATAACGCAAATTTTCTACATTATAGAAACGCGATGTTCCTTCTGCAAATACAGCCGCTGCTACCATTGCAAGTACAGCATCTGTAGCAGCATCTCCATCAAATTCTACCGCTTGCAGTTTGCCTGTTCCTTTGACATGGACAATATCATTTTCATGAGTCAAAGGCACTTGCATCATTTGCAATACATCAACTACTGCTTTTTCTCCTTGTTTACTTTCAACAGGTAAACGATGAATAATCACATCAGACTGTGTGACTGCCGCTGCCGCTAGCACAGCCGCTGATCCAGGATAGTCACCTTGTACAGTGTAAGATTGAGCTAGATATTTTTGACGACCAGGCACTTTGTAAGTCATTAGGTCTTCACTAGCTTCAATTGTAATGCCAGCTTGAGCTAATACTTCAAGTGTCTGTCCTACAACGACTTTGGATTTGAGATCATGTAAGACAGTAATTTCACTATCTTCTTCTAATAAAGGAGTCAAAAATAACAATGCACTCAAATATTGTGAACTTACGCTACCGGATACAGTAATCTTGCCACCGCGCGGCTGACCTCCACGAATCGTAATCGGTAGTCTTCCGTTCTGATGTTCTACTTCTACACCTAGTTGACCTAATGATGTAATCAAATCATCATGTGGACGTTTACCTAGTGAATCAGGATATGTATTCACAAACGTCACTTCAGGGCATAGCGCAGCAATTGCCATCAAAAAGCGTAATACCGCTCCAGCATTTCCTACATTAAGCTCTTTTACATCTACAGGCTTACTACCAAATCCGGTAATCACTATTTTCTCATCATCTTCTTCTAAAATAGCTCCTAAATCACGAATACAACGACGCATAGCATCGCTATCTTCACTATGTGCTGGAAAATGAATTGTACTTGTTCCTTCTGCTAGAGCAGCGACTAGCAAATAGCGAGTCGTATAATTTTTAGAAGATAATGCTCCGATTTCTCCTTTAAGTTCAGGGGTAGGGGTAACAATAACATCCATGAGTTCAATCTCCTTCAAATAAAATAATAGTATTTATATCGTAATCAATAGCTTGTATGTCTAGTATTTCTTTGCAGTAAAACATTCACTTCAATTGACAGTCAAGAACACGCTTCGGTATGATAAAGAAGTTAAAAACACATTCAGAAATGAGGGTATAACATATATGTCTAATTCTACTCAGATCGACACCGATGAACTGCGCGAACGCTTAGCAGCCGGAGAAAAATTGCAATTGATTGATGTACGTGAAGATGAAGAAGTCAACCAGGGTATGATCGACGGTGCCAAACATATTCCTTTGGGTCAAATTCCTGATCGTCTGAATGAAATCGATAAAACGTTACCAACTGTTTTAATTTGTCGTAGTGGATATCGCAGTGAACGCGCTCGCGAATATTTACAACAATTAGGTTACGATCATTGCCTTAATATGTCTGGTGGTATGATTGATTGGGTTGAAAATCAATAATAGCTAGCGATCTCTTATAAAAGACTTGTTGACTTCATGTAACAAGTCTTTTACTTTCGCACCTAAACATTAAAAAGCTTGAACGCGGTAACGTGTTAAAACATGTGAAGCCACTTCATCAGGATTCAAAAGCGATGTATCCACTGTAACATGTGCAAATTGATAAGCATGCTTACGTTGTTCCATAATACTACTTACCCGTTCATACGTATCTCCTGCTAATAAAGGACGGTTATCATCTCCGCCTACTCGCTGTACAATATGATCTATATCCGCAGTCAGACATACCACAAGCCCTTTAGCAATCATCAGATCACAATTTTCAGCACGCAATACTGAACCGCCACCTGTTGATACAATCTGCCCTTTTTGCTCTAACACGCTAGTAAGTGTTTGACTTTCAAGTTCACGAAAGTACAATTCTCCTTTGGAAGCAAAAATATCCTGTACACTCATACCTTCTGATTCTGCAATTACTGCATCGATATCGACTAATGGATATTGTAATAAATCCGCTAGTAGTGTACCTACAGTTGTTTTGCCTGTACCCATCATTCCAACCAGTATAATATTGGAATGTAAATTATTTTCTGATTGATGCACTCTATCTACACCTCTTTCAACAACTATGCTATTCCCCCCATCATAGCATAGAGACAAAACATAAGACAATCATTCGTTTCTTCGATGTTATCCCTTTATAAGCAGACAAAGTAAACCTAGAAAAAGCGCACTGGCTTTTCCTATCTGCATAGGAGTTCCAGTGCGCTTTGCAATCATAATGATCTGATATTGTGTACTATTCTTGCATCCATTCGTGATGGAACGTACCTTCTTTGTCCAAACGTTTGAAAGTATGAGCACCGAAATAATCGCGTTGAGCTTGTAGCAAGTTCGCTGGCAATCTTTCTGTACGATAGCTATCAAAGTAAGCCAAAGCGCTGGAGAATCCAGGAACAGGAATACCATATTTCACAGCGATCGATACTACTTCACGCCATGCGTCTTGATATTCTTCAACTACACCTTTGAAGTAATCATCAAGCAATAGGTTTTTCAAGCCGGAATCTTTGTCGTACGCATCTTTGATGTTTTGCAAGAAACGTGAACGGATAATACAACCACCACGGAAAATCATAGCGATATTACCATATTTCAAATCCCAACCGTATTCGTCAGAAGCTGCACGCATTTGTGCGAAACCTTGAGCGTAAGATACGATTTTGGAAGCGAATAATGCTCTGCGTACTGCTTCGATAAATTCAGCTTTGTCACCTGCAAAAGCATCTGTTTTAGGTCCATTTAAAATTTTGCTAGCTGCTACACGTTCTTCTTTCATAGCAGACAAGAAACGTGCAAATACAGATTCAGTAATCATAGACAAAGGAACACCTAGATCGAGTGAACTTTGGCTTGTCCATTTACCTGTACCTTTTTGACCAGCAGAATCAAGAATCACATCAACCATAGGTTTGCCTGTTTCTTCATCGTATTTAGAGAAGATATCTGCTGTGATTTCGATCAAGTAACTATCTAGCTCGCCTTTGTTCCATTCGCTGAAAATAGATTGCAATTCTTCAGCAGATGTTCCTAGAACAGATGTAAGCAAGTTGTATGCTTCGCCAATCAACTGCATATCGCCATATTCGATACCGTTATGCACCATTTTTACATAGTGTCCAGCACCGTCTGGTCCGATATATGTACAGCAAGGGTCGCCATCGACTTTAGCCGAAATTGCTGTAAGAATAGGTTCTACTAATTTATAAGCACTTTCTTGTCCACCTGGCATAATAGCAGGCCCTTTAAGTGCGCCTTCTTCACCACCGGATACACCTGTACCGATAAAGCGGAATCCTTGAGCTTCCAAGTCTTTGCTACGACGTTGCGTATCAGGGAAGTAAGCATTACCACCATCAATAATGATGTCGCCTTCAGTTAAGAAAGGAATCAATTGTTCAATTGTAGAATCTGTTGCAGATCCTGCTTGAACCATAATTAGAATTTTGCGTGGCACTTCTAATGAATTAACAAACTCTTCAATAGAGAATGTTCCTGTTAAATTTTTACCTTTTGCTTCTTCAAGCAAATCGTTCGTTTTTTGCGGAGAACGATTGAATACAGATACTGTGAAGCCTCTGCTTTCAATATTTAAAGCTAAGTTCTTACCCATAACGGCAAGACCGATAACACCAATTTGTTGTTTAGACATTTCTGGTTCTCCATCCTTTGCTTCAATATTTTGTATTCATGATTTTGCATAAAATAAGTTGGCTCAATTCATCATTTTACAGGTTTTAATGTCATAAGGAAAGTCTCAAAACGTGATCTGACCAAAATTCATAGAATTGTTGAAAGAATTGTGAATATTTTGGCTATTTCAACAAATTATTTTGGAGATCACGTTTTAGAGTTTACTTTTCCAAACGAATAAGTTCAAAACGAAGATTTTCCAACACTTTTTTACATTCATCAATTTTTTCAGTATCGCCTGTTTTGATTGCTTCATTCAATCGATCAAGGGACTCGTCAATTTGGGTTTCTATATTTTCCAATCTCTCTTCACCTTCCGTTGATAAAAAAAGTGTGTGTAACGCTTCATGCGTTAACGTAGATTCTTTTTGATACAAGACGCGCTGTTCAAAGCCAGAAATTTCGACCATACGGATCACTTCACCAAACAGAATATTTTCAACTAAAATCTGTTGATCTTTGAATCGTTTGACAATAGCATGACCACGCGTATCACCGATCAGTTTTTCCATCCATTCCGACAAACGCGAATCATGGATACGATAGTCTCCGATCAATTTGTATCCTTCTTGAGTTTGTTGAAAACGTAATTTGGTCATATGATCATCTGTACGGATCGAGACGATAAATGAATCCTCCGTTTCTCTCCAATACAATGAATATCCTTCTTTGATCAAATCACGAATCAAATTCTGAATATCCCGACGTTGAAAACGCAACTCCAAGTTACAATACTCGACTTCGTAACTTTTATTCATAGTAGTACCTCCTTTTTAACATTTGTTTTATCTGTATGTGATTCTATATATCTGTCTAGCTGTTCTGTAATTAAATGAGAAAATATACAATAAAAAGTATAAACAATGAATACTGGTTGTGAAATTATAAATCATAAAAGTATCGTTGTAGATTCAAACTTTAGTACAATATATACTTATTATAATTTTACCCCTTTACAGGGTTGTCTAAGCACTAAAGCGTACACTCACATGTAATCTTCATGAAATAATTGCCTGCTCTTGTGCTATAATAAACGCTGATTATCGCTATATTTATATGGATCGATTTGGAAAGAGAGGCATCACAACGATGAATAATATTGAATTTACTGGTTTTGATTCTGCGGACTTTGATGTGTTTACAATTGATGGGTTAGAGCCACGTATGGATGCATTAATTAGCACGATTCGACCTAAATTGACAACGATTGGTGAACAAATACAACCTTATTTAGCCACATTATGTGGTGAAGAGATGTATGTGCATGTCGCCAAACATGCTCGTCGTACAGTTAATCCACCTAAAGACACATGGGTAGCATGGGCATCTAATAAACGTGGGTATAAAGCGTTACCTCATTTTGAAGTAGGTATGTTTGGTAGTCATGTGTTTATTGTGTTTGCGATTATTTATGAAAGCCCGCGTAAAGTTGATTTTGGAAAAGCGCTACAAAAAGAGTGGAAACAAGTAAAACAAATGATTCCAGATGAATTTTACTGGTCTACCGATCATATGTCGCCACAAGCTCATATTCAGGGAGAATTGGACGATCAATACTGGACAGATACGGCTGAGCGATTGCAAACTGTCAAAAAATCCGAAATTGTATGTGGATTACGGATCGAAAAAGATGATCCTTTGCTTCAAGATGGCAAAGCTTTTATAGCAAAAGTAGAACAGACTTTTGAACAATTGCTTCCGTTATACCGTATGGCATTCTAATATACAATTGCTAAAAACCCTTTATCTACTATCCAAGCAGATAAAGGGTTTTCGTTTATGTTGGATTATTATGTTTTGGATACAGCTAACTTTTTGCGATGACGTATCATTATCCAGTGAATACCGAATAAAATAAACATTGAACTGGCACTAACAAAAAATGGGGCTTGCGGGCTGATAATATCCCATAACTTTCCCGATACTAAAGGACCAATAACAAGCCCTGATCCCTGTAACGTCAAAAATAACCCCCAGATCATTCCACGTTCTTGTGCTGGCACAAGATTAGCTAGCAACGAATTCCATGCTGGTAAAATCATAGCGTAACTGAGACCGACACAGACTACAAATATCCATATCCATGCCAATACAGTGGTAGAAGCAATCCCTATTAAAGCTGTACCTGCTAGTAAAAATCCGATATTCAAAAAGTACCGACTTCCCCAACGATCGATCAGACGACCTGCTGGAATCAGACCCAAAGCAGTAACGCCACCACCAGCAATTAATAACCCATTAAAATAAGCCGGTGTTAATCCCAACTGACTTATAACATATAGAGTGATAATAGGTGTCAAAATACCCAACGCAAAAGATTGCAAAAAAAGTGCTGGATACAATAGCGGATGAATATGGAGTGAACGAATCAATACGATATATTGTTGCAAACGTTGTTTCCTTGTTATACGGGACACCGATAGATTGGGCGCAGATAGTTGATTTTCAGTTAGTGATTCAGCATTATTATGGGTTTGATCTGTTACATGATTATTAACTGTTGCTATAGAAGACGATTCTTTGCGACCCGGTAAGCATAAAGCAATAGCCAGTACAACAGTCATACAGATCAACATCATCCATAATGTAGATTGGTACGATGTATCACTAATCCAATTGACCGTAACCGGCCCAAGTCCCGCTCCTCCAAGAGAAGCAATCTCAATAATACTCATAGAGGTTCCATATTTTCCATCGGCATGGGACAGATCGGTAATTTTAGACATCACACAAGGCCATAATGGAGCACTACCAATCCCCATTACACCACAAGCTAATATTAACCAACCTGTACTTTTTTCTGTTGCCATAATAAATACAGCGCCTAATACAAGGATCATACCGATCGACATAATCATTCGAAATCCTAATCGTTCTGCTAGCCATCCAGCAGGACCTCGAAGTGCATTATCGCCTACATACTGCAATGCAAAAGCGATACCAATTGCAAAAGCAGGTAATCCAAGTACATGTCCCATATATACAGGTAACAAAGTGACTAGCAATCCACCTTTAACAAATTCCACTAAAAAAATAAGTAGCCACAGGCATACAAAAACAAAAATATTACGTTGACGCTTTTTTGCTTGATTTGGATGATCTGTACTAGCGTTCGCAATCGATACCATTACTAACGATGACTCCCTTCAAGTCTACCCTTGAATGTATACGTATTTATGTTATATGTATTTTATCTTATTATATTAACTATTGCATTCCCCCCACGTTTTGCTATACTCATTTTGTTTGGCAAAATGTTGTATAAGCATTTTAGCCTCAGAATAATGACTTTACCTCAGAAAGGTTGTGACAGCTTCAATGGATCATAAGCAAACGCCGCTTTTCACCGCTCTACGAGAGCATGCGGCAAGCAATCCCGTCCAATTCCATATTCCAGGGCACAAAAAAGGAATCGGCAGTGATCAGGAGTTCCGAGAGTTTGTGGGTGATAATACCCTTTCTATAGATCTGATCAATATTGCACCACTTGATGATTTGCACCAACCGATGGGTGTGATCGAGCAAGCCCAAAAATTAGCCGCTGATGCTTTTGGTGCTGATTATACGTATTTTTCAGTACAAGGAACAAGTGGCGCTATTATGACAATGATTTTGTCTGTTTGTTCACCGGGTGACAAAATTATCGTTCCACGTAATGTGCACAAATCGATTATGTCTGCAATTATTTTTGCAGGAGCGAAGCCAGTATTCGTTTCTCCAGCACGTGATGAAAATTTGGGGATTGATCATGGGATTACGACTTCATCTGTACGTCGCGCGCTAGATCGCCATCCTGATGCCAAAGCAGTTCTTGTTATTAACCCGACTTATTTCGGAGTCTGTGCTGATCTGAAAGAAATTGTTGATCTTTCGCATAGTCGTGGTGTTCCTGTATTGGTCGATGAAGCGCATGGTGTATTGATTCATTTTCATAAAGACTTGCCGATCTCTGCGATGGAAGCTGGTGCAGATATGGCAGCTACCAGTGTACATAAGCTAGGTGGCTCGATGACTCAAAGTTCTGTGTTGAATCTAAATGTAAAAAATGGTCATGTGAATCCTCACCGCGTACAGACCATTATTAGCATGCTGACCACAACATCTACTTCATATATCCTATTAGCTTCTCTAGATACGTCACGTCGCAATCTAGCGCTTAATGGACATGATATGGCAGAGCGTACGATTCAATTAGCTCAAGAAACACGTCAAAAGATCAATGATATTCCGGGATTATACTGCTTTGGGAAAGAATTACTTGGCGGTGAAGCAACATTTAACTATGATCCGACTAAGCTAACGATTCATATTCGTCATTTAGGTATTACAGGATACGATGCAGAGAACTGGTTACGTGAGCATTACAATCTAGAGATTGAATTAAGTGATATGTATAATATTTTGTGTCTGGTAACTCCAGGAGATACACAGGACAGTGTTGATATTCTTGTGCGCTCGCTCACTGATATGGCATCTCAATATTACAGTACTGACGGTTCTAAAGAAATTCATGAACTGGTTGTCAAAATTCCAGAGATTCCGCAATTGTCACTCATTCCGCGTGATGCTTTTTATGGTGATACCGAAGTGGTTCCTTTTAAAGAATCAGCAGGACGTATTATCGCTGAATTTATTTATGTATATCCGCCAGGTATTCCTATTTTGTTACCAGGTGAAGTTATTTCACAAGAAAATATCGATTATATTACCGATCATGTTGAAGTAGGATTGCCAGTCAAAGGGCCTGAAGATCGTACAGTACATCATGTCAAAGTAATCGTAGAAACAGACGCTATTTTCTAAATATATACTCATCTTTACTATTAAAATACCAAAGTAAATACACAAAAAAGCCGGAGTGAATACTGTATAGAAATATACAATATCTACCCGGCTTTATTTATGATGAATCTTATTCTGATTCTTCGATAAGCTCGCCGTATGCTTTCTCTACAGCAGCCCATTCTTTTTCGTCTTCGATATTTTGCAATTCGAATCCGTCTTCTTCTTCTTCCAGACGCATGATGTAACCATCTGCTTCAGGATTGCCACGCTCTAGTAGAAGTGCATACAATTTCTCGCCAACATCAAATGTTTCAACAAGAACCATTTCTACATCATTACCTTCGTCGTCAGTCAATGTTAATACATATTCTTCCGCTTCGTGGTCATGGTCGTGATCATGATTACAATTTTCATCATGTACATGTTTATCGCTCATTAGGATAACCTACTTTCGGCATAAAATTGAATGTCATTTAGGTTCATAAATAGGTGTAATACCTTTCATTCATGAAATAATACTTGTGTATCTTACCACTTTCCCCTAGACAGGTCAATTGAGATTCATACCTTCTCTAGATCATCTATACTATCTGTTCAAGATTATTGATTTAGCGCTGTAATGACCTTTTGGGAGACAAGTACATAATCGCTAGCTTTAGACTTTTTCATATAGAATCCAACCGTATATTTGCCTGCGGTATTAAAATCATATGTGAAATCGTATGTGCGGAACCAGAAGTTATCTTTTTGTTGCGTAATATCCTGACTTTGGATATCTTTTTGATTGCCTGAAGGATCAATAATAGCCACTTTGACAGCGACAATATCAGTTTGTAAATTGTCTACCTGACTAAATACATTGAATTTAAGCTTTCCTTTACTGACGTTGCCAAACGCCGTATCATTTTTGAATAAAAAGATATGTACGTTAGGTTTGGTAAGTTTGACGGTTTTGGCATCATTATCATAATCGACCAGACCTTGAATCTCGCGTAAAGGTACATACGTCTTTCCATCGATCATGTAAGCTCCATCACTGACCTCACTTCCATTAATCCATACTTTAATCTTTTGACTTACAGCATCTGCAAATAGCACTGAACTGCTCATTAAGAAAAAGGCTAATGCACAGACTGCAACTCTTTTCCAATTCACGTAAGAACCCCTCCTTTTGTATTTAGAAAAAGCTTATCGACTCCAATTCTCTCTTTATCATAAAAGCATTGTATCTCTATGCTGATCTTCTTATACATATATACTCCAATAGTCCCGTTCAGTTGCGGTAAAAAAATTGTAACCTTTTGACACTTACAATTATTGTTCCAACTATCATTAAACCAATCGTGCGCGGTTGTATCTTTATCTGTTTGGTGCCGATATTCAATTCCTGTATTTCCCTTCTCGCTTCTATTCATGTTACATTAAGAAAGAAGAATGTCTACTCATTGGATAGATATCTCTTTATTTCATGTACCATACAGACAGGAGGAATACTGTGTCTATTGAACTACAGATGCTAGGAACAGGTAATGCTTTTGCCAAAAATTATCATAATAATAATGCATTGATTCATGTTGGTGACTATACGCTAATGGTGGATTGCGGTATTACAGCTCCGCTTGCGTTACATCAATTAGGTAAAACTGTGAATGAAATTGATGCGATTCTGATTACTCATATTCATGGAGATCATGTAGGTGGTCTTGAAGAATTAGGATTTCAGATGAAATTTATCTATAATCGGAAACCGGTTTTATATATTGCAAGCACATTAGTACGTCCTTTGTGGGAACACACATTATCCGGTGGTATGACGCAAGAAGGAATAGAACGGATCGAAGATGTGTTTGATGTAAGACCGATCGTGGCTGAACAACCGATCACATTAACAGAAGGATTAGATATTGAATTAATTCAGACACCACATATTGATGGGAAGAATAGCTATTCGTTTTTAGTAAATGAAACTATTTTTTATAGCGGAGATATGAAATTCCACCCTCATCTATTGGAACATTTAGTATACGAACGCGGGGTTAAAACGATTTTGCATGATTGTCAATTACATCCTCCAGGTATCGTACATGCGACTTTAGATGAATTGTTATCTTTACCTGAACAAGTACGTTCTACTATTTTGTTGATGCATTATAACGATGACAAAGAAGATTTTATAGGCAAAACCAAAGAGATGACTTTTTTGGAGCAACATCAATTTTACACATTGGGATAATTCGTTTTTTTGAAAACAACAAAAAAAACCGTGCCAGATATGATTGGCGC
This sequence comes from Paenibacillus nicotianae, assembly GCF_042681745.1. Lineage (NCBI taxonomy): Bacteria > Bacillati > Bacillota > Bacilli > Caryophanales > Paenibacillaceae > Paenibacillus > Paenibacillus nicotianae. The sequence goes on along the minus strand of NZ_JBHUGF010000010.1, from coordinate 500,597 downwards.
GGTTTTGCTATGTTATCCATGATACATAACAATCATATGAATTTAGATAGTAACTACAAGTTGCTTTTTCATACTAACATGAGCAATACCTGCATCTTCAAAAGGCTCTTCGGAAATTGTGATATATCCCATTTTATTGTAAAATCCTTCGGCTTGACATTGAGAATCAAGTAAAGCTTTTTCAAATCCATTTTGACGCGCATAATTTTCCATACCTAAAAGAATAGATTTACCATATCCACCTCTACGATAGCCAGGCAATACAGCAATACGTTGCATTTTAGCTGCTCCGTTCTCATAACGAATCATACGACCTGCTGCAATATTTTCGCCATCTTTTTGTAACAGAAAATGATAAGCTACGCCATCATTTGGCAATTGATCATACTCATCTACTTCTCTGCTTTCAGGAACTTTCTGCTCTACAACAAATACTTGTCTCCGAATATTCAAGCATTGTTCTAACTGTTGTTGAGTTTGTACGCGTATCACTTCTATCGCCATTTTATTTTGCTCCTTCAATCTTCCCATTGTGTACTCTTTACAATTGTATCATAGAAATAGAAGATAAAGACGGCTGTTATGAGGATATCATACATAATTAATATGCAGACTATACAATCTCTTTTATGCAAGATACAAAAAAACAGCCCTTTTCTAAACGAAAAAGGCTGTTTTGTCTTGTGCTTATGATGTAGTAGAAACAAACGCTTGATTTAACTTTTCGATATCTTGTGCAAGCATTTCTTCTGTATATTTCCCTTGTCCGAAATTAACCATTGCTCGTAACGGCATTCCTTTGACCATTGCTGACATCATATCATCGCTAGCATCAAATAATTGCCCCATGCCCGAACGTTCCAGTAATTCTTTCGCCAATTGCTCGGTTTTGGGATGAGTCGTAATATCACCCATCGTTGTATTGCGATCAATCGTCAGTGGAAGTTCTACACTGGATTGAACGTTAATCGATTGTTGTACACGAATATCACGAGAAGAAGAACCAACAAGAATCTCGAATGTTCCTGATTCGACATGCCAGTCTGCTAATTCTACATTGTAATAAGCAAACGAACGCTTATCGAGTGTAAAGTGTACAGTCTGACTTTCGCCTGCTTGTAGATGTACTTTCGAGAATCCTTTAAGTTCTTTTTCTGGGCGCATCACTATACTCTCGTTATCTTTAACATACAATTGTACAATTTCTTTGCCTGCGACTTGACCTGTATTCGTAATCTTCACACTTACTTTTACCTGATCTTGATCGCTGTATTGCTCACGATCAACCACAAGATCACTATATTCAAATGAAGTATAACTTAATCCATAACCGAATGGGAACAAAGGCTTAATCTGCTTGGTATCATAATAACGATAGCCAACAAAAATACCTTCGCGATATTCTACCCGATCTTGTTCACCCGGAAAATTCAAAAAAGATGGATTGTCGCTTAACTGCATAGGAAACGTTTCAGCTAATTTCCCGCTTGGACTCACTTCACCGAATAATAAGTCGGCAACTGCACCGCCAAATGCTTGTCCACCTAAGTATCCTTCCAGTATTGCTTTGGCATGTCCGATCCATGGCATCACAACAGGCGAACCATTACTAAGTACAACAATCAAATTAGGCTGTACTTTAGCAAGTTCTTCGATTAAATATTGATGATTTTGCGGAATATGAAGATGCGTCCGATCATACCCTTCCGATTCATAGCGATCAGGTAATCCTGTAAATAACACCACAACTTCCGCCTGGGCTGCTAGTTGTACAGCTTCTTGAACTAATTCTTCTTTGATATCATCGCTATCCAGATCATAACCGGCCGCATAAGATACATGCCCTTGATCACCGACATGTTTGACAATTTCATCAAAAGCTTTATCCAGTTGTGTCGGATTCACATGGGAACTACCGCCACCTTGGTAACGCGGATTTTGAGCAAATTCACCGATTACAGCAATCTTTCCTTGTTTGGCAAGCGGTAAGAGTTGATCTTCATTTTTAAGTAAAACCATACTTTCTTGTCCTATCTTACGGGCTAGTGCATGGTGTTCGTCCGCATCGTATGAAGGATCTTGTTGACGTTGCTCTACTGCTTTGAAAATAAATTCCAATACCCGCGTAACTGCTCGATCGACGATTTTTTCATCCAATTGTCCTTCTTGCACAGCTTTGACAATTTTGGCATCACCGATACCGTTATTTGCAGGCATTTCAAGTTCTAGACCTGCTCGTAGCCCGTCTACACGTTCATTTACAGCGCCCCAATCGGACACAACAAATCCTTCAAATCCCCATTCTTCACGTAACACTTTGGTCAAAAGAAATTCATTTTCACCGGTATACGTTCCATTTAATTTGTTATACGAACACATAACGCTCCAGGGCTGAGATTGTTTTACAGCTCCTTCAAAGCTAGCTAGATAAATTTCACGTAATGTACGTTCATCGACAATAGCGTCTACACTCATCCGGCGCTCTTCTTGATTGTTAGCGGCAAAGTGTTTGAGTGATGTACCTACACCCTGACTTTGTACGCCTTGAATATGATGAGCTGCTAATTCAGAAGAAAGATACGGATCTTCCGAAAAGTATTCAAAGTTACGTCCACATAAAGGGGAACGCTTGATATTCGTACCGGGGCCAAGCAAAACAGCAACATTTTCCGCTTGTGATTCTTGACCTAGCGCTTCCCCTACTTGACGAATAAGATCGCGGTTCCAAGAAGAAGCCATGCCTGCGGCTGACGGAAAACAAGTAGCCGGTACACTATCATTTAATCCCAAGTGATCTGCTTCTTCACCTTGCTTACGTAATCCATGCGGGCCATCTGTCATCATTACAGACGGAATATTTAAACGTTCGATCGGTTGTGTGTTCCAGAAATCAAGACCTGAACAAAGACTCGCTTTTTCTTCAAGTGTCATTTGAGATAGTAGTTGTGGAATATCTGTTTTCATAATGTCCTCCTTCAATGGCTATACCTAAAATAAACTTTCTTTATCTCATTTACCCAATATAAGCATAAACTGAAATCTATAAGCGGTATGGTACGATCCATATGTAATTGGTACTTATTTTGAAAACTACAAATAATACTTGAAAAAGAAACGTATGTTCGTATATAATAAGAATATAAATAAGAACAAATGTTCGGATAGGAGTAATGCTATGTTATCTAAATATATAGGCGAAATTGTTGAAATTGTATATATGGATCGTTCTCATCAACTAACACAGCGACGCATCGAGATTAAGCATATTCGTAAAGGTCTAGTGTATGCTGACTGTCTACGTACAGGTAGTCCACGCACATTTCGTGAAGATCAGATTCTTGCCTGGCAACCTGCGAAGTCGAAGCTCAAGCCTACGATTAAGCCTGTTCAACCGCTTCATCCTCGTCTGGCTGGATATACTGCATCTCCGGCTATTGCAGATGCTACAGTTCGCCAAGCTAATGAACCAGCTTCTACTGCTGTAACCAAGTCTGTTGTTAGACCTGCTGCGACCAGACGTAAATCAATATCTATAACCACTACCCGTTCTTTTCGCCACAGTACAACGCCTAATGCTTCTTCTACTTCTCCTACGCAAGTTTCATAACCATCGCTGCGCCAATTACTTTTATCCTTGTTATAATGCTATATCTCAATCATACATGTTCCAATTTCACTCTAATCCTCTATATTTTTATTGCAAAAAGCGCAGCTTCTAGTTGAAGGCTGCGCTTTGTTTTGATATCTTTTTTAGCTGATTTGTATAGAGCAATAGTTAAAATGTAGAAGAAGCAGACAATCTTAATAGCAATTGATCATAAGCATCTAGTTGCTTGGAATCTTGGATAATCACACCTGATTCTACATAGCTGATCTGACCTGTTCCTTCTCCAATCTGCGAACGTTGTTGCAAAATTCGGTACAGATTGCGTGCGGTTCCTTCTCCACCATCGATAATATCGACTTCTTCAGGAAAGAAATGATGCAAATGCTCTTTAAAATAAGGAAAATGCGTACATCCCAATACGATAGTGCCATATTGATTCAGGTCTAATCCTGCTAGTGCTTGTTGTAAATAAGCCTGTACCTCTGCATCTGCAAATTGTCTTTTTTCTGCGAGTTGTACCAGCCCTGGCAAAGCCAAACTTTCCACAATATCAGCCGTATCTATCGAACGTACTAAATTTTGAAATTTTTCTTCTCGTAATGTTAACGTCGTTGCTAATACAAGTACTTTTTTGTGCTTAATCATACTGTTCTGCACAGCAGGCTTAACCGCCGGTTCAATGCCGAGAATAGGAAAGTCATAACGCTGACGTAGATCGTTCACCGCTATACTGGTTGCAGTATTGCAAGCGATCACCAGCGCTTTGATATGTTGCGCTGCTAGATAATCTACCGCATCAAAAATATACTGACGTACCTCATCTTTGGGCTTTTCACCATAAGGAACATGTTGAGTATCCGCGTAAAATAGATAATCATCTGCTGGCAACACTTTGAGCACTTCATGTAAAACAGTTAATCCACCAATCCCCGAGTCAAAAACTCCAATTTTCAATGTATTCACTCTTCTTTCAAGACGGCAACTTGTTGTCTTTGTAATAAAGTCGTTCTATGATTATAACTTTTTTGAATTCATTTTTAAAATAAACTTGAGATATGATTTTAGATTATTCGTTGTTGTCTGTAGATTCTGTAGGATTCAGTTCATCTTCATTTTCTTGTTCTATAGATTGAATATAAGTGACCGATTCGTGCAATAACTGAGCAAATGATTCAGAATAATCATGATCCAGTTCAGGAAGTTCAATATACTGGTAATCGACATGAGCTTCTTGAAGTGCTTCGATCAGTTCCATCGTTCCCGGTAGACAATCATCATCCCATTCTCCGCACATAATCGAAAGCTTCACTCCTGCTTCCTGTAATCCTGCCAGCCCTTTTTCCCATTCTGAAGCTTGTGGTAACCAGGGTGCTACCAAAATCAAGCCACTGAACGCTGTAGGCTCTTGAATCGCAGTATATAGTGCTACTCTCGCACCTGCGGAAAATCCACCTATAATAGGCTTGAGCGATGATGTAGACGGGCTCTGTGCATCTTCTGTCATAATATCACTAAGATGCCATTTCAATTCTTCTACACCTTGCTCTACATTTTCCCATTCATAGGCATCTGTAAACAAAATTTGCGAAGATTGAGGCAAAGCTAACCGGTAATGATGATCGAGCAGACTGATCCAATACGGTTCTGCAATCTCTATATTTTCCTGATCACCATGTAAAGCAATAATCGTCTGCGCTATCGTATGATCTTCTTGATCGTTTGGATACAGAATTTTTAATTCAGGTGTAGACTCTTCACGCGCCAATGCTTCTCGTTCCGCGCATAATTCTACCAATTTCTGAAATTCATCTTGATCGCGTAAAGACTTCAAATCTTCTTCTTCCAATAAATACGTCGAAGAATACCAGTATCCTTTTTCCAAAATAGCTTCTTGTAATAATTGTAATGCTTCTGTATTCATTCCTGAAGCCGCTGCTAACGAATAACGAAAATTATATACTTGTGCATCATTACCTTTCACTTCATGAGCATGTTCGGTTATATAAGTATAAGCTTCTTGACTGCTATTCTCTGCCAAAATTTCAAGTGTTCGATTAATAAGACGTGTGTATGTTAGTGTAGTCATGTCTTCAGCTCCTATACTCTCAAATAAGAAAAACCCTTGAAATGATTATTCAAGGGTTCTTGCATACGTATTGTACCAAATTCTAACGCGATAACCTATTCTATCTTATTGCGCTGTTACAGCACCATCGATTGAGTATACAGCGCCGTTAATATAAGGAGCTTCATCACCTAATAAGAAAGCTACCAGATTCGCAATTTCTTCCGGTCTACCCAAACGTCCAGAAGGAATACTATCTACTGTCGCTTTCATCGTTTCTGGATTCTGTCTACCAAATTCAGCTACCATTGGTGTCTCAATCGTACCCGGTGCAATCGCATTTACACGAATATGATCTTTGCCGTATTCAATCGCTGCTGTACGTGTTAAGCCGATAATGCCATGTTTGCTAGCGGCGTAAGGCCCCACGGTCTGTACACCTACTACACCTGCTGTAGAAGCGGTATTGACGATAGAACCGCCACCTGTTTTGAGCATTTCAGGAATCACATATTTCATCCCGTAAAAAGCTCCGCGCAAATTAATATTAATAATTTGATCAAATTGCTCTATACTATGATCTGCTAACTTGAGCCCCGGTCCTGAAATGCCTGCATTGTTAAAAAACATATCAATACGCCCAAAGGTAGCTACCGTTTGCTGAACAAAATGTTCTACCTGTGGTGCTTGACTAACATCAGCCGCGATAAAGAGTGCTGTTCCACCTTTGGCTTCGATCATAGATACTGTTTCTTGACCAGCATGTTCAGAGATATCGACAACGACTACAATTACTCCGTTATCGCTTAATTTGATTGCTGCTGCTTGACCAAGACCACTTCCAGCTCCTGTAATAATAGCTACTTTTGATTGTGTATTCATTCGATTCCTCCATCAGAAGTATTCTGAATACATAGCATCATCGCATGCTGATATCAGACCTACTTACAAGTATTTATACTCTTAGTATAGACTGATTTTTATTTTTCTACACGATTAAGAAAAGCTTTGGTACGGTCTAATTGAGGATTTCCAAAAATCTGTTGTGGAGTACCGGATTCAGCAATCTCACCTTTATCCATAAAAATCACCCGATCAGCGACATCTCTAGCAAAATTCATTTCATGAGTTACAACGACCATCGTAATTTTTTCTTGTGCTAGTTGTTGCATCACTCGTAATACTTCCCCTGTTAATTCTGGATCAAGCGCTGAAGTCGGTTCATCAAATAATAAAATATCAGGATTAAGCATTAATGCTCTAGCAATCGCTACCCTTTGCTTCTGACCACCAGACAGATTAGCTGGCAAAACATTTGCTTTATCCAGCAATCCTACTTTGTTCAAAATCACTTCACTGCGTTTGCGAATATCAGCTACACTTTCTTTTTTGACCGCTTTGGGAGCTAATTCCAAATTCTGCTGTACCGTCAAATGCGGAAATAAATTAAAGTGCTGAAAAACCATTCCCATACGTGATGTTATTTTTTTGATATTGCTAGCAGTTGCATATTTGCCGTTCTCGACTAATGCTTGTCCTTGAAATAAAATACTGCCACTATTCACTTCTTCGAGATGAATAAGACTGCGTAACATCGTACTTTTGCCTGAGCCAGAAGGTCCGATAATCGCAACCACTTCTCCAGGTTCCACAGTAAAATTAACACCCTTTAACACTTCTAAATCGCCAAAACTTTTTTTGAGTTGTTGTACTTCGATCATTGTCATAGATAGACATTCCTTTTATTCAAATTTAAATCGACGTTCTAATCCTTTGAACAGCAACGTCAATACTAATGTCATTAATAGATAAATAATACCGGCTAATACAAATGGAGTGATTGTAAAATCACGATTGACTGCTGTTTGTGCAAAGTGAAGCAGTTCTGGTACGGCTACGGCATACAATAACGCCGTATCTTTGACCAGTGTAATCGATTCATTGGCAAGTGCAGGTAATGCTACCCGAATCATTTGCGGAATAATAACTTTGGTCATCGTTTGCCATTTGCTCAGTCCAAGCACCTGCGCAGCTTCATGTTGCCCTTTATCAATCGACAATAATCCACCTCTAAAAATCTCTGCAAAATAAGCTGCATAATTTAATACAAAAGCAAGCCCTGCAGCTACAAAACGATCAAATACCAGATAGTCCCCAATAATCGGCAACATCGGTAATCCAAAGCAGAAAAAAAGCAATTGCAATAGCAATGGTGTTCCGCGAGTAATATAAATAAACGTATGGGCTATCCATGATAATAATTTGATACTGCTATTAGCTAACAATGTAATCCCAAATCCTAACGGAATCGAAAGCACAATAGCAATCAAAAATAGCATAATTGTATTTTTAGCACCTTCTAGCATCGGGCCTATAATCTGTAATAAGTAATCTACACTCATCATATTCGACTCCTACATCTCAACATTTTGAATTCAAGTCTTGCTCTTTACAAAAGAAAACCGAGTTGTATCACCCAACCGGTTTTCGAATGACTTTATATGGGGTGTACTATTTTACAAAACAGTCATACATCATCTTTATTGGTGTTATTTCAGCACTTTATTTTCGCCAAACCATGTGGTTGAAATTTTTGCAGCGGTACCATCGCTATTTAATTCATCCAGTGCTTTTTGCAAGCTGTTTAGCAGTTCTTCATTTCCTTGCTTTACACCAATACCGTATTCTTCAGGTGCTAACGATTCATCTAGTAATTTAAAAGTATTTGGCTCTTTGGACATATAATAACGAGCAACCACTTCATCAATAACAACAGCATCTAGACGACCATTTTTGAGATCACTCAAGGCTAGCACGTTATCTGGAAATTCACTTACTTCTTTCAGTTGAGCTTTGATCGGATTGGCTGCTAATGCATCAGAAGCAGAAGAAAGTGATTGTAAGCCTACTGTTTTGCCAGCTAGATCGTTAAACGTAGTGATCGGTGAGTTAGCAAGTACAGCTACCACCTGACTATTTGCAAGATAAGGTTTTGTAAATAGTACTTTTTGTTTGCGCTCATCAGTAATGGTATATCCGTTCCAGATCAGATCAATACGACCACTATTTAATTCAGATTCTTTGGCAGACCAATCTATCGGTTGAAACTCTACTTGTTTACCCATTTTAGCGGCTGCGGCTTTGGCATAATCAATATCAAAACCAACAATATTATTTTGTTCATCACGAAATCCCATCGGTGCAAATTTATCATCGATGCCGATCACTAACTTATTGTCATCTTTGTTAGCACCACTAGAACATCCTGCTAATACCAATAAAACCATACCAAAAAGTAATACTAACCCTGCTATTTTTCTTTGTTTCATCATTATCGCTCCCCTTACAATTTACCGAACGCTTTAGTTCGTTACCACGTTATCAGAACCACTATAATAACATAGCATGGAAACGAAGTCGAGAGCCATAACACTGAAGTAAAAGATATTTAGCTATTTAGCATTTGTGACTATGTATTCAACGTCTAATCATAATGCCTATCGTAAAAATACATATAAAAAGCACCCGCTTAGGGGTGCTGTTGGAATAGCTATTATACGGCTTCCAGTGCATTCATAAAACGCTGAATATAATAAGTAGGAATATTCTGTTCCATCCAATCGGTAATGTCCTGATACACCAAACTATATTTTGTATTTAAATATTGAGGATGTGGTAGAACTTCGACTTCCTCAAAGTAATTTTTAACTTTGCGACGCAAATTACGCAGAACTTGCTGTTTGGATTCTACATCTTCACGGTCTTCAATTAGCAAATGGTCTTCTAATTGGTTACCGTCGTTCATCATGATTTCGCGGCTATACATAAATCGTTCGCCTACACTTAATTCACTTTCATAAAAGTTCGCATATACTTTGTTATCTACAATAATGCGTCTGCTGTAGATACGTTTCAATTCGCCCATGGAACGATCGAATTTTCTATAGGTTTCTACTCCGATCGTATCAATCAATTCACAGATGGTTTTTACCGCTTGTTGATGATTTTCTTCTTTACTATCAAATAATTCAAAGATATCTACTTTTTTGTAACGAAAACGAATATACGATTTGGATAACTTACCATACATATAAAAAACAATACTAACATCAAGAATCTGGTCATTGTACTGCACATCCATATTGACATATCGGTGCTGTTGACGCATAAGATTCTACCCCTTTTCTTGTTGAATTGATTGGGCTAGTAAATCGTTTATTCGACAAGGTGGATACCTTTAAAATAAATGTACTAAGCAACCATCGTATACAAATAAATGTAATCTATACAAGGATTTAACCTTTAAATTACAATTCAAATCAAAAGAAGCACAGTTATTATCAAAAATATGTACTCTAAGCAAAAAATTAAACTCTTTTTTTCTTTGGTTATGGTAAACCTATCTGCTATTTTGTTGGAATACTTGTGGATATATAGGTTTTTTACGGTTTTGATTGAATGGTTACGATTATAGTTTGTAAGGCATTTTTTACGTTCCACATACATATATCTAAAGGATCTGTTATCTATGGTTTATCTATATACACATCAAAAAACAGGCGAACACTAACGTTCAGCCTGTTTTTATATATAGTATGATTTATAGTTGTTGTTAGATACATGTATGAAGTTTAGTTGGTTGTTGCTGTATATCGGCTGACCAATTCACTAATTTTGCCTCTTACAGCCAAATCGGAATTCTGACGGTTTTTCAAAATAGCATGTACTTGAGCCACAAAGCTATTTTCTGTATCTTCTGTTTCCATTACAGGTGTTGTTACGATAGATTCTAAGTTCATCATAATTCCTCCAAATCAATTAATACGCTCTTGAATGATACGCTTATTTAATATGACCCCGATTTACTTACTTTAAAACAATTTTGAGGCTAATTATATTTTAAACTATAAATTTGATTGGATAGATTTTCTATCTTCTATATAAGCAATTAAAGTATATAGTTTAGGAAATTGATTAATATTTAAATACTGATCTTCAAATTCAAATTCAAACTCTACTTCGATTGAAATTATAATTTTAATGAAAGTTATTGAGTCGAGTCCAAGATCAGCTAATGTATGATCTCCTGTTATATTTTCAATAGGAAAAGGAATATTTAAATTATTTTGTATTATCTCTATAACCTGTAAATCTACATTTGATTTATGATCTGTTAATTTTGCGGGAACATTATCTAATAATTGTTCTGGATCTGGTAGGTTTTTTCTGTCTATTTTCCCATTTAATGTTTGTGGAATTTTGTCTATTCTTATAAAATGAAGTGGATGCATATAATAGGGTAAAAGCGGGTCTAAAAAATCTCGAAAGCTTGATGATAATAAATCTTGATTTGATGTATAGTAAGCACATAAATAAGATTGGTTATTTTTATCTTTCCATGAACAAACGGCAACTTGATCAATAGATTTAAAATTTAATAGTATTTGTTCTATTTCTTCTATTTCAATTCGATGCCCTCTGATCTTCACTTGATTGTCTATTCTGCCAAGATATTGGATATTCCCATTCGGTAAACGCTTAACTTGATCACCTGTTTTATATAATCTTGTATCTGATATTGATGGATAATGTATAAATCTCTCTTGAGTAAGATCAGATCTATTTAAGTATCCTCTCGCTAGACCTATACCCCCTATATAAAGTTCCCCTTCTTCCTCTTCTTGAACTAATATGTTATTTTCATCGATCACAAAAAGTTGTGTATTTTGTATGGGTTTCCCAATATCTACTTTTTCTTTTCCTGTCAAATCACTTATTGTAGACCATACTGTTGTTTCAGTAGGACCATACATATTATAAATCTTAGCATTTATTGTATTTTTGATTTTAGCAAATAAAGAATCTGGGAAAAATTCTCCGCCAATCATAAGCTCTTTTAAGTTTCTAAGACTTTCTAGATCCGGATTATAATTAATGAGTAACTGCATCATTGATGGAGTCATTTGAAGCATATCGATATGTTCCTTAGAAAGGATATCAGCAATTAACTTTGGATTTTTTTGTACATCCTCACCTGCAATTATTATAATTGTTCCAGTAGTTAATGGGAGTAAAGCTTCTATTAAAAATATATCAAACGATACAGTAGTTAATGCTAATATTTTTTTACTTTCTGAAAATTGAATAGATTGGGTTATACCTTCAATCAGATTCACAATAGATTGATGTTCAATCATAACGCCTTTAGGTTTTCCTGTAGAACCTGATGTATATATAAGATAAGCTATGTCATTAGGCATTATTTCTGTTAAAAGAGGGGTATGTTGTTCGACTACTGTTTGATACCATTTATCTATATAGCCTATCTTCACAAAATTTATTTTATCTATCAAAGTTATATTAGTTAATATTAAGATTGTTCCACTATCCTCTAACATCATTTTTATTCTTTCGTCAGGATATTCTGGATCAATAGGAAGATACGTAGCTCCTATTTTTAAGATAGCAAGTATACCTACGATCATATCTATAGACCTTGTCATCATTATCGCAACAACATCTTTGGGTACTACATTTTCCTTTCGCATTATCTGAGCAATATGGTCGACCTTTATAAATAATTCATGATAAGTAATACTTTGATCTTTGCATTGAATAGCTATACTATGAGGAATACGTTTGGCAGTACTTTCAAATAAACTATTAAGTGTGACTTGTTTGGAAATAAAATTCAATATCATCACCTCAGTCTTTTTTATTTTTTTACATTAAGTGTATATTCAACTTGTTATAACATTTGCACTCAAAAAAATAGTATTTTTTCTATCAATATTAATTGTATCGCGTACAGTTCGAGATAGAACACTTTTCAATCCACATTCTACATAAGTATCTATATTTGCAGTAAACATATTCTCAAGCGTTTGTGTCCATTTTACTGGTGAATAAAGTTGCTTGATAATGTTAGATTTAATTTTATCTCCTTGATCTACTTTTTTTCCATCAACATTCATATATATAGGTAATTTTGGATCTAAGAATTTAAAGTGTTCTAATTGTTTTTCTAATATATCTGCAGCAGGCTTCATCAATCGATTATGGAAAGGACGATTAACATGAATAGGGATCGTTTTTATCTCAAATTCATTGGCAATATCCTTAAAAGCATTTAAACCTTCAATATCACCCGCAAGACTCATTTGCTTTTTGGAAGTATAATTAGCAATTGCCACTTCACCTTTTTCAATACGATCGCAAATATGTTGGCAGGTTTCACTAGAAGCGTTTACAGCCATCATTCCATATGAGCCTTGTTGTAAAACAGATTCAGAAGATTCAATAAGTATCTTTACAATTTCAAAAGCTTCAGCTGTAGATACAACTTCAGCTGCGGCTAAAGTTGCATATTCTCCCAATGAAAACCCTGCTAATGCCGTAAAAGAAAAACCCTGTTTGATACCTAAAATATAAGCACATAGATCAATAGTGAGCATACTAGGTAATGAGAATGTAGTCTTTGTAAATTGTTCTTCTTCTCCATAAAAACATAATTCCGCCATATCGTAATTCATGACTTGACTCGCTATTTTAAAAATCTGACGACAATCTTCATCTAAATCATAAAATTCTTTTCCCATTCCTATATACTGAGTACCTTGTCCACCAAATAAGCAAGCAATTTGCGATACCTTATTCATGAAAATTCGCCTCCTCATCTTTAATTTAAAATAGCAACTTAATCATCTAATGTTTTATAAAATTCTGCTTGAATATTATATAATTTATAATATTCACCTTCTTTTTTTATTAGTTCTTCATGATTTCCCGACTCTACTATTTCACCTAATTCCATTACAATAATACGATCACAAAATCGACAACTGGACATTCGATGTGATATATAAACGGTTGTTTTATCTTGAGTTAACTTAGCAAAATTAGTGTATATTTCGTATTCTGCTTGGGGTGATAACATCGCAGTAGGTTCATCTAGAATAACAAAAGGCGAATTTTTGAAAAGTGCACGTGCTATAGCTAATTTTTGTTTTTGCCCTCCTGAAAGTTCTATACCTTTATGGTCAAAAAGCCGACCTAATTCTGTATACAAGCCGTTTGGTAAATGATTAACTGTCTTTTCAAGATTGAGATTATGTATAATCTCTTTTATCGTATTCTCTTCATAAGCATGATCAAAAACAAAGTTTTCAATTAAAGGATAATTTAATATATTAAAATCCTGAAAAACAGCTGTTATATTTTTCATATAGTTATCCATACTGATATTTTGAATATCTATTCCGTTAATTAATATTTGTCCTTTAGTTGGCTTATAAAATCGCAATAGAAGTTTGATAAAAGTCGTTTTTCCTGCTCCATTTTCTCCTACAATAGCGATTTTTTCATTAGGATAAATCGTTAAATTTAGATTTTTGATAGCATAATGATCTTGTTCTGGATATTTAAAATAAACATTAATAAATTCTACTGTAAAGGTAGTTGTATCTAATACTATATTAGCGTTGTCCTCAATTGATTTCGTATGACTCACTGTTGTTAAATATTTAAAATAGGTAGATAAATGCATGCCTGCTTTCTGAAGTGATATCAAACAAGTCGAGATCCCTGCAAGTACAGTTACAAAAACACCCAAACTATTGATATATACAATTACATCTGATAATGGTATAAAGCCTGTATACGCAAGCCAAGCTATATAAAAATAAACTGCTCCGTTAAGAGTGATCTGTAATGTATTAGAAATAATATTCATTATAGTAAATACATTGACAGCTTTATTCACACCACTTTTCATCGTATCAAAATAATAGTACATTTTATCGACTACCCATTGCCCCAATATATTTGTTCTCATTTCTTTTGCATACGTAAAATCTGTAGCTAATTCTTGATAATAGCCTACTCGACGACCAATATTAACTAATGAATGACTCCAAACATTAAATTCTTTATCTGCAGCTATTATATTCAAAACAATACTGATCAAATAAATAATGAACAAAACTAAAAATACATATGGTGTTATCGTAAGAAAAATAATAATGACTCCAATAAGCTGTAATACATAAGCAACTAATTGTTTGGAATCGATGAGTGTGTTTTTCAGATCCATAAACTGTGCTTGTCCTGGATAAAAGATAGCCATTGCTTTTTGTTTATGATCATGTAAATATGGATTATCTATTTGTTCATAAGATAAATCCATGGTTTTCATACTAAGTTCTTTCAAAAAAATAGATTTAAATCTCAATATTTTTTTTTGCTCATATGTCCAAAAAATAGAATCAAATGAACGTAAGATGAGTTCAATCGTGCACATCGATATCACATAAATAAGTGCAGAAGTCCATCTAAGATTTCCGGCCAATTCGTCTATAATCAATTTTAAAAATAAAATTCTGTTAAACGGATACAATGCTTTTACAAATATAATTAATATACTGTTTATTACATACGATTTATCTTGTCCCCATATTTTTTTATATAAATGATAAATATTCTTAAAATAAACAAGCATCTCTTTTACTTTGTTTTGTATTCCCAACTCTTTCACCTCCTGATCATGTTATACAAAATTTATACTATATCCTTATAATATTTAGATTGTAATTCATACATATTTTTGTATATTCCATTTTTATTTAATAATTCTATATGAGTTCCATATTCAATAATTTCCCCATTATCCAATACACAGATTTTGTCACTAATGGTGGAACTACTTAAACGATGAGAAATAAAAATAGTCGTTTTATTTTTAATTATTTTCGCAAATTGTATATATAGCTCATTTTCAGCAACAGGCGACAAACTTGCACTAGGCTCATCTAAAATAATGATTGGACTCTTTTTATAAAGTGCTCTACAAAAAGCGATCCTTTGGGATTGACCACCTGATAATTCCACACCATCACTATCGAATTCTCTAGATAAAATTGTTTTTTCTTGATAAGGCATTGAATTTATTTTTTTCAACAATTGATTCTGTTCCAATAAAGAATGTAGCTCATAATCTTTTTCTTGAGGAGTTTTGAAAGTAATATTCTCATATACACTTGTAGCAAATATTTTATAATCTTGAAACACAGTCGATAGAATTCTCATATAGTCGTTATAGTTATAGTCTTTAATATTAATATTGTTATACAAAATTTCTCCAGATGTGACATCATATAGCCTCATCAATAATTTAATTAATGTTGTTTTACCAGCTCCATTTTCACCAACGATCACAAGACATTCACCAGGTTCTATAATTAGATTAATGTTTTTCAAAATTAGTCTTGAATCATTAGGATAATGAAAACAAACATTCCTACATTCAAATCGTTTAGCCTCTTGATTTACATCTAACTTTATATTTTCAGAAGATTCTTGTAGGTTGCTTTTACGATTTAAAAATTCAAAAAAATCGTTAACATAATGATTAATAGTATACAAATTTAAAATATGATCAAAAAATCGAATAAAACTATTATTGAACTGTCCTGTAGCGCTAACCAAAGCATTAAAATTACCAATCGTTACACCTTTAAAAATGACAGAATACACAAGGAGTAGCATTACAGAAATTTCTTGCATAATATTCATACCTACATTTAGTAACAACCCTTTTTTCTCATTGTTATGAATAGCATCTACAAATCCAAAATATTCTTTTCTGTTAGTATCACCTTTGTCTATAATGAATTTTTTTAAACTAAATAGTCTAACTTCTTTCGCATATTTTAAATCGTTTGCTAAATTAATAATGTATCTCCACTTTGTATCTACCGGAAGAGATTCTTTATGCAAATAATAATTTTTCTTTTCTATTTTTGAGTTAACGATGCTATTCATTATGGCTACTGTTAATACAATCAAAATAATCAAAGGATTAATTGTAGTTGCTAAAATAGCAATAAAAATCAATTGTAACAATGCAATAAATATTCCATTAACGGCTGCTAAATATAACTCCAAATTATCACCATTAGCTAAAATAAATTTGGCTCTATTCATTTCTTGAATAATCGATTGATCTTCTGTATATTGATAATCCATTTCAATAGACTTCTTGCAAAATATTGATGTTAAAGGTACTAAAAGCCATTTGGAACGAAGAGTAATAGCACTTTTTGTATAGATTTGAATATTTGTTGCTACTAAATTTATGATTAAAGTAATTACAGTAATTTTTGTAATATAAGAGAATTCATATTTAAAATAAATCGCATCGAATAAATATTTAAAATAAACAATATTGATAAAAGGAATAATAGAATTACTCAAAATATATAGTAAAGAAATTACTACATAAATTTTGTCATTTTTCATCACGAGTACTAGTAAACTTTTCATATTCTTTACTATGTTAATAGTCACTATTTCTCCTCCTTTATATAGTTATGTAAAGATGATATATTCTTTTATTTTATTGAATAAAAGTTATTTTCTGGAAGAGAAAACCTGATAAATCTAGTGTTTTCTCTTCCAGAATAAATATTTACCTTATTTAAAATAAAGTTTAGTTCTTTACCTGATCTAAAAAATAATCCATACTTTCTTTTAAATAGTCGTTAGTAAAAAATTCGTTCAAGATTTTCAATAATGAATTTAAAATGTGGTCTACTTCATAATCATCTAAATAACATTTTTGATAAGAAGCAGAAATATGATAAATATCATTTAAATTCTTAATCTCTACATCTAATATAAATTTTGGAATATTTACAGCATGCGGTATATCTTTAATAGTTCTGTTCTTTTTCAATGACTTATCTTCAAAATCCATATAAAAGAAAAATTCTGGATTTAAATTTTTTAAATCATTGATAAGATGATTGTATTGATAAAATTGGTTTTCTATACCTCCTATTGTTTTCTGAGAGACCGTTTTGAGAAAATCGCTCAATATCTGATCGGGTTGGATATTAATCCTAATAGGTATTAAATTAGTAAATACACCTATAGAATCCTTAAACTCTGGTTTGTACCTGTTCAAAACAGGTGTCAGGATAGCTATGTCATTTCGTTGAAGAAAATGACTCAATGCTAGAGCATATGCACCTAGAAGAACATTAAATAATGTAGTTTTTCTCTTTTTAGCAAATTTCGTCAAATTGTTTGCCAGTTCTGAGTCCAACTCAATCATTTTGTTACCATAAGCAGATATATCTAGATTTTTTCTACTTATTGGATTTTTAAAATCGAATGTCTCTAATTCATTTTTCCAGTATTGTCCCATATCTTTGTATTCAGAAGATTGATAAAAATCTTTTTCAAATTGTACATAATTAGAATAAGAATAATGAGGTTTTTTGGTTTTCTCATCCTTAGCAAAATCATCCATATATTCTTGAAGTAACGTGC
The DNA here is from genome assembly GCF_042681745.1 of Paenibacillus nicotianae. Classification (NCBI taxonomy): domain Bacteria; kingdom Bacillati; phylum Bacillota; class Bacilli; order Caryophanales; family Paenibacillaceae; genus Paenibacillus; species Paenibacillus nicotianae. Next base: position 482,595 of record NZ_JBHUGF010000010.1, on the reverse strand, counting down.
TTGAATAACCGTCCAAGAGTATATGATGAATATCCAAAAACAATAGTTTTTTGTCATTGTCTTCGAACACAGTTAAATTAAAAAGTGGATACTTGCTTAAATCAAATGTTTTTAAATATTGCTTAAAGTCAATGCTTTCTACTGAAGGTACTTTGACATGTTCCATTGGAATAGGCATAACAGGATTTACAAATTGCACTAATTTTTTATTAACGATTTTAAATGAAGTTCTAAGCATTTCGAAGCCTGAAAAAAACTGATTAGCATTTACCACTAAATCTTCATAATTGTTTTTCGATACATCTGATACGAACCCAATATTATATACTAATTTATTTTTACTGAGTCTGTAATCTAAATAAATTCGTTCTTGTGGAGTACTCATATCGTAATATTGTTCCAATGGTAATTGTTGCATCAAACCAGTACTATTATCTGCTTCAGATGTTGTTATTTTTGATGATTGCTTTTTCTCAAGAGATAATGTGATAAATTCTGATAGACTTTGAATCGAATCAAATTCAAATAGATCAGCTATTTTTACAATATCAGGATACACATTATTAATAATATCGTGCATATCCGTTAATAAAAGAGAATCTCCTCCCATATCGAAAAATCCTTCGTAAATATCAGCTTCCTCATATCCTAGAATATCGCAATATATCTTGCCAATCTGCATTTCTACTGGTGTATATTTATCTTCAATATTTCCTCGTAACTGTATAATCACAGAATCTTCAATCGTAGATGTCTTCGTCTCTACATTGGGGAACTGTTCAATAACGTTTTGTTTTTCTGGTAATCGCGAAGTGATAAATTCAGCAAGGCTTTGAATCGAATCAAATTCAAATAGATCAGCTATTTTTACAATATCAGGATACACATTATTAATAATATCGTGCATATCTGTCAATAAAAGAGAATCTCCCCCCATATCAAAAAATCCCTCATAAATATCAGCTTCCTGATATCCTAAAATATCGCAATATATTTGACCAACTGTCATCTCTACAGGTGTATAAATATTTTCAACATTTCCTGTTAATATGATATTTTCCTTACTTGTTGTTGGTGTAAAAGTAACCTGCTGTTTTTCTTCTACATGCGTTGGAGTGATCGGAACTTCTGTCAATGCTACTTCTGATCGCTTAGATTGAGTTGCTAATTTTGAGTGTTTTTCTATAAAAGAAGCTGCTATCGCATTACGGCTGTTTTTAGTTAATGGAATAATATCTATCTCTTCATTAAACTGACCAATAACAAGACGTTGAGGATTACTATTTATTAATTGATTGAGTCCATGCAAAGCTTCTTTATTCGTAATGGCTTTTGTGGTGGTATCTACATTAGTATTGTGTTTATAAGCCATTCCTGTTTCTTTCCAAGCTACCCAATTTACTGTGTAGGTTCTTCTTCCTTGAGCGTTTAAAAGATCTGTATACGAATCTAAAAAAGAATTTGCTGCCATGTAGCAACTTTGTCCAGGCTCACCGGCATCTGTAACATTAGATGAATGTAAGATAATAAAATCAAGTTCATCTTGTTTCGTTAACTTTTCTAAATTCCATGTGCCCATTATTTTAGGTGCAAATACGGATAAATAGCTTTCCTTCTCTTTTTTAAGAATAAAACCTGGCTTGATAACTCCTGCACAATGTACAATACCATTAATTTTCCCGTATTTTTTTCTTGAATATTCAAGCATCGTTTCTACGTCTTGTGTATTGCTAATATCACATTGAACAAACTCCAATACAGATCCATTTCTTTTTATTTCTTCAAATTCTTTAATCTCGTTAGCATATTCTTCTTTCAGCTTATATTGTTCCCATTCAGATTCATCTGGAAATCCTTTTCGACTCACTAATATCAAATTACAATTTGCTTTATTACTAAATAATTTGGCATTTTGGATCCCAATACCAGAAGTTCCGCCTGTAATGATATAGGTTCCTGCATCTTTTATTCTATTATTTGTTTCTGGAATTAATGAGATTTCATCAAATTCTTCAATGTAACTTTTTCCTTTGCGTAGACCAACCATATACATATTATGATCAGCAAATAACTGTTCGATAATATCATTTACAGTAGAATCAGTATCTGTATCAATTGAACGACAATGTATATTTTGAAACTCCTGTTCAATAACTCGTCCCACACTTAAAGCTGTAGCATTGTAAGGTAAGATATGCTTTTCTTCACCTGAAATACTATAAGCATTACATGAAATAACAACGAGTTGTATATTTTGATCCAAGCGTGCTTTTATAAATCCTTTCACTAAATCTATAATATTAAAAAATCCATATTCTAATTCTTGATATAGTTCTTGAGAATCGCTAACTTCGTAATCTCTGCATGCACCCATATGAACAACTTTGTTTATTTGTACATGTTCCAGATCTACAAATAGCTTTTTAAAATCATCAACAGTAGGCGTAATGTAATACGTATCTTTATCTACCTTTTTGAAATTTTCTTCTGCTATCAGCACATTAATAACTCTTACTCCACGATCTCTTATTGTTTTTACCAAACGTTCTTGTCCTAAAGCATCTCCTTGAATAATAACAATAGCTTCATCTTTTGATGGAAACTTCAGTTGCATTTCTTTTTGAAAAATCCATCTTTTCCCATGGAAAAATGAAGGTTGAATATCCTCATTTGGTTTAGTTAACTCAACGACTTTTTTGTCATTGACTGGTATTGGATACCATGCATGATTTTTCTCATAAGGATAAGTTGGTAAATTCAATTTGGTATACGATAGATCATAAAGATACTTCCACTCTACTTTTGCACCTTTAACGTACAATTTGATAATTTCATTATATGATTCAATAGTTATTGAAGAAGATTGATTATAATATTGTTTCACTTCTTCATTCAGCTTTTGTTGTTCAGTTGAAGTGATTTCATAAGAGTATTTGTCCTTTTTATTTTCTGGAACAATAGAGTATCTACCCGTAAAGCACCAATCCTGCTTAATTTCATTAAAAGATTGATATGAACTCAGTTCGTTTAATTTTTTTAGTAATTCAGATAGGTTAGAATAGACAAATGCTAAACGATAAGCATAATGTTTTCTTCCAATATTCAAAGTAGCAGTTAAATCATTAAGGTTAACATTTTTATTTTTATTCAAATATACTTGATAACGTTTGACTAGCTCGAATACTGCTTTTTCAGTTCTTCCAGATATGGTAAATAACTTAGGACTTCTATTATTTTTATTGGAATTTGTAACCGGTGGAGCTTCCTCCAAAATAATATGGGCATTCGTTCCACTCATTCCAAATCCACTTATACCAATAATCGCTTTTTCACGGTTAGTCTGTAGAGGTCTAGGCTGATCAACTACATACAAAGGAGAATCAATAAAATCAATATTATGATTAGGAACTTGAAAATTTAATGTTGCAGGTATTTTCTTGTGTTGAAGTGTTAATATACATTTGAATAAACCACACATCCCTGCTGCTTCATTCGCATGACCAATATTAGTCTTAACAGAACCAATACCACAAATTTGTTTGGCATTTGTCATTGTCTCAAAAGCATTCTTTATTCCATTGATTTCTATAGGATCTCCTAATTGCGTTCCTGTTCCATGGGCTTCAATATAGCTAATATCCTCAGCACCAATGCCTGCATTTTCCCAAGCCTTCTGGATAGCTTCAGACTGTGCTAAATAATTAGGGGCTGCAATTCCAAAAGAGCTACCATCTTGATTAATAGCACTTCCTTTAATAACTGCATATATTGAATCTCCATCCAATTGAGCCTGTTTAAGAGATTTTAGTAAAACGACACCTACACCTTCCGCAATAGCTGCGCCACTTGAATCATTAGCAAAAGCTCTCGTTTTTTCTTCTGGAGATTCAAACCCCATACCTGAGCCATCTGCTAATGGAATAGCCATAAGAGATGCTCCTCCTGCAATAGCCATATCACATTTACCAAATAGTATTTGTTCACAGGCCATATTTAAAGCCACGAGTGACGATGAACAAGCAGTATCAATAACCATACTTGGTCCTTTTAAGTCAAACATATATGCAGTTCTACTAGCAGTCATACTAACTTGTCCTATAGGTAAAGCAGCAGAAAATAATTTAGAATCCATTTCATATAACAGTCTATTATAAGCATTGCCAATATTAGCAGTATACCCAAGAAAGACACCTGTATTAGTTCCTTTTATACCATCTGCTCCGTAACCAGAATCATCTATTGCATCTGAACAACATTGTAAAAATAGACGCAATACAGGATCAAGCAATGAAGCATCCCGTGGAGAAATACCAAAAAAAGCATGATCAAATTTATTAACTTCATCTAAATATCCACTTTTTCTAAACTTAATTTGATCTTCAGTATAATTTTTAAATAACAAATGCTTAGTTATATCTGTAGATCGCTCCCCTGGAATATCACGAACAGCATTAATTCCATTAATTAGTAAATCCCAATAACTATCCAAATCTTTACATGTAGGAAGATCTAAGCCAACTCCAATAATCGCCACACTATCCTTTTCATCCTCATGATTTTGATTATCAATTTTGGATTTTGAAGAATTTGAATCCATAGCATAAGCTTTATTCTGGTCTTTATTGACTTGTAACGGTATGCTGACTTTTTCTTCAGGAGCAACTTCTTCAGGAACTACATCATGATTAGACACAGTGGTTGGAATATCTATTGAACTTTGTGTATTTATAGTGTATTGACTCATTTTATTACTAATATGAGCTGCTAATAAATTTACTGAAGGATATGCAAAAAGATCAGTAACTTGTAACATGTTAGGAAATAACTCATTCAAATCCTTATATATAATCGCTAATAGAATAGAATTTGCACCTAATTCAAAAAAGTTATTATTTATATCTAGAGTCTCGTAACCTAGATTTTTGCAACATACTTTAATTAGTGTATTTTCAATATCTTCATACTCTTTGCTACTTTTAATTTCATCTGATAACGAATGACTTGTATTTATAGGCTCATTTTGCTGTAGAGCATTATTAATTTTTGTAGACAACTGCAAAGGATATGTTTTCAAAAGTAAGGAAATTTTATCTTTTAAATTCAATCTAGCAATCACTGTAGATGAACTATTTTGTGATAAAACTTTGAATAAAGCTTGAATCGCTTCTTTCGTTTTGATCGTTTGAAATAATGTATCTATAGTAAAGTTATCCTTTAATGCCATACCTGTTTCTGACCAGGTTGCCCAGTTAACTGTAATACTTTTCCCTTTACTTATTTTTTTACGATAATGACTATAACTATCTAAATACATATTCCCAGCCACATAACCTGTTAGATCAGCACTACTAAATATCGTAGAGATACTAGAAAACATTAAAAAGAAATCTAAATTCTGTTCTCTTGTAGCATGATCCAAAACAGAAGTTCCAATTACTTTAGGAAGCAACATATTTTGAATATATTCTTCATTGATCTCTTCAAATGTTGTACCTCCACTAATTCCTGCACCATGAATAACACCATTAATCTGTCCATATTTTTTATTAACATCTTTAATTATGGCTTCAACAGCTTGTTTATTACTGATATCTGCAGCATAGTATTCTGCATGTTTAGCTTGAGATTGAAGTTGTTGTATACGTTCAATCTTCTCTGTGGTATTACTATGAGGGTGCTCGCGAACTATAGTATTCCATTCAGAATAATTAGGAATTTCAGATCGTCCAATAAGAATTAACGATATATCCTGAGCACGTCTAGTCATTTCCATAGCAGTCTCGAATCCGATTCCACCTAACCCGCCACTAATAATATAGATTCCATTATCTTTTATAATGACAGGTTCATTTTCTACATGAGTCATCGTTTCAGTTAACGCTTCTTGGTACCGTTGATTATGACGATAATTTATAATATCTTTATTAGAAATGGCACAAATTTCATCCACTATAGTATTCCATGTTGTATGGTTATCATTATCGATGCAACAAGCACTTACATTTTTGAACATACGATTTAAAGATTTACATAAACCAAAAATAGTAGCACCATTCGGATCTAAATATTCTTCTTTGCCAGTAATTTCAAAACAATGTTTTATAATAGGTACAATTTTAATATTATGGTCATAATTTTTAAATTCGCGATAAATAGAAACAATACTTAATAATTTTAATTTATGCATATCCAATAATTTTTTTTCGGAATCATTCGATAGATTGGTTTCACTATTAGCAATAACAATATGTGAAATGCCTTTATAGTTTGTATTTTTAAATACTTGGTTACAATATTTTTCAATTCCTACTTTTTGAGACTCTTTAAGATCTAGTTCAATAATATCAACATCAAAGAATTTTTCTTTCAAACTATTAGACAAATCTTCAGTATCGTCTTCTTTTTGTTTTATTAATAAACATTTTTCTATATTGGTTGTTTGAGTTATCGCATCAGCTTTAACAAAAATTCTTTCATAATACAAATCTTCAGCTATATCAGAATACAAATTTTCAGCTATATCAGACTTTTCTTCTGGAGAATGGTTTTCATTTTTAGGGGATGGGTTTGAACTTGTTACATTAATATTCCATTCTACTTTTTGTTCTTTTTTGGGTAACCAGAAACGCGTCTTTTTAAAAGGATAAGGAGGTAATGAAATATGCTGTAGTTGTAAATTTTGATAAAAGAGATTCCAATTTAATTTAGCTCCGTAACTATAAGCTTGTGCCAAATCACTAAGATCATTTTTCAATACATTAGATGTATTATCTAATTTTGAACCAGTATCGATAAAAGTTTGATTACAGCGCTCCAACATAGTTTTAATTTGACTATAATTCAAGTCTGATGCTTTTTTGTCCTCATTATGATAATATACTCCTTCAATATCACTCCAAAATGCCAGTTCACTAGTAGATAACTTACTAAAAATATCTATCAGATTTTGTTTGTCCGAAAATACAATAGCTAATCTTTTATTATAATGCGTACGATATAAATTGATATTACTTGCAAATAGATAAACATCTACTTCCTCTTTTTCTAAAAATGTTTGATAATTTTTAACTAATGCCTTCATACTCTCTATCGATTTTGCAGATATTCCTAAAATATGATTATTTCCTAATGAAACACTTTCCTTTTTTTGTTTGTATTCTTGTAGTATTAAGTGGCAATTTGTTCCACTAATCCCAAAAGCACTAATGCCACATGTTCTTAATCCTTCTTTGTCCCAATCTTTAGTAGTCTTGCTTACATAAAAAGGTGAATCACAGAAATCAATTTTCAAATTAGGTATATTAAAATGACTCGAACCTGGTATTTTTTTAAACTTCAATGCAGCGATAGCTTTAATAAAAGAAGCTACTCCGGCAGCTTCATATAGATGCCCAATATTACTTTTTGAAGAACTGAGAGCACAAAATTGTTTTTGCTCGGTATGCTTTTCAAATGCACTCGTTAATCCTCGAAATTCGATAGGATCCCCTAATGCAGTAGCAGTACCGTGTGTTTCAATATAATCGATTTCATCAGGTGAAATTCCTGCTACTTTTAATGCATCTGAAACAACATGTGCTTGAGCAGAAGGATTAGGAGCTGTAATACTCGCTGAAGTACCATCATTATTTACAGCCGAACCTTTGATAACACCATAAATATGATCTTTATCTCGTTCCGCTTCTTTTAATGATTTTAACAACACGACTGCTGAACCTTCTCCAATTGCTGCTCCGCTAGCTGAATTATCAAAAGTTCTAGTTTTATTATCATCTGTTTCAAATCCAACATTCATATCTTCATACGAGATCGGAAACGAATGAAGTCTTATACCTCCTGCTATAGCCATAGTACAAGTCCCATTTTTGATACTTGAGCAAGCATCATGAATAGCCACCAAAGAAGAGGAACAAGCAGAATCTATAATCATTGTAGGTCCTTGCAAGTTGAGAGCATATGAAGCACGCGAAGGAATAATACAAGGCATATTTCCCACATTGGAATATTTTAACAATTCAGGATTATTATAAAAAATGTTAGTAGCATAATTATCTTTCGTAGAACCTGGAGTATAACCTATATAAATACCTGTTTTGCTGCCACTTAACATTTCTGAACTATAACCAGCATCATCAAATGCATTAAAAATAGTCTCTAATAATAATCGTTGTACAGGATCCATTACTTGTGCTTCTATAGGGGAAATTTTGAAAAACTCATTATCAAATTTATCTATTTCATCTAAGTAGCCTGCTTTATTGTAAGAAACAGACTCATTTTCGCTTTGTATCAATTTTGAATATAATTGCGCAAAATCTTTAACATCATTTTTACGATATTCTGGAAAATCGCGGATGCAGTCTATATTATTCTCGAATATATTCCAGTATTCTTCTAAATTTTCTGTTCCTGCAATTTTTAATCCAATACCAATAACAGCAATATCATCATTATGCTCATTCTTTTCGGGCATATTTTTGTTCATATTATTTCCCTACCTTCTGGGTTGAATTTGAAATAATATCCTTTTTATTTATAAAATACGTATACAATTGGGCTAACTATATTTTTTTAAAGTATAATTAATTATATTTGTAGTTTTGAGAGGTTCTTCAGTAGGAAAAAAGTGAGTTCCTTTGATTTTGACAAAAGAAATATTATTCCCAGCAGATTCTCTCCATGTATAGATATCCTTATCTATAATGTCTGGTTCATTATCGCTCCACAATACGGTGATATCAGAATTAATTTGTTTAATTTCTTTGATAGATACACTTTGCATCAGTCGATAATCGGCTAACAATATATTCATATAATATTCAGTTAGTGCTGTATTGTTTAATACTTCCTGTTTGAATCCACCCATACGTATAATTCTAGATTTACATTCTTCTAAATCATCTAAATTATAATATGCCTTCTCATTATGATAATAGGGTGGCCAGCGGCTAGAAAAAAATAAATGAATTGGTAAAGGTTCTCCTTGATCTTTCAAATAGAAGTATAATAAATAGAGTAATAATCCTCCCATACTATGACCATACACTGCATACGTTTCATTTGAGAGTATATTTTTTTTAATATTTTGAGCTAAGTCATACACAACATCATTGATATTTTCACTCAATGGTTCACTAGATCGAGTCATATGCCCTGGCAAATCAAGAGGAATCAAATGAATTTTTTGATCTAAATACTCTTTCCAAATATTATATGAAATAGCGGAAGCACCTGCATGAGGGATACAAAATAATTTCATAGTACTTCCTTTCTATAATGTGTTAAATACATGAGAAAAATTATAAAAATTATTTGTTTCATCTAATAGAGATTTCACACAGTTTTTTATAAGTTTAGGATGAAGTTTTTTTATTTTAAGAGCTTTTATTAACAACATTAATATTTCTGATTGTTGATCTTGATGTAAATAGGAGTTGTTTTTATTCATTGTTTGATATTGGTCTCTAAGCTTCCCATAAATTTTGATGACTTCTTTATATTCATTTGTATTCTTATTATTATTTTCAGTAGCTACCAAAATGCTAAGACATCTTCCTATAAAATTGGGCATATCTTTTACAAAATTGGTATCCGATTTAAATAAGCGTTCTAATGACTGTCTATCATTAATTAATCCATAACAATAAGCTTCAATTTCTGAATGATCCTCTTTGATAAATTCTGAGAGTAACAATTTGGGACTCATTTCAATCGTGCGAGTAACTCCGTATTTCTCAAATAAATGAACAGCATTGGAAAATTGTACCGGATGAACAAGATGATATGTTAAATTTTTGGCTATTTTACTTGGATCAGATAATGGCATACCTGTATAGTTTGAAATAATAGGAAATTTAAACGGGTAAAATTCAAATGTATTAATGTATTCTAAAAACTCCATACAAATATCGTTCATTAAAGGAGAGTGCATTGGAGGGCTACTAAATAACGGAGAAACTATGGATTCTTTATCTAGCAATAATTGCTCTACAGCATCTAACTTCTCGTTAAACCCACTAAGAGCGTATTGACTGTTAGAATTAAAGCAAGAAATAAAAACACTATCTTTTGCATTTGCTTCCATAATAGATTCTTCGATCAAATCTATATTTGATTTTTCTATAATTGCCATATGACCATTATCTTTTTCAATAACCTGATCTACTAATTCTCCTCTTTTCAACATGATTTTAATAGCATCTGTAAATGTAACTGCTCCTGTACTAACGAGTGCTGCATATTCCCCAATACTATGACCTACCGAAAATTGAGGGTATATACCATAATCGCTCATATATGCTCTAAAAATAGCTATCTCTGCAGTAAGAATCGTTAATTGCATATTTGTAAAGTCATTAATACTACTCATAGTTCCATTAAAACAAATATCAGCAATATCAATACCTGAGGTATCACTTGCTTCTTCAAACGTTTTTTTAGAAATATCATAATTATCATAAAAAGATTTACCCATTTGTAAAAACTGAGTTCCTTGACCTGGAAATACAAATGCAAATTTATCCATTGAATTCATTCCTTCCATGTATGATATTCTTAATAAGAAAAAGCTTTCGTAAATAATGTCTTATTCTTCGATGGTTAATGTAATATAATCAGGTAATGGTTGTATGAAAGACAGATCATTTTTGAATAAAATAAAATCTCCATCTTCATGATCTTCTTGAAAGCCTGCAAATTTATAAGTAATATACATCATTCTATTTTTATCTGTTGTAACAAATTCAGCATATAAGTCGACATTAGCTTGTTTTGCAAGATTCATAATATGGTTAATAACTATAGTTCCGACCCCTCTTGACATTACACGACAAGACATCAAAAGTAATTTAATAGTCCATGCGTCTTCTGTTTTTTCAATAAGAGTTAGTCCGATCTTTCCGTATACTCCATATTTATCTTCCAGTCCAGAAATAAGCAACATATGACGATCAGACTTTCTCAATTCGTCTATTTCTTCATATGAATATGTATAACCTGTTGTATTTAATTGATGCGTTCTAACCGTTAGTTCTTCCGCACGTTGCAGGTCTCCTTTCTTTACTTTAGAAATAGTCATGTTCAACTGTAAAGATGCCAAAAATTCTTCTTGAGTTCCTACAAATTCTGTTTCAATACTTTTTCTTTTAATATCATTTAAATATAAATGTCGACGAATTTTCGAATCATCCGTGACAAACTTAGGATTCAGCTCTGGCATATCTAATAGATTGGATATATCAAGAGCATCTATACATAATACTTCAGGTAATTCAAAGTTTACTTCTTCTCGTTCAAAAGGTTGATCATCTACAAAGGCTAATGTATCTATACCAATATTTATAGATTCTGCAATAGCTTTAATAGAGTGTGATTTAGCATTCCAATTGATTTGAGGATAAATAAAATAATCATTTAATCCAAATTCTTTTAATTTTGCTATTGCTAGCGTATGCTCATTTTTACTTGCTACTGATTGTAATATTCCGCGGCTATCCAACACTTTAATAATATCCACAATGTCTTTACGTATAGTCACTGTACTATCTTCTAGAAGTACACCATTCCATAATGTATTATCCAAATCCCATATAATACATTTGATTTTTTGTTGTTTTTTTTGCAAAGATTGAACATTACTCATATTGCAGCCTCCATTTCAATTAGTAATATGAATTGCAACTACACTGTTCTAAACGTATTACTTGCTATAAGCATTTCATGTATTTGCGTAGTTCCTTCGATAATTTCATTGATTTTGGCATCACGCATATAACGTTCTACAGGATAATCGCTGCTGCACCCATTAGCACCATGTATTTGTATAGCATCACTTGCAATTTGATTAACGATTTTAGATGCAAAATATTTAGCTGTCCATGTTTCAATAATAGAATCTGGATCTAAAATATCTTTAAGATAGCCAGCAGAATAACATAATAACCGAGCAGCTCTAATATTGACTGTCATTTCTGTTATCATTTTTTGTATGAGTTGATTTTCTCCTAAAGTGGTACCGAACTGTATTCTATTTCTTGAGTAGCTTGTAGATTCTTCCAAGCAAGCTTGAGCTAAACCTACACATCCACACGCTACTGTGTATCTTCCATAATCAAGACAGTCTAAAGCTACATAAGATAGACCGGTTCCTATACTACCTATTACATTTTTTTGAGGTATCTTGCAATGATTAAAGTACAATTCTGCATTCATAGTAGCTCTAGCACCAATCAAGCCACTGATCGGTTTCTGAATAAAACCTTCTGTTTCTCGATCAATTAGAAAAGCTGTAGGCTGCCCATCATATTTCACAAATACTAGAAAAACATCTGCAATTTGTCCCATCGTTATCCATTTTTTATGTCCATTTATCGTATAATGATTTTCGTAAAGAGTAGCTGTGGACTTTATACTTTGAGAATCACTTCCGGCTTCAGGCTCTGTTAATGCGAAGGCTCCAATTTTTTCTCCTTTAGCCATTTGTGGTAGGAAACTTTCTTTTTGTTCTTTTGTACCCCATCTTAATATAGAGAGAGCTACCATTCCGTGTACAGTCAATAAAGATCTAACAGAAGAACAACCACGTCCTAACTCTTCATTGAAAATTCCTAATGCGATCCAGTCTAATCCCATCCCACCATATTCTTTGGGTAACATAGAACCCATATATCCTTTTTGCTTTAATTTTTTTATAATTTCAGGTGCTAATTTTTCCTGGCGATCGTTTTCTTTAGCATAAGGAACAATTTCTGTATCTACAAATTCTCTAAATTCTTCTTTCCACTTAATTTGTTCTGAATTTAATTCAATTTGCATAAGTATTAGCACCTTTCGTTGTATTCACATGATCATGTATTTTGATTAAAATCCTTCATATACTTTTCTTCTCAATTAGCTCATAAATATTATTTATTGTTCTAAAATTATTAAAATCCAGGTCTTTATTATCAATACGAATCGCAAATTTTTTCTCAAGAAACATAACCAATTGCATAGCGAATAAAGAGTTTACAAATCCCAAAGAGAAAATATCTTCATCATTTTGTAATTCGTGCTTTTTAAAAAATTTTTTCAGAAATTCTTTAATAATGACTTTACTCTCTTCTAATTGTAAATTTTCCATTCTTACACCTTCTCTTTCATTATTTTATAGAATTGGCAAAACAACATATTGTTGAATTTCTCAGAATAAAGAAGTATGCATATCAAACGAAGAGTATTGAATTTCATATGCTTTTTTAATTCTGAAAATAGATACTTTCGCATTACTCAACATATGTATAGAATCCTTTTCCTGATTTTCTGCCATACAATCCGGCACTAACCATTTTGAGAAGTAATGGGCAACATCGATATTTAGAGTCTTGATAACTTTCATACAAAATATTTAAAGAATGCACCACTGTATCTAATCCAATTAAATCAGCAGTTTCTAAAGGACCCATCTTATGTGAGTAGCACTTTTTAAAAATATCATCCACTTCTTCAGGAGTTGCTACTTGATCTTGTACTACAAAAGCAGCTTCATTCATGAATAAATGAGATATACGATTTGAAACAAACCCAGGATAATCATTAACTAGAATGATCTCTTTACCTATGTTAGATAATAATTCTTCAGTCATTTTTATAGTTTCTTCTGCTGTATGATAGCCTCGAATAACTTCTACAGCAGTTTTAAGAGGAACAGGATTCATAAAATGAGTTCCAATAACTTGCTCAGGTCGAGTGGTAAAAGAAGCAATTTGAGTAACGGAAACACAAGAGGTATTAGCCAAAAATATACATTCATCTAAACAAACTTCATCTATTCTTTTATATACTTTTTCTTTAATATCCATTTTCTCTGTAACGTTTTCTATAATAAATGTAGCGTCTTTGAGTAATTCATAATCTGTAGCAAAGTTGATTCGAGAGAGTATGATTTCAGGTTCTTCTGTTACTTTTTGATTATGAAAAAATGTTTGAAATCTTATGTTGTTATAGATTTCTTCTTTTGCTTGTTCTAATATCCGGTTCTCTAAATCAATAAGTACTACATCATATCCCGATTGTGCAAAGTTCTGTGCAACTCCTCTTCCCATTACTCCAGCACCGAGAACACCAATTTTACTCATTCAGATCCTCACTCCTTATATCACGTGTTTTAAATGCCCAATGTTTAATTAAATTAATTTTGTTGTGGCTAAATTTGATTTAATATTATCTGCAAACATTTAAATATTCAACATAAATACATAAATATGTAAATTTGATGATAATATGTATATTTAAACATTTTGAAAATTTCTATCTAAATAAATATGTAAAGTAACTTATTAAGTCTTATAAATATAATCTTATATCGATTATTTATATCACTATAAAAAATGTTAAAAAGTACATTTTTTTATAATTTTTATATATTTTATTGATCTTTCTTTTTTCTAGTTGTATATTTTGGCTTAACATTAACAAGGAGGTGAATAATATGAGAGAAATCAAAGCGGAAATTAAAACAGAAATCAAAGCAGAGATTAAAGCAGAGATCAAAGCGGAGATCAAAACAGAATTAAAAGAAGTTTAATTAACAGCTAATTATACATAAAGCGCTCAAATTGTGAATTACACATTGAGCGCTTTGTGCTATACCATGGAGGTGTAATATGTCCGATTTTGTAACAATTGACTTAAGTAACTATCTGACCAATAAAGGAATAACTTCTGAAAGTGAAATGTCATTAGGAGAGCTTAGTATTGGCGGTTCTTCTTTACCTTATTTACATTTTAATTTTGGATCATTATTTCATATCGATTCTATTCCTTTTATCATTTATCAAAAAGATGGTAAAGATAATATGGAATTGAATCAACAGCTGATTCCAGTACAAAATATAGAAATAAATAAAATACATATGTTAGGAGTTACTAATAACGGTAATTTTTCAGAGAAAGCATATTTTATTGAAAATGGGAAGCACCTACTCCAAACTACTATTTCATTTAGTGATTTTCTTTCGCCAACACCTTTTTATAATGAGAAACTTGCTTTTGAATTTCCATATATGCATTCTCGCAATGGGCTAATTAATCATTATACACCTAAAATTTGGATGAATACGTTCTCTTTTGATCATGTTCGTGCGGATCATTTGTTGTTTGAAGAGAATATGT
Organism: Paenibacillus nicotianae; assembly: GCF_042681745.1. NCBI lineage: Bacteria > Bacillati > Bacillota > Bacilli > Caryophanales > Paenibacillaceae > Paenibacillus > Paenibacillus nicotianae. The sequence goes on along the minus strand of NZ_JBHUGF010000010.1, from coordinate 467,445 downwards.
TTATACATCTTTTTGCAATTACAATTGAAGGAAATATCAGTAATCCAACTATAAAATAAATTGAGGAGTTACACTATGGAATTTAATTTATATTACAACAACAATCAAAACTGTCTTCAACGTGTACTTTCAGCTATGTTAATCAGAAAAAATATAGATCCAAATCAACTATGGTATCAATCTGGTATTTATTATACAGATTCAAACGATGCTAGCAGCTGGGAGATCAATCCTTATTTCATGGAGTATGATTACTTTTTGAAAAATATGGGCATTGAATGCTCCAGTTTTTTACTTCCTACGAGTGAAGACACGATATCTAAAATAAAAGAATATATTAACAAAGATAATACGATCGGAGTATATGTAGATATATCAGAACTGCCTTATTGTTTATATTATCAAAAAGAGCATGAATCACATGCCATTGAAATTATTGAAATAAAGAAGGATATCGTTACTCTTTGTGACCATTATTATAATTATTATGGAACCATCTCACTTCAGCAGCTTCATTTAGCAATTCGTAGTTATATAGAGCATATATCTAATTTATGTACTATTTTTTTTCTTTCTATTGATCAAGATATAAAGATAAATGTAGCAGAGTGTATAAATAATAATATTGAAGTTATGAATGGAAAAAAAATTGGTACTTATTCTTTAAAAAAAGAAGGTTCTATAGGACTGAGCGCTATTCCAAAAGTCAGAAGCAAAATCATTTCCTTACTCAATTTAGAACATCCTGATAAATTTTCTTATCTAGATAAATTATTTAAAGATATCAAAGAAATTGCTTATTCACGTTATAATTTTAATGTTTTTTTAGACAGTCATCAATACTCTATTGATTCTGAATACTCTACAGAATTATCAAATAATTGGTCAGTTATAGCCAATCTAATTTTAAAGTCAGCTGTCACTAATAAAACAGAAATAGTACTACCGAATATTGAAAAGAGATTCAATAATATCATTGATCAAGAAGGAAATAGACTCATTCGATTGGAAAAATTAATATGAAATTTAAAATATTTTCAAAAAAAAAACAAATTAGTTAACTATTTATGATATTATACATTTTAAGTATCCCATTTAGTTAATTACTATGTACCGTTAATAAATTGCAGTTCTACTTTCTATATTAAAAGTAATTTCGACTTTTAGCCACAGCTTATTAAATGTTTAATGATTTTCGTGAACGTGGTTTTACGAGGAGTCTGTAATAATAACTTTTAATTGTATAAAGCAAATCATGCTTTATGTGACCCAAATATAGGAGGCAATTTATGAATATCCATACAATGTCTTATGAATCAATTATTGTTCCTGGTGGAATTGTGCATATGAATAGTAATTGTGAAAATAAATTATTTTTTATAGCCACTCACTCGGAACTAATTTTGCAAGTACTTACAGAAAAAATTGTTCTTCAGCCTAATGATATTGTTATTGGTAATAATCTCGTTTTAGAAAATATTTCTTCGAATGATATCTCGTTTTGTTCAATCAGCTTTGAAACTGATGATGATTGTACTCCTTGCTCCTATTATAAACTCCAAAAATGTAATCCTAATTACACCTTATGCCTTTCGAATATTTTTTCTGCATTTAATAATCACAAACTGAATGATAGAGATGTACTTGTTAAATCTTTAGAAATTTTACTGAATAAGTTAAAAAATGATATGCAACAAGATCTTTTTTTCCAAATCGATCAACGTATTCTTTTAGTCAATAAATTTATAGAAAATAACTATTTTATGGAAATTAGTTTACAATCTCTTTCTGAACTTGTTGGTTATAACCCTGTATATTTAAGTAACAAATATTCTTCTGTATTGAATATATCTCCGATGAGACATCTTCAAAAGATAAGGATGGAGAATGCTTTATTATTGTTAAAAAATACAGATAATAATATATCCGATATTGCCACAGCTATTGGTTATTTAACAGCTTCACAATTTTCCGCAATTTTCAAAAAATTTTATAACTTTACTCCTAGTCAATTTCGGTCTACCTGTAAAATAAAGATTGAAGATTCTCACTTTGCAACTACAGACTGAGCTGAAATAGTTTTAATATTTTTTATGTAATAGGGTAGATAAATTAATAACTTTATCATTTCTACCCTAGCTTAACTAATTATAAAATTAAATTAAAATTGCTTTACTTTGTATCACTATTTAAAACAAAAAAGTCTCTTTGTGTCTAATCAACCTTCTGCGATATCTGCTCGTAATGCACTAGCCACTTCTATCATTTTCGGAATAACTGCTTCATTGGTGCCTGATACATATAGATCACCTTCATAATGGCGAAATGGAATCGAAGCTGTTCCACTATCCCACAAGAAGAAATCTCCTTCGATCGACATGGTAGCTTCTCCTTTAACAGTAAATACAGGTGTATAGACAAAATCCGGCTGTAGCGCAAAATAAGTCTGACACTCTTCTAATGTAATAGGGTCTATTTCACCTTCAGGTTGTTGCATTTCTCTTGTAATACGGTAACGCTGAATCATATCATGTCGCTCCTTTATTGAATAAATAAAAAAGCCCTTGATAGACAAGGACTTTCGGTGATGACCTGTAGTGGGATCGAACCACTGACCCCTACCCTGTCAAGATAGTGCTCTCCCGCTGAGCTAACAGGTCAAAATAAGTATAACAACTTCCATATAATATCAAGAATTTATAGCGTTGTCAATGTATTGCTTATCTCCATATCTGTCATATCTAGCACTGGTTTATATTTTCTTTTAGACATGCTACAGACTCCGCCAAGTCTGTTGTATATGTACTTTAATATTGTGTCCAATAAGACTCTGGAAGAGGCAGGACTGTCTTTTCTTTGCGCTCCCATCCCTGAATCATAACGACACTATTCACTTCAAGTTTGTTGTCCCAGTATATGTATTGTTTGTTTTCTAACGATAATAAGATTTGACTGAGTTCATTGGTGGTTTTACCTGTTTTGAACGATAACTCTCTCCACTCTGGCATACGACGATATAACGAAAAGAAGTTATATAAAATACGCAACAATTTACGTTCGTTATCTTCTAACATTGTGTATCTCTCCTAACCATATTGCATAAGATATAGTTACAATCTTATACGAACTTTTGTTCTTATTTTAAATGAAGTACTGCCTTTTGGCAAGTTTTCAAAATGTATCTGTATTGTTGTCTACAAATATCTTCGTTATACAAAAGACTCTACCTAATTAGGTAGAGTCTTCCTATTATATCGATCACATAAAGTCAGTCGATATGATTATGATTTGGCTGGTACTACTTCTTTTACATTAACTGTAGTCGACAATTTTTTATCGCCGTATTCTACTTTAATAGTAGTTGTTCCTTTAGCAACTGCTGTAATTGTACCTTGAGTCACTGTAGCAATATTCGCTTTGGTACTTGTCCATGTTGCTTCTTTTGTTACATCGACTTTGGTACCTGTATCGTATTCAGCTACGATCTGAACAGATTTAGCATCGCCTACTGTCAATTTCAAAGCTTTCTCAGAAAATGTTAATTTTTTCAACTTCGCTGTTACATTCACTTTAACAGTCAATGTTAATCCTTGGTATGAACCTGTTAGCGTAGTTGTTCCTAGATTCAATGCTTTGACGCTTGATCCTTTAACAGTAGCTACCGAAGGATTTGAAGAAACCCAATTCATTTTAGTTGAAAGTGTTACTGATTTGCCTGTGGCAGCATAGATACCGACTGCTTTAATCGTTTTACTCTTTTTAATATTCAATTCAACCACATCTGGTGTAACAGTGATTGATTTAATTTTAGGTTCCATCGTTACTGCAACTTTAACTGTTTTGTTAAGGTAAGTTCCTTTAAGCGTTGCTTTACCATTTAATAAAGCTTTTGCTTTGGAACCTGTTAACAATAGGCTTTCAGAAGAAGATGTCCAATCGATATCATTACTTACATCGACGGTAGAACCTTCTACTGTCATTGCTTCTACTTTAGGCAAGTTTGCAGATTCACCAACGACGATACTTAAAGTTGTTACATCTGGCGTTAATACCAATAGTTTGGTCTGAACCGATACTGGCACGGTTACTTTAAGATCACCGATCGTACCGACTAGATTCACATTACCTTCACTTTCAGCTTCTACTTTAGTGGTTGTAACTGAAGCAATACTTCCGTCACCTGCACTCCATTCTACAAGCTTAGACAAATCTACAGTTGTTCCATCTACTGCTGTACCTGTTACTTTAGGAAGTGTAGCACTATCCCCTGTAACCAAGTCGATTGAATCTACACTAGCTTCTACTTTTTTCATTGTTTTGTAGACTGTAACTTTGAAGCTCTTTGTATAATCTTCGTACTCTGCTTTGATCGTAGAAGTACCTTCTACCCACGGAGTAAGCAAACCTTTGTCTGCTGTTACGTTGATTGCATTCGATGAAGTCCATTTTACATCATTCGTTACATCTGTAGGGACGCGAGTCGCATCTGCTACTTCTGCTTTGATTTGTTTTGGCGTATCACCAATAAACATCACTTGATCTTCTTCAGGTGTTAACATGAGACCCTGAAAAGAAGAACGTACATAAATCGTTTGTGTATCTGTAAGTCCAGCATATTTAGCTGTAATCGTTGTTGTACCTTGTTTAATTCCTTTTACCGTACCCAGCGATACAGTGGCTACTGCTGCACTGTATGTAGACCATGTTACTGAAGAAGTCACATCTTCTGAACTACCGTCATTTTTGGTAGCTGTTGCTGTAAATGTATAAGGCTGTCCGATCGTTACATTTGCTGCTACGTCTGGCGAAATTTTTAATGCTGTATAAGGTGAAGTGACTGTTACTTTTTTGGTAGCAGATAGATCGCCATATTTAGCAGTGATCGTAGTCGTCCCTATTCCTACAGGTGTAATTGTTCCTGCTTTTACAGTAGCTACTGTAGATACAGAAGAAGTCCATTTTGCATCGTCGGATACATCTTCGGTATTGCCTGAACCATCTACGGTTGATACCGTTAAGTCTGTAGCATCGTCATCTAAAGATAGAGTTAAAGCATTATCGTCTGCAAATTTAAGCGATACCGCATTGCTTTCTGCTGCAAAAACTCCGGCTGGAAATAGTGTACTCGCTACGATAACAAGTGCAAGCATCCATTTTGCCATTTTGGCAGTATGTGTCATTAATTTCTCTCCTTGTATAACGTATTTGTGATCTTCTCTGTCCATTCCTGTATTAATATCGGTTGCAATACTATATTTTTGAAGACAATTGTTCCAAAATAAGGCTATAGTCCTGTAAATCCTCTTCTTTTTCTGGAAAATCAAGGTGTATTTTCACTGCTATATTGTTCAACATCCACGTAGAGAACGGACAACAAATCGATAATCTGATTTGCGTAAAATACGTCCATTGCCCAAAAATACTTGTTGATGATCATGCTTTACAATCTGAGCACGTAATTCAACCAATCGATCTCCTTGCCAGATCATAACCTGAGAGCCGAAAAGAATAGCATTATCGAATTGCACAGGTAATTTCATAACATACCCGATATGATTCAGTTCTGCGGCAGAAGATTCTACTTCTTGAGGCAACTGTTCTAATTCTTTGATATATAAAATATCATTTAATAGCACATTGATCGCACCCGGTTGTAAAATCAACCGATTTTTGCTTTCATCCCAGTACTGAATCGTACCATACAATCTAGAACTATATTCATCATCACGAGTAACCATTACTTTTTTACCTTCCCAATGCTTCATCTTTTCACCTCCCTTGAGTATGAATCTTTATGTGATATTTGGAATATGCCAGTCAATAGGATGTTCACCATGTTGTTCTAAAAATTCGTTTGTACGTGAAAACGGCTTGCTTCCAAAAAAGCCTTTGCGAGCGGCAAACGGACTTGGATGAGCAGAACGAATAATCAAATGACGCTCTTGATCGATAAAAGATTCTTTTTCAGCAGCATGATTGCCCCACAACAAAAACACCATTGGTTCTTTTCTTTTATTAAGCGCATGAATAACGGCATCCGTGAATTGTTCCCATCCTTTACCTCGATGAGAAGCAGGCTTAGATTCTCTTACGGTTAATGCTGTATTAAGCAACAGAACACCTTCTTTGCCCCATTGTACAAGCGAGCCATGATTCGGTGTCGGTACATCGATATCTTCTTTTAATTCTATGTAGATATTGCGTAAAGATGGCGGTACTCGTACTCCTGGCATTACTGAAAAGCTTAATCCTTCGGCTTGCCCTGCGCCATGATATGGATCTTGTCCCAAAATTACAGCTTTCACATCCGCGTATGGCGTTAATCGGAAAGCTTGAAAAAGTAAATCACGTGGCGGATAGACGACAGCTTCTTCATATTCTTGATCTAACCATGTCATTAACTGTTGAAAATAAGGCTTTTCTATTTCTTCTTTGAGCACTTCATCCCAATCATTACCGAACATATACAACATCCTTTCTTATCAATTGATTGTAGTTTGACAAAAAAAGGACCAACCCATTATTCATGAGTCAGTCCTTTGTACGATAGGTGTACTTCTATAAACACGTATACCTACTTGAATGCTAAGGATCTCACCGTTCACCTATAAGCAACATTTATAATAGAAAGTAAATGATACTATGCGTCTGTATTATAGCGTATTCTAGGTTCTAAAGGCAAGAATCTAGAGCATCTATTATAGGGAATGAATGGATTCTATCCTTTGTATCTTTCTATTTGCGAACAGGTACATTAAAGTCATCGACATTAATATGTCCGAATCCTCCTGTAGATTGATCTACTACTTTAATGTAGAGTTCTTCTCCCAGATAAGCAGAGGCATCCCAAATCTTTCTTTGATACTCTTCATAATTAGTAGCTGTTTCTTTAAATAACTCTTTGCCATCCGATGCTCGAACAAGTGCTACATATAACTTATCGATATCACGACCTCCACTGAGCAAGAAATTAATATGTCCATTTCCACCGAGGATAAACGGTTGTGATTGTAGCGTACCTGTTAAGCTATCTCCTCCAGCTTGTTCATTGAATCCCCATAAATGGTATCCACCCGGGATTTTGTGTGAAGGATTGAAATAAATCGTATCCCAGAAAAACTTTTGATCGGTAACATGTACATTTTGGAAAGCATTCCCTTCGGTAATCCATCCTGTAAGATCACCTGTAGCAAAATCGTGATTAGGCAAGTCTTTAATATTGGTGTATTTCGTATTATCCCAATCAGCGGGTACATCTACAGGTGCGGCAGGTTCACCTGTCAAAGCATTCATATTCCACACTTCCATCGACTTCACCTGAATATCTTGATCTGCCCAGACTTGTAATCCAAGCGAATCATATCTACCGACATAGACGCGAGTTGTCAGCTTTTTCTTATCGTTGGCAAAAGCTTCAATAACCGAACGATCTAGGAAAATATGCAACTTCAGATTTTCTCCGTCAAGGTCTACATATCCACCCTGAATGCCATCGACACGTACATCAGGATCTACACTACTTTTATTGCGATCAACATTAAAAGTTCCATTGGTTTTATCATAATAAATTAATGTTTCCTCTTCACCTTTATCTGAGCGTCTGACTTTCAGTCCAAACTTCTGAGATTGTTTAGGATCGATTTCCATAACGATTTCTAACGTATCGCCTTTGACTGCTTGAATCGCTTGATTAGCGGCTTGTAGATTTTTATTTTTAAAATCTACTATTTTTGCTCCTCGTAGACTCTCTAACTCTTCTATCGGCTTAATCTGTAATTGATCCTGACTATCCAAACTTAGCGAAATCGGTAATGCTAAATTATGAGCCCAGCCTGCTTGATATTCGGCTTGTGGTGTTCTTACATTTTGCACCATCGAATAAATCACTGTTCTACCGTCTGGTGTGACCATACCACTTTCAGCCGTTAAATAGCCATCACCTACATCCAGCTTAGAAGGCGCTTCTTGATCCGGTATAAATTTGAAATGTTCTCGATCCCATGTGCCGATCCAGTAAAAGACTTCAACATCTCGTTGTACATCATTCGCCGGAGCAACATGTTCTGGTTTTTCATGTGGATTAATCATAAAAATATATTTTTCTTTGCCTGCACTATTTTTACCTATTGGTAGTAATACAGGTAATTCCCATACGGTACCCAGTTCAGGATATAGGGTTCGATCACTTTCATATAAAGGACCTTTGTACTCCCAGTTATACATATCGTCTGATACATAGACCAATGCTGTACCACTGCTAAAATCCTGCATACCGGACGTGACTAATTGATACCACTTATCGGTTTCTTGGTCATACCATACAAAAGGATCACGAAATTCATTCGGAATCCCTTTACCGTTCTGTTCAGTCATCGGTGTAGGATGCTTCACCCATTTTTCCAAATTAGGATCGTCTAGATTTGCAGGTTTAGCTAGAGCTGTACGTTGATTAGGAGATAATGAATCATTTCCAGCTGTATAAAATAAAACCGGATTACCTTCGCGATCATACGCTGCGCTTCCAGACCATGTACCATCAGGATCGAGACTGCCTGCTTCTGGCGCAAGTGCAGGTCTTACATTTTCCCAATGCACCATATCATCACTGACCCAATGTCCCCAATGAATCTGATGCCAGAAAGGCTCTTGCGGATTGTGTTGATAAAATAAATGATATTTTCCGTTAAAATAAATCGGTGCATGTGCTTCATTCATCCAATTTTGTGGCGGCATCGCATGATATTGTGGACGATGCTGATCTCCATCAAACACAGCAGGATCTTCATCAATATCACCATTTGGAATAGTTGGAATATTGCCTCCATGTAGAGCTTTCACATTTTCATATTCGGCTAGAATCTCTTGAGAAGTAAGGGCTTTGTTGTATAGCTTCAATTCATCAATGAGCCCGCTAAACATATTAAACGAAAATAAACCTGCTAGCTCTACTGGATTGTTATTTTTGCCAATAATTAAATCTGCGGAAGAAGGAGTGATCGGCACATCAACAGGTGTTGCCTGAGAAGCTACTTGCTGACCGTTCAAGTACAACTTAATCACACCTTCTGCTTTGTCAAAAGTAGCCGTTACATAATTCCATTTGTATTTTTCAAGCGGGTGATCTTTAACCCATACTTGAATCCACTGACCACCGATTCCTAACTGCATCGACCATGTGCCATGTCGATACATTCCCAGTGCAAAACCTTCTGCTTTATCCGGGTTAGACTGATTGACAATCGTAGATAGCTTGTTGCCATCTCCCCATTCATAGCTACGTGGAGCTACCCAAGCTTCGATCGTGAGTGCATCATTGACAGGAACAGTGTCTTTGGCTTTAATTTCAATATCATTTGAATATCCGTCAAATAGCAAGGCTCCACCTTTTACTCCACGTGAAGTCCATCTAGGATCTTTGGAATCCATATATCTGGCATTGTTAAATACATAGTTCACATCATGTTCGATATTAGTAACTTTTTCTAATGCTTTCTTGCCTGTACCCTCATCAAAATCCATATCAAAAATAGTACCTATATTGTTGGCTTGAAAAGCATCCACCGCAATACTAGCTTGATCGGATTGATCGATAATTTTCAGATACAGTTGCTTATTGTAGTATTGCTTGAGTTGCCACGAGATCTTCTGATTGGCACTGACGGTATCTGTCTTTTTCAGTAGCATGTCTGTTTGTGCATCATATAGTGCAACATAAGCATCCTCTGGATGGACGATATCCAGAATTGTAAAGTTTATGATGCCTGTTCCTTGAAATTGGAATGTACTGGAAGTTAATGAACCTATTCCTTCCAGAGAAGATTTGGCATAATACTGCCCTTCTTTACCTGCTTGAGATTCATCGGTCACTTGAAAAGGAGTACCGTCTACTGTCCAACCTTCAACATTGCCTGTCTCAAAGCTACGATTTTTAATTTCACCGGGAATACTGGCAACTGGAGTCATATTTTCTGCTACTATGCCTTGTTGAGGAGCTGTGGTATATAGCGTTTTGAAATCATCTGCGAAGAGTAATCCCCAATCCGAGGTTGCGTGATCGACAATCTCAATATATAGATTTTTCCCTATATACTTGGACAAATCTGCTTTATACTGCTCCATATTTGCAAGTCTTAATCCTTGATTGGGATTAGGAAATCCAGATTCATTAAAAGCAGAATTGCCGTATTTGGCTACAGAATTGCCTGTATCCGCATCAATAATGTTTACATAGGCTTCATTATTATGCTTACCTCCGCCCAATCTAAACGTAATCCAACCTGTTCCACCAAGCTCGAACGTACTTGAACGAAGTGTACCTGTAGCGGATTCATCATATTTCCAACCATTTAGATGATAAGAGCCTTCTTGATTGTATGGAATTTGTTCAGCCCACCATGTGGTTTCATTCGATACACTGTTATTACCAAATGCGTTACCTTCAACCACAGTCCAGCCGGTAAGATCTCCTGTCTCAAAGCCTGAATTGGTAATCTCATAGACAGACTGTGTAACAGATAATAGAGGATTTTGATACACTGCATCTGTCACCGATGATTGGATGTCTTTCTGCGAAATCGACATATCACTGATCGTAGATGTAGGTGCTGCTGCCGCTGATAATTCAGGAGCGATACATTGAAGAATCATAATCGGAATAATCAATTTGGAAATCCAAGATTGTCTACTCTTGATATTGTTCATTAAAGAGCCTCCTTTATGATATAAAGCGCTTCTACCAAATCGATTGCATATCCCATACTTCCATCGATATCACTTCTAACTCTCCATCGCTCCAAAGTTCCAGTTCCAACGCATCTGTTCGGCTAGGATATACTCGGGTCGTTAAGCTTTTCAACCCGTTGGCATACGCTTCGATCATAGAACCATCCAGATAGATATGAAGCTTCAACGGATCATCATGAATGTCTAACGTCCCACCTTGGATACCTTTACAGACCTCTTGAGGATTCAGTGTTGATTTGGTGCGATCAACTAACAACTGAGCATCATTTCGATCGTAATATAACAATGTTTCTTCTGCGCGATCCGGTGTACAGCGCACTTTAATCCCTATTTTCTGAGCTGTACTGGATTGCAGTTCGACCTGAATCTCAAGTCGGTCACCTTGAACAGACGTGAGAATATCATTAGCTTCATGTAACGACTTTTTTTTGAACGATACATGTTTTGTTCCACGCAGGGATTGCAGTTCTTGAATAGGTTCTATGCCTAACCGTCCATCTTCTCTCAAATAGATGCTTAGTGGCAACCCTGCATTGTGTGCCCAACCTGCTTGATATTCGAGTTCGGAAGTGCGATCGCCCTGCGCAATCGTGAAAATAATTTTCCGATTGGTTTTGGGATCAACCATTCCGCTCGGCCCTGTAAAATGAAAGTCTCCTACATCGATTAATTGAGGTTCTTCTTGATCCGGTATAAATGACAATTGATGCTTATCCCATTGCCCGATCCAATAGAACACTTCAACATCTGCACCTTCTCCGACAGGGCTAACTAACAAAATATGCTTTTGCTGACCCTTTTGATCGATTCCTAAAGGGAGAAATACAGGTAACTCCCAGATCGGCCCAAGATAAGGATATTTCTGAAGATCAGGTTGATAAAAGATACCTTTGTACGTCCAATCCAGCATATTTTCGGAAGAGAATGTAAGTGCTACTCCGCCTACATCTTCAATACCTGAGCCTACCAAAGCCAACCACCGATCATCTTCTTTCCATACAAAAGGATCGCGAAAATCTCCAAATGCGCCTATTCCATCAGGTTGCATTATCAAAGGCTCTGGATATTTAGTCCATTGCACAAGATCAGAATCGTGATCTTGCAAATAAGTGCTTTGTGCCAGAGCTACACTTTGATTGGGAGAAAGACTGTTATTAGCTGCTGTAAAGAACAAAACAGGTAGCCCATTTGCATCATAAGTGGCGCTTCCAGACCAGATGCCATCAGGGGAAAGATGATCATTTTCAGGTGCTAGCGCTATAGGGAGATCGCGCCAGTGCACAAGATCATTACTCACCCAGTGTCCCCAATGAATATGATAAAAGAACGGCCCTAAAGGGTTATGTTGATAAAATAAATGATATTGCCCGTTAAAATAAATTGGTGCATGTGGTTCATTCATCCAATGAGCAGGTGGACTAGCATGATACTGTGGTCGATGTCGATCTTGTAATAATGGTGTTCGATCAAGCTTGATCTCGTCATATGGCAACTGTGGATGTGTCCCTTCAGGCATAATATTTAATAAATGTTGATAAGAAGCAGTAATCTGCTCTGTAGTCAGTGCTTGATTGTATATTTTGAGTTCATCAAGAATGCCACTGAACATTTGCAACTGGAACACGTCAGCAAGTACACTGCTATGATTATTTTTACCAATAAGCAGCTCTGTATCATCCGCTTGAACAAGCCGAGAGCCTATAGGTACGTTAGTACAAGCTATTTCACTACCATTCAAATACAATTTGAGTTGTCCCTGATCTCCGTCAAGTACAGCATGGATACAAGACCATGTATTTTTGGGAAGTTCATATCCAGCAGGAGCCCAGACTTCTTTCCACTCTCCTGTATCCAGTCCCACTTGAAAAGACCATGATCCATGTCGGGACATTCCTAGCAAATAGCCTTGTTGTCGCTCCATATGATGACGATTGATGATAGCTGTTAGCTTGCCTTCGTTACCCCAATCATAAGAGCGTGGTGCTACCCATACTGCTATCGTAAGTGTAGAGAAAGAGTCTACTTCACTACCTATACTGTTCTTATCCAATGTATGAGCAATATAGGTTGAATATCCATCGAATAAAAGCCCGCTTCCGACAACACCGTTTCTCCACTGTGGATCATGTTGTTGCAACTCTGATGAACGAAATACATCATGTATAGGATCTTGAACTTGAGAAATATGCTCTACAGTGCTTGATCCTTGACCTTCATCAAAGCCCCAATACATTATCAATCCAAGATCTTCTGCCAGATGACTCATGTATCTGACCCCCGGACGGTAGCATCTTGTATCGCTATCGATTTCAGCGTATGCAATTGAAGCGAATGTATTGTTGCCTGACCTGATTTCGTACTGATCTCGATAGAATCAAGTGGAGCATCAGGAAAAATCTGATCGGTGAGTGCGACAATACCTTGATTGGCATACACTTCTATCGAATTACGATCTACCCAAAGATGCAGATGTAATTGTCCATTTTCTATTGCTAAATTAGCACCATGTTTAACAGCAAATAAAGGGTGAAAATCTGTGATTCCTGAACGAGAACGGTCGATAAATAACCACTGTTGTACAGGATCGTAACCAACAATCACTTCACTTTGTTGCGAAGATTTGAGAATAATATGAACTTCATCTTGCAAGCGCACATCAATCTCTACATCTATTTCGATCAGATCGCTATGAGTAGGCTCTGCAAAAGGAGTTGCAGGAGTAATACAGACATTTTCCCAATATCGAGATTGTTCACGTAACTGTTGTACTTCTTGTACAGGCATTTGTATTAATGTTGTATGTCCGTTGTTAGAAGTTAAAGATAAGGCGCGCGGTAGAGTCATAGCCCCCCTCCACAGATCTGTAGGTGTATTATTGGCATATTTCCAATTACTCATCCAGCCGATAATCACCCGGCGTCCATCCTGTTCAGGGATATCTGACCAGGTCACACCTGCATAGTTATCTCTACCGTAATCTAGCCACATAATATGATCTTGAGGATGATCATTGGTAAAAGTATGACCGTCAAAATCTCCTACAAAATATTGTGTTCGTGATCCTTCAGGACATTCAGGATGATCTCCTATACTTATAATCAGCACCCACTTGGAATACCCGGTATCATCTACAGGTAATTCAAATAGATCAGGACATTCCCATACGCCATCATGTGAACCTTGACCTTCACCAAATGTTCCGGTGAACGACCAGTCTAATAAATTGCGAGATGTATACAATCGTGCATGATCGCCTGCAACAATCACCATAATCCAGTGAGCACTTTGCGAATGCCAGAATACTTTAGGATCTCGAAAATCAATTAATTCTTTTTCAGTGATAACAGGATTTCCAGCGTACTTGTGCCATGTATGCCCTTGATCACTACTGTAAGCCAGACTCTGACGTTGGCGGGGTTGATCGGTATCTGGATCAGTATCCGCATGAGTAAATATAGCGATTAATCCATGAGAATCTTCAAATAATCCGCTACTATTATTCCAATCTACAACACAGCAACCTGAAAAAATCGCTCCATGTTCATCTGGAAATAAAGCAACCGGCATATGTTGCCACTGGATAAGGTCTTTGCTAACAGCATGTCCCCAGTGCATAGGGCCCCATATTGTACTGTACGGATGATATTGATAAAAAAGATGATACATGCCTTCATAATATACTAATCCATTAGGATCATTCGCCCAGTTAGCAGCAGGTGCAAAATGAAAACCTGGTCTGAATACATCGGTTGTATGCTGTTGATTTAACTTTATAAATTGTTCAATCTCGTCTATTGTTGGCATCGCTTCAAGGGCCCCTTTTCGTGTAGTCACTAATGCGCCTCCAGCGTTGGCAAAAGTAAGCATACTTATCATTTGTTGCGTTGTTACATGTTCCAAAGCATATTCACTCTTTAGAATGTGATATAACAAGCAACCTAGAAAAGCATCACCAGCGCCTGTAGTATCGATAGTGTCAACTTGAAAACCCTCTACATATCCTTCAAGATGAGCTAGGCGATAATAACAACCTTTTTCAGCTAAAGTCACTACGATCAATGAAATGCCAAATTGCTGTTGTAACTCTAACGAACCTTTTTCAATATCATTGGTGTTGCATATAAAATAAAGTTCTTCTTCTGATATTTTCAAAATATCCGCATAATTCATTCCCCACAATATCTGCTGTCTGGCTTCTTCTTCACTTTCCCATAAAGACATTCGTAGATTCGGATCAAATGAAAGAAGTACTCCTGCTTCTTTGGCTTGGATAACGGCAGTCTGAGTCGCCCTACGTGCAGGTTCATGAGTCAACGATAATGAACCAAAATGCAGTACTTTACACTGTTGAATCCGCTCCAGTGAAATATCTTCTACTTTCAAAAAAGTATCCGCCCCTGGCTTGCGAAAAAAGCTAAAAGATCGATCGCCTTGATCATCTAAATGAACAAAAGCAAGCGTTGTACTCGCTTCGTCTGTAAAAGAGACTTCAGATACATCCACTCCAACATCTAACAATCGTCGATGTAGTAACGAACCAAATGGATCACCTCCTACTTTACTGATTAATCCAGTACTGACTCCAAGACGGGACAGTGCAGTCACGACATTAGCAGGCGCACCTCCAGGATGGCACTCAAAAAGTTCATTATGTTCGGCTGTACGTCCAGCCGGGGTAAAATCGATAAGCAATTCTCCAATAGCAATAACATCAAGCACAGTTGTTCTCCACCTATTCTCTATTTATTTTGTAAGATTGGCATTATAACGATCAAGTCCAGTCTGATAGATTGCCATCAATTCATTCAGACCCATTTTTTCTAATGTTTTTAAATAATCATTCCACTCTTCATCGGTCACGCCATCTACAATAAATCGTCCTCTTTTGGTATTAACGTATCTCATCAATTCAGGCTCTATTCTGTTGATCTTGTCCAATTCTTCGGCTGCAAAAAAGATATTCGGGTATTTCTCTTTTTCCATATAAGGGACATAGTATTTTTCCAAATCTTTAGCACGATTCTGAGCACGAGGCTCCATATCTACCACTTTTCCAAAATCGTCAGCAGTGATCACACCTGGCCCCCCTGATCCCGGAGTTACCTTTTGACGATACTCTCCTGCCGATGCTCCTTCTGGAAGTGGAAGGTTAACCAATTTGCCAGTGCTGTCTTTTTTAAATATGATCCCTAATGGCCCCCAGTGAATTTGCGCAGCCATATACGGTTCATATTGTTGATCAATCCAACGCATCGTCACTTCGGGATTACTGTTAACACTAGTAATAGCAAAAGCTCCACGCCCTGGCCCGCCACCGTTAGCACGTCCAATCAATTGATCTCCTTATGGGCCTTTTAGTGGAGAAAGAAGAACGTAATCTTTGGCACGTTCTGTTCCAACCACTTCTTCAGCTTCCCACCAGATATAAGATCCAAGCGTCTCATCTATCGTTTTGCCTTTAGACAAATACTGTGCGGCATCTTGAGTAAACGATTCTGGGTCTATCAAACCTTGCTTGTACCATTTTTCATGAAAATACGTTAGCGCTTCTTTGTATTGAGGTTGAGTCGCTGTAAAAATCACTTGTCCATTACGAACCACCCGGTGTTCTAGATTATCAGGAAGCCCAAATGCTCCAAAAAGACCTGCAATATCCATACACCATTGCATATGCATAAAACTTAACGGGATTTCATCAGACTTACCGTTTCCATTAGGATCTTGTGTTTTGAAAGCCAATAAAGCTGCCGTATATTCATCTAACGTTTGCGGAACAGGCAGCCCTAATTGATCTAGCCACGATTTATTAATCACATGAAAAAAAGGATTGATTTCCAGATTGTTTTCTTCCCAGGAAGGTAATCCGTAGATATGCCCATCTGTGGCTGTAATGGCTAACTTGATATCAGGACGACGCTTCAACAATGCTTTCAAATTAGGCGCATATTGATCGATCAAATCTTCCAACGGAATAATTGTGCCGTCTTTTCCATAATTGATTAACTCATAATCGGTAAATCCTGCGGCATAAAAAGCATCCGGCAAATCTCCACTAGCAATCAGCAAATTTTTCTTTTCTGTATAATCGGTATCTGGGATATTCTCCCAATCGATTTTGACATGCGTTTTCTTTTCCAGACCTTTGAAAATGTCCATTTCTGAAAATTCTGGAGCCAAAGCAGACTTTGGAGCTACCATTTTCAGTGTTACCGTTTCATCTACAATAGGCAGACCGGTTTGACGAAAAGCTACTTTTTTACTGGGATCGCTACCTTGATTGTTAGAACTATTATCGTTGGAACATGCACTTAATACTAACGCTGCACTTATTATCCAAATAGCGGAACTTTTGAATACAGATTGCACGATATTTAACCTCCTTATACTTTCCAACAGCTATAATCTCGTACCCCTTTTTTTGAAAATAGAGAGATCTGAAATAATAGCTTCTTTTCAACTGTCGTTAACTTAGCCTTTGATTGAGCCGATCATGACACCTTTGACAAAGTACTTTTGCAAGAATGGATATAACATCAGTAAAGGTAGGCTTGATACCATAATCACGCCGTATTTAATCAATTCGGTCACCCGCATTTTCGCTGCATAAGATTCGACATCTATCATCATGCCCGAGTTGACCTGATTTTGAATAAGAATATTACGAAGTACTAATTGCAACGGGTATTTTTTATCATCACTCAAATAAATCAAAGCATCAAAGAAACCATTCCAAAAGCCAACTACATGATACAGCACCATAACCGCTAAAATAGATTTGGATAAAGGAAGCACAATACTCCAAAAAAATCGAGTATTGGAACAACCATCGATAGAAGCCGCTTCCCACATTTCATCCGGGATCGATGATTGAAAAAACGTTCTGACGATAATAACGTTAAATACACCACCTGCTCCTGGAAGAATAAGCGCCCACATCGTGTTCAACAGATGCAGATCTTTAATTAGTAAGTAGGTAGGAATTAACCCTCCACTAAAAAACATAGTGATGAGCAAAAACCACATAATTAAAGAC
Source organism: Paenibacillus nicotianae (assembly GCF_042681745.1). NCBI lineage: Bacteria > Bacillati > Bacillota > Bacilli > Caryophanales > Paenibacillaceae > Paenibacillus > Paenibacillus nicotianae. The sequence continues at coordinate 449,669 of NZ_JBHUGF010000010.1, read as the reverse complement.
TTTCCAGCAAGATTTTTACGAGCTAAAGGATAAGCTGCAAATACGGTAACCGCAACTCCGATCAGTGTTCCGAGTGTGGCATACAAAATCGAATTGGCGTATCCAATCCATATGGAAGAATCATTAAAAATCCGAGCATACCCATCTAAAGTAAATCCTTTAGGAAATAACCAAATCTCACCCGAGTAGATATAATTCGGATCACTGAATGAAGCGACCAGTACAAAATACAATGGATATAATACAAGCAACATAATAAAGGTCAGTAGAATATAATTGATAATGTCAAACCACATATCTCCACGACTTTTACGCTTTAGCAATAAATTCAAAATAAACTCCTCCCTACCAGAGACTGGTTTCTGTCATTTTTTTGGCAATTCGATTGACTGTAACAATCAGAACAATATTAATCAGTGAGTTAAACAAACCTACTGCTGTTGAAAAGCTATATTGTGCTTTCTGAATCCCCATTTCGTACACATAAGTCGGAATAATATTGGAGGTAGCATAATTGAGATCACTTTGCATCAGGAATGCTTTTTCAAAACCTATGCTCATGATATTACCGAGTGCGAGAATCAATAAGATCACTATCGTTGGCAAAATACTTGGAATATCGACGTACCATACACGTTTCCATTTGCTTGCACCATCCATCGTTGCGGCTTCATGAAGTTCAGGATTAACACCGGCCAGTGCAGCCAGATAAATGATAGTGGCGAACCCTGTTTCTTGCCAGATACCTGATAATATATAGAGTGGACGGAACCATTCTTCATCTGCCATAAATAGAATGGGTTCTCCTCCAAACAGAGTGATTACATGATTCACCATTCCACTATTGGGAGACAGAAAAACGTTAAGCATACCGATCAGCACAACCGTAGATATAAAATGCGGTGCATAAATGACTGTCTGTACAAATTTTTTGTACGTTTTTCCTAGCATCTGATTCAACATGATTGCAATAATGATAGGAGCAGGAAATCCGAATAATAAAGATAAAAAGCTAAGTGAGAGCGTATTCATAATAACTGTCCAGAAATTATAGGAATTAAAAAAATCGATAAAGTGTTTAAATCCTACCCATTCACTTCCCCAGATTCCACGACTCGGTGAGAAATCTTTAAAAGCAATTTGTACGCCATACATAGGATAATATTTAAATAGAAGATAAATAATAATGATCGGTAGTAAAAACAAATACAGCTCATAATCACGCTTGAAGCGACTCCATCTTTTGGCTTTGACTTTAGTTGGTTTTTTGACCTGGCTAGTTATCGAATCCACTCTCATTCTCCCTTTCATTTCAAGCATTTTTGAAACGTTTCCAATTTGATCTAAATAAAATATTCATGTGTATTTTTACTTGTAATATTATTTTTGAAACGTTTCCAACTTTTAATAAAAAACAGCAAGTACTCCTTATTACACAGTATGTACTGAAGTTTTTTGATCTAAAAAAAGATCATGTCGTTTCCCCTTGTTTGAATATCACTGGAATACGGTATACTTGCTGATCCAAAGAAACACCTTCCATTTTGCGATACAGAAGCTTTATACTCATACGCGCCATTTCTTCTACCGGCTGCCTGATCGTGGATAATATAGGATGAAAATAAGGGCTATCTTGAATACCATCATAACCGATCACTTTCACATCTTCAGGAACCGAAATACCCTGTTTGGTCGCTCTATCAATATAATTCGCTGCTAACATATCTGTAATCGCAAACACACCATCGATATCAGGATATGTACCAAAAAACTCATCAAAATAAGCTTGATCGTCTATGATAGGGTCTGCTTTTTCATAAATACTATAATCGACTCCTAATGCTTCTGCTTCATCGATAAATCCTTTTCTTCGATTCATCGTTTCACTAGATACAGAAGTAATACTCCCCATAAAAGCTGGCTTGCGTGCTCCTGCTTTGACCAGTTCTCTCAAAGCTAAGCGTCCTCCTTCATAATTATCGGAAGTGACACAGGTGATCTTTTTATTGAAATGGCGATCAATACTTACAATCGGGATATCATTACTGACACTACTTTCAATATCGTTATACGTTATGCCTACAATACCGGCGACTTTGTTTTGTCGTAACATATCCAAATAATACAGTTCTTTTTCCGGTTTCCCACCGCTATTGCATAACATCAATTTGAATCCTTCTTGATCCAATTCATCTTCAATATAATAAGCTAATTCAGAAAAGAAAGGATTCCAAATACTTGGAAGCAATAAGGCGACCATTTTGGATTTTTGCATTTTGAAATTACGAGCGACTTCATTTGGAAAATAATTAAGCTCTTGGATAGCTTCTTCTACTTTTCGACGTGTGATCGGTTTGACAGCTCCAGAGTTGTTAATGACTCGAGAAACTGTTCCTACAGCAACGCCGGCTAGCATAGCTACATCTTTAATGCTTGTCATTTAACACCTCCGACCTTTCTTATGGAATTTATAATAGCACCAAATTGGAAACGTTTCAATACTTTTTTGGAAACGTTTCATTTTAAAAGTAAATCAAATAAAAAGGACTTACTCTTTGTGCAAGAGTCAGCCCTTTTATCCTGTAGATTAATTGATTTATCTTATATACATCTAGCTATTCAATTCCGGTTGTCGTTCATTGATATTGATATGTTGTTGAAAAGCGGTAAATACAATCTCAGGTAATATCTCTTTATCTGTTATAGGGTACTTGTTATTCTCTACCGATAAAGATTCTGCTGAAAATAATGGTGCTTCTTGACGACAACAAGTCACTGTAAGTTGTTTGGATTCACCCGGGAAAAGAGTAAAATAAGACTCACTTGCTGTTATCCAAAAACGATCATTGGATTCATACGGATAGATATGCAAAGCTACACTATCTCCTTGATTAGTTACTTTATATTCTCTATTCCATAATGTATAAGCGATACCATCAGATAACGAAGTACGCCACTCTTGATTGACTTCTACCTGTAAATGAGAAACACCTTTTTGAAGCGTAGGTGCATAGATCAACTGTTGTTTTGTTGAAAAAGTATACATATTATCGGCAATAGACTGCTCTCCACATACCGACTGCAAACGGATATAAAATAATTCATCTTCTGTCTGCGGAATTGTACAGCGGAACAAAGCAGGTGTTATCACTTGGTTAGAATCCGTTGTTCCAACAATATGACGTTCTTGCAAAATCTGACCTTTGCTGTTCAGCAACTGTATATCCACTTGAAACGGTTGATCTTGATCGTGACTGACAATACGTAAAGGAAACGCAACAACCTCACCTGCTTGATAATGCAGACTGCGATAATCAATACTTGCTCGAAAAGGAGCATATGCTTCTTTCACCCAATAGTACGCCATTTTTGCTTCATTATAATAATCCACTAGATTGGTACAGGTGACATTAGGCCAAGGTTCATTTAATTGCCAGACCAGACTACCGCTATTGTTAAATTGACGGCTTCGATTAGCATCCAAAATAAAGCGCAATCCTTCCGCTTGAATCCATTGACTACAATCTACAAACGATTCCAATGTGTCGAGCGAACCGAACAATTCGATATCTCGACTATACGTATCCCACCATTCTCCATGATGTCGCCAGACCAGACTATCTTCCATCGAAGTCGGTTGTCGATAAGGTTCGCTCAGGAATTTATGTAGACTGCGAATAGGGCTTAACCCATCTACGCCGAACTCACTATGAAATAAATGATCGGCTTCTCCATATAATACATAATGCTGAGGATTACCTTCATATTTCCAGTGACCATGCACATCATGGCTAACCCCTTTTTCATGGGTAATATATTGAACCGGCCCTGAAGCAGACGTTGGCAAAAACATTCGTTGCGGATCGTACTGCTGTACCAATTGCTGAAGCAATGCTAGATTATGATCATCATAGCTGGAAGGAATATTAGGCGCACTCATTAATTCATTCCCCCCGCTCCAGATGGTAAGGCTGGTATGATTACGGCGACGCTTGAGTGCAGAGATAGCATTACGTTGTAATAAATCCAAAAATTCAGGTTGTTGCGAAGGTGTATTATCGATCCCTGAACTCGATTGAATAAATTCTTGCCAGATCATAATGCCGTGGATATCGCATAATTCATACAATATACTTTTTTCAATAATGCCTCCGCCCCAGATACGCAACATATTCATATTGGCTTCTTTAGCAAGATGAATCAGCCATTCATACCGACGATCGCTTACATTTCCATATAGATGATCCAATGGAGTAATATTGGCACCACGAATATAGATATTCCGTCTATTGAGCCGAACAGTATATGGCAAAGCTTCGCTTGGACTTCCTTCATTAGATACATACTCTAATTGCCGTATTCCTGTACGAGATCGATGTAGATCGCACAAGAGATTCTGTTGAATCAATTTCATTTCGACCGTATATAAAGGTTGGTCACCATATCCATTGGGATACCATAATTGTGGATTAGCAATTACATTTTGAATAGTAAATGTTGGCTCATTCGCTGTTACATCATATTGTAATTGAACGACTTGCGTTCCAACCGGATCGAAAATAGATATTTCGATATGAGCAGGATATTCAGTTGTACCATGTTGCTTGATCTCTCCAGCCACCTGAATCCAGCCTTCATTTTGCTCCGTTAAGCCTGTCTGCACATGGATATCTTGTAATGAATAATGTTGATAGGATTTGAGTACAATATCATCCCAAATACCGATATTAATCAAACGAGTAGAAAAATCCCATTTGTAATTGAATCGACTTTTTTGAGTAAAAGTCGCTGACGTTTTACCGATTTGCCCCATCTCATCCGGTGGATGCTTGAGTACAATTAATAGTTCCACCTGTTCACTTTGTTGCAATTGCTGGGTAATATCGAATACCGCAGGCTCATACATGCCGATATGTTCGCCAAGATATTGTCCATTCCAGTAAATAAGTGCTTCATAATCTAATCCCTGACAGATCAACTCGGTAGCTACTGTATCTGTTGTATGGGGATACACATCTTTCCATTCAAAACAAGTTCGATACACCCACCAGCGATTCTCGATCCACTCACATTGTAGGCTATTCATATCTTGATACGGATTATCAATCCACCCTGCCCGGCATAGATCATAATGAACACCTCCAGGTACAGTCGCTGGCATCCATTCTGTAACTCCCATCAATTCGTTTCCAATTTCCATACTTGTGCCTTTGATCGGAACCCACGGCCAGAACCCTTTAAGTTCCCATGTCATCTGGCTTAACGAATATTCGCGATCCGATGTATACATACTTGCCAATAGAATCGTTCCCTCCTTTGCTAGCTACTTATCCTTTGACTGCTCCACTGGTAACTCCTGAAAAAATATACTTTTGTAAAAATAAATACAACAAAATCGTCGGAATCATAATAATCAGAATAGCCGCGCAAATATTGGTCCATTGTGCTTGATTATTTCCTGCAAACCGCATAATTGCTGTTGAGACTACAACCAAATCTTGCTTGGGCATATACAAAAATGGAATATATAATTCATTGTAAATATTGATCGTTTTCAAAATAATCAAAGTCGCTGTTGCCGGGCCTAGTAACGGTAAAATAATACTGCGATAAATCCGCAATAGACTGGCTCCATCCATCATGGCACTTTCATCTAATTCATACGGAATATTTTTGATAAATTGCAAATAGATATAAATCTGAATGACATCCGCTCCTACAAATAACAGAATCGGCGCATACAGAGTGTTATAAATACCCATCGCTTGAATAATCGAAAACGTGACTACCTGGGTTGTAATCGTCGGAATAATAGTCGCGATTAGAAAAGCACCAATGACCAGCTTTTTGCCTCTAAATTGTATTCGTCCTACAGCATAAGCTACCATCGTACCGAGTATAATATTGCCAAGCAGGGCGATAATGATAATCAGAAATGTATTGAAAAAAGCATGTAGAATATCTGCACGATCTATCACATTGGCGAAATTTTCGAAATTCAAAAAACTAGCCGGTAAGGAGAATGGATTACTGCCTTCATCTTCTTTTTTGAATGCATTTACGAATACCACATACAAAGGAAACAAAACCGTCAATGTTCCTACGATCAAAATGATATATTTCAGCATATGCACAATATCAAACTTTCGAGTCATAAGCAGTCAATCTCCTTTCCGATTAATAACTAGATTTTGTATAACCAAAATAATCGCTGTAAATAAAAGCAGAACTACACTCATCGCTGAAGCTAGACCGTAGTTGTTAAATTGGAACGCTGTCTCAATCGTTTTGAACAAAAACGTTTCACTTGCTCCAGCAGGGCCACCTTTGGTTAGTACAAATGGTAGATCAAATACAGCCAAAGCTCCGCTAAGCGTAAGGAACATATTTAACGAGATAATAGGTGTCAGATTAGGAATCGTGAGCGACCATAACATTTGAAAACGACTGGCTCCATCTATGCGAGCAGCTTCATACATATCTCCGGGAATCGATTGCAGAGCCCCTAGATAAATGACCATATTGTAGCCCATAAAGCGCCAAAATCCGATTGAAGCCAGGGCATAATTGACCAGTGAAGCATTCCCTAACCAACTTTGCTGCCATGATTCTAGTCCAACAAGACCAAGCAATCCATTTAACGATCCATTAGTCGTATCAAACACATATTGAAACATAAAAGCTACAGCCACAGCATTCATAATAAAAGGAAGAAACAACATCACTCTAAAAAAATTACGTCCTCGCAATTTAGAATTGAGAATAACAGCGAATACGATTGCTACTATATTTTGAATAATCCCGATCAATACATATGGAATCTGATGAAGAAATACACCAAACAAATCAGGATTCGTAAAAATTTCAATATAATTGCCCAGTCCAAGCCATTCTTTGACCGGACTGATTCCGTCCCAACTGGTAAAACTCAAGTAGACCAAGCGCATCGCTGGATAATACGTAAAAATAGCTAATAATGCTAAAGGTAATAACAAAAACGAAATCAATATTAATTTGCGTTGTAATGGATATGAAATATGACTCATCGTTCCACTTCATTCCCTTTCTGTAACAGCTTCATTCAGCAAAGCAAGATCGCTTTAATCAAATGATCTGCTTTGCTGATCTTTTCTTATCTGTTCTAGTGTGATCACAAATAGACTTCTGTATCGTGTTGTTAATTACCTAATGATTTTTTGGCATTAGCCCATGCCGCATTATATTTATCGATAATCGTTTGCGGATCAGGTGCTAGTACAAATTCTTGCACAAATGCTTCTTTTGTAATTTGTGCTTTATTTACGATAGCAGTGACTTTAGGATCATCAGATACTGCTTCTATATATTTTGGTTTGAAGCTATTAAATTCAGTAAGTTGTTCAACAGCCGGCTTTTTGTCTTTTAATACAGGAATAAATCCAGCAAAGTCATCAAATCCTGAATCTTCTAGCATCCACTTTACAAAAGCTTTGGCTGTTGCAGGATGTTCGCTATTTTTGTTCACACCGTATGCCCAGTCCGGTGCTAATGTCACATTGTGCTTACCAGAGTTATCGTAAGGGAATGGGAAATATCCGATATTGCTGGAATCAGTGCCACTTTCAATAACTTGTGGAATCGCCCAGTTACCGATCACATACATAGCAAATTTGCCGCTAGCAATATCTTTTTTGGACTGTTCCCAGTTGGTAGAGTTGATATCTGGTTCTAAATAACCTTTTTCATACATATTGCGAATAATGCCCATCGATTGACCATATGGATTATCTAATTGATAAGGAGCATCACTTTCAAGTCGTTTGTTATTGAGATTCGCATCACCTGCTATAGCTGTTGGAATCTCAGACGACCACGGATATAATGTCCACTGATCTTTAAAGTTGGAGGCCAATGCGACTTTACCTGCGGCTTTGAGCTTATCTGCCGCTGCATAAAACTCGTCCAGTGTTTGCGGAACAGCAGTAATACCTGCATCGGCGAACGCTTTTTTGTTGTATAAAATACCTGTTGTAGTTGCGCCTACTGAAATCCCATACACTTTGTTTTCATATGATTTGTAGTCTTTAAAATAAATACGGTCGTTTAATCCGAGATCATCTAATGGAGTGAAATATTTGGGGAGGTCTGAATTAGGAATAGTCGGAATCAATACCACATCAGGAAATTCGCCAGAGCCAACACGAATTTTAGTCGTTTTGTCTAGATCAGTGACCGCTTCAAATTCGACATGAGCATCTGGATATTTTTCGTTAAAACGTTTGGCATAATCATCATATTTTTCGCCAACCATATCTGTCCGATTGGTTAAAAAAGTAATCGTGCCACTAATTTCATTTTTGTCTGCTGGTGTACTCTGACTTCCACCACAGGCTGTCAACAATAACGAAAATATACACATGAGCAGTACAGACAAATATATCTTTTTCACTTTAAAGCCCCCTAATATTGATATCGCTTACATCCAAACATTAACATAATTAAACTTTTATTTCAACAATATAATTATATTTAATTCAACATTATATAATTTTTGAAAAGTATATGATGTAGATGTATAGCAAAAAGACACTCAGCGCACAAGTAGTGCTTGCGAAGTGTCTTTTACAATATATTTGGGTTTCACTATTTCTGTAATCGATATCTATATGTTTGCCTGTACTATATAACTTTGGTGGTTTAGCAATATCATTTGTTGCATACTACACTTTGCTTCTATTTACTGCTTAGGTGCTGTAATCGATGCCCGTTCAATCAATTGTGTAGACATTAGTATATGTTCGGGAGTCACCTCGGGATTTTCGATGCGGCGCATTAACATCTGTACTGCACGCATACCAATATCATTTTTAGGTACACGAACTGTAGTTAATTTGGGGTTCATCAATTCTGTTAATGTTAAATCGTCAAATCCGATAATCGATACATCTTGCGGACAATTTACATCCCATTTCGATAATAAACTAAGTGTCTCTAAAGCTACCACATCATTTCCGCAAAATAGTCCGGTTAAAGCTTGATCTGAGGTTGTTTGCGTTTTCAATGTATCTGAAAATTCACCTGTAATATACATACCTGTACCACTTACACCGATACCGGCAATAAATGTAGCTTGAATTTGTTCATCATTTTTTTCATTAAAATCACGAATCGCTTCACGAAATCCGCGGCTACGTTCACGAAAGCTCCATGAAGCATCTGGATCACCTACAAACCCTACTTTCCGATGACCTTGTGCAAACAAATAATTAGTCGCTTGATAAGCACCTAGAAAGTTATTTGCCAGAATATGATCGATCGAAGGATCTAATAAATTAGCATCTAACATTACAAATGGAAAATCAATTGAACGTAACATTTCGATATAATTATCCGGTAAATGCCCCATCACTATCGCTCCATCTGCTTTACGATCATAGATGCTAGACGGCAATCCTTCTTTGGGGAACAAACTAATATCTATTGTTGATAAAATCATACTAAATTGATGATTGGTTAATTCAGCTTCGACGCCTTGCATCACTTTGCCCCAGTATTCAATATCATCCAAGTATGCTCTAGGCATAAGAACGACAATATTACCAGTTTGAGTATCGGAAACTTTTTTGCGAACCGGCTTAATCCGGTAACCCATTTCTTCAGCAGTTTGCCATATTTTTTCTCTTGTACCTTCATTTACAGCAGGATCATTCGATAACGCTTTGGAGACAAGTGCTTTAGAGACTTTCAATTCATCTGCAATCACTTGTAGCGTAATTTTTTTCATAGAGCTGATAATCCCCCTTTTGTTATATCGTCTATCTGTATTTAGATTCACTTGACTTAACAATAAAGCTTTATTCAACAAATTTCAACTCTAATACTTTCTCTATATGTAGACCAAAAAATCCAAACAGTCACCAAGAGATTTCTCTTAGCTCACTGTTTGGATTCTTTATCTTAGACGCTCTTATTTATGATCGGGTACATATTGTGCAATACCTGTCGTCTATCTTTTATTGCATCATTACTTTAACTTGGGTAACTCATCGCGTGTAATCACATTGGAAGCATTATAGACAGTCTGGATCTGTGCATTGCTATTTTTTTCAAAAGTTAGTTCTGCCCAGCTCATAGCAAATGTCCATTTGGGTTGAGCAGCCAACTGGCTAGGCGTTGGTAGTACATCACATTCGCCAATTGCTATCGGCTTGCCATTTGCTACACTCAAAGCGGTATTGTATTTCTGCGTAGTGAATCCGTCTGGATTGTATACATCCAAAGCAAAGATATCCCAGTACGCACTACCTGGATTGTATACATTCCAATTCAAGTCTAAATCTTGCATATCCCATACCCATACAAGATTACTCAACCCTTTCGTATTCACAAGATAATCATGGGTTAAGCGATACAACTCAGCCGTACCTGTACTTCCCGGACGACCAGCCCACCAGAATACCCCTTGATTCATTTCATGAAATGGACGGAACAATACAGTGACTTTGTTATCTTCTAAATACTGAAGATACTGTGCATAGTTGTCCAAGCGAGCTTTCCACGCTTTATTTAGTGTACCTCCGTTAGTTGTTAAGTCTTTCCACTGAGCATCACTTAAATGACTGACTACTCCACCTTCCCAATTACCTGCATCAGCTTGCGTAGGCGGGGTAACATGCATCATCACCTGTACTATTGCTCCATTATCCCACTGCTTTTTGGCTTCATAAATCATATTCCAACGGTTATTGACATCGTTCGCTGAAAATAATAAATCCCCACTCCATAACCCTGGATATTTACCTGTAATACTTTTTACTTTTTCTGTCTGTACAGCCGGGGTAGCATTCGGTTCACGATTGTGCATGCCGATGACTGTTTGTTTGCCACTAATACTTTTAATATAATCAAGGACTCCTGTAGCCGCTTGGGGATCACTGCCGTATATTTCAAATTCATATAAAGAATAGCCATACGTAGTCGCCCGTTGAAAAGCATACATTTTCACATATCTAGCTGTAGTCGATGGAAACGTAATCGTATTCGTTCCTCCTGTATTGCTATAGTTCGAATACGCTGTTGTCCAGTTCACATTATCGGTAGATGTCTGAATCTGAAATTGCTTCGCATATGCCGCTTCCCAGCGTAAAATAACACTGGATACTGATTGTGCCGCTCCCAAATCAACAATGTAATATTGTGTATCCGCAGTTGTAGATGCCCAGCGTGTCGACGTATTACCATCTACAGCATTAGACGCTATATTGCTACCTGCTTCAGTTGAAGAAACCGTTACTGGTTTGCCCTGTGCCAAATTAACACCCGCTGCTTCCAGTTGAGACGACAAAGAAACAGCTACACCTCCAAACACCAAACTGAACATTACTAGAACAAGCAACAAAGTACGACTTATTTTCACCATCATATTGCCTCCTTTATCAAGTTCAGTGTTTTCTATCTACTCCTATCCTGTAACTAACGATGTGTAACATACATTCACAATTGATAGAGATACTAAAGAGAATATTATACTAGGTTCTACCACCTCCTTAATTATTTTAATTAATATAATTATATTTTTAAAATAATTTGAATTTTGTTTATTATACATATCATACATAATTTAAATATAAAAATATATATATTTTTAGTATTATCTGGAATAAATTTTCACAAAAAAAGATCACCCTATAGAGGATGATCTTTCTAGCTATTATAAAGTTATGTATATAAGTATAAGTATCGAGTTTGCTGTTCTTTTATGAAGGCTATGTATTGCAAATTATAATAATTACTTGTTAGCGAGAGAACGCTCTATATTGATTCTACAACGACAAAAGAAGTAAAGGGTATAAAATATTATTTAAGCATGTATATGATGGTTAGAAGGTTCGGTGAGAGCTTTCTATATCATTATCGATTAACGTCTAAAGATTGCCCTAATCCAAATCGTGATTATCCCAAAACGATAAAAGATAGGTGTAATTTTGTCGAGACTCATATTCTGACTCTAATTCTAATTATATACCTATACTATGAATACTTATTACATCATAAGAAATTCAGAGTTAGATCATATATTACAGTACATTTTACATTGTTTTATTCTAAGTATATGCTTGTCTTTAGTACTATCCAATAATAAAGATATAAATAAATCATCACCCCTTCAAAGGAGCAGATAAATCATGAATCCAGAGCAAATGAAGAAACTGATGCAAGATGAGGATGTACAAGCAGTAATTCAAACGATGATGATGAATAACTTTAGTGAACAAAAGAAAAGTACACATCAAAAGTATAAACAACTTAATCAGTTTATAACGAAAGAACAAATTTTATTTGTAGGTTCTTCTTTAATGGAATGGTTCCCTAGCAATGAAATGCAACTGAATCTTAATTTACAGAAGATCATCTACAATCGAGGCATTGCAGGAAGTACAACGGCTGATCTTCTTGAAGTGATAGAAGATTGTATTTTTGCACTTGCTCCATCCAAAATATTTATTAATATCGGCTCAAATGATATTGGATCTATCGGACCTAATGGCTACCAAAAAGAAGTCCTTCTTACCAATTACAATACAATCATGGATCAAATCAAAGAACGATTACCTCAATGCGAAGTCTATGTAATGGCATACTACCCTGTGAATGGAGAAGCTGATTTCGGACTTGATCCTTCAATGAAAGCGGAGATGTTCGCTACACGTACTCGATCTAATATTGAGGAAGCTAATACTGCTATTGAAGAACTAGCTAGTCAACACCATTTTCACTTTATTAATGTAAATGCAGGATTAGCAGATGAGCATGGCAATTTAAAAGAAGAATTTTCGACTGATGGGATTCATATGTGGCCTAATGCTTATGCAGTTATTTTAGAAAACCTCAAACCGTATCTTTCGTAACATAAAAATAATAAAAAAGATCGCTTTACTCTCTATATTACATAAGAGCAAAGCGATCTTTTTTTGTATCATCTGTACATCTCATAATGCCGAGAACCGGAATCGAACCGGTACGGTAGTCACCTACCGCAGGATTTTAAGTCCTGTGCGTCTGCCAGTTCCGCCACCCCGGCACAGTAACCCTGCTTGAAGCTAAGGATTATACATGTGCTTCTTGTCTTTATGTACTGCTTGTATTACGTTATACTTATATCAAAAATATAAGTATGCCGAGGACCGGAATCGAACCGGTACGGTAGTCACCTACCGCAGGATTTTAAGTCCTGTGCGTCTGCCAGTTCCGCCACCCCGGCACATGTTGAGATGAATAAATTCATCTTCATGCCTGCTGACGATGTCACTTGCTGTGATTGTTTCGCCAACATTTAAGATCATACCATGCTAGATATCTAACTGTCAACACTTTGGATTCGATTTTATTTTTAGTTAATCAAACAGTCGATTTTCTAAGATATAATATCTATATTTTCAACAGAAATGTACTGCGGTAGTAATAAATTAAAACGAATAATCGTTCCATCTTGTCCACTGTTCATTTCAAATTCTCCATTCATCAAATGGATTAATTTTCGACTGATCGCTAGATTCAGACCGATACTACCGTATTGCTGATACCATGATATATCGTTAGCTTCTTTTAGCGAATCAAATAATTGTTCTAACGTTGTGATATCTACTGTCATATGAGAATTGTGTACAGTAATATCCAGTGATACATTGTTATCAGAATCAATTACAACTGTTGATGCTGCTAATGTTAATTGCCCTACTGAATTGAAACGCAACGCATTAAGTGTATTGATCAATATTTGTCTCAAACGTAACGCATCACCGTAAATCAATGGAAGTTCGCTTTGGTCTGTATTCATGTTCAATATAATTGGATTCTCGTCCAAAGGTGTACCCAGTGAAGTAACCACTTCGTTAATCGTATGCATCAGATCAAAAGGTTCTTGATCAATCTTCGTAGCTCCTTCTTCCATATGACTAAAACTCAAAATATCTTCTACCAAATTCAGCATCGACTGATTGCTGGATTCAATAATATCCATATAGACCTGTTGCTGTGGATCTATTTCTGAATCCATCATCAGATCCGCTACACCTACAATGTTGGTCATCGGTGTACGAATTTCATGTCCCATAATCGCTAAAAGGTTACGATTCACTTGTGCAGAGTTTTCTGCTTTTAGACGGGCTTGTTCTAGTTCGATTTCTTTTTGCTTCAGATCATTTACCATTTTCTCTAGCTCTACTACATATGCCAAAAAGATCGTCATCGTTTCTAACGTTTGGATATCAGCTTCACTGAATTTGTACGTATTGCGATCCAATGCACAAATCGTTCCATAAATACTACCATCTCGCAAACGTACCGGTAATCCTATAAAAGAACCACCACCAATAGAACGTGTCACGTCCATATGGCGTGTTAATTCATTTTCATTGGTATTCTCGATAATTAAAGGCTTATTTTGTTGAGGATTGGCATGATTAATAACTAGACTACAATAACTTAATTCCAGAGGAAGTATACTTCCTTCTTCTACAAGATGTTCATCACGGTTATAAGCTCGCATAATTACGTTATTTAAACCATCATTGCTAGCGATAAAAATAGTATTGATATGGATAAGTCCACCTATGATTTTGATAATATGGTCTGCCGCATCACCTACATTTTGATATAAAATGTTACTGATTGAAGAAGTATTCATTATGAACTCCACCGTCTTTCATTAAGAAAATATCAAGCATAGTTCTATATACCCAAATTACACTTAAATGTATTATATATTAAATTTAAAATAATGTATTGTGAATTTTTGTACTTTTTTCTGCTTATACAATATGTTTGTATACACATATCAAATCAGATAAAGTTTATATTTGTGATTCATCTGACGTCACAATGGTTTATTTCGATAACATAGCCTTTATATTTATTTACAAATAAGTTCAATATCTATGATGTCGAAAATAGCTAGATAGACGAAAGGATGACTTCATAATGAGTAAACCGGATGAGTACAAAAACCATGAAGAACGCGGAGCAGGTGTAGATCCTATACCAGATCCAGACTCTAATAAAAATCAATCAGCAGAAAATCTGTTAGAAGAAGCAGTCAGCGAATCGGTAGACAAAGTGAAAGATGATTTCAGCAAAGATTCTAAAAAAGACTCCTCTTCTAAAGATTCTTCTCATCAATAAAAATACTTCTGATTCTTTTGAACTACTTGATCAGGGATAAAGCTTGGAGGTAATACGCTATGAAATTTATTCTAATTGTCGTGATTGTTGTGCTGTTAGTTATGTTATTTATGCGACGTAGAAAAAGATAAACTAATATTTATAAAAAAAGACCCTTACAGATGTAAGGGTCTTTTTCTAATGGGCCCAGAGGGACTCGAACCCCCGACCAACCGGTTATGAGCCGGTAGCTCTAACCAACTGAGCTATAGGCCCGCATCTCCAAAAGAACGATTTCAATTGGAATGTAATATAAACAGCGACTCAATTAATATACCGTATTTCACTATTTCACGTCAAGTTAATTTTCTGCCTGTTCTATAGAAACACTTACTGCAATTTATCATTATCCTTTTTTATTTTATAACATATGTATTTTTGATCAAAACATAAGGATACACTGTAAAAGTATACCCTTATATTTATACAAATGTGTTTATTCTAGTTGGCGACTACTGGAATCTAGCTCTATTTATTTTCCAAAAGCAGATGGATCTTCACGCCATGAACGCAATAGTTCCAAATCTTCTGCTGGAATTTTGCCCAATTCTACTGCTTTATCGATTAATGCACCGTAGTTAGAGAGGGTCTGTAATGGTAAGTTTGCTTCTGCAAATGCTTGTGTAGCTTTATCTAATTGATAACTAAAAATCGCTAGTACTGCTAATGGATCAGCCCCTACTTCGCGCACAGCTTCTGCCGCTTTGATCGAACTGCCTCCTGTTGAAATCAAATCTTCGATTACAATCACTTTTTGCCCAGACTGAATGACTCCTTCGATCTGATTGTGTTTACCATGTCCTTTGGCTTTATCGCGAATATAAGCCATTGGTAAATCTAACTTTTGCGCTACCCAGGCAGCATGAGGAATACCTGCGGTTGCTGTGCCTGCGATGACTTCTGTATCTGGATATTGTTCACGAATAATCATAGCAAACGCATCTGCTATCTGATCACGTATGTACGGATAGGACATTGTCAGACGGTTATCGCAATAAATAGGTGATTTGATACCGGATGTCCATGTAAAAGGCTCCTGTGGACTTAAAGCTACTGCTTCAATCTGTAGTAATGCAGATGCAATATGAGCTGGAATCTCTTCAATCGTTAACATGTAAACTCATCTCCTCTATAATCTGTTCTGTCGCTTCTCTAGGATCATGTGCCCCGGTAATTGGACGACCTACTACCAAATAGTCACTCCCACCAGCTATCGCTTGTCCTGGCGTTAATATACGTGTCTGATCACCTATATCACTACCAGCCGGACGTACACCCGGAGTAATAGTAGCAAATGATGTTCCGCATGCTTGCTGAATCATCGACACTTCTAACGGAGAGCAGACTACTCCACCCAGACCGCTTTGCTGTGCCAAGCGTGCATAATGAACAACAGCATATTCCACTGTTCCCTGAATACCGATTTCCTGATTCATGACTTGCTGTGATGTACTGGTTAACTGAGTCACTGCAATTAACAAAGGGCGTTGTAAGCTAGTATCTGCTGTTAGTGCAGACTCCATTCCTTCTACTGCCGCTTCCATCATTTTGCGACCACCTGACGCATGCACATTAAAAAGATCGACTCCCAGTCTGGTGATGCTATGAGCTCCACCTTTAACAGTATTCGGAATATCATGCATTTTCAAATCTAAAAAAACCGAGTATCCTTTTGATTTTAACTCACGAATAAAATCAGGTCCTGCGCTATAAAATAATTGCATGCCTACTTTGAGTGTACATGGGATACCTTGAAGATGTTCGATAATTACTCGTGCTTCTTCTACATTAGGATAATCAAGCGCTACAATCAAGCGCTTAGCTATCGCTGGAGAGATCGAATGTGTCAACTGTTGTACCTCCTTGAAAATCATACTTATTATAGCTACGAATATATGACTATACGTTGTATACAAACCGATTATACGCACACAAATGACGGCGGACACTAGAATGATCCGCCGTACTTTAGTTTTGTGTGAGGTGGTCATTACTTTTAGCTCAGAATAGTTTCCTGATCTTCCAGTTGACCGACTACGATATTGTTAACAACATCTTTTGTAGGATTTGCAGTTACAGTGTTCGTCAAAGACGGCATAGCGTAAGAAGAGAAGTTAATCGTATCTAGCATTGTTAACAAAGCTTCGACCGTATCAAGTGATGTCATACATACCACACCATTTTCTACAGCTTCACGGCGGATACGGAATCCGTCACGAGCAGGCGTTTTCCCTTTAGTAAAGGTATTGACTACAAAGTTGGCTTGTCCACTGCGGATAAGATCCAGAATGTTCGGCACACCTTCTGTTAACTTATGAATTACTGTTACTTTGATTCCTGCTTCTTCTAATGCTTTTGCTGTACCACTGGTAGCAATAATTTTGTATCCTAGACGGTAAAATCCTTTTAACAAGCGAACAGCTTCTGGCTTGTCTTTGTCTGCTACCGTTGCAATCAAGGCTCCAGTTGCTGGAATTTTCATCCCTGCACCGATTAAGCCTTTGTATAGAGCTTTAGCATACAATAGATCGCGTCCCATGACTTCACCTGTCGATTTCATTTCAGGGCCTAATGTAGGCTCTACGCGGCGTAATTTAGCAAAAGAGAACACTGGCACTTTGACCGAGATATATTCGCTTTCTTTCCACAATCCTTCGCTATATCCCAAATCTTTGAGCTTAATGCCTAGAATCGCTTGTGTAGCAATCTTCGCCATTGGAATATCAGTTACTTTACTCAAGAAAGGCACTGTGCGTGAAGAACGTGGGTTCACTTCAATCACATAGACTTCATTTTGGAAAATAACGAATTGGATATTCACCAAGCCGACAGTTTTTAGTTCTTTCGCTGTGCGGATCGTGATATCGACTACTTTTTGCTTCAATTCTTCAGACAGATGTTGTGGAGGATACACTGCAATCGAGTCACCGGAGTGAACGCCTGCGCGTTCGATATGTTCCATAATGCCCGGTACAACGACTGTTTCGCCATCACAGATCGCATCAACTTCCACTTCTTTACCTAGCATATAACGGTCAATCAATACTGGATGCTCAGGATTTACTTTGACTGCTTCTGCCATATAGAGCAATAGTTCTTCATCCGAGTATACAATTTCCATTGCACGTCCACCAAGTACATAAGAAGGACGAACCAGTACCGGATAACCTAATTTTTGCGCTGTTTCTACCGCTTCATCTATCGATAGTACTGTGCTACCTTCAGGCTGAGAAATATTCAAGCGAGACAGTAAAGCTTCGAACTTTTTGCGGTCTTCTGCTTCATCAATACTTGCCAAGCTAGTTCCTAGAATCTTAACACCTGCTTTGCTTAATGGAGCTGCAAGGTTAATCGCTGTTTGTCCACCGAACTGTACAATAACTCCGATCGGATTTTCCTGTTCGATAACATTCATTACATCTTCAAAAAACAATGGTTCAAAGTATAAACGGTCTGATGTATTAAAATCGGTCGAAACCGTTTCAGGGTTGTTGTTAATAATGACTGCTTCATACCCAGACTCTTGAATAGCCCATACTGCATGCACAGTTGAATAATCGAACTCGATCCCTTGACCAATACGGATTGGCCCCGAACCAAGCACCACGATTTTTTCTTTAGGGCTTTCGATCACTTCATTTTCAGTCTCAAAGGTAGAGTAATAATACGGTGTAGTCGCTTCAAATTCTGCGGCACAAGTATCTACCATTTTGAATACAGGCATCATATTATTTTCTTTACGATATGCACGAATATGATGTTCGTTATTAAATGGATCTTCTGGGTGATTGATACTGCGCAGTTCCGCAATCGAACGATCTGTAAATCCAAGACGTTTCGCCATATACAATGTATCATCACTCAATGTATCTTCTGATGAAAGTACAGACTCATACGCGACAATACGTTCAATTTTGTCTAGGAACCACCAGTCGATATTGGTGAGTTGTTGAATCTGCTCCAAGCTATAGCCGCGACGGAATGCTTCTGCGACCAAGAATAGACGCTCATCATCTGCTTTGATTAGACGCTCATCTAATACACTATCTTCGATATGCTCTGCATCTTTTAGATGGATACGATGAACACCGATTTCAAGCGAGCGTACTGCTTTGTGAATTGCTTCTTCAAATGTACGGCCAATCGCCATCACTTCGCCTGTTGCTTTCATCTGTGTACCTAATTTACGGTTAGCACTGATAAATTTATCAAATGGCCAGCGCGGGATTTTAGCAACGATATAATCTAGTGTTGGTTCAAAGCAAGCGTATGTTTGTCCTGTTACAGGATTGACGATTTCATCTAACGTATAACCCATTGCAATCTTCGCTGCCATTTTCGCAATCGGATAGCCTGTTGCTTTGGAAGCAAGTGCAGACGAGCGACTTACACGCGGATTTACTTCGATCACATAGTATTGGTAACTTTGCGGATCAAGGGCAAACTGTACGTTACATCCACCTTCAATATTTAGAGCGCGAATAATTTTAAGAGATGCAGAGCGTAGCATTTGATATTCACGATCAGAAAGGGTCTGACTAGGTGCAACTACGATACTATCACCGGTATGCACACCTACTGGATCAAAGTTCTCCATGTTGCAGACTACGATACAGTTATCATTAGCATCGCGCATAACTTCATACTCGACTTCTTTCATCCCTGCGATACTTTTCTCTACCAGACATTGTCCGATCGGGCTATAACGAATACCCGCTTGTACCGTTTCACGTAATTCTTCTTCATTGATACAGATACCACCACCTGTACCTCCCAATGTATAAGCAGGACGAACAATGATTGGATATCCGATTTCATTTGCAAATACTAATGATTCTTCAAGTGTAGTTACAATCACACTATCAGGAACAGGTTGATCCAATTCACGCATCAAGTCGCGGAACAGATCACGATCTTCCGCTTTTTCGATCGATTCTAATTGAGTTCCTAGTAACTTCACATTTTCGCTTTCCAGTACACCTGCACGTGCTAATTCTACAGCCATATTCAAGCCTGTTTGTCCACCCAATGTAGGCAGTAGACCATCAGGACGTTCTTGGCGAATAATTTGAGTCACAAATTCAAGTGTGATTGGCTCGATATAGACTTTATCTGCCATGTTGGTATCTGTCATGATTGTTGCAGGGTTGCTGTTGATGAGTACAACTTCTACCCCTTCTTCTTTCAATGCCTGACAAGCTTGCGTACCTGCATAGTCAAATTCAGCAGCTTGACCGATAACAATAGGTCCGGAACCAATTACAAGTATTTTTTTAAGTTCATTATTTTTGGGCATATCAGTTAGCTCCTTTCACAGCAGCCATCATTTCGGCTTGACGCGTTTTTTGAGGATGTTGTGCTTTATATTCACGAATCATCGTTAGAAATTGATCGAATAGATAGCCATTATCAAAAGGCCCTGGTGCTGCTTCTGGATGATATTGTACAGAAAATGCTGGATAAGTCTTATGCTTTAATCCTTCTATCGTTTTATCATTGTTATTGATATGAGTAACTTCAAGTTCTGTTCCTTCAATAGAAGATTCTTTCACTGTATATCCATGATTTTGCGATGTAATATAGCAACGTCCTGTTTGCAAATCTTTGACAGGATGGTTACCACCACGATGTCCGAATTTCAATTTGTCTGTATCTGCTCCGCAAGCCAAAGCGAACAACTGGTGTCCTAGACAAATACCGAAGATTGGATATTCGCCAAGTAATTCTTCAATCACTTTTACCGCAGCAGGTACATCTTTGGGATCTCCTGGCCCGTTAGATAATTGAATACCGTCTGGATGTAAGCGGCGAATCTGTTCTGCTGTCGTATCTTGAGGTACGACCACAACATCACAACCGCGTTGAGATAACTCACGTACAATCCCTGTTTTTGCGCCGTAATCGATAAGTACGATACGCTCTTTGGGTCCAGGACTTGTATAAATATGAGAAGTAGAAGTATGACTTACCTGATTGGTAGCCGATACGCTACTATTTAGACGCTCCATCAATTCTTCAGTCGATAACGAACCGCTTGTCAAAATGCCTCTCATCGTTCCTTGATGACGAATACGACGTGTTAACATGCGTGTATCTATATCGCTGATTCCGATAATGCCATGTTCACGTAGCAATTCATCAATTGTGTATTGAGCACGCCAGTTACTAGGTACAGGCTCATGTCTACGAACAACGAATCCATTAATATACGGACGAACCGATTCAAAGTCATCACGATTAATACCATAATTTCCGATCAGCGGATAAGTCATTGTTACGATCTGTCCACAGTACGAAGGATCAGACAGTACCTCCTGGTAACCGGTGATTCCGGTATTGAATACAACTTCTCCAGTGGTTTCGCCTTCTGCTCCGAAACTACGGCCTGTAAATAATGTTCCGTCCTCTAATAACAATTTTGCCTGCATCCCGTTTCACTCCTCTATCTATCTTAAAAGTTAGTTATAATCAAATGAATATTTATATCACTTTTCGGTATATTTATGCTTTAGAAGCCGTAGCTTCCTGCGACCAAACGACTTGACCGTCTACGATCGTTGTCTGTGGCCAACCTTGTAATGTCCAGTTGGTAAATGGGGTATTTTTTCCTTTTGTTGCAAATGTAGCTGGATCAACTGTTTGCTTTGTTTCCAGATCGATTAATGTGATATCTGCTGGAGCACCTTGCTCTAAGCGTCCTGTTGCTAAGCGGAATACTTTAGCTGGATCAGATGTCATTCGATCTACAAGCATTTGTAATGACCAGCGTCCTGTTTGAACAAATTTGGTATATAACAATGGAAATGCTGTTTCAAATCCAACGATTCCAAACGGTGCTAATTCCATTCCTTTTGCTTTTTCTTCTTCACTATGAGGCGCATGATCAGTCACAATGATATCGATTGTTCTATCTTCTACTGCTTGAATACAAGCTTCTACATCGCGTGGTGTACGTAGAGGTGGATTCATTTTCCAGTTGGCATCCATACCGGGAATATCTTCATCGGATAAGATCAAATGATGCGGGCATACCTCTGCGGTTACTTTGATCCCAATCGATTTGGCTAAGCGAATCAAGCGAATCGATTGTTCTGTACTTACATGACACACATGATAATGAACACCTGTTGCTTCAGCGAGCAAAATGTCGCGTCCTACGTGGATTGCTTCAGATTCGTTCGGAATCCCTTTCAGACCATGTTTGCGAGCAAATTCTCCTTCACTTACTGATGCTCCAACCACCAATGAATCATCTTCACAGTGTGCAATAACCGGCATATCCATCGAAGCGGCAAGTGCCATAGCATTTTTCATCATTTGTGCATTTTGTACGCCTACTCCGTCATCCGTGAATCCGATAGCACCCGCTTGTTTGAGCGCTGCGAAATCTGTTAATTCGCGTCCTAACTCGTTGACTGTAATAGCTGCGTAAGGAAGAACTTTGACACTCCCTGCTTCTGCCGCTTTGTCCAGTACCAATTTTACTACATCGGCATTGTCTGTAACCGGTCGTGTATTTGGCATACAAGCGATAGTGGTAAATCCACCTTTGGCTGCTGAAGCAGTTCCGGTTGCTATCGTTTCTTTGTGCTCAAAACCAGGCTCTCGTAAGTGTACATGCATATCGATCAATCCGGGAGTCACTAACTTGCCTGTAGCGTCGATCTCTGTGACTTCTTTACCTGATCCATACTGTTCAAGCAAGTCTGATGTGCTTTGCTCTCCTGCAAAAATGTGTGCGATTTGGCTATCTTCTACCCATATATGTTTGATTTCCAGCTCGTTATTTCCGTTCAATACGTTTGCGTTTTTGATAAAAAGTGTCATTGTTAACCTCCGAAATTGTATTGTTGATTATCGTAGTGCTTAGTTACGTAAGGCTCTTTCAATAACAGCCATCCGAATCGGTACACCATTTTGCATTTGTGGGAAAATTTTTGATTTAGGACTTTCCACCAGTGCATCATCGATCTCAACATTACGATTGACTGGAGCCGGGTGCATAATAATGGCATGTTGTTTCATCCGGGCAGCTCTTTCTTCGGTCAATCCATATTGCAGGCGATATTCTTCTGCTGACTTGAGTATGCCTACAGCATGGCGTTCCAATTGCACTCTTAACATCATCACTACATCTGCTTGTAACGCTTCTTCCATACTGATATAAGAAACCTCTCCGATATCATCAGCACGCATATTGTCTGGTGCACAGAAGCTTACTTTTGCACCCATTGTCTGTAAAGCCCAGAGATTTGAGCGTGCTACACGACTATGCAAAATGTCACCTACAATCGCTACATGCAGACCTTTTAACTCGCCAAATTCTTGACGCATCGTGTACAGATCAAGCAATCCTTGTGTCGGATGCTCATTGTTGCCATCACCGGCATTGATAAGCGGTACATTTACTTTTTCAGCTAATTCTTGCAATACTCCTGAAGGTTTCAAGCGAATGATTCCTGCATCAATTCCCATACTTTCCAGTGTACGAACAGTATCGTAAATCGATTCGCCTTTTTCTACGCTTGATACTGCGGAAGTGAAGTTAAGCACTTCTGCGCCCAAGCGCTTTTCAGCCATTTCAAAAGAAAAACGTGTACGTGTACTATTCTCAAAAAACATATTCGCGACAAAGCGTGATTGTAAAACAGATACTTGCTTCTCTGTATGTGCATCCCAGTAAGCAGCGCGATCTAGTATTGAAACTAACTCCGGTTGACTCATACCTTTGAGACCGAGCAGACTGCGTTGTTTGACTGTAGTGTTTGTCATAATCATGCAGTCACCTCACGATGTTGCATAATATTCACTTGGTCGCTACCATCGATTTCACTTAGTCTTACTTCGATTTCTTCGAGCTTAGATGTCGGTACGTTTTTGCCAATATAATCCGGTCGAATCGGAAGTTCACGATGTCCGCGATCAGCTAGGACTGCTAATTGAATCATTTCTGGTCTTCCACAATCCATCAGCGCATCCATAGCCGCTCTAATAGTTCTACCTGTGTACAGTACATCATCGAACAAAATAATTTTTTTGTTACGAATCGTTAGATTAGCAGGTGTTAGCATCGTACTACTATTTATACCTGTAGAACGTCCATTGTCTTGATCATCACGATATCCGGTAATATCCAGCTCACCGAAAGGAACAGGTTTACCTTCAATTTCTTGAATACGTTCTGCGATCCGTTGTGCGAGATAAATACCTCGTGTACGAATCCCGATCAAAATACAATCTTCAATTCCTTTATTTTTCTCCAAAATCTCATGTGCAATACGTGTAAGTGCGCGGCGGATTGCTGTCTCATCCATGATAATGCGAGTCTCTGTATTCATTATCGTTAGCCTCCTCAGGTTCTGTACACCCTGGGCCCCGTGGTCAACATCATAACGCGTGTCTGGTTCATCCTATTTTCTGACTCTATTGCTCGTTCTTCGGTCAGGGTATAAAAAAGACTCCCTGCCCTAAAACGGCAAGGAGTCTGTAGTCATAGACACACG
The DNA here is from genome assembly GCF_042681745.1 of Paenibacillus nicotianae. Classification (NCBI taxonomy): domain Bacteria; kingdom Bacillati; phylum Bacillota; class Bacilli; order Caryophanales; family Paenibacillaceae; genus Paenibacillus; species Paenibacillus nicotianae. The sequence continues at coordinate 424,968 of NZ_JBHUGF010000010.1, read as the reverse complement.
TCATGACAGTCATACTCAGACGCACTGTAGTATGCACCACTCCACACAGAGGGTGTCCTACAGTGAACATCGTTCACGTTACCTTGCCAGTCTCACGGGACTGAATTAAAGGTGCTTATTCATCTGAAATGAATTATGACAGAAACAACAGTGACTGTCAACTGCACAACTTACCGTGGGATGATGAAGAAATGGTTATATAGTTGTAAAAGAATAGTTATACTTTGTTTCAATAATCATAATTATACAATATATACGAATAAATATCCACAATTATAAGTAAATATATCATTTTAATCATTTTTTATTCATAAATTATTCATCATACTCTTTTAACGATTATAAAGTGATTTCTGTTTTTACATATTTATAGATACAAAAAAGAAGCCAATCTGATGATCAGACTGACTTCCGAAATAGATATATTTATTAACGATTACGTAGGGATAATAATACTTGTTCCAGATCATCTGGTATCGGCGCTTGAAACTCTAAATATTCACCTGTAGTAGGATGAATAAAACCGAGTACAGCCGCATGAAGTGCTTGTCCGTCCAGTGTAGAAGCTTTGGCTCTTACACGTCCATACATAGGATCAGCAACCAACGGATGATCAATAAATTTCATATGCACACGTATTTGGTGAGTACGTCCTGTTTCCAGACGAAGTTCTACCAATGTAAAATCACCAAAACGTTCTGTCACGACAAAATGAGTAACAGCATGCTTACTGTTCTTTTCTGTAACGGTAAACATTTTACGATTCTGTGGAGAGCGACCAATAGGTGCATCAATCGTACCTTGATCATGTTCGATATTACCATGAACCAGTGCAATATATTTACGAGTAACGGTATGATTTTTGAGCTGTTCCGATAATGAAGCATGAGCTTTATCATTTTTGGCAGCCATCAATAATCCTGTTGTATCTTTATCGATACGGTGCACAATACCTGGACGCACTTCGCCATTAATACCGGATAAGTCTTTGCAATGATACATCAAAGCATTAACCATCGTATCGGAAGAATGACCTACTGCAGGATGGACAACCATACCACGAGGCTTATTAATGACAATTACATCTGAATCTTCATAGACGATATCAAGCGGAATATCCTGTGCTTCGATTGCTACAGTAGCCAAACTTGGAAGTTGAACGATAATCTGTTCATTTTCCAGCAATTTATGATTAGCTTTGATAACTTTGCCATCTACTGTTACTAAGCCATCGGTTATCCATTGTTGTACTTGAGAACGTGAAAATCCTTCTGGCAATAAATCTGTAATATATTTATCGATACGTGTTTTAGCATCTTCTACAGCAATCGTCCATTCCATTACTTGAACAGAACCGATTTCTGTCTCATCTTCGCCTGTTTCTTCCGCATGTTCTAGATCAGGTAATTCTTGCTCTACCCAGTCCTTATCTTGAATTCCATTCAACTCTGATTTGTCTTGCTTACTCACTAAACATTCTCCTCTTCATGACCGGCAGTTTGTTTCTTCTGACGGCTCATATCCAGCAGTGCGTCTATAATAATCAATGCAACCCCAACGACAATACAAGAATCAGCTACATTGAAAATCGGAAACGTATAACTGCCAAAGTTAAATTGTAAAAAGTCCACCACTTCACCCATACGTGCGCGATCAATAAAATTACCAATCGCTCCACCCAAAACAAGTGATAAAGCAACAGGCAATAATTTATCCGGTTGTGATTTCACTTTTTGGATATACCATATAATCGCAACAACGACTATTAACGTAATCACGACAAAAAACCAACGTTGATTTTGCAAAATACCAAAAGCAGCGCCTTGATTACGGTGGGAAGTAATCAAAAAGAAATTGCCGATCACTGAAATCTGATCTCCTCGTTCCATTCCAGTAGCGATCCAGTATTTGGTTAACTGATCTACAATAATCGCTATAATTGCAATCACATAATATATCACAATAATCCTCCACCCTATTGATATCTCATCCATATGCTTAGTACGACAACCTCACTAAACATAGCTTTGTTTATTGTAGCACAGCCTAGAATCAGCCGTCTATTGAGAACCTTTATAATAAAAAAACATGAGTATCATCTCACTACTATCAAAGTAGATCTATGATACCCATGCTTATATTAGATCAGATATCTCTATTACTTGATCTTAGCTTTTGTTACGAAATACGGATACCTACATTTTGTCCCATCAATTCCACTTGCTCCATACCTTCTTCATTAGCAAATGCCACCTCGTTAACCAGTACATTTTCACGAAGTACATGATCAAATGTTTGGATGGCTTGACGAAGATCATCGTTTACAGACAACGTTAAATTCACGTATTTTTCGATAGGTAGATCTAGTTTTTTACGATAGTCTTGAACAGCACGTACAATCTCACGTACCCATCCTTCTTGCTCAAGTTCAGGTGTTACATCTGTATTGAGTGCAACTGTTAGACCATACCCTGAAGCTGAAGCAAAACCAGACTTCGCTTTTTTCTCAACTAATAATTCTTCATTCGTCACTTGTAGTTCTTCACCTTCTGGAGAAAGAATATGCAAGAATCCATCTTCCACCACTTTGCGTGTTTCTTCTACAGACATACCTTTGAAGAAGTTTTGCAAGAAGCCTACGTTTTTGCCGTATTTTTTACCGGCTACTTTAAGGTTTAATTTAAGCGTAAAGTCTACAAATCCAGAATCATCGGTTTCGGTATGGATACCTTTCACGTTGATCTCGTCTTTGATGATAGCTTCATAGCTGGTCAAATCAAAATCTCTGTCGAGCGAAACGATCAATTCAGATAACGGTTGACGTGTTTTGAGACCTGTTTCATTACGTACATTACGCGCTAGTTCTACAATACGACGAGCTGTTTCCATATCGCGCTCTAGCTCAAGATCGATCAAATCTTCATTAGCAATAGGATAATCATCCATATGCACACTTTCACCACTGCTAAGGTTGAGATAGATATCTTCTGCTAACATCGGTGTGAATGGTGCAATCAGCTTAGCTGTTGTTAATAACACTTCTGTTAATGTACGGTAAGCATCTAATTTATCTTCGGTTAGACCACTACCCCAGAAACGGTCACGTGAACGACGGATATACCAGTTACTCAACTCATCTACAAAAGCTTCGATCGCTTTGGAAGCATTTAAGAAATCATTTACAGCAAGTCCTTTTTCCACTTGTTTGATTAAGCTGTTCAGACGAGATAGAATCCAACGATCTAATTTATGCTCTGACGGTTGGAAAGGATGTTCTGCTGGATCGAATCCATCAATCGTTGCATACAATGTCATAAAGGCATGTGTATTCACAAGTGTATCCACCATTTTGGATTTCGCTTCACCGACAATACCTTTCGAGAAACGTTTACTGTTCCACGGTGCACTATCCGATAACAATGCCCAACGGAACGCATCTGTTCCATATTCATCGATAACTTCCCACGGATCAATCACGTTACCTTTAGACTTGGACATTTTCTGTCCTTGTTCATCTAATACATGCCCTGTAGCCATAACTGCTTTGTAAGGTGCTTTGCCTGTGATTAGTGTAGATACAGCAAGTAGACTGTAGAACCAACCACGAGTCTGATCGATACCTTCACAGATCATATCTGCCGGGAATTGCTCCTGGAATGTGTCTTGATTTTCAAAAGGATAATGTTGTTGTGCAAATGGCATCGAACCACTATCAAACCATACATCAATGACTTCTGGTGTACGGAACATCTCATATTTACCACATGAACTGCGTACTTTGATATCATCTACATATGGTTTGTGTAGTTCGATATTTTCAGGCACATCACCAATTGCACGCTCGCGGAGTTCAGCGATACTATGTGGTGCAAATTGTTCGCCTGTTTCTGCACATACCCACACGTTAAGCGGTGTACCCCAATAACGATCACGACTGATATTCCAGTCCACTAAATCTTCCAAAAATTTACCAAAACGTCCATCACGGATATGACCTGGATACCAGTCAACTTCTTTATTGTTAGCGATCAATTGTTCTTTGACAGCTGTTGTCTGGATAAACCAGCTATCCATTGCATAGTATAAAAGTGGTGTATCACAACGCCAGCAGAATGGATACGTATGCTCATATCTTTCTTTGCTGAACAAACGATCTTTTTCAGATAACAAACGTACGATATCGATATCGCAATCTTTAACAAAACGTCCTGCAAAATCTGTCACTTCTGCTACAAATTTACCTTCTAGATCCACCATATTCACAAAGCTGATTCCATTTTCACGACATACACGATAATCATCTTCACCATGAGCTGGCGCCATATGAACAATACCTGTACCACTTGCATCGGTAACAAAGTCTGCTCCTAGAATGATATTCGCTTTTTCTGCTGTAAAATAGTTAAATGGCGGAGCATACGTTTTGCCAACTAATTCTGCACCTTTTAATGTGCTAAGCACTTCATATTCGCCTTTGCCATCTTTCATTACATCGTCTACTAGATTTTTGGCAACGATATAGACACTTCCATCTTGACTCACACGTACATAATCCATATCAGGATTAACCGCTAACGCTACATGAGAAGGTAATGTCCAAGGTGTAGTTGTCCAAGCCAGTACATATTCACCACTGTCATCAAGTTTGAATTTGGCTGTTGCGCTCAAATCTTTGACATCTTTATATCCTTGAGCAACTTCATGAGAACTCAGTGTGGTCTGACAATCAGGACAATACGGGCTTACGCGGTGTCCACGATACAATAGTCCTTTATCATGGATCGTGGCAAGATTGTTCCATACACTTTCAATATAGTTATTTTCAAGTGTTACATACGGATGATCCATATCTGTCCAATATCCAATCCCAGATGTAAGATCACGCCATTGTTGCTCATATTCGAATACACTTGCTTTACATTCTTGAATAAATTTCTCTACACCGTACTCTTCGATTTCATGTTTGTGAGAGATTCCTAATTTTTTCTGAACACCTAGTTCAACAGGAAGACCATGTGTATCCCATCCTGCTTTACGAACAACACGGTATCCTTTCATTGTCTGGTAACGACCTACAAAGTCCTTGATTACGCGTCCTAAAACGTGACCGATATGAGGCTTACCATTTGCTGTTGGTGGACCTTCATAAAAAACAAAATTAGGCTTGCCTTCCCGATTCTGAATCGAACGTTGGAATGTATTTTCCTCATTCCATTTATTTAAAATCCGTAAATCACGTGTACGTGCTTTTTCTTTGACATCGACTCTTTGCATAATTTTGTCATCCTTCCCCATCTATTAATATAGAATGCACTTCAACTATCCCGTATAAAAACATCAAAAAACCCCATCCCAGAAAGGGACGAGGTTGCTCGCGTTACCACCCTTGTTTCACTTCGACCCTTAATTGTAAAATACAAAACGAAAATCAGTACAGATACTGTTCTCGCGTTATATAAAGGTGAAGTGACACCTTAGATCCGCACAAATGATGCGGTGCCTCTGTAACGGTTGGCACTCCGGCTCGGCTTACTACATTATGGTTCAGCCTTGCTTCTCCAGGGGGATATTCTATCATACGATGTTCATTGGCTTGCACCAACCGCCAACTCTCTGTGAACACAATGTATGATGTACTGACCCTATCAATGAATGTTGATGTTCATATTTATATTCGTTTACACGAACGGATTGAAATAAAGTTATAAAATATTTATAGCGCTTTAGACTATAAATGTCAACTTAGAACCTGTAATCTTAGTACAAATCACCTGAACTATGCTGTTCTTCATTGTCGCGATCTCGTTCACGATCTCTGTCTCTATCGCGGTCACGGTCGCGATCTTCCAGACGATCTCTTTCACGATCACGTTCGTTACTTGTGCGTTGAAGTTCACGCGTTTGATTTTCCAAAGCATCCCATCCGTCTTGGCTGAGTAACTCTAATTGAGCTTCTACTAGCGTACGGAAACGTGTGCGATAAATAGAAGCTTGTTTTTTAAGTTCTTCTACTTCCATCGACACTTTGCGAGATTTGGATAAAGACTCATTGATAATACGATCCGCATTTTTCTCGGATTCTTTAATAATCAATTGAGCTTCTTTTTTGGCATTGTTACGAACTTCATCTGCCGCTTCTTGAGCAACAATAATCGTTTTGCTCAAAGTATCTTCCAGATTAGCAAAATGATCCAGACGTTCTTGAATAGACATCAACTGACTTTGCAGTTCTTTGTTTTCACGAATCGCCCCTTCATAATCTTTGATCACTTGATCTAGAAATTCGTTTACTTCGTCTTCGTCATAACCACGCAAACGACGCGAGAATTCCTTATTATGTATATCCAGCGGGGTTAATGGCATGTTGGACACCTCCTGTAATGTTTAGGCCGTTGAATTGCCTCGTTATTGCTATGATACTTCATTTCGACGGATAAGGATATATCCCTGCTAAAGACGTTAAAAAATAAATAAATTTGCTCTATATTCATGATTTAAATAGCAACTTAATCTATTCTTTATCAAACAAATTTACCTACTTTGACTCGGTATCTTCCTTTTTTTGTAATCCCATCCATTTCTAATACTTTAAAGCGGCCTAACCCCTGAATAGAAATCATATCGCCTTGTTGCAAAGCATGAGAAGGATTTTCTTCGACTTTCCAATTTACACGACAACGCCCTGCTTTGATTGGCACCAATATTTTACTACGGCTTAATCGGTATACATCACTGGCTATCCCATCTAAGCGTAAAGAAGCTACCGTTAGCTCCATCGATTGCAATTCTGGAGTAGCTACCTGTAATTCAGCAATTGGTAAAATCTCAGTCATCACATGTAAGCGATGAACTTGCGTTAAATTTAGATGCAAATAAGAAGCAATCTCAGACGATACCACCGTATGACAACCATCCGCCAACGCGTGGATATCTCCAATTTTACCTCGCTTGATACCGAGTCCCAAAATAGACCCCATATAATCGCCATGTTCCAAATCAGCGAATTTACGCCCTTCTGGCGTGATCGATAATACTGATAAATTCATATCTTCGTTATCCAAATCCATATAATCCGGCGCAATGAGAGCACGTTTACGTTCTGAATGTTCTGATCCTCCATCCAAACGAATATGCACATCTAGATTACGAGCAGCGAGAATATTCAGAATATAAGCTTGACGTGGATCTAAAAAATCGGTCAGCTTTAGCTCATGATAACGGGCTGCGTTATCGATCCACTCCGCAGCCCGTTCCACAAACTCTCGCTCATCTGGATGAAAATGATGATAAATATTGCTTTGCATGATGTTGTTCATACCTTTCATATTTAGAGCAAGTGTAATTGATTGTTTGTTACAAGATAATAAAAATTAATAAATAAGACTTCTTAACAAGAAGATTAATCCGCTAAATGCTAATTGTAATACGAACAAAGCTACAATCGGAGATATATCAATTGCTCCCATAATCGGTGGTATAAAGCGACGGAAAGGAGCAAGATAAGGTTCTACTAATCGTGCCAAAATTTGCCCGAAAGAACTTTCACGTGCACTAGGCAACCAGGACAGCAAAATATAAATAATAATCATATACGTGTAGATTCGATATAGAGCATTTAAAACTGCAAAAGCCGTTTCCAAAATTGCGTCACCTCATCTTGTTATATTCGTAATCTTCGCCTAAAATTTCAGCGATAGTGCCTTCAATTTCGACGGTATCCGGTGTACACAGAAAAATGTTGCCCCCGATTTTTGAAATACTGCCTCCAAGTGCATAGACGGTACCGCTCATAAAATCAATAATACGTGTCGCTTGATCGATACGAACACGCTGTAAATTGACGATAACGGATCGGTGAGATCGCAAATGGTCTGCAATATCTTGAGCTTCATCATAACTGCGTGGCTCATTCAAAATCACTTTTACATTTTTCTGAGAATGAATACTCACTACATTGCTGGCTCTATTGTTCTTACGTAATTCTGTGCCAGAGGTTTCACGAGGTTCTTCATCATCATCCATAATCTGTTCACGCTCAACAATTTCCTCTTCTTCTTGAAGTCCTAAGAAGTTCATAAAGCGATTCATTACACCCATCGTTAATCCTCCTCTTTACCTACTAATATGGAACCAAGTCGCACAAATGTTGCGCCTTCTTGAATAGCAATTTCAAAATCACCCGACATGCCCATAGACAAATGTGTAAGTGGATTTGTAGTTAATCCACGATTATTGATATTATCTTTTAATTCACGAAGTCCTCGAAATACAGGACGTGTCATTTCTGCATCATCGACTTCTGGAGCCATTGTCATCAAACCAACTACTTCTAGATTGGAGAATGAGGCTATACTTTCAAAAAATGAATCGACTTGTTCCGGTGGTAACCCGTATTTGGATTCTTCACCAGAGATATTAACTTGTACTAATACTTTAACACGAATATCCATAGAACTTGCTTTTTTTTGTATTTCTTTTGCCAGTGATAAGCGATCTAACGAATGAATATATTCAAACTTGCCAATCACATCTTTGACTTTATTGGTTTGCAAGTGACCGATAAAATGCCACACACCGCGTTCATGTAATTGATTCCATTTATCTTCAGCATTTTGCCAACGATTTTCCCCTAGATGTAATAAGCCTGCATCTAGCACTTCAGCCGTTTTGGCAACAGAAACGTATTTAGTTACAGCGACCAACTGAATATCTTCACGTTTGCGTCCACTTCGTTCACATACTTGATGTATTCGTTCTTCTACTTGCTCTATTCGTTCTTGTAATCCCAACTGTCTTTCACTCCGTTTCTATACCTATCCAACTCGCCATTCTGCCGGTTGTTCCTCCGTCAGCTCGATACGAGAAAAAAAGATCGTGGTTACGGTAAGTACACCAATTACTCATTTCGATATGGTTCGCAGATATTCCTGCAAAAATCATGAATTGTCGATTTAATTGTTTGAGGTCTAGCCAGGTTTTACCATTATCACCCGGACGGGCATAAAGAGGTTGTTCACCATTACCCATTAACTTACTTTTCCAAACGTTTACCGCATCCATTACTTTATTATCCACTTCATAACTTTCACCACCGATAGAAGGACCAATCGCAGTATGGATATCAGATATAACACTTCCATATTGCGTTCTCATCGCTTCGATCATTTCGCCTGCAATGTTAGCGACTGTCCCTTTCCAACCTGCATGAGCAAGCCCTACGACTTGTTTTACCGGGTCTATAAAGTAAAGTGGTACGCAGTCTGCATAAAATGAAGTTAATAAGATACCTGGTATATTAGTGATTAATCCATCGGTATTTTGAAAAGCACTTTCTCGATCTAACCATCCTTTGCCTGCATGTTCGGCTGTAACGATCTCTATATGATTACTATGTACCTGTTCACCAGATACCCAGTGAGTATAATCAAACTTTAATTCATCGCATAATAGTTTGCGATTTTGCAATACATCTTCCGGCTGATCTTCCACATGGTATGCCAAATTAAACGAATCATAGGGCGCTTGACTGACTCCGCCTTTACGTCCGGTGAATCCTGCTGTGATTTTATGACTATATGCCGAAGTATCTAACTCAAATAATTCAGGTCCGCTATTTATCGTACGACTTATAAACTTTTCCATCTATACACCCCATATTAAAACCAGATATTTTGACTAAAATGATGACTTTATTTTACTTGGATCATCCTATTATTCAACGTTTCACGTATCTTTTCAACTTACACTTCTTTGAAGATGATAAATGTATATTGAGCTAAAAAGGTATTCAAATGAAAAAGACCTGTTTTCCGCAGAAAACAAGCCCTCTCGCATTGTTATTATATCACCGTTACCTAATCGTTTTTGTGACGAGAACGATTGCGTAGGAATGTTGGAATATCCAACTGATCTCCGCTCGGTTGTGTTGTATTTGTATTGTTGTACGGACGTGATGTCGGCGCTTTGTCTTCTACATTGGTTGGTGCAGGTGTAGATTCATCGACAGGCTGAGACGGACGACGTACTGGTGGCAATGGTTGTGCCGGTTTGTGTTCAAATCCTGTTGCGATAACAGTGACTTTGATCTCTTCTTTGAGGTCTTCATCAATAATCGCACCGAAGATCATATTTACTTCTGGATCAGAAGCTGAAATAACGATCTCTGCTGCTTCATTGACTTCATACAACGAAAGATTGTTACCACCAGTGATATTCATAATCACACCACGTGCGCCTTCGATTGAAGTTTCAAGTAGTGGACTCATAATCGCTTTACGTGCTGCTTCTGCTGCACGATTTTCCCCTGTAGCTTCACCAATACCCATCAAAGCTGAACCACGTTCAGTCATGATTGTTTTTACATCGGCAAAGTCAAGGTTGATTAGTCCTGGTACAGCAATTAGATCAGAGATACCTTGTACAGCTTGACGCAATACATTATCTGCTTCGCGGAAAGCTTCTAACATAGGTGTCTTTTTATCTACAATTTCAAGCAAGCGATCATTAGGAATAACGATCAATGTATCTACTTTTTCTTTCAAACCTTCGATACCTAGCTCTGCTTGTGAAAAACGCTTACGTCCTTCAAATGTAAATGGACGTGTTACCACACCTACTGTTAATGCGCCACATTCTCTAGCGATTTCAGCAATAACTGGTGCTGCACCTGTTCCTGTTCCGCCACCCATACCAGCAGTAACGAACACCATATCTGCACCTTTAAGAGTACTCATGATCAGGTCACGAGATTCTTCAGCCGCTTTTTTACCTACATCTGGATTAGCTCCTGCACCCAAACCACGTGTCAGTTTATCACCGATTTGCAATTTGTGTTCAGATTTAGCTAAATGCAATGCTTGAGCATCTGTATTAACTGTTATAAATTCCACGCCTTGAACACCATTCTCAATCATACGGTTAACAGCATTACTTCCGCCGCCACCTACACCGATGACTTTGATCTGGGCTAGGCTTTCCATTTCGAAATCAAATTCTAACATACTTTCCCATCTCCCCCTCGTTGTCCATGAATAGCTTGTTCCAATGTAATATTGAACTCTAGCTTATATAAACTCACTGAACATATTTTTTAACCGTTCAATCAAGCCCGGCTTGGCACTGCTTTCCGGGGTCGAGGTTGTTTTGTTACGTGCTGGTGCTTTTTTGTTAGCTCCAGCCGTGCTTCCACCACCACGGATATTGCGGATGACATTGTACAAAATGCCTACCCCGCTTGTATAAGCAGGATCACGTACACCAATATAATCAGGAACTGCTATTCTTACAGAAGCTGCCAGTTCTTCGCGAGCCACTTCCAAAACGCCCGGCATTGAAACTGTTCCTCCTGTCAGTATATAACCACCAGCAAGCTCTTGATAACCGAGTCTTGTGACTTCTTGACGAATCAGTTGAAAAATTTCTTGTACACGAGGCTCAATAATGGCTGCTAAATCTTGCTGTGTAAATTCTTTGTCTACGTTACTGCCAATACGCATAACTTTGAATACCACATCAGATGCAGCGTCATCGATCAAAGCACAACCATATTTCAGTTTTACTTTTTCAGCGTGCTCTGTTAATGTGCGTAATCCATAAGCGATATCGTTAGTTACAAATTCTCCACCAATCGGTAAAGTCGATGTCGCTTTGAGCGAACCTTCTTCAAAAATCGCAATGGTAGATGAACCTGCACCAATATCGACTAGAATCGATCCCATAGACTTTTCATCTTTAGACAAAGCCAATTGGCCTGCACCTAATGAAATCAATACGAGATCTTTGATACGCAAATCTGCTTTTTCTACACAACGAAGAAGATTATGGATAGAAGTTTTGGCACCTGTAATAATAGTCGCTTCTACTTCTAGACGAACACCAATCATTCCGCGCGGGTCTTGTATTCCTTCTAACCCATCTACCACGTATTGTTTAGCAACAACGTCAATAATTTCCCGTTCTGGTGGCAGAGCGATTACTTCTGCCGCTTTTAATACACGTTCGATATCTTCTTCACCAATCTCACGATCTTCATTGGATACGGCAACTACTCCGTGGCTCGTTTGAAGTCCGATATGATTGCCTGAAATACCAACGATAACTTCAGATATCTGAATGCCGACCATACGCTCAGCATGATCAACAGCACTACGGATGGATTGCACAGTTTGATCAATATCTACGATCGCGCCTTTGCGAATTCCTTCCGAGTCGGCAGATCCAACTCCAATAATATTAAAGGTTCCATTGTTGATTTCCCCGATAATAGCACGAACTTTGGATGTACCGATGTCCAAACTAACAATGATGTCATTGTTGCTCAAGCCCTAGGCACCTCCCGCTATCCTGTAATAAAAACGGTGTATTCGAATATTTTAGAATCACACCATTATGTGTTGGAAATTGAATTTCCGAAATAAATTGTTTCCCAAAATTGCTCTCTACATTAATATTCAACATTATCGATGCTTTCCCTCTTTTTTCTCCAAACTTTTTGAACACTGGTTTGCATTATAAAAAGGTTGAAGAAAAAACGATCAGGTAGGCTATTTTCACCGTAAATTTTTAAAAGTTTACAAAACTTTAATATCTACAACTTTCATTCTAGCATCTTTCGGTCATTGCAGAAAGTATTGTATCTATATGATTTTACAAAACGTTCGCATTTCCTGATAACAAAAGGCTAAATCTTACGGTGCAACTTCCTGATCTGCTACATCTTCCGGGTTGAAAGGCGTATAGGCATCTGCTTCAAGCATCGTAATTACACCTGGCGGCTGAGTCTCTATGACCTGATTCAAATACTCTACTTTATCTGCCAAAAGTGACACACTTGTGATCACTTCAAAGCGAGAACGTGTATAGATTTTGATCCGGTCTGGAAACGAAGGCGTTGGTGAAGGGCTAATCTCCGAAATATCAGAAGACAACTCATTAGGAATCGTTCCTAACACTTTGCATAATTGTACTTTCTGAGCTTCGAAATCAGACCATCCTGTCAGCACCGGCTTTTCAACAGCTACTCCGCGTGTATCAGCTCTTACCAAAGCTCCACTTTGCAAAATAGCTGTAAGTTCTCCTGAATCTTGCAGTTCATAAGCGACTACAGGATATTCTTTTATGGTCACATCAATTTGACCTGGAAAATGCTTGATTACTTCTGCATCTTGTATCGAACTGATCGTTAATAATCGTTTTTCGATAGTTGTCGCAGATATACCAAAAAAGGCATTTCCTTTCGCCAAGCCACTTACATTTAACAAATCGGTTTTGGCTGTAAACGTATTTCCTTTAAACGTGATCTGAGATATTTTACCGATAGGCGAAAACCAAAATACGATTCCGATTACGACTAAAAGGATCAGCGACAATAAAATAATCAATCGCGTTTTACGAGTTATTTTTGAGTTAAAGGAAGGTCTCCGATTGCCAGCCGGTTTGTTATTTGGAATAACAGTTAATTTTTGCTTTACCATAGCGATCTCCACAAATCTTTTTTAGGTTTTATTCAATATAGTCTTGTTGTACCAACTGAATTCAGTCATCCACTTGTCTGAAATAAAGTCTTTGTCATTATATCATGCAGAATGCTGAATACCTAAATGTGCTTTGGCTACGGTTTGATACGGTTCAGTTTTACTTTTCACCCATCAGATATACTTCAGGTTGAAGTTGTACGCCAAACTGTTTAGATACTTCTTGTTGCACATGTGATATCAATGCTAATACATCTGCTGCGGTACTTTGTCCCACATTTACAATAAAGTTCGCATGTTGAGTTGATATTTCAGCTCCACCAATCCGATATCCTTTGAGTCCTGCTGATTCGATTAAGCGAGCAGAATGATCCCCAGGTGGATTGCGGAACACACTTCCTGCTGAAGGTTGCTGTAACGGTTGTGTAATCCGTCTACGATCTTTATGTTTATTCATTTCAGCCATAATGGTATCGCGATCACCTGTTTTCATTTGAAAAGAGGCTTCAACTACGATTCCAGGTTGTTCTTGCAAAATCGAATGACGGTAAGCATACTGCATATCTTCTACGCTGTAGGTCACGATTTGTCCATCATGAAGAACAATTCGAGCAGACTGCAAAATCTTCGATGTATCTGATCCATGAGCTCCTGCGTTCATATAGACAGCGCCGCCTACAGATCCCGGAATACCACCCGCAAATTCAAGACCAGACAATCCTTTTTTAGCAGCTAACACACAAAGTTTGACGACAGAATGTGCACCACCTGCGATAATTCGATCTTCATCAAATGTAGCATAATCAAAACCTTCGCCTAATTTGATAACTACTCCACGAATACCTTTGTCTGCGACTAACAGATTAGAACCTCGTCCCAACTGTGTCCACTGAATATTATGTTCATGCAAACTAGTCATCAGTGTACTTAGCTCATCTTGATTGCCAGGTATCACCAGTACATCAGCAGGCCCACCAATTCTCCATGTTGTATATTTTGCTAACGGTTCATTGATAAGAACTTGACCGACAGCATGCTGGGATAATAAATCCATCCACTGCTGCATTTTGTTAACTTCCCCCTTCTAGCGGGACAGAACACCTGACAAACGCTTCATTTCTTCAACAATCAAAAATGCAGATTGAGGTGTACCCAAGCTTGTTGCTGCTTTGGACATGTTCTGTCTAACCTCTTCATCACTCATTACTTTATCTATTCGAGCTAACAGTGATTCCCCTGTCAATTCACGCTCTAATAATACTTCTGCTGCGCCTGCTTTTTGTAATGCCCAAGCATTAGCTTCCTGATGATTATTTGTAACATTAGGTGACGGTATTAGTATAGATGGCGTACCTAATGAAGTGACCTCAGCCAATGAAGAAGCACCTGCACGACCAACTAACAATGAAGTCGCCGCTAGAACTTCTGGCATATTCGGAATATACGGAAGTACATGAAGATAATAAGGAAAAGATCCTACAGCATCTCGAATACGTTCGCGAATTTCTTCGTAATATATTTCGCCTGTTACAAATACATAATGTACAGCAGAATTATTTTGTTTGAGCAAAGGAGCAATTTGAACCATTGCTTCTACAAGTGCTCTCGCACCCCGACTACCTCCTACAACCAATACAATCTGTGCATCAGCAGGTAGACCTAAGGAAGCAAGTCCGCGCTCACGATTTGCATTTTGTACCATAGTCGCCCGCGGATTCCCTGTAAACATCACATGCTTAGAACGCGGAAAACGGTTCACTGAATCTTGAAAACTGACAGCTACTGTACTTGCATATCCACTCAAAAATTGATTCGTTAACCCGGGAATCGCATTTTGTTCATGTACAATCGTTGGTATTTTAAGCTTAGCAGCAGCATATACGACAGGGCCACATACATAGCCACCTGTTCCAATAACCACATCAGGCTTAAATTCTTTAAGTAACTGTTTTGAAGTTTTCACACCCTGAATGAAGCGATTTATCGTTTTGAAATTTTCTAATGAAAATAACTTGCGTCTAAAACCGGTAATATCAATACTTTCAAAAGGGATTTTTTCTTCAGGAACAATTTTATTTTCCAATCCTCTTTTGCCACCGATATACAAAAATTCAGCATCTAATCCTTCAGTCTCACATTGCTGAGCAATCGCAAGGGCTGGATAGATATGGCCACCTGTACCTCCGCCGGTCAATACGACCCGCATGATAAATCACCTCCTTAATTCAAATTTCATTATTTTTATCAATCAGTTAAGTAGCTGAATGATCTATTGTAAAGTAGATATACTGTTTATGCTACTTATTCAAGTAGAACATTATAGTTGATGCACTGCTTCTTTAAAAGCACGACCACGTTCTTCATAAGAGGAGAACATATCCCAGCTTGCACATGCAGGAGATAATAATACAATATTATCCGGTTCAGCAAGCGTTGCTGCTTGTTCTACTGCTTGCTTGATAGCTAAGTCAGCTTGCTCCGATTCTTCGATGATTTTCACTTGTGTAATCCCTGCAAGTTCTGCTACTTTAGCTAATTTGTGACGGGTCTGTCCCAAAACAACTAATGCTTTGACCTGTTGCTGAAATACAGGTAACAAATCCATATAATCAGAACCGCGATCCAGACCACCAGCAATCAGTACAATACCTTTATCTTGAAAAGCAGATAATGCTGTCATCGTTGCTTTGGCGTTCGTTGCTTTGGAATTGTTGTAATACTGAACTTGGTGATGTTCTTGCACATATTCTAAACGATGCTCTACACCTCGGAAATCACGCAATGTATTAGCAAGATCTTGAGGAAGACATCCAGCTGTAATAGCAATCGCACAAGCTGCTAATGCATTTGCAACATTGTAACGACCGGGTATACCCAATTCATGTACAGGTAAAATAGCAACTTCTCCATCTTGATCACAATACATCATTGTGCGCGGTAATTCATCTTCTATTTCTGGAATATATGCAGGAGACACATATAAACCTGCGGATAATGGTGAATGCGCTGATGCAGTTGCTTGGTTTGCTGCTGTGATATAATTGCCCAGGTTCTCTGTGATCGAAAATGGAATCAAAGTACCTGCCTGAATATAAGGCACAAGGCTACGACAATAGCTATCATCCCAATTAATGATTGCTGTATCGTTTTCACCTTGATTTTCAAAAATTTTACGTTTGGAAGAAACATAATCATCCATCGAGCCATGATAATCCAGATGGGTCTCTGCTACATTTAGCAGACAAGCAATTTTCGGATTAAAATCACTTGTTCCTTTTAATTGAAAACTGCTTAATTCAGCTACAATCCAGTTATCTGCATGTGCTCCATATACAGCTTCACATAGCGGAATCCCGATATTACCACCTACGATAGGATGAAGTTGATTAGCTTCCAACATTTTGCCTACCCATGTAGTAGTCGTTGTTTTACCGTTAGATCCTGTAATCCCAATCATAGGCACATCAGAAATACGATATGCTAACTCAACTTCAGTGATTACTTCTATCCCTAGATCAAGTGCTTGCTTAATAGGAGGAGCAGTATAAGGAATGCCCGGGTTTTTGACCATAAGCGTAATTCCTTTATGAATCAAGCCTTCAGGATGCCCTCCACAAATCACTTGAATATCCAACGCTTCTAATTCGGCTGCTTCTGGTGATTGTTCTCTTGGCTTCAAATCGTTAACAGTTACGATTGCTCCCAAGCGATGCAAAGCTTTAGCCGCTTCTACACCACTTCGTGCTAATCCGATTACGATAACTTCTTGTCCACGATATGTCTCAGGATCATTCATCTATTACAACCCCTTGCTCAAATAAATTCCAATCACTGCTAATACTAGACTGACTGCCCAGAATGTAGTTACTACGCGCCATTCCGACCAACCTGATAATTCGAAATGATGATGAATCGGCGCCATTTTAAAAACTCGCTTACCATTTCTTGTTTTGTAGGATACCACTTGTATCACAACAGATAGCAGCTCAATAACAAAAACAGCTCCGATAATCAAAAATAGCAACTCGCTTTTAGTTACAATTGCGATACCACCAATAGCTCCGCCGATACCTAAAGAACCCATATCACCCATAAATACTTTGGCAGGGTGCATATTGAAAATTAAAAATCCGATTACAGCACCAATCATGGCTGCCGCACATACCGCCGCCGCAGGTGAAGTGGCTTGAACAGCTACGACTGCATACGCAGCAAAAGCGATTGCACTTACACCGGACAACAACCCATCTAATCCATCGGTAAAGTTAACCGCATTACTGATCGCCAGTAACATAATTACAATAAATGGATAGTAAAACCAGGGACCCCAATCAAACGAAAATGATGTAGCTGGAATACCTAGTGCTGTGCTATGTCCGCTTTTGAGCAAAATATAACAAACAATCGCAGAAAATAACAACTGTCCAAACAACTTTTGTTTTGCTGTTAATCCAAGTGAACGTTTCAAACCGATTTTGATAAAATCATCCAAAAATCCGACCAAACCGAATCCAAGTGTAGCCACCAATAACACCCAGAAATTCGTATCCACTACAGAAAATTTTACATACGCTAAAGTAAAAGCAATCATAATTATAATACCGCCCATAGTCGGCGTGCCTGCTTTTTTCAAATGACTCTGTGGCCCGTCATCACGTACTTGCTGTCCAAATTTCATACGGCGCAATACCGGAATCAAAAGCGGTGCAGCAATTACTGCTAATACAAATGAAACTGCTGCTGTTAAAAATAATATTCGAAAATCCATGTCGTTTTACTCCTCCAGCGCCTCTGCGTTACTTGTTGAATCAGGCATCAGCGCCTGTACGACTTCTTCTAACTTCATCCCGCGCGATGCTTTAAACAAAATAGCATCTTTGTCTTGTGCAATCTCTAATAAGTCGTTGATCAATTCTTGCTTAGAAAGATAAGAACGAATTTGAGAAGGTTCTAATACTTTAGCTGCTCCTTCTGCGATCTGTTGTCCAAGCCTACCATAGGTGAATAATAGATCAGCTTGTCCATCGATATATCTTCCTACTTCCTGATGATATATGGCTTCTTCTTCGCCCAACTCTAACATATCACCAAGCACAGCAATTTTACGATGATATCCTTTAAGATTACCTAATACATCTATAGCTGCTTTCATCGATGTAGGGCTTGCATTATAAGCATCGTTTAACAAAGTGATTCCATGACGACCTTGAATAATCTCAATTCTCATCCCTGTCAGTTGTAGCTTGGATAAGCCTTGACGAATCTGTTCAGCAGTAACCTCATAATGTTGAGCTACTGTTATCGCTGCTAAAGCATTGGTCACATTATGCATACCTAGCAAAGGCAAAGTCCATACTTCATCGGATTCACTATTTGTTGTAAAAACAGTATTTGTACCCTGAAACATTACACCTGTTGGATATACATTGTTTGTATGATCCAGTCCAAATGTTATTTTACGCATTTCTTTTTGCTGAAATGCTGGTTCCGCCAAAATTTGTTTTAATAAAGGTTCATCACCCAAATAGATAAGCAAGCCTTCTGGACGCAATCCACTTACAATTTCTAATTTAGCGCGCGCAATTTCTTCCCGACTGCCCAACTGCTGAAGATGAGATTCACCAATATTGGTAATAATCGTTGTTTCTGGGTGAGCAATAGTAGATAATAATTCAATTTCTCCACGTCCACTCATACCCATTTCCAAGATCAAGATTTCTATCTGTGCAGGCATTGCTAATATTGTCAAAGGCAGTCCAATATGATTATTGAAATTACCTTCTGTTTTGTGTACCTGATATGCTTCTGCTAGCAAAGCATAAACGATATCTTTTGTTGTTGTTTTACCGTTAGAACCTGTAATACCAACTACTTTTACCCCTGTTTGTTGAACATACGCTTCAGCAAGCTGTTGCAGTGCTTGTAGAGTATCCTGAACAATTACTATATTTCCAGATGGTGGCGTCCCATGATCATGTTGCCACAACGAAGCTACAGCTCCTTCAGTTAACGCTGATGATACAAATTGATGTCCATCGAACTTTTCGCCAACAATAGGAATAAATAATCCGCCTTGAACCAATTGACGGGAATTTATACTAACGCCTTCCAAACGAGTATCTGCTGAACCTTGAAGCTGTCCACCACATATATCGGCTATTTGACCGAGTGTTGTATTTATCACTTGTAAAGACCCCTTATCGCTTCTTTAGCTACCAAACGATCATCAAAATCTAACGTCTGTTGACCAATAATCTGATACGTCTCATGACCTTTGCCCGCAATCAATACTACATCTCCTGGCTTCGCCATTTCAACCGCTTTTTCAATCGCTTGTCTGCGATCAACAATACATTCGTATTTGTCTGTAGCAACCTGTTGTTCTTCTAGTCCTTTTTGAATATCTGTAAGAATAGCGGCTGGATCTTCTGTACGCGGATTATCTGAAGTGATAAATACATAATCACTGTACTTAGCAGCAATCTGTCCCATTAAAGGCCGTTTGGTACGATCACGATCACCACCACAACCAAAGACAGTGATAATATTTCCTTCTGCAAATTCATTGATAGTACGCAATACATTTTCCAATCCATCCGGGGTATGAGCGTAATCTACGATCACAGCAAAAGGTTGACCTCCATCTACAGACTCTACACGCCCATCTACACCAGCAATCTGTTCAAGACTAGACTTTATGTGTTCTAACGGAATATTCTCAATAAGAGCAGCTGTAATCGCTGCTAATGCATTATAAACATTAAATTTACCAACCATTTTTAGTGTGATCTCTGTATTGCCTTTAAAAGTATCCACTTGGAACGTCGTGCCTTGCGATGTAATTCTGATCTGTGAAGCATGTACATCAGCAGGATGATCGACTCCATATGTAATCACATCTGCAGCCGTAATTTTACGGAAATATTCAGCAGCAGGATCGTCGTTGTTCAAAACAGCATATTTACGCTTTGTAGGATCTATTTCGTAACGGTTCCCCAAACGTGCAAAAAACAGCCCTTTGGCTGCAATGTACTCTTCCATCGTCTCATGATAATCCAGATGGTCTTGACTTATATTTGTAAAAATAGCTGTACGGTAATCTGTCCCTTTCACTCTTCCTTGCTCTAAAGCGTGAGAAGACACTTCCATCACACAACTTTTCACATCTGATTGCACCATTTCATGTAACAAACGTTGTAATTCTAACGCTTCAGGTGTGGTACGAGGCATAGGCGTTGCTGTGCCGTTATATCGCATCTCGATAGTGCCAATCAATCCTGTATTAATATGTGCATCATTCATAATACGCTCAATCAGATAAGAAGTTGTGGTTTTGCCATTTGTTCCTGTAATTCCGATCATATTTAACGTTCTACTTGGATATTCAAAAAAATGATCAGATAATACAGCCATCGCATGACGACAACTACTAACGATCAATTGCGGAATATCTAATTCAAGTTGACGTTCTACTACTAATGCACTAGCACCTTTCTGAATAGCTTGAGCGGCATAATCATGTCCATCTACTGTAAAACCAGGCAGACAGATAAACAGATCACCCGATTTCACTTGGCGAGAATCAATCTCCATACCAGATATTTTTGTGTGAACATCACCGAGCACTTGAGATGTGATCAGCAGATGTGCTGCTTCTGACAAAAGCATAGTTTTACCTCTTTTCTAAATATTAATAACGATACCCGACATATAGCAGACAAAAGATAGAGCCAGTTTCACTCTATCTTTTCTGATTATGCCGGGTGATCGTAAATTACATTAATTCGTAGGCGCACCTGTAGGTTCTGGAATTTCCAGACTACTGGTTGGATTTTGATTAGTACTATTTTTGGATGTACTACTATCCGTTTTACCTTCTGTGGAAGTACTTGAGTCTGTTTGGGTATCTGAAGTCGTTGAATCTTTGGATTCCGTAGACTTGGGATCAGTAGAAGTAGATTTGTCTGTTGAAGCTTCTTCTGAAGATTCTTTACCTTCAGTTTCTCCGTCTTTCGGCTTACTTGCTTCATCCGATGTTGCTGAATCTTCTTCTGTATCATCTACACCTGTTACTGTTGCTCGAGCAGATTTAAGAGTAAGCGTTACAGATCGTCTACCACCACTGGAAGACTCTACTTGTTCAGATACATATCCTTCACCTGTCGCTGTCACTTCTACTTTCATCAGCGATAGAATTTGTAATGCATCACGCAATGATTCTCCTTTTAGATCAGGAATACTCATTTTGGTTGGATCTTCTGTCATCAAATAAATCGTTTGTCCACCTGTCATTGCTGCTCCACTTGCTGGATACTGTTTGACTACTTTATTGCCTGAACCCACAGTTGTATATGAAATACCATCTGCAAGCAATTTTTTCTTCGCATCTGCAAGTATTTTACCTGTAAGTGTAGGAGCAGTATAGGAAGCCATTAGTTTTTTAGAAGCTACCTCTGCTTTAGGTTTGGTTTCACCATCGTCAAAGACTTTAGAAATACCCATATAAGGCAACACCTGGCTCACTATCTTTTTAAATACAGGAGCGGCTGCTGTACCTCCGCCTAGTTTCGAATCTGACGGTTGGTCAATCACTACGATCATAGCGATCTTAGGATCATTAGCAGGTGCAAATCCTACAAAAGATACCACTTGCTTCGTATAGTCATACTTACCATTGATAACTTTAACAGCAGTACCTGTTTTACCTGCAACACGATAACCATCAATATACGCATGGCGACCTGTTCCAATGTCTTGATCCGAAACGACCTGTTCCAGATAACCACGTACTTTTTCAGAAGTAGCCGGGTCAATCACTTGACGAACGACTTTAGTCTGTGTATTTTCAGTGACTCCTGTATTGGGATCAGTAATCGATTTGACTAGATGTGGTGTTAACAATTTACCACCATTAGCTACTGCGGAAATAGCGGCTAACTGTTGAATCGGTGTCACCTGTACCAACCCATGCCCGTAAGCAGCGGTTGCTACTTCTGTCGGGATATTCGGGTGGAAAGTAATAGCACCTTTAGCTTCTCCAGGCAATTCTATTCCTGTCTGTTCTCCAAATCCAAAAGCATCAATATATTTACGCAAACGTTCTGCACCCAGCATCTTATAACCAAGATTAACAAAAGCTACATTACTTGAACGCTTTAGACCTTCTAAGTAACTAATCGTTCCCCATCCGCTATGATTCAAGTCATGTAGTGTTGTCCGTCCTACTTGAATAGAACCTGATTGATACGTTGCATTGGGGTTAAACAGATTTTCTTGGACTGCTCCAGAAAGAGTTACGATCTTAAACGTTGAACCTGGTTCATAGATCGCTTTAACAGCCAGATTACGGAAATCAATTGGATTGGTCACTTCGTTAAACTTATTAGGATTAAAAGTTGGCATATTTGCCATACCTAGAATTTCCATCGTATTAGGATCTGCTGCAATTACAGTGATACTTTCAGGTTTTAATTGTTCATAAGCATCTTTCATCGCTTGTTCAATATAATACTGAATCGTCTCATCAATCGTTAACGTTAGATTATCTCCATTTTTGGCAGGCGTATAAACATCTTTGGAATCAGGTAATTTATCACCCTGTTTATCACGCAGGTATTGAATATGACCATCTGTCCCTTTAAGCTTTTCATCATAATACGCTTCAATTCCTGCAACAGCATTACCATCTTTATTCGTATAACCAATAACATGAGCTGCTAATTCATTTTTAGGATAAAAGCGTTTGGAATCAGCACTTAAATACACACCGACATCCCATTTTTGACCAGTTTTTTCTTTCAACTGTTTGATAAAAGCATTGATTTGATCAGCTTTTTCTTGATCGATTAAACGACCACCTGAATTGAGTTCACGCCATGTACGCAACACTGTTGTATTTTGTTTAGTAGTCATAACAGAAGTGGCTTGCTTTTCAATTTCTGCTTCATCTGTACCCAGAATAGCATGAAGCTGGCTTACAACATCGCCTTTAATCCCATACTCAGCAATAATTTTAGGATTAAGGGCAACATTATAAGCCGGAGCATCCATCGCTAGATCATTACCATTACGGTCTGTAATCGTACCACGTTTAGCTGAAATATTGCTGTTAGCTGTCCATTGTGTAATAGCTTTGTCCGTCCAACGACCTGTTTGAACCACTTGTAGCCAGAATACTTTAATAATCAGTACAGCAAAAAAGAGGGTAATACATCCCCCTATAAATAAAGTACGAAGTTTTATTCTCTTATTCACTGTTGTTTCCCCCGTTTTACTTGCCTTGTGTCTCATCCGTCGTCGAGGTTGTTGCTTCTGTTCCCTTTACCCGGGATACTTGAATCGGAGCTGTATCCGTAGGCTCTATGTAACCTAGAGCAGTGGCACGTTCAACAATTTGATCTTGTAATGAATATTTACGTATTTCATTTTGTGTTGTTTGCTTTTCAATACTTGCCGTTTCACTATCCATACTTTGAATATTTTTATTCACTTCATAGATATGTGCATATTGAAAAACAATTACACTTGCTACTGTCGCACAAAAAATGATAGTCATCAAATAAAGCAGCTTTTCTTTCGTTGGAAGTGCGCTACGACGTAAAACTACCTTAGTAGTCTCACGATATCGTTGAGCAGATTTTTCAGCCGATTGTTCTTTGACAGCTAGATTGCCGCGCGTATAAGCCATTGATCCGTCTCCTCTAAATTAAGTTTTCGTTTGTTTATCCACCTTTTCGGCAACACGCAATTTAGCCGACCTTGCACGCGAATTCTCTTCCAATTCTTCTTCCGAAGGAAGGATTGGTTTGCGATTGATCAATTTCAGTTCTCCACCAGTACTAACATAGACTGGAAAACCAGGTGGTGAGACGTTTTTTTCTACGTATTCTGCAAAAATCTGTTTGCAAATACGATCTTCTAACGAATGAAACGTAATAACTGCTGCTCTTCCCCCAGGTGCTAGACAACGTACTGCTTGATGAAGAGCTTCTTCAAAAGCACCTAATTCATCGTTTACAGCAATACGAAGTGCTTGAAAACTCCGTTTCGCAGGATGTCCCCCTGTTCTTCTTGCTGCTGCTGGAATGCCTTCTTTGACAAGTTCAGCCAGTTCCCCCGTTGTTTCAATCGGCTGGATACTTCGCTTGGCAACGATCACTTTAGCAATCCGTCTTGAAAATTTTTCTTCCCCATATCGATATAAAATGCGGGCGATTTCTTCTTCCGGCCAGGTATTCACTATAGTTTTGGCTGTGAGTTCGGCAGATTGATCCATTCTCATATCCAACGTTGCATCATGGTTATAGCTGAATCCTCTGTCACCGTCGTCGAATTGAGGTGAAGAAACACCAAGATCGAACAAAATACCATCTACTTGCGGAACTCCATCTTTGACCGGTACTCCTGCTGCCAATAGCGACTCTTCCAATTGACGGAAATTGCTTTTGATCAACGTTACACGATCTTCATAAGGTGCAAGTACTGTTTTCGCATTGGCAAGTGCCGTATCGTCTTGATCAAAAGCTATTAGTCTTCCGCCTGCTCCAAGTTCAGCAGCAATAACTGAACTATGACCAGCTCCCCCGAGTGTGCAGTCCACGTAAATACCATCAGGCTTAACCTGAAGTGCTTTTGTCGCTTCTTCTTTTAATACTGTGATGTGATGAAACAAGATGTAAACCTCCCGGACGATTACAGGTCGAAATCAAAATCAACCAGCTTTTCTGCAATTTCATTAAAAGATTGTTCAGAAGTATCATAATACTCTGACCATGTTTCTTTACTCCAAATCTCTACCCGATTGGAAACGCCAATAATAACACACTCTTTTTCGAGTTTGGCGTACTGCCGTAAATTTCCCGGCAGATTGACTCTGCCCTGCTTGTCCCATTCGACTTCGGTCGCACCGGAGAAGAAAAAACGACTAAATGCGCGGGCATCCGCTTTCATCAGCGGTAGAGATTTGAGCTTTTGCTCAAGGAGGGACCACTCCTCCATAGGATAGACGAATAGACAATGATCCAAGCCGCGGGTGACTACAAAAGAAGTTCCGAGTTGTTCACGAAATTTGGAAGGAATAATAATCCGACCTTTTTCATCAATGCTATGTTGAAATTCTCCCATAAACATTGACGTTTCACTCCTCTTAACCATAGTCTCCCACTTTGTCCCACTATCCACCACTACCATAAGCATAATAGATTCGACGCAGAAAATCAAAATCCTTTTTTGATATCATTTTTTTTTAGAAAAATACAGAAAAATTTTGTTTTATGTAAATCAGCCAATTCGTTTGCAAAAATAGACGCAAAAAAGGACTGATTTCTCTTTATCGGAAAAATCAGTCCTTTTTATTATGCGTGAGTAACTTTTTATTTACAATTTTAAATAATGGTAAATATTATGACCAGCTATCTAAATATAATTTTTGCTCTTCTGTTAATGTATCAATATGAATACCTAGACTTTCTAACTTGAAGCGTGCCACTTGCTCATCCAGTTCATAAGGAACACTAATCACTCCTGCTTCCAATTGCTCATAATGTTCACTCACATAACGAAGACCTACTGCTTGCAAAGCAAAAGTCATATCCATAATTTCAACAGGATGACCATCGGCTGCTCCCAAGTTCACCAGACGCCCTTCAGCAAGGAGATAAATGCGGCGTCCATCTGTCAATTTGTATTCTTCGATATTTTTACGAACCGTACGAATCGATTCGGCACGAGCTGCTAAATCAGGTTTGTTCGCTTCTACATCAAAATGCCCTGCATTCGCAATAATGGCTCCATCTTTCATCACATCATAATGTTCGCCTGCGATAACACTTTTATTTCCTGTTACTGTAATAAAGAAGTCACCATGCTTCGCAGCTTCATTCATCGGCATCACACCAAAGCCGTCCATATGTGCTTCTACTGCCTTAATAGCATCTACCTCGGTTACGATCACATTCGCACCCAAACCTTTAGCACGCATCGCTATACCTTTACCACACCAGCCATAACCGACTACTACAACTGTTTTACCTGCAATAATCAAGTTGGTTGTACGAATAATACCGTCAAAAGCCGATTGACCTGTTCCATAACGGTTATCGAATAAATGCTTACAATAGGCATCATTTACAGCAACCATCGGAATTTTCAGTGTTCCTTCTTTTTGCAATGCTTTCAGACGAATAATTCCGGTCGTTGTTTCTTCTGCTCCACCACGAATCGTTGATAATAGATCAGGACGTTCTCCATATAAGAAAGTAATGAGATCGCCACCATCATCAATAATAAGATCAGGCTTCGCTTCTAGCGCTTTTAAGTTCAAACTTTTATATTCTTCTACACCTGGATTATATTTCGCAAATACAGTAATACCGTCTTCTACCAAAGCTGCACATACATCATCTTGTGTAGACAAAGGATTGCTGCCTGTAATAGTCACATTGGCTCCACCGGCCTGGATAACTTTAGCTAAATAAGCTGTTTTAGCTTCCAAGTGTAAACAGATCGTTACATTCAAACCTTTGAAAGGTAAATCTCTTTCAAATTCTGCTCGAATACGATTTAATACCGGCATGTGAGAAGATGCCCAATCAATTTTAAGATGTCCCTCAGGAGCAAGTGCCATATCGGCAACAATACTTGTTTGAATAGATGATGTCATTGTACAGATCTCCTTTGTTGGTTGGAATAGATAATATATTTTTATAAATAAACAAGACGATGTGAACCGTTAAAATCAGGTTCAAGTGTTAACAATTGATCAATCCAGCGCTCTCCGTAACGTCCAAGATAGTAATAGCTGTTGATCGTACGTTCCTGTGGCTTGCCAAACGGATACAATGCATACGCAATTCGATCCAAACGTTGTAATCCAGTCTGATGCTGACGCGCTATCGCATTCTGGCTTTTGCGATACAAATAATCAATTTGTAAATCAATTTTGTGTTGAGTCGTTTCGCCTAGATGTGGCAACGAAGGATCGATCTCACGCAAAGAGTCTACAAAAGGCGCATACAATTGTTGAAATTGCTCGCGGAATGTAGTGAATCTTTTTTCTAAATGATAATCTTCCTGCTCGCTTAACCAGGTCTGGCGAATATCATCAAAACGTTGTCTTACATCATCAAATGTTAATTGATACTGTTGCATCAAAATTTTAACTTTTTCTTCCACCATTGTAAATAACATTCTAGGAACAATAGGAGGCATTTGCAGATTCAAAACAGGAAATGCTTGCTTCGTCAACGCCCAGTACGCAATCTCGCCTGTTCCCAAAATGGTACTAAGTACAGGGAACAATGAATCTTGCATTAAAGGACGGGTTAATACGTTATTACTAAATCGTTCGGGATATTGTTCTAAAAGCTCTAACAATTCTTGTTTGGTGAAAACAACTAATCCTTTACGATCTGTAAACATCCCATTGCGTTTGAACAATAACAAACGTTCGTTGGTATATACTTCATCACTATGAATATAGAACAAATTAGCACTTTCTTCATCTACCGTTGCTTGCTCTTCATATCCATACTGTCTCACTTGCTCAGCAGCAGACATATAAGCTTGAGTCAGTTGATCATTATGTTCTATCAATTGACGAAATACTGGAACTTCCAGACGACGAATAGCTGCATCATCTGAATCTATTAGCACCAATCCAAAACGGCCAAATAAAAGACCTAATTGTTCAGCAAAGGCACTACTCAAATCTGTAGCTTGCTCCATAATATTTCGTAATGTCTGTGTCCACTGATTTTTATTTTCAGTATCTGGTAACAGACTTTCGAATTGATTCAAAATATGTTCGGTATTCTGATCCTGAATAAATGTACGACTCACCGGTGAATGTCCACCACGTTCATGATCTAAGCGAATTTTGACAGCCGCTCCATCTTGATCCGGTAGATACGTATGATTCACTTCATCCCAGTCATGATCTTCACCTGCTATCCAGAATACAGGTATGATAGGACGTTGTAGACGATGTGACGCTTCGCGCGCAGACGCTAACAATGTAATCACTTTGTAAATGACTAACAATGGCCCTGTAAATAGAC
The DNA here is from genome assembly GCF_042681745.1 of Paenibacillus nicotianae. NCBI lineage: Bacteria > Bacillati > Bacillota > Bacilli > Caryophanales > Paenibacillaceae > Paenibacillus > Paenibacillus nicotianae. The sequence goes on along the minus strand of NZ_JBHUGF010000010.1, from coordinate 396,440 downwards.
CACTTTGTTGTCCACCTACCATAACAAGCGCTTTATCTGTGCGTAATGCTTCTAAAGATTGCTGTACAGCTTCATGATTATTGTACTTACCGTTATATATGGTTAGGCAGTCGACTAAAGCTCCACGTTCGATTCGGGAGTCCTTACTCTGATCCAGCCATTCTGCACGTTTGATCCATGTTTGTGGATCAGAGACATTCATATTATACAAACTGCTTACCGATGCAAAATCATTGATGTACCGCTCAGCGAGCGGCTGATTCGCGGGTAGGCTCTCCGGAATCACATTCATGGGGTGAAGTCCTCCTCATCGCTATTGCTTTTGATTGTTACTAATCGTAACTTATTAAATCTTATTTGATTGTAACGAAGTTAGTACTGTTTAGTCAAAAGCTATTCTTAAAATATTTGAATATTTTTAGTAACAACCAAAAAACCGCCAGTAAATGGCGGTTTTTGATTTGAAAGTATAGATTAAGCAGAAGGTTGAGATACCCAGTGACCTTCAGACACTTCGATCAACTGAGAATTTTCTAGATTAAACGGATCTTTCGCTGCCAAAGTAGCTGCTGCTTCTTGAGAAGCGGCAAGATGTTCTTCAGGCAATAAGATTCTACGTTTGTTTGCTTCTACTTCTGGATCAGGAATAGGAATCGCAGATAGCAATGTTTTTGTGTAAGGATGTAGAGGATTAGCATACAGTTCTTCACTTTCAGCCAATTCTACAATTTTACCCATATACATAACCGCTACACGGTCACTGATATGTTTTACCATCGACAAATCATGCGCGATAAATAAATATGTTAATCCAAGACGTTGTTGTAGTTCTTCTAGCAATTTAACAATCTGTGCTTGAATCGATACGTCCAAAGCAGACAATGGCTCATCACAGATAATAAATTTAGGATCTACAGCAAGTGCACGCGCAATCCCGATACGTTGTCTTTGACCACCAGAGAATTCATGCGGATAACGAAGAGCATGACTTGGGTTCAAGCCTACCATATCAAGCAATTCTTCTACACGTTTTTTACGTTCAGCACGGCTATTGACTAGACCATGAATATCTAGAGATTCACCGATAATGTCCATAATATTAAAACGAGGGTTCAAAGAAGCATACGGATCTTGGAAGATCATTTGCATATCTTTACGCATATTTTTCATTTTGCGTGGAGACAGATCATAAATGTCTGTTCCGTTAAACTTCACACTACCGCCGGTTGGCTCATACAGACGAAGAATCGTACGTCCTGTTGTTGATTTACCACAACCGGATTCTCCTACTACGCCTAATGTCTCGCCTTCGTAGATGTTGAAGCTAATGTCATTTACCGCTTTAAGGATATTACCTTTACCTAAATTGAAATGCTGTTTTAATCCTTTTACTTCAACCAACGGTTTACGTGGGTCTAGATTAAGTTTAGCAGAAGCTAATTTAGGTTTTTTAGGCTCATCTAAGCGTGGCAATGCATTAAGCAAACGTTGTGTATATGGATGTTGAGGGTTTTTGAAAATTTCAGCCGTTGTTCCTGTTTCAACAACATCGCCTTCTTTCATAACAACCACGCGATCACACATACCTGCTACTACACCAAGATCATGGGTAATCAAAATAATTGAAGTACCCAATTTTTGTTGCATATCTTTCATCAGATCAAGGATCTGAGCTTGAATCGTTACGTCTAGTGCTGTTGTAGGCTCATCCGCAATTAGCAAAGATGGACGGCAAGCTAAAGCGATTGCAATCATCGCACGTTGGCGCATACCACCAGAGAATTGGTGAGGATATTGATTAAAACGAACATCAGAATTTTTGATACCAACCAGTCGTAACATTTCAAGCGCACTTTCTTTAGCTTGAGCAGAAGACATATTTTGATGTTTACGCAATACTTCTGTAATTTGTTTACCTACTTTAATTGTTGGATTCAAGGAAGTCATCGGATCCTGGAAAATCATGCCGATATCTTTACCACGAATAGCTTCCATTTGCTTATCCGTTTTAGCAAGTAGACTTTGACCTAGGAATTCAATCTCTCCACTTTTGATCTTAGAAGGCGGAGAAGGAATCAGACGCATAATGGTTTGAGCTGTTACACTTTTACCACTACCGGATTCCCCAACAATACCTAGCGTTTCGCCTTTGCCAATTTCAAAATTGACATCTTTTACCGCATCAAATTCACCAGCACGCGTTTGAAAGGATACGCTTAAATTCTTTACTGTTAAGATTTTCTCCACTTGTTCCACCTCCTATAGATTTTATTTTCTCAATTTTGGATCCAAAGCGTCTCTAAGACCGTCGCCTAGCAAGTTAAATGCAAGCATAGTCAAACAAATCAGAGCAGCCGGGAACCACATACGCCAAGGATACAAATTCCATCCTGTTAATGCATCATTGATCATTGAACCCAATGAAGCGACAGGAGCCTGTACACCTAGACCCAAGAAACTCAAAAATGCTTCAGAGAAGATAGCACTTGGTACAGAAAGAGTTACAGTAACGATAATAGGACCCAAAGCATTAGGCAAAAGATGTTTGAACAATTGACGTCCAGCACCTGCACCCATTGAACGAGCTGCTAATACGAAGTCTCTACTTTTCAGTTGCATAATTTCACCACGAACGATCCAGGACATCGTAATCCAACCTGTTACAGTCAAAGCTACGATAATAGTTCCCAAACCTGGCTCAAATACAACCAATAATAGAATAACAACTAGCAAGTAAGGAATAGAATAAAGAATTTCGGAAAATTTGTTCATAATGTTATCTACACGGCCACCGAAGTAACCCATGATTCCACCATAAATAATACCGATGATTAAGTCAATTGCTGCTGCTGCCAAACCTACGATAAGAGAGATTCGTGCACCCATCCAGGTACGAACCCACATATCACGTCCAAGGTTATCTGTACCAAACCAGTGAACTCCAGAAGGTGGCTTATTCGTATTCATCAAATCATTAGAGTAATAGTTAAAAGCAGAGATCATTGGTCCAACGATCGAAGCGATAATAATAAGAATCAAAGTACCTAAGCTAAACATAGCTACTTTATTCCCTCTCAAACGAATCCAAGCATCCTGCCATAAAGAGATACTTTCCTGTTGCAGTGCGATTGGTTCGCCGACCACATCTGTAGCCGCATTTTTATTGTTATTGTTTCCGCTAGCTGACAACGTTTAGCTCCCCTTCCGACCTGATAATTTGATCCGCGGATCTACCAGTACATATAAAATATCTGTAACAAAACGAGCAAGCATCAACAACACGCCGTAGAAAATAGTTACTCCCATAATCATTGTATAGTCACGGTTAGTAATACTATCTACGAATACTCTACCAATACCACCGATACCGAAGATTTGTTCGATAACAACGGAACCTGTTACGATATTTGCAGTCATAGGACCTACGTAAGTAACTACCGGAAGAATACCATTACGTACCACGTGTCTAGTCATAATAGTAAAACCATTTAGACCTTTTGCTTTAGCTGTTTTGATATAATCTGCATTCAATACTTCTAGCATACTTGAACGAGTTAATCGTGCTATAAATGCAATCGGTTGAACAGCAAGTGCTATAACTGGTAGTACAAAGTCACTTGGTTCATTAAAGCCCATAACATCAAACCAACCTAGTTTTAAAGCAAAAATGTACTGGATCAATGTTGCCAATACAAAACTCGGAACAGCAATACCTAATACAGCAATAATCATAGCTACATTATCAATTAATTTACGATGATAAAGTGCAGCGATTAAGCCTAATACAATACCAGCGACAATAGAAATAATAATAGCGAAAATACCGATCTGTAATGAAGGCGAGAATGTATCAGCGATACGTTGTGTAACCTCCTGATTTTGGTATTTCATAGAAATCCCTAAATCACCTTTAACTAAATTTCCTAGGTACTGTAAATACTGTTCAGCAATTGGTTTATTCAATCCATATTGCTCCATTAGACGTTCTTTGATTTGAGGCTGTACATTTTTTTCTGACATAAACGGATTACCAGGTATAGCTTTCATCAGGAAAAATGTAGCTGATGCCAAAATGAACAATGATAACAGCATATAGAAAAATTTACTGGCGATATAACGAACCATTTCCCCAAGAACCTCCTTTATCACATTTTCTAGTTTATTGAATATGTTTAAAACAGCTCGTCATTATTCAACAACTTTTTCATTTTAAAACTTCATCTAATAGATAACAAGTAGAACTTGAAATTATCATGTTTAGAATAGCAATATATGGAAAAACGATAAACACGCAAAAACGGGATATATATGGATGGAGAATCCACACATACATATCCCGCTGCAACCATTAAACCAAAATCTTACTTAATTATTGAAAATAAGCACGAGTAAAGTCAATTGCACCACTGAAGTCAAGAACAATACCTTTAAGATTTGGTTTAACCAATGAAACGCTAGTGTAGTAATAGATTGGCATCATAGCCATATCATCTTGCACTAGAATTTTTTCTGCTTTAGACATATCATCCATACGTTTAGCATTGTCTTGAGTTGCTTGCGCATCTTTTAACAATTTGTCATATTCAGGATTGCTGTATTTTGCATCATTGTTGCCATTACCAGTCATCCACATATCCATGAAAGTCATAGGATCGTTATAATCCGCTGACCAACCTGCACGTGCGATTTGGTAGTTACCACTTTGACGATTATCCAAGAACACACTCCACTCTTGGTTTTGTGTTTTAACACTTATACCAAGATTGTTTTTCCACATATCAGCAATTGCCAAAGCAATTTTTTGGTGAGCTTCACTAGAGTTGTAAATCAAAGTAATTTCAGGAAGAGTAGTGTAACCTTCTTCTTTCATACCTTCAGCTAGCAATTGTTTAGCTTTAGCTAAGTCTTCTGTGAAATAGCTATCTTTGTACTCAGTACGGAATTCTTCGTTGTTACCTTTGATTCCTGGTGGTACATAACCATAAGCTGGAATTTGTCCGCCTAATGTTACGTTGTCAACAATCGCTTGACGGTTAATTGCCATAGAGAATGCTTGACGGATTTTCAAGTTGTTGAATGGTTTTTCTTTAACATTAAACAGGTAGTAGTACGTACTTGCAATACCTTTAGCTTGGAATTGATCTGGGTATTGTTGTTTTGCAGCTGGAATTTGGTCTGTTGGAATTTCACCAGTAGGTGCTCCAGCATAATCCAATTGTCCACTTTGGTAACTTGAGAACTCAGTAGCTCCAGAGTTAACCAATGAAGAAGTGATTGTATTTAATTTAATACTAGAAGCATCCCAATACTTAGCATTTTTTGTCCAAGCCAATTCTTGACCTGTTGTCCAAGTTGTTAAGTTGAATGCACCGTTAGTAATCATTGTATCTGCTTTAGAAGCCCATTGCGGGTTAGCTTCTACATTCTTTTTGTTAACAGGGTAGTACGTGTAGAAAGAAGTCAATCCCAACCAGTAAGGAGTTGGATTAGCCAACGTTACTTCTAATGTTTTGTCGTCTACAACTTTAACACCAACATCAGCAAAATCTTTAACTTTTCCTTCGTTAAATTCTTGTCCATTTTTGATGTAATAAAGTTGGTAAGCGTACTCAGATGCTGGAGTTGTTTTTGGGCTTAGAACGCGTTCCCAAGCATAAGCGAAATCTGATGCTGTTACAGGTTCACCGTTACTCCATTGTGCATTATCACGAAGATGGAAAGTATATTTCAATCCGTCTTCAGAAATATCCCATTTTTCAGCAACGCCTGGAACAGGATTACCATCTGCACCCATACGTGTAAGACCTTCATACATTAGCTTCAAGGCAGTATTTGTTTGACTATCTTTTGCCTGAGCTGGATCAAACGTTGGAGGTTCAGCGCTCATGTTAATATGCAAGTCTTGAGCTGCTGCTGTAGTGCCATCTCCTGATTCTCCACTTGTACCTGTGTTGCTAGAACCGCTGCCGCAAGCTGCAAGCAAAGTTCCGAACGCCATGACAAGCGCCATAAGTACTAACCAACTTTTTCTCTTCATCTAGCAGTTTCCCCCTAAAAAATGTGGTATATGCTTTTAAATTATACAACCAGTGGTCAAAAAAATCTATAACTTATATTTAAAAAATCATCTTTTTTTCGTTATTTTATATAAAACTGTCACATTTAAGCGTATATTATGCTTCATGCTACGGTCGAATACCTAACATCAAGCAAATATATTCCATTTTTCGACAAAATTATTGTGTTATGTATTGCAGAATACCAGTAATCAATAAAGCAATGTAACCTATACTCAACAATAAAAAAGAAACTCGCCAAACGGCACGAAATAATCGTTTATAGTCTACTTTTCCTTTTAAACGGTTTTGTGCACCACCGATCAGACCAATACCGAGCAGTAAAATCAACAGAAAAATATAGAATCCTGTTTTGGTATTGAATGTATTATTGAATAGCGCAGCTACAGAAATATATAAAAATGGAGTAGTTACATCCATAGCCATACTTATAGCCGGTTTCTTTTCTTTTCCTTTTAGTCTGTTGATTACATATGTTAATACAAATGGAATAAACGGAACTAGACTTAAAAAGATAAACCCGTTCAATAATAATTCCAAAAATACCCCCATCAATGATCCTCCTGTCTATTCATAGCCTCAACTAGATGATATACCCAGTAATTTGCCGGGGTAGGTATACCGTAATCTTGCCCCATTTGAATAATACTACCATTAATCCATTGAATTTCTGTTGTTTTACCCTGTAATACATCTGCCAACATTGAGGAGGTATTAGTAGAGGTTGTACGGCATACTTCTACAATCTCTTCCCACCATAAAGAAGAAACCTCTATTCCTGCGGCTTGATATACTTCAATAACTTCATTATACAATTGCTGCATTACAAATAGTCTCTGTTGAGAAACAAGTAATTCACCATTCATTATACGCCAAATTGCTGTTAATGGATTGATGATAGCATTTATAATAAGCTTCCGATATATATCTTTATCGATATTATTCGACAGAGCAATATCAAATCCTGCTTGTTCTAGTTCATTTAGCAAAGGTTGTATCCGTAGTTGCTCTTCTTTATCTATTGATTTAGGCATATTCCCTACTCTAGTACTAGAAAGATTAGTTAGACTACCTATAACCGTTTTTCCTATACCCGTATGATTGACTGCATTTGTAGACACTCTTTTAGCACCTTCTGTGGTAATTGCTGCATAAACCTGCCACGGCGAAGTCCACAACATATCGGTTCGTACTCCATTTTGTAAGCAGATAATACGAGTATGCCGATCTGCACGTTGCTGAATGTTACTAACTAAATCGGCTGTGATATCTTTCTGTTTAACAGTGACTAATATATAATCTGCTTTTGTTACATTGGAGTAGTCATTTAATTGATCAATTGCATAAGCACGTTGTGTGGTAGACGGAAATAATAATTGCGGTTCACTCTGCTGTTCTATAGTAGATGTTTGTATTGTTATGCCTTTTTCATTAATAAGAGAAGCTTGTTCTGAGATACGTGTCCATAGATGAATAGTAGCCGAAGAGTGACTACTTATTAATTTGCTATAAAAAAGTAATCCTATAGCTCCTGCTCCGAAAATATCAATAATCAATTTTGTAACCTCCATGCATTTTAAAATAGGTATAATTAGACTCATATTCAACAGTGATACGTACGATGCTATAATAATGATAGATTGTGTATGATTCAGAATGATATTGTAAAAATTGCGCTTATATGTACAGGCGCTAAGGAGGGGCGATCTATGAAATACTTATATTCCGTTAAAATCGTCTGCTTCTGTTTGACTTTAGCTCTAACTTCGCAGTGTTTGCTCTCTTCTGTGCAAGCGCAAGCTTTAGAAGCACCACCACAATTAGACGAAGCAACACGACAGTTATTAGAAAATAGTCTATCTGTGAATGAATTAGATCAAGAAATCAAACGGATTACAGATCAGCAAAATGTAGCTCAAACAAAATATACTCAACTGGAACAAAACTTAGTTCAACAAGAAAAGCTATTGTCACAAGCAAGACATCAAGCAGATTCAGTGCTTGTTTCTTATTATACAGGAGAAAGAGATGATTTTTGGGCTCTTTTTTTATCTACAGGTAGTCTTTCGGGAATGATCGCTTTTTACGATTATTATCGAATGATTATTGATCATGACCAATTGCTACTAAGTGATTATCAAGAGCAATATACACAGCTTACCCAGCAAAAAAATGAATTATATGCTACAGCAACAGAATTAGGAGAGATTAGTACTAATTTATCTAATCAGCGTACACGTGTAGCTACTCTACAACAATCGATTCATCAAAGTCTTGCTACAAGTTCTGATCCTGAGATTGCTCGTCAATTAATGAATGAAATGAATGAGTATTGGAAAAATATTGGACTTTATGAAGTTAAAAAATATTTCAAAGCGATCGCTTTATCGATGCAACAGTTCCCTGATTACCTGAAATCTCAACCTGGAGCGATCCAAATTAGCGGAACACATTACACTATCTCTATAGATGAACAACAACTTAATCAATTTTTACATGTACAAGGTCAGTTACCAGAATCATTTCAATTCAAATTTGCACAAAATCAATTGAGTGTACATGGTAAAGAAGGCAATTTGGATTTGGATATTACAGGCCACTATGAAATTGTAAATCAGCCTCAAAATGCAATCCAATTTTATGTAGATAAACTTGTTTTTAATGGCCTTCAATTGCCTGATACCACATGCCGGATGCTAGAAAACGAATTTGATCTTGGCTTTTACCCGCAACAAATTATATCTTATTTAAAAGCTACTTCTGTAACAACAGAACCACAATTAATGAAAATTCAGCTTGAGTTATCATTACACTAATAATGCAGCATGTATTAGATAGGCTAGAAGTGAAAGGATTTTGTATATGATTAACGAAGCTGCCATTTTAAATCTATTCCAACTTTATACCAATATGGCTAAAGAACTATGTGCTTGTATGCAACAAGTGGTTCCTGATCAGCACAAATCTTTGTTAGCAAAGCCACTTACACCTACTAACTTTGAATGGTTGTTTGATCTGATTCATGATATAGAGCCATCTAAAGAATTTGTGTGGTACTTGGATATGCAGTGGTCATGGTATTTGCATGGAGAACATTGTTTGTTTGAAAGTGAGCAAGGTACGATGATCGAAGCCAATATCTATAACACTAACTTTGTAGATATCGCTTTTTTTAATGCGTTTATCAAAAGCTATCAGGAGTCTTCATTTGTATTGCAGTCTATTGATGATCTAGATTTTAACTTTACAGCTACTTTATTTGATCAATTTGCCAAAAGAAATCTTTTAAAACAGCAAAGTGGTACTAATTTTACTCTGGTGAATCCTTCTGCTGAGTAAAAAAATATTTATTTGCGATTATGACTAATTACTAACAAAAAAAGACTCTACTGTGCGAATCATGCACAATAGAGTCTTTTTTTAATAACGTTATATTTTACATTACAGCAAATCAGCAGCCAGTTGAGCCAGTTTGGAACGTTCTCCTTTTTCCAGTGTGATATGACCGCTGATCCCTTCTTGTTTAAAATGCTCTACCACATGAGTTAATCCATTACTGATAGAATCAAGATAAGGATGATCTATTTGATCTGGATCACCGACCAACACAATTTTACTGCCTTCACCTACACGCGATACGATTGTTTTGACTTCATGACGGGATAAATTCTGAGCTTCATCAATAATAATAAATTGACCAGGAATAGACCGTCCACGAATATACGTTAATGCTTCGACTTGAATACTACCAAGTCCCATCAAAATTTTATCGATATCGCCTGCTTTTTTGGTATCAAATAAAAATTCTAAATTATCATAAATCGGTTGCATCCACGGACGCAATTTTTCATCTTTCTCTCCAGGTAAATAACCAATATCTTTACCCATAGGTACAACAGGTCTTGCAATGAGTAGCTTTTTATATTTTTGTTCATCTTCTACTTTGGATAAGGCAGCCGCTAAAGCAAGTAAAGTCTTACCTGTTCCTGCTTTACCTGTAATGGTTACTAAAGGAATATCATCATTCAGTAACAATTCTAATGCCATTCGTTGTTGAGCATTTCGAGCAGCAATGCCCCATATAGGATCATTACTCAAAAATAAAGGTTCCAACTTGCTGGCATCTGCATTTACTTTAAGCAATGCAGACTTAGCACTACCCAATTCATCTTTTAAAATAACGAACTCATTCGCATAAAAAGAATGTTTGATATTTAGAGATTGGATCGGTAGATAACGATTACTATAAAATTCATCAATCACCGCAGGATGTACTGTTAAGGTGCTGTATCCTGTATACATTTCATTAGGGTCAGCAGCGCGATCAGAAAGATAATCTTCTGTATTCACACCTAACACATCTGCTTTGACTCGAACCAATACATCTTTACTAACCAGTACGACTTGAGAGCGAGATCCTTGACCTGCTTCTTTTTCCTGTTCTTCTAATTCATAATTCAACGCTACAGCCAAAATACGATTATCGTTTGAAATTTCTCCAAACATATCCTGTACTTTAGCAAAGCTACGATGATTTAGTTCTACACGTAATGTACCACCATTTTCTAAGTGGACTCCATCATGCAAATATCCTGATTCTCTTAGTGAATCTAAAGAACGTGAAATACTGCGGGCATTTCGTCCAATTTCATCTGCATTTCGTTTTTTGGAATCAATTTCTTCGAGTACGACTGCGGGTATAATCACATCATTTTCTTCGAAAGCAAAAATGGCATTTGGATCATGAAGAAGCACATTGGTATCCAGTACAAAAATCTTTTTCATCGAGAGTTCCCCCTTGAGTAGAAAGTCTTATGATCTCTGATGCCATTTACTTTATGGATAACTATGCTTATCCCTTCTTGATCAGCCAAGCCTCACCCTCCTCTTACATACACAAAAACCAGATGCTACATAGCATCCGGTTTTTTTATAAGATCATACACGTATAGACATACTTCATCAGACACCAGTGTACATAACAGTATAGAGCCTCTCCGGCACGTATGATCAACATATAGCATACGATCAAGCAACATGGATTCCTGCATCATCGAGACCTCCAATCACTGGCATGAATATACTGGTGTTTCTTCATTATAGCATAGGTCAAATTCATTTCAAATCTATAATCTGCTGACTATTATTCTCTCTCCAAAACAAAAAAAAAGAGCCTTCGCCTAAGCAAAGACTCTATCATTTATTTGTACTTCATAGCTAGCTTTATCTTTTCCAAAATGAATGTTATTGACTTTGTTTGCTTGTACCTGCTGGCTGATCAAATTGATCAGTATGCGTAGCCGTACCTGCTAATTCATCTTGTAGCGCTTTTTTAGCATTAGCTAACTCTGTTTCATTGATGTAGACATACGGACTTTTCCAGTCACCTGTTACTGGCATATATTTGATATTCTGCTTCGGAATATCCCAATATGTTGTCAGTAAGTTTTTAAATTGTTCGCCTTCAATATCGGTTTCCATATTTTTATCTACAGATTCGATAATAGAGCCCAATTTAGTCACACCGCTAAACGATTGAATTTTGTCTACGACAGCATTCAATACCTGGTTTTGGCGTTGGTTACGGCTAAAGTCGTCTGATCCTTGTGTACGAGGACTACAATTTGATTTACGGTAACGTACATAATCTAGAGAGTTTGCACCATTTAGATGTTGTTGACCGGTAGACAAATTAATATTCGTACCATCTGCTTTATCTACATAACACATTTTCATATCTACATTGATATCAATACCACCTACTGAATCGACAACATCCCGGAAACCCTGGAAGTTCAACACAGTTGTATACTCTACATCTACACCCAAGTATTTACCAAGCAATGTTTTCATTTCACTCATTGCTAAATCTGTACCATCTTTTTTATCTTTGGCATAAAATTTCGGATAATAAGAGTTCAGTTTATTGGGAATATAACCTTCGAGTTGTAGATACGTATCACGCGGCAAAGAAACAATCGTGGCTGATTTGGTATCTGGATTTAGTGTAGCTACCATAACAACGTCTGTTAATCGTGTTCCTGTTTCTTGACGATAATCAGTTCCCAAAAGCGCCATCGTAATCGGTTTTACTTTTGCTGATTTTTCAGGAGCGACAGGTTGACTAATCACAGTACCGCCATTACCTTTTTGTCCTACACCATCAAACATACCTTGAACCTGATAATATAAATATCCTGCATAAGCCATAACTCCTACAATTGCTAAAAGAACAACGATAAGCAAAATCTGCATAAATCGTTTAAAGCCACTTGCCTTTTTCTTTTGCTTTTTTTTGGGATTAGGATTACCGGACTTTTGTGTTTTGGCTTTGGTTCCTGCACGCGGCGGAAGCCCGCCTGTTGTCGTACTCATTGCTCTCAACACCTGTTCCATCATTTTAGATAATGAAGTTATAGTCTTCAATTATGTTGCCTTATCATACGTTCAGCTTATGCTTTCTAGTATGTAGTGGCATGTACTGTTGTCATCCGATCAATACAAGATTGACCGGATATCCAAACAGTATTTAACCTGTTGAAACAGGTACTTAAGCGCAGTGGTCTATCCAACAATAGATGATATTACGATTGCATTGCAGATTTGCGTTGTTTTTCAGCACGTTCGCGCTCACTCTTATTCAAAATCTTTTTACGCATACGAATCGATTTTGGAGTGATTTCACAATACTCATCTTCGTTCAAATATTCCAAAGCTTGCTCTAGAGAGAAGCTACGAGGAGTTTTCATTTTGACTGTATCGTCTTTTGTTGCAGAACGAACGTTAGTCAATTGTTTTTCTTTACAAATGTTAACAACGATATCGTTATCACGAGTATGCTCACCAACGATCATACCTTCGTAAATTTCGGCACCTGGCTCAAGGAACAAAGTACCGCGATCTTCAACAGATAAGATACCATATAACGTAGACGTACCACTTTCACTAGAAACCAATACACCTTCGTGACGTCCGCCAACTTGACCAGCAGCAACTGGACCATAGCTATCAAAGGAGTGGTTCATAATGCCGTAACCTTTAGTCAATGTTAAGAAGTAAGTTCCGTATCCGATCAAACCACGAGCAGGAATCAAGAATTCAAGACGAACTTGACCACTACCATTGTTAATCATATTTACCATCTCAGCTTTACGTGAACCTAAGCTCTCCATAACTGCGCCCATGCTTTCTTCAGGCAAATCAATCAATAGATGCTCGATAGGCTCCATACGTTTACCATCGATTTCACGTACGATAACTTCTGGTTTGGATACTTGCAATTCATAACCTTCACGACGCATGTTTTCGATCAAGATACCAAGGTGAAGTTCACCACGACCAGATACGATATAAGCATCAGGGCTATCTGTTTCGTCTACACGTAAACTTACATCTGTTTCTAATTCTTTGAACAAACGGTCACGAAGACGACGGGAAGTTACCCATTTGCCTTCACGTCCAGCAAATGGACTGTTATTTACAAGGAAAGTCATTTGCAATGTAGGCTCATCAATTTTAAGAACCGGCAATGCTTCTGGATTTTGTGGATCAGCAATCGTTTCACCGATATTGATGTCTTTGATACCAGCGATAGCAATGATATCACCAGCACCAGCTTCTTCGATCTCAATACGTTTTAGACCTTGGAAACCAAACAATTTCTCGATACGAGCTGTTTTCTTTTGGCCTTCGCGGTTAATAACGGTTACCGATTGACCTTGACGGATAATACCACGGTTAACACGACCTACCGCAATACGACCCAAATATTCGTTATAGTCCATCAATGTTACCAAGAATTGCAATGGCTCATCGATTTTCTCTTTTGGTGAAGGGATATGTTCGATAATCGTTTCGTACATTGCTTGCATCGTTTCGTCTTGTTTTTCTGGATCAAGACTAGATGTACCATTCAATGCAGAAGCATAAACAACCGGGAATTCCAATTGCTCGTCATTTGCACCAAGTTCAATAAATAGATCCAATACTTCATCAATAACTTCTGTAGGACGAGCAGCAGGACGGTCAATTTTGTTTACGACAACAGTAGGAGTCAAATTTTGCTCCAAAGCTTTACGCAATACAAATTTGGTCTGAGGCATACAACCTTCATAAGCATCAACAATAAGAAGTACTCCGTCTACCATTTTCATGATACGTTCTACTTCACCACCAAAGTCGGCGTGACCAGGTGTATCCACGATATTAATTAAATAGTCTTTATACGTAATAGCTGTATTTTTTGCAAGAATCGTAATACCGCGTTCACGCTCCAGATCATTGGAATCCATCGCACGCTCCTGTAAAGTCTCGTGATCCCGGAAAATACCTGACTGTTGCAACAATTTGTCCACTAACGTTGTTTTACCATGGTCAACGTGGGCAATGATTGCGATATTGCGAATTTGTTCTCTTGATTGCATAAATTTCTCCAAATCCTCTCCATAAAAGGAGCGTCGGTCAACTAAGCCGACGCTCTACTATTTGTTAACACAGTGTTCAAAAAATCGGCATCCATAATCTTGCTTATTATAATTATACGTCATTGTTGCTATAAATCAAGCAAATTCGCATTTTATTACCAACCTGTTTTAGAATTACTTCGGCTAGCCAGTATCCATAATCCAGATAAGATCAACAGCAGCGCAATAAAATAAAAAGCAAAATTTCCTAACAAACTAAAAATAAGCAGAATTCCTGATAAACAAGTAAGTGCAATCGAAGCAAAACCAACATTGCGTGAAACCGGCGAGGCTGCACATACATAATACTCATACAATCCTACAGCGACTCCCAAAATAAGCACAGGCCATAGATGTCCCATAAGCCACCATCCCCAAGTGTTACAAAGGAAAAATAAGGCTCCATATACTGTAAGTATTCCAGCCGGAATCAATACAATCGCAGGTGCACTACGGCTAAAATACATTAATTGTAATATAATACCTGGCAAAAGAATCGCCAGTGGCCAAAAAATATGACCTATAAAACTGAATACGCCCAATTTGCCAAGTAGGATAATCAAACCTGCAAATACAATAAACAGTCCAATTACCCCTTGATTACGATTGGTCATTCCAGCTTCCTCCTTCATCGGTCTGTCCCTATTTATATCGGTTTTCATTTTGACATCATGAAGATATAAAAGGTAATCTACTCTTCTTTAAAACCAATCTTCATTGATTGCAGTAGAAGCAAGTTGTAAAGGGCTTCCTGCTTCGATCGTTAATACTTCTGTCTGCTCTACCGCTCGTTCGATCATCGGCGTAAGTTCGAGAAATGATTCTACTTTTTCTATAATTCGCAAATTAGGATTAGTTGTCGGTGATTTCGGGATAAATAATGTACAGCAATCTTCATATGGCAAAATCGATAAATCATAGGTGCCTATCTCTTTGGCAATCTGAATAATTTCATCTTTGCCTGTCATGACTAAAGGACGCAAAATCGGTAACTCTGTAGCACGTTCAATAGCGTTCATACTCGATAAAGTCTGACTGGCTACCTGACCCAAGCTTTCACCTGTAATCAATGCTAATCCTTTTTGTTGTTCAGCGATCCGGGTAGCAATACGTAACATCGCCCGGCGCATCAGTGTAATCATCAAATTATCTTGCCCTGTAGTTGTAAACGCAGTCTGTATCTCTGTAAAAGGTACAACATGCAATTTGACGACTCCTGCATATCCTGCTAATACACGCGTAAGATCGACTACTTTTTCTTTAGCACGTTCACTGGTAAATGGATAGCTATGAAAATGAATACATTCGACTTCAAGTCCGCGACGCATGGATTGCCACCCTGCAACAGGACTATCTATCCCTCCAGAAAGAAGCAACATTGCTTTACCATTACTTCCACGCGGGAATCCTCCAACGGCTGGAATCAATTCACTATAAATATAAGCCGCTCCATCTCGAATCTCTACACGTAATTCAATCTGTGGTTGTCTAACATCCACTTTGAGTAATGGATAAGCACGCAATACTGGTGAGCCTACCAAATGATTCATATCTTGTGAAGAATGAGGAAATTCTTTCCAGACTCGCTTTACTGATACTTTGAATGTAGTCAATTGATCAATCTGTTGCTCTCCGATTAATTCTACAGCGGCTGCAATAATCTCATCCAATTGAGGTAATGTCTGCTTAACTGGAATAATATCCATAATGCCAAACACATTTTTTAACACTTGAATTAATGCTTCTACAGATTCTCCACCTGTTTCGACATACATTCTGCCGTATTCACGACGAACATGTGCTTTGGGATAAGGACGTAATACCGCACGTACATGTTCTGAAATTGTTTTTTCAAATCTGGATCTATTTTTACCTTTGAGTGTAATTTCACCTAATCTTAAAATCAATCGATCTATATTTTGCATACTTAAAGGGTTCTCCTCTCCAATGGGCGAAGCTGTGTAACAGTCTGACGAAGTGCTATGAGTAAATGTTCTATATCTTGCTTGGTATGTTGATCGCCCAAGCTGATCCGTATTCCACTTGCAGCATGTTCTCGCTCTATTCCCATTGCTAACAATACACGACTTGGTTCAGCTTTACGGGAAGAACAAGCAGATTGCGTAGATACGATACAGCCCTGCTGTTCTAGACTATGCAGTATGACTTCCGATTTCATCCCTGGATAACAGAAATGAATAATATGAGGTGCTGCTATCGCAGGATTTGTTAATACTAGCCCATCTATCGCTTGAATTTCTGTTTTTATCAACTGGCTAAAAGAAGTTAATCGTTCGGCTAGTGACACTTGTTCTGTCGCCGCTAGACGTAATGCTTTGGTCATACCTACAATACCTGCTACATTTTCTGTCCCTGAGCGATAGCCATTTTCCTGTCCGCCGCCTGCAAGTAACGGAAAAAGTTCAGTGCCTTGTTTGATATATAATAATCCTGTTCCTTTGGGACCTCTTACTTTGTGAGCAGATAAGCTGTATAGATCAATATTCCATTTCACTAATTCTACCGGTAATTTACCAAACCCTTGTACACCATCAACATGAATCAATGTACGGGGTTGTACTTTTTTGAGCCATTCTGCTAATTGTTGAACAGGTTGAACAGCTCCTGTCTCATTGTTCACATGCATCATACTCACTATAATTGTATCTGCTCGTAAAGCATTTTGAATATCTTCTAATAATACGATTCCGTCAGGTGCAGGATCGATATAACTAATTTCAAATCCAATCTGCTCTAATTGACGACAACATTCATATACCGAAGGATGCTCAATACGAGTAGTAATAATATGCCCTTGTGTACGTCCACCTCGTAGCGCTGCTCCTTTCAGAGCAAAATTATTACTTTCTGTAGCGCCTGATGTCCAAATGATTTCGCTTGGCTTGACTCCAAGTATGTGAGCAGTGACTTCTTTGGCATGTCGAACCAATCGGTCTGCCGCTTCTCCATACTGATGCAAAGAAGATGGATTGCCGAAATGCTTTTCCATCATCTCAGCCATCGATCGTATGACTTCAGGATAAGGAGGAGTTGTAGCCGCATAATCAAAATATCTCATTGTTTGTTCCTCCCGTTCCTATACTATTAGCTTATTTGTATGATTATTTTAAAATAGTGCTATCAAAAAAAGATCAAAAAACGGAACCTACGCTCCGCTTTTTGATCTATCTCATATTGATATATCGTACTCATATATGATGATCAAATCTCTATATCGCTAAAACGTTCGTGTACTATTATACCATGTACTTAGCTACTATGAACGTTAATTATGATTATAATTCGTATTTGGCTTGAGCATTTTCAATCTTGCCGATATAGCGCTGTGTTTCTTTTGGCAATTGGCTTAATTTCGCCATAAGTTCTTCATCATTAGAGATACCCAAACGTTGTAATCGACCTGGACCTGCATTATATGCTGCAAGTGCTGTTTTCACATTACCATCATAACGCTTGATCTGATACGACAAGTACTTGGTACCGCCATCTATATTTTGCGCCGGGTCAAAAGAATTGCTTACTCCTAATCCAGCGGCTGTTCCGTCCATCAACTGCATTAATCCTTTTGCTCCGGCAGAAGAACCTGCATTCGGGTTAAAAGAAGATTCAGTATCGATAACAGCTTTGATCAATGATTCAGAAATACCGTATTTGTTACTAGCTGCACTGATTAAGTCGTTATAAGCTGTTGGCTTACTAGCACCTGTACCTGTTGCAGCGATAGCAGAAGAACTATCTGCTCCTCCAATACCTGCTGTACCTGTAGAAGGAAGAGGTGTATCTATTTTAGCTGTTGTTGTAGACGTACTCGGATCGACAGGAGCCAGTTGATCAAATTGATACCATGGATCGCTTTGCCCTGCGCCATAGGTGCTACCTGTTACAGAACTTGCATCTACATCGCCAACACTGGCAGCCGAAGGCAAAACACTAGCAAGACTTACTGGATTTAAATTAGAACTACTTGTATCTGCTGTTGTTCCTATATTTTGTTGCAACATCATATCAAACAATTTGCTACTATTATCGGTATTGGCTGTCACTTGGTCTGCACTACCTACACCAGAAGTATTCAAATATTTTAGTTCTATTAACTGTTTTGCCACTTTTGCATCAATTTGCATTCTGCTCGTGACTCCCATCTATATAATGTATTCCATCACCGTTATCTATATACTATCGATACTATTGATTATAGTTGTAAAAAGACGCCTATTCTATAAGAAACAATACTCATAACTGTATCTTCCTATCAAAATAGGAACAATCTCCTTTTGTGTTGATGATTATAGTCAAAACTTGTCTCTAAATTAGTCTCTATAATACTTTTCGTCCAAAAAGCTACATTTGTGAATAACAATTTGGTGAAATTTTTAAAGTTAACAGTTCTAAATAGATGTGTAATCTATTCTAAACGCAATTTTTTGTTCGATAATTAAGACAGGTAGAAAGTTTATCTCTATTTAAAAAACATAGATTCTACCATATTCTCATCTGTACTCACCTGTTATATGTAATATTTTATATCACTTATCGTTATATTATATCTGTAAACAAATAAAAAGATGCCCTTAAAGGACATCTTTTTTTGATATTTCCTATCAAATCAGATTAAGCGTGACGCTGGTTCATACGACGTTGAGTTAAATAATCACTTTCGTAGTAAGCTAGATCATCGCGTAATTCTTCGTAAATTTTGGTGATTTCTAAAATAATGTCTCGAACCGGTTTGACAGGAGTCTGACGGAAACGAATCGCTTCCTGACCTGTATAAGCATAACGTCCATCTTCAGAGTAGCACTCATTTTTGGGATAAAAAAAGCTATTGATACAATGGTGATACGCATTATAAAGTGCTTTTTCTGCAAAATCCATATCGAAATTTGCACGACGGATCACTACACCTAATTTTTCGTAAGAAACTTCGGAAAACACAAGCAAATGACGTAAATCGGACAAAAATCCTTTGTAGAAAGCAACACTATCGACGCCATTTTCAGCGGTCAATGCCTGTAAAGAGTATTCATTTAAAAACTCTTCCATCTTCTCAATTGCTGGTTTCAATTTTTCCCTAGTGCTTTCACTTAACTTTTGGACATTCGCTGCTAACATGTCTGTAGCTCCCCCTTAAATTGGTTCCTTAGAGACTGGGATGTGTCTTGAGAAAGACGACATTGCCCTGATTTTTAATTACAATCCTACCACAAAAATAATACTTATGGTATCTCTGATGTGTACAAAATCTTCTTACCTTCATTTTAACCACATTTTAATTATTAAAAACGTGCTTTTGTGAAAAGGAATCTCACCAATATCCCCATCGATGAATGGTTTATTATCATATACATTACTTCGATTTTTACAAAGAAGCAAGTTTGTTACAAGATGAACCATTTTGATCGCATCAAAAAGCGGCGTGCTCTCCAAAGATGGAAAGACACACCGCCTTCTTCCAGCGGATATACAACCGGTACAGAGTGTCTACCACTCTATATCGGATTATGATACATGCTTATGAATGATATTTACAACTCTTACAAAAAAAGTGGTAGCGTTAGTGGGGAAAGCTTCTCGTAAGCCGGGTTCTGTGCCTTTTGTGGTTCAGACGGGAACTACCCTCCCACTTTAGGCGACAATCATCTATCTAGGCCAAACATTACTGTTTGGCTCCAGCGACCAACCTCGATACACCTCGGGCAAAGGCTGCTTTTCCGAAAAAAAGCTGTATCTCTTTAGGTCTTGCTCCAGATGGGGTTTACCAGGAACGAAGTCACCAGCGTTCCTCGGGGTCTCTTACACCCCGGTTCCATCCTTACCTGTGCATAATTTCCGAAGAAATCAGCCATCGGCGGTCCATTTCTGTGGCACTATCCTTCAACTCGCGCTGACTGGATGTTATCCAGCACCCTGCCCTGTGGAGCCCGGACTTTCCTCCCGTAACGATAAGTTACCGGCGATTGTCTGTTTAGCTTTCCGCGAACGCAACACTTCACATTATATAATTATTCTATAAGAGTGTAAAGCATACATTCCACTTTTTAAAAGTTCAGATTACAAAAATGTACATTTGATTGTATTCTTTAGCTATTCAACGTATTTCGTACAGTACATTTTGCGAAGCACACAATAATTCGCATCAAGGTATAGGGCTTCAAATCTTTACATACAAAGATTCACATAGCTTTTGTACCCGATTAACGTTTATACAAATTGAAAAGGTTCAGTATCAATCGTAGAAGCATGTACTTTGGTATCATATTTATCTGCTTCCAAACGCTTACTAATCACTTCAGCAAGCCCTGACTTCATAATCTTCTCTGTATTATGACCTGGATCAATAATCGCTATGCCAGCCATCAGTGCGTCCTGTGCTGTATGATAATCGATATCTCCGGTTACAATCACATCTGCACCTTTGAACAAAGCTTGATTTACATAGCGACTACCTGATCCTCCCAGTACAGCCGCTTTTTTGACTGTGCGGTTCAGATCACCTGTCACACGTACAATCGATACATCTAATCCTTGTTTGACTGTATCTACAAATTGCGCAAGACTTACCGGAGCATCCAATTTACCGACACGACCTAAACCATATACTTTGCCGCTTTCTGCCAATGGATACAGATCGTATGCCACTTCGTCATACGGATGAGCCTTGATCAGTGCTTGAACAATTTTGTTACGTAGGCTAGAAGGAACAACGGTTTCTAATCGAATTTCAGAGACAGATTCTAATGTACCTGTAGTGCCTATGTAAGGCTCACTGCCTGCTTCCGGCTGAAATGTACCTGTTCCTTCTGTAGCAAACGTACAATGGCTATAATCACCAATATGACCGCCACCAGCCGCAGTTATTGCATTACGTACACCTTCTACATGAGTAGCAGGCACAAATGTGACTAATTTAAATAATGAATCAGTAGATGTCTGTTCGATCGGAATAGTATGACGAATCCCTAACGCATCTGCCATCCAGTCATTCACTCCACCTTCTGCTATATCCAGATTGGTATGACTAATGTAGACTGCTATATCATGCTTGATCAGCTTTTCATATAATTTTCCCATTGGTGTACTGGTATTAATACTTTTGAGCGCACGGAAAATAATCGCATGATGAGCAATAATCAAATCTACATCAAGCGCTATCGCTTCATCTACTACTTCATCCGTTACATCAAGCGCAACCAAAATATTGCGAATATCTTTTTGAAGTGTTCCTAATTGCAGACCAATTCGATCATCAGGTACAGCAATACTTTTAGGTGCAAATTGCTCCATATATTGAATTACTGTTTGTCCTTTTGCAAGCATAATAGAACCTCCTTCACCGTTTGCAGTTGTTGCCGAAAAGCAGCCGATTTGGCTTGTGCTTCTTCATTTTCAGATTTACCTGTAGAAGCAGCTACTTTTTCAAGCTTATGGATTTCTTGAGACCATTTATGTTGAAAAATCGAAGAGCCTTCTTGAATTAAATAAGGCCCGAAACGTAGCAAACTATCTCGATCCACATGATAATCATTTACCGAATCGGTCTCATTATGAGAAGTTAACGTTATACCTTTATACAACTGTTGATTCAATTGTACTGCATCAGGTAAACGATCTGCTGTCAAAATCTCATAAATACGTCCGTCTTCTTCTAAAATTTGCTCATGACTCAAAAACCAATCATGTTCTAATAACCAGCGACGCACATTTTCTTCGCCTACATTTGGTTGAAGTACAAGGCGCTTTACCCCTTCTAACTTATCTAATCCTTCGGACAAGATAGAAACGATCAATACACCACCCATACCTGCGATCGTTACTACATCCACTTCGCCCGGCTGAATTACAGCAAGTCCATTACCTAGTCTAACATTGATCTTTTCTTTAAGACCTGCTTCGTTCACTTGGCGCTGAGCCGCATCACGAGGCCCTACATTGACTTCTCCTGCTATTGCTTCTGTGATCATTCCTTTACGCATAGCAAAAACCGGCAAAAGGGCATGATCGGAACCAATATCCGCCAACCGGCTTCCTGTCGGAATTTGCTCTGCAATTCTTGTTAATCGTGTTGATAATTTCATGCAGCCACCCACGCTATCCATTTTTTTCGAAGTACAAATAAAATAATACAGATTAATGCTACTTTCACCATACAAAATAGTGCAAAAGCTTCCGGCATTTGTCCACGCAGAAACACTTCATCAATTTCTGGCATAAACCAGATAGCCAGACTGCTTGTAAAATAAACCGCCGCCATCTTTTTGCCACGATGATGCACCAGCCAGCAAAACCACATTAATAACAAGCTAACCGGTAACCATAGTCCTTGTAACATCAACCATGAAGCTCTAGGCTGAACCTGAGCAAAGAAACCAGCATACAATAATGCAAAAGCACCAAACCCTATATACAATAACACAGGGCTTGAAATAATATAACCGAGTATACACCAAATAAGCGCACAACCCAAAACTAGAAGGGTTATAAATACACGTTCATCGATTCCTTGTTCACGAATTAAAAAGATGCCCAGTCCTAGCATTAACAGACTACCTATAGCTAGTAAAAACGCTGATGCTAGTGAATTGCGCGTACGTAAACGAATTCCGCCAGTATAACATAGAGCTGTAAATAACGGTATACATACCAACTGCACCAAAAATGGAAAAGTAGCAAAATACAAAATCGTTAAACAAATAAAACAGACTACGATAAACGTAAAAAACCATGTACGAATATTTCCTTGTTTCAATGAATTCATCGATAGTACTTTTTTGTCGCTACGCTCTTGATCCACATCATACAAATTCATTAAAAAATCGCAATAATGCCCTGGAAGTAAGCGATTTTCACGCCAGTATTCAATTTCATCTAAAATGACTTCCCGTTTCCCCCGATCCACGACTTTCCCACTCCCTATTCATCACTAGGTAATTGCTCCATCTATACTCTGTCAGCTTATTAAAACCGTTTATTACATACTTGTGTACAGCTATTATTATAGCTTGTTCTATTCTTCTATAGTTATATATCGCTTAATTGGAGCCAAAAGTAAACCCCTTACATAATACATATGTAATAAAGAGAACTTTCTGATAAAAAAAGGAATGACCATATTATATAAAAAAAGAGACCTTGCCGCTATAAGCAGAAGGTCTCTGTTCTTTTTGTATGATTCTATTCTAAGAAGTCTTTCAGACGTTTGCTACGGCTTGGATGACGAAGCTTACGAAGTGCTTTTGCTTCAATCTGACGAATCCGTTCACGCGTAACACCAAATACTTTACCTACTTCTTCAAGCGTTCTTGTACGTCCATCGTCTAGACCAAAACGTAGACGAAGTACATTTTCTTCACGCTCTGTTAAAGTATCCAATACGTCTTCTAACTGTTCTTTCAACAATTCATAAGCAGCAGCATCTGCTGGAGCCAAAGCATCTTGGTCTTCAATAAAGTCTCCCAAGTGAGAATCATCTTCTTCACCGATAGGCGTCTCTAACGAAACAGGTTCTTGAGCAATTTTCATAATCTCGCGAACTTTCTCAACACTTAGTTCCATTTCAGCAGCGATTTCTTCTGGTGTAGGTTCGCGTCCTAATTCTTGTAGTAATTGACGGGATACCCGGATTAATTTGTTAATCGTTTCTACCATATGCACAGGAATACGAATTGTTCTTGCCTGATCGGCAATCGCGCGTGTAATCGCTTGGCGAATCCACCAAGTTGCATACGTACTGAATTTGTATCCTTTAGTATGATCGAACTTTTCAACCGCTTTGATCAGACCCATATTTCCTTCTTGGATCAAATCAAGGAACAACATTCCACGTCCTACATAACGCTTAGCGATACTTACAACGAGACGTAAGTTAGCTTCAGCCAATCTACGTTTTGCTTCTTCATCGCCATCTTCAATACGTTTAGCCAGTTCCACTTCGTTGTCTGCTGACAATAGAGGAACACGACCGATTTCTTTCAAATACATACGAACAGGATCATTAATCTTGATTCCTGGTGGAAGAGCAAGATCATCGTCGAAATTAAATTCGCTATCAGAACTTTCACGATCTGTATTCGAACGCATCGTAATTTCTTCGTCGCCTTCATTGACAACTTCGATGCCCATATCACCTAATTGTTCGTAAAACTCATCAATTTGCTCGGAATCCTGGTCAAATGGAGCCAGTCTTTCCATGATATCTTTGTAATTCAGAGAAGATCTTTTTTTCCCAACCTCTATTAGTTGTTCTTTTACCTGATCTAATGTTAATTCAGTTTCTAATTCAGTATGCTGATCGTTCGCCATCTTTCGACTCCCTCCTCCCTAGAACTATCCGTACAAGACAATTACTGTCTTTCTAGGGCGATAATCTCACTTGCAATTTGTGCAGCACGTAAAAAATCACCTGATTTTTCAACGCGTAGCATTTCTTCTCTTTTTTGTTCCAATTGTTTCTGTTGTGGAAACTTTTTGATCTGTTGAATACAATCTTGCAAAACTTGCGCACTATCACCATGAGGTGTATCCATCATCAGGATTGAAGTCGCTGTTTTTTCTAACCGATCATCCTGAAGCGACGAAATAAATCGGCTTACATCCGGTGGCTTACCTTGTGCATAATAAGCATAAATATAGGAAGCAATCGCAGCATGATCAGCAATATTAAAAGCATCTCCCAAATGTTCTGATACATAAGTTGCTGCTTCAGCATCTTGTAGCATCATCGCAATCAGACGACGCTCTGCCGCATGATAAGCTGGTAACAGAGTAGGCGTACCCTGTGCTTTTCTAGAATTACCATTTCCAGAACTGCGATTCCCATTCTGTCCTTGTGGACGAGTCCTATTCAAAGTCTGACGCATCAAATTACAATCTTGCTTTAGACTTTCAAGCGATACGCCTACCTCTGTAGATAATTCTTTGAGGTATACTTCTCGCTCTGTCGGTGAAGAAAGCTGAGCAATCACTTTTAATGCTTCTTGAGCATAAGAGGCTTTGCCATCTTCTTCTAACAAGTTGTAATTTCGTTTTACATAAATGAGCCTGAATTTGGTTGTCGACACCGCTCCATCAATCACTTGGCTTGCAAAACGTTCCGCCCCATATGTTTTGATATACTCATCTGGATCAAGCCCATTTTGCAATAAAGCGATCTTGACGCGCATGCCTGCTTCTTCCAAAATCGGAATACTTTTGAGCGCTGCTGCTTGCCCGGCATTATCACCGTCGTAACAAATCACAACTTCTTCTGTGAGTGTTCTCATCAGTGAAGCATGATTTTCAGTAAGCGCTGTGCCCATTGTCGCTACACTATGTTGTACCCCCGCATCCCATGATGCAATCACATCACCGAAACCTTCCATCAATACCAGTTGCCCTTGCTTACGAATAGCTGACTTGGCAAGATTAAGATTATATAGAGTACGACTTTTGTTAAATAAACGACTCTCCGGTGAATTGAGATACTTGGGTTGCCCTTCTCCCAAGATTCTACCTGCAAATGCAATAATCCTGCCACTGCGGTTCATAATTGGAAACATAACCCGCCCGCGAAACCGATCTACATATCCAGAGCCATCTTGTTTGGAAGAAAGCAAACCACCTTTTTCCATTTCTTTGAGATCAAAAGAGCGCTTTTCAAAAAATTGAACTAGCGTATCCCAACGATCAGGCGCATAGCCAATTTGAAATTGATCAATCAGCTTATCCCCGAATCCACGGGCACGTAAATATTCCATTGCTGGTTTGCCATGTTCCGTATTTTTCAAAAGGTAATGAAACAACTTCGCTGTCCATTCATGAGCTTGTAATAAACGCTCAAGTTCTTGATCACGAGGAGCCACCCCTCCACCTTTACCATCCTGGAAAGGAATATGTGACTCTTCCGCCATCAATTTCACAGCTTCTGGAAATGAAAGCCCGTCAATTTCCATTCTGAACTTGATCGCATTGCCACCTGCACCACAACCATAACAATAAAAAATCTGTCGATCAGGTGTCACTGTAAAAGAAGGCGTTTTTTCGGAATGAAATGGACAGAGGCCTTTCATATATTTCCCCTGTTTGGTCAAATGAACATATTTGCCTACCGTATCAACAATGTCATTGTGCTGGAGTACAGCTTCAATAACCTCGTCAGGAATACCACCATTATGTCCGGTGCTCATTGTTACCACCTTCATCTCTTTTCACACGATACATAATATTCGATAACTAGGAGTCGATCTCCTGCAAATTTGTTAAAAGTTTTGTTAATTGCATCTGAAAATTTTTCTTATCTTCTGTGGTTAAAGGCTTAGGGCCCTTACCATACTTACCACTACGACGTGCTTTGGCTTGTGCATGACGACGTGCCAACAGAAATTCTATATTGTCACTATCAAATTCCATGCCGCGAAAAGAAAGGATGCGACATTGTTTGGCAAGTGCAATCGTCGCCAAACCATAATCTTGCGTGATCACAATATCTCCTGGACGTACATGATTCACAATATAGAGATCAGCACTCTGATCACTACGATCCACTTGAACTACAGATACACCTTCTTCGGCATATATCTTGTGATCAAAAGAAGACACCATTAACACAGGTGTATGAAACGTTCGTGCAGTCTCAGCAATTTCTGCTTTGACCGGACAAGCATCTCCATCCACCACGATCGTACGCGGGTGGAATGGCTTGTTACTTTCCAATGTCCATCCCCCCTCTCATTGGGACTTCATGTGGAGCATACGTTCGTTTATAAAAGTAGAAAATACGGAACGACAAGACATAAATGCCGTCGTTCCGTATAGCTGTATTTAGTCGTTCATTTAAAGTTATATCTGTAAATCTGTTATCTATCTTTTATTTAACCAACTTCGAGAAGTCTGCATAACTACGAATATCTTGATCAACCGCTGCTAGTAAAGCAAGACGATTTTCTCGTACAGCTTCATCTTCTGCCATAACCATTACTTGATCAAAAAAAGCAGTGATTGCCGGGCGTAAAGAAGATAATAACGCTAAAGCTTCTGCTGTACGATTCGCTGTTAGCAATGTATGATACTCTGTTGTCGCAGCTTGCCATGAAGCGTATAGTTCACGCTCTGCCGGTTCTACAAACAATGCAGGCTGTACAGCAACACCAGAAGATTTAGCTGCAAGATTAGATACGCGTCCGAAAGACTCGATCGTTAATTTGAAGTCTGGTGTACTTTGAACCACTTTCATTAGATCATGACCACGAGCAACAACAGAACCGATATGATTAAATCCTGATGCGATAACTGCATCAACCACATCATAACGAAGATCTTCAGACAATAATTTTTTCACACGAAGTCCGAAGAAGTCATATAGTTCTATACGTATTATATCGCAAGAACGTTTCATATTCCTTAAATTTTGATGAATATTTAAAGCAATATCAAATAATTGCTCTAATGTTAACGATAATTGGTGCTCAAGTAAGATTTGCACGATTCCTGCTGCTTGACGACGAAGTGCATAAGGATCTTGTGAACCGGTAGGAATAATACCGATTGAGAAACAACCCACAATCGTATCAAGCTTATCTGCAATACTTACAAGTGCTCCGGTTAATGATGCAGGAGCAGTTTCGCCTGCAAAGCGTGGTTGATAATGTTCAAAGATCGCACGCGATACTTCTTCACTTTCACCAGCTTTACGTGCATAATCTTCACCCATAACCCCTTGTAATTCAGGGAATTCATAGACCATTTGTGAGACAAGATCGAATTTACAAATATCTGCTGCACGGCTAACTGCTGTTGCTTGCTCAGGCGTCACATGAAGCTCTACTGCTAATTGATCTGCGATTTGACGAATACGACGTACTTTGTCGCCCACAGTTCCGATTTCTTCATGGAACACGATATTTTCTAACTTAGCAAGTGCGGTATCAATCTGTAACTTCTGATCTTCTTCATAAAAGAATTTGGCATCAGATAGACGAGCACGTAGTACTTTTTCATTCCCTTTAGCAATAATATCTAAAGAGCGATTATCCCCACTGCGTACTGTTACAAAATAAGGCAACAATTGACCTGCATCGTCCAGTACAGGGAAATAACGTTGATGTTCACGCATCGAAGTAATCAATACTTCTTGCGGAATATTCAGAAATGCAGGATCAAATGATCCGTACAATACAGTCGGCGTTTCGACTAGGAACAATACTTCTTCTAGCAAGTCTTCTTTGACATCGATATGCCAATTTTTTTCACTTGCTAAATGAGCGATCTGTGCGCTGATCATCGCTTCTCGTTCTTCGATATCAGCAATAACATGCTGTTCGCGCAATGCTTCTAAATACAACGTAGGCTCAGCAATTTCAGTCTCGCTACCCAAGAAACGGTGACCACGTGTCGTGCGTCCTGTGTGTACACCTGTAATTTCAAAGTCAATTACATCATGTCCCCATAATGCTACGATCCATTTGATTGGACGTACAAATTTGAAATCATGAGTGCCCCAACGCATATTTTTGGGGAACGTCATTGTTGTAATAATATTGCGTAACGCTTCAGCGACAATACTTTCTGTGCTGATACCGATACTGCTTTTTTGAGCATAAATATATTCAACGCCACTGAGTTCGCGGAATGTGAATGTTTCTGGATCTACGCCTTGACTACGTGCAAATCCAAGGGCTGCTTTACTCCAAGCACCAGTCTCATCTTGAGCGATTTTGCGAGAAGGGCCTTTCACTTCTTCATTGATATCTTCTTGCTTTTCAGCTACATCTTTGATCCAGACTGCAAGGCGACGTGGTGTTGCAAATGCTTTGGCATCTCCATGAGACAATCTAGAATCGTCTAACCATTTCACTGTTTTGTCCAGCAATTGATTCATCGCTGCACGTAAAAAGCGTGCAGGTACTTCTTCTAGTCCAATTTCAAGCAATATGTCTTTAGCCATGATTATGCATCTCCTTTCTTCAACATCGGGAACCCTAACTTCTCACGTTCTTCTAGATACGTCGCTGCTACTTGACGTGCTAGATTACGAACGCGTGTAAGATATCCTGTACGTTCGGTTACACTGATCGCTCCGCGAGCATCTAATAAGTTGAATGTATGTGAACATTTCAAAACGTAATCATAAGCAGGGAATACTAAATTTTGATCCATCGCACGCTTCGCTTCTTGCTCATACGTACTGAACAGGTTGAGCAACATAGCTACATCCGATACTTCAAATGTATACGTAGAATGTTCGACCTCTGGTTGATGGAATACATCACCATACGTAATGCCATTTACCCATTCTAGATCAAATACATTTTCTTTATCTTGAATATACGAAGCTAGACGCTCCATACCATAAGTGATTTCGACAGCTACTGGATTCGTCTCTATGCCACCGACTTGTTGGAAATACGTAAATTGAGTAATTTCCATACCATCTAGCCATACTTCCCAACCTAGACCTGCACAGCCTAGTGACGGATTTTCCCAGTTATCTTCTACAAAACGGATATCATGATCTAATGGATTAATCCCTAATTCTTTCAGACTATCCAGGTATAATTCTTGAATATTATCCGGTGAAGGCTTGATAATCACTTGAAATTGATGATGTTGATACAGACGGTTAGGGTTCTCACCATAACGACCATCAGAAGGACGACGGGAAGGTTCTACATACGCCACATTCCACGGTTCAGGTCCAATCGAACGTAGGAACGTCATCGGGTTCATCGTTCCTGCACCTTTTTCAGTATCATAAGGCTGTACAATAATACAGTTCTGCGCTGCCCAGAAATTTTGCAGTGTCAAAATCATTTGCTGGAAATTCATTGACATTACTCCTTTATCTTCATAGTTAATTCATCGATTCGCTGAATATGTATTATCTGCATCGCACGCAAAAAACTCCCGTTCCTACGCCTGATGTACAGACATAGGGACGAGAGTTGTATTCCCGCGGTTCCACCCTATTTGAAGACATTTGCATGTCATCCACTTTTCTATTCAGCTCATATGCTCGCGGATGCCATTGGGCACATGGTCGTCATCAGGCTTACACTATCCCTGACTCGCTATCTAAAGACGATGATCATCTGCTTACTAATCCGGTCAACGCATCATGTGTGTCGATAAGACACAAGTTATAACCTAGATCATATCTGACTTTATCTTATTCGTCAACATGGTTTTGAAGTGAAGTTTCATACTTATCCAATTGATCTAGAAAGCGGCGAGATTTTAATTTGAGCCCTAATTGGACTTCCATAAAAGCATCCATAATCTTTTTTAATTCTGCTTTGGTTGAATCTTTAACATCAATATTACCGAGACGACGAATATCCAATCGTGAAAATAAACGCAGTAATTTGAGCGTTCCTGGCGAGATTGCAAACGCTGCTGGATCTTGACGACGCTCACGCTCTGACAATATACCACCCAAGCCCGGACTTAGAAAAAACTTCCCTTCTGTTTCACCTGAAAAAATACAAGCATCCACTTGAGGTGCATATCCAGTCGCTTGCAAAATTTTCATTTCAAAAAGAGTTGTTAGTACAACAGGGTCTCTACCTTCGCCTAGAAACAAAAGAAACGCTTTGAGCTGATCAAACCAAAAACGTCCTGTTTCATTTTCTTGTAGTGCTTTATCGACCATCTCACATCCATACGCCGCATAGGCTGCTAAAAATACATCTTCACGTAACTTATGATTGGATTCGATAATCTCACCCTGATTAAGAGTGCCCAGACCTGTTCCATTGCGAATAAAAGAATATTCACCATACGTAAACGGTTGTATCATTGCACCATGACGGCTTTTGGGCTTTTTGGCTCCGCGTACAAAAATACCAATCTTACCATGTGTCTCTGTACATAAAGTAACAATTTTATTCCCTTCGCCATAATCCATGCTGCGGATGATAATCCCTTCCACCCTGTATAGCATGTCTCATCTCCCTATCTGATTATGAATATATTGCACTCTGAATTTAAAAGAAGCAGAGCATACAATTCTATGCTCTGCTATCATATATCTGGATTGCTGTTCTTTTTATTTATTAAACATATTTGCCTGTATATTAAGCATTACGATGGAAACCAAGATCTTTCAATACACTATCTTGATTACGCCAATCTTTTTTCACTTTGACCCATAGCTCTAAGAAAATCTTAGAACCTAGCAAATTCTGAATATCCATTCGTGCTTGTCTGCCCACTTCTTTCAATAATGCGCCTTGTTTACCGATAACGATTCCTTTTTGAGAATCACGTTCTACAAAGATCACTGCTGAAATATTAACTACACCGTTAGGCTCTACACTCATCGCTTCGATTGTTACAGCAATAGAGTGAGGAATCTCTTCGCGTGTCTGATTTAGAATTTTCTCACGAATCAATTCAGCACATACAAATTGCTCTGGATGATCTGTAATTTGATCGTCTGGATAGTACTGTGGACCTTCTGGTAAATACTTACCAATCTGCTCCATCAATGTATCTACGTTGTTGCCAAGCTTAGCAGAAATCGGAATGATTTCAGCAAATTCATGCAGTTTGCGATATTGGTCGATAATCGGCAACAACTGCTCTGGCACGACCTGATCAATTTTGTTGATCACTAGAAAAACAGGTGTTTTTACTTTTTTGAGATGTTCGATAATGAAGCGATCTCCGCCGCCTAATCCTTCTGCTGCGTCGACTAGAAAAAGAACAGCTTCTACTTCGCTAAGAGTGTTCAAAGCTGTCTGGTTCATAAAGTCACCTAATTTGGACTGACGCTTATGCACCCCTGGTGTATCCAAAAACACGATTTGCTTATCGTCTCTTGTAAATACGCCATGAATCTTATTACGTGTTGTTTGCGGTTTGTCAGACATAATCGCTATCTTTTGTCCAATTACCTGATTCATTAACGTGGATTTCCCTACATTTGGTCTGCCGACAATCGCAACAAAACCTGATTTAAAATTCTTTTTCGACATATCATTCTCCGTTCCAAGAGTTAGTATTCTCTGTAACTCCTGTTCATATTTGTAATGCTGTTGGTGATACAAGTCTGTGTATATAAAGTTCTCAACGATTCCGCTTACTTATTTAAATTCCACGGTCCAAACGCATGTGGCAACAACTCAGAAATAGTAGTCAACCGCGTATCGCCTTTCATATTGCCAAGCAATATCGGCATATCAGGATGACACAATTCCACCATTACCTGACGGCATACACCACAAGGAGCAATCGGTTCATCGGTATCTCCAACTACAGCCATCATTTGAAAAGAACCAGGTTGTTGTCCTTGAGCAATCGCACTGAACATTGCTGTTCGCTCTGCACAATTACAAGGAGTATACCCTGCATTTTCAATATTACAACCGTGGTACACTTGTCCATTACGATCAAGCAATGCTGCACCGACAGCAAAGTTAGAGTAAGGTACATATGCTTTAGCACGAGCAAGAATAGCTTCTTGTAATAATTGTGACGATTCCATTGTAATCCCCCTGAACATGTATCGTATTGATCGTTCCATACACTGCCTATTCTTATATATTACACGATTTAGACGTTTACGCCCACTAATCTACATCGTATTCTTGTATTCTTTGTTGAAAAAAACGATAAAATCCCCTCCTGACTCTGTTATTCAAGTCATTAGAGGGAATTTTATCGCTTGGTACGATGATCATTCATTTTATAAACCATGATAAAATCGGTTCTGCAAACACAATAATACCAATCACAATCGCAACAATAGATGAAATAAGAACGGCTCCTGCGGCGGCATCTTTCGCTTTTTTGGCAAAAGGGTGCCAATCAGGAGAGCTTAGGTCTACAGCAGCTTCAACACCGGTATTCATCAATTCCGCTCCGAGCACCATACCTATCGCTAGCGTTAGCAGCATCCAATCTACAGCAGATACATGACAGATGATTCCGGCGATAATGATGATACATGTAATCAATACATGAATACGAAAATTACGTTCTGTCCGAAAAGTGTCTGCAATTCCTTCTGCCGCAGAAAAAAATACGGCTCTCCACGTTCTTTTTTTCATCAGCGTGTCAATCCTGCTTGTTGTAATACCGCTTCTTGTTTACCCATCATTTCTGCTTCGGTCTCATCATCTTGATGATCATATCCTAATAGATGCAAAAATCCATGTACAAACAAAAAGCCTAGTTCTCGTTCCACTGAATGCCCGTAATCTTCACTCTGAGCAATAGCACGTGGAACCGAAATAATAATATCACCTAACATATCGCCTGGAAGTGGTGTGTCTTGTCCAGTCAATGCAGGATCATAGACAATATCTAATTCATCATCAAGCGATTCATGCATGGCAAAAGATAACACATCTGTTGGACGATCTATCCCACGATACTCTTTGTTCAGCTCATGAATAGCTTCATCATCCACAAAAGTAAGAGCGACTTCACCATCATTCACTTGTTCTTGTTCTCCTGCTTTTTGCAGAATCAGTTCAAGTGTAGTGATAAGCTCATCTGTAATCTCATATTTATTTTGTTCATTTTCCCATGCAAGCTGTAAACTCATGCTTTATTCTCCTTCTGATCCGGTTTCTTGATGTCTTCCGGATATTCAATACGAGAGTGGAATATACCCATCACTGCTTCTTTCAGCGTTCTGGCAACCACATCTAGTTCTTTCATCGTTAGATCACATTCATTGAATTGATTATCATCGACACGACCTTTGATAATTTTCTCAATCATCGTCTCGACTTGTTCTACTGTAGGTTTGCTCAGTGAACGCACTGCGGCTTCTACACTATCGGCAATACCGACTACAGCAGCTTCTTTGGTCTGAGCTTTGGGCCCTGGATAACGGAAATCATTTTCGGTGAAATCAGGTTCGATTTCTTGCTCTTCCGCTAGCTTCAAAGCTTTGTGATAAAAGTAATGCAAAAACGTTGTTCCATGATGCTGTTCTGCAATATCACGAATCGGTTTTGGCAATTTATATTCTTTTTGCATTTCCACGCCGTCACGAGCATGTGCAATAATAATCGATTTACTGAGCTTCGGATCAATACTATCATGTGGATTGCCAATATTGTTCTGATTTTCGATAAAATAACCAGGACGTTTGGTCTTACCAATATCATGATAATACGAACCGACCCGACATAACAATCCATCTGCACCTATCGCTTCTGCGGCGGCTTCAGACAGATTACCTACCATTACACTATGATGATAAGTACCCGGTGTCTCGATTAATAATTTACGCAATAATGGATGGTTCGGATTGGACAGTTCTACTAATTTGAGAGCAGATAAAATACCAAATGTCGTCTCGAAAAATGGCATTAAGCCGAGTACAAGTACAGTTGTTATTAATCCCCCAATACAAGCAAAACCAACAGCATACATCATAGACATACGTGTCCATTCTCCATCATTGAGTAAGACTAATGTCAAAACAGCAATCGCTCCAAAAAAGCAACTCATAATACCAGCTTTGAGAATCGTTGAACGTTGACTAGCACGATGAATACATTGAATCGCTGTAAACGAAACAACTAACGTGAAAAAGCCAAACTGATAATCAAACAATTCATGTTGACTCATATTCAAAATAATACTTGCTAGAATACTCATAATAATCGATGAAATATAAGCAAGCTGAATATCTAGCAACAATGTAATCAGCATCACAACAATCGCTGCCGGTACAAGGAATCCAAAGTACGGTGAATTTCCAATCTGCAAAATACGTACGAGATGGAGACAGATTACACCGATAACAAAAATAACAATCAACATCAACAGTTGTGAGTTATTGTAGCTTCTACCTTGGTGAATAGACTGACGCAAATACATATACAGTCCAAGTGTGATCAAAAAGGCAAATAACACCAAGCCCAGTTGAGGCCAATAATTCACATCATTTTTGAGCAGATCATTTTCATCCAGCAATGTATACATTTCCTGTGTGATTTTCTCACCTTTTGGCACAAGTACTTCACCTTGCTGAATATACACAGTTGGTGTGTTCTCACGAGCTTCTACTTTGGCTGCTCGGGTCGCTTCCTCATC
Source organism: Paenibacillus nicotianae (assembly GCF_042681745.1). Taxonomy (NCBI): domain Bacteria; kingdom Bacillati; phylum Bacillota; class Bacilli; order Caryophanales; family Paenibacillaceae; genus Paenibacillus; species Paenibacillus nicotianae. The sequence continues at coordinate 360,853 of NZ_JBHUGF010000010.1, read as the reverse complement.
GTAGAACTTGTTAGCTGTAAGCGTAGCACGAACAAGCTCCTGCACCACCTCACGAGCTGTACGGCTATTCAGTGAGCTGGTACTAACCAATTCAGCTACTTTGGCGCGTGCAGACTGCGCATCAGTAATCTGATCGCTCATTAAGCGAGACATAATCGATGTCGCTACTTGACGCATATCTTGTATTTCATCTGTAGATAAGCGCGGAATTTTGAGAAACGTTTCTTCAGGAATACTGTACGTTTGCTCACCGATCGTTTTTTGCATTTCATCTAACATTTTGTCTGAATATTTTCCTGCTTCACGGTTATTGCGAATAAAGTTAGCGATCGAGTTTTGCGCGCGTTGCGGAATCTCTTCGCTATAAATCTGTGCTTTATCTGCATTGGTAATCTGATCATCTTGATTCAGAGACTCAATTCGATCTAACATTTGCGAAATAACCGTTTCTCTACGCATCGATACAATCGCGTATACGGATTCTACTTGTTCAGCAGCAGCTTCTTGCGCCTGGAGCGTAGATTTGTTATTCGGAATCTGCATCGGAGCAATAATATCGCTATCGCTCACTGTACCGACCTGAATATCAAAGCGCTGTGGAAGCAGGTTAGGTGCCAGACTAACGTAAAGCACTATGAATAGTAAGACAAACATAGCATAACGTGTCATCCGGCTATTTTTCCAACCCGCTATCATAGAATCAAGTAAATTACGTGTAGACGGTTTTTTGGAAGTCATACATACAGCCCTCTCACTTCTGAATATTCAAAATGTGCGGTTTCTGTTTTCTCCGCTGACCGCCGATTACTCCAGATTTTCTGAAGCTTTATCATAAGCGACAATAATTTTTTGTACTAATGAATGACGAACTACATCTTGTTCTTGGAAAATAACAAATCCTATTTCTTTGATTCCATCCAAAATCATACGCGCTTCTACTAACCCTGACTTTTTGCCACGCGGTAAATCGATCTGGGTAACATCGCCTGTAATCACCATTTTGGAACCAAATCCTAAACGAGTTAAAAACATTTTCATTTGTTCTGCGGTACTATTTTGCGCTTCATCTAAAATAATAAAGGCATCATCTAGTGTACGTCCACGCATATAAGCAAGCGGAGCAATTTCAATCAAACCGCGCTCTAACGCTTTAGCTGTCTGTTCCGGGCCCATAACATCATAAAGAGCATCATATAAAGGACGCAAATACGGATCAACTTTCTCCTGCAAATCACCCGGTAAAAATCCTAAGCTTTCTCCTGCTTCAACGGCTGGACGAGTCAAAATAATGCGTTTAACTTTGCCTTCTTTGAGCGCAGCCACAGCGAGTACAACCGCCAAATACGTTTTACCTGTACCTGCTGGCCCAATCCCAAACACAATATCTAATTTTTTGATTGTCGATACATAGTGTTTCTGACCGATCGTTTTGACACGAATCGGTTTACCACGATAGGTCTGCGTAATTTCACCTTTATATAAGTCAAGCAGTTGGTCTGCTCTGAGCTCTTTGGCAAGTTCTATTGCATACAAAATATCACGCTCTGTAAGTACATATCCTTTACGAACCAGTTCTAATAATACTTCAAAAAGCTGAGTCATTTGCTCTACTGCTTGTGCAGGACCATGAATCGAAATCTCTGCTTCACGACTACCAATTTTGGCTTCCGTATCGCGTTCAATTAATTTTAAGAAGCTGTCCTGTGGTCCGAACAGTGACAATCCTTCTTCTGCATTTAGCAGGGGAATTCTGGTGCTTTGCGTTTGCTCTAACAAATAGCCTCAATCTCCTCATTGATAAAATAATATAAAACTGCTTTTGTGCACCTATACTACAAAACTTGAGTACAATCTCTTTACCCTAAACTTTACCATTGTATGGTTTGTCATGCAAAATTTTTTGCACATTATCTATCATTACCATACATCGATCCAAATAGAAACAAAATGACAACAGATTAGAAAGAAACCGATCTCCACTATAGAGATCGGCTAATACCTAACTATTTCTTGTCTACTGCATATTTACGATTATTGAAAGGACGTTTGGCACGAGGTTCGCCTAGAATTTCTGCCCAAATCACACCTTGACGGAGCTCATCCGAACCGATAGCATTTTTAGACGTAGATTCTGAATCCAACTCTTCAATTTGTACTCGACTTCCTGCATTCAAATGCATCGAGCGGGCTTGAATATCTTTGTGCATTTCATCCAAACGTTTTTCCACTTCACTTTGATTGGAAATGATACGTTTCGGTAATGCAGGCTCTTGTGTATATGAAGTCGATCTTGTCGCTGAATCTTCATATCCCGGCGTATTCTCTGATGTATCTGAATCATCATAACGTTGCTGAGCCTCATGATAACGTCGCTGTGCCTCATCTAATGATTCAGGTTCAGCCGATGTGCGCTCGGGTTCATTGAACCATCTTTTTTTGGTATCACCATTTCCACCAAACGTTGGCATACCTGAAGGTTGCCCGCCTGCCTTCTTTTTGGCTGAACGCGTTTTGACAAAAGAAAAGATAGCAAAGGCAATAATGGCGACAAAATATAAATTACCCATAAGGAATTCAAACATGAATTATCGCACACCTTTATTTATTTGACTTATTATCCGGGCTACTGCCAGAATCTTCTGATTTACCGATTGAACCTCTCATTTGAGTGTCGGCTTCGATATTTTTGAAATTCATATAATCCATAACACCGAGCTGACCCTGACGAAGTGCTTCTGCCATCGCAAGTGGTACATCGGATTCGGATTGAACTACACGTGCTCTCATTTCAACAACGCGCGCTTTCATCTCTTGCTCTTGAGCAACAGCCATCGCACGTCTTTCTTCTGCTTTGGCTTGAGCGATACGTTTGTCTGCTTCGGCTTGTTCGGTCTGTAGCATAGCACCGATATTTTTACCTACATCGACATCCGCGATATCGATCGATAGAATTTCAAAAGCTGTTCCTGCATCCAGACCTTTTTGTAATACAGTACGGGAGATCATATCTGGATTTTCCAGTACTTGTTTGTGAGAATCACTGGAACCTACAGTCGTAACAATACCTTCACCTACACGCGCAATAATTGTCTCTTCACCTGCACCACCGACCAAGCGGTCGATATTCGCACGTACAGTTACACGAGCTTTAACTTTCACTTCGATACCGTTACGAGCCATAGCAGCTACGACAGGCGTCTCAATCACTTTAGGATTAACACTCATCTGTACAGCTTGCAATACATCACGACCTGCAAGGTCAATCGCTGCTGCACGTTCAAATTCCAAAGGAATCTCTGCACGTTGCGCCGCAATAAGGGCATTTACGACCCGGTCTACATTACCACCTGCTAGATAATGACTTTCCAATTGGTTCATATCAAGTCCCAGACCTGCTTTGTGCGCTTTGATCTGCGGATTTACAATACGTGAAGGGGTTACGCGACGTAGACGCATTGCTACAAGCGTAATAATACTTACACGTACACCAGAAGCTACTGCTGAGATCCAGAGCATAACAGGGAAGAAACTGAAAAATACACTTAAAATAATAATAGCGACAACAACGATAAAGAGTATACTCAATACACTTGTACTCATTATTCACATCACACTCCAATTTTTATAGTTTAACCTGTGTTACCTGACTTGCTTATTGCCTGTATTCTTGGATTCAATCAATCTGGTATAACGCTAAATATGTAAACGAACATGACCCCTTTTGTCTACATATGTGTATATGAATCCATATTGAAGACGAAGCAATATCATTTTAAAATCATCAAGGTATGAATAGAAAATGAGTTGTTTATCCATACCTCATTCTTATGGAATAACCTCTATGTGTGAAAGTTATTCTTTCATCAACTGTGCATGTAGAGCAGATTCTTCTGTTATTTCTTCTACAATGATACGACTGCCATCCACTTGCTTGACTCGAATCGGGCGATCATTCGCAATAAAATTACCCTGTGTGACAACATCGATTCGTTCATCATCGATCAATACTGTACCTGACGGACGAAGAGGCGTTACACTTATTCCTTCTTTGCCCAAAAATTGTTCTCTGGTTAAGCGAGACATAAAGCTTTGCTCTGAAGAAAGCTGTTCTTTGAGAATAAAACGATTCCAGACGCCGCGTTCTTTGAGCAAAATAGCAATCAGTGTGACGACTACAGCAGCAGAAGCAAATGCGATACCTAAAGATAACAAAGCATCGCTTGTATCATACGCAGCTTTCACTACACCTGTAATCAGACTGGCTGAACCCAAAATACCCAGTATACCAAAGCTTGGAATAAACAGTTCCAGTACCAGTAAAATAAGTCCTCCTAAAAAGAGTAACCATGTGGTCGATCCTGAAAAACCAGCCGCATAACTACCGAAGAAATACAATGCAAAAGCAACAATACCTACGATACCCGGTATACCGAATCCTGGTATAATAATCTCCATCGCTATTCCGACCATCCCAATAAATAGGAGCAGAGTCGTTACAATTGGATTAGTCAGTACGCGTGCAATATTTTCACCAGCACTTGGTTGTACGTTCACTATATCTTCAGGTGAATGCCCTAGTTCAGCTACAACAGCATTAGTAGAAGACAGGATATCATCTGCAAATCCTACTTTCAACGCTTCATTGCTAGAAAGAGAAATAATCTGTCCTTTGGTTTTGGTCTGATTAATCTCTGGCATGGCTACTACCATATTTACATCTGTCATACCGTCAGCAATATCTGCATTACGGTTATGAAGCTGTGCCGCAGCTCTCATTTCACTTTTCCAATAAGCGACCTGCTTGGGGTTATCTATCGGGTTGCCTTTACCATCCACAATAGCAGCCGCACCAATTGTACTTCCAGGTTGCATAAAAATCTTATCTGCATTCAAAGCAATATAACTTCCGGCAGATGCAGCTTTGTCTTGTACAAAAACAGCTACAGGAACATCGCTATTACGCACCATCGCTCCAATATCTCCTGCTGCTTGAAGTTCTCCACCCGGCGTGTTCATTTCCAGCACAATCCAGGATGCTTTGGCTTGCTTCGCTTCTTCAAATCCTCTTGCCAAAAACTTTTGTAATCCGCTTTCAATTTGACGGTCAATAGGAATCACGTAGACTGCACCATCATTATTGCTAACCACTTGTGCGGATGCGGCGTCAGCAGATTGTGGATAAATCCCCGCTATAACAAGCATCGCCATCAATGAACTTAACAATAAAAAAGTTAACCGACGTTGTACACGTCCAATCTGGTCACGCGATACATTCATGCGATCTTAGCCCCTTTCCGTTCAGATGTGTTTTGTTTAATACAGCAATCATACCAATATTAAACAATATACATATAAGCATAGTAAAAGGTAGTCTATACATAATACGCGAATTTCATGGTTACGTTTCAATTATATTCCTTTTTCATCAAATAAGCATAGAAAAAAGCACCCCACTTTATAAAAAATGAGGTGCTTTCACATATGTTTATTGCAGAAATTGTTGAACCGTTTGATTCACAACTTTTCCGTCTGCGCGACCTTTTACTTTAGGCATCAGGGCGCTCATCAGTTTTCCCATATCGGCTTTTGAAGAAGCACCGGTTTCCTGGATGGTCTGCTTTACAAGAACTTTAATTTCTTCTTCAGACAGCTGTGTGGGAAGGTACTCGGAAATAATCTCAATCTCCGCTTTAAGGTTGCTTGTCAGGTCTTCACGACCTGCTTTTTCAAATTCTTGGAGGGCATCTTTGCGCTGTTTGATCTCACGACTAAGAATATCAAGCACTTCAGTGTCGTCCAAGTCTCTTTTCAAATCTATTTCGAGATTTTTAATCGTTGAACGAACCATGCGGATGGTCGACAATTTGAATTTCGCCTTGTCTCTCATTGCTTGCTTCATATCTTCGTTTAATCGTTCGCTAAGATTCATGACGGGTAAATCCTCCTAAAACTTTCTTTTACGAGCAGCCTCAGATTTTTTCTTACGCTTAACGCTCGGCTTTTCATAATGTTTGCGTTTTTTCACCTCAGCCAGAACGCCATCTTTAGCGATGGAGCGTTTGAAGCGACGAAGTGCTGCATCAATTGTTTCGTTTTTGCGAACTTTCGTTTCAGACACTAGTTTTCCCTCCCTCCGACCAGACCGTCCAAGAACAATAACACGGTTTATCAACTTTCATTATAGGTGAAAGTTGAATGAAGTGTCAATATGATTGGCTAGTTTTGCCTGCAATTTTTTAATGTTCTATTATATACCCGTTTTAGAGTGTATTGGAACATCTTTTTTTATTATTCTTTTCCACGCCATTTTGGCTTAGGCGTGAGAGTTCGAAATGCCTGTTAGAGCACCAAGATTCGCTCCACCTAACAAATGATAATGAAGATGTTGCACCGCTTGTCCACTATCAGGTCCGCAGTTATTAATCAGACGATATCCACTTTCGTTAATACCTAACTCTTTAGCTAACTGTATCGCTACTCCATGAATATGAGCGATGACCGGTAAATCTTCTTGCGTCACTTCATTCATGGAGTCGATATGCTTTTTAGGAATAAGCAATACATGTACAGGAGCAGCAGGCGTAATATCGTGAAATGCTAACATTTGATCATCCTCATATACTTTTTTGGATGAAATCGTTCCTGCTACAATTTTGCAAAATAAACAATCTTCTTTGACGATCATAATAAGACTCCCTTCTTCAACCTTTTTTGGGTGTATCTAGCTTTCATGTAGGTGTACTCATATCTACATACGTTCAAGGATCACTTTAGAACCGCTTCCTGCTTGCTCCGCAGGTACAATGACTAATTTACGAGGTAATCTCATTCGTAATTCAGGAACATGGCTAATGATCCCAACAGAAAGTTGATCATTATGAAGCTTTTCTAGTGAAGTTACGACTGTATCCAAAAGTTCGGGATCAAGTGTACCAAATCCTTCATCCAGGAAAAAGAACTGAAGAGGATACTGTCCACGCAATTGAATCTGAGCAGATAACGCTAGTGCTAATGATAACGAAGTCAAAAATGTTTCTCCACCTGATAACGAAGACACCGGGCGACGAATACCACCATTACCATTATCACAGATGACAAATCCTCCACCTGAATCCACTTCTAAAGAATACCGTTGCTTGGTCAAAAAGCGCAATCGCTCTGAAGCGGCTAAACTGACCTGCATTAGTTGTTCTTCTGCAATATATTCAACAAACGCATTACCTCGCATACTGGCTTGCAATTTGGATAAATGCTTAGCTTCTTGAGCTAAAGTGATCCGTTGATCTTCTAACTCACGCCAGCGCACATGACGTTGTTCAAGGTCTTCGCGATCACGAGTCGCTTTGGCACGTTGCTCCAGGGCTGTCTCGTCGGCTTGGCGAGCCTCTGTATATTGCTGCTGCATCTGCGCCCATTCTTCTTCGCTAACATGTTGTCCATTTAATTTGTTCTGTACTTCTCGCAAATGTACAGATAGCTCATGCTGTTGTTCGCGATGATATTGAATCTGTTGTCGATCCGACTGAATCTGATCTTCGCTCATTCGCGATTGGCTTACACTTTGTTCATTATCAAACGGAGAAGATTGCAATGCTTGTTGCCACTTTTCAGCATGTTGTTGGACTTGTTCCTGCAAAGATTGTAGCGATTGTACAGCTAATTCTACTTGATGTGTTGCTGTCTGCTGATGTTGTAGTGCTTCGCGCCACGAGTCTGTTGTCTGCTCTGCTTGCTGACGTAATTGTTGGTGTTGCTGTTGGGTATCTGTTAATAACTGTTGAGCAGATTGATCTCCAATCCATTCATTCAGACGATTTTTCTTTTCTTGTAAAAGCTGTTGATTACCTTCTTGACGCGTCTGATCTTGAATCCGTTGTTTGTCCAGTGTATTGATATGATCGTTACCATTCTTAATAGCTTGTTCTCGTTCTTCGATGTACGGAACACTTTTTTCCAAACCTTCACGAATTTTCTCTGCTTGTTCATCCATCTGAGAAAGAGCGTCAAATCGCTCACGTGCTGATTGTTCTGTTAAATGCGGTAAATTCTGTTGCCACTGTTGTAAAAGTTGCTCTAACGACTGTGTAGCCGCTTGTAGACGGGTATTGGACTGTTCCAGTAAGCGTTCAGATGATTGTTGTTCCGATTGAGCAGTTAGTCGACGACCTGACCATTCTCGTTCATCTTGTCGCCATTGTCGTAATTGTTGTTGTAATGTTCTTGTTTGTTGTTCTAAATGCTGATTTTGAGTTTGCAACTTAGCAAATTGCACTTGTAGTTCTTTTTCAGACAAAACAGAAATTTGATCGTTTGAAGCAGATACCAATTCTGTATTATCCAGTTGCCAATCCCATTCTTGCATATTGCTATCTAACTCAATTTGACGACCACGAACATGTTGCTGTTGCATTTGAAGCTGTTGTTTTATTTGTTTTAAGGTCTGAGTTTGTTGATTGATAGTTTCCGATTCCGGTGTTGGAGATACGGATTCATCTGCTAAAGTAGAAAGATGATTGTTCATATGAGCAGGTTGTGGATGATGAATAGACCCGCAGACAGAACATGGTTCTCCTTCTTGCAGTTCTGCCGCTAGCATCATTGCCAGACGACTTGATTCTGCTTCTCTAGCTTGTTGTTCATATTGATTTTCCAGTTGTTCAACCGATTGCTCGGTTTGTTGTAGATCATTGGTCAATTGCTGATGATCTTGATATAAAGCGAAAACCTGTTGTTGTAATTGCTGTTCCTGCACTGATCGTTGTGCTTCTTGCTCGGTGATCTGTTGCCATACTTGCTTGGCTTGTTGTGCAGACTGTTGGTATCCATTATATTCTGTCTGTTGTTCTTGTAGACGGGTTCTTGCTGTATCTAGAGCAGACAGTTGTTGTTGAGCTTCTTGCAACTCACGTCGATCCTGACTGCGTACTTCACAAGCTTTTAACTGTTTGTTTAATTCTTCTTGACGCTGTCGCGCTTTATCTAACAACATCTGTTCACGCTGTACTTGATGCGATGCTTCTTCCAGTTGTTTTTGTGTAGCTTCCAATTGATTCTGAATCTGCTGTTGATCTTGTTCTAATGCAGCACACTCTTTTTGCAATTGTAAAGCTTGTTGTAGTTGCTCGATCCGCGTTACCAATTGAGGCTCTTGCTCTGTTAACTGTTGCTTGGCTTGCTGTTCGCGCTCAGCGGCTACCGATACAGCCCTATCCGCTTGTTCTAATTGTTGTTGCAGAACGGTTACGCGCTGTTGTTCTTGTATCGCTTTGGCTTCATGGGTACGCCATGTATCTAATAACGGCAATAAATTCTGCGCAGATACTGCTTGTTCAATCTGCTGTTCTTTATTAACAATCTCGGCTTCATGCTGTTGTAATTGATCTAAGCGTTGTTGTAATCGTAATTGTTCTTGTTGGTATTCTCTAATCTTGCTCCATTGCTCCGTACGAGCAGTCATATCTGCCAGCTCTTGACGACGTTGTTCTGCTTCTTGAATAGCAGTCTCTAACCGCTGTATCGCTGTCTGCAATGCTTCGGCTGAGGCTTCGCCTAGACCTGTCTGTTCAGCATATAATTTGCCTAGTACGTTGTCTGTTTCTTTGACACGTTGACTAAGCTTTTGCATTAAGCGATCGCCATATCTTTCTAAATGGAACAAACGCTGTAGCATCTGTCTGCGATCACTGCCTTTAAGTGATAAAAATTCAGCAAATTTACCCTGTGGCAATACAACTGCGCGTGTGAAATCATCCATTTTCAGTCCGATATAATCTTCTACACAACGAGTAACTTCTGCTAATTTATCTGCAACTACTACATCACCATCTGCACGCATTTCGACAAATCGACTCATAGCATTGCTGACAGTATGGTCTCCTGTACGTTTGAATCGTCGCTCTACTCGATATCGCTGTGCTCCTTCAGCAGATAATAATTCAAATGAAAAAGAAACAAATAACGAATCTTCAGAATGATTCATAATACCCTGTGTACCGTTATAGGCTCGTTCTACTTTACCGTATAAAGCAAGTGTAATCGCATCTAAAACAGTCGACTTCCCGCTACCTGTAGGTCCGAAAATACCGAATAACCCTGTTTCACATAATGCTTCAAAATTGATTTCTTGTTGCTCACGATAACTTTGCAAACCGGATAATTTGAGTGTGATTGGCTTCATGATGGTTGTTCCTCTCCGACTTCTTCTTCATCGATCAATTCCAAAAATAACTCTACTAATCGATCTTCAGGGGTTGCTCCACCAGTCTGACGTTCATAAAATTTGCGGAATAGTTCATGTACAGGCAATTGAGCACGTTCAGCAAAAGATTGCTGTGCTTCTGTTTCGGGATATACAGGTCGAATATTGACGATACCACTATAGGCTTTGCGAATCGATTGAATATCAGACATCGATAAAGCTTCTAATAGTGAAATTTCTAAATCGATAAAAGCATTACGATCTCGACCTTCTTCTAACCATTGATGAACTTCAGTCAGACCACCTTTGGCTTTCCAGCGCACAAGAGGACGACCGCAAGTCAAAAAGATTTCTTCGATCTGTGGAACGCCTCCAGGTACAACATCTATCATAGTGACCGATTTGGCTTGTCCTGCCTCAGAAAAGCTATATGCTAGTGGAGAACCACTATAGCGGATTATCCCTTCTCCTTTAACAGCTTGAGCGCGATGAAGATGCCCTAATGCTGTATATTGAGCGCCTGTGTAAAGCGCAGACGGATCAACCGTATAAGCTCCTCCAACTTGAATAGGTCGTTCTGAATCAGATTCTTCCCCACCTAACGCATAGATATGACTCATCGCTAGGTTAACTGTATCCGGCCGAAAATCGGTCGCTAACTGTCTCATCAACATGCCTACTCGTTCACTATAGGCACGACGAATCAAATCTTCATCGTGTTCTACTGTTAATAGTTCGTTCAGTCTAGCTTCAGAAGGATAAGGTAATGCTGCTATGATCGCTGTTTCTGAGGTTCTGGTAACAGGGATCGTTAATGCACTTGCAGCAGGTGTACCCAGTAAATAAATCCCTCTTCCTTTGACTAAAGGAGTAGCTGACGCTATTCGATCAGGTTGATCATGATTGCCTGAAATCACTGCCAGTGGACGGCCATTCGCTGTTAATCTAGCAGCAGCTTCGTAAAATAATTGTTCTGCCGCAGCAGGAGGATTGACAGAATCGTATACATCGCCTGCCATCAAAATCAAATCTGCTTGTTGATCATCTGCAATCTGAACCAATTCATCGACAAAAGCGATTTGTTCTTCAAGACGACTTCTGCCTTCTAATGTGCGACCAAAATGCCAGTCTGCTGTATGTAAAATACGCATAGCCCTCTCCTTTTTGAGTAATGATTTATTTTAAATAAATATAGATAAAAGGAGGTTTGCAACCAAAAGTTCTAGCTTCATTTATAGACTAGACTCTTGATAACAAACCACCTTATAATTTAAATTTTTATCGCTTCGTTAATATCAAAGAAATAGATCCACAATTGATCTACTTTCCAATTCAATGAATCTTGAATAGCTTGAGCATACAATTGAAGTTGAATACGATAACGCTCTTTGAGCGCTTCTATACCTCCATGGCTATCCAGTACACGATCGGTTTTGTAATCAACAATAATCCATTGATCATCTATACGGAAAATACAATCAACGATCCCTTGCGATAAAATCTTATCCTCTGCCTCATTGATTGGAATACCATAACTAAATGCCAGTTCTCGTCTAATCTCTGTAGCTTGTAGCATTTGTTGACCTAACGATGTAGCAAAAAAAGCAACAATCTCGTCTGCATGTACACTATCAGCTTGATCCTGACGCAAAATTTGACGTTGAACAAGATCAGCTTTGGTCTGCTCTACAATTGTGAGATCGATATGCCCTTGATCTAAAGGAACCCGTTGCATCACTGTATGATATGCTGTGCCCCGTTCTGCTCCGCTTAATCCACGCTGTTCCATAAATTTAGGACGTTGCAATTGAAGTGTGCTTCCAGCTATTGAATCGCTCCTATCAGCAGATACCGTAGCTGAACGTTCAGAACCAAGATCAGAGTCTGCTAAAGAAGATATCTGCTTAGGTGATTGCATCTCATCCTCTGAATAATTGTCTAGAAGAATCCCGGCGCGCTGTAAAATAGTACTCATCAAAAATGGATTAGCATCTGTCGATCCGGTAGTATTGGCTGGGTTAGTAGGCTGTTGATCTGTATAACGTCCAATCGTCACACGTTGATCTAGAGATTCATGTATCCCATCCACCGATGGAGATTCTTCTGAAACCAATTGTCGCTTGATTTCACTGATCGTTGTTTTGGCAGCAATATGAGTAGACAATTCATAAGGATATTGCCAGGACAGTCTTTGTTCCACATCACTCGCTTGTACCTGTGCATGAGTGTCTTCAACTGCTTGATCATTTTCAAAAACGGTTACAGGCTGTACTTGCTCACCATCTGCTATGTGTTGTAATGCGATCCACTTGGGATCATGCTCACGCAAAGCAGTAATAGATTGCTCTGTATCTTCTGTTGTCGATTGCAATTGACGACTATCTAGAATCGTAATACTCCATGGCGTAGGATCATCTGCTAAGCAAGCAGAATAAGGCCCTGCGGCAATTTCATTGCGCTCGCGAAATATAGAAGCTGCACGATGACGCATTAATGCTGGCCCTACCCAGTCAAGATAGGTACGACTTTTGGCTAATACATAATCAGGCAATTGCATATAATCGGAGTTCTGAACCTGACTCCATGCCGATATTTTTTTGTCGATATCTTTGACAGTACCAATCATAATCAGCTTGTCACGCGGACGAGTCAACGCAACATATAAGACACGCATTTCCTCTGCTAACAATTCTGTTGCAGTACGGCGACGAATCGCTAGATTAGGCAATGTTGGATAGCTAACACGTGTATCTTCATCTACAAATTTAGGACCAAATCCTAATTCTTTGTGCATCAAAAAAGAAGTATTCAAGTCTTGCATATTAAACATCTTAGACATACCTGCTAAAAAAACAACTGGAAATTCCAAGCCTTTACTTTTATGAATCGTCATAATACGAATCGCATTTTCTTGTCCATCTACAGAAGCAGTAGCCCCTAGATCACCATCTGTATCTTGCAAGCGACGAATAAACCGCATAAAGCGAAATAACCCTCGTGAAGAAGTAGATACTTCAAATTTACGAGCACGATCATACAATATTCGTAAATGATGTTGACGTTGCAAACCTCCCGGTAATCCAGCTAACCAATCTAAATAGCCAGTATCGCGGTAAATGCGCCAGATCAGATCACCTAATTCCCCTTCTCGTGCTGCTAAGCGCCATTGCTCCAATTGTTCGAGAAAATGAAGTAATTTGTAACTCCATTCTTCTGGTTGTTCTTGCATATGTTCGGCTGCTAACATCATCGCTTGATAATACGAAGTGTCTTTGCCAAATAAACGAATTGTTGCCAGTTGATCTTCATTTAAGCCAACGATTGGAGAACGCAGTACAGAAGCCAGTGGAATATCTTGTTGCGGATTATCAATAATAGCTAATAATGATAATATAATTTTCACTTCGACCGCTTCAAAAAATCCTTGATTTAATTCACTATAAGCAGGTATACCTTCACGTTGTAATTCTTCTAGTATCAGCGGTGCCCATGCTGCTGTCGAGCGTAACAAAATAACCATATCTCGATATTCTGCCGGACGTAATCCATCTACTGATTTATCGTAAATTAGCAATGGCTCGCCATCTGGCTCTACCATTTCGCGTACCCGTACAGCAATCGCTTGTGCTTCTAAGCGAGCAGATTCCATCTCTGAAGCCTCGTTGACATACCCGTCGATATCATTACTGTCATCTGCATTGCTGTAGTCAGCACTGGCTCCACTTCCGGCACGATCAATAATCCAACACTCCGGTGCATATGAAGTCTCATCACCAGTTGGATATTTCGCCCCTGCTACTAACTCTGCTCGTTCATCATATTCAATTTCTGCCACTGTTTTATTCATAATCTGTCTAAAAATCATATTAACCGCATCGACTACTTGATGACGACTACGGAAATTACGAGAAAGGTCGATCCGTCGTCCTTCTCCTTGCCAATTATCCTGATACTTTTCATATTTATCTAAAAATAGTCCGGGTTCTGCTAAGCGAAAACGATAAATACTTTGCTTCACATCACCAACCATAAAGCGATTACCGATCGTTTCTCGTGAAATAAGTTGAACCAATTCTTCCTGTACAGAATTGGTATCTTGATATTCATCGAGCATCACCTGATCAAATCGTTCACGATATTCCAAAGCCACTTGTGAAGGAATCACATGTTCAGGTGTAGAATCTGGATGACGCAAAATATGAAGAGCATAATGTTCTAGATCGGCAAAATCGACCCAGCCTTTACGTTGTTTTTCCTGTTGATATTTTTGACTAAAACGAATGACTAATTCTGTTAATTCTTGCATCAAAGGAAATGTCTCGCGTAACTCTTGTGCAAATTCATCAGGTGTTCTACCGAAAAACAAACTTTTGATCTCTGCTAATGATTTTTTTGCATTTTCACGCAATTGTTTTACTGTTTCTTGTAATTGAGGATCGATTCCGTCTTTGCGTACCGCTTTTAATTTGCCAAAAGCAGCACTTTGGAAAACGGTATACAATTGCTCCCACGGCTGAACAGTCATTGCAGATTGAAGGGCATGAATTACTTCCAGATCATCCCGTAAACTATCTGCATAAGCGACAGGCCCACCCGGCAATAATGCTGTATCTATCGCCTGATGCAATACTGCTTCAATTCCTTGTAAAGTTAAAGCAATATCGGTCATAATATTCTGAACCCATGACGTATTCTGTAACGAAGAACCGTCTGTTACATTAAATTCGGCTGCTGTACGCTCTAACCAGTATTCAGGCCACGGATGACTACGCGCAAAATGATAAAGACGCTCTACCAAAACCAAAGCAGCATCATCGCTACGCTCTCCACCGAACCAGTTCATTAAGCGATAAAATTGCTTGTTATCCCGCTCTTCTTCTTCGGTATACTTCTCTTCAAATAATTCTTCCAACAATTCTTCACGCAAAATATCACATTCATTTGCAGTTGCGATCCGAAATCCAGGATCAAGCGGAATCATTGAATAATAACGTTGAATAATTTCCAAGCAAAAAGAATGCAATGTCGTAATCGATGCTTGACTCAACAACGCTAATTGTTGACGCAAATGATCATCTTCTGGACGACGCAATACTTCTTTATCGAGAGCAGCCCGTATCCGTTGTCTCATTTCGGTTGCCGCTGCTTTGGTAAAAGTAGCTACTAACATCCGATCTACATCCATCGGCTGAATAGGATCAGTTACTTGACGAATAATGCGTTCCACCAGTACGGCTGTTTTACCAGAACCTGCCGCTGCTGCTACCAGCATATTGCCACCATCTAAAGAGATTGCTTTCCATTGATCATCTGTCCATGTACTATTTTCTGGCTTTGGCATCTCCTGTCTATTGGACAACAGTTGCTCATTGTCTGCAAATAGATCATCTATATATTCATTGTTGTCTTTATGATTATCGTTGTCGATCATGAAGGTGAATCTCCTTTCTGGTAGTCATGGCGGTTTTGTAACAGTTCCCATGTTTCATTTTTGCCCGGTTTTTGCAGTAATTTATATTGATTTTCTTTTAATGATTCATCAAATTGACAGACTGATTTGTAATCACAGTAATCGCAGGCTTTTTCTTGTTCTATACGATAAGGAGTAATCTGCGTAGTTCCATCGGTGATTTGTGTACCGATTTCCTGTGCTGTCTGACGGACGTTACGCAGTAATTCTTGCCATTGATCTACTGACGCGACCGCAGAACTGCTATAAAATCCTCCATCTGCTTTGACAGCTACAGGCAAAATAGCAGAATATCCTTTATCTAATTCATTGTCCATTTTGCTAATCACATCACGATCAGCCAGCAATAGCCCTTTCATTTTGAAACGCTTCAGCATTTCTTGTTGAGATTGTTGCATACTTAGTCCGTTACCTGCTTGTAGCATAGGATTATGCACATGAAAATACAGTGCACCTGCTGGTTGTGCTGATTGACCTAGTTCTTCTTCGGCATGAGTTAACAGCACATCCAGATACGTGAGCATCTGCAATGCTAAGCCGTAGTACACTTCATGCAATTTAAGATCGGTCTGGCTAGACTTGTAATCGATAATCCGTAGTAATAAGGTATTATCCCCTTCAGCTACATCTACCCGATCTATCCGTCCTACAATTTCCATCGTACATCCATTTGCTAATGTAAAACGAAGGGGTGGCCAGTCTCCATTCGGGCCAAATGCAAGTTCTAAATAGAGCGGTTCAAAATCTCCACGTCGTGCTTGCTCTCCCAACATCACTGAAGCACGACTTACAATCTCACGCAATTTACGTGAAATATAATTGTAGCGCTTAGAGCTAGAAAGAATCTGTCCTTGCAAACGCGGAATATGCTTATCAACTGCTTCATAAGCAATCTCTACACACTCTTCACGAGTCAATTGCCCCCATGCGCGTCCTTGCTCTTTGAGCATTGTAGCAAGATCCGTTAATGAAGCATGAAATAATTGACCGATATCCGGAGCTTTTAAGCGATATTCTTGACGCTCTCTCAATCTCAAGCCACGCGAAGCAAAGTGAGCAAAAGGACAAGATACAAATTGTTCCATTCCAGATACACTGGTACGTAACGTCTGTCCGTACAAATGTCGACTGGTATCTATATCTAATAAATCACCTGTATTTTTATAAAATAAAGACTGCACCAGCATACTTATCTGCGGTCTCAATGCTTCATGTGTCGTATACCAATTCAATACATGCCACCATGTGTTGGAAATCGTTGTTCCTCGACTCCATTCTCGTAGCTGTGCGATCAAATGCGGTAACGTTGTTGTAGGAGTACTCACATATTGCAACGATGCTATAGGGTCAGACTGAGCAGATAATGGAGACACTATCGATTGATTTTGTAAAAAAGGAAATAATTTATGGACATTTGTAATCACTTCTGAAGGCAAAAGCCCTTTATCTTCATCATCTGTTAACGCATAACTGAGACATAATTTAGAGCTTGCTACCGTCAGCGCATGATAAATCAAAAATTGCTCATTCAACAACAATCGTTTACTACCTGGCGATAATTCTAATCCACCTTCTAACATATTGGTTCGTTCCGGTTCGCTTAGAATACCACTGTCTGGAAAAAGGGACGGCACAATCCCTTCATTCATCCCTAATACAAATCCATATTTAATATCCATAGGACGGGTACGATCCATCGAACCGATCAACACCTGATCAATCGCTGGCGGTACAATCCCTAATCGAATACCACTAAGCCCTGTTTCCAGTAAGCCTGCAAAAGTTCCCAGATCAATAGCATCTTCTGCCATAATATCAACCATTTGATCCAGCAAATCGATAATTTCACCATAGATCTGAATATGCTCACGAGCTCGCAAAGGATTACCTTGTGCAGTAGCATGTGTACTCATTTTTTCCAGATGTATTGCAATATTGCAATCTTCTAATAATTGATAAAGCGCAATACACATTTCTTTGGCGTGCTTCGCTTTTTTGATTCTTTTTTCAAAGCGGTATAATGGCTCAATCACAAGCTGACGGGCTTGTTGCATACGTTGCCCTTCTGCTAATTCGCGTTCACTGATTTCTTTGACCTCATCACCAGCTTCCAGCGAAAGACTAGGGATGCCTTTCCATGGGTGTCCATCTGTCCAGCGTGATCCATGAATACCTGATGCTAACACAACATTTTCTAAACGGTCGATATCTTCTGTGGTCACACGTCCATCATCTGGAAGCAACAACCCTGTTTTGATACAACGGAACACATCTTCATACCGCCAGAAATATTGCACAATATCCAATGCTGAACGTATAAATTCTGCTAATGGATGCTGTAATATAGTACGCTTCTGATCTAGAAAATAAGGAATCTCGTAATCTTGCAGTAGTGGTGCAATAATATGTTCATAATCTGCTAATTGACGGACAAATACACCCATCTCTTGCCAGCGTGCACCTTCTTCACGAGCAAGTCGGATCATTTCCCGAATCGCACTTTCTACTTCTGAACGACGATCAGGAGCAACATACGTATAAATATCCTGTTGTTCATCGGCTTGCTTGATATACGATGCTTGTTGCCAGCGATGAGAAGAACGATACGCATTTTCTAAATGAGCTAACTGCGGACTAGATTGAAAACGAACAGGGATATCTGTAGGATTCTCTGAAAGATTTTCAACATCTATCGTAAAAGACTCATCAATAGCGCTAGCATACTGCTTTAATTTGATATACGTGGTAGCTGTCTGATGAAAAAGCTCCAATTCATGAGGCGGCTCACCATCATAAGAACGATCTAATGTTAAAGCAATCGTCACTGAATTGGCTTTTTGCAATAATGCTGCAATAACACCATATTCTTGAGGTGTAAAACTATGAAATCCATCGATCCAAATATCAACATTATGCAGTACCTGTGATTCTGGAATCGCTAGAGCAAGATCAGTTAATGTATTTTCTCCATCTACATATAATCCTTGCAAATTCTGTTCAAAATCTTGATAAATACGCTGTAAATCATGCAATTTATCGATTAATAAAGGAGAACGAGCTGAAGTTGATAACCGTTCACTGTATTCATTTAATTGCTCTAATGTAATCGTATGACGCTTAAATTCATTATATAATTCGCTTAATTTACCGATAAATCCAAATTGATCACTAGATGTGCCAAACATCCGTAATTGCGATTGATGTCGCTGAATGAGTCGATAAAGAAGCATTTTTTTACCTTCTTCACCAATCGGTGTTTTGGCACTTCCTCCTACATCTTGTAGCACCCAATTAGCTAGACGACGGAAACCATAGGTTTGTACACGCACATTTCCTTTAGATTGACGGGAACGAACAAGTGCATATTGGGCTTGAAAAGAACCCTGTTCAGGAACCAGTAGCAAAATAGGTGGTCCATCCGGTTGTTGTGTAATTTTATCGATAATTCGCTGTGTTATTGTGGTCGTTTTTCCACTTCCAGAGCGACCTAATAAAAAATGCAATGGCATGTGAGTTCACCCTTATTTACGTAGTATAGTCTTCACGATGCAAAAGTTTGTTCGAGATTAATCAGAACAAACGTTCCCTTTATTATAAAGTAATAGGTGTATATATGTAAATCCCCTCCGGTTCAACCGTACAGTGTGTACACGTTTCACAGAAGGGGATATTTTGGATCATTGCAAATACAATTGTATATTCATCATTTTCTATAATAGAATGGTTCCTATTATAGATATCTTAAAATTATTATTTAAAACGTTTTACTGCGTACTTCAAAAATAGCGAATTTCAAATAATGCCCTTCATCTACGCCCAAAATTTGCGGATGATCTTTACCTGCTGCACGCCATTCGATCAGACGTAATACTTTACCTGCATCTTTGGCTGCATCTTGAATCGTCTCCAAAAACAGATCAGGACGCATATGGTAGGAACAACTGGCTGTAACTAGATATCCACCTTCATTCACAAGCTTCATTCCATGTAAGTTAATATCTTTGTATCCGCGAACAGCACCTGCGACAGCACTTTTCGTTTTGGCAAAAGCAGGCGGGTCCAAAATAACAACATCCCATGAACGCCCACCCGCAGCAGTCATCGGTTTGGATGTGTCTTGTTTGCTATCTGCGCTACTACGTAATTGACGCTCATCTAATCCTTTGGCGTTACGACGCAAATAATCAAACGCATCATCGACAACAAATTCAACACGATCTTCAAATCCATTCAACCGTACATTTTCTTTCGCACTTTCGATGGCGTGTGCAGAGATATCAAGACAAGTTACTTTTTTGGCTCCATAATGACACGCATGTAGTGTAAAGCTTCCTGTATGTGAAAAGCACTCTAGCACATTAGCTCCATCCCAATAAGGGAAATCTACTATTTTACCATTGCGATTTACAGGCTTATGCGTCATATGCCCATCTACTTCAACTTCAGTCAGTTCAATTCCACTACGATCGCCCCAACCAAGCATTAAAGGAGCAATCGAAGCACGATTTTCACGCTGGTCAAAGAAATATCCTGTTTTCTGACCTTCTACAATATCGACTTCGATCAATAGACCATTTTCAGTCACTGTCACATGACGAGGACATTCTCCATATAATACACCTGTTACTTCTTCTAGTCCTTCTAATTTGCGAACAGATACATCGCTACGTTCATAGATACCCAGCGGTTGCATCACTTGTACCAATGCATCAATAATATGTTGACGACAAGCATCCATACCTAATGTTAATAATTGGACAACCAATACTTCTCCAAAACGATCTACAATCAATCCAGGTAGAAAATCAGCTTCTCCATAGACCAAACGATACGCATTTTCAGTAGGTAAAAAACGATTACGATGCTTTAGACAACGTGTAAATCGCTCTACAAAAAAAGCAGTATCCATTTCTTCTAACGGTTGATACGATACTACCCTTACAGTGATCTGAGAAGCAAGATTATAATATCCTGTAGCCAAAAAGCGCTTCTGATGAGTCAGTACATTAACCAATTGCCCCGGGATAGGATCTCCTTCAACCGAAGCAATCTCATTTTGAAAAACCCATGGGTGGGCTTGTTCTAATCTTTTTTTACGTTTGGGCTGCAATATCACGCTTGCCAATAGTGTTCCACTCCTTCTTGATATCCCTGCTAATCATTTATTATTGTTAACCTTTGTTAGCGTTCATTTCGCCTGTTTCATACATTATACATGCCAGTGCAGTCATCGCTGCTGTCTCGGTACGTAAAATACGTCTTCCCAATCCGGTAACGATAGCGCCACTTGCTTCTGCCGCTTCTACTTCTTGCTCGCTAAATCCACCTTCAGGGCCTACTACAATCATCACACGTATCGCTTTGGAAGTTGTCGTATCTTTGGTGATCAGCAATGATTCAGCAAAAGGTTGAACCACATCCCGAAGCTGATGCCCGTTTTCTTTTTCATAACAAAAACAGATCAAATCATACTCTGCAAACTGCTTCAATAATTGCTTCCACGATACAGGCGAATCAACCTGCGGGACACGACTACGATGACTTTGTTCTGCGGCTTCTTTCGCTATTTTGCTCCAACGCTGAATCCGTTTGACTTCTTTACGTTCATCATATTGCACAACAGTACGCTCAGATAAAAATGGCAGAAAAGAAGATGCACCGATTTCAGTACATTTCTGAATAACACTTTCCATTTTATCGGCTTTGGGTAGACTTTGAGCCACTGTTACAAATACGCTTGGTTCTCCATGTTGTTCTAATTGTTCTACGATCGACGCAGTCACTACGCCTTCGGCAAGTTCTGTAATTTCAACCAATACATCTAAAGATTGACCGTTACAAGCAATCACTTGATCGCCTATACGGGATCGCATCACCCGACTAATATGACGCGCATCTTCACCAGTAATATGCACTTCTTGCTCGTCAAACTGGTCTGCGGGTACAAAATATCGCTGCATATTTCATCCACTTTCTATCTGCATTTGATAACGTGCTAACTCAAGTTAATATCATACAACTTTTAAAGGGACAGGGCTAGGTGTAATGTATCATTCACCTGCTTCTGTCCCTTACATGGATTGATTTACTCATTATTTACAATTTCAATCGTGGCTTCATTTTTAATCTTTACTTCATTTATCCACCGAAAATAACGCCGGCAAACGTGTAAAAGCTAGATGCCAGATCCTGTGCTAATGTGTATAGTGGCGAAATCGTAACCGCACGTAATGGCGGTAAAAATAAAACAAGTAAAAAGATTAACATTGCCCATTGTTCCATACGTTGTAATTTTGCACTCGCACGTCTTGGCAACCAATCACTTAATATACGGTAACCATCTAATGGAGGCAAAGGAATTAAGTTAAATATAAATAAGAAACAGTTCATCAAAGCCATATACTGAACAAACATAAAGATTGCTTCATCAATACGAGTGTTAGCAAAAGAACCCACAATTCCAAAATAATTAAGTCCATAATAAATAACGACTGTAATTAAAGCTAGTAGCAAGTTACTAACCGGGCCTGCGGCAGATACGATAATCCCCATCAGACGTGGATTTTTAAAATTCTCACGAGTTACAGGTACAGGCTTCGCCCATCCAAAACCAGCAATCAATAATAAGATAATCCCTAGCAAATCAATATGCACCGCAGGATTAAGACTAACACGTCCTAACAAGCGAGCCGTTGGGTCTCCGAACTTATTGGCAAAGTAAGCATGTGAAAATTCATGTACTGTAAACCCAATCACCAATGCTAATACGTAAAAAGGTAGTACATCCAGTCGTACAAATAATAAGTTATTCAAAAAATCCATTACTTACCTCTTTCTCGCAACAAAGGCAATCCAATCTTCATCCCGATGTGCGCCTTCGATAATAAATCCGGCAGCTTCTAGAGCTTCACGAACAACATCTTCTTTATTTTTATAAATGCCTGATGCGATATATACACCGTCCGGTGTTAATGCTTCGTATACATCTTCAATAAATAGCAAAATGATTTCTGCTAAAATATTAGCCACTACCACTTGCACAGGTAAAGTTACATTCAGCTTGGTTGTTGCATCCGCTTTGAGCACAGATAACAGATCACTTTCAAATACAGTGATCTCTTGTTCTAATCCGTTCAAATGAGTATTTTCTTTAGCACTGGATACAGCTACCGGATCAAGGTCAAGAGCAAGCACGCTTTTAGCTCCTAATTTAATCGCTCCAATCGCCAAAATACCTGATCCTGTTCCTACATCGATTACTTCTTCTCCGCCTTTAATAACGGTCTCCAAAGTACGTAGGCAAAGTGATGTGGTAGGATGTGTCCCTGTACCAAACGCCATTCCTGGATCTAATTCAATAATCTGTTCGATTTCGCTCTCAGGTGTGTAATCTTCCCATGTTGGCTTAATCGTTAGACGCTCGGAGAGACGAATCGGTTTGAAATATTGTTTCCATGCATTCGCCCAATCTTCTTCGTCAACCGTTTTAAAAGACATTTCTGCTGTACCAACTTCAATATCAAATTCATGAAGTTGTGCTATACGTGCCCGCACTTCTTCCATCAGAATATTCATATCCGTTTCTTCTGCAAAATAACCTTGTACTACCGCTAATCCTTCAGGAATATCATTAAGCGGAAGTTCATACCATTGTCCGTATGAAGTATCGCGTGGCTTGTTCAATGTACCAGATTCCTCGATTGCTACACCGCCAGCTCCAGCTTCATGCAGAAAGTTAGAAATCATTTCTACAGCTTGCTCTGTTGTATGTATAGTTAACTCATGCCATAACATTATTATTTTCCCCCTAATAGTAAAACATACGTACGATTTATTGTACTACATCTATACGCCCAAATTCAAAATTCTCTTTCACACCTCATAAAGAGCGGAATGAAAAGCCCGGCTCATAAAGAACCGGGCTTTCTATTCAAAGATTCTATGATTTAATCACCACGGAAAGCACGTTTTACACGATCAAAAAAAGATTGCTCATTTTCATGAGTATGCTCACCGTTTAATGCTCCAAATTGACGAAGCAAATCTTTTTGTTCTTCACTCAGATTGCTTGGAGTTACAACAACCACTTTGATATGTTGATCCCCTTGACCTACGCCACGTAGACGAGGAACACCTTTTCCTTTAAGACGGAAATACGTTCCTGTTTGTGTACCAGCAGGTACTTTAATTTTCACTTTTTCATTCAATGTCGGAACTTCAATCTCATCACCCAAAGCTGCTTGAGCAAATGTGATCGGAATCTCACAATAGATATCATCATCTTCACGCTCGAAGAAATCATGCGGTTTAACGCGGAATACGATATACAGATCACCTGGAGGGCCTCCACGTGAACCACCTTCGCCTTCACCGTTAACTCGCATTTGTGCGCCATCATCTACACCAGCCGGGATACGAACATTAATTTTGCGTTGTTTTTGTACGCGACCTGTACCGCCACAAGTACCGCATTTTTCTTCAATAATCGTACCTGATCCTCCACAGTTAGAACAACTGCGACGGTTAACCATACGACCGAATGGTGTATTTTGTACCACTTCTTCTTGACCGCTACCATGACAAACCGAACATGTTTTAGGTTGAGTACCTTTTTTAGCACCTGTTCCATTACATGTATCACAATTTTCAGTACGATTAATCGTAATATCAGTTTCTTTACCGAATACCGCTTCTTTAAATTCAATCGTCATTGTATATTGAAGGTCATTTCCGCGTTGTGGAGCATTCGGATCACGCTGTCTGCCTCCACCACCAAAGAACATATCGAAGATATCGCCAAATCCTCCGCCACCTCCTGAGAATCCGCCTCCGCCCATACCTTGGTTCGGATCGATATGACCAAATTGATCATATTGAGAACGTTTAGAAGAATCGCTCAATACATCATATGCTTCTTTAACTTCTTTAAATTTCGTTTCTGCATCTGCTTCTTTGTTTACGTCTGGATGATATTTACGGGCTAGTCCACGATATGCTTTTTTAATTTCATCATCGGAAGCACTTTTGCCTACACCCAGTACTTCATAATAATCGCGCTTATCTGCCATCGTTCCACCTCGACTCCTTGTAATATAGATATCTTATTTCGCCTAAATCTTGATAGACTTTATATCTGTCGCACATTAGCCACACAATATCCAAGTGTATCCTTATAAACAAACGAAAGTCAAAGCACGGGATGCCCCGGCTTTGACCTTCCCACTTCATAAATGTTATTTATGTGGTGCTAATTATTTATCTTTTTTCTCGTCTTCGTCAACCACTTCATACTCAGCGTCAACAACATTATCTTTTTGAGTTGTTGTGCCTTCAGCACCTTCTGCTGCTTGACCTTCTTGTGCAGCTTGCTCATACAATTTAACAGCAAGAGCTTGAGCCACTTCACTTAGCGCTTCTGTAGCAGATTTGATTGCTTCTACATCGTTGCCTTCCAAAGCAGTTTTCAATGTTTCTTTCGCTGCATTTGCTTTTTCTACTTCTGCTGCATCAGCTTTTTCGCCAAGATCTTTGATTGTTTTTTCAACAGAGTAGATCAATTGGTCACCGCTATTTTTAACTTCAACCAATTCTTTACGTTGACGGTCTTCGTCAGCATGAAGTTCAGCGTCTTTCATCATACGTTCAACTTCTTCATCGCTCAAACCGCTAGAAGATGTGATCGTAATTTTTTGGCTCTTACCTGTACCTTTATCTGTAGCAGATACGTTAACAATACCGTTCGCATCGATATCGAAAGTAACTTCGATTTGTGGTACGCCACGAGGAGCAACAGGAATATCACCCAACATGAAACGACCTAATGTTTTGTTACCTGCTGCCATTTCGCGTTCACCTTGAAGTACATGGATTTCTACGCTTGTTTGGTTATCAGCATATGTGGAATATACTTGTGATTTACTTGTAGGGATCGTTGTATTACGCTCGATCATTTTAGTAAATACGCCACCTGCTGTCTCAATACCAAGAGACAATGGAGTTACGTCAAGCAAGACAACGTCTTTCACGTCACCAGTCAAGACACCTGCTTGTACAGCAGCACCCAATGCTACAACTTCATCCGGGTTAACGCCTTTATGAGGGTCTTTACCTGTTAATTTTTTGATTGCTTCTTGTACAGCAGGGATACGTGTAGATCCACCAACCAATACAATTTTGTCGATTTCGCTAGCGCTTAGACCGGAGTCTTTGATCGCTTGACGAGTAGGTCCAAGTGTACGCTCAACCAATGGAGCAGCCAATTCTTCGAATTTAGCACGAGTTAAGTTTACTTCTAAATGCTGAGGTACGCCATCAACAACAGTGATAAACGGAAGAGAAATTGTTGTTGTTAATACACCAGACAATTCTTTTTTCGCTTTTT
The DNA here is from genome assembly GCF_042681745.1 of Paenibacillus nicotianae. Classification (NCBI taxonomy): domain Bacteria; kingdom Bacillati; phylum Bacillota; class Bacilli; order Caryophanales; family Paenibacillaceae; genus Paenibacillus; species Paenibacillus nicotianae. The sequence goes on along the minus strand of NZ_JBHUGF010000010.1, from coordinate 334,804 downwards.
CAGCCGCATCTTTCAAACGTTGTACTGCTGCTTTATCTTTACTCAAGTCCAAGCCTTGATCTTTTTTGAATTCACTTACCAAATAGTCGATAACCACTTGGTCAAAGTCATCACCACCAAGGTGATTGTCACCACTGGTTGCTTTTACTTCAAAGAATCCGTCGCCTAGTTCAAGGATCGATACGTCAAACGTACCGCCACCAAGGTCATAAACAAGGATTGTTTGATCTTCTGATTTTTCCAAACCGTAAGCTAAAGCTGCTGCTGTAGGCTCGTTGACAATACGTAGTACTTCAAGACCTGCGATTTTACCAGCATCTTTTGTAGCTTGACGTTGGCTATCGTTGAAGTAAGCAGGAACAGTGATAACTGCTTGAGTTACTGTTTGACCCAAGTAAGCTTCTGCATCTGATTTTAATTTTTGCAAAATCATAGCTGAAATTTCTTGCGGGCTGTAGCTCTTATCATCGATAGATTCTTTGTGATCTGTACCCATATGACGTTTGATTGAGCTAATTGTACGGTCAGGGTTAGTGATCGATTGACGTTTTGCTGTTTCACCAACAATACGCTCACCGTCTTTTTTGAAACCTACAACAGAAGGAGTTGTACGTGCACCCTCTGGATTTGGGATAACGACAGCTTCGCCGCCTTCCATTACTGCTACACATGAATTTGTTGTACCTAAGTCAATACCAATTACTTTACTCATCGTAAAACTTCCTCCTAGCATCTATTTAATATATTTTTTAAATTTTAGTAATCATCTATTGATAAGAATGATATCGAAAAGCAAAAGCTTGTATTAGCTGCTGACTTTAACCATTGCCGGGCGAAGTACTTTATCTTTCAGTACATAACCTTTTTGCAATTCTTCAACAACGATACCTTCTTCATGCTCATCAGACTCGACTTGCATCACAGCCTGGTGAAGTTCAGGGTTGAATGGTTGCCCTACAGCGTCCATTTGTGTCAAACCTGCTCCTTTAAGCACTTCGTCTAATTGACGGAAGATCATATCAATACCTTTGTTAAATGATTCTAACTCAGGGCTTTCCGGCTTAGTCGCCATAGCGCGTCCAAAGTTATCAACAACCGGAATCAACTCGGTAATCAATTGCTCGGAAGCATATTTCGCCAAGTTTTCTTTCTCTTTTTGTGTACGACGACGGAAATTATCAAAATCCGCTTGAGCACGTAGAACACGTTGTGTCTGCTCTTCTAGTTGTGCCAGTACACGTTCCAATTCAGCTTTGGATACCATTTCATCAGATCCAGTATCGGCTGTTGTAGAACCTTCTGTTGCTTCAGAAGCAGGTACTTCGCTTTCTACAGCTTCAGTTTCTGTATGATTAACCGGGATTTCTTGCTCCGATTGATTATTTTCTTGAAAGGATTGCTCTTTATTCAAGATTGTTCACCTCCTTAAAATACGTTAATAGCAGATTGTTATATTTATATTGAAATAGTATCTACTAACGATACCAATGATTCAAAATTTTAGTCATATCACGAGACAGTACATTAAGAATACCGATTACTTTCGCATATTCCATTCGTGTAGGTCCCAGTATACCAATTGTTCCTAACGATTCGCCATTCACTTCATAGGTAGCTGTGATTAGACTACAATTTTCAAATGCCTCATGTCTATTCTCTGTACCTATACGTACTTGAATACCATTTGGTGCCGAAGCTTCGGTAATTATTTTGGATAGTGTTGGTGTTTCTTCGAGTAGATCGAGAATACTTTTCACTTTGTCCATATCTTTAAATTCCGGTTGAATCAGCATATTGGTAGCACCGCTCAAAAAAATCTTCTGTTCTTGATCTTGATCAAAAGCAGCATTAAGTGTGCTCATCACTTCTTCATAATGATTCATATGGCGCTGCATCTCTTCGCCAATTTCTGAAAAGATACGCGATTTTAATTTATACAAAGGAACGCCGATCAATTTGCTATTTAGTAAATTGACTACCTGTTCCAATTCAGAAACAGCGACACCTTCTGGAATACGAATTTTACGGTTTTCTACTTGTCCGGTATTCGTCACTATAATCGCCAGAGCCGTCTGGTCATCCAGTGAGATTAACTGAAAATGACGTAATGATGTATTAAACACTTCAGGCCCTAATAGAATCGATGTATAGTTTGTCATATGGGACAAAACCATCGCAGCATGCTGTATAACCTGCTCTGCGGCTGTTAATTTCTCGGTAAAAAATTGTTTCAGTTCTTTTACATCTGAAGCGCCGATCGGTTGAAAAGGAGTCAGATGATCCACATAATAACGATATCCTTTATGAGAAGGAATACGTCCAGCTGAAGTATGCGGCTGTTCTAGAAAACCTAGCTCTTCTAGATCGGCCATTTCATTCCGAATCGTAGCCGGGCTGTATTGCACATCGCCACGTTTGGATATACTGCGGGACCCGACAGGCTCTGCCGAACGAATATAATCATCCACAATCGCATTTAGAATCATCTTTTGACGCTCGGTTAACATGTAGTTCCCTCCTTCTAATCATATCCAGTTTGATTTTGAATTTGATATAACATTTTTGCTTATCGTTAGCACTCAATCAACATGAGTGCTAACGACTAATACAAAAATACCAAACTGACTCGATTATTGTCAAGTTAGTTTGGCTCTTTTTTAATATATATTTGATTATATTGCTCTACTTTTTGATTTATACAGCAATAACTTTCAAAACAGCGATTTCATCGCAGCAATGTTGTTTGGGACAATGCACGCAATCTGTCCATACTTTTTCAGGAAAAATACTCGTATCTACCACTTCAAATCCATTCTTTTTGAAAAAAGAAACTTCATACGTTAAAGCCATTACTTTAGGAAGTTTTCTAGCAGCAGCATGTTCAAGTAATGTGTCGACTAACTTAGAACCTATTCCCTGACCTTTATGACCATCTGAAATACCTAACGAACGAATCTCAACAAGATCTTTGCCCAATTGACAAAGCGATCCGCAACCAACCAATTCGTTATCAATCTCAGCTACTACAAAGTGTTTCAATTGACGTTGCAACGCCTCACGAGAACGTGGAAGCATAATCCCTTGCTCGGCATAACCTGCAATCATTTGATACAGTGGTTCGACATCTTCTAGTACTGCTGCTCTACAAGTAACTACGGCAGGCATTTTGCTTTCCTCCTCATAAGGTGATGCGGATCTATAGAGATGATGTAATCCTTTGATCTAATCCGTATCATTTGTTTTGTATTTTTGTTGTTCATTTTTAATCATTTTATATTAAAAAATCACTGTTTATTGAATCAATCATAGGAATTGTAAACTGTCATCATATACTTCAATATTGAATCTTATAAGTGAATACGTATAAATATACATTAAGATGAATGATATTTCAATAGATTTTTAGAAGAAATTTATATTATTGTTATCGGATAATGAGTCTACTTTTGATTATAGTTTTTTTGATTTTCGATACATATTTACTTCTTAATATTCATATTTTATATATCCAGAAGCTGATCTATAGTTATTTTTTGTGCATGATTGGTTTTAATTTGATGACTTTGGTATTATCTGCTTGATGATATACAATATATTAATTACCATTTAACCAAATCGACATTGATTATTCATGTGATTGCATAATTTCTGTTTTATTTTTCCATCCATTATCAATATTTGTGTAAAATATAAACAAAAAACCTGAAGAATAACTCTTCAGGTTTTGATTATATCGTTATATTATTGAGCTGTTTCTGCTTCGTGCACCAGACTGCCTACAAACTCTCCAAAAACATCGTTACCAAACAGCAACCCTTTTTCGCTTAATTTATAACCTTCTGCTGTAGGTTCTATCAATGCTAGACGTAACAATTTTTCGATTTGTGGGCGGAAAATATCATCCAACTGTGCTCCATTAAATTGACGAACAAAACGTTCTTTGGAGACGCCTTGTAACAACCGCAGACCGACCATCATAAAGTCTTCCATCGCTTCTTCACGATCTACTTCAAAATGTTCTAATCGCGGCAAACCTTTGGCAGCAGCTTCGTTATAAGGATTCACGCCTTTGATATTCATATGACGTTTACCTCCTACATACCCATGCGCTCCTGCTCCAAGACCATAATAATCTTCATTATGCCAGTAGGTGGTATTATGACGACTGCTATAGCCCGGTTTGGCAAAGTTACTGATCTCATACTGTTCATAGCCTGCTTTTTTCATGCGTTCCATGAGTAGAAGATACATATTCAATTCATCATCTTCATCCGGTAAAGGAAGTTGATTTTTTTGGAACATCGTATGGAATAATGTATTCTCTTCCACTTTCAAACTATAGATCGAATAATGAGGCAGATCCAATTCTAGCGCACGATCTATACTATATGACAGCATTTCAAGTGTCTGATTCGGCAAGCCGAACATCAAATCGATCGATAGATTGTTTAGCCCCACTTTACGTGCATTTTCCAGACTGCGATACACATCATCAATATTATGGATACGTCCGATGCCGGTTAATAGCTCATTTTGAAATGCTTGTACACCGAAGCTCACTCGATTCACTCCGCCAGCTTTCATAATTGCCATTTTTTCTATATCAGTTGTGCCTGGATTGGCTTCCATCGTAAATTCGATATTTTCTGACCAGTTAGGAAAATGCTTACGAATACTTTGTAAAAAGTATTCCATTTCATCGTTTTTGAGAACCGTTGGTGTACCTCCACCAACAAAAATCGTATCAATTACTCCTGGTGGAGTCTGTTGTACTGTATATTCCATCTCACGTTCCAACGCCCGTAAATAATCCATTACTGGCTGATCTTTGAGAACATAAGAATTAAAGTCGCAGTAAAAGCACTTATTCGTGCAAAAAGGAATGTGCATATAGATCGCACGGGGCGCGTCGCTTTGTACATTGCTATTCATGACTCTTTTTCCTCCCCGTTTGTGGATAGTTGGTATTGCTACGCACTTATAGTGCAAAGCGCTTATAGTGCCAAGTGCTAGGACAAAAGGGAAAGCCTTGCGGCTCTCCCCGAATGATCCTAATATTGCGGTTATCTTGGTAAAACATGAGAAGTAAGATATTTTGCTTCGCAAAAATCACTTTTGATTGCACTAGAAGAAGTCGCGCTTATGGTGCCAAGCGCTTTAATCGTCGATTTTCAGTACTGCCATAAATGCTTCTTGAGGCACTTCGACATTACCGACTTGTTTCATCCGTTTTTTACCTTCTTTTTGCTTGTCTAGCAATTTACGTTTACGCGAAATGTCACCGCCATAACATTTAGCCAATACGTTTTTACGCATCGCTTTAACAGTTTCGCGGGCAACAACTTTGGTTCCAACCGATGCTTGGATCGGAATCTCAAACATTTGGCGAGGAATCAATTCACGTAACTTTTCACAAATGATCCGTCCGCGATGATACGCGCGTTCGCGGTGAACGATAAAGGATAATGCATCGACTTGTTCGCCGTTCAGCAAAATATCCATTTTCGCCAGATTCGATTTGCGGTATCCAGACACTTCGTAATCAAATGAAGCATACCCTTTAGTACTGGATTTCAATTGGTCAAAAAAGTCATATACGATCTCAGACAATGGGACTTGATACGTAATCGTTACACGAGTGGTATCTAAATATTCCATGTTGATAAATTCGCCACGCTTATTCTGACACAATTCCATAACCGTCCCTACATAATCGTTAGGTACGATAATCGAAGCTTTGACATAAGGCTCTTCTACATATTCGATCTTGCCCACTTCTGGATAGTTTGAAGGGTTATCGATGGTCATGATATCGCCGTTCGTCAATGTAACTTTGTAAATAACACTTGGAGCAGTTGTAATCAACGGAATATTGAACTCACGCTCAATACGCTCTTGAATAACATCCATATGAAGCAGTCCTAAAAATCCGCAACGGAATCCAAAGCCAAGTGCACTTGAAGATTCAGGCTCAAAGCTGAGCGAAGCATCATTCAATTGCAATTTCTCTAAAGCTTCACGTAGATCGATATAATCGGAAGATTCAATAGGATACAGTCCGCAATACACCATTGGATTGATTTTGCGATAACCTGGTAAAGGTTCTGGTGTTGGATTTTTGGCATCAGTGACAGTATCACCGACACTGGTATCGCCAACGGTTTTGATCCCCGCTACGATAAATCCTACATCCCCTACATTCAATTCATCGACAATCGCCATACGTGGCATAAATGCGCCTACTTCAATAACTTCAAATTCTTTACCTGTTGCCATCATTTTAATTTTGGAACCGGATTTGATTTTGCCATCGATAACACGAATATAGACAATAACGCCTTTATACGGATCATAATGAGAATCAAAAATCAATGCTTTGAGCGGCTTGTTCGGATCTCCTGTAGGTGCAGGTACTTTTTGTACAACCTGCTCCAAGATTTCCTTAATACCGATTCCTGCTTTGGCAGAAGCCAGTACAGCATCACTTGCATCCAGTCCAATCACATCTTCGACTTCTTGCTTCACCCGTTCAGGATCAGCACTTGGAAGATCGATTTTGTTGATCACTGGCAAAATTTCTAAATTGTTATCTAACGCCAAGTAAACGTTAGCTAACGTCTGAGCTTCGATACCTTGCGCCGCATCAACGACAAGCAAAGCGCCTTCACAAGCTGCCAGACTACGAGATACTTCATACGTAAAATCGACGTGTCCCGGTGTATCAATCAGATTCAGCAGATATTCCACACCATCATCTGCTTTGTACACAAGACGAACCGCTTGTAATTTGATCGTGATTCCACGTTCACGTTCCAAGTCCATTTGATCGAGTACTTGTGCTTGCATCTCACGCGAAGTGAGCGCGCCTGTATATTCCAAAATACGGTCAGCCAAAGTGGATTTACCGTGGTCTATATGCGCAATGATTGAAAAATTACGAATTTTTTGTTGTCTTACTGACATATCAGTCATGCCTTACCCCCAACACAAGCCTGAAATATACTGCTGATTATTGAAAAAAATCAACAATCCCATTAATCCGTTTATTATAGCAGTTGAGCGATTTTACAGCAATCCCACATCTCAAATATCATTGACTATAGTCAATAACGGTATTGCATTTGGCTAATGTACATGATAGAATATTTAAAGTTGTGAAGAATACGTATATGCTCTACAGGAGGTGAATGTAATTGCCTAACATTAAATCCGCGGTGAAACGTGTAAAAACTAGCGAAAAACGTCGTGCATTGAACGCTTCTCAGAAGTCTGCTCTTCGTACAACAGTTAAAGCTGCTGATACTGCACTTGTGAATACTGATGTAGAAGCTGCAAAAGCTGCTGTAATCGCTGCTTCCAAGAAGCTTGATAAAGCTGCTACTAAAGGTCTTGTCCACAAAAATGCGGCTGCTCGCAAAAAATCACGTTTGGCTAAAAAACTAAACGCGATTTCTAGCCAAGGCTAAATTTCGTGCAACAGATGATTGAATGTATTCATCATCTGCATATGATAAACTCCTGCATCGGCCATTCCGATCAGGGGTTTATTTTGTTGCTTTGCTATTATAATTTTAGGGTTACCCGCAGACGATATCGATTGTGGGTAACCCTTTTTTATTTTTTCTTGGATATATTTTTGATAGATGATCTAACTTTAGATACTTTACGCGCCCAAACGTAGCAAAAACATTTCCAATCCCAGTACTTTATCGATAGCCCCTGTTTTCATCTGATAATCGAGTCTACCTAAATGCGCTAAAATCGAACGTAATTTCTGACTATCGAATTTGCGAGCTTGTTCACCGGCTAGCTTGACTACATACGGATGCAGACTTAATTGAGAAGCCATCTGCTGTTGCGAATAGTTCTGACCTGCTAATTCTTTGACCTGCAACATAATTCGGAATTGACGAGCAATCAGAGCAGCAATTTTGATCGGCTCTTCACGTTGTTTTAGTAAATCATAGAAAATAGTCAAAGCTTGTTCTAAGCGAACAGCAGCAATCTGCTCTACTAAGGCGAATACATTTTGCTCTGTACTACGTGCTACCAGATGATGGACATCTTCTACAGTGATTGTACCGCCTTTGCCTGCGTGTAGACACAGCTTATCCATCTCTGCCGCTAAAATACCCAACCCCGTCCCTGCCGACTGTACAAGCGCCTCTGCGGCGGTGATAGAACATTCACATTCTAGTTTTTTAGCATGACGGATCAACCATTGTAACAATTCGTCTGCACCCATCGGTTGAAACGGTAATAGACACGCGGATGAAGATTTGAGTGCTTTGACTATTTTTTTACGTTCATCTAACTTCTCACCCTGTACCCAGAAAATAATAATACTGTAGTCAGCAGGATGTTCCATATAGCGTAGTAATGAATCGATACGATGTTCGATTTTGGTATCTTTGCCTGCAGTGAGCACAGACGAATCTTTTACAATCATTAATTTACGTGGCACCATAAAAGGAATCTCTTCCGCTTCTTCGATGACTGTTTCTAGCGGTGTCTCCGCAAGATCATACTGAGCCAAAGCAAAATCTTTATGTTCAGGTTCAATCAGTTGAGCGGTCGCAAAATCAATAAATTCACGAATACGATATTTTTCATTGCCATAGCACACATAAATAGCTGCTGGCTGATTATTTTTAATATCTTTACTTGCTGTTTTTAAGTCCATACTCCGTCCCTCCAGTTCGTCCTTTTTATTTTAACGGAAAAAGGAGCATACGACAAAGAACTTTCCAAAATACTCGGAAAGTTCTTTATTTGCACTGATGATCATGTACATCGATATTACTGAAGCCCGGCTGTAGAAAGTTTATACCATTTGGTTTTGCCTTCTTTAGCTACTTGATAATTAAACGCTTTGCCGTCTTTGGTCCATTGACCGTTTAACCAAGTACCGTCAATCGTAGCTGTAGCAACGACTGTACGACCATTGATATTATTTTTGGATAAGCTATCTAATCGCAACGTATTAGAGGTCGTCAATACCACTGCAAATTGCGAAGTTGGAGATATCCATTCTTGTTCTTGCTGTATCGTATTCGTACTAAATGAACGCACTTTGCTATCATCTTTGACTTTAGGATCAGCATCTGGTGCCAGACTATACGTTTTAGGTGCAACATCATTATTGGATGTTTCAGGCGTAGTGCTAGAAGCATTGTCTTTTGATGCTGAACTATCTTTGGATGAACTATCATCTGTACTTGCTTTTGGTGCTACTGTAGATGATGATTCATCGTTATTGGTTGTATTAGGTGTTGTACTATCGGTTGTCGATTTGGAATTGGTGGAAGAACTGTTATCTGCTGTTCCTTCACTTGTTCCTGTTGCAGAAGATGATTCGCTTGTGCCACTACTATCTGTATCAGGCGCAATTTGTTGCTGTTTCATCGACTGATCGTCATTGTTGCTTGTACTACTTGTGTCAGTGCCAGAACTCGGCGGACTTGATTCTGTTCCAGGTTGGGAACCTGCTGGCGGATTGCCTCCCTTGTTGCCTGAAGAAGGAGTGCTTTCCTGGCTAGTGCCTGTACCTGTCTCAGGAGTCGATTGATCCGGCGTTGTTGGTTGTTGATTGAGTCCACTGTCAGGTGCTACTTTTGGTGATTGTTCAGACTGTGGTTGTGTGTTAGCTTCAGGTGAAGTCGTTGATTCAGGCGTAGTTGTTGCAGGTGCTTGTAAGGTAGCATCTTGTTCAGCATTTGACTTTGCCGCGCCTGTTTCTTGATCCTTAGCTTGTTGCTCCATGCTTATCGTAGATGGTGCTGGTCCTGCATCTGAAAGTGTTTTGGGTTCGTATGTTGCAATCGACACTCCAAGAATAACACCAGCAGCAACCAGTCCACCAATTGTGCGTACAGGCAAGCGATCTCGCCATGAACTGCGTTGTCTACGACGTTCTGTAAATTCATCTTGTTTCTCATGTTGCGGTTCCATAATGCCAATATCAGAAGCAATCTCAGCACGACGTTCGGCATCGATATCATCTAAAGTAGGCAATATAGAATCGACTAGACTAAACTTAGGCTTAACATCAGGTAATTTCTCAAGCTGTAAAGATAAAGCGCTCATTATTCGAAATGTATCCGCATCATCAGGATTATTATCGATATGGCGGAACAGGATATCAGCATCTTCCTCGCTTAGATCACCGTCCAAATAGCGGTTCATCCATTCTTCCGCTACTTCACGTTTCATCCAGTCACTCCTCCTTTCTCATAATCTGCAAGCAGACTCTGTAATTGTTGACGGGCACGAAACAAATACGATTTCACAGTATTCAATGGCAAATCAAGACAATCTGCTATTTCGTTATAGGATAAATCTTGAATATAACGGAGTACAATAACGGTTCGGTGATGCTCCGGTAATTGATTGATCGCTTCACGTACATCTTCAGATGTATAAGCACGCATAACATCGTGTTCTACATTATCGCGACCTTCAAAAACCATCTCATGCTCATCAATCGAGACAGTCGGCTTGCTACGTCTAAATTTATCAATACATACATTTGTTACGATTCGTTGTACCCATGTTTTGAATTGTGCTTTTTCTTCATAGGAACCAATTTTGGTATAAATACGGATCAAAGCTTCCTGAGCCGCGTCTAGAGCATCTTGTTCATTGTTTAAAATGTAATATGCCGTTTTGTAGACATGATGTTCTATCTCTCTTAATAGGGTGATTAGAGCATCCCGGTCTCCCGCTTGGGCGGCCTTGATGAGTCCCTGCTCCACCACGGAGGATCCCCCTCTCCTTACAACTATTCAGACGCAATCTATTGCCTAATAGTTGCAGTTATTTTCAAATTAATTTTAATATTTTGATTCATTTGAATAATGAGTGGTCTACGCGCTTTTATCTTGCATTACCGAAAGATGTGAACTCTGTTGTTATAAAGACTTACCCTATGTAGGATTCATCCGAATCGAATGCAACGATGTAAACGGTTCAAGACTGTATTTAGAATAACAGAAACACTTGTATTCGTCATCCCGACAGTAGATATCGATCAGCATACAAGTGTATACAGTAACTTTTTCTATTCAATATGAGCATTACGGTAACGGAAACATGACTCGCTGTACTATCTCTCCATCGGGATGAACTTGAATCTGTATTTCTCCTTGAAGATCTGTTCGAGCTACTTCTGAATCAACTTTTTCTATCCGTTGCAACACTTCTTCTGTAGGATGACCATAAGTATTGGTAGCTCCTACCGAAATAACAGACAAGGCTGGTTGCCAGTACTGTAACCATTCTATAGAAGAAGACGTTTTACTACCATGATGACCAATTTTGAGTACATCAATAGGAAAAGTCGATTCTGCAAGTGATGCTGTAAAAACGGGATTTTTCTGAAAAGTAGAAGATTGTTGAAGCTGATATAAAATACCTTGTTCTTCGGCTTGATCCGCATCTCCTGTAAACAAAAAGTGACGATGATTCATCGTAAGTAAAAAAACGATAGAATAATGATTTTGATTTTCTTCACGTGGTAATCCTTTGTTGTTATTATAGATTGCGTTGTGTTGACGCGGTGGTTCAGGTGCCAAAAAGGTTAACGTGGTCTGATCATCTATCTGTAATTCACTACCCGGCGCAGGTGCAATCAAAGGAATCTGTTGATCCAGTATAGGTTTCATTAAAGAATGAAGACTATCTCCATCTGGCAAAGTACCATTAAACATAAAATGATTTACAGGAATTTGTTCGATAACAGCCGGCAATCCTCCTGCATGATCATGATCACCGTGGGTCAAAATCACCGCATCTAAATGATGTACTCCTCGCTTTTTTAACAATGGTACAAGTAACTTATTGCCAATTTCGTATGGATTTTTCCGTTTTCTCCATTCTTGTCCGGGCCGTTCAAATGTCATCGTTCCGCCGCCATCTACTAATATTTGTTTCCCCTGCGGAGTAGTAATCAAAATACTATCGCCTTGTCCAACATCTAAATACTGAACAGTTCCTTTGCCAGAAGTTATTGGTTGAGTATACCCATACACGATCAACCCAATCATGATTAATCCACTGATCCCACAAGCCACATATCTTCGCTTGATCCATGAAGATTGATAAGATAGAGCACGCCATTTAGAATATATAAAGTTTATAAATAGAAAAGATTGCTTGGTATTTATAAGGTTAGATTTAGCATAAGGACTATCCTGTACAGAAATACGTTTCTCTAAAGGCTGTGTGATAGCAGAGTGTTGATCAGCAGAAGAAGGATCTACATAATCAGCATATGATGGTTGTTCACGAAATTTCCACTGCGCAATACTTTGATGACAACGCAATCCTGTATACAACAGTACATAATATAATAAAATCCATAGAATAGAAGGCGAATACCAGATCGTTAACATTCCGGGTATGATATCAATCCAATCTACCAGATGAAATGTCCATGTGTTGATCCATGAGATTACATTTCCCAAGCTATGAGCTATTGGCAACCAGATATAACTAAGAGCAAGCACAATCGATCCAGCAGGCAATACAATCAAACTGACAATAGGAACCAAAATAAAATTAGCAACCGATGATAAAATCGAAAACTGATTAAAATAATAAATCGTTAAAGGAAATGAAATGATCTGTGCTACCCCTGTTACGGCTATCGCTCCTGCCCATTTTGCCGGTATCTTCTGAAGTAAAGGTTGCACTAAAGGTACAAAAATAACCAATCCCGCAGTTACAATAAAAGATAATTGAAAACTAACATTCAATAAATAATAAGGTTCATATAACAACATTCCTATACAAGCAGCACATAATATATGTAATCCATCTTTTAGTATTCCCCGACTAAGTGCATACAGACCGATCATTCCCATTATTCCTGCACGAACAGCCGAAGGAGAAGCCCCTGTTAATAACACATAAATAGGCAGTAACACTATTACTATCAAACAAGCACGTTCTATCGTCATTTTCATTTGACATAATATCCACAACAAAATAGCCGTATAAATCGCTACATGCAAACCGGATATGGCAAGAATATGAGTTAATCCTTGTCTGGAAAAAGAAGCAAATGTCTCGGGGTCAAGATCACCTGAATCGCCTATCAATAACCCTTTCATATATCCGCGATCATGATCATCGAACAGCAGATCTATATGTGCTCCCAAGTTAGCTCGAACTTGATCGTTATAACGTAGTAGACCCCATTTCCAAGTGGTTATTTTAGGTAAAGCTAAAGTCGCTTTTTCCAGTGAGTTGGCTCCTTTAGCACTAATGATCCAGTGTACATATTGAGTGCGCAGATAATAACGATAATCAAATGTATTAAAATTGCGAGCTTCGCCGGGCACTTTCCATATTCCTTGAATTTTGATATGGTCTCCACGTTGCCATAAAGCCGCTGTCTGTAATTCTGCTTCTGTTGCTAATTTCAGTTGAATTCTTACTTTTTCAGGTGTAGCAAGTGAGTGTTCTTCTTGTAATTGATACATATTCATAAAAAAAGTAACCAGATCCCCATCGACTTTGATCGGACTGATAATAACGCCTTTGCCTTGCACCGACTGATCGATCATCTGTGACGCTTGAAGTTGAAGGGTAGACGGGATATCACTCTGATTACGAATCTCATTCCAATGCCAGTATACAGTAGCGATCAACATCACCGAGCCCAGTATAAGAATAGAACGTTGAAGCTGAGGAAATACAAGATAACCTGAAAATAAAATCAACACTAGCCCGATCAATACCCACCAGATATATTCGCTTGCCAAACAAGCGATCATGCTCCCTCCAACCCATACTACACATAAAGCAACAAGTGGACGTGTTTGCAATCCTTTTCTCTCCGTTCTTATTTTTTTCAAAAGAACATCATAATTCTTTTATTATTATAGTGCTCTTCAAAATGAAGTTATTCAAAAGACATCCTATTTTCTACAATAGCTGCTATACTCTGCGATCATCTTGCCCTCTACGCAAAAAAAGAACCATTACCTCTATAAGTCACGTCCATCTTCTACAGATGTTGTGTACTTACAAGATAATGGTTCTTCCATATATCGTTCCCTAGTTTGCGATGAGGGCAGATGAATCTTATGAGATTAGCTAATTACTGTGGTGTCAGGTGGTGGATTGTAATGATCCAACTGACGGAAAATAATACCTTTTTGCTGCATCATAGCTGTAACTTTACGCGTATCTTTAGGATAAGGACGATAATAAACGATCTCTACAATGCCACTATTAGCTAACATATTGGCACATGTCCAACAAGGTTCATCGGTAACATATACTACCGAACCTTCGCGGTCAGCCCGATCGGTAAAAAGGAGTAAATTCTGCTCGGCATGGATCGTGCGAATACAACGTTGCTTTTTGACCATTGTTTCCACACCATCCACTTTGACCAGTTCGACTTCTTCTGAGATCATACAGCCATCTTCAGAACAATCGGGTACACCCATCGGTGCTCCATTATAAGCAGTGCCGAGTAACTTTTTCCCTTGTACCAGTACTGAACCGACATGACGACGCGGACATCGTGAACGTGTCGAGACCATATGAGCAATATCCATAAAATACGTATCCCAATCTTTACGTACCACTCTTACTCCCCCTTATATCCCCTAAAGCTGTACATAAGGCAACATCTTCGCTAACATTTTGCTACCGATTCCTTTGACATTATCCAATTCATTTACACTGCGAAAAGCTCCATGTGTATTCCGATAATCGATAATTGCCTGTGCTTTCTTTTCTCCAATACCCGGCAATTCAGTCAGTTCTGATAAACTGGCACGATTAATACTGATCCGACCATCTTGCACACTGGCAGATGACTCAACAACAGGCGTTGATACAGGCTCGGTCGTTGGAGATGTTGAACCTGTAGACTCTGATGCGTTCGTTGAAGTTGTGGTCGATCGTTTATCACTTGTAGAAGCAGGTATAGTTGCCATATCCTCTGAAGCGACACCAACTGTGCTCTTTTTAGAAGAAGCTGTTGTAGAAGTCGTTTCATTTTTGGAACGATCTTCTGGATTGGTTGGTGTAACTGTTGATTCTTGTGAAGCAGAATCTTTCGTGTGAGAAGCAACTGCCTGATCTTCTACAAGTGAAGCTTGTGCTTGTTCATGTAACGCTGTCCATTTCGTTTCTTGATCACTGGATTGTAACGTTCCGAATCCAATCAATCCTACACCAAGTACAGCGGAAATTACCGCTGTCCACATGATATCCCGTCTCATCATGACACCTCTGCCGTCGGGACTCCAGTGCATTACCGGAATCCCGGTAATAGACTCCCATCGCATAGGAGGTCAAACTATTTTACTTTTAAATCTATTTCTATACATTATTCATCATATGGTAGTTCATCGCTTCACTGTATCGTGATTAGTTAGCAACGATATTCACTAATTTGCCCGGTACAGCAATTACTTTACGAACTGTTTTGCCTTCGATCGCTTGTTGAACTGCTTCTAAAGATAATGCAGATTCTTCCATTGCTTTGGCATCTAGGTCTTTAGCAATTTTGTTACGTTGTACAATTTTACCATTCACTTGAATCACAATTTCCACTTCAGATTCAGTAGTCCATTGCTCATCAAATGTAGGCCATTCCACATACGTAATACTTCCTTCATGACCCAGACGAGCCCACAATTCTTCAGCGATATGCGGAGCAAGTGGAGATAACAATTGTACAAATTTCTCCATTAGATCGCGTGGCAATACGTCTGTTTTGTAAGCATCATTGACAAAGATCATCAACTGACTAATCGCTGTATTAAAGCGCAAGCCGTCCAAATCTTCCGTTACTTTTTTGATCGTTTTGTGAGCAGTGCGTTTGAAAGCTTCATCGCCTTCACCGTCAGTGATTTTAGCGTTTAATTGTCCTTCATCATTGATAAATAGACGCCATACACGAGATAAGAAGCGATACATTCCTTCTACACCATTTTCATTCCAAGGCTTCGTTGCTTCTAGTGGTCCCATAAACATTTCATATAGACGAAGTGTATCTGCACCATATTCGCTAACGATATCATCTGGATTGATCACGTTACCACGAGATTTACTCATTTTCTCGTTATTGTTACCTAGAATCATCCCTTGATTGACAAGCTTTTGGAAAGGTTCTTTTGTATCAACTACACCGATATCATAAAGTACTTTATGCCAGAAACGAGCATACAATAAGTGAAGTACAGCATGTTCTACACCACCGATATATAGATCGACAGGTAACCATTCTTTTTGCTTCTCTGGTGAGCACAACGCATCATCATTATGTGGATCGATATAACGCAAGTAATACCAGCAACTACCTGCCCACTGTGGCATTGTATTCGTTTCACGACGTGCTTTCATTCCTGTTTCTGGATCGATCGTTTCTACCCAGTCCGTGATATTAGCCAGTGGTGATTCGCCTGTACCCGAAGGTTTGATCTGATCGATATCAGGAAGCAATAAAGGCAATTCAGATTCAGGAACAGTCTTCATTGTTCCATCTTCTAAATGCAAAATAGGAATAGGCTCTCCCCAGTAACGTTGACGACTGAACAACCAGTCGCGTAGACGATACGTAACTTTACCTTGTCCTTTACCATTTTCCTCAAGCCATGCAATCATTTTGGCAATCGCATCGGTTGTATTTAATCCATTCAAGAAATCAGAATTTACATGTTCGCCTTCGCCTGTGTATACTTCTTCTTGTACACTGCCTCCAGCTACCACTTCTTTAATTTCCAAATTAAATTTCTTCGCAAATTCCCAGTCACGAGCATCATGTGCAGGAACTGCCATAATAGCGCCTGTTCCATAACCTGCAAGCACATAATCAGCGATCCAGATTGGTAATTTTTCTCCACCTGCTGGATTAATCGCATAAGCACCTGTAAATACGCCTGTTTTATCTTTTGCCAAATCGGTACGCTCAAGATCACTCTTATGTGTTGCTTGATCTTGATACGCTTTGACAGCCGCTTGTTGTTCAGGTGTTGTAATCACATCCACTAATTCGTGTTCAGGAGCTAGTACGCAATAGGTTGCTCCGAACAAAGTATCTGCACGCGTTGTAAATACAGTTAGATTTTTGTCTGTACCTTTAATATCAAAATGAACTTCTGCACCGACAGATTTGCCGATCCAGTTACGTTGCATATCTTTGATACTTTCTGTCCAATCCAATTCTTCCAAATCATCCAATAGACGCTCTGCATATTCAGTAATACGTAGTACCCATTGACGCATCGGTTTGCGAACAACAGGATGTCCTCCGCGTTCACTTTTGCCGTCTATGACTTCTTCATTCGCAAGTACTGTTCCTAATGCTTCACACCAGTTCACAGCGACTTCATCTACATAAGCAAGCCCTTTGTTATACAGTTGGATAAAGATCCATTGTGTCCATTTGTAATACTGTGGATCGGTTGTACTGATCTCACGATCCCAATCATAAGAGAAACCTAATGACTTGATTTGACGACGGAAATTATCGATATTTTTGAATGTAATATCGCGTGGGTGTTCGCCTGTATCCATTGCATATTGTTCTGCCGGTAGACCAAATGCATCCCATCCCATCGGATGAAGCACATTAAAACCACGCATCCGTTTGTAACGAGACACGATATCTGTAGCTGTATACCCTTCAGGATGTCCTACATGCAGACCTGCTCCAGATGGATAAGGGAACATATCAAGTGCATAAAATTTCGGTTTGCCCGGTTCTTCTTGTGTTTTAAATGTTTTGTGTTGATCCCAGTATCCTTGCCACTTCGGTTCGATCTGCTGTGGGTGATAACCAGGTTGCGTTGTTTTTGAATCTGTCATCAATGTGTCCTCCTTCGATCGTAACGATCGGATGTGTCTGTCGTATACCTGTATTTCATTCGTAGCTTACTGCTCATATGCGACAAAAAAACCTCTCATCCATAGCGCATAATATCGCTAGGGACGAGAGGTTGTGTCTCGCGGTACCACCCTAGTTAGTGAACAAGCATACTTTGCTATCCACTCACTTAGTTGCCTGATAACGGTAGGAAGCCGATGTCGTTCAGAAATAGAATAATGACGCTGCCTATGTATCAATGAAATAACAGCGCACTGTACTATTCTTGCAACATATCTCCAAGGCGAGTTCATATCAGCATCATATCGACTTGCACCACCCGTCGACTCTCTATCATTGCATGCTTACTGATATTACTATTCCTTTTCACTGAGCATTGTATTATAAAATATAACAATAGCTCTATTTTAAAAAATTCGCTCTGGAAAGTCAATCACAAAAGAAATTCATTGTCTTTCTTTGTATATAGTTCTATTCTGTCTCATCATTCCATTCTATTTTACTCTTTGTATATAAATTTTGGACAATTTGTGTAGTCTCTGTAGAACTTAATATTTTTTCTAATACCATTATAAATTGTTCTTCGTCTTGACATTCATACGCAAAATCTTCATACCAACTTTTATTTTCAATGACTTGTTTATCTAAATTAATTTGTGTATCAATAGCGATAGGATAATTTTTTTCCGGTTTAGAGTACACCGTAAATAAAGTATAAGAATAATCGTCTAAATAAGGCGCTACAATATTAAATTCTGTCGTTAATTTAAAACCATCTCTACGCTGAATGTCTATTTTTTTATTTAAGATTTCAATTTGAAGAATACCTTTTGTTTTTTCTATAAAAACTTCTTTTTGTTGTTGTAAAATACCTAAAAATATATTATTTTTACTTTCATCAATTAAATCTTTAAATCCCCAAAAATCTTCATTCATACTAATATCACTCCTTTTTATCAAATTTGATTCTGAATTTTATTGGTAAATGATCTGAATATACATTAGAATCAGGTTGTCCATGCTTATTAAGCAAAGAGTGTCCAGTTACACTAGATATAATATTTAAATATTCAAAATCAAAATAATCAATTAAAGATGGACGAATTAATACTTGATCAAATAAATTCCATACATAGCTTATAGCGCTTTTATGATAATAATAACTTCCCATAACTTCATTATTTATATTACCATGCAGAAACCACATCGGATTAAAAAAGTAACGATGCTTTACGAAATCTACTACTCTATCCTCTTTTTTAGCAACTTCTTTACTCATTACAGCATGAAATCCTTCTGTAGATACTATTTCTTCTGAAAAAGGATTCAAATTAAAATCACCTACAACCAAAGTATGCTTATATCTATGTTCTGTTTCAAACTTTACGATATCACGTTTGGTGATTTGTGCTTGATAGCCAATTTCTTTTCCTCTTTTCCATAAGCGACTTGGAAAATGAACACTTACTAACAATACTTTTTCAAAAGAAGGATTCAAGATTTCAAAAAAAGAATAGTAGTGGCTATCTTTTACTTTTTTTATTAGATGATGATTTTTATAGAATAAAAATGTTCTATTTTTTGGTAATTGTAATGTTGGCGTATAATTGATTAGATTTTGGTTTATCCATATTAAATCTCTACTATTTACTTCACTTAAAATAAAAACATCTATCTCGTTTTCAACTAATATATCTTTTAGGCAATAAATTGATTTAGAATTCTTTTTTAAATTCCAAAATAAAAAGTTGATATGTATCACCACTTTTTTCAAGTTTTTAATTATTGTAATAAAATCATTTCAAGCTCATTTAAGTATTTATAACTTATTTAAGTATATTAAAAAGCTCATATTTTGTCTATGGACAAGTATGAGCTTAGGTTTTCATATTTTGTTAGATGCATGATTACGCAATATTCTCTTGCACTTTGCGTTTACCGGCTACTTTAGCAGCATCTTCTTCTGGAGTTGTAATAAACTTGGTAATAATCGCGCTGATAAAGTAAAGAATAGCGAATACCCATACAACCCCTTCTGCACCGATCACACCGATAAAAGCAAATGCAATCGCAGGCGCAATAAAAGCAGATAAACCAGCACCTAGATTAACAATCGACATGGCAGGTCCTTTATTTCCGCCTGCTACGGATGGAGCGAGTGCTGCAATCGGAACATAGCCAGCTAATAATCCACCCCAGATAAAGCCGACAATCGTAGTCATCCACAAGTTACCGTTTGTCCATTCAGGGATATAGAACAATAATAATGTGAAAATACCACAACCGACTCCACCAAACCACATCACTGTCTGTCTCCATCCAAATTTGTCGCCGATAATACCGAACAATAGATTAAATACGATATTTCCTAAAAAAATCGTTCCCCAGATATTTAACCATGTCCCTGTGGCGATTCCGTACTGCGCCATATGTAATGGTAAAAACACAGGGAATCCATAAGAACCGACGCTGTTGATAACTCGTACAATGCCACTTAATCCCACTTTGGGATGTGTTTTGACTATGGTTAATCCTTTACCAAGTTCACGTAAGGTTTCGCGCGCATTGCCTGCTTTTTTTGGTAAACGATCACGATTGATTAACAATGCGAAAATAGCACCGATTCCAGCAAGTACAACTGCACTCCATAATGTCTGCATATATCCTAAATGTTTGATTGCATAACTGGAATAATATGCTCCTAATACAAACATTCCTCCAGAGTAGGCTACCCAGAACCAACCAATTGCGGTACTTAATTTATTTTCAGGACTACGATAAGTAACCCAAGTTAAAAAGGAATACGCGAATAATGGATAGCCGAATCCTTTGACAGCATATGTTAATAACATGATAGGATAATTCAAATCAGTTACGCCAAAAGCGATAAAAGCAGAAGTACCGATCACATACGCGATAAATCCGATCAACATCGATTTTTTCGCTCCAAATGCTTCTAAAAATACGCCTGAAAACCATGAAGCTATCGCAAGTGTCACTCCATATACAGTAAATAAAAGACTGGCTTGCTGGATACTAAGCCCTCGTTCGACCAGATAAGGGCTTAACCAACCTGCTTCTAATCCATCCCCCATCATAAATATCAATACTCCGAGATATCCCCAGACTAATGTTTTGGGAATCCCGATACGATCTAATACGTTCATGACATACACTCCTTTTTGGACTTTACTGGTGGTCTACTTTTCTCAGATACTGCTTTCAGATGAAGAAATTGTTGTAGCTTTTGTAGCCGATTCCGCTAATGCTAATTGTGCAAAAAAGAGCTGTGTCGCATGCCATTTTTGGTAATCTTTTTGCAATAGATCAGAAGGTTGTGGTTGAAATGTAGTGATCTGCTCGGTCTGAGTAGACTGAATATCCAAAGCTGTATTACAGATATAGGCTGCTCCTACAATCGAAGCATGTTCAAATCCGGTACGGATACGGATTTCTTTACCTAATAGATCAGCGATACTCTGGATTAGCGTACGACTTTGTAATCCTCCTCCACATGCCCAGATATACGAACGATCTAGCGATACTACTTGTGCCAATTGATCGAAATTCACTTTGATCGAAAAAGCAATCTCATGTAATGCTGATCTGACAAAGTGAGCCCGGCTTAATTGGTCTGATAGTGGAGCATCGAATAGAAATCCTCCACGTACACGCGCATTTTTGGCAGAAGATAAATAAGAACCTAAAGCCGCTACACATTGACTGTCTTCCAGTTCATTCATCTCTTGCTCCATCATGGCGTATCCTTCATTGGGATAGAAAATAGATTGCAATTTCTGATAGTTCAGACCTGTGATCCCTGGATTCGTTTCGATCAAAAATTGATGTGGTGTTGTATATGCATTAATCCATGCTTGTGCTGAATCATCTGTTGTAAATGTATCTGTAATTTTAGCGATAGGTGTTGTTGTACCGGATACAATAACGATATCTTCTGCTTGTGCACCTGTACTATGGATAGCCAATTGGGTATCTCCGCCACCTACGATAACAGGGGTATCGACAGGCAAGTTCAATTCTGCTGCTACACCAGGTAGTAATGTTCCGAGCACGCTACCTGAAGGTACTAATGAAGGTAATACTGTCGGTTCAATGCCAAATGTATGACACATGTCTGTAGACCAGTCATTATGCTCTACATCATAGAGAAGAGTCTCACATGCTTGAGACGGTTCGTAACTTAGCACACCACTAAGCGCATAAGTGACCCAATCGCTAATACTGGTAAAGCGATTCAATCGTTGATACTGCTGTAGATGACGCTCACGTAATCCGACTAACTTCATTGCTGAAAATAAAGCAGACGGCGTTCTGCCTGTAATCGGATAAATAGAAGGTTGATCACTATATCGTTCTTCCCACTCTCGGCCGCGGTTATCAATATTCGGCAATCCAAGATAAGATTCACCGGCTTCATCGACCAGTACAATACCTTGACGCTGGCTTGTTGAAGTGACAGCGAGAATATGAATATCTGGAACGTTAGATAATGCTAACTTCGCAAGTCCAGCGATCTGTTCCCATAAGACTTCCGGTATAAAGTGACGTGCATCTGGATAAAGATCATCATTATGATACAAAATATCAGCTCGTTCAATCGATAATACATTACCGTTGATATCCACAACAGCTACACGAGCATTACCGGTACCGATATCAAAGACTAGATACGCTTGTTGTGTCATTGTTAATATCCTCCAAAATCGCTTTATTGTAGAGCACTTTCACTGCGGTGTCATGATGCTCAAACCAATCTATAACTGCTGTATTCATAATTTCTACATGATGGTCTTCGACTTCATACGTTGCACCTGCCAAATGTGGAATCGCCAAAACATTAGGCAATGAAATGAGTTCATAATCTTTAGGAAGCGGTGGCTCTTGATCAAATACGTCTATAATCGCTCCACGAATTTGATTCTGCTGTAACTGTTCAACTAATGCATCATGATCTACTACTACTGAACGTGCTGTATTTACAAAAATCGCATCATGTTTCATCGATTGCAATAATTCTGTGCCGATCAATCCTTTGGTATCTTCAGTTACAGGTAAATGAATAGATACAATATCGCTTGTAGCAAATAACTCGGCTAACGATACTTTTTGATCACGCGGGTCAGGGCTGGTTACATATGGATCGTAATAACGAATATCGCAAGGGAAGCTACGTAAAATACCTGCTGTACGCTGAGCTACCGCGCCAAAACCAACCATGCCTACTGTTTTGCCAGCCAGTTCATTACCTTTAAATTTGAGATAAGCAGTTAAGCTACCACTTTGCCATTCTCCTGCTTCTAACCATTGACTGGATGGAATAATACTGCGTAAAAAGGTAATCAGACTGCCAACTACCATTTCAGCTACAGCTTGTGCATTACGTGCAGGTGTATAGAAAACAGGAATACGACGATCTGTAGCAACAGGTACATTTACATTGGAAGGCGTGCCCCGGCAGACACCGATAAATTGAAGCTTAGGAACTGCTTGGATTACTTTTTCAGTAATTTGATCTAATTCTGCGATAATTGCATCTGCTTCAGTTTCTTGTAATAACGAGATTAATTCGTCTTCTTGATAAGCTTGTCCATGATCTTTCCAGCAACGGTAAATAACTTCTCCAAACGTATCTGCTAGTTGTTGACGACCTTGCTCATGATAAGGGGCTGTAATTAATATTTTCATTATTCAATCTCCTTTGGTACACTTAGGTGCAGTGTTATTTAAGTGAAGCTTTAAAGTAAGAAAGTAACATGGTAGAGAGAGTTCTTTGTTTGCTAGCGATAGCGGTATGATTGTAAGTGTTAAGATTTTACATAGACTCTATTCGGTATACTGAAAAAATACAAAAACCTCTTTCCCATATCAAGGAAAGAGGTTAGCTATCTATTCATTATGCTATTCAAATAATCCGAACAGAATAATGCAATAATTGATCCTGCTTTCCTATCTCCCAAGCGATTCAAGCTTGCTGGAATTGGCACGTTTTTGCCGAGGTTTCGTAGGGCCAGTCCCTCCACCTCTCTGGATAGAAAATTCAATGTATGTAGTTGTCAAAAAAGCTTGCAAATCCATATCAGACACGATAAGGTATAAAACATCTAAATTTGTCGAATACGAAATAATTTTCTTTATTCTAATTAAACCTAGTAAAAAAGTCAACATTAAATCTAAAATTTGATTTATGATAGTTTATAACGTATTCAAAGCCTATTTCTGCCCTCATTACAGTATTGGTATTACGAAAGGAGCATGATATATGTCTACTTATATTGATCAACAAGATGGAATATTCCCTTCTGTCTGCTCGCTGGATTGTCCTGATCAGTGCGGACTGCTTGTGCATAAAGAAAAAGGTAAAATCATCAAAATTGCTGGAGATCCTAACCATCCAGTTACCAAAGGCAACATTTGTAACAAAGTTCGTAATATGACAGAACGTATTTATGATACCAAGCGCCTGACTACTCCACTCAAACGAATCGGAGCCAAAGGTGAAGGTCTTTTTGAGCCTATTTCATGGGAAGAAGCTATCACCACGATTACTTCAAAATGGAAAACGTTAATATCTACTTCCGGCCCTGAAAGTATTCTTCCATATAGCTTTTATGGCAATATGGGCAATCTGTCCGCAGAAGGCATGGATCGCCGCTTTTTCCATCGTATGGGTGCAAGCCTACTCGAACGGACAATTTGTACAGCCGCCGGTTCAGCCGGTTATAAATACACAATGGGTGGCAGTATTGGTACTGATCCTGAAGATACAGTAGATACACAGTTATTTATTTTCTGGGGGATTAATGCTGTCAGCACTAATATGCATCAGGTGACTTTAGCTCAACAAGCTCGCAAAAAAGGTGCTAAAGTGATTGTGATCGATGTGCATAAAAATCAAACAGGACGATCGGCGGATTGGTTTATTCCGATTTTGCCAGGAACAGATAGTGCACTAGCTCTAGGAATGATGCATATTTTATTTGCTGAAAATAAAGTAAACGAAGATTTTATGAAGCAATATACAGTAGGACATGAACAATTGCGTGAGCATGTGAAGCAATATGATCCTGCAACCGTATCAACGATTACAGGCGTACCTGTAGATGATCTATATCAATTGACTCGTATGTATGGAGATGCTAGCCCTGCTCTGATTCGGATCGGAAATGGTCTACAACATCATGACAATGGCGGTATGAATGTACGGACGATTGCCTGTCTACCTGCTATTACAGGACAATGGCTAGTACGTGGCGGTGGTGCTATCAAGTCTAATACATTTCAGCTCACCTTTAATGAAGAAGCACTACAACGTCCAGATTTGTTAGCTAATCGTAATACCCGTTCTTTCAATATGAATCAATTGGGGCGTGTGTTGTTGGAAGAGGCTGAACCTGTACAATCGCTATATGTATACAATTCTAATCCAGCCGTTGTCACTCCAGAAGCGACACTTGTAAGACAAGGATTAGCACGAGACGATTTGTTTACAGTGGTACATGATCTCTTTTTAACCGAAACTGCTAAATACGCAGATATCGTGTTGCCAGCAACATCTGCTTTTGAAAATACAGATTTCTACGCTTCGTACTGGCATCATTATATGCAGATTCAACAACCGGTTGTCGCTCCTTATGGCGAAAGTAAATCCAATACCGAGGTATTCCGTTTATTAGCTACAGCGATGGGTTATGAAGACCAGGCATTACAAGATAGCGATGAACAGCTTATTCGTCAGGCGCTAGATAATCCTGCTAATCCTGCACTCAAAAATATTACGTATGATTCACTGATCGAGCATCAATATGTCAAAGCAGACCGTCCCTATATATTCCCGGATCGTCTCCCTACACCAAGTGGCAAAATCGAACTGTATTCAGCCGATATGGAGCGTGATGGATTACCACCATTGCCTACTTATACACCGCTTCATGAACAAGGTAACCATCCTTATATTTTTGTACCGGGGCCTAATCATAATTTTTTAAATTCCACCTTTTCGAATAATGCCAAGCATATCGGTCTTGAAAAAACACCGAAGTTATTTATGAATACGGTGGATGCACAGAATGCCGGTATTGAAGATGGCGACTGGGTAACTGTCTGGAATGAGCGCGGTTCTTGCGAATTGCTTGCTACGGTAGGTGAGCATGTATTGCCAGGTGTTGTAGTGAGCCAGGGGCTATGGGCAGACACTGACAATCAGCAAGCGACCCATCTGGTCAATGCACTCACTTCAGATCGCTTAGCAGATATGGGCGGTGGTGCGACATTCTTTTCCGGTCGTGTCGATGTGATCAAGAAATCGAGTTAGTATTTAATAAATTGTACAACTATCATCATCGTTTTTAGACACTTTTTCGTTCAATTAATGTATAAGGAATAAGTCGTTTCACTGGCATGATAGTAGAATCCAGACTGCGTTCATAAAATAAAGAGAACGCTTGTCTACCGATTTCTTGTAAATTTTGATCAATCGTTGTCAGTTGTAATCCAGCAGAGATCGGTTGGTTATCATAACCAATAATCGCTAACTGTTCTGGAATACGTAATCCATATTGACGTGCGCCTAACATAACGCCTGCGGCGGCTTCATCGCCTGTTACGATTAATGCAGAAGGCGGAGATTCCATAGCAGCAATCTGCTTGGCGATCTGTTCTCCATCACTCATATGGATACAATCTGGAAAAATCCAATCTTGATACACTTCAAGCCCTGCGGCATGGAGTGTATTTTGGTATGCACGAAACCGCTCCTGACTGCTTGCACTTGTTTTGCGACCGATACAGTAACCGATGCGGGTGTATCCACGATCTAATAAATACTGAATTCCTCTACAAAAAGCACCATAATGATCGGTATACACAGCAGACAGATTGGATTCTTCTGTATATTCGCAGACAACTATCGGGCCTGATTCACTATATGATTGTAATTCTGCCCACGGTAAAACACGCGAACATGCAATTACTCCATCCACCTGTCTTGTACTGAGCATATGTAGATATTCTCGCTCTTGATCTGGATTATACGAAGTCTGACACAGCAATACATGGTAACCATATTGATATGCTTCTTCCATTACACCTGCAATAATGGCATGGTAATACGGATGATGACTAAACGGTAAAATCAAACCAACCGTTTTGGTTTTGCCACGAATTAGATTAATAGCTTGTGAATTAGGAGTATAGCTATTTTGCTCGATTACCTGTTGCACTCGTTCCCGTTTATCGGCTTTAACATAAGGATGATTATTGAGCACTCTAGATACTGTAGACACCGAGACTCCTGCTTGTTTAGCAATTTGTTTGATATTGACCATACGTCATTCCTTTCTTCTTATAATCGATCTTGAATCATTACTTCTATCATAGCTCAAAAACAGTATAAACGATAAACAACCGCCTTTTCTCTTGAACATGCTATCCAAGAAAAGGCGGTTGTTTTATATCCCTTTGTTACCTTATAGTTGTTCTCCGTTACTTTCTATCACCTGTTGATACCAATAGTAACTTTTTTTCGGAATACGACGCATATCTTTTTCACTATCTTCATCACGATTGATATAAACAAAGCCATAACGTTTCTGATAACCATTCAACCAGCTTAACAAATCGGTAAATGACCAGCTACAATAGCCGATCAGATCCACGCCGTCAGCAATGGCTTCACGACATTGTTCTAGATGAGAACGCAAATAATCAATCCGATAATCATCTTGAATACTTCCATCTGCTTCTAACTTATCAAATTCACCTAATCCATTTTCGGTAATAAAGACAGGCAGTCCATAACGGCTCGTAATACGACGTAATCCTATCCGCAAGCCGATTGGATCAATAGCCCAGTCCCAGTTAGACGTTTCTAAATGAGTATTAGGCGTTGTTTTGTATAGACCTGGTCTTCCTGTATCTTCATTGCTTCCTTTTTGTCCGGTGGTATTCATTTTGCCTTCAGCTACCCCATCTATCGGATTAAATTCATACGTAATCGTCTGATAATAATTAACACCGACAAAATCAGGAATCCCTTTAGTCAATAATTCAATATCGCCTTCTTCAAAAGTTGGTGCCAGACCATGCTCTTCCAGATAACGAAGAGCTACCTGTGGATAATGACCGAGACAATACGTATCCAACCACCAGTTATTTTGAAATTCTTCTGCATTCTCATACGCCAGCATATCACGAGGCTGACTGCTAGCTGGATACGAAGGAGAATAGGCAAAGCTAGGTCCTATTTTACCGTTTGGTACATATTTACGGAATGATTCAATCGCTTTGGCGTTTGCTAGAAAAGCAATATGATTCGCTTCGTAAAAACGTTTGCGATCATGTACACCTGGTGGATGCATGGCTGTAATAAACGCATGGTTAGAATTATAATTTTGCTCATTAAGCGATACCCAGTACTTCACTCGATCTCCATAACGTTTATACAATGTAATACAATATTGATTGAAATCTTCAATCATTTCTCTAGATTCCCAAGCACCGTATTCATCTGCTAGTGCTTGTGGAGCATCCCAATGATATAACGTTAATACCGGTTCAATCTGGTTCGCTAGCAATTCATCGATTAATTGATCGTAAAAAACCAAACCTGCTTCATTCACTTCACCTTTACCCTGCGGATAAATACGTGGCCAACTAATCGAAAAACGGTATGCTTTAAGACCTTGCTTTGCCATCAGAGCAATATCTTCTTTGTAGCGGTGATAATGATCTACAGCTACATCTCCATTGGTTCCTTTGAACGTTTTGCCCGGAATTTTGGTAAAAGAATCCCACATCGAAGGTCCTTTACCATCTTCGTTCCAAGCACCTTCTACTTGATATGCTGCGGAAGCTGATCCCCATAGAAAATCAGCTGGGAATGCTTTTTTGTGTTCATGATGCATTTGTACTCCTCCTTCAAGCGAATTGATGCTTTTATGATAAAGTATGAAATGCATTTCAGATCAAGCACTGTTTATAATAAAGGTTCAGCTATCTTCACTTGATTCCGTCCAGCCGACTTGGCTATATATAATGCTCGATCTGCTTGTTCAAACATGTTTTCAGGCTTATCTTGCGGATAACAACTAACACCTATCGATATCGTAATACGAATGATCTGTCCATCCTCTAATAGAAAAGGGTGATCTTCGATCTTTTTACGAATCGATTCTGCTATATTTAACGTTTTTTCTATTCCACAGTCATTCAAAATAGCTGCAAATTCTTCTCCACCTTTGCGAGCACAATGATCACTCGAACGCATGGTGTCTTTCAACAACTGAGCAACTTGAATTAGTACAGTATCTCCATCTAAATGTCCATACGTATCATTAACATGCTTAAAGTGGTCAATATCCAAAATAAGTAGACCAAAAGGTTGTGGATAATGCACTAGATTGATCGTTTTTTGTTCAAACATTTTTTCAAATGCTCTTGGATTATGAAGCCCTGTCAAAAAATCGAGATTGGCTGCTTCACTCATTAATACCAATACATCATCGGTACGTTTCATATAACGAAGTAAATAATAAACAAACAATACTCCGGGAATATAAAAAGTTGCAAATAATGCAATAATCAAAAACGATTTTTCTCCAAGCACAGAAATAACAGATAATGCGTATACCGCTAAAATGCCTACCATCATACGTATCCAGTAAGATAACTTTAGCTCTTTTCCTTTTTTCATAAACAATCCTGTAATCAAAAATGTAAATATCGCATTAAAAAATCCGATAAATGAACTAAAATTGATCGGGTCTATCAAAAACAGTCGATATACGCCAATAATTACAGCGGTCAGCAAACTGCTTAATGCTCCACCAAAATAAAAAGATAATATAATAGCCACCTGACGAAGATCCAGTACAATCATAGGTGACAAATGGAATGAAAAATATTTGGTTAATGTAATACCAATGATTCCAGCAAATACACCGGATAGTAATTTGATATAAAATGACTGAATATCGATTCTTTTACTCAGCCATTTTAAAATTAAATTACCAAAAAAGAGTGTAGTCGTCAGAAAGGTAAGGTTGTTTAGAAGCGATTGAACAATAGTCAGCATCTCAAAATCCTCATCTGTGAATTTGTAAAACAGTACATATTTGGTATATCAAAAAAAAGCTCCCTATATTGGGAGCTTCTATTAAATCATATCATATTATTTAATGGCTACAAAGAACAATCTAGCTGCATCTTCGCCAGCTTCTACCCATTCAAAATCAGCATAACAATGCACATCTCGAAAACCGGCTTTGATTAATTCTGTTATCAACCATTCTGGATCATACGAACGCTGAACATGGGTTTCTTCAAAACGCTCATATAACGCATTACGCTCTTCCCCTGTGCGGGCAAAGATCGTTAAATGATGTTCGATCTCGGTACGAACTTGATCATATTCACATGTCCATAAATACGAAACAGCACGCTCATCTAACATAAACGGTTGCTCTTCATCATAACGGCGTAGGGTTTGTGGATGATGCACATCAAATACAAACGTACCACCTGACTTGAGTCCTTTATACGTCGATTGGAATGTATCTACGATATATTCAGGTTCTGTTAAATAATTCAGACAATCGCAAAATGAAATCACACTATCCACCGGTTCAGGCAACATCCAATGCGTCATATTTTGACATACCCAGTTTACACTACCATTTTGAAAAAGACGGTGTCCTTGCGGAGTCGATTCTAGCTTGTCTTTCGCAACAGATAACATATCTGATGACAGATCGATTCCTGTTACTTGAAAGCCTGCATTGACAAGCGGAATCGTAATACTACCAGTTCCACAGCCAAGTTCTGCCACCGTACGAGGCATACCATATTTGTCCCAGACTTCACGTACAAAGCGTAGCCAGTCCGGGTAAGGCATATCTGCCATTAATTCATCATATACATAAGCAAACTTCCGGTACGACAATACGCTAACCGTCCTTCCGTACATCTGCAATATCGATTACAGAATGATCAATTCACACTACAAAGTCGCTAGTACTTAGGATTGCTTTTCTTCCTCAGATGAAGTCGATTGTGCAGAATCTGCTGGCTTCACTAGCATTGTCCAGTTTTCTTTCTGCTCTACAATACCTTCACGCATCAATTTACCAAGGGCACGTTTGAAAGCAGACTTACTAATGCCAAAACGTTGTTTGATAATATCAGGTGTTGTTGTATCCGAATAAGGCATTGCTCCATCAGGACGTTCATGTAAGAAAGCAAGTAAGCGCTCTGCATCTTGATCACGACCTACTTCTTTACGAGGAATCATAGATAGATTCACACGTCCATCTTCACGAACTTGTGTTACACGTACGTTGACTTTTTCACCGAGGCGAAGCATCCGACTGCGCTCGCTTTGATGAATCATACCCAATGCACCAAATCCAAGTACGCCACCTTCAACAATCACAAATGTTCCCATCTGCAACGGACGATAGACTTGTGCATCTAACCAGAGGTTCACCCAGGATTCAGGAGCGTGAAAAGTATGCTCCATAAATTCAAGCTCACCTGCTAATTTGGCACGTAGACGACCTTGACGATCATGCTCCATCATCACATACACTTCATCGCCTACTTGCGGACGAAGTTCTTTGAGTTCAGGCATCTCGCTCAGTGGCAATAACAATTGACGACCTAGTCCCATTTCAAGAAAAGCACCAAGACGTGGATGTAGATCTGCTACTGTTAGCTTCGCCATTCCACCTAGTGTCAAAAATGGTTTTTTCATCGTTGCTGCCAAACGATCTTCGGTATCATGGAAAATAAAGACTTCGATATGATCGCCTATTTTAATTTTTTTGGTGATTTCACTGTAATGAAGCAATACATCGTTTTCTCCATCGGATAGAAAAAAACCATACGGCGATACTTCACGCACCAATTCAAGCGTTAATACTGTACCGGATTCAAAACTCATACGTTCTCCATCACTTTAGCATCTGACCACAGACGCTCGATGTTATAGTATTCACGCTCATCACGATGGAAAATGTGAACGACTACATCGCCAAGATCCATCAGTACCCAACGAGCTGCATTTACACCTTCCATACCACGAATCTCTGCTTTAGCATCATGCATTACTTTACGGATTTCACTTGCAATCGCTTGTACTTGTGTATCCGAGTTACCATGACAGATTACAAAATAATCAGCAATCATCGATACACCACGTAGATCTAGTGCTACCAGATTGCTTGCTTTTTTACTTTCGGCTGCTTCTACAGCAAGTTGCAATAATTGTTCAGGATTCAATTTCATTAAAGTTCCCCCTCGAGTTGTAGCTGTTTGACCAAATCGTTGCGAGATAAAACTGTTAACGGAAAAATGATCTGACGTTTGGCAACCAATAACTGAATTGTTGAATCAAACCCAGCCACCAATCCAGCTTCAAGACTATGCTCGGCTAGACTACGGATATGATCGACTCCTGGAAAATCACGTCCAGGCTCTATATAATCAGCCAAACAAATCACTTTTTCCAATACAGTCATACCGACACGTCCAGACGTATGATAACGAATCGCATTCAATATTTCTTCATCGTCTACACCGTATTCTGTCTGCGCCGTATATGCTCCCACTTCAGCATGCCATAACGGCTTGTCATACAATAATAATTCATCATTTAACGCTTGTTCGCGTAATACTTGTTCTTGACGTTCAGTGCTCCAATATTTCGCTACATCATGCAAAATTGCAGCAATCTCTGCTTTGACCGGATCGGCGCCATATCGTTTGGCAAGTACAATCGCTGATTGCATCACGCCTTCAGTATGTTTCCAGCGTTTTTGTGGCATTTGAGCGGATACTGATGCCTTCAACTCATCGCGTGTCAGGTTCATAGATACCGCTCCTTTGTATATATTCATTCACTAGATCATGTACCATATAACGAACAGATTGTCCTGCTGCTAGACGTTGACGGATATCTGTAGATGAAATATCCACTTGTGGCATATTCACCAGAACTACTTTTTCCTGCAAATAATCCGGTAAATCTTCTTTACGAATGACCGAGCCTGGACGACCTACACCGATAAAAGTAAGCACCTGTGCTAGTTCTTCAATGCCATGCCATTGTGTTAAAAAGTTCACCATATCTGCACCAATAATAAAAAAGAATTCATGCTCTGTATACCTTGCTCGTAATTCGCGGATCGTATCAATCGTATATGATACACCCCCACGTACAAGCTCTATATCCAATGTACGAAAAGCAGGATTCGTTCCTACTGCAAGCTCCACCATCTGAAGACGTTCGTCTCCTCCAGCTCCCGCTTCGTGCTTATGCGGCGGAATATGTGACGGCATAAACCAGACTTCATCCAATGTACAACCTTGAAGTGCTGCTTCTGCTGCTAACATATGACCGATATGCACAGGATCGAATGTTCCACCCATAATACCGACTTTCATGAATACACCACCGAATACGATTTTATAATAACAATAAGATCAATTACGCTTTTGGTAATTCAATTTGTTTGTGATCTTTGGATTCTTTGTACAAAATAATTGTACGTCCAATCACTTGAACCAACTCGGATTTAGTGCTTTTTGCTAATTCTTCAGCCAAATCTTTTGGTTCTTCCAGACAGTTATTCAATACTGAAATTTTCATCAATTCACGTGTTTCAATCGCATCCAGTACATGACGAACAATACCGTCATTCATACCGCCTTTACCGATTTGAAAAATCGCATCCAAATGATGAGCTTGTGAACGCAAAAAGCGTTTTTGTTTTCCTGTTAACATATATTTCTCCTTCAATACCTATTCTTTTTGATGATTCATCGCTTCTAGTAAAGCACTACGCATCACAGATACAGGTGCAGATTGTCCTGTCCAATATTCATAAGCGTATGCTCCTTGATACACAAACATACCTAATCCACCAACTACTGTACAACCACGACTTTTAGCTTCACGCAAAAAACGCGTTTCTAACGGATTATAGATCAGATCGCTAACGACAATTCCTTCTGGAATTTGACTCTGTTCTAGCGGTGTCTCCTCATTATTCGGTGACATCCCGATCGAGGTTGTATTAATAAGTATATCGGTCTGCGGAAGAACTTTATCGAGTGTATCGTAGCTACCACTTTGTACTTGTAATGTGTCATGACTGAACTCTGTTGCTAGTTGTTCAGCTTTGTCTACTGTACGATTAATGATCGTTACACTTGCAGGTTCTTCACGCAACAAAGCATATACCACTCCACGCGCAGCACCACCTGCGCCTAGAATAGTAATATGTTTACCCGATAACTCACTATTTAATTCTTCTTTGAGAGAACGCACATAACCGATACCATCAGTGTTATATCCTTTTAATTTGCCATCTTTGATCACCACTGTATTAACAGCTCCACAGCAAATCGCTGATTCATCCAATTCATCCATCAACTTCATCATTTCGACTTTATGAGGAATCGTGACATTGAATCCGCTAAATCCTAACGCTTTGGTACCGGCTACTGCTTCACCTAGTTGCTCTGGCT
This sequence comes from Paenibacillus nicotianae, assembly GCF_042681745.1. Taxonomy (NCBI): domain Bacteria; kingdom Bacillati; phylum Bacillota; class Bacilli; order Caryophanales; family Paenibacillaceae; genus Paenibacillus; species Paenibacillus nicotianae. The sequence goes on along the minus strand of NZ_JBHUGF010000010.1, from coordinate 300,408 downwards.
TCACATGTAAAGGAACATACATCCCCGGAATCCCTGATGCTTCCAACGCAATATTATGCATAGCTGGTGATTTGGAATGCCCGATAGGATCTCCCATAACGCCCAACAAAAGCGTATGATGAGATAAATTTGTTTTCCGGTCTGTCATTGTATAGTTCCTCCTGTGAATTAAGATAGACTTACATTAGATCAATGATGGACGCATCATGACTTTGACACCTTTAGGCAAATGAATAGCAGCCAATGCGCCTGTACTACCATTAACTTTGATCCAACCCAATCCTGAAATAAATAGATCGCACTGTGAACCACGAGGAATACGGAATTCATGACGTGTCCATTCTGGCAAATCTGCTAAATGTTCTTTGGTTGGAGGTGCCAGCATCACGCCTGCATGATCTGCAAACAAGTCATCTGCACGTTCCAATTTGGTACGATGAATTTTGAGATTATTATTAATAAAGCAAGTAAATGATTGACGACCACCTTCGAGGTAATCAAATCGTGCCATCGCTCCAAAAAATAGCGTCTGACCTTCATTTAATTGGTATACCATCGGCTTCAGCGGTTTGTCCGGCATAATCGCAGCCAAATCCTGCTTCGTTACAAGTTCAGTATAACGAGATTCATACACGATACCCGGTGTATCAATAATAAAATGTCCATCATCTAATGGAATATTAACAGTGTCTAAAGTTGTACCTGGATAACGAGAAGTGGTTAGTTCTTCTTCCAGATCACTATAATCCGAAATAAGGCGGTTGATCAGTGTAGATTTCCCTACATTGGTCGCACCAACTACATACACATCACGATTGCCACGCATCTCACCTACCACTTCAAGAATACGTTCAAATCCAGTATTTTGTTTGGCACTACAAAGAATGATTTCTTCGGTTTTGAGCCCGATTTCTTTCGCTTCTTTTTGTACCCAGTTACGTAATTTGTTCCAATTAGTGACTTTCGGCAACAAATCGATTTTGTTCACAGCCAGAATTACAGGATTATTCCCTACAAAACGTTGCAATCCTGAAATCACGCTACCCTGAAAATCGAACAAGTCGACAATATGGATTACCAGTGCATCTTTTGTGCCCACTTCACTGAGCAATCGCAAGAATTCGCTCTGATCTACCGTTACTGTCGACGATTCATTATAATTGCGGATACGGAAACAGCGCTGGCATACTAGAGGTGTTCTTTCTAGTGCTTGTGCTGGTAAATATCCTGGTAATTCAGGCGCATCCATCTGTAGGGCAATACCGCATCCACTACATTTCGCGCCAGCGGTAAGACCGCTTTGTTCTGTCATTTATTGTTTTCCTCCTCGGACCACAGTCCTTTTCTACGCAGTCGTTTTCTGGCAAACCGCTCGACCTTACGGTTAACTTTGGTTCTCCAACCTTCATCATTAGCAGCGATAGGCAATACTAGAATCGTAAATAAACCTAGTCTGTTTCCACCATATACATCTGTTAACAATTGGTCACCGATAACAATAGTCTGTTCTTCGCTCCACTTCATCAGCGTCATTGCTTTACGAAATGGCGCATTAGACGGCTTGCGTGCCGCATGCACAAATTTGATATCCAGTGGTGTAGCAAATAAGGATACCCTGCTCATATTGTTATTCGAGACAATAATCAGCTCGAAGCCGTATTTTTTTACTTTAGCAAACCATTCAATCAATTCCGGTGTCGCATTTGGCGCTTTGGCACCAACGAGTGTGTTGTCTAAATCTGTAATGATTCCACGATAACCTTTGGCATACATTGCTTCTAGATCAATATCAAATACAGTATTCACGCGCAACTTGGGTACGAGCATCTCAAACAAGCTTTATTCACCTCGGTTTCATACGACAAACTATATCATAAGTGTAACCTATCTGACAAAAAGAAACGCCGCATCAGCGGCGTTTTTTTGTAGGATTTATCAATAGTTTGTTCAACGTTTTGAACAATCGTTCAGCCATCCACCATTATACTACTTTGTAGCCCTTTTGCGCCATCTTTTTCGCAAGTTTTGCAGATGATGTTGCATAGTGACCCACTCGTCCTCTGTAATCTGATCTGGACTGTATTTCGCTTTTTCAAACAATTCAAGTAAAGGTGTTAATTGCACTGCCAAATCAGGGCGTACCTCTTCCCACCTGCTTACAGATTCACGTAACGTTTCATAAGAACGACGATCCATACCATGCCGTTTCATCCATGCTAACCAGCGTTTGGATTCAGCCATGATTTTTTGCTGTGGTGTCAAAGCTTCACCTTGACGCATACGCATCAGCATAAAGCTTAATTCACGACGATAACGAATCAACATTACGATCGCCCAAGCAGCAATCACACCACTTGCTATCCAGATGACAGAAGTCGGTACAGCAGGTTCATTATCTTGTACAGGCGTTGCTGTTTCCTCTTCTTCTGGTGTCTGTTCTTCTTCCTCTGGTTCAGGTGTTGGTGTATCATCCGACGGAGTCTGTACCGTTTCTGTTACCATCGGCATATCAAATCCTGGTGTTGCTTCAATCGGTACCCATCCATAATCAGCAAAATAAATTTCTGCCCATGAATGTGCATCCGCATTGGTTACTGTATATTCTGTTGCGCCATCCGGGAAATAATCGCTGGTTACATAACCAGAAGCTTGTCCGGGAGCATACCCTTTAACCCAGCGAGCAGGAATATCTAATGAACGTGCCATCATAACCATCGCTGTAGAATAATAATCACAATATCCTTCTTTGACTTCAAATAAAAAGCTGTCTACAAAATCACGACTTTTTTTCTTTGATAAATCAGGATTGTTGGTATAAGCAAAATTGTTTTGCAAATACTGTTGTAATAATTCTACTTTCTTATAAGGTGTATCTCCTGAAGCTGTCACTTCGCGGGCTAAATTACGCACACGATCTGGCAATTCAGAAGGCACTTGAAGATACTGGTCTAACGATTTGTCGGCATACAATTGATTAAATGTTTTCTTTTCCAATTCTTTGACAGGTATAATCGGCACTCTGGAAACGAGTGAATACGATTCTGGAAATTTACGATTCTGACGGGTAGGGCTCCAGTGAATTTCACCAGGGTTACTACGCCAATCCAATTGAGATGTATCTGAACCACCGTCGACATCTGTAACTCTTCCGATCGTATAAGCACCGAATAGGACAGGATACGTTACATTATCTTCAGACAACATTTTGACCTGTTGCTTCACAGTTTTCTTTTCAACATCTGAAGATTCATCCAGTGGAAGCTCGCTACCTGCTTCTACCGATTGCAATTCACTCCATCCATTGCTAGAACGATCTATCCAACCTTCTCCTGAATAGACTGTACGTGTTTCTCCGCGCCAATAACTACGGCTAGTAGTGCTGACTGTCATTACAGGCGTATAGTCAAAATTAAATCCGCCACCTAGATTGGAGTCTTCTCGACTATATCCTGAAGATGCTCCTTGTCCATTTAACGGGTTAGAGCCGTTGATTGTAATTACTGCTTCCCCGCGCCAATTTTTCCATGCAGTGTACGGATCTTTCAGTGTAGGTTGAACTTCCGGTACATTGACCCCTACCAGTAAAATAATCGAAAAAATCACTGCAATATTAAAAATGATTTTGAGTGGATATCGGCGTAGATGTTTCCACCCTTTAGGAAATCGTTGCTGAAAATAACGAAAATGATTACTCACCAACCAACCCATGCCTGCAAAAACAACCCATGCTACTTCTTCCCACATCATAGACGTAGTAAAAGAATCTAAAATAGCCAAAGCTGCAATATTCGTACCAACAAACATAATAATCGCTCGGCGTGATGAACCAATTCGTGCTGAGACTTCTATCAATACCCATGCTGATAAAACAAACCATAGATAAGGCGATAATGTCTCTACAAATGTCTCTAGATTATCTGTTAACGAACCTTCTTGCCAGCTATAAAAGCCGTAATGATTTAGCACATAATAGACTGTGCCTAATACTGCAACCAATTTGATAATGAGGCGATATATGATTTTGAGCGGGATTAAAATATCGATAATCGCTACCACAGCCATTGTTGCTAACACCAGCGGAGTCGTTTCTTGATACCAGACTCCATCTGCATAATTAATCCATTGTAAAGCAATAATAAAAACCCATAATAAAGATAATGAATAGTACCAAGAGCGACTTATACCATTCCACCATTTTTTCAAATCGCTCCCCCTCCCAACGTAGCTGGCAATTGCTCTAATGAAGAAATAGGATAACAGGATACACCGCGTGCATGAGCAGACTGTGACCAGTTTATCACTGCTTCTTTATTTTTTTCGATCGAAGGATGAATTAAAAATTGAAGTGGTGTCATCTGACGCATACGAGCAAATTGAAAAATCTCCCACACTTTTTCATCCATTAAAGGCGTAATCAGAATAAATAAAGTGCCTGCCGGAAACATACGCGCATGGTCTTCCAGTTGATCTAACAAACGACCTTTGCCATCTGCTACGACATCCACCAGATGCAGACGCATTCTTTGACGTTCCCCTATATGATCTGATGGCAAAAAGACACCTTTGTTCTGTCCGGTCGTAAATAACCCCATTCCCATTCGTTCCCGCACTCCATAATCAAGCATTGATGCTGTTGTCGATACCGCTAATTCAAAAGCAGCATCCGATTCATAATGATCAGCTATCGCATCAAGCACTAATACTGTTTTGGGCAACGATTCATGTTCAAATTCTTTAGATTTCCAATTGCCTGTACGAGCGGTTGCAGACCAGTGAATACGAGAAATTCGATCTCCATACACATAATCACGCACACCGTTGATCTGGTTCGTTTCCGGTCGTGACATTAATTGCGACGTTTGCTGTCCACCAAGTCTAGAATAACGTGACCCCATTTGCCAGTTCGGAATAAAAGCGATACGTGGCAACACCAGAAATTCACCTGGCGCTGTGAATTGCCCTTTATTTTCAATCAAGCCAAAAATATCTTCACTGATACATTCTGTACCGTAAAAGCGATAACGTCCTCGCTCTAGTGGAGGAGTCTGGAATAACAGTTCTCCTTTGCCGCGCATACTAGGAATCAGACTTTCTTCAAAAGACCATGATTCTCCATTATGACGTTTGAGCGTTTCGCGGATAATAACATATGGTAATGGTAAAAATCCCGGAATCGTCACATCCAGACGCACCTGCACTTGATCACCAGCAAGAATCATTTCTCCCTGATCCCCTGCGGTCGACAAATGACGCTGGCCATGTGCGCGTCCTACTCCTCGAAAGCCACCACCTATTAAATAGAGCGATAATAAAGAAACCATCGCAAATAACATGACTGATGTTTTGCCACCTTGAAAAAGCACATAAAACAAACATCCAATCCATACCATAAACACCAACCATAATTTAGATGGTTGGCGTTTCCACTGCAAATTCAGACGCAAGTATGAAAATAAGGCTCTCATACTTATTGTCCCATAGATACAGGAGCATGAACTTGCTCCAAAATCTGCGCTACAATTCGTTCAGAACTCATACGTTCCATACGAGCTTCTGGACGTGGAAGGATACGATGTGGAATCACATAAGGGGCTAACTTTTTGACATCATCAGGCAGTACATAATCACGATTCTGTATAAAAGCATAGGCCTTAACAGCCATCATAAAGGACAGTGTTGCACGTGGACTTGCACCAAGTAAGACCGACGCATGTTCGCGCGTATGACGGATCACACTAACCAGATAGTCGCTAACCGATTCATCTAAATGAATATTACGAATCTCCTGCTGAATATCAGCGATATGTTGCATATCTGTGACCGGTTCTAAGCGATCTACAGGTTGTCCGGCAGCACCATGACGAAGTAAATTACGCTCTGTCTGCTCATCAGGATAACCCAGTGTAATTTTCATCATAAAACGGTCTAATTGAGCTTCAGGCAACATATACGTTCCTTCAAAATCAATCGGATTCTGTGTCGCACATAACATAAATGGATGTGGCAATGGATGCGTCTCTCCATCTACTGTCACACTACGTTCTTCCATAACTTCTAATAAAGCTGATTGTGTTTTGGTTGTTGCACGATTAATCTCATCGGCAAGCAAAATATTAGTCATAACCGGCCCTGGACGGAAATAAAACTGCTCATCCCGGGGATGAAAAATAGAAACACCTGTGATATCACTTGGTAAAATATCTGGATTACACTGAATACGGCGATATTGTCCACTCATCGATTTAGCCAGTGCTTTGATCATTTGCGTTTTACCGGTTCCTGGAACATCTTCAATTAGAACATGTCCTCCAGCAAGCAAAGCGGTAAGTAACAGCTCAATTTCAAATGATTTGCCTAATATACATGATTCTAGATTGGATCTTACAGCCGCGATGACTTGCATCGATTCTTTGCGTGCCGACATATATATAAAACCTCCTGCTTCTGGTTCATATTGTTATATTATGATGTAATGACGCTACCTTTGTAAAAAATGCGTATATAATTATATTGTACATGAACGATAAGTCAGAGTCACTTTAATGGCTGATTACAATTTGAAGTCAGGGCAAATAATTGGACATTTTTCGACATGAAGTTCATACTATAACAAAGAATAACACTGTTAAGGAGTGACCTACGTCAATGGATCAACAGACGCTTCAGATGTTTAAACAATTAACCGAATTCCCCGCAGTATCGGGGTTTGAAAGAGAACTTCGGCATTGGGTCAAAGAAAAAATGGAACCTTATACCGATGAATTTGTACAAGATCGACTCGGTAGCTTATTTGGTGTTATTCGTGGTGATGAACATGGACCGAAAATGATGGTCGCAGGTCACTTTGATGAAGTTGGATTTATGACAACTGGCATCACTGAGCAAGGGCTGATTCGTTTTCAACCTTTAGGTGGATGGTTCAGTCAGGTTGTACTTGCCCAGCGTCTGCATATTATTACTGATAACGGCCCTATTGTTGGCGTTGTAGGTTCTACTCCTACTCATTTACTCAGTCCAGAACAACGCAACAAACCGGTAGATATCAAATCCATGTATATTGATATTGGTGCAGATGATCGTGCAGAAGCGGAACAGATGGGATTGCGTACCGGACTGCAAGTTGTGCCGATCTGTGAGTTCACACCAATGGCTAATCCCAAAAAAATCATGGCAAAAGCTTGGGATAATCGCTATGGAGTAGGTCTTGCTATCGAATTATTACAAGCGGTTCATGGTGAAAAGCTTGGTGGTACTTTGTATTCAGGAGCAACAGTGCAAGAAGAACTGGGGCTTCGTGGTGCACGTACAGCGGCTCAGTTGATTCAGCCTGACCTTTTCTTTGGACTGGATTGTAGTGCTGCTAATGATATGACAGGAGATCGTAATGCGTTTGGTCATTTAGGCAAAGGTGCATTATTACGTATTTATGATCCGACCATGTTTACGCATCGCGGAATGGTTGAATATATTCAAGATACAGCAAGTACCCATCAGATTCCAGTGCAGTATTTTATTTCTGCTGGTGGAACAGATGCCGGACAAGTCCATGTCAGTGGAACAGGCGTCCCTTCTACTATTATCGGTATTTGTGGACGGTATATCCATACTTCTTCTTCTATTATTCATACCGATGATTATGATGCTGCTAAAGAACTGCTGATCAAACTTGTTAAAAATATGGATGCTTCTACGTATCGTACGATTTTAGATCGCGCTTAATCGTTTATCTGATACGTAAGTATTCTTTCTATTCCTATCTTTTTACTTATTATATACGCCAAAAACCGGTTATCAGATCTCTTTATTAGAGAAAAGTAACCGGTTTTTTTATCGTCTATCGACTCATTTACACATTATTTATTCGACCAGAAAAGAAGCAATGTACCGACTTTTTCTTGGTTTAATCTACATTACTCGTCAATTACATTGGCTAAAATAAGACTATATCTATGCGCCGTTTAACCCTATCGGCACATGTAATTCGGTTGTATACCCTTTATAATAATGGACAAATTAGATAGATAAAAGGAGAGAACTAATGACTTTAAAGACTGTGCTCTATCAAAAATGGTCTAGACATCTGGTGTTGCTGACTGTATGTTTGATGCCTTTTGGTTCGTTTGTCTATTCTGTACCTGTAATCGCAGAAGAAAATGCTTCTCCTTCTGCATCTAACAGCGTATCCACTCTATCCGATGTACCTACGGTCACTCAAAATGTATATGTTTCTCCTAAAGGAAGCGACTATTTGGGTGCAGGAACTTTCCAAGCTCCTTATCGCACTTTGCCCAAAGTACGCTCTGTATTACGGGATACGTATGCTGAAAGACCTGAAGGCGGTACAACCGTCTGGTTACGAGAAGGCGAATATGAACTGTCTTCCACCTTAGAACTTAATGAATTAGATTCAGGTACTGCCGATCGTCCGGTAACGTATCGTAATTATCCGAATGAACAAGCAGTGATTACCACTGCCAGAACGATTGATCCGACTCTCTGGCAACCGCTTAACCCGGAAGCAGCAGCCCGCGTGAATCCTGCTGTATATGCTGATCAATTAATTGAATTAGATGTCCAATCGCTAGGGCTTAAAAACACTTCTGGCTTTCCTGGAGGAACCACATTTACCAAAGAATGGGGTATTGCCGATCTGATTGTAGATGGTGTGCGAGAACCGATCTCTCAATGGCCTAATCCTCAACAAAAAATAGGCAAAAATCGTGTAGGTTGGGTGACAATGAATGGTTCGGCTGATCCGCAGTCCTTTTATTATGGTGAAGGTGGACAGCCGAAAGATGGGATTACGACGGACGAAGTGAATGCCGATCAGACGGATCGCACTGCACGCTGGCAACGTTCAATAGAACAAGGTCATGATCTATATCTCAAAGGATTCTGGCGCACTGATTTCGATCCGGTCACTAGCAAAGTCGAAAGTATTGATAATACGCGTCATATTATTCGGTTAGTCGATATGCCAGAAGGCGGAATAGGTTCAAAATGGAGCAAAGAAGTGCCAATAGCTGATTCTACACCAGCGATATCGTCAACTGCTAGTTCAGTAAACTTCCCTGCCCCATCTCCTGTAACGATTCATAATGATACGTATGTTACACAAGATGTCTATGTAGCTCATGATGTCTATACTCAGCCAAGTGTTCCCGTCTCTCCTCCTACCGTCACTTCTGTTACGTATCAAGTATATCGAGTCGGTACAGGGACAGAAGAATGGCAAGCACTGAATTTGTTAGATGAGATTGATATGCCCGGCGAATGGGCTTTGGATTTTAAAGATCAGAAAATCTACTATTATCCTGATGGAGATATAAGCAAGCAGAATATTATTATTGCTGATCGTACCGGCCCTATTATCAAATTAACGAATACTTCCTATCTCAACTTTGTTGGACTTACAATTGAAGGTGGATTGAATAATGGGATTGAAATGCAGAATTCTCATCATATTTTATTAGATAACAATACGATTCGAAATATCGGTGGCGGTGGAATTCTTGATTACTATGGTCATCACAATATCATACAAAATAATACTATTTATGAAACAGGAAGTTTTGGGATCAGTATCGGGTATGCAGGTAATCGAGATACTTTGATTCCAGCACAGTCTGTGATTACTAACAATCATATTCACCATACCGGTACTCTTATTGCTCTGGAAGGATTGATTATTACACAGTCGATTGGGATGACGATTAGCCATAATCTGATACATGATGTGCCCAAGCATGGCATACGATATGTGTATAACAATGATCTTCTATTTGAATATAATGAGCTTCATCATATTTCATTGGAAGATGGTGATGCAGGAGCATTTTATACGGCTCAAGATTGGACTTCATATGGCAATGTATTGCGGTATAACTATGTGCATGATAGCCCGCGAGCAAATGGATTTTATGCAGATGATGGAGATAGCGGAGATACATTTACTAATAATATAGTCTCCGGTGTATCCAAAGCTTTTCTATTTGGCGGTGGTCACCATAACCGGGCAACAGGCAATGTGATTGTCAATGCAACATCAGGTATTCAGATCGATGATCGCGGCATTGCACGTAAATATACCGCAGATAGCACCCATGCCGAGCAATTAATAGCCAAGCAACCTTTAGCAGAGCCGTGGAAATCGTATGGTCGAGTGCTAGCAGATACGTATGGATACGATACAAATCTATGGAAAAATATACTGAATCCGAAATGGCATCCAGAATATCCGAACGGTACTCATTTCAAAGATAATGCAGTTGTTCAGTCAGGTGCTCTTGTTATTCCCAAAAAAGGAGCAGTCGTGATTCAGAACAATCCAAGAATCAGCAGTATGCAATCAGCCGGATTGAATCCTAATACTACAAATGGGATCTATACACAAAATCCAACTATTCTGGCGATCTTTCCAACGATTAACCAGATCTATCCTCAGATTGGATTGCAAAAAGACAATACTACTTCTGTAACAGCAACTTCTGATTGATAAGTGATATAGACTAGCTATATAAATAGACTCGCCAAAGCATCCAATATGTTCAGACGTTGATCTGAAGATATTGGATGCTTTTTTTACATCACAGCTCAATATATCGGAGAATATGCTTGCTTGCTGAATAGGAAGGACATACTAATATGATTTACTTTACATACAAATTTTTACAAATAATAATAAGAAATTAAGGCGGTTATCAGTTGTTGGAACATATATTATACTGAAAGTGGCTAAAGAAACCGCACATTTTCAACTTTCTCTTATTGAATCTCTTCTAATTCTTCTCACTCTTTATTCTACTATTCCATCCAATTATCAACGTTATCTGACCTATTTCACCCTCTTGTCCTTGAAGTACTTTCTAATACTGGTATAACGAAACGGTATATCAAGGATTGATCCAATACTGATATCATCTGATAACCCTACTCTTGTATCAACATATATCTACCGTTAGCCATCTTAGAGTACAACTATTTGTTAATCATTGATCTGATTGCAATAGCATCCAGGATATTAGGGGGAAAATATAATGACAACAACGACGAAATGGGTAGCATGGATTGTATCGCTCAGCCTTATTTTAACTCTTCTACCAATCGGAAAAACAAGTTATGCTGCAACAACTCCTATGCTAAGTAGCGGAAGTACTGTTGCAACTAATGTGAATGTATATGTCGACCCTACCGGAAATGATGTTACAGGTACAGGCACCAAATCAGCACCTTTCAAAACACTGTTTAAAGCAAGATCTATGATACGTGCATACAAAGGTAATTTACCTGCTGGCGGTGTGACAGTCTGGGTTAAAGGTGGAACATACAATTTAGCAACCACATTCGATCTCAATGCTCAAGACTCAGGTACATCTGATAAACCAGTTATTTATCGAACGTATCCTGGAGAGACGGTTACGTTAACTACAGGCAAAGGCATCGATCCAACCTCATGGCAACCACTAAGCGCAGATGCAGCAGCACGTGTAAATCCTTCTATTCAACCGAGTAAACTACGCGAGCTAGATGTAGCTTCGCTCAATATACAGAATATTGCCGGTTTTGCAGGAGGTACAACTTTTACAGAACAATGGGGTATTGTTGATCTGATCGTGGACGGTATTAGACAACCGATCTCTCAATGGCCTAATGAAAATCAAAATATAGCAGCCAATCGTGCAGGTTGGGTAACGATGAACGGTTCCGCAGATTCCAAATCTTTTTATTACGGTGAAGGTGGTACGCCAGAAAATGGCATCACAGACGATGAAGTCAATGCAGATGGCACTAACCGTATTCAACGCTGGAAATCTTCAATGGCTAAAGGACATGATCTTTATCTTAAAGGATTTTGGAGAACAGCCTGGAGCCCTGTGACTAGCAAAGTAGGCGCTATTTACCCTAACGATAATATTATTTCTCTATATGATATTCCAAGTGGCGGTATGGGCGATAAATTTAGCAAAACCGTCGTAACTAATACACTCAAAAGTTCAACAGTCAGTATGGATGTGTATCGTCCTAATCTGATGTCGACTGCTTCTGTACAAAACGATGTCTATACTCCAGCATTTTCGGTTCCAAGTACCAGTGCTACTACGTTCAATGTCACTTCCAATGTATATGGAGTATCGAACGATGATCCTTTTATTCCAGATACAAGTGTTAGCTATCGAGTAGGTACAGGTAAAGAAGAATGGAAAGCTATCAATTATTTAGACGAAATTGATGTTCCTGGCGAATGGGCACTTGATTTTAAAGATGGCAAAATTTATTACTATCCTACAGGTGATCTTACCAAGCAAATTATTACTTTATCTGATAACAAAGCATCCATTATCAAAATGAGTGATGCTTCATATATTCAATGGCTTGGATTTACAGTTGAAGGCGGTATGGGAAACGGAATCGAAATGCAGCGTTCACATCATATGAAAATTGCTGGCAACACAGTCTGTTATGTCACCGGTACAGGAATTGTTGATTACTATGGCAATAACAACCTGATCCAAAGTAATGATGTCTATGAAATTGGAGCAGCAGGGATCTCAATGGGGTACTCTGGAGATCGTACAAATCTAGTCGCAGGTAATTCTAGAATCACCAATAACCATATTTCAAATATCGGCACTTTGATTAGTCTTGAAGGTATCGTTATCCGCGAATCGGTCGGTATTAAGATTGATCATAACTTGATCCATGACACGCCCAAGGCGGCAGTTAAGTATACTTCAGATAACAACTTATTGTTTGAGTATAATGAAATCCACAATACGTCTTTAGTCGAAAGTGATTCAGGTGCTTTTTATACACCACAGGATTGGACTTCTTATGGAAATGTTCTGCGCTACAACTTTATTCATCATAACAAACGCTCTCATGGATTTTATTTTGATGATGGAGATAGCGGTGATGTGGTGAGCAAAAATATTATTCAACAATCTCAGATCGCTTTTATTATGGGCGGTGGACACGACAATCTGGCACAAAATAACCTGATTATCGCTTCCAAAGCCGCAGGGCAGATCGATGATCGCGGAGTTACACGCGGATATACTGCTACAAGTACGTATGCACAGAACTTGATAAGCAAAAACCCAACTTCTGGAGCATGGCTACAATACGGCAAAGATTTGAAAGCTACGTATGGTTATACGACCAATCTATGGGCAGATATTCTTAATCCTGACTGGCATCCTGAATATCCGAATGGTTCTTCGATTTCAGACAATGTATTTGTTCAGACCGGCGCAGTCACTACACCTAAAAAAGGAACATTTACTGTAGCAAACAATGTGATTCTAAATACTATCGCTGATGCTCAATTTTATAATGCCAACACTATGGATTATCGTACAAACAATCCAAGTATTCTTAGTAAATTTACAGATTTGAATACCATTTTCCCACAAATCGGATTAGCGCAAGATGATTACAGAATTCAAGTCGTATCTAGATCAGCTTCAGGCGGAATGAGCAATCACTAAAATGAATAGCTATTTCTAATATATTGTGAATTTTTTATGAATATAGTAGGTATTATCTTTTCTATTATGCTACTTGCGATTCATCTTTTAACCCTATTTCCGGGGATAATTGGTAACTAACCGTCTTAATTATCCCCTTTTTATCAAAAAAAGTCGATTTTTAACTTAAATTAACCAAATTTATCTATAACCATTACAAAATGGGCAAAAGTATCCGACAAAGTATCTAGTGAACCTAATTCGATAATAATAAAAGCAAATATCCACTTCTAATAGATCTGACCTACAGGTAAACCATATTATAGTATGAAGGGATGTTTTATAATGTTTAGAAAGACACCGTTAGCCATGTTAATGGTGATAACTACACTCGTTGTTAGTACTTTGTTATCGCCAAGCTCCGCTTTTGCAGATCGCACAGTTAATGGAAATGTGGTGACCTTGAGTAGTGGAGCCACTACGAATACAGGTCTTAATATCTATGTAGATGGTTCAGTAGCTGCTTCAGGATCTGGTACTAAAGATGCTCCATTCAAAACGATACTTGAAGCCAGAAATGCTATTCGTGCCAAAAAAGGCGTTTTACCAGTAGGAGGAATTACTGTATGGGTCAAGGGCGGCACATACAAATTCACTTCTACACTTGATCTGAATGCTTCCGATTCTGGAGCACCTGGTAAATCAATCGTCTACCGTACGTATCCTGGAGAGAAAGTTATTATTTCTAACGGTACATCTGTAGACCCTACACTCTGGAAACCTTTGAATAGTGAAGCACAAGCAAGAGTAAATCCAAAAATAAGTGCAAGCAAATTGGTTGAACTTGATGTGAAAGCAATGGGACTTACAAATATTAACAGCTTCCCTGGTGGCAATTCATTTTCCGATAAATGGGGCATTATTGATCTGATTGTTGATCATGAACGTCAACCGATCTCTCAATGGCCGAATCCAGGTGAAATGGCGGGTTCCAAGCGTGCAGGTTGGACAACAGCCAATGGTTCTGCTGATGCTAAATCTTTTTACTACGGTGAAAATGGGATCCCAACCGATGGTCAGACCGATGATGAATTGAATGCAGATGGCACGAATCGTTCTGAGCGTTGGGCAGCTTCAGTCAATGCAGGACATGATCTTTATCTTCAAGGCTTCTGGAGAACAGTCTGGAGCCCGGTAACAAGTAAAGTACAAAGTATTGATAATAGCGAAGGAAGTATTTCTTTACTGGATACACCTTCAGGTGGTATGGGTTCTAAATGGAGTAAAGATATTGCTAACTCTAATCCGGTCTACCGTACAGGAGATGGAACAGAAGAATGGCGTGCAGTGAACTATCTTGATGAAATTGATGTTCCTGGTGAATGGGCGCTTGATTTTAAAGATGGTAAAGTATACTACTATCCAGATGGCGATATCAAAACAAAAGATGTTGAGATCGCTGATAATGCTACCCCTATCATCAAAATGTATGCTACTTCTTATCTTCAATTACTAGGCTTTCAATTAGAAGACAGTATGAGTAACGGTATCGAAATGCAAAAAACAAATCATATTACTATAGCAGGAAATACGATTTTGAATGTAAGTGGTGGTGGAATCGTTGATTACTATGGCAGTTATAATTTGATTAAAAGTAATGATATTTATGATACAGGTGAATTTGGAATTAGCTTAGGTTATGCTGGAGATCGCACGACTACTTTTACCAAATCAAACACACGCGTAACAAATAACCATATTCATCATACTGGTCTACTCGCTCATCTTGCAGGTATTATCGTACGTGATTCTAACAATGTATGGATCGATCATAACCTGATTCATGATGTTCCCAAAGATGGTATCCGCTATGTGAACAGTACCAATTTGACGTTTGAATTTAATGAAATTCATAATGCAGCATTAGTAGAAAGTGATACAGGTGCTTTTTATACCGCTCAAGATTGGACTTCATATGGTAACGATCTTCGTTATAACTTTATTCATAACAATGTACGTGCTAACGGATTCTATGTCGATGGTGGCGATGCGGGAGATAACTTCTATAATAATATTATTCAAGGTTCTGATCGTGCGTTCCAATTTAACGGTCATCATAATATTGGACGTAACAATGTCGTGGTCGCTTCTTCCAAAGTACAGATCGAAAACCGTAGCGATGTGCTTACAACCGATGTAGTTGCTAATGCTATTATGACCAAAAGTTACGGTGTAGGTAGTAGCTTTGCAGATGGATTACGTGCCAAAAATCCTTCATCTGGTGCATGGGCAAGCTTTGCAAGTGAACTCAAAACACGTTATGGATATACTGATAATCTGTGGACTGATATCCTCAATGCTAACTGGCATCCAGAATACTCTAACGGTTCTAAATTGGTCGATAATGCTTTGGTTCAAGTGAATAGCATTATCAAACCGAAACTAGGCAATATTACGATTGAGAAAAACAATATTATTCCTAAAGTAGCCGATGCAAGCTTTTTCAATTACAGTCAAATGGATCTACGTACGAACAACAGACAAATTCTCGAAAAATTCCCGAACTTGAATAGCATCTTCCCTCAAATCGGATTGCAACAAGATATGTATCGTATTCGTGTAGTGACTCGTGCTGAGACAGGCGGATTCACCAATCATTAATCTGGATTCACTTTATAAATCATTAGCCGGGCTCTTATAGAGTCCGGTTTTTTGATGTCATGAAAAACCACTATCCCTTCTCTTCTATTTGGATCGATTGATTAGTTGTCAGACTGAACGGGTAAAAGCAATATGAATCCGAACGACACGAAGACGATACAGACTTATACAGGAGGAATTCATCATGTTAGGTAAAAAAACAATTTTTATTACAGGTGCTGGTAGTGGACTTGGTAAAGGTGCTGCTCTAGGACTTGCCAAAAAAGGACATAAAGTGATTGCTTCTGTTGAAATTATTCCTCAAGTTACAGAACTTAGAGAAGAAGCCAAAGCTCAAGGACTTGATATTGAAGTCATCAAATTAGATGTAAACAAACCACTTGACCGTATTCAATTGGAAAAATACGATTTTGATGTATATGTAGCTAATGCAGGTATTGGTGAAGGTGGCCCACTGGCTGAGATTCCAGTTGATAATATCCGCCAAATTTTTGATACAAATGTTTTTAATTCACTAGAAATGGTACAGATCGTAGCACGCCAATTTGTGGCTAAAAAGAAAGGTAAAATTATCTTTGTCAGCTCTATT
Source organism: Paenibacillus nicotianae (assembly GCF_042681745.1). Lineage (NCBI taxonomy): Bacteria > Bacillati > Bacillota > Bacilli > Caryophanales > Paenibacillaceae > Paenibacillus > Paenibacillus nicotianae. The sequence goes on along the minus strand of NZ_JBHUGF010000010.1, from coordinate 283,692 downwards.
GCTGGACTTAGTGTAACTCCTTATCTTGGTGCATACTGTGCGTCCAAACATGCTGTAGAAGCGATGGCGCAAGCGCTTAAAGAAGAATTGAAAGAGTTCGGTATTCAAGTTGCTACCATTAACCCTGGCCCATACAAAACAGGCTTCAACGATAATATGTTTGAGCAAAAAGAAAAATGGTACGATGAGAAAACGAACTTTACTAAACGTTCTGATTTGCTAAAAGGTGAAAAAATGCTAGCTCAACAATTCGATCCTCAAGATATGATCGACAAAATGGTAGAAGTCATCGATGCGAAGCACCACCCTTTCCGCAACGTGTATCCTCAGCCATCTGAAGAGCAAGTGAAAGAATACCAAGCTAAAATCTGGGAAGAAACGGTATAACTTTTACCGTACATTTGATCCGGTAAAATACTTTATCCAAAGCACACAGCGCAGGCATAATTACTGCCTCTACTGTGTGCTTTTGCATATCTGCCTGCTGTGTTATCCAGTAGCTAACCGATCACTAAAGTACTTTGAAGTACCTATCGCACTTCAAAGTGCGTACTTCTCAACTGTTGTATTATCCTGCAAGCTAATCATGTAACTTATTATGATTAAAGGAGTGCAACAGATGAATATAGTAACAGATCCTGCTCGTAAAGTAGCGCTGGTAGTAGGTGCGAATGGAGTTATTGGCAGTAATTTAATCAATCATTTATCTACATTACCGGATTGGGAGATTATTGGTTTATCTCGTCGTGGCGGTGTGTCTACAGAGCATATCACTTATGTATCGGTAGACCTTTTTCAGCGTGACGAAATAGATCAAGCTTTACAAGCATTTCCTAATATCACTCATATTTTTTATGCGGCTTATCAAGATCGTCCTACATGGGCAGAATTGGTAGAACCTAATCTGACGATGCTTACGCATATCGTAGAAAGTGTAGAAGCCTGTTCCCCTGCTCTTCAACATGTCAGTCTCATGCAAGGGTATAAAGTATATGGTGCTCATCTAGGCGCATTCAAAACACCTGCACGCGAAGCCGATGCACGTCCAATGCCACCTGAATTTAATATGGCTCAACAACATTATCTGATGAAGCAACAGCAAGGTAAAAGCTGGACATGGTCTGCGCTTCGTCCTTCTGTAGTATGTGGATTTGCTGTAGGTAATCCTATGAATCTAGCGATGGTGATTGCGATCTATGCTACTATTTCCAAAGAACTTCGATTGCCTTTGCGGTTCCCGGGTAAGCGTGGAGCGTATCATAGTATTCTTGAAATGACAGACGCCGGATTGCTTGCCAAAGCTACAGTCTGGGCAGCGACTACCCCTGCTTGTGCGAATCAGGCTTTTAATATTAACAATGGCGATCTGTTCCGTTGGGAAGAGTTATGGCCTACTATTGCTACGTATTTCGATATAGAGACAGCTCCGCCCTTATCTATGAATCTAGAAACGATGATGAAAGACAAAGAAAAATTATGGGATACGATTGTTGCCAAATATGAATTAACTGCTTATACGTATGCAGAGGTATCTTCATGGGCTTTTGGCGATTTTGTATTTTCGTGGGATTATGACTTTTTTGCTGACGGAAGCAAAGCTCGCCGGTTAGGATTTCATGAATACGTGGATACAGAAAAGATGTTTATCGATATTTTTGATGATTTTCGCAAGCGTAAAATTATTGTCTGATCTTGTCGTGTACCACTTATAGAAATAATCGTATATTCCTTTCTTCAAAACAACATTATAAATAAATTACACCATATATGTAGAAATGGATACTTTTCCTCTATATGTATCGTCTATCAAAAGCCGACCTTAGTGATAAGGTTTCGGCTTTTGACGATTTATATCACTTGAGAAGGAGACTCTACAATACGAGCTTGATCGCCATAGTGTCGATGTAGATGAACTTCTCCCCATTTACACATCATATGAAGTAACTCGGTAAGGGTTGTCCCATACTCGGTCAATTCATACTCTACTTTGGGAGGGACAACATTATAAGACGTGCGTAATACGGTACCTGCTTCTTCCAATTCGCGTAACTGCTGGGTCAACACTTTTTGAGTAATCGCCGGGATTAACTTTTTCAATTCACTGGTTCGTTTTTTACCGAACGTCAGATGAAATAAAATAACAGGCTTCCATTTGCCACCGATCACTTCTAATGTTACTTCAACTGCTGTATTATATACTTTCTCTTCGTCTTTCATTATATATCGTCCACCTTTCTTATAGAGTGAGTTCATACCATAACCAAAACAGTTCCTTATAGATCGGCTATGGTCATCTTACTACATTCAATAAGTAGATACACGATATTTGACAGTTGTTAGTGATTCTACCTATACTAATGCCAACTCATTCTATATCAAATCATATATTCATAAGGAGGTGTTCGCTTGAAAGCATCAAGTTCGCGAATAATCCTTTTGGGATTGGTATTATTCGCTGTATTGGCAGGAGTACTCTATTACAGTATTCATACTAAAAAAGAAGCGTATCCGTTAAATAGTGGAGCTGTGAAGGAGTCTGGAGTGAATATTTATATCGCCAAAACAGGCAATGATCAGACTGGAAATGGTAGCAAAACGAAGCCTTATGCCACATTACAACAAGCTCAGAAAAAGATTCGTGCCTATAAAGGTAACCTTCCTCAAGGAGGCATAACGGTCTGGGTCAAGCAAGGGAATTATCTAATGGATTCTAGCTTTCAACTGGATAAAAAAGATTCCGGTACAGCCGCTTCTCCTATTACATACCGTACTTATACAGGGGAACAAGTTACCTTATCTACAGGCAAAACAGTAACGGATTGGCAACCACTCAGTCAGGAAGCTCAAGCTAGAGTTCATCCCAAGATTGATCCCAAGCAGCTAGTAGAATTGGATGTACGCAAATTAGGAATGAAGCATATCAATGGCTTTGCAGGTGGCACTTCATTTACAGAACAATGGGGCATTTTGAATTTATTTGCTAACAATCAAATGCAACCTATTTCCCGCTGGCCGAATACAACAGAAGTCGCTGGTGGACAACGAGCAGGCTGGGCGATTGCTCAAAGCGTTTATAATGCTCAATCTTTTTATTATCAAAAACCAGGTTCAGCCGGCGGTAATATTTTAGATGAAGATGGCACCAATCGCGCCAAACGCTGGCAAAATGCGATCAAAAATGGGCACGCGATCTATTTGCAAGGTTTCTGGCGTACACTTTGGAGTCCAGCCAGTATTCAGATCAGTCAAATCGATCCAGCTCAAAAAACGATTAAGCTTCTTGATACGCCTCAAGGCGGTATGGGTTCCAAATTCAGCGCGATGGTTGCTCCTTCTGCTCTAGCAAGAACAACGAATGAGCAAGATGATAGCAGCAGTGCACCTTCTACTTATCGTGTTGGTGATGGTTCTGAAGAATTTCGAGCGCTTAATCTATTAGAAGAAATTGATACGCCTGGAGAATGGGCGTTAGATTTTAAAGATGGAAAAATCTATTACTATCCTCCTTCTGATATTCATCAATTGCAGACAGTGATTGGTGATCAAGATACACCGATCGTTACGATGGATGGTACATCCTATGTGCAATTTAAAGGCTTTACGTTACAGAACAATATGGGGAATGGCTTTGAAATGAAGAGAAGTCATCATATTACGATTGCAGGCAATAATATTCGTAATGTAAATGGTGGAATCTTAGATGTAGATGGTCATCATAATATGTTCCGTAGTAACAATATTTACGATACAGCAAGCTTTGGGATTAGTCTGAATAGTGCAGGCGATCGAGCTACATTATCATCTGCGAATACACGGATTACCAATAACCATATTCATCATATCGGTAAGCTGATCCATCTTGAAGCGATTATTATTCGAGATTCAGTCGGTGTACGGGTTGATCATAATTTACTGCATGATGTTCCCAAAGATGCGGTTCGCTATGTATTTAGCAATAAGTTGTTACTGGAATACAATGAAGTTCATAATACGTCTCTGATCGAAGGCGATACCGGTGCTTTCTATACCGCTCAAGACTGGTCGTCATATGGAAATGTATTGCGTTATAACTTTATTCACCATAACAAGCGTTCCAATGGTTTTTATGCGGATGGCGGTAGCAGTGGTAATACGTATCAGTACAATATTATTCAAGATACATCACGTGCCTTTTTATTTGAAAATGGGCATCACAATCTAGCGATGAACAATTTATTGATTGATGTACAATCTCTTGAAATTAATGATCGTTCGAGTCAGCTTAATTATAGATTGGATAGTGACAATGCCAATCGTCTGCGAGCACTTCAGCCTTTTACAGGCACATGGAAAAAATATGGTCAGCAACTTGCTGAAAAATACGGATTAAAAGGCAATCTGTGGAGCAGTGTATTAAGTGACAAATGGAATCCTCAATATCCGAATGGCAGTAAGCTCAATCATAATGTGATTGTAGGTACTGGCGGTCAAGTTAAATTACCGAAAAATGGTGATGTCGCAGCCGTAGGTAATACAACGATAAGTAGTACTTCGAACGCAGGATTTTATAATTTAGCGACCCTTGATCTACGCACCAAAAATGCCAAAATATTAGAGAAGTTTCCTGACTTAAATACTATCTTCCCGACGATTGGATTGTACAAAGATGAATATCGCACAAAAGCCTTTAATCGTGCAGATTCAGACGGTCTTTCTAACCATCAATCTACCTCTTAAATCAAAATATAGTTGATATTACTGACTGATCAGTTGTGCTTTTGTACAACGGGTCAGTCACCTTTTTATTTCCAGGTATTGTTGTCGGTGCACTTGACAAGCAATCAATCGGTATGCTCAAATGGTTACAAAAAAGAAACGAAATTATGAATAAATTGAAATTTTATTAAAAAAGTGTGAAAATAGTCTTTGCTAAATATCTATCTGTATTTTATTATATAAAAGCATCCGTTAAATTTACCAAATTATATGTATTTTAGGAGGTGATTAACTAATTAAATCAAAATACTCATCATAGCAGGGATAAATCATCATCCCAACAACATCAATGGATTTTGAAATGGAGGGAATTTATATTTATGAAGAAGTTCCAGAAAATCATATCGCTCACAGCTATGCTTGCTTTAAGTAGTGCGATGGCAGTTCCGTATGCCTCTGCTGACAAAGTAGGTAATCAAGAAGTCATTAATCTTGATAGCGGTGCTGTGACAAAAACTGGTTGGAATCTATATGTGGATACGACCGGAAGCGATACGGATGGGAATGGCACTAAAGAGAAACCATACGCCACCCTGGAAAGAGCACGCGATGCGATTCGCAGTCTGAAAGGCGCCCTCCCCGACTATGGAGTAACGGTATGGGTGAAAGGTGGAGAATATGAATTTGCCAACTTGCAATTTACATCTGAAGATTCTGGTACACCGGATAAACCAATTATTTACCGCACCTATGCAGGTGAACAAGTCACGCTAACCAATGGTATTCGTATTGATGCTTCTGATTGGAAACCGCTTAGTGCAGCAGCCAAAGCGCGTGTTCATCCTGATGTAGATGCCAGTGCCCTTTATCAGTTAGATGTGAAATCACTTGGTCTAAAGCATATCAAACATTTTGAAGGTGGTACTTCATTTACGGAGAAATGGGGCATTATTGATCTGATCTCTAACGGTATTCGTCAACCTATTTCACAATGGCCTAATACGACTGAATCGGTAGATGGACATCGCAAAGGTTGGACGACTGCTAATGGTTCAGCAGATGCCAAATCTTTTTATTATGGTGAAGGTGGTATTCCTGAAAATGGAGATACAACAGATACATTAGATTTAGACGGTACCAATCGAGCCGCACGCTGGCAGAAGTCTTTATCTGAAGGACATGCTCTTTATCTTAAAGGATTTTGGAGAACAGTCTGGAGCCCTTTGACCAGCTCTGTACAATCGATCGATACGAAGCATAATGTGATTACGCTCAAAGATATTCCTGATGGTGGTATGGGTTCCAAATGGAGTGCGGTAGTAACTGACTATGCTTCTGCGACATCTGCAACAGCTAACACATACGGTGATGATTCTCAGGCGGCATCCAGTATGGCTCCTTCTGCTTCAGCTACAAGTGAGCCGGCAGCAGATGATGCTTTACACGATACAGACTCTACCCCGCAATCCTATAAATTGTTTAATGCACAGGGTGAATCTGGATCTGTTCGCTTACAAGAACAACTCACTGAAGATTCTCAATTAACTACAGAAGCAACCGATTCAGAAAATAATCTATCGTTACCTTCTGGCGTTACTGAACATACAGGTAATGATGCAACAGTAACAGAACACAATACGGATTCAGACAAGGTTGCTTCATCTGTCAATAAAGATGTATATCAAACAGCAACAGCGAGTACGTACCTTACACCTAGCTCGTATTCATCCAAAATCAAAGCTCCTTACCGGGTCGGTTCTGGTTCAGAAGAGTGGAAATTGATCAATTATCTGGATGAAATCGATGTTCCAGGTGAATGGTCACTCGACTTCAAAGATGGTCAAATTTATTACTATCCTAAAGGCAGTCTACAAAATCAAACGATTATTGTAGCTGACCAAGAAAATCCAGTCGTATCAATCGATGGAGCTTCTAATCTACAAATGCTAGGATTTACGGTTGAAGGTGGTATGGGTAACGGGATTGAACTTAAAAATACCGACCATATTACAATTGCAGGTAATACTCTTCGTAATCTGGGAAATGGCGGTATTCTCGATGTAGATGGGACAAATAACCTTTTCCAAAGTAATGATATCTACGAAACAGGTGGATTCGGTATTAGTATTAACGATGCAGGAGATCGCAAAACGCTAGAAGCTGCCAATAGTCGTGTCACTAATAACCATATTCATAACGTAGGTGATCTGACTCATCTGGAAGCGATTCTGGTACGTAATTCGGTCGGAGTGAAATTCGATCATAATTTATTACATGATGTTCCTAAAGATGCTGTTCGTTATGTGTACAGCAATAATTTGACCTTTGAGTATAATGAAGTACACAATACGTCCTTGATCGAAGGCGATACCGGAGCATTCTATACTGCTCAAGACTGGGCATCTTATGGTAATGTACTTCAATACAATTTTGTTCATCATAATAAGCGTTCTAATGGATTTTATTCAGATGGTGCAGATAGTGGCGATAATTATCGTTATAATATTGTGCAGGGTTCAACCAAAGGCATTTTGCTCAATGGACATGACAATATCGCTAACAACAATCTAGTGGTCGATTCCAATATGATTCAAGTCGATCAACGGGGCGACAGTAATTCTCATGGTGTGAATAGTATCTATGCCGATCAACTTCGTGAAATGAATCCAACAAGCGGCGTATGGAAAGAATACGGAGCCAAATTACAAAAGATGTATGGGTACGATCATCCGCTATGGAGCAGTATCCTTGATCCGAACTGGCATCCTGAATATCCTAATGGTACAAAAATGAATAACAATGTCATGGTCAACACACCAAATATTGTGGTTCCCAAATTAGGCGACGTAAAAGTAGAAGGTAATCAATTTATCTCTAGTGTTAGCGGTGCAGGATTCTACGATTATAGCAAAATGGACTTACGTACAGACAATAAGACTATTTTAGCGAAATTCCCGAATCTAAATGAAGTTATGCCTAAAATTGGATTGAGCCAAGACGAATATCGCACCAAAGTAGTAACTCGTGCTGAATCTGGTGGATTAACAAATCATTAATTCAATATTCCTTATCTATATTCTTTATCTATTCATCTACACAAGCAGAACCTTTAGATCAGAGAATCATCTCATTGATCTAAAGGTTCTTTTTTATCTACCTATTTCTTTTTTTGTTTACATATTTCTTTTTTACATAGTTACTATATTTTTTTCATGGAAATGACTTGTAATTATTTTTGTCCGTGTTATAATTATCTTAATATTAAGATTTCAAATGTAAAAACATTATAAATAGATATTTCACTTTGAGGAGGATATAAATAATGGAATTATTAGGTATTCATCACGTTTCGATTATGACAGGTAAAGCGGAAAAAAATTACGATTTTTATACTAAAGTTATGGGTATGCGTTTAGTTAAAAAAGGGGTTAATCAAGACGATACTACATCGTATCATCTATTTTATGGAGATGCTGTGGCTTCGCCGGGTACCGAATTGACTTTCTTTGATTTACCGGGTATCGGCCCTAGCTATCAAGGGGTATCCAGTATTTCAGCAACATCATTACGAGTAGCGACAACAGCAGCTTTGCAATACTGGTCTGATCGATTTGATCAATTGAATGTGACGCATGAAGAAATCAAACAACGGGCTGGACGAGATACACTGGCTTTCCAAGACTTTGAAGGTACACGTCTTATTCTTGTAGCAGACAATGGTGAACAAGGTGTCGCTGCTGGAACAGCTTGGGATCAATCTGAAGTACCTGTAGAATACGGGATTCTTGGACTTGGCCCAACGACACTTACTTTAGCTCAACCTGCTTCGACTATCATGATCTTAACTGAAGTGATGGGATTCCGTCATACAGGCTCTTATCCTTCGCTTGCAGGCGATTTTGCAGATATTGAAGTTTACTCTACAGGACAAGGTGGCGCTGGCGCAGAAGTCCATATCGAGACACGTCCTGATCTTCCACATGCACGTCTAGGTCGCGGTGGTGTCCATCATGTGGCTTTCCGTGTACCAAATGAATCAGAATATGATCTATGGTCAGATAAACTGTCCAAATTAGGCATTCCTAATTCAGGCAAAGTAGATCGTCACTATTTCCGCGCTCTGTATTTCCGCGAACCTAATGGCATTTTATTTGAATTATCAACAGACACACCAGGATTCGATATTGATGAGTCTATGGATTCATTAGGTGAAACACTTTCTTTACCTCCTTTCCTTGAAGGCAAACGTGCACAGATTGAAGCTAATCTTCGTCCACTGGTACTGGATGAAGTATAATATCACCAACAGAACCAAACATCATTGAACGATCCATAAATGATAGAATAAATACAAAAAGAGCAACTCTTAGCTGAGCTGCTCTTTTTGTATTTGTTTTTCCCATATTGTACTGGGAATTTCTTTTTTTAATACAGGTGCTACTTCTGTTGCGAATCGTTCGAGCTGTTCTAACTGCTCTGTCTCTGTTAACCCATCGACACTGATACTTAAAGCTTGATGTCCAAATGCTTTGTAATAATCTAGAATCTTCTCGATCACTTGATCAGGGCTTCCAATCAGAGCCGGGCCATTAGAAATATTATCTTCTAAATCTACAAAAGGCGATTGGTTATGCTTGGCAGCATCAGTAGATTGAAAATGATCATAATAAGGACGGTACCGACGAATTGCTTCTTCATTCGTATTTGCTAGATAAAGGCTTCCTGCTCCTGCTCCAACAATAGCTTGAGATGGATCATGACCATAATAAGCTAACCGTTCTCGATAATGATCAATTAATGCTTTATATTTATCCTGTCTATGAAAAGAATTGGATGAAAAAATCGGTTCTCCGTACTTGGCTGCTAATTCTGTAGAAAGTGTACTTGATGCACTTCCATGCCAGATCGGAATCGGAGATTGAAATGGACGCGGTTGACTTGTAAAATCAATCAATGCCGGACGATATTTCCCCTCCCAGTTCACCTTTTCTTGACTCCATAATTGTCGCAACAATTCATATCGTTCTGCTAACGAATCCCACTGTTCTTCTTCAGTAATCCCGAATAATCCATAATGACGCGGATCGTTCCCTTTACCAATAATCAATTCTAAACGTCCATTAGATAAATGATCAAGAGTAGCATAATCTTCTGCCACTCTTACCGGATCAAGCACACTTAATACCGTTACAGTCGTTAACAAACGGATACGTGATGTACGTGCCGCGATAGCAGTTAGTACAATCGCAGGTGAAGAAGACAGGAAAGGTTCTCCATGTCGCTCACCTACACCGTAAGCATCGTAACCTAGACGTTCTGCTAACTCTGCTTGTTGTAGTACATTTTGGAATTTCTGTTGTGCTGTTAAAGTCTCACCTGTTAGCGCATGAGGAAGGTTCGCAATAAGACTGAATACAACAAATTTCATATATTAATTACCTTGAGAAGAAGTTTGTTGAATTTGTTCTGCTTGCTTACGCTCTTGCAAATATGCTTCAAACCGCTCGGGATGAACCACTTTACGCATTAAATGCATAGGGCCTTCTCCTTTGCCTGCATCTCTAGCTCGTATACTTTCATATCCTCTACGCTCATACATAGGCAACAGCCACGGGTGCTTCTCCGCTGTACCGAGTGTCACCGCAGGTGCTCCTACTTCATCACGAATAATATGTTGTTCGACCCAGTTTAACAATTTACTACCTGCGCCGGTTCCTTGTACATTTGGATCAACCGCGAACCACATAATAAACGGCAATCCGGTCTCTGCTGTTAATTCTTTCACTCGTTCAGGATCAGCCAACGTTACTGTAGCAACAATTAATCCATCTTGTTCTAACACATAACATTTATTATGCGTAATATTGTCTTGAATTAATGCTAGATCAGCATGAGCCGCTGGCCATGTTAATCCTAATTCACGAATCGTTACATATGCTTCATAGGTGATATGAAGTACACGCTCTGCATCTTCCAATGTTGCCAAACGATAAATGTCACTCAATTCTGTCACCTCTTTATTCCGACTATATGCATCAGATTATTATATTATAATCTAACATTGATTATACCACTTTTCTAATTGATTTTTTCTATAGGTACTTATGGAGCATATCAATCCTATGTTATAGCGTTTAAGAATCGACAACAGTTAAGCGATCCCATGTATGTTGCCAATTTTTTTGTTGTATTCGCTGTGTATACGTCTCCATATCTCCTCTACCTTGAAGAAAATGTGGATTCACCCGTATATTCATTTCAAACACATCGGTAAGCCCACAAGGAGCAACCAGTATCAACTGATCCTGTTCATCTAATCGAACCCCTAAGGCTGTAGCCGTTTCTGGAAAATAGGATATCGCATCAACAGTAGAATCATAAGGTGCAATCCCATTAACAATATGCATACGTGCTTCATTTTTGACAGACCACGGTAATTCAGGTTGGATACGAGATAGCTGTTGTTCCCACACTTTTTCTGTTTTTTTATCCAGATCAGTAGCATCATAATAGACTACATCGATATCTGTTAGTGGTGTGCGAGGTTCTATCTGATGAAGCTGATCCCAGATTTTTGAACGAACAAATCCAGCACATACCCAACTATCTGGCAGTGACAGACTCCTTACATTGCGCAAAATGTCCATCATCCAACGATCATCTGTAATCCATTTTATAATCGTTTGATACATGAACTGTTCTTGATTGCTAGAGTATGTAGACATATATAGTATCTCCTTTATCCAAATGATTTGAGATCGTCTATCTTTTCGTATGAACGATTCACTTGCTTTTGAATTTCACTTTTCATATACTGAGCAAATTCTTGTAATTGTATCTTAGCGAATTTAGTAGAAGTGTTAACACCTTGATATTGATCAAGGCAAGCTTGAATAAGCTTGGAATAGGTTGCAGGTACATGCGATAATGCCCACTCTCCACCTTCTTGTTTGGAAGAGACTACATTTTCGCTCAGAAAAAATAATATCCGGCATAGATTAAGGGTGTAATATACAGGTGAATCTATAATATCGTCTAATACATGTACAATATCTGCTAAAATGGAGCGAATATAGAACTGAGGATCGATTGGTACAAATACTTCTGTAATTTCTTTACCATACAACGTTAATCCCCGATAATAGGTCACAAAAATATGTGCTGCTATATCGCTATCTGTATATCCTCCGCAAATATAATGCTGATCTGTACGATACTTTTCGCGGTGATAAGCAGAATAATTAAATTCAAATGGAGTCGGATAGATAAAAGGATTCACATCTTTTTGCAATAATATACTCAACTCGAACCCGCTACTATACATTAACTGTTCTTCTAATCTCAAAAGCTTTTGAGCGATCTCTAACTTCACTTGCTGACTGATTACATCTTGCACCACAATTAACAAATCAATATCGCTTTGATCTGGATTGAACCCGCCCATTGCCAGAGAACCATGTAGATAAATACCGATTAGATTATCTGCTAAAGCTATTTTAAATAAATCAACAATGTCGTTAAGCTTATACTTATCATCCGATAGATACGGCTGAGTATTCAATATCGTTTACTCCTTTTTATATATTATGCTACTATCTATATTTCTATGTTCTTCCTTTTCGATGATATCGTCAATCTTAAAGAAATACTGATCAAAAAAAAGCATCCCTAATGATCTAGGAATGCTTTTTGGTATATGATTTTACTGATAATTCACTTCTTCGGTAAAATGAATCTGGTGTAATCGCTCTTGAATCCGTTGAATCTCAGCCGATGTTAGCGGTGCATCAGGCGCAATTTTGTAATTGCGTCCGGTCACATAACTCACTTCTGTATGACTATCAAAAGCATACGGTGTCTGCGGAACAGGCGTTTTGGTATAATCGGTAAAATCGATCACTGACCATGCTTGATCTCCATCTTGTTTACGCAAAATTAGACGCTGATATTGATTCTCTGTCCATAGATAACGAGTATCGGCTGGTGAGTTGTTGTCGTCTATCGCTGTGATATAACCAGATCCTCTAAACATCAGTGTAAATTGCGCTCGATCATTGGTCGATCCTGATTGAGTACGATACGTTTGCCCGAGTTCATTAATCCCTACGATATGCACATTACGTCCTGCTGGAAAATGATCCACAAAGTCTTTCCATCCATTCAGTAAATTATCATGGCGTAACACCCAATTGGTATCGATCACAATAGATAAATAGTTAACAGTGTTCATCATTTGATACGGATTATCTACATATTGCTGTGCTGTATATAGTTGAGGTTCAGCATTTGAATTTTTGACGTACGGATCACCTGGATGAATCGTCCAACGTGAAGACTTTTCAACATAACGTGAACCGATAGGATCGATCGTAACAGGATTCATCAATACAGCCCCGCTATTGTCGACATTGCCCTGTGCAGGCACCAGTGGATTATGCTCATTCGACCAGTAAGGCATCAATGGTGAACCTTCTCCAAATAATTGATTCACATTATACTGTGTAGCTGCCCAACCCATATAGGAAGTAATCTCAAAATGATCTTTGAGCCATGTCACCTGCTCTGGATTAACTGCGAAGCTAGACAAAGAAGTAGGACGATATGCTACGGGAATACTATCGAATACCGAAGGCTGCCCTACTGTACCTGATTCATGCAACTCATTCATAGCATTATAGCGATACATATACAACCACTCATTCATCTCATTGCCCCACTGTGCTAACGTATAATGATTATTGGGATAGCCTGACAAAATGCCAACTTCATCTCCATACAAATCAACATACTGTAATACTTGTTGTAACTGCGGTCGATTGTTTTCTTGAAATACAAAATTATTATCAATCGCCCATGTAATGTGTAAACGAGGATCGATCTGTGCTAGCATACTACGCATTTGTTGCATTTCAGCTAGCGTAGTCGAAGAACCAGCTCCACCCTCTAACATCACCGATACTGCAAAATATTGCTTTTTGCGCTCACCTGGCACTACTTTCAGCTCAAATGCTTTGGTCAGATATACGCTGGTTGAAGGTGACGTGACACTGATCTTGACAGGAACAATACTTCCGACAGGCGGAATATTATGCACATTGATAATATGTCCTTGCTCATCAATAATCCCTGTATCATTTTCAAATCGAATATGCAGATCAGGCGGTAAGTACTCGGGCGCAATCGGTTGACCATAGACATCTTGCAGTACATAACGAATACGCCATGAATCTGAATTTAGTGATACCGATTGATCTAACGTATACGTATCCATATAAACAGAGCGGATAACACGATCCGGCTTAACTTCCGGTTGTTCTACAGGTGGAATCACTGGTGGCGGTGACTTGATAGTGACCATCACCATTGTTTTGATATGAAGATCAAGCTTCGCTTGTGATGATACCAGATGAAGTTGAACCGGAATCAATCCACCTGTTGCAGGAATATGTTCAGGATGAACAATTTTGCCATAGGTATCAAATATATTTAATTCATCTTTAAATTCATACGTAAGATCGGATAATAATTTATCAGGCAAATCAATCTTCTGACCTTGATACCAGAAATAAAATGATAGTCGATATGAATCATACGTTGCCGGATCATTCCACAATACAGGAGCATCGATATTGACACGATCAAATACAAATACAGGCTCAACTGGAGGTGGATTAGGCGTTATCACAGGTGGTACTTCAGGATCAGGTCTGGGATTGTTTTGATTACGGTCTTTGTCTTTAACATTTGCCCGTTTTCCTGTCATTTCAGGTGCTGTTTCTACTTTATCTACTATTGTAGAAGGTGAATTGCCGCCTATCGTCAGTGCAGGTTGAAGGTCTGGCTTTGCTTCTGTATCTGGCTTAGATACAGGCTTTGCTCCTTGTGCTAACAATAGCCTGGCACGCTGGTGTAATTCATCTCCTGATTGCAGTACTCGGTAAGCTACTAATATCGCGGCTTGACGTTGCACAGGCTGTTTTGGTGCAAAAAGATGTTGTTCATTTCCTTGCATTAATCCTAACTGCTCCATCAGCCATACACTGGACTTGGCATAATCGGATATATCTGCTTGATCGGCAAATGTAGCTACGCCTTCTTCAGCTACATTATCGGTTAATCCAAGATAACGAGCATACCAGACAGCTATGTCTTGACGTGTAATCGATTGCTTCACTCCAAATATTTTTTCGCTGATCCCGTTAGTGATTTGATGATGATACAATGCACTAACATACGGAACAGCCCATGGAGATACATCGGTAAAAGGTAATACGGTGTCTGGTTCGGATGTCCAATTCAAGCTTTTGACAAAAACACTTGCCCATTCTTGCCTAGAAATAGAACGTTGTGGCTGAAAGCTGCCATCCTTATAACCTGTAATGACTCCTTGTGCTGATAATGACGTAATTGCATCAAAAGCATACGATTTTTCAATATCCGTAAATGCTTTTGGGCTGGTGGCTGAAACGCTTGTCGCATTAGTACAGAACAGTAATATAATCAGCAAGCAAGCTACATACTGCCTCATGTGTGTTGACCCCACTTTGGATATCATAAGATTATTTAAAGCCTGTTGTTGTAACCAACAAGCTATAACGTTGTATTCACCTCCAAACACATCGCATGAACCTTTATTTCAAAATAAATACAATACTTTAGACCCATTCAAGCATATATTTACTTTTAAAATAGGGTAAAAGTTGAACAACTATACTACTAATTTTTTTACGTATATATCGAATTATACAACAATTTATCGGAATATTAAGGAAAGGATTGAAGAAAAATCGAAAAAAGCCGCTTTATTATAAACGGCTTTTCAGTATTATGCATATAAATGGATAATTTGTTATTTAATTCTTATTTTCTTGTCTACGACGTCTTAGTTCTTCGGTAATTTTACGTCCGGTCGGTGTTTGAGCGAGTCCGCCCCGAGCCGTTTCACGATGTTCACTTGGCATTGAACGTCCGACTTGTAACATTACATCGACCACTTCATCTGATGGAATAGCACTACGTACTCCAGCTAGTCCCATATCTGCCGCTGCTAACGCATTTACTGCACCTAATCCATTACGAACAATACAAGGAATCTCTACTAAGCCTGCTACAGGATCGCAGATTAAGCCAAGTGTATTTTTTAGAGCAAGCCCTACTGCATGCATCGCTTGTTCCGGTGTACCACCTCGCATCTCGACAATCGCTCCGGCTGCCATACCTATCGCTGAACCGACTTCTGCCTGACATCCACCTTCCGCACCAGAGATTGACGAATTGTTAGCAATCACATAACCGATTGCTCCGGCTGCGAACAATCCTTGTACCATATGTGCATCATCCCAACCAAAACGTTCTTGTGAACTGACAAATACGCCTGGAATAATGCCGCATGAACCTGCTGTAGGTGTAGCAATAATCCGCCCCATCGAAGCATTTACTTCGGATACTGCGAGAGCATAAGCCATTGCACGAGTCGCATCGCTACCTGACGATGTATCTCCACTCAACATATAATCATGCACACGACGTGCATCTCCGCCAGTCAGTCCACTTCGTGATACAGTATCTTCTGTAATGCCGCGTTCGACTGCTTCTTTCATAACCTGATAATAGTCTGTCATTTGTTGAATAACTTCTTGCTCGCTTACTCCTGTTTCTTTCACTTGCTCTTCGATCATAAGTGCCGCGATTGTCAGTGAACGTTCTTCACATAACCGGACAATATCTTTCAATGTGCGAAATTGCATATCACACTCTCCTTTGAACTTCGTTTACTTCAAATCAATCACAGCCGCGCGTGTAACATAAGGCAATTGTAAAATCCGGTTCAGCACATGTTGATCCGGTACCGTATCAAGTTCTATCACTGTCATCGCTTCTCCGCTACGTGCTTTGCGATCAACATCCATAAATCCGATATTGAGTTCAGCATCGCTTAGCGTACGTGTAATATCAGCAAGTACCCCTTTACTATCGGTATGTTCTACTGCTAACATCGGATATTGACCGGAACCGCGCACATCGAATCCATTTAATTCATGAATCTCAATATTGCCTCCACCGATCGAAGCTCCTGCCACTTCTGCACGTTCTGTTCCATGTTGTACAATAATACGGACAAAGTTAGGATGCGGATAATTCCCTGTTCCTTTATCAAAAGAAATCGTAATTCCTTGACGGTCTGCTTCTTCTGCTGCATCCGGCAAGCGATCATCATCGGTATCATAATCAAGCAGACCGCCTACTAGAGCAAGGTCTGTTCCATGACCCCAGTACGTCTCAGCAAAAGAACCATACAAAATAATCTGTACATGCTCAGGACATTTACCCAAAAAGTGTCGGGCTGCTCTACCCAAACGAGCTGCTCCTGCTGTATGTGAACTAGACGGCCCTACCATCGCAGGCCCAATAATATTAAATACATTTTTAAACCGCATAACTTCTCTTCTCCCTTATCACTAAAATATGCGCGCACAAAAAAAGACAGTGAATAGCCTGCGCGTGGCCTATTCCTCTGTCCTCGTTACCTGAGAGTTTAGACCGAATACAACAGCTCGGTGGTACTCCTTGGGTGGCTCATATGCTCTCTCCAGAGTTGCATCCAATAGCGGTTCGGGTACCTGAGAGATTCATTAACCATCGCCAAATGATTAAGCTTGCTCCTTCGGTGGTGGATAACATACATCCACAGTCTCTCCCTCTATCTTCATGTGCAGTTATTTAGTTACGTGATTGATCTTGATTCCATTGACGTGAATACGTTCGATATCTTTAGCTTAATTCAGCATACCTGACACTGTCAATTGATAGATTTGAAAAAGAATCAACTTGACGGTAGACACAACAAAATCCTTTCCCGATCTACTCGAAAAAGGATTTTGCTGGATATTTATAGAGCATTTTATCTTATATACTTGTAGATACAACTATCCTCTTAATAGAGATTCAGCGCCATCTACAAATATTTCTGTACCTGTTACATGAGAAGCTTCACTAGATGCTAAAAATAGCACAAGATTTGCGACTTCTTCAATTTTACCTGGTTCACCTTTAAGCGGATGATCGCCTTCAGGGAATTCCATCGGAATCTCTACTTCTTTTAGATCATCACTTGGATACGTATTATCATCGATTTCAGTATCGATCGCTCCCGGACAGATCGCATTGACTCTAATTTTGTAACGAGCCAGTTCCAATGCCGCCATTTTCATAAAAGCCACTTGCGCCGCTTTGGTAGATGCATATGCAGAGAATCCTATATTAGAGAATACACGATTACCATTAATCGAACTTGTAATAATAATACTACCACCATTTTCTTTTAAATGAGGAATAGCATATTTTACAGTCGCAAATGTACCGCGTAAATTAATCTCCATCGTTTGATTCCAATCATCTATTTCCAACGTTTCAATCGGAGCCTTGCTACCATTGATACCAGCGTTAGCAAAAACGATATCCAATTGACCTGCTTCAGAGGCTACTTGCTTCATAGCACTTTCAATCATTTCTGGCTTAGAAATATCACATTCAATCACATATGCTTTACCGCCAGCTTGTTCAATTTCAGCTTTGGTTTTTTCTGCATTTTCAGGAGTACGATCTAACATATATACAACAGCACCTTCTGCTGCAAATCGTATCGCTGATGCTTTACCTATGCCTGATCCGCCACCTGTTACTGCTGCTATTTTACCGGTTAATTTTGTTTCTGCCATGTGGATAAGCCTCCATATTTCAGAATTTGTCTTTTGAAGATAAAGGTTTGGGATCGTTTGGGATCATACTATACCGTTATCTCGTTTCCTATTGTAAGTACCCTAGCAGACAGAGCAGTGAATCAGATGATTGCATATTATTCAGTTTGTTGAATCGAATCATTCTTTTTCGGTTTGGGCAACATTACAGAAAAGACAGAACCTTCATTGGGTCTGGAGACAAAACTCAATTCACCCTGATGATCTTTGACAATCCGCTCTGTAATATATAATCCAAGCCCTGTACCTCTAATTTTGTGTTCAGAAGCCGAACGTGAGCGGAAAAATTTCTGAAAAATACGACTTTGATCTTCCGGTGGAATCCCGATCCCTGTATCTTCTATAGATACAGCAATATGATCTTGTAATTCTTTGATCACAATATGAACCATCGAATCGGATGAAGAGTATTTGAGTGCATTGCTGATTAAATTTCGAAAGACTTGAATCAATCGTTGCTGATCGCCATTAATAAATACTTCATGTAATCCTGCGTGATGAAGGACGATACGGTCTCTTGATTCGGGATTCCATTGATCACAAATACCTTGTAACATTTCGTAAAGCGGAATATATGTCATATGATATTCGGCATAATCAGCTTCGATCCGCTGAATATCTAGAAAATCGTCTATCAAATGAGACAATCGTTGTCCTTCTTGATGAATCGTTTCTATAAATGCATGCCTTTTTTCTATCGACATGTCTTCATAGATCATTAACATTTCGATATAGCCCATCATTGCTGATAAAGGTGTACGTAATTCATGAGAAACAACGCTCATCAATTCATTTTGCATTTGCTTCATATGCTCTTCTTCAGTACGATCTCGAAAAACAAGAATCACACCATGCTCAATCTGTTGTACAGTATCTCTTACAGGTGTTACATAGAGCGACAGAATCTTTTCGTTTTTTAACAAAACGATCTCGCCTTGATTCCATGTATCTTCCCCTTGCAAAAATCGCTCTAACTTTTCGATCCACACAGACGTTCCAGTAGCCAGATAACGTTCGATATCATGCAACAATTGCTCTACCGGATAACCGGTATAATCTTTGATCGGAAATAGCGATAACATCGTTGGATTAATAAATGAAATAACCCCTTGTGAATCGCACATCACAATACCTTCTTGTACCGATTCCAATAAATTACCAGTAATACTTTTTTGCTTTTCGGCGGCGCCTTGTTCTTGTCGCAATCGATCGGTTAGCATTTCCAATTGACGCTCATGTTCATAACGCTCGGCTTGTACTCTTTCTTGTTGTGTCAAGTCATGTATAAAGAACGTCTGAAAAGAAGATTCTTCTGCTAGAATCTCACTGCGTGTTAATTCCACTTGAAAAGTAGTATCATCTGAATGAATCGCTGTGACCGGACAGTTTTTTTCTGCTGCTTGAAAATGATCCAGTATTAATAATTCTGATAACGGCTTGCCGATAACTTGCTCACGTGTATACCCAAACATTTTTTGAGCAGCAGGATTAAACTCTGTTATATTTTGAAGATGATCTGTAGAAATGATGCCATTGATCGCGTATTTAAGAATAGCGCTTTTCTGAGCTTCACTTTCAGCCAGATCAAATGTACGTTCAACGACACGAATTTCTAAATTCTCTTTGTCATGTTGAATTTGCAAAAATTGCTCTTCTAATACCAGAGATACTACTTTGAAATTATCGATCAATGCATGAAACTCTGCAATATTGCTATCAGGCCAATCGATCGGCTTATCTTTACTCAATTTATCGGGAATATTGTTAGATGCTTTGGCTAATTGTAATAACGGTTGGGTAATTTTACGGCTAATAGGCACTGCTAGTAAAATCGCAATTCCAATCACAATTAAAATAGTCATAATACTTTGAATATAAAATATATAAATACGTTCTAAATAAAACGCGGCTGTCAATTTTAAAATTAATCGATAATGATGATCTAGTGGAATATCCATAACAAAGTACGACTCCTGCCATCGCTCGATCAAGGTTAACCGATTTATAGGGAAATGATGAAAAATAGTAGCTCCATCTTTTGTAGTAGAAATGATCAACGATTCATCTATGTTAGATTCTATAAGTTGTTGTGTAGTTTCTCTATTTAGCGTACTATACATCGATTGACCTGACGGGCTGACGACGACTGAATCGATATAAAAGTTTTTTTTATACGTGTTCATTAACGGTTTGGTTTTCCGCATATCTGCCAAACTATGTTGTATATCTTGTTTATACACTTCAGAAGAACGTTCCATATACGAAGAATACAATCCTCGAATATCATAAAATTGTTTATGACTGCTAACTGCTAGTAATAATAACGCTGTAAAGATAACGAAGGCAATTAAATATTTAAAAATAATACGTCCCAATGAAATCGAATAGATCGGCTGATTGCCTATCGCTACCCGACTCATAATACTTTCTAACAAAATAGAAGCGATCAATAAATTAATAATGCTATTAAAACTTTGCTCCAAAAGAATCAATATGATCATTTGAATATTGATAGCTTCCATACGATACTGATAAATAAGGTAAATCAGAGGTAGACCTATACATAACCAAAAAATAACATCGGCTTTGAATAAAACGCCTCTGTTAAATCGTTTGAAATACAAATACAAAAATAAAATCTCCAAACCAAACAAGCCGGTCATAAAAAGATAAGACCCGCCAGATCCAAAAGGTATATTTATAGCGAGTAAAGCAGGCACAGCAAATCGTAATCCATATAACCGGAAAATAATCAGAAGTGCTGCGCTGCCAAGTGCAAAACGTAAATTTAAAGATAAATCCAATTTAAAATAATTGCCTGCTATGCCAAAGATCGTTAAGATGATTGTTCCTATCAAAGGAGATCGGAACCAAAGAAGTATTCTGTATTTCATGACTAACGGTCCTTTCTACCACGGACAGCAGGTTAACCCGAAAGACCTTCTGATAACAAATCATCTGGAGTCACTCCAGGATATTCGTATCTAATGATGTCAGTCTCCGATACAGCTTTGCCTATCTGTGACTCAATAAATTCCAGCTCACCTTCAGAAGCACCAATGCAATGTTTTATCCCTGGTTCTACAACGATGACATCTCCTGGAGAAATCATCGTGATGATTCCATCAAGGCAGATATATCCTATACCTGATATAATCGTCCATACTTCTTTGCGTAATTTATGCTCATGATAACTGATAAAGCGACCGGATGTAATGACTACGCGTTTTGTTACGGTCTCCAGTCCGCCTTCATCTTGACGATGAGAAATAATGGTTTGTTTGCCCCAGAAGCGTTCTTCAAATCGTGGAGCGATTTCTATCTGTCCGACCATCTCTTTAATTCCTGTTGCATCTTCGCGATTGGTGACTAAAATACCGTCAGGTCCTGCTACTACGATAACATTAGGAACATTCCATACACTTACCGGTATATCAAGTTCATTAATAATACGTGTATCTTGAGATAAGGGAGAAATATAACCTGAACCTGTCACATCAAAATCCATTTCACGAATCAATGAATCCCATGTTCCCAAATCTCTCCATTCTCCATGAAAAGGTAATACTGATATATGCTTTGTTTTTTCTACAACCGCTAGATCAAAACTTGTTTTGGGTAATGCTAAATAATGCTTTAACAATTCATTATAGTTAGAGTTCCAACCTTGATGTTCAATATGGTCTAGCAAAAATCCTAAGCGGAATGCGAATACACCACAATTCCACAATGCCCCTTTATGTATTAACGATTGGGCAGTGATCATATCTGGTTTTTCTAAAAAAGAACAAACACCAAAATATTCCTTATCCACCAGTTCAGACATCAATGGTACAATATATCCGTATTTGTCTGAAGGCTCCGTTGGAGATGCACCCATAAGAACCATGTCATCGCCAGACTTCTCCAATATCGATGGAAGCTTACGCAAATGCTCAAAAAATTCGTCACCGGCATAACCGTCTACTGGCATTACTCCTATCATTTCATCACGTGTAGCACCAGCATGATGATATAAATATGAAGCTGCTAAAGCGATTGCCGGAAACGTATCTCTTTGCGCAGGTTCTTCAATAATCGTTGCATCGATACCAATTTGACCGCGAATCAGATCAGCTTGATACCCGCTAGCCGAAAAATAAGCCTGTTCTGACAGACCCGCATCTTGCAACTGTCTCCAGATTCGCTGTAGCATACTTTCAGGCTGACCTTGATAACGAAGAACAGGAAGAAATTGTTTGGGACGATTAACGTTCGATAAAGGCCATAAACGTTTACCTGACCCACCGGACAACAATATCATGCGCATATATGAAACCCTCTTCCGAAAAATGTAGTAAGAACTTTAAAAAACTGTTCATTTTAGCTGTTTCTGCCGAAAATAAATATAGGGAGTCGAATGATACTATAGTCCTATTCCATTTTCTCATGTATATTTTAAGAAAGTTCTCTTTTCCGTATAAAATTTCATGCTAATTGATTCGCATTTTTTTAACATTTGGATTACTTTCATTGTTTTAAACCTGAGATTGCTATGTTTACTTGAAATTCTATTCTTGATCTTTCTATATATTTGCTTAAATATCGTTAGGTTAAGCATGTTATAGAATAGTAAAGGGAGATATTCAACAAGCCTATTATTTTTCATACAGGAGAGTGACAGCGATGTCTATCAAAGTTCTTCTTATTGAAGATGAGAAAAGTCTGGCAGATATGATTGCATTTTTTCTTCAAGAAGAAGGTTACCTTACCGAAATGATTCATGATTCCAAAGATGCTATTCAAAAACTGTTTCATTTCAAACCAGATATTATCGTAACCGATCTTATGCTTCCAGATATGGATGGAAGTGAATTAGTCAGTCAGATCCGCAAACAATCTACCGTACCTGTGTTGATGATATCTGCCAATACGATGCTAAATGAGCGGATCAAGGCACTCGATAACGGTGCTGATGACTTTTTGTGTAAACCATTTAGCCTCAAAGAGCTGGATGCTCGGATCAAAGCATTATTACGGCGCAGTGGTCCGACAATTATCACCGAACCCAAAGTCAATGTATCCAAAGACAAAAAAGGACGCATTTCTGTGAATGATTATCGTCATAGTTTGTTTGTAGAAGAACAAGAAGTTGAAGTGACTCATATCGAATTTGCTATTATGAAAGAACTGTATAATTATCCGGGCAAAGTGTTTACCCGCAATGAATTAATGGATCGTATTAAAGGAGGAGATCGCGCTTATCTGGATCGTACGATTGATGTACATATTTCCAGCTTGCGTAAAAAGATAGAACGCGATCCCAAAAATCCTCAGCATATTCGTACAGTCTGGGGTACAGGATACAAATATGTGATGTAACAGAAATACAGGATTAGATTGTTTTACATTCGCCTTCGCTTTTTCCAGCGTCGATAAGGAAGAATACAAGCGATACCAGCTAGGATCCCTATACCAAACAGTACCCAGCCTATACGGTAAGCAGAAGCTAGAATAATAATAACAGTGCCACTTCCACTACCTTCGGTTATAAAACCAGTGGTCACGCCGTTCACAGCCAGTCTTGCTCGCTGAGTCTCTCCATTCAGGCGCAATTCCCAAAGCGGATTCGGTGATTCAGTTTCACGAATCAGCACTTGATCGTGTTGCGGGTTGTTCAGTACAAAACTTCGTTCCATCGAGTTTTCACGATTAGCTTTGATGGTCGCTTTAAGTGAAGGAACAGTAAAAAATTGATTGATATTTTGACCTTCAAATAACATGAATTGATCGACCATGATCATCGCTTTATACGGAATAATAGAGTAATTTTTGATTTGAAAAGAACCTTTTACTTTCTGATCGGCGTGCGCTAGCATTTGGAACTGCATCATCGCAGTTCCGGCTGGCGCTTTTATAATTTGATCATAGTGATTCCACTTCGTTTTATCCTCTTCTTCCACTTCATTAATATAAGAAGTCTGTAGAATCTGAGAATCAGCGTTCAAAAATACTAATTTCATATGACGCTGTTTGACATGTTGTGAGATCGCATCAAGAGTAACGGAATATTCTTCTAATGGATTAGCTTTCATTTTTTGAGAAGCATAGATATTCCAATCACAAGAATAACTAGGTGCATATTCAATCGACATACCTTGAGCAGATACTACTTTTCGCGTATGACCAGGCTGGATATCTGTCATACATTCGGCTGAATTATTTTGAAGTAAACTTTCGCTCGTCTCTTCACTTGGCAGTACTTTTACTTCATTAGCTTTCATCAAATGAATATCTTGCTCAGTCGTTAAAGAAGGCACCTGACTATCCAATACTAATTTCAATTGATAAGTTCCTTTGGTTAGCAATAGATCATTGAATTGGATACGCCCGTAATTACGAAGTAACCCTGGAATACTTAATTTTTGCTTGGCAAATCCATCTTGATCAGGTAACGTCTCGATCACTGTATTTTTGATATTATTGCTCTCTGCCGATTGAGTATAGGCTTGATCACTTGATATTTGCCGGGAAATAACTTCGCCTGTTTGTTGATT
The DNA here is from genome assembly GCF_042681745.1 of Paenibacillus nicotianae. Classification (NCBI taxonomy): domain Bacteria; kingdom Bacillati; phylum Bacillota; class Bacilli; order Caryophanales; family Paenibacillaceae; genus Paenibacillus; species Paenibacillus nicotianae. The sequence continues at coordinate 258,704 of NZ_JBHUGF010000010.1, read as the reverse complement.
GATCCATTTCATCGTTAAGTTCCCTTGATAACCGGAAGGAATATTGGCTAGAATCGATGCAGAATAGTTGGCTGTTTTGAGAATATCTACTTTTTTCTGCAATGTTCCTTGTTGATAACTGATTCCTCGTCCCATACTTAACAAAGGAAAAGCACGTTCGGTCTGGGTATTGCCTTGTCCTGAAAAATCATTTTCAGCTTCTAATGTAAAAAATAATTTAACTCGTTTGACTGCTTGTTCTACAGGGAACGATAACTTCTCTACTTGATCAGCAGGCACAATCGCCAGTAAGTTGATCGCATTAAATCCTTTTACATTATTAACGGTAATTGCCGAATCTCCTGCGGGAAAATGATGTTCTCCCAGATCGATCCATTCAAACTGATTACTTCCTTCATGTTGAGTAGAAATCTTCACCTGCTTATCAGGCAGTCCAAAGACCAGTTCTCCACCTTGCTTGTTCATAAATATTCTTGCATACACATGCGATGTCTGCTCTTGCTCTAACTTTTTATGCATCGTAAATGTATTTGGCTTACGATATTTCCCTAGATCCAGCAATTGAATATCATGAATCCACCAGTAATTTTTTTGTTCAGGACGCTGCTGTGTTAACAGATCTATCCGCATCCATTTACTGCCTGGCGGTGACACATATTCCCCGTAGAAATTAACACCATTGAAGTTGTTTTCTTCAGAAGGAGCTACTACATAACTCACTCCAAGTTCATCCATATGTTCATCGTAAAATCTCATTTTGACATGCATTTTATTGGTTCCCCGACCGGATGCAGTAATATTGAATTGATACGGATTATTTTCTTTAGCTTCGATCATGCCTGATTTGGCAACTTGCCAGATATTGTTGGCATCACCTTTGATAATTTCTCCATGTAATGTAGGTACATCATTCAATCCTTCCAGAGGATTCGCTTGTACACTGAACATTTGCGGATTATCCGGTGTAAAAAACTTTTCAGTTCGTAATAATGAATCAAAATCGACCACCGTTTTTCCTTCAAGCTTGCTCATCTGATAAGGCTGTACATCTAATTTTTCACTGGCAAAAGTAACCGCTATACCTGCATCCATTTCCATATCAAATGAAAAGTTTTTAATATTTTGCGAAGAAAGATACCAGAGCCAATCATTGGTAGAAGCAAATGTTTTGGACCACTTTAAAAAAGCATTGCCATCTTCGATTGCATCAAATGGGCGTAAATAATCTTCTTCTGGCAATTGCGATAGAAATAGATCATTATACGAAGAAGCTTCCACATAATCGCCTTTGCGAACAGTTTGAATCGTATTAAGCTTAGGATTCAATGTGCTGAACAATACACCGAATTGATTAAAATTAAACCCTGGTTGATGGCTATAACTTTCCAATCGGCTATATCCGTAAGGAGTAACGACTTTGGCAGGCAAAATATTCATATAATCAGGAGCCTGATCCAATTGAAAGATAGAAAAGATCGAATTTTGATACGTTCGCTTCAATCCCGCCTGATCTTCTAACATCGATAATTGAAATTGTTGTCGCTTCTCCTGTCCTTCATATTCGTTATGATAAACAAGCTGATTGATACCAAATGTAGAAAACAATGAACCCATTTTGGAACTCAAACCATTGTCCAACATATACTCCAAAAAGTTCATATAATACGTAATACTCGGATCATTACCTTCATGGTGAAAAATTGTATTTTTGGGCGAAGAATACACTTGAAAATCACCAGTTGCTTTCTGCATCGATGTCTCGCCTTTATTCCAGTAAGGTGTAGCTACACCGTTAAAACTCTGAATCATATTATCTGCTATCGGGAAATATAACGCTTTGCTATCATAACGATCAGGGTCGGTTAACTTGTTCGCCATTTCAGTATATTCTTGAGGCACTGTCACAGGCTTATAATATCCTGCTACAAATTGTGTACGTAAAGGTGTTACATAAATAATCAAACATACAATCACTGCTACAAAAGCAGCATGTTTGATTATTCGCTGTACTTTTGAACTTCCAAACCATTCTAGTAGCTGTATCGTTCCAAACGTTAACAGCACTCCAAAATTCAACGCAATTAGACCGATAAATTTATTGGGATCACGAAATACAGAACCGATTACAGGTGTCTTGGTCACCAAAATTACAAAAAATCCAGCGATCGAAGGAAAAGTAGTTCCGGTAGCAGCAATCAAAAAGAACAACGTCAATAAAGTAAAAATCAAAATAATCGGATTTTTATGTGAACGGGTGATCATCGCATATCCGATAAGCAGTAATAATAATCCACCACCGAGATAAAATACGATCGGTAGGCTGGAAAGTGGAAACATAGGCCACCAGTAACTTAACAAGTAAGCAACATTTTTGAGTGTACTGTTACGACTAAATAACGATAATGTATCTACTACATTGATATTATGTTGTGACGCCTGTGCATCCATTAGAATACTTCCCATATACAGTGACAACCAGTAAAAGCTTAACAAGCCAAAAAAACAGCCAAAAATAAGCCATTTACGTGCAAAATTAAAGTATAAAGGTTTTAAAAATACCCACCCATTCTGTCTATACGTCCATGTTAATTTAATTAATAAAAGAACTGTAAAAAATGCTAAATAGATCATGCCAAAAAAGAAATAGTGAATCGCTGCTGCGCTAATAGTAAATACCGCTGCCAGCATAAAAAGGTCGATCCAATTCCGCTGATATAATTTATGTAGATGATAATGATGAATCTGTTGCTTCTGAAACTTCGGATCAAAGCTACTAAAGAAAAATCGTAATACTAAAGGAAACAGACTATACCCGCACAATAAGTAAATATGTTGAATACGAAAAACAACCCAGGGATTCAGCGCATAAAATAACGCACCAATCACAATCGCAAAAATACGTGTTTTGGTAAAACTAGGCGAATAATACACACTAACTAGCCGCTTAGCAAAAGCATACATCGAAAAAGCAGAGATAAATAATAAACCGGTAATAAACGATTTGAGCAATACCGGCCCACTTTCCCCGAAAGCTAACGATAATAAATAGAAAGGCAAAATATACAAAATACGTGGTGCATTAAATAAAGTAGATGTTGACCAACGTTCATTCCATACCCCTGCAATTTCTTCCAGATAGCGGTGAGAAGTCGCTCCAAACGCAATATCGCTAAAAACAATTTGCCCGGGACTATAAATAGGGAGTAAAAATAACAGGATGGCTGCCAGCATAATCATGACAGCTACGAGATCATAACGATACATTTCGATCCACTTTTTCATACGACAGCCTCCTTTCTACTCCTATATCTAGTCTGCTTATTGATCGTGTTATCTCATTTTACTATGGTAGGATATACCGTAATTAACGTCGTAATTGAATAATCGCTTGTAGTCCGCGATCAGTATTGCGCAATTTGAGTCGTCCACCGATCGTTTTGAGAAATGCATCCATATGATACAGACTGATTGTATCTGCATTGTTATTTTGAGAATAATCTGACTGAAAATAATTCCAGCGCATCTTATCATCAATGCCTCCGCCTGTATCTTCTATCGTAATAACAATTTCTTCTTCTTCCATACGTGAACTGATTTTGAGTGTTTTATTCGGGCGCTTCGATCTTGGCGCAAATACACTTTGCTCATCCATATCTGCGGGGGCTTCATAATGATGTGCCATTGCTTCTACTGCATTTTCGACCAATCCTTGAATGGTACGATATAACATAGCAGACTGAGCAGCGATCGGCGATACAGGCTCTTGCTTGACGATAACTTCAATACCTTTCATATCCAGTGCACGATTCGCCCATTTCAACGATTCTGTAATCACTTCATTCATATCTGCAAAATGGATACCTGCTGCACCGTGCATTTTCTGTTCTAATTCTTCACGCAATTGTTGTACAGATAAAGCAAGTTCTGCAATATAAGCTTCTTGCTTCAATCGTCCCTGGGTAAAATTCTGATTCAGTTCGCGGAAAAATTCAAGTTCAGCTCGTGACGCTGAATCTCCTCGACTGGCAGATGCTTCTAAATTGTCTGCTAAATTATTATAAAATCCTAGCAACTTCAGATCATCTCCACCGGTTAAACGTGTTGTTCGATTCTGTAGTTGTTGTAACTGTTCTTCCATCGATTGCAACATCGGTAAATAATATTTATCTTGTTGCTGTCTTAAATCTTCTTCACGACGTTGATCCCGTACTTGCGTATTGACGGTGTTGTCTTTGATCACCCGTCTACGATAAAAGACCATAACAATCGCCGCAATAAACAAAATCGGTATATAGATCAACAACAGCCGATTTCGGAACTGATTCACATTTTGAACAATATCATTATTCATTCCATGAACAGCGATATATAGAGCATGATCATCATTAATACGACTGAATCCTATCCCGTATTTAAGATTGTTATCTTCTACTATTCCTGTATTACCGTCTAGTAATTTTTTAGTAACTGTTGTAATATCGACTCTACCAATATCTGTAGATGTACGTGATCCTACCACTTTGAATTCTTCATTATAGATTAATGTCTCATAGCGAGTAGGATCAGCTATGATGCGCTGAGTTAACATCGCGGTATCAATCGTACGAACAGCAAATCCGTTTTGATTGGTACCTTTGATCCGGCAGATCATATATTGTACAGGTTGGTTATTTTCTGTAGTAAATCCTGTGATACCACAGCCGTTTTGTAGCGTTTGGATCTGTTTGACAGCGTCTATCATAACTGGATTGTCATGACCACCGATCAGTTCATACTGATTAGTCAGCACATAAAATTCACCTGGATTACGTGTTATTCCATTAGTATAAGATCGTTTGGCATTATCCAATATATTTTTGCCAATCGTGGCTGCTAATTCATTCAGTTCTACTTGCCATGTCTCATACTGGCTATTGATATTAGTGGAAGTCGCTTGCACAATATCTTGCAGACGCGTTTCGCTAATCTCAGTAATCTGTGTCTGATATTCACGAACAGCGAACCATTGAATTGCAAATAGCAATAACGCTGAAATGCCCATAATGACTGTATACAAAATCAGCCGTTGCCATATGGGTCGAATAAAAGCCCAACCTTTCATGACGATTTCTCTCCTTTGCGGTGCTCCAAACTATACAATATCGCTTGCATAAGACATTCCAGTTCAAATGTAACCAATGGCAATCGTGCGCACCACAAGTGCGGCGTTCGGCGTTGCAGTGCTGCAAATCGAACAGCATCTTCAGGTTCTCCGTAGCTAAGAAGCAACAGTTCGCAATGCTTCGCGATATACAGAAGGTCTAATTCTTCTTCCGTATACTCGCGAAGATTCACGATATAAATGTCGTATGATTCATCCATATGTTTGAGTCCACGAGATACTGTTAATGTCAGGTTGGCATGTTGATTTCCTTGATATTGGTGAAATAAACGCATTCCTTTTTCCCATAGTGCATGCTCGGCTGAACTGAATCGTTCACAGAATAAGCGTAATTCGCAAGCAACACTCGTATCTTTCAAAAATGCCAAAATATTGATATTATACATGTAGTTCCTCATTTCTGAACCTATGATTGGAGTTATCCAGAGCTTATGAAAACCCAAAGTATTCTGTTTGTTGACGATAATAAGATGGTATTAACTATTCTTGAACGCTGGTTAGAAGAGGAAAATTTTCACATTCATATGGCTAATAATCCCAAAGAAGCTTTACGGATTATTGAGCAACACCACATCGATGTTGTTGTATCGGATTTGTTAATGCCAGGTATCGATGGGCTTGCTTTTTTAACGATGATGAAAGCAGATTATCCACATGTCGTCCGCATTATTTTATCCGGTCATTTACATACGCAATCGATGCTGGCTGCAATTAACCAAGTAGGGATTTTCAAATTTCTTACCAAACCGCTTGAGCTTACAGACTCGTTGAAGCAGACTTTCTATGAAGCATTACAACAAGCAGAACGCAATCAATTGGCTCACCATGCCGAGCAACAGTTCGCCAATCATTTATCGGCATTTATTATCGATATGATGAAATTAACAGATCAACCGTATGTATTGATCAATCAGGATCATCTGGTTATTGCTAATCATCACTCGATCGCTCCCATGTATGCAGTCGGGCAATCTCTGCTTCATCCAATCCATGATGGTATTCAGCTAGATTCACATTCGTTGTATATTCCTCGGCACGAACTTGAAAATTATCAATCATCGATTTGTAATATCCGCCAATTAACATTTGGAGATACGTTATTGCGTTTTATTTATTTTCATTAATCGGTACTGATCGGGTAGAATGGGAACTGCTACGCAGAATTGCAGTTACCCCGAGCACACTGAGACAAATATACATCCAGATCATTCCGGCTGTTAACAACGGGTGACGTAAATAACGTAGCATGTTAGCGCGTGAATACAATACCGGACGGAAAAAGTACCATCGCTCTAATGCTTTGCGCAATCCTCCTTCTTCTGAAGAAAGAGTACGATCCATCACTGAAAAATAATACGCTTTTTTGCGTAACACGTCACTTAAATACACTTGCTTTTCATCATGATAAATACGTGTACATGTAGCACGACGAATCTCTCCGCCTTCTTCTACATAACGTAATGTCGGTTGAATTTCTTCAAATGCAATTTGATCGGCATTAAATCCGCCTGTTGATTCATAGGCATCAATTCGCCAGAATCTTGCTGCTTCTATCGAACGCTTGCCTAATTGCTCTCCCGCATTATTAATCACATTACGCTCAAATACTTTGACTTTAGAAAAGAAGTTCTGTGCTGTCGAATATGCTTCTTCCGGTACAACCAGCGCACCCACTTCAGGATGTTCCTTCAAAAATAAAGTACATTGACTTACTAGATGGTTCGCCAAAATCATATCAGAATCGATAACAAATATATACTCTGCATTCAATCGCTGTGCTTCCTGAATCGCTGTCACTCGTGCTACGCCACGTTCTCCATGAGGTAACGGTAATACTGTGATCGGAACAATACTTTCTTCGGATAACTGCTGAATCGTCTGAACCGTATTATCGCTAGAACCATCGTCAGCAACAACGATATGCAGAGAAGGATAATCGTGCTGATCGATACAGCTACGCAGACAATCGACTACTGTGTGTTCATTATTGTACGTGGAGAAGAGGATGACGACTTTGTCCATGCTCTTGTGCCTCCTTTACCAGATGGTCGACAAATGTATCGAATGCCGCTCCTGTATGATTAAAGTGGAATTTCAGTGCGTATTCATACGCACGCTTACGCATACCTGCATAATCATCACCGCCCATGGCTGCGCGTTCCATCTGCTCGGATAATCCTTTTACATCGCCATGAAAGCATAGATACCCTGCTTTGCCGAAATCGGTTGCATCAACAAGCCCAGGAGAGTTACTAACGATACTTGGTGTTCCGACCGCCGCCGCTTCTGTGACTGTCAATCCCCATCCTTCACGTAACGATGGAAAGACCAATGCTTGCGCCCGACTCATCAATTCAAGCTTCCGTTCTTCTGAGACAAATCCATGAAAAATCACATCGACTTCAGGATCATTTTCTTTACCATATGTTAATCCATATTGGTTCATAATCGGTAGCAATGCACACTTTACATACTCTTCATTTGTGCGACCGGCGATCCATAATTTAGCCTGCGGAAATTTCTTTTTCAATTCACCAAAAGCTTGAAATACCAGATCAATTCCTTTGTATTTCACAAATCGACCTACATACATAAAAGTAGGCTGTGATTCTTTCGGTAAAAACTGCTCGGGTTGCCAGTGTTCAAATTCGATCCCTTCCGGTAATAAATGAACACGCTTGGCATCAAAACCCAGTTGCAATAAATCATAACGAGTCGACGGTGAGACAGTAATCGTCTGATCTTTTTGTGCTAACTTTAGCATCCACGGCTCTAAAGCATGACCGATATGATTCAGTGGAAAACTAGCATTTTCATACCAGATTTCACGAGTTAATTGATGGATAAAAAAGATACGTTTAGCCGGTTCTACCCAGAATGAAGTAAAAAATTGATGCGTATTGGATTGATTGACCACATAATCAATCTCATTGCGATGTTGACGATAATACCGAATCGCATGACCGATGACACTGTAGATATTACCTTGACGAATATAAGTGACTCCATCGACCTCTTCTTCAGCCGGCAACCCTTCAAATTGAGGAGCAAAATGGATAAACCGATAGCGATTCTGTTGCGAACGTTTTAACATTTCATGAGTAAAAATTTCTGCGCCCCCGCTTTTGGGAGAACGAATATCACGCCATGATAACAGTAGAATAGTGATTTGATCTTTTTTTACATTGATAGAATCCATAATCTTGCTCCTTCAATTCAAAATAGTAGGGTCATGCGACTGAACAGAATTAGAACGAATCGTCTGACGCGGATATAAATACATCCATGCATCGATAATAAAATAAATAGCTAACACACTATATAAGCAAAGTTCAGCATATAAAAAGCTTTGTGGGCTGGTATGCCATGAGCCGAACGAAATCAACAACAATATCGCTCCAGCCAGCATCCCCCACATAAATTTACGCCGACCTATCAATACATGCACATGTACAAAAAAGAGTACAATCGAAAATAACCAGTATACCCAACCGCCAAGTACTAAATATTGTTCTGCCGATTGATAGGTTGCCCCGAATAGTACTGGAATCGATATCGGGAAAATAAATGTTGTTCCGATATATACGCAAATCGCCGCGCAAAACATCAATCCACTATAAATACCGATCAATTGCCGCAATCCTTTTTTGTTGGCACCATTTGCTCCCAATTTGGGTATAAATGCTGCAATCAGACTGTACGAGACATAATAGACAAGTTGACTGTATTTTAGTGCAATCGCATATCCACTGCTTTGTGCAGGAAAATAATGTTGTACTACAATCATATCGATCGAAATAAAAAACAATACGAATAGATTGGTAATCAGGCTATCTGTAAAATCTTGACCGAGTGACTTCCAAATACCTGATAACTGATCGGTAGGTTGAGTTGTAAAAGAATTGCTATACTGGCGGATACTGAATAACCATCCATGAATCAAAGACAATAACATACCTGCACAACTACCTATCAATACCGCTTTTAATGTAAATCCTGAAGCTGCCAGAATAAAAAAGACAGTGAGCTTACCAAGCACTTCAATATAATAATTAATATTGAGTGCTAACATACGTTCTTTGCCTTGCATATCACCACGGGTCATACTCACAATCGTATGCAAGAAAACAAGTATGTAAAGGAGTAATAACGAGCCAGTATCAACACCGAGTATAGAACGCAATACAGGCAAAAGCATCAATAGGATAATACATGAAGCCAGACTTAATATAATCGGTGTTTTGATCAACAGTGACCCTAATGACAATTGCTTGAGCGATAATGTTCGATCTTCTTTTGACACCACTTTGGCAGTTAATAATTGAACCGATAAGCCTAGAACCGACAATAACGCGAACAAAGCTAGCAATGCATTCGCTTGTCCATAAGCAACTCCTGTTAAATACCAGCTAGCCGCAATATGAAAGAAAAAATTGAACCCGTTCAATAACACATTAAAAAAAGGAAAAAAGATAGTACGTATTCGACTGATCATATTAACGCACCCGCCGATCCAGTCGCCAGATATCGATTAAAGATCGCAAAAAGCGAGCTGAATCTTTCCACACTTCAATATGCGAGCCTTCGCGATCTATACATTTGACAGGAATCTGTAACACGCGTAATTGTAATCGTTTGGCAATAAACATCATTTCCAAATCAACGGCTAGCCCAAGCTCTTGTTTTAAATGAGGAAACATTCGCTTTACAGCAACAGAACTCATAATTTTAAGACCTGTCTGTGAATCAATCACACCTGTTGGCAAAAACGGTCTACAAATCTGTCGCTTACAAAAGCTAACTATCGAACGTACCAGTGATCGATTTTCAGCTGTCATATCTTTGGTGCCAATGACTACATCATAGTATCCTTGCCTAACCACATTGATCATTTTGGCAATATCCTCAATAAAAAAGGAATCATCTGCATCCACAAACACATAATAATCAGCTTCAATCGTACGCATCCCTTCTAAATAGGTGCCTGCTTTGCGTGTATTACGCTCTAACTGCTGGGCTTTGAATAGTGGGCTGGCATTACGATTAATACGATTAATTACCATATTTGTCGAATGTTCTAGCGATTCTAAAAGATGCTGTGTTCCATCCAAGCTGCCATCGTCTATCACATAAATAGAACCTTCTACCAGATGACTGCGAATAAACGTTTGTAACCGCTCTGCAAATTTTTTCACATGAATAAACCGCTCTTCTTCGTTGTATACCGACAAAATAAAAGCAATATGCGGACTTTTGGCTGGATATTCGGGATACAATAAACTTTGAATTTCAGAAAGCATTTCTTCACTATGATTATCTTTCCAGTATAATAATCGTAGTCGACCAATGCCTGTAATACGCACGACATGCTGATCACTGACAGGCTGAGAAACATCAGTAATTAACAATAACGCCATTTGTGGAAAATATAGCCTGATCTGATTAGCGGTTTGTACCGTTCGTTCAGGATCTGTATAAGCGATAATACAACAACGTGCCGTCTCATACATTTCCAGTTCATCAGGATGATTACAAAACGATGTTTCGTAGAAATAAATAACATTTTCGTAGTCAATATTTCGGATATGATCCGTAAAAATGGTTATATGCCCATGCATGAAAGTACCCTCCGTTTAGTGCGGATACCTTATTTTGTCTAAAAAGGATTAAAAATGTTTTTACTTTAGTATAAAAGTACTACTTCTATTTTTAATACTTTTTTAATAAAATTACAATAAAACATTGATATAAAAGCATTTTTTCTAAAATAAAAATAAAAATCGACATATTAAGAGTTTTATCTTTAGACCTATTTTTCTTAAAAATTAGAAATAAATGGTTCTTTTTTACTACTACTAAAGATTTTTATTGTGTCAATAGGAAGATTTTCGAGTAATCGTTTCCAGCTTGTAAGCGATAGAGTATAATCATAAAGGCATAATTTTTCAAAATTAAAACAATATTATACTTATATTTAGGAGCGCACCTATGAATCCACATGCAACCTCTAAGAGTCCTGCTATTCCTTTAGAACTTCTTTATGTGATTGGTATTCTGGCTATTTCGTTTTCTTCTATTTTTATTCGCTGGTCAGATGCAGAAGTATCAGTGATCGGGATGTATCGATTGTATTTCACCAATTTACTATTATTACCGCTTGCTATTCGCTATCGAAAAGAACTATTTCAGATCCAACCTAAAACGTGGCTGATGTTAGGCATTTCAGGATTTATGCTTGCTTTGCACTTTTTACTGTGGATGGGTTCACTACGCTTAACGACTGTAGCGAGTTCCACTGTGATCTTGACACTTGAACCGATTATGGTCGTTATTGGCTCCTATTTTCTTTTTCGCACACATACGAATCGATTTATGATTATCGGGATGGGTATGGCTGTTATTGGATCAGTGGCAATCGGTTGGGGTGATTTTGCTCTGTCAGGAACAGCATTACAAGGAGATATTTTATCGTTTCTTGGTACGATTGCAGTTGCTATACATATGCTGATTAGCAAACATATTCGTTCTCATATGGAAGCTTTAATTTATAACTTCTGGGTATTCTTTATTGCAGGTAGTGTTATGGCTCTATACAATCTATTCAATGATATTCCGTTTACCGGGTATGCTGCTAAAGATTGGGGCGTATTCTGGTTACTGGCCATTGTTCCTACCTTATTTGGACATTATTTATTCAACTGGCTTTTGAAATATATGAATGCAGGCGCTGTATCGATGGCAGTATTGGGAGAACCTGTTTTTGCTTCATTGCTTGCTTTCTGGTTACTAGGCGAATCACTTACAGGTATTCAGTTAGGAGCAGGTGTACTGATTTTACTCGGAGTATGGGTATTTATTCGTTTTGGTAAAGACAAGACTGAAGCATTGGTACCGCCTGATCTGATGGCGACAGAGGAAGAAATGGTGGAACGGAAGAACTAAAATCAACTATGATGCGCAAACGATTTGTAATAAATGGAGAGTTCAACACTGCGGGAAAAGAATCGTTCTTATCGTCGCTGTTAAGGATTGATATCTTGATCGACTGCTGGGCAGTCGATATCTGTCCTTAAAGGCGAGCGCTTCGCTCTTTCAGCACGATTCTTTTCCCTCCGTTTCGTGTGGGTTGATCATTTTAAACATTTTTAAAATCTTTAAGAATCTTCAATCTTCAACAAGTATATGAAATTACTAATTCTAAAAGAGTGTTGAGTTTTATTTCTTTAATGTGTTTACTTTTGGCTTCAAAGTAATCTACTTTATTATTAAAGTGAATTAAAACAGATAAAAAAGGCTACTTCCTTATTAGGGAAGATAGCCTTTTTATCTGCTTTTACGGGTGCGCTGAGATTGTCGTTGATTGGTACTTTTTTGCCACGGAGATAATAGAATCACAGGTTCACTTTCAATAATATCCATCGCTTCTTCGTGATCGTTGGATTTGAAATCTTCGATAAGCTGAATCAGATCATTACGATCCAGTAATTTGACGGCATTGACTCCAGCAAGTGTCTCACAAGCTTTGGTAAAATAAGATGAAGTAAGCACAATACATTTGTTTGCTTCATAATAACGCATTGATGAATAAATTTCTTGTACCGCGCTAAGACCAATTTTATTATGTTCTGCATAACATTTGGCCTGTAGCACATTGCGTATTCCTTCTCGATCGGTAAATACCAGATCTGCTCCGAAGTCGCCACTCCCCTGCGTTTTGTATGTATCTTCATATCCCAATTCGGTGAAAAAGCGGTATAAATACCGTTCAAATTCTGACCCTTCCATTTGATCAATATCCTGCATCGTAATACGGTAGGGATCAAGTTGTTGACGGCGTATTCTGGCTCTTCTGCGAGATATACTTTTGATTGTAAGTATGATGATCAACATTATAACTATAGCGATTAGGATATAGATTCCAAACGAATACTGTTCAAACATCTTGTTGATATTCATGATGTGTGGCTCCTCTAATTTATCGTTATCCTGAGTGTAACAAAAAAAGACTTTCCCCGAAATACAAACGTTACACTTGCACGTTTTCGGCTAAAGTCTTTTGCACAAGAAATAGATAAATAGCTATCCACAATAAATAAAAAAGGAGGAACAGAAATCAATAAAAGTAACCCTATCTTGTCATAGGCATAGATTTGTTCTTAATTAAGCTCAAGTAGATCAAATAATATACATATTATATTTTTATCAACAAATCATATTAGTATAAAGCGCCTTTGATTTAGTATTTGTTTGCAATCAGATTAATGCTGATGTTCTACAATATAATCGATATAATCTTTAGCACTTTGATCAATCTGTTGTTCCGTTGCTTGAAACGATGAGCCAAACATCGCGAAATGCGGCAACATAATTCCTCCTACATGTTGCATACTTGCTTGGAATGGAGTGATTAATTGTTCTACAGTAAAAGTGACCGAACCTTCTTTATGATAATTTTCCTGCTTATTCCCAATAGATATCGCTAAACCCATCTTTTTCCCATTAAGCTTATTCCCTTCTGATCCATATGCCCATCCATATAAAAATACATCGTCTAACCACTTTTTAAGTAAAGGTGGATAACTATACCAGTAAAATGGAAATTGTAAAATAATATGATCATGGGCTTCCAGTAATTGTTGCTCCCGAGCCACATCAATATTCCAATCAGGATATTCTTTATATAGCTGATGAATAGTGACTTGATCGGGATGTTGAAGTAATTCCTGATGCCAACGTTGATTGACTTTGGATGTTGCAAGATTAGGGTGCGCTAAGATGATCAATGTTTTCATAAGATATGATTTCCTTTCGTTATGTGAGAATATTGCCATTATGATATAGCTTGACCCAAAAGAAAATACACACAATAAAGTGATGTACTTACTTTAAAGTGTGTATAGACTTTACCGACGATCTGGTGTAACAATAAAGAATCAAGCTTGTTATCAATACGATTCTATAGCTCAATGCTGACAGTAACCTAGCTGAAATGGAGGAAGATCAAATGAAACAATATCATTTAGGTATAGAAGCTACCCTTGAAATAATCGGCGGGAAATGGAAAGCGTTGATCATCTGTTTGTTAATGTTATCAGATACAATGCGTACCAGTGAATTACAACGAAGGATTCAAGGTATTTCGCAAAAAGTACTGATTCAACAACTACGTGAACTGGAACAAGACGGACTGGTAAGCCGATATGTGTATCAGCAAATGCCTCCCAAAGTCGAATACTCTTTAACAGAATACGGTAGAACTGCTAATACTATTGTAGAAATGATGTGTGCATGGGGCACAGAAAATATTAACATCCGTCAGCAACAAGGAGAAGAGATTGAACTGTTAGACGATGAGTTAAAGCAAAATTTTAAATATAGTGTCTAACGATGTCTTGCCATATACGATAAAAAGCACGCTAAAAGCAAAAAGAAAAAGCCATCGATTAGAAGATGACTTTAACCTTATAAACCTACTTATTCTGTTATAAATATGCTTATAAATTCCAATTATTTTTTGCTGACTTTTAATTTTACACTGGTATGACTATAGATCGCTTTGACGCTGTAACCTTTAGGTAAGCCTGTTGTTGTAATAGAAGAGAACTGTCCATGTTGTACAGATTTTTTACTAATCACAATCTTCATACCGTTAGCTGGCACAAAGTTATTCGTAAAGTTCAATTGTAACTTCCCATTATAACTAGCTTTTCCTTTGATTTTCAAAAGATCGGCTTTGCTCTCGATATTCAGTTTCAGTGTGCCTTTAGCGGTTTGTTTGAAGTCACCATCAATTATCCACTTGCCAGCCGTTTGTTCTGCCAGTGTACCTCCTTGATTCGTGAGATTGCCACGTCCAAATGCGGTTGCTGTGGTTCCTTCGAGTGTACCTTGTATAAGTGTTGTATTTCCACTAAATGTGTTTTTACCTTCTAAATAAAGGGTTCCTGTTCCTTTTTTAATCAGACCGCCTTTGCCTGCGATAGCATTACGCCAGTGATCTTCCTGATTGAATCCACCTTTGTACGCATCCATCGTTACGGTAACATTACTCATAAATGCACCATATCCATCGGCTGCGGCAAATAGATTCAACCGTCCCCACCCTTCCGCATCATCCAATACAGGATAACCAGAAGGAATCGCTGTCGTTGCTAATACGGCGCGGCGCTGGTTATCATTTAAATATGGTTGACGCGTCTCTAACAATACCTCTGCCCCTTTCGGTACTGCTACAGGTTGGTCTTTAGCAGACAATTGTGGAAAATGGTATGTTAAGCGCTCGGTGTACATTTTTTGATTTGCTTTGTAATCACTAAAGCGATCTGGTGCTGTTCCGGTTTGTGTCATTAATACTTTTTGCGCTTGTTGGTAGGCTTGCTTTTTCAACTCTTTGTTCGCAGGATCATTCAAAATTGCCGCAGATAAAGCAGTTGCCATTACACGTCCACCCATTACATCAAATGGAGAATGCATCCCTGCTACGATTCGGTTATTTCCAAGTTCAGAAGCACGCGTTAATAGCTCCTGATAACGTTCTGGCATAGCATAAGCCATCGCAAAAGCACTTAAATAGGCTGCATTTGTATGTCCACTTGGGAATCCACCATCAGACGTCGGATCAGACTTAATCTGTGGAACTAATGTTGGAATGACGAGTGCTGGCGAGTCCCAACGGAAAGGACGCTTATAATTGAAAAAGCTTTTGGCTGGATTGCTCGATGAATAATCTCCACGTAACTTATTGACCAGACTTACAACACTTCCTAGACTAGAGTTCGGATCACCGGCATTGTTGCCTTCATCATCATACTTTTGCGTTGTAGCATCTGCGGGAACGTCTGTAATCGTTGTTGTTGCTCCTGCATCTTTGCGATAGATATCTGTCAGTGAACCCAGACCTTCCATCACGCTATAACTCTGGTTACGACGATCATCTAGATAAGCCGCTTGAGCCTGACTTGCTGTACGCTTTTTGGCTATGTCCATGACCATTTGGATATTCTGGTCTAGAATTTTATGATTCACTGCTGTACCAGAATCCCACGTTGTACCCGGTGTCCATAACTTCTCAAATCCAGATAATACCCCGATCACCGGATTCGATGTCACCGACGTATGGTCTTTGGTATTGTTTTTATAATTTTCTACAAAATAACCCCATGCTGGCTTCACAGGAGTCAACACATCTTTAGCTTCTGCTGCATGCGAATAATGTCCACCGACCGTACCTGCTAATACAGATAACGTCAGGGATAGCCCTAGCATTTTAAACTTGGATAATTTCATAATAATGTAAATCCTCCTCAACATTGCGCATCTATGTACTTTCCACATCTTACGGTACTTTTGTTAACGCCATGTCTGCTATTTATATAAAGTTTGTTAAACGTCTTTACTGATTCCAAATAGATACCTGTTGTAATATCATGTACACTATACAAAAAGACATTACAGTATAGAAGGAGCTACATATTATGCAAAATATCGTATCAATGAAATGGCTACTTGCTCGCTTATACGAACCCGATATGGTCATCGTGGATTGCCGTTTTTGGCTCAATGACAAATCTGCGGGAGAGGCGGCTTATCAGGCAGAACATATTCCGGGTGCAGTCTATCTCGATCTGGAAAAAGATTTGTCGGCTCCTGTTACAGCACATGGTGGTCGCCATCCGTTACCGGATGTCGATCAATTCGCACGTACACTTGGCAAAGCAGGAATTAACCAAAATAGTCGTGTCGTAATCTATGACGATAACAAAGGGATGAATGCCGCCAGATTGTGGTGGATGCTTCACTATGTAGGGCATCAGCAAGTGTATGTATTGAACGAAGGATTTACCACTTGGAAAAATGCCAAGTTCCCTGTCACTAGCGATCAACCTGTGGTGATTCCAACGACTTTTGTCGCACGTGTACAACCTGACATGTTAGCAGATGTGGAAGAAGTTCGTCAGGTGTCTCAAGCTTATCGCTCATTCAATCCTACTGATTCGGCTTATGCTGAGAATAAAACGTCTGTACCGATACTTATCGATTCTCGTGAACACAAACGTTATTTGGGACTGGAAGAACCAATTGATCCTAAAGCTGGACATATTCCAGGAGCAGTGAATTATTTCTGGTTAGATACCCGTCATGATAAGGAAGATCGGTATGACGATGTCGAGCAGTTGGAAAAACATTTTGCAGAGCTGGATAAGAATGCTGAGATTATTGTATATTGTGGTTCCGGTGTGTCGGCTTGTCCGAATGTATTGGCGCTCAAAGAAGCGGGATATCAGAATGTGAAGTTGTATAGTGGTAGTTGGAGTGACTGGATTAGTTATGAGGAGAATCCGATTGCGATTGGAAAAGAATAGTAGCATTTTAAAATCATAAAAAAGGAGCAAGCCCAAACCTAGATCAAGGTTCGGACTTGCTCCTTTGCTATTATCTATACTTTATTCCCAGAAATGCTTCATCTCCCGATATCCCACATCCCATGCTTTTTCGTTTCCCTCTATCGTAATGGTAAGCTCGTCCGCTTGTTCGAAATACCAGTCAAATACTTGTGGAGTACGCAATGGATCATCTTTTTCAAAATGGGATAAAAAGATTTGTCTCCCATCCACGGACACACTTATATTTCCTTTCAAATCGTTTTGGTCTGGAATACCGTAGTGCAAATAAAAATAAAAGTCTTTGTCATTAAACTTGTAAGTATATGTTTCTGACTTCTTACCGTTAGTATCGTATACGTTAAATTGAGGAGTGATTTTTTGACCCTTTATTTTGAAAGGAACTAATGTAGTGTTTTTCGATGTGACTCCACTGCTGTTTTCCCATTCGTTTAAAGCAACAAATGATCCCGGATTTTTAGCAATCGCTTTATCGATTCCGACGCCGATTCCCCAGTTCATAATCAATAATAAAAAAATAGAAATGCCTATAGAGAATACGCTTCCCTGAACAGTTTTCGCACGAATGCCAATGCTGTAAGCTACGAACCCGATCACTGCGCCAGATGAGTTTTTCAAAACATCACCTATATCGAAGCTTCCAAGCAAAGTCAAAGCCTGTACGGTTTCAAGCAATAGAATAGACAACATAAACAAAATAATAAATCGGACAAATTTCATCGGATATAATAATGGAATTAAAATGCCAAAAGGAATAAACGCCGCCGTATTTCCTAGACTCACAATATCCATTAACGTTGGGTGTAATAATTCTAACGGATTAGGTAATTTCAAAAAATTATCTGGTACAAAGATAAACGTATAACTATCAGCTACAGAATCGCCTCTGCCGAAAGCAAAAAACATAAAATAAATAATAAAGAGCGTATAAATTATCGTTACAGTAAAAAGAAGCTTACGTTGTTTGGACATCATTATCTCCTTCAGGAAAAACTTTTTTAACAATCTGTATAAAAGACGGACTTTCGTCTTCTTTTGTATACATCTGCTAGAAACCTAGTATTAAATATGTAATCAGCAAAACAAAAATTCTCTTACAATAACAAAAAAGAATTGATCATATATCGTGACCAATCCTTTACATATTTACTATCATATTATTCTTGTTTTCGATTCAGATAAGTATAGATACCCGGCTAAGAGTTATCAGTTACTCCACTGCTTGGTTCCCAAAATTCAATAATCATGACTATATTGTTCAGGAGATTAATAAGATGTTTTGAATACTCTATCCAAGATTTTAATTTTTCAGAAGTTGGATTTCAAGCATGGCTTCTATCGCTAAATCAAAGTATTCTCTTTATGTATAGCTCTACTGGCTTCTATTAATTCATCTTGAGCTTCTAAATATCGTAGTGTTTGTTCAATAATTTCATGGTTGATGTCTTTCACTATAAGTAAATGCCTAATATTAAAACCTAAACAGTCCATTTGCTTTTCAAAATAATCTGCAAGTTTAGAAGGAGTGGTGATCAGACACCATCGCTTACTTCCATCCGAAAACATAAGATCAACTTCTATAAAATCCAATTTCGTTGGATCATTTTCTACCTTCCATTCTTTCAAATAGGGCAATGTGATATCTCCATTTATAAAATGAGCTTTAGCTATCCAAACCAACCTACCATGATTACCAGATATTCTATACTTATCATCATTCTCATTATGCACCATATACTGATTACCTCTTTTAAGTGCATGTTCATATACGCCTACATTACAACAAGTGACGATTGGTTTGTCCATGATATAAATTCACTTCCTTCTGTGGTTCAATATTTTTGATTATTATAGATACTTTAGCACATCACAGAACACTTTGTTTTAGACAGACGTATCGTGCAATGGATGTACAAATTTGCGTATACCCTTTCTCAACCAAATCAAGAAACTCTTTACCCTGCTAATAGCACAACTACAATAAAAAATACTTGTAAAATGCTTCGTAAGAAAAGATTCGGTACAGATTTACCTCCAATCTTCAATTGATTTCGAGAAGCTAGAATGTTTGCTGGAAACATAGCGATAAATAACAGCGCCAATCCAATAGAAGTCACTCGTGATGTAACTGGAAAAATAATTCCGATCGCTCCTACAATTTCAAGAAGTCCCGTAGCAGTCACGATCCAATGTGGACGGTGGAAAACTGCTGGAACCATACGAATCAAGTCTTCTCTTCTAGAACCCCAATGGGCAGAAGCAGTAACTAATAACATCACCGCTACACTTCCTTGGAGTGCAGTATGCCAACCGTCAAAATATGAAAAACCGATCAAACCAAGACCTTTGAATATCAGAAACGATACAATCAACATATAAAAAGGGATCATACCTATCACTCCTTCAAAATAATCTACCAGCATCAAGCCTTTATGCCTTTGGTATTTCTTTAGGCACTTGAAGCATTTCTGTTATCCATTTTGAAAATAGCTGTGCATCAAAAAAGTGCTGTGTATTCGGAATTGAAGCTCGCATGCGTATACCCATCGTCAATAAAACGAACATATCTGCGATTTGATATGAATCGATCGATGGAGATATCACACCATGCTGTTGTCCGATTTCGATCCACTCCTGCGATAAAGCTACAGATTTCTCATAGTATTCTTTCAGTGCTTCTGCGATCATAGGCTGATCTTCCTTACCCAGTAAGTACAAAAGAATCTTGTTCGTTGCATCTTCTGGATTCTCATAAAATGTAATACTTTCTGAGATTCGCTTCATAGGTTCAGTGAAGGACTGTTCTTTCTTATTTACTACGTTTCTAAATTGTCGATTTGTTTCTTCAAGTCGTTCTTGAAGTACCCAGATAAAAAGTTCATCTTTACTTTGTATATAATGAAAAATAGCTCCCTTGGACAACTCTGATCTTTCCATAATGTCTTTCATTGTGATAGAATTACATCCTTTTTCATTGACCAAACTTTTAACAGTATCTAATAACTTTTTTATCGTTTGTTCCCGGCGTTCTTCTTGCTTCAAGTGTAATCCTCCTTCACTGCTAAAAGTTAAATGCAATGTTATTTGATCTCATTATAAAAACAAACCGTCGGTTTGTAAATATTTTTATTTGGCTTATTTACCAAGCTAACCAATATTAATATTAATTATAGTTTCAATCTCCAATCACAGAGGGTAAGGAACATTTAACTGCATCTCTCCACTTTGTACTAAGGGTGAGTTGTGGTTTTTTTATAATTTATGATTGATTTTAACTATGCTAACGTATTCATAATGGCGTATCTACACGTCGAGAGGAGCAACATCATGACGGTTCAAAAAGCGCTGATTTCAGGTGCAAGTATTGCTGGGCTTAGTACAGCGTTCTGGTTGAGCAAAGCAGGTTGGGAAGTTACAGTTATTGAGCGTGCCAGTACTTTTCGTGATGGCGGGCAAAATGTCGATGTACGCGGGGTTGCACGCGAAGTTCTTCAAATGATGGGCTTGGAAGAGCAAGTTCGCAAACAAACGACGACTGAAGAAGGAACTGCATTTGTAAATGAAAAAGGACAAACGGTTGGTGCTTTTCCTGTAGAAGATTCGGATGGAATGACTGCTGAATTGGAAATCCTGCGTGGAGACTTGGCACGTATCATTCTGGATGCGTTACCAGCGCAAGTTCAGGTTCGTTATAGTGATTGGATTGAACACATTGTAGATCACCAAGAACATGTTGAGATCGATCTACATTCAGGCAAAACCGAAATATACGACTTGCTTATTATCGCTGAAGGTGTGCGATCCAGAACGCGGGATAAAGTGTTTGGAGATCGTGTATCTAGACGTGAACTGGGTCTGAATATCGCTTATGGTACGATTGAACGACAAGCTGGGGATGACCGATGGTGGCGTTGGTATACAGCTACAGGTGGTCGCCAAATTTCGCTTCGTCCTGATAATCAGGGAACGATACGTGCGATGCTCGCATTTAAAGATCGTGATCGTAATCTTGCATCTATTCCTTCAGAACAGGCTCGTACAGAACTGAGTACTGTTTTTGCAGGAGCAGGATGGGAAGATCAACGTGTGATTGAAGGATTTGCTACATCACAAGATGTTTATTTTGATTACCTTACACAAATTATGATGTCTACATGGTCGGAAGGCAGAGTATGTGTTACCGGTGATGCGGCATGGTGTGTCACTCCTATCGGTGGAGGTGGATCGTCACTCGCATTGATTGGCGGATATGTTCTTGCGGCATTTCTATCGCAACCTGAATCTAATAAAGCAGAAGGCATACCTATTTGTCTCAACAAGTATGAACAATGGATGCGTCCAATTATCGATAAAGCACAACATTTACCTCCAGGTGCTCCAAATTTCTTTTATCCGCAAACCAAAATCGGCGTTGGCACGATGCAGACATTTATACGGATTGCTAGCTTTGGCCCATTCCGCAAGCTTGCTGCTCGCATCGGTCATGTTGCTCGTACCCAACAACAATTGCCTGATATCAGACTTGTACAGACTACAACATAAGTAATCTTACTCACGAATAGATATACACATAGAAATCCTCACTAGATATATGATCACTTGCTCTTATTCTTGATATACGGATTTTCCTCCTATAAGAGATATAGAAAGTTGCTTTCTTTCTGGTCGATGATAGGAGGAGAATCTATACAACATTGAAGTCTTTACTAATTTATAAGTTGCAATTAAATCTAAATTCATATGTCGCTACAATTTATATAGCAACTCATTCGATATACAAATTAAAATTAAAAATTACTCATAAAGTTTTGTATGACTCTACCTTTTTCTATTCGTTCTGTAAATTTTCCTTTTGTATACTCATTAATTGTTTTATGCCAAAATATCTGAGCCGATGTATTATCTTCAATCTGATAGACTTCCCATCGTCCTTTATGTAAATCAAAAATGCGTGTAGCTACAGCTTTACCGATTCCTTCTTTTCTATATTTTCTAAAAATAAAAAATTCAGCAATAGAATAATAATTTGGCTCTATCGTATCTATATATTTTACTAATACAAACCCTACATGCTTATCTTCTTGTTTAACAATATATGCAAATCTATGATATTCTTCGTTCCAATACTCTTCTAAAGGATATTCATTATATAATCCATCCTCTTCTACATCAAACTTCAAAAACTCTGAAAAATCATATATATAAAATTGCATTAAGTTAGCTAAAATTTCTTTATGTTGTTTTTGTGCTTGAATAATTTCAAAATTCATTCAATATTCTCCTTCATTTGCTTGATGTGTACTAAGCCAATCGATCATAAAGTCAAAAAGTTCTGTAGAATATCTATGGTTATTAGTACAACTTGGTAACTTTCTTCTAATCTTTTCTACATTACCTTCAATATCAACAGATTCGATAAAATGCACTAACCCCGGACAAAACTCATTTAACGCTTTGAAATATCTTAGTTGTGGTTCGATAAATTGTAAATTCATTTCAAACCCTCTTCTTAATCGAGTAGAATCACTTGCTTTTCTGTCTCTTAGATTATGCTCATGAGTATACAGAATAAAATATGTATCCGGGAACCCTAATTTCTTCTGACTTATTAACGGTCGATAAAATCGTTCTACAAAAGCTAAGCTTTGTCCATCAAATAAAGTGAAATCAAAAGACCAGTTGTACCAGAACGGTTGAAATAAATCGATATCGATAATCACTTCTGTATCTGTTTCTTTTTCAATAGCTATATTCCAGCGATCCAGTTGACGCTCAAAAAACCATTCAGGATATTCATGTTCAGGCTTTTCCCACCAACTTGCAACCTCTGGAATATGAAAAGCTTTGTTTGCACTAGCAAGAGCAGATGAAGTAGCTGTCTTTCCGACTGCACTCGCTCCTTCAATACTAATAATAGTCATATAAAATCCTTTCTCTTGTACTCCAGATGATTTCAAGTCATTGAAGATAACCGCCTTAAATACTTATTTTAAAATAGGGAACTGTTACTACGATCTTCCGATTTTCTTGCTTCATATGTAATAATACTCTCTCCATTTTTAGGTGGTGATTTATACTCGTAGTTGGCTGATATTGTGACATCCACAAATCCTATCCTTTCTAATAATAGTTGGAATTCATATATTCCATACCAACTTATAGACAATCGTTGAAGTTCAGTCTGTAACAGGGCTCCATCTTTCCACTTCTCATATTTTAGCAAAGAAATAGTTCGTTGGTTCACTATATCTAATTCAATACGTTTTTCTTCTAACGTAATCACTTCATTTTTGCTATTTTCCCATAAACGCGTTTTCACTGAATGGCTAGTAAAATCGGTCTGTAGTAGTATATCCATTATGATAATACCATCATGTTTTAAATGAGCATAATAACATTTCAATGCATGTATCAGATCTTCTCTCAACTCAATTAATTGAATCGATCCTCCAGGAATAATAATGGTTTCATAAGTTTTATTTAAGTTAAATCTACTCATATTCCTTTCTAATAAAATAGGATTTAGATCTAATTCCTTACATGCTTTTCGACAAGAATCTAGCATGGCTGATGAATAATCTATACCATCGACCTTAAATCCCTTTTGCAATAATGGAATAAGAACTCTTCCAGACCCACAAGCGACTTCAAGCAATTCTTTTTTGTCTATTTGTTGTAGTCTCTCTATATAGTATTTTACGTCCTGATAAGAAAAACCTACAGGCTTACTTATCTCATACACTTCTGTACATAATTCTCCATAGGAATTATACATCGCTTTAACACCTACTTTATATTAAATTGTATTTGGATAGTTTTATTATTACATCTAATATTGAAACAAAAGAGCTGATCTTGCAAGATCAGCTTTTTGAGTTAAATTATCTGTACTGATTATTACTCATTATTAACAATTTAATGCCAATTTTTAAAAGGTGATTCCTAGATACTTTTTATTAGCTAGTCCACTGCTTATAGCCCATCACTGAAAAATTATTATTCGTACTATTCACAACAATACGGAAATTTTTATAATCGTTTTTAGATAATTTTAAATGTTTTTTCTGGATTTTGGAATATGGTTGGAATGGTGTTACAAAGACAGGTTCCCACCCTTTATCTGTCTGAGCTTCTAGACTAAAAATAACGACTTCTTTGTTTTGACCTGCGAAAGGAAACATCGTAAATTGGACATCTGTTATTCCTTCTGCATTGATACCATCCAAAATACGTGGTGTAGAACTAGCCACAAACGTATAAATAATATAATAATCCAGATCAGGTACAGGATCTCCCGGTTGTGGTGGTTCGGGTATAATGATAGGTGCTGCTTGCGCACTGCTAGAAGGTGTTTCTGCAAAAACCGTAGACGATTGACCTGCAAAAGATCCTACAGATACTAGACTTAATGTTAAAGGAATGAACAATAGATTTTTAAAAAAAGGGTTAGTCATTTTCATCATATCTTCCTCTCACTGGTATGATTTTATTTACTTACTGTATATTGCTCTTCTTTTGTGTTTCTTGATCAG
The DNA here is from genome assembly GCF_042681745.1 of Paenibacillus nicotianae. Classification (NCBI taxonomy): domain Bacteria; kingdom Bacillati; phylum Bacillota; class Bacilli; order Caryophanales; family Paenibacillaceae; genus Paenibacillus; species Paenibacillus nicotianae. The sequence goes on along the minus strand of NZ_JBHUGF010000010.1, from coordinate 233,610 downwards.
CCTCCTTTTCATAGTATTTACATCTAATTAAGCTGTTTAACTAATTTATTTCATCTGAAATATATCATATTTAGAAATAAATGGATATAAAAATAGAAAAATGAACACATTTTATTTCTGATAGACAGTAATAGCCCATAGCAAAAAAAGATCGCTCCAAAGAGCGACCTTTTCTAACACTACTGTTATTTTCCCACCGAGGAAAGAAATTTTTCCAAAGCTGTTGTATCCGCAATATTATGATTACAATCTTCATTATCTACACAAATATACTGACCGACAGAAGCGATATTATCCGGTGATCCACTTGCTTTGATTTTCACATTAAAAAATCCTAGCTCACGATGTCGATTACAAAACATACAAAACCCTTTTTTGTTCGTCGAAGTCATCTGCCCTTCAATCCCAACCATCCGATCTTGATATGGATACACGATATATAGACGATTTGTCGAAATATCTGTCCATCTTAGATACGTCGTATGTGTATAATCAATCGTTTCTAGATCAGGTAGTTTAAGCTTTTTGGCTTTGGGAAAAAGCTTCTGCACCTGCTTCACAGATACTTCTGGAAATGGAATCACATAAGCATCCAGTTCATCTAGATAATGTTCCAGATCATGAGTTGCTTCATAAGTGGATAGCTGTTCTAACAGACTTTTTTGTTCTGGAGTCAAATGTTCAAAAGCTTCTATAATGTTCATAACAGCACTTTCTCTGACCGTTTCTAACACTTTACGATCACCAACGCTACGCATCGTTTTTAACAGAAAGTCTGCCTGTTTTTTAATAAGATTTAATTGATCATTCTGAATAAATGGTGTTTGCATTGCTTTCAGCCCCTTATTTTTATTCTAGCCTTTATAAGGTGCAAAGCCTACGTATACCAAAATACGTGAAAAACCGGGCGATATCATCACATTTTATCGCGCCCTACACAAAGATATGCGCCCCGTTTAGGCTTTGCGTAAGGCCTTTGTAGTGAACGAGCAATCTAGCACTTCTACCAACATTGCCACGGTATGACCCCCAATTCAATAGTATACGAAAAGTATAGCAGTAATTTGAATTTATTGACAAGTTATCATATAGCATTGTTTTAATCTGACTCTTTTTTTACATTACTTAATAATTGCTCTACCAACTCTTCTAATTGCTTCTTATTACGTATAATCATAACTTTTTTATGATTTTTCACTTGCTCCAATTTTTCTAATGTTCTAACTCGATTTCTTTTCTTATAATTCCACACCCATTTTATAAACGCAATATCAAGCTTTTCGGGGCAATCTTTATTAAGATCAGGTCTGGTTCTGCCATGATACTGTATTCTTCGCTTCACAATCCGATACATGCATAACCATCTAGGCATATCCAAAAAGACAATAAAATCGGCTCGCTCGATCCGTATGTCTAATGTTCTGGAGTAATTTCCATCGATAATCCACCGATCGGTAAGCGCAAAATCTGTGACTTTCTGATCCCATGATTCCTGCTCTGTTGCTTGCCAGTTCGCTTGCCAGTAATAACGGTCTAGATGAATAATAGGTAATTGTAATATGTTATGTAACTTTTGCGAAAGAGTCGACTTTCCTGAACCTGAACAACCGATCACTATCACACGATCCATCCTATCACCCCTTTTCTCCTGCAATGCCTTATCGTAAGTTGTTTTTACACAGAGATGAAGCTGTCTCTACAGAAACGATCAAACAAAATATCTAAACAAATAGCAATCAACAGAATCGACCTTAACAGACAGGCTCTTTTAACTAGATAGGCTATGTTAATTTAAACTTTTCGATAATCAGTTCTGTCACTGTATCTGCGGATAGATGAGTGTTTATTGATTCGTACATAATATTGCTCTTGTATCTCACCCGGTAACGAGTTGAGTCGATACATTTGATTCGTTTCAATCAGTTCATTTTCCGACCATTGTGTATCTCGCTTTGTAGGTTTGTGCAATAATCTATGTTCTGTTTTGTTTCTTATTTTGCGTTCTTCTAGATCAGCTTCAAGTTCAACGAAATATACATCTGCCTCTCTAGATCGAAAAAGATTCATAATTTGTTCGATATACTCCCAATCACTTTGCAGATCGAATGCCCATACATATGTAAAAATCAGTCCATCTAGATTACTTTTAGATACTTCTTCAAATATTTCTTGCCTGATCACTTGTACCAACCGCTTGCGGACCAAATATGATTATAAATTTCATAACAATTCTCCTATTCTTCAGGTTTCACTATTACATAGTACACATGCATGACATGTTAAATAAATATCATGATTTTCACACTTGGGATATCCTATTGGAATCGTAGGTCGATCATCACCTTCTTCAATTTCTGTCCACTCTAAATAATTTTTGATGTCAACATGCTCTTGATTAAATACTTCAATCATTGAATAAAACTGCTGTAAACAGCTTATAATGAATTCTTGTTGCGGTTCGTAACTTAGTTTTTCCCAACCTAGTCCGTCGATTGCTTTTAAAATCACTTCTAATATAAACTTTTTTTCTATCAAAAAATGTTCAATCGTCCATGGCATTTCATCAATGTCAAAACTGACTGTTCCTATACCAACAACAGATTGATCTCTTTGTGCTAACCAGATAATCATTTCTTTTTCACGATTAGTTTGAGCTAATATAGAACCACTAATCGATAACACCTCAATAAAAACAGATGTTAAACCATTAGACATACCTATAGATTCAATACTATCATTCAACGCTTGTGGCAACGATATAGAGTTGGACATAGTTGTTCTCCTTTAACTACAGTACTGTAGCCAATTCGTGTATGAACTGATTAAAAGCAATTATTAAATAGCTATTCATTATTTACTTTAATGATTGAATAACCTACTTAACCTATTTTCTCCATAATTTTGTTTTTATCTACTCTTACTTATTAATTGCTTGTATACTTCCCACTCAAAATAAAAAGGGCCAATAGGTATAGTTTTATTATCTGGCTCTAGCTTAAAATCTCTCCATACAATTAAATCCGCTTCTCGTTCTATCAACACAGAGATAAATCCGCATTCTTCATCCCCACACCAGGGACAGACCAATATCGGATATCTATAATATAGATTAGGATGCATCTGTTCTAATAACAAATAATCTAATATTTGTTTTTGATACTCTTCACCTCCCCATCCTAAAGCGGGAATCATATCATATTGTTTCAGCATGTGATAAAGAGATTTGCCATCAATGACAAAATCAATAAATGTCACATTTTTATTTCCTTCTTGCTGAGGATCGAACTCATCGTATCTCTGCGTAATATTTAATTGTAAATGATTGATATTATGCATATATTCTCCTTATTATGTATTCTTTTATTTAGTATATCAGCCATTTTACTAGTTCAACATGCTCTTTTTTGTACAAATAAGAGATAAGAATACTTTTACATCCATTTATTCGATCTCTAATCTTAGCCAAATTTATGAATCAAAGGAGCATAACGATGCAAATGACAGGGAATACAATATTGATTACCGGTGGAAATGCAGGAATTGGGCTTGCTTTTGCAGAGCGTTTTTTGAAGGCAGGCAATAAAGTAATTGTATGTGGACGACGTGAAGAAGTGCTTCAGCAAGCACAAGCACAGTATCCAGAATTAATTACACGTGTATGCGATGTGGAAAAAGAAAGTGAGCGAATCGAGCTATTTGATTGGGTGACTACTCACTATCCAGAAGTCAATGTACTCGTTAATAATGCAGGTATTCAGCAACGCTTAAATGTATTAACAGCAGATGCTAAGAACCATTGGAGCGATTTTAGCAAAGAAATCACGATCAATATTGAAGCACCTGTTCACCTTTCGATATTGTTTGCTTCTTATTTTGTGACTCAACAAAATGCTGCTATTGTTAATGTTACTTCGGGATTAGCTTTTACACCATTTGTGATTGCTCCTATCTATTCAGCAACCAAAGCAGCACTCCATTCCTTTACGATGAGTCTTCGATACCAGTTAGAAGATACATCAATTGAAGTGATCGAAATTGCACCTCCTGCTGTAAATACAGATTTAGGTGGAGCCGGACAACATACTCAAGGCGAGCCACTAGATGCTTTTGCAGATGGTATTTTTGAAGGATTAGCCGCAGGCAAACAAGAAATTGGTTACGGTTCTTCAGTAGATCGCCTACGAATGTCGCGCGATGATATCGATAAGTACACCAAGCAGATGTATGATATGACCAAAGACTTTTTGAAATCATAAAATTTTTACAATCCTAAAAATAGTACAATTACACAATAATCATTCTAATAAAGCCCATACTATTAAATCCAATCATATTTTGTTCTGTATAGTACTCAAAAAAAGAGTCCCTCTGTAGTTTATACAAATGGACTCTTTTTATTTTGTTTTGCTTGTAGTAGTTCTTATTTAATTATAATAATTTATGCGTATTTACATCATTACTTGTATGATATTTTGGATGTATCGTTATTGGGTATACTTATTTCTTAATCAATCATCACGCTACGCTTGCTATGCTAACTTATGAATGAATACTTTTATTTTTTTCATAAAAACGCGCATTGTGAGAAGATACGCCTGCCATATGAGAAGCATCTGGTTCTAGATACAATTTGGCTGCATTGACTGCAAGTACTGCATCATTAAATGCTCCGGCAATCAGTCTGACTTTACTTCCATAAGTGATACAATCTCCTGCTCCAAATACGCCTTGAATATTTGTACGCATACGTGCGTCTACAGATACTCCGTAATCTTCCCGTTCTAGGCCCCATTCCATCAAATTACCGAAATTACGATCGTACCCATGATTGACGATGACTTCATCCACTTCAATATGTTGCAGGTCATCTGTATGCATATGTGCAATTTCTACATATTCGATTTGATCCTTCGCACCATGTAGATGAGCTATTCGATAAGGCGTGTGTACATTGGCAAATGCTTTCATCTGGGCTACAGGTTGTTCGTGTCCTCCAAATTCATCTCTTCGATGAACAACCGTTACCTCTTTCGCTAATCCAGCTAATTCATTTGCCCAATCGACTGCCGAGTCTCCACCACCAGAGATCAATACCCGTTTACCAGCAAAGCGAGAAAGGTCGGTCACTGTATAATGTAAATTAGTAAGCTCATATTGATTCGCTCCCTGAATATCTAGCTTCTGGATCTGAGTCATTCCTCTACCGATACATAATACAATCGTGCGTGTATAATGACGTTCACCGGTTCTGGATGTAAGCATTAATACACCATTTTCAAGACGTTCCAGATGAGCAATTTCCTGACCAAAAACAATTGTAGGTTCAAACGTTTGAGCTTGTTTTTCCAAAGACTGGATAATTTGCTCACACCGGGTAGGCTCAATTCCACCAACATCCCAGACCAACTTTTCAGGATACGTACGCATAAATCCGCCTAATTCATGCTTAGCTTCAATAATCTTAGTACGCATCGCTCGCATGCCACTATAAAATGAAGCATACATGCCTGCCGGGCCGCCACCAATAATCGTAATATCGTAAATATCGAGTGGTTGGGTATTATTCATTTTATTGCACCAACTTTTCGACGATATTATTCATTAGCAATACAGAACCAACAGGGCCTACTCCATGTACAAAATCACTTGTTTTGAGCGGGAAAACATGGTCGTTTTTGACAGCCGTTAGACCTGCCCAGACTTTGTTTTCTTTTAATTTTCTCATTGATTCTGTATTATCATGATCTTTCAAAATCCGATCTTCGACAAAAATATAATCAGGATTCATATCAGGTAAAGCTTCAAGCGATATAGGAGAAAACCAATCGGTCGAGTCTTTAATCGCTTCAGGACTATGTAGACCTAGCGTTTGGTAAAAGAATGCACTACTGTTCGCGGCTTTGGGTCCCATTACACGATAACGTTCTGATTCAACGCGTAAGATCAATACTGTTTTGTCACCAATCGCTTGTTGAATTTGTTCTCTAGCTTGTTTGGCTTTAGCATCGAATGTGGCTAATACCTGTTTAGACACTTCTGTTTTATCGAAAATCGCTGCTAGATCAGGCATGGCTGTTTTCATTTCACTATCTGCATTAATAGCTACAGTTGGTGCAATTTTGGACAACTCTTCATACGTACCTGGTTCCATACCAATACCGATCCCTACGATCAGATCAGGAGACAATGATAATAATTGCTCATAGTTATATTGATATTGCTCAGCTTGAATCATTTGAACATTATTCTTTTTAAAATAAGGAGCACGGTAATCCGGCTCTACTTCAGGCACAAAAATAACCATCTGCGGTGGAACACCCATCTCAATCAAATACTCTGCATAGATTGAACTAAGCACCAATACATTTTTGGGATGCTGTGGAATTGTAACTTCTCCGAAATAATCTTTGACCACTTTTGTAGCGTTATCTTGCTCAGTAGCTTTTGCTGTACTGGCTTCTGTATTGGAACCGCTAGAACAAGCGGATAACAACAAGCTACATATCATAAATAGTATTCCCCAACTTAACAACTTACGCGACATATGTGTATCTCCCCTTATATGATAATGATTATTATTATCATATAGTATCAGACAACATCTTTTCCTGACATGGGGAATCGTGCGTATTGGTTTGAATTATTGTGCACTCTTTTACACATCGCTTGCTAGATGAGTCACAAGTTCATGTAATATCATTTTATATCCTGTGATGCCGCGTCCTTCTACCCACAGACGAGTATCAATATCGAATACATTGTTTTGTTGAACAGCTTTCAACTGTTGCCACACATCACTTTCTAGCAATTTCTGCATACTCTCATCTGTACTGAACTGCTCTATCATTCTTTTCTCAATAAAAAGGTAATCAGGATTGGCTGACAATAACAGCTCTAATGTACAAGGATTGAACCACGACTTACCTTCTTGTAATACTTCGGGTGCACTCAGTTCCAATTGACCATATAGTAACTTTGCCACACCTACAGCATCTACGCCTAGATAACGATACCCGTAAGGCTCTATTCGTAAAATCATTATCGTCTTTTGAGAGTGAATGATAGGCTGTAGTTTTTGTCTGGCGATATCGATCTCTTGTTCTAAATGGATTTGAATCTGCTGTGCTTCTACTTGCTTATGAAATATAGATGCTAGCTGTTGCAGTAAGGTGAGTACATCAATACTCAAATTTGTAATAAAAGGCGCTATTGCACGTAACTGTTGTCTTACCTCTTCTGACCACACGTTACCGATCAATAATTCAGGAAATAGTTGCTTAATCTGGTGCATATCTTGTTCATACTGCGCTATCTCTACAATCTTCACACCATGTTCTTCAAATTGTTGCAATTGATAGGGTGCTAATAGAAGCGGTGTGACCATTACTGCATACGGAACAATACCAAGATTGATCAGCATATCTGCGCAGGTTGCAGAAAGGCATACTATTTTACGAGACGATAGACTTCCTGCATACAGACTTGGAGACACCCCAACAACCTGCTTGAATCGCCGACTAAAATAATGAGTATCTTCAAAACCAGACTTTTTAGCAATTTCTTGCGAGTTGGTCTGTGTAACGATCAATTGCTCTTGCGCCCGATACATACGGAAAGAAGCAAGATAATCAAGTGGTGGCTTCCCATATCTTTCACTAAATTTACGTGAATAATACCAGGGGCTAACTCCGGCAATCTCTGCTAATTGCTTACGGGTAATCACTTGATCATAATGAGTGTGCATATATTCAGCAGAACGGATAATCCCTTGAGTTAGTGTTTGTTGATCATCAGTTATATGCGTATGATCTTGATATATATACTTGAGCAATGTATAGATCACAGATGGATATTTGACCGATAATTCATATTGTAGATCTAAACTATCTTTACTCAACTGCTGACTGATATCAGCGATAACGCCACCTGTTAACTGCACTTTCTGATATGTCCCTTCTACTGGAACAGACCATAGATAAGGATGAAGTGTTGATGTATTTTCAGTCAGAGTATATGTATTAAATTCGATGCACCAACCGGACAGATCAAGTTGACCTCCTTCTAGCACTTCAATTAAGGAGTAGGCTTCGACTGCAATCAATTGACCGAATGATACTTGCATACGTTCACCATTGATTTTCCAGATCGCTTGTCCGTCTATAATAAGAATCAATGCCGGATATATAAAAGAATGTACTGCTCCTACAGACATCCATTGATGTGTTAACGATTGAGTTGATTTCCATTGGACAATCCACTGATTTTGCACTGACATTCCTTATTCCCTCACTATCTTTCGTATAAGCTTACTATTATTTATGATTATTATATGATCTAAGCTCAATCGACTTTTTGTGTATTGTATCATATGCTATCCAAAAATAAGCCTACCTATACAGCAACGTTCACTGTACAAGTAGACTTATTAGTTAATCTATAGGGTGGTTATATTATCCTTGATTCAAAATCTCGCGGAATCCTTCATGAAGCGGTGTATTCGGATGACCCAACACTTTCTGGAAATCTTGACTTTCGACAGCCAGTGAACCTTCGCGAATCGCTGTTTGGATACCTACTACAAAAGGAAGAGCGTCAGCAGGTACGCCTGCTTCTTTCATTACTTGTTCATACGTAGCATCATCTACTTGTTGAACAGGAATATCTTTACCGCTCACTTCTGCCAAGATTGCTGCTAGTTCTTCTTGTGTCAATAGTGGCCCTGATAATTCATAGACTTTATTATTATGACCTTCATTTGTTAACACATTTGCAGCGGCTTCAGCATAATCACGACGAATAGCCCAACCGACTTTGCCTGTTCCAGCAGATGTTAACCAGGGAGCACCTTGTAAAGCAGCTTGAATGGTACCCATTTCATTTTCCAAATACCAGTTGTTACGCAGAATAGCATAATTGATGCCTGAAGCGACCAATGCATCTTCGGTTTGACGATGATCTTCTACCAAAAAGAATGTACTTTCCTGTGCATTCGGTGCACTGGTATACGCGATAAAGCTAACGCCTGCGGCTTTGGCGGCATCGATAGCAGCTTGATGTTCAGCAACACGATTTCCTGGAGATGTAGAAATGATAAGCAATTTATCAATCCCTGCAAAAGCTGAAGGTAACGTTTCAGGACGAGCAAAATCACCTTCTCTAACTTCTACACCTTTGGCGCTCAAATGCTCTGCTTTTTTCGGATCACGTACACTTGCCACGATATCACTAGCAGGAACCGATTGTAATAATTGCTCAACAACAAGTGAACCCAATTGACCTGTAGCTCCGGTAACTAGAATTTTCATAAGTGTAACCTCCATCAAATTTAGAATCGTAGTATGCCTTGTTATCAGCTTGCTTATTCATCATAATCAATAATTGATTTAAATAACATGACATTCAGTGAAATAAAATAATTTTGCTAAAATAGGCTTCAAAATTCATTTTATTTACTTTATGTAAGTTAGTATATTTAAAATACGAAGTTTCGTCAAGTAACTAAATTAAAATATTATTCGTTGTTTTGCGATATATCAGTATGCGAATAATGATGGGAGGCTACACTAGATTCCCGTACGATTAATCTTGGTTCAAATTCTACCCGTTCATACTCTGACAAATTTGATGACTGAATCCGTTTAAGTAGCAATTCTGCGGCTAATCTGCCTACTTCATTCCCCATAATCGATACTGAACTAATTTGCGGTGTTGTTATCGTTGTCCACAAATTGTTATCAATACCTACCACTGCAATATCTTGCGGAACACGCACCCCTAATTCTTTGAAACGATTCACAATACCAATCGCAACCATATCATTCACCGCATAGATCGCATCAGGCATATGTTTTAAATGATAAAAATAATTGGCGGCTTGTCGTCCAGTTTCAAATGTGAAATCTTCGCCAAAATACACGAGTGAAGCATCTACCTGTCTAACCGATTGTTCATACGCTAAATAGCGCTCTTCAATTTTATCTTTCGGTGCACCGGCATAAGCGATTCGGGTACGTCCAATCTGAATAAGATGTTCCATAACCAGCTTGCCTTCTTGTCTGGCGAGACCGACAATATCAGCTTTGAGATCAGGGCTTAATATTTTACTATAATTAATAACCGAGATTGGAATACCTGCTTGATTGATCATACTTTCAAGCGATTTGGGATAAGCCAGTGGCATAATCACTAACCCATCTACATGGAGCTTTTTAATTTCACGTAACGTTTCCAATTCTAATCTGGCATTACCCAGTGTATTAATTTGTACAACCCGATATCCATGTTGCTTGGCGGCTTGCTCTACTGCCCATGCAATATCAGGAATAATAGCGTTGCGAATATCTGGAACAGCCAGAGCTATCTGACGGGTCTGACGGATTTTGAGACTTTGAGCAGATGTATTCGGTGTGAAGCCCATTTCATCAATAATCTGGAGTATTCGTGCTCTAGTCGCTTGGCTGATTCCTGTACTATTATTCAAAGCACGAGATACAGTAGCAATACCTACCCCTGCTTGCTTGGCTACATCTTCGATCGTTACTTTTTTTGAACGCATATATCGATAGTCCTTCCTATTCGGAATCGTTTCCATTATCTTATGAAATATTTCATGATTTACATCCATTATATCATGATGAACACTAGACAAGCTTTATCAGGCTTTGATAGATCATCTTGATGTATGATTTTCGCTGTAAGCATATCTATTATTTGATGAACAATGATATTAGTATGCAAAAAGATCATATTTTTTCAATAATCAGAATCACTTTTTTTAGCTAAATTATTTGACTTTATGTCAATAATGTGACATCATAATTTTCGGAAACGTTTCCTAAATTATTTTATACTTACCTTTGAAATGATATATATATACTAGGGAGATGACTGGAATGCAAGCATTAAGATGGCATGGTGTTAAAGATTTGAGAATAGAAACGATCGAAGAACCACAAGTAACAGCAGGTAAAGTCAAAATCAAAATAGAATGGTGCGGTATTTGCGGTAGCGATCTGCATGAATATGCAGCAGGCCCTATCTTTATTTCTCAAGGAACAAATCATCCGTTAACTCATGAACAAGCGCCTGTTGTTATGGGTCATGAATTTTCGGGACAAGTTGTAGAAGTAGGCGAAGGTGTTACCAAAGTTCAAGCTGGCGACCGCGTAGTCGTAGAACCTATTTTTGCATGTGGCAAATGTACAGCTTGTAAGCAAGGGAAATATAATCTTTGCGAACATATGGGATTTTTAGGGCTTGCCGGCGGTGGTGGCGGTTTCTCTGAATATGTAGCTGCTGATGAACATATGGTTCACAAAATTCCAGATAGTGTGTCCTATGAGCAAGGAGCGCTTGTTGAACCTTCTGCGGTTGCTTTGTATGCTGTTCGTCAAAGTCAATTGAAAGTCGGCGATCGTGCTGTTGTATTTGGTGCAGGTCCTATCGGTCTACTTGTGATTGAAGCACTCAAAGCATCAGGAGCAGCAGAAATCTATGCTGTTGAATTATCAGAGGAACGTCGAAGCACTGCCGAATCATTAGGTGCTATCGGACTTAATCCAGCCGAAGTCGATGTGGTTGCAGAGATTCATCGTCTTACTAATGGCGGTGCAGATGTCGCTTATGAAGTAACAGGTGTTCCTGTTGTGTTAACACAAGCGATTCAATCCACCAAGCTCAGCGGACAGATTATGATTGTTAGTATTTTTGAAAAAGAAGCCCCTATTCACCCGAATCAAATTGTGATGCAAGAACGCAATATAACAGGGATTATCGGCTATCGTGATGTGTTCCCTGCGGTCATTAGTCTAATGAGTCAAGGATACTTTTCATCCGAGAAATTAGTAACCAAACGTATTGCTTTGAATGATATTGTAGAACAAGGATTTGAAGCATTGCTAAAAGAAAAAAATCAAGTCAAAATCATGGTTTCCCCTAACCATTCCTAAATTGATATCGTTATATTTTTTTATTTCTATAGCTTTTATAGGTGTACACACCTTCAATATATAAAGTAGTAAAAGACCTCTTTTTACGGAAAGAGGTCTTTTTGTAATTATTTCTAAAAATGTGGACAAAGTAAGAACCATCACCTTCTACTGTATGCTTGGAGTCAGAACATGATATAATCATAGAAATATCACAAGAGAGGGGGTAGTCCAATTGGGAAGGCGATATTGCAAATGGATCAAGTTGCTCAATTAACAACAAATCATACTGTAATCAAAGTTCTTTGTAGGCTACCTTTTCTATACGGATGTATCACGCAAAAAATGAATAAAGCTTTTTTACACTTCTGGAGGTGAATCCCTTTTTTAAGGGAAATAATTGGACATTATTACGATCATTAATTTACTCATACTTGCTGTCTTAATCGTGTTAACTGCGTTTTTTGTTGCTTCTGAATTTGCTGTGGTTAAGATTCGGATGTCCCGAATCGATCAATTGATTGCAGAAGGTAACAAAAAAGCTCATTTGGCTAAAAAAGTAGCAAGCGATCTAGACTATTACCTTTCTGCTTGTCAGTTAGGAATTACAGTAACAGCACTTGGACTTGGAGCGATCGGTAAACCTGCTGTAGAACGATTAATGTATCCTGTGTTTGATCTGTTGAATGTCTCAGCAGCAACAGCTTCGATTGCTTCGTATGCGATTGCTTTTGCTTTAGTTACCTTTTTGCACGTCGTTATCGGAGAAATGGCTCCCAAAACGCTGGCGATTCAATTTTCGGAAAAATTGACGTTAATGCTTGCTCCTTATTTATACTGGTTCGGTAAAATTATGAACCCGTTTATCTGGGCTTTGAATGGTACTTCGCGCGTGTTGCTTCGCTCTTTTGGTGTCAAGCCAGCAGGTCATGAAGATATTTATTCAGAAAGTGAATTGAAGATTATTATGACTCAAAGTTTTCAAGGTGGCGAGATCAATCAGACCAAGCTAGACTATATGGAAAATGTGTTTTCTTTTGACGAACGTGTCACACGCGATATTATGGTGCCACGTACAGCACTGGTCACACTTGATCTGAATATGACGGAACAACAGATTATTGCTACTCTTGATGAAAATTATTATACACGCTATCCGGTCACTCAATCAGGTGATAAAGACTTGATTCTTGGTGTAGTCAATGTCAAAAAAATGTTGCCTCATATCGTTGCCGGTCGAGAACATCAATTACAACAATTTGTGCGTACTCTTCCTTCTGTACAAGAAGCAACACCTATTCAAGATGCTATGATTCGAATGCAAAAAGAACGTGTGCATATGGCACTGGTTATCGATGAATATGGCGGTACTTCAGGTGTGATTACGATGGAAGATGTATTGGAAGAACTGGTAGGCGAGATTCGAGATGAATTTGATGCGGATGAAGTAGCTGATATTCAATCTATCGATGATACTACTTATTTAATCAATGGACGTACTTTATTAGATGAGCTTGAAAAGCAGTTCGGTATGACTTTTGAAAATGATGAAGAGATCGATACGATCGGTGGTTGGATTCAACATTACAAAGGAACCGATGTACAAGTCGGTGAAGTATTAGAGCAAGATGATTATGTATGGACGGTAACGGAGAAAGACCATTTACAGATCAAACAAGTACGACTTTATCGAGGATAATCGCTAACTATTTTATATGTATTGTTTGCCAAATTATAATCATACGGAGGTGAATCCCTCATCTGAGGGAAGTCATTGGACGGAACAATTGGTTTAAATTTATTTTTAGTAGCTGTGTTTATCGGCTTAACTGCTTTTTTTGTCGGAGCAGAATTTGCTATTTTGAAAGTCAGGATGTCTCGAATCGATCAATTAATTGAAGATGGTAACAAAAAAGCAGTACTCGCTAAAAAAGTAGCACATGATCTCGATTATTATTTATCTGCTTGTCAGTTAGGAATAACGATTACAGCGCTCGTGTTAGGTGCTCTTGGTGAACCGACAGTAGAGAAAATACTGCATCCGGTATTTGATCAGTTACAGGTTCCAGCAGCTCTATCGACTGTGCTTTCGTATGCGATTGCTTTAGCTATTATTACTTTCTTGCATGTGGTTATTGGAGAATTAGCACCCAAAACGTTAGCGATTCAATTTGCTGAAAAAATGACGTTATTGTTAGCTCCTCCACTGTATTGGTTCGGTAAAATTATGTATCCGTTTATCTATATTTTAAATAGTTCGGCAACATTGTTGCTACGTATCTTCGGGATCAAGCCAGCAGGTCATGATTCGGTCTATTCTGAAGAAGAATTACGCTGGATTGTAGATCAGAGTTACGAAAGTGGCGAGATTAACAAAACCGAATTAAGTTATTTACAAAATATATTCACTTTTGATGAGCGGACATTAGAAGAAATTATGATTCCCAAATCTCAAATTGCTACCCTTGCTAAAGAAATGCCTCTTGCCGGGATTATCGAGATATTGGATGAATATGAGTATACTCGTTATCCTGTAATTGACCTTGATAAACCGGAACATTTTATCGGATTTATCAATACCAAAGAATTATTAACAGCAGTCGCCGCAGGTCGCGATTACAAAGTTGCTGATTTTATTCATACGATGCCTCATTTTCCATCGACTTCTTCGGTCAAAGATGTATTGATCAAAATGCAACAAAGTCGTGTGCATATGGCAATCGCTGTTAATGCTTCCGGTCAAACGGTGGGTCTGGTCACGATGGAAGACATTTTAGAAAAAATTGTCGGTGCGATTCGTGATGAAGCGGATACGAGTGATCTTGTATTTGAACCAAAATCGATCTAATTATTATCTATAATCTTGGTACAACAAAAGGTCTCTAGATTGTATAGAGACCTTTTTCTTTATTTATTGATGATATGATGGTGTACAGCATGCTTATCCAACACTGTAAACGGTACATGATATAATAAGCAAATACTAACTAGCCAACTGATCAAGGAGGTTTTACTTTGCATCCACATATTGAACATTTACTATCAGAAACATGGTCACAACTTGAACCGTTATATCTAGCAGAAAAAAAGCGTATCGATGAATTTCCAAGATATAGCGCATTACAAGCAGGATTGCGCGATTATTTCAAAGTCGGTTATCGTAAAGGATCATCCGGTTACAAACAAGGATCATTTTTTATCGAAATCGAAGAACCTTTTTCTTGGAGTGATTCAGCATATACATGGGAAAGCGAAGTCTCTATTGATGCTCTCTCCTCTACGCTGCTACAAGAAGAATATGCACCTGCATTGCAACAACGTCTGCATACTTTATTTATGTCGGATGACTATGGTAGTCACTTTTTCAATTATCGGTTTACACTCTCGTTTGCATTTGAAAATGAACAAGGTGAACCGCTGTATATACATACTGAACAATGGATCAATCCCGGCAAATTACAATCGCTACAACAAGCTTTGAATGATTTTATAGATCGTAAAATCAAGTCTGATCTGCCAGTATTGCCCCACCAACAAGATTTATTCTTTTTCGCTAATCTGATGTTAAATACAGATGTAACGCCAGTCGATGTACAACATATTTCATCGCTATTTGAGCATTTAGATACAAAATTGCATACGTTTCGAGAGTTGTATAGCGAGTGGCAATCGACTTCTACGATGGCATTACGTCACTGGGCGAATGAAATCTTTTTACCGCGTTATTTTGACCAAGAAAGCGAATATAATACAACGTTATACCTCAAATCAGCAGAAACACTTCCTGCTATCGATAAAAATGAATTAGATTTATTGATTTACGCTGCGCTACGTACAGGTAAAAGCGATGCAGATCAACGCAAAACATATCTAGAATATGCAGTTCAGCTACATTCCGATCAAGCCAAACTCTATCTTCAGCAGGGTAGTGGAACGATTGAAAGCGAACGAAAAAATGATCTTTTTCACGGTAAAGCCAATGATATTTTGCAGACGATCGAGATCAAGTTACTTTCAGAAGAGGAATCTAATTATCGTGAAGCATTAACTTATATTTGTGATCTTTTACGTACAGGATTTCCGCATGAATATCAATTGAAATATTCTAGCAAATCCAAAATCTTTTTACCTGTCAAAGGATTAGCTAAATCTCCTTTGCATCGTTTTTTTGCTAATGCATTGCAATATCCAGCATTACATCTATTGATTGCCGAGTATGGAGAACTGGCTATGGAGGAATTTGCCTGGTATAACGACGTAGAACCTGGTGAGAAATCAGTTATGCCAGGAACATACGCTATCTTAGGTCTCGGATTATACAGCACAGAGTATTTCCTTTTGTTAACCCGTTATATGCAAATGGTCGATACAGAACATCAATCGGTACAAGACCATTATGCTGAAGCATTGGTAGAGGCTCATAGGATGGATGCATCACTTGTACCTGTACTTATGTCTATTCTAGTAGCAAGCGGTGAATCGGCTAAACCGATTAAAGGTTGGACAGCATATATGGATCATCCTGAGATCATTTTAGCGTGGGATTACCAGCTTCAGAACGTAGAAGATTACCAACGTGATCAAGTGTTATACCGGTTGTGTGGTAGTGCAGCCAAGCAGAAGTCATTTATACAAAAAGCAGAAAAGCTTCGTTCATCTAAAAACTAAGTTATTCTATAATAAATACTCCTAAAAAGTCTTCTATTTCATGATTATCCCTTGAAATAGAAGGCTTTTGTCTTTTTAATGATTTTTTTCTAACTTAGCTATTTAGCTTTTGCGTATACTATCCGATATACTGTAAGTAGTAGAACTTTTGAACTATAAATATAATGAAAAAGCATACATGAATACTCATTTTTATACATAAAAGTATAAAAGCTTTGGATTACATAGTACTATAGTCGCTACATACTTTATAATAAAGGATGGTTATATATGAGTCGCAATGATGAAATTATCTGGCAAAGAAACAAATTAGTAAGTTATATGTTATGGGCAATTACTGCTATTAGTGCCGCACTAACAGTCCTTGTACCTGATCTACTCTTTTCTACCTTATTATCTGTTCTTGTGACGGGATTAATCACTATCGCTAATATTAGCAAAAAAGGGATTCATACGATTCCATGGGTAGTCACGATTGCGGTAATCGCAAGTGGTATCTATGTTAGTCGAGATACAATAAGTACAGTACAAGGTATTCTAGTAATTGCTCCATTACTATTATATCCAAATAGCAAACACTACAATATTTCATTTGGCGCATTATTAGCCTATTATATTGTCAAATTAATGATGGGTTTACAAGGAGAACCACTTGTATTTTTTAACGATTTAATTAATATTACGATGTTTGTAGTAACAGGTATTATTTTAATTACAGTTTCTCGTATGAACAAACAGTCATTTACAGCTAGTGAACAACGCCGTAATGAAGTAGAACAATCGCAGCTTAAAGTCGAAAATATGTTGCAACATGTAAAAGAAGCTGTCAATGGTCTGACTGTATTTACCGATCAATTTAAGCAAAAAGTGCTAAGTACCGGTTCAATCACGAATGAAGTCACGATGGGATTCAATGAAGTTGCAAAAGGAGTAGAATTTCAAGCAACCAATGTCGCTGAAATCTCTGAATCGTTAGCTATCTCAGATCAACATATTCATGATGTTGCTTCCTATTCATTACAAATGAAAGAAGTATCTGCTCATATGGCAACCAGTACTGCTACAGGTAGTAGTACAATGGAAAGCTTAAATACACAGATGGTTGATCTGTATGAGAAAGTAGATATTACAGCAGAAGATATGAAGAAATTCAGTGAAGAAAGTGCCTCTATGACGGTGATTTTAAATGGAATATCAGATATCGCTCGTCAGACCAACCTATTGGCGCTAAATGCTGCTATCGAATCAGCACGTGCAGGTGAACATGGTAAAGGATTTGCTGTAGTATCTGATGAAGTACGCAAATTAGCAGAGCATTCTGGACAATCTGCTACTGATATTGCTTCAATCTTATCAAGCTTACAACAGCGTACCCATACATTAACCGAACGATTTGATCATATTCGTAGTTCTCTTCAAGAAGGTCGTAATGCTGTACAGACAGCCGCAGAAGTATTCCGTCATGTGAATACCAATTCTCAACAAGTTCTTACACAAGCGACTGATATTGAAAATAGTTCTGCTACAATGAAGCAATCTTCGAACAAAGTGGTGGGAGAAGTTAGCGAAATTTCGAGTCTTACAGAACAATCCAGTGCGGCTACTGAACAAATTCTAGCTAGTATGGAACAACAACATAATCTCACTCAAAATATGGTGTCTAGCTTTGGCGAATTGGAACAACTTATTGTCAGTTTGAACACATTGATATCCGATAGTGATCAAGAGGTAGCACGTACGCCTCTTTCAGCTTCTGTAGACGTTCCGCAATCCACATCTGTCCAGTTAGACAAATTACCAGTTTAATCTGTTATAGCTTCCAGCAAGAGCGTGTACTTTCTTTGATAAAAAGAAGTACATGCTTTTTTTTAGATACATTTTATTCTATATAACTAGAAGTGTCTTTATGTATCACTATTTAACTATTCTCTTGTAACCTTGAGATAACAAGTTACACTATATGTATATTACGATGACCATTTGAATAAAAGGAGCATATCTGATGATCTATATTGCATTGCTACGTGGTATTAATGTAGGTGGTAACAATAAAATCAATATGAAAGCACTCCAAACAACATTTGAACAAGCAGGAATGAGCCATGTTACTACCTATATCAATTCTGGCAATATTATCTTTTCCCACGCTACACTTACTCATCATGAACTGTCCGAGTTACTACAACAAGCTATAGCCAAAGACTTTCATCTACAAATTAAAGTGATGATTCGAGATATCATACAAATTCAAACGGTCGTAGAGCATTTACCTGAATCGTGGAGTAATGATGATCAGATGAAAAGTGATGTCTTTTTTCTCTGGGACGAGATCGATGATGAGTCTATAGTAGAGAAGCTTCCTCTCAAAGCTGGTATAGGTACATTAATATACATACCGGGCGCGGTTCTATTCGCTGTTAGTCGCGGAGATGCTGCCCGAAGTCAGATGAACAAATTGGTAAGTTCCAAATTGTATCCGCTGATGACGATTCGCAATGTAAATACTACCCGCAAAATCCTAGAGTTAATGCAGGCAGTCCAAGAATAACATTATCGTCTACTTCGCTCATCCGCTGATAGAACCTTATGATTCATCATACTTATCTACTTTACTAAGATTCATAAGGAAAAGCAGACCACCAATTTTCATGATGTTGATCACGTTCGTTTAACACATTCTTTTTATCATATTGATGTAACAATTGATCAAATGTAGCCATTTTTTTAGGATTTTTCAAATGAGCATATGCTCTTTGGAGTGAAGAGTTACGCATAAGTGGTGTATAAGATGCCACTTCCATTTCCCATGCTTCGCGATGAACAAATTCAATTAGCACTGGAGCATGTTCAAGCGTCTCCAGACTTTTCAACTTTTTCATGCTGACTAATTCGACTTTTCTTAATTTATTTAACTCTGTGAATATAGGGAGTTCAGTAATATGAGGTAATCCTTCTAAATATAGATACTGTAAGCCATACATCGAAGAGATCGGTTCAATATCATCTAACCCTTTAATTTGGGATAAACGTAAATATTGAATACCGGTCATCTTTTTCAATGCATTCAGATTTCTTGTACCACCCCATATGATGCTAAGAAACAATAACCGATCAAGGTTAGTTACAAAATCCAAATCAGATACTGAAATAGAATGTAATCCTAACCGTTCCAATGTTGTTAATTGCCCGATCACTTCAATATGCTTATGATGACCATAAATAACCAAATCGGTTAAATGAGTAAAGCGTTCTAACACTTGCAGATCAGGTTTGCGAGAAGCTGTTTTACCTAGTGTTAACTTTTCCAGATCAACAGGTATTTGGGCTAAGATATCGAATTGATCAAGCTGGTCTATACGGATATGAAGTTGCTTCAATTGTTGAAGTGTCGCTATCGAATCGATATGAGCTATGTCTCCTGTACATTCAATCGATAACTTATGTACGTCTGGCATTTGTTCGAGAAATTGAAGATCGCATACCTCATCATAGAATCCATATACCCGCAATATAATATCCGAACGCTCAGCAAATAGTAGATCATTTAGTGCTGCATAGGTATCTGCAACTAATGAATGATTATATTGAATAGTATGGAGTTCAGACATGTGTTGAAGTTGCTTTAATTCTGCGGTAGTTAATTCTGTTGTTACTTCAATCACACCTTCTCGAATAGTGCTATACATCGATATTCACCTCAGATTAGTAGTCAAGTTGTTCATATTCTGTTGCTGTTGCATAACCATATATCCAGTAATCATGCTCTTTATGGATATATGGAATACGGAGCCTTTGTAATAGATTGACCCATTCGTCTTCAATACTTAACACATTCGGTGCTGTATACTTGCCTGTATGTTCAAGTAAACGAGGTTTCACTCGCACCCATTCGATATTGTACCAAGCAAAACTCAAGCTTTCCCAATCTCCTAGATAAAAAACATCTTGCTCAAATTCTAATGGAGAAGGTTCAGCATCCAGTATATATTTACTCTGAAATGCAGGCGCAAAAGCAAGTTCACGATAAATAGCTTCTTCCAAACTGTTCCATTTTGTATTATTCATCACTGAAGTCAGTGAGCGTTGTTCTACTTCTGCGATTATTTTTTGCTTATGCCGTTGCTGTGGATCATCTCTCATATCGAGATTCCTCCTTGTTGTTTAGAAATCATTTTCTATCTTGTCACCAATCGTTCCCTTATAGATATTCACCGAAATAATAAGTTAATGCAGAAGAAGAGTACCGATCGTCGCCTTGCCATATCGCAACCGAATTAAAGTCACCAGAACCGCCGCGTAATTTGCGTGGTGTATCCAAAGGAACCAACAAGCCAGCGTATCCCCATATTTCCATAAGCACATCACGTTCATGTTTATTAGCTGGAAAAAGGTCTTTCCATCTTTTTTCTAATTTGCGTGCTCCTTCATTTTCGTCACATTCTTCTATAGCTTGAATCATCTGCTTGAGAATCTGTACATCTTCTGGTGCAACATTGATTGTTGAAGGGGATTGCTCTGTAAATAATTTTAGATCTAACCAGCAATACAGCAAATGATTCAGACGAATACCACCCCACTTGATCCGCTCAAAATTCAATATATTGATATCTTCATTAGTATACTGATCATTTGACATCAATCGATTAAAATTACAATCTCCGCAACTGCTTGTATTCGCATGCACAGCACGTCTTTCTTCATAAGTATGTAGCGGCAAATGGACGGTTAGTGCCCAGCTAGATAATATACTGCGCCATTGAATTTGACGTGTAGACAGACTATGTAAAAAAGCTTGTACTACCTGCTCTTTCGTAATCACCTCTTGATGCCAGCGATAAATATCTTGAACAATAGCATCATGAGTAATCGATAACCGATCAAACATCGTTCCCTGACTTTTGGCATATTCAAAATCTTCACCTGTAAAAGTCTGAGGCGCTGATTTCCATCCTTGTGCTGACCAATACGTTTCCATCAAAATCTTTTTCGCTTTTTTATCCATTGTGTTCTCCTTTACATTCATGATCTAATAATAAAGCCAATTCTTTCCAACGCGGGTATTCTTCATTTTCAGCTAGCTCCTGATCCCCTTTGGCTAGCCAGTAGTCTGCTTCTAGTAATTCGTACATATCTAACTTGGTAATAGGCAGACATAACGGATGCTTAGCAACTGCCAACATCGGTTCTGGGCCATCATCCCAATTGTATTGATGGACTACAGCATGCAATATCACAGAAGAATCCAATTGTTCTATTCGTCTATATACTACCGCCATATCTTCTTCATACACAATAGCATCAAGTTGTTGCTCCTCTTGTTCAAGCAAAACAGATCGTACTGATCCTAGTGTATCCAATAACATATCAGCAATACCAGTATGCTGTTGACGTGCAAAATGCTATGGTGTAAATAAAATCCCCTGCTCTGAATCTAACTTTGCCCCTGCTGCAATCAGCGCAGTTATAGCAGCATTTTGTTTGAATTTAATTGCTTTTTTTAGAGCGGTATGTCCAAGTCTATCTTCTATTTCCAAATCAGGTTGTTGTTCTAATAGTAGTTGAATAGTATCCAAAGATGAGCGATTGGTGATTAACAACATCAGTGGAGTTCGACCGCGTTCATCTTGTTGATTGATATCTAACGTCTGTACGGCTTGACGAAGCTGATCTATATCTTGAAGTTTTATTATCTCTTGCCAATTCAATATAATCATCCTCCTTTTGTTTAACAAAGTATTTCTACGATATATAACATGTAATAGTGTAACGATTTATAGTACCACTGAATTGACAGCAGCTTGAGCGCATTGCAATAGCGCTGTATATAACTGTCCAGAAAGATCACGATATTGTTGCTCTAACTGATGACTATATGCGCTATTCGCCGGGTCATCATTCCATGATCCCATTCCTCCGAATACCCATGCTTTGTACACAGCATTCAACAGAAGATACGCTTCTTTGTCATAGATTTCTGGCAATTCAAAAACAAGCTTAGGTGCATTGGGGGAACCTTGTAATATCGCTATCGCAGGATCAAAAAACTGCTGTTGCCAGAATGTCTGATCAATCTGTTCTGCAAAAATAGAGAGTTGTTGTAGTACCTGTTGTAAATGAGCTATGTATTCGCTCAATGGCTTAAAAGCATGTTGCTCCTGCTTGCTTATCTCATAAGGTTCTCCTGTATATGCTACGTCCCATGTGACTTTAGCAGGGAGCCGATGAACTTGCCAGTTCGGTCTCCATACGATATCAAGTGCAGTACCAATCGTTCTTACGCCTATCGGCTTACCTCCACCTACGAAGCCACTACTTTGCCAGGATGAAGATGGGGCCTGGCTACTAACTAACATCAAGCGCTGATACCCTGCTTCTCGTAAATAATCTAGCCATTTGATCCATGTCCAGCTTTGCTCCTGATCCTTGAATTGAATACTTATACTTTCATGTTGGGTCAGTTCGGGATGAGTAGCATCCATTCCTCGTATTAAATAGGCATTGCCTAATGCTGTAATCAATAATTGTTGATGCAATTCACCATTCATATAGAACCTCCTTCGATGGTTAATACTTTTAAAGTTATTATATATAGATTTGGCGATCGTAAAAAAGTATATCCGTCTGGTTCATTGATCTGTGTACTAAAACTGTTGGAAAAGTATATTATCGCATAGAATAAGCCCACAATAAATGCGGGCTTGGTTCCTCTTATACAATCGAACTATTGAATAGTAATAATCACACGCTGATAATGCTTGAGCTGATGTTTTCCATCATCTTGTACTTCAGCAATGATATGAATCGTGTCCCCTGATTGGGCATCTGTTGGGACAGTAAATTGTACAGTATTCGTATCTTGACCTGTTAAAGCAATCGTATCTACTTGCTCCCCTTTGGCTAATTGTTGATGCAATCCAAGCTGTAGATCGCCTGCCATATTCTTTTCTACTTTTTCCGGTGTTCCTTTGAAGTCTTGATACGTATCGGCTTCAAAATATCTCCACCATTTGTAGGTCAATTCATCGCCGTCAGGGTCTGCTCCTTCAGCATGTAACGTAATATCTTGCCCTGGCGTAGCTGTAAGGTCTAATCCTTCTTTAATCGTTAAAGTAGGATTATGATTCGCATCTGCATATTGATCTGCTATCGCCCAATCGGCACGAGCTGCAAAATCATTTTGAATATCATCAAACCAACGCATTAATGAATATTCAGCTTCATATTGCTTGGTGTAGATATCGTAATCAAGAACCGTATTACGGTACAACGTATCACTCACCTGTCCAAATCTTCCACCCCATCCTCCATAGCTAGGGTCTTCCATACTGCGTAGACCATTATCGATCAGATAAAAGAATGAAGGCGAATCACCTTCGGATATAAAATCATACTTTTTATATTGTGGATTTTTAGCGAGATATTCTGCACTACCACGTTGTTCTTCTGCAACTTCTCCATCGATCATTTTGCCATCGCCCATCAGTGCATACATATCCAGTAATTTACCATGATTCTTTTGAATATGTTCTACATTCCATGCGCCCTGCAATTTATCATTGACTTCATCCGTATGCATTTTCCACGCATACGCAAAATGCCAGAAATTTGATTGATCATTGATAATGCGGATATGTGGCCAGTGTTTGGCTATATAATTGTTATAGCTATCATCTTGATCCAAAATGATATATAGAACTAATTTATCGCTCACTTTTTTCTGAATATCTGTCCACTCCGCTGTATCTTTGTATTGTTCTTCGATCGATTGAAGTGCTCTGGCGGTTGTATTCGTTCCACCCCATGTCTGTACATACAGATCACGATTATCATCGTCTAAAAATAACTGTTTTAGAAAAGTAGAACCTTCGGTTACTTTTTTCATTTCGCCTTTATCTGAAATATTACCAATCTTGGTCACACTGCGAATATAGTCAGGTGTAGGATAACCTTCTGCCTGTTTGCTTAAATTCGGATAAATCTCTTCATAAGCATCTGTCATATCTGATATCCACTGTGTTCCTGTCCAGCGAAAAGGCTTGATCCCTGCTTGTGTATCTCCTGCATAATGATACACAGAACTGGTTAATACGATACCTTCGAGATCCATTTCGTTGGCATATAATAAAAAGCGAATCACCGAGTTCATATCATCCACTTCACCATCTGTAGTGATAACTGTTCGAGCTTTAGTCACTTTATTGGTAGCAGGTGTAGTTACTGTAGCCTGTGTATCAGATGTTATCTGCTGAGTGGTGTCGGTTTGAGGTTGGGCTTGATTACAAGCTGTTAATGTCCATACACATAGTAGACTCATTATTCCTATTTTGATCCATGTTACTGTTTTCATGATTGTTCCCCTTTTCTAATTTCTATCAGATCCAATGACTAAGAACGAAAAAAAACCTAAATACATGTCTCCCCCAATGTGGATGGGCGGTACATATACTTAGGTTTTGCCTGCATAATCAGTCACAATCCGTACCCGTACAATAGCATGTTCATTTCTAAATGTAAACGGTTTATATCTTGGAATATAAAAAAAGCTCCTTCGCCATTATGACAAAGGAGCTTTTTTATTATACTTTTGCTTTGCTGACTTTGATACGGTTGATTACAAATGTAATCGCAAATACAACCACCAAAAGAACAAAGAATGTAGCATGTCCCATATGATAAATGCCTGCTGTATCTAGAATCATTTTGAGTCCGATAATAGCGATAAGTACAAATGCTGCATTTTCAAGTTCAGGAATTTTATCCATCAACTTCAGAATAAATCCAGCGACTAGACGCATCATCAAGATACCCAATAATCCACCCGCAATCAGAATCCACGGGTTAGGCGATACTGCAAATGCTGCTAAAATAGAATCGATAGAGAATGCGATATCCATCATTTCTACAGTAATAATTGTACGAACAAAAAGACTCATACCTGTTTTGGCAAGTAATTTCTGTAGACCGCCTTCTTCTTCACTTTCATCATCGCCATCTTTACTTTTGAATTTATCCCAAAAGTGTTTAAAGGCGATCCAGAGAAGATACGCGGCACCGATATATTTAACCCATGCGATCTGCACAAGATAAATACCGACTCCAATAGCGATAATACGGAAAATGTACGCTCCCCACAAACCATACAATAGCGCTTTTTTACGCTGATGTGCAGGTAGTTTGTTAACGATAGCTGCTAATACTAATGCGTTATCCGCAGATAGCAGACCTTCGATAATAACAAGGGACAAAATAAATCCCCAGCCTACAGGTGTTGCGAATGCTTCTAAAAATGTACTCATTTCAAACAAATGACTATACGTCATTACCGCACAACCCTCTCTCTTTTTCTGGTATTGTCAAAAAATCAGATGAAGAAAATATTTTTCTTCTATCTAGTACACCATATTGTATTTATTGCTCCTATAAACTCATAAATATACTACATATTTCCTTGTTGTCAATCTGTCAATATGAACAATCCTATTATACAAATCGTATCATCCAAGTATAAAAAAATGAATATATTACGCGATAATTTGAAGCACAACAAATACCGTCTAAGCTTACTTGATATCGATCTGATTGTTTTTACATATAAGAAATGCAACTTTTTGAATAATACGTTAGAGATAGGAAATGGTTTCTTTTTTATTTCAAAAAGAATCAATATCTTTTTGTTCTAAGGCTATGTAGACGTATAGGAGCTAAAACACATAATAAAACCTCTATACTTATACAGATGTATAAACATAGAGGTTAGAAGATACAGACTATAATATTGCTAGAAATCCTATAATGATGCTAGTAATCGATTAACGGTTAGTTGCTGACTTTTTAAATAATAATCCATCCACTGACCAGCTTCTTGTATTCGCTACAGCCAGATAAAGTGCAATCACGATATAAGTAATATCTAATTCGTATCCTGCCATTTGACCATTGCCCATTAGACCAGCAGATAACTTCGCTGTAAAAATAGCCCCTAGCAAAATAATAATAAATACGATAGAGACATAACGTGTTAACAGACCAATAATCAACATAATACCACCGACTACTTCGATTGTACCTACAACATAAGCCATAAATCCTGGAATACCTAGACTTTCAAAAAATCCGGCTACATTTCCAAATCCCATTTGTACTTTGCTAATACCATGTGCCAGGAACAAAATTCCCAATACCACTCTCATAATTGTTGTAACGACGTTAATTTTCATCATTAATAGCTCCTTTTTATTTCTGATTAGTTACTTTTAATCTGTAACTTTTATTTTGTAACTATAAAGCAATATAAACAACTCTGTCAACAAAAATATTATTATTACAAATAAAATATTTCTATAACTAATAAAAATATTCGGTTTCTAGTTGCTACGGCTTATTACTTGTTGTTACAATAATGCGTAATAGACTGTGAAGAAATGTGAGGAATTTGTATGAATATAGGAGCTATGATTCGGTCGATTCGTAAGCGTAAAAATATAACGATTGCTGAAATATGCAAAGAAACCGGACTATCACAAGGATTTATGAGTCAGGTAGAGACTAACAAAACATCTCCTTCGATCAATACACTCGAACATATAGCACAGACGCTTCAAGTACCTTTAAGCTATTTACTATTACAGCAAGAAGAACGCATGCAAGTAATTCGTAAAGAAGAACGTGAATTGACTTCAAGCGGCCCCCACCAACTTAAAGTCTCTCATCTTGGCAATACGTCGAATATGCGAATGATGCTGGTAGAAGTTCCTCCAGGAGCGTCTACAGGAGAATTGCCGACGGCACACAAAGGAGAAGAAGTTCATCTAGTCGTTAAAGGACATATTTATGCGGAACAAGGGGAAGATCAATTTGAATTACATGAAGGTGATTCGTTCAGTTGGAATGCTTCTGTGCCTCATCGGGTGAAAAATATCGGGGAAGATACGGCTGTAGTCTTAATTTCAGTATATAAAGAAAATTAAAAGAAAAGTTATTTCATACAGCGTTAATACCGTATTAACATATGAAGTCTATCATTTAACTTATCAATACTATTGCTGAATATTTACATTGTTTTGTGAAAGGCATGTAAGTGTTCAACAAAATCTACTACGTTGATGTAGCTAAAGGATGACAACTATTATGGGAATTCATGCGTATTTTCGGTCGTTGAATGAACTGGAACGTATTATTCGTTGCCCGGGTAAATTTAAGTTTGAAGAACACAGTGTATCTGCTCATTCGTGGAAAGTGGTTCAATATGCCAAAACTTTAGCAGATATCGAAGAAAAACATGGTGTGACCGTTGATTGGAAAAAGTTATACGAGATTACCAGTAGTCATGATTATGGTGAAATCTTTATTGGCGATATCAAAACACCGGTAAAACATTCTTCAATGGAACTGCGTAAATTGATTCAACAAGTTGAAGAAGGCATGGTACAGCATTTTATCGAGGAACATATTCCTGAAGAATTCAAAGCGATATTCCGTCAGCAATTACGTGAAGGCAAAGACGAATCGGTTGAAGGTTTGATTTTGGAAATGGCTGATAAAATGGATCAGGTCTATGAAGCTTTTGCAGAATTACAACGTGGCAATACGGAAAAAGAATTTATCGTGATGTATCGCAATGCACTGGTCAAAATCAAGCATATCGACTTACATTGTGTTGATTATTTTCTAAATGAGATTTTGCCGGATATGGTGAATGAAGAATCATTATCTCCGATCGATATCAAACGCATTACAGAAGAAGCACTGGCACTATAATCCAGCACTTCCCCCTGCTCTCTTACTTGTATGAGAGTTTTTTGCGTTGTATACATATAACAGTATTAAGCATAAGTGATACTTATTGAAGAACTGGCAGAACGAGGATCATAAGAAGACTGAATTCTTCCATATGCTACCTTGTACTCAATATAAGGGTAAGGCTTCCACCGTCGCACATCTGGTTGACGCTGTAGTTCCTTATTCAGAAAAGCATCATGTTGTTGCTTGCGTTGTAACTCTTTTTCTTCTGTCCAATCGTCCCACGATTGACCGTATTTTGCGTCCGAGACGCTCATTATCACCATATTCAATACTGAACTTTGGAATAACAGAGATAACGAAAATAGCTGAGAACTGATCGGTACATTTTGAAACGTGTACCATACATAACCATTTTGCATATCTCGAATTTCTGTAAAATACTCGCTATACCATTGAGATGCTAACAATTGTTCTAAAGAAAGGGTTGGATATATCGCTCGTTCTTGATCTATATCCAATTCTCCTAATATCCAATCGCTCATGAATATACTCCTTTCTTTATAGTCTGTACATTTTCATTTCTATTACCAGCGTAACGGTTGTTGATTTTTCCAGAGAATCCAGCGACTTTGCTCACGAATCGGTGCTGTTCCGATCGTATACTCATCTCTAGATCCACTTTGCAAATCAATCCAATGTGCCATGCCACCATAGGTGCCTACTACTAACCACTTCTCATCAGGAGATACCACAATACCTACAATCGTACTGCCTACAAAATAACGCCATATCTCTTGTCCATTATGATCGATCATACGCAAGTATCCATAAGCATCGCCTACAATATTGCCAGATTGCAATGAAGCTCCCGCATAGACACGCATTTCTTGATCCATAAGTGGTAATTCGTCCTCTTCGTTGATCACATCTTTTTGGATATCGGTAAGATCTACTTTGATCGTTGCTCCATTGTAAAAATGACAAGCATTGTACCAGACACTCTGATTATCTTGTGTAAATAAACTGTAATGCGGATAACTGGAAGCTGGCTCAAATTTGTGGATTTTCTGCGTATACGTATCTAGCAAATAATGTTCACTCATCTGACTACCGTAAGCAATCCAGCGACTATCTGACGAGACTGCTCCATGCGCCATATCCACTGATATCGTAGTATAATCCTCGCCGTACGACTCCATCTCTTCTATTTCAGGATATAACAGATGTACCTGTTCTCCTTCGATCATATAAATACCATATCCACTGACTATTAACACTTTGGTTCCTGAAGCAAATGGAATAATATCGATTAGACTTTCTACAGGGTATACACAATCAGCTAGCGATTCCCAGCGTGCTAATTTCTTTTTAAGGGTCTGCTGAATATGTTCCCAGCTAAAATAAGCCGTATGATCTCCATTCAAAGCAAGATCGGGGTTATGTACTACACTAATCCCTGCTGTCGTGACTTTTGCTATATACTGCTGATCTGAAGACATTCCTAGTCGCAGGATATTGGGAATCTCGATCAATTGTTCGCTATTGGCTACATACAATTTGGTATGCTCTCGTGTATTACCTGCTTGTACGACCACATAATCTTGAATAAATCCGATTGGACATACCGGTTGCAACTGTTCTTCAAAATAAGGCGTGATCGGTGAAGATGCTGGTGGAACCTGTTCATGTAGACGCTCTATATCATCAGCCTGATTGGCTGCTATAATCATTTGCATAATATCCTGCGCGAATAACGGACGTTTATCTTCTTCCGGTTCCTCTTGAGGTTCCTGCCAATCGCTTGCTATCCCTATCCGTACAAATTCATTGATAGCATGTGCATATGTTTTCCCTTCTTGTCGCCACTGTGATGCTACTTCTGGTTGTAACCAATCCATACTGCTCATCTCTCTTTCTATTCATAATCTTAGTATTATCTCAAAGTTTTACTCAAAATAAAAATAGCCCTAACTATAATTAGGGCTGGACTATACAATACCAGTCTTTACTAGCTCACATATCAAGTCTGAGATATGCTGTTATATTTACTTAAAATATAGTTTGGAAGACGTGGAAGATTCTTTGAATGCTTGAATAAACAAAGAAGGATCGTCACGAATCATATATGAAAATACACCTTTACGCGTATGCAAATAAAAGAAACCTTCCCCATCGCTAAATGTGCGATAAGACATATCAAACACATCCAAAATAGCAAATTCTCTTCGGTGGGTGGTTACTCGATCTTGATATAAAACAAGCATTCGTTCATCGATCCAATGCTGTTGTTCTTGACCGTCGATTTTGCGTTCTACTTTGTAATAAGGTTGTACCGCAATTTGATTCATTTCACCCCTCCTTGCCAATCTCATACCAGCTTATGATATCTATTACCCAAAGTACTCCAAATGATCAGTCGATTGTGTGATGAAATAATAAAATATAGTAAACAAAAAGCCGCTTTGCTTTCCTGTACTGACAGAATGAGCAAAACGACTATACGATCATTTGATGAATAATATTGAATTAGTTGGTAAATGTATGTTGACCTAAAGAAATGACTTTAGGACGCGCAATACTCCAGCTTGATGTCGCAATCTTAGGATTGTAATAGTACAGCGAACCGTTAGTCGGATCAACCCCATTTAATGCTTGTCTTGCTGCATCATAAGCCATCTGATTCGGCTTCATACCGTACTGTCCATCTTGAACAGCAGTAAATTGACCTGGTTGTAAAATAACAGCAGAGATCGAATTAGGGAATTGATTAGATTGTACACGATTCAGCACTACTGCGCCTACCGCTACTTGTCCGCGGAAAGATTCACCACGAGCTTCAGCATAAATAATTTTAGCTAGCATATTGAGTGAATGATTGCTCACTTTGCCAGATGGGTTGAGTTTGGCTAATGTAGCAGGGCCAGCGACTCCATCTGCAACTAGACCATGATCTCTTTGGAAATTTTGAACGGCTTTGCTGGTAATTTGACCGTAATAACCGGTAACGCCAACATGAAAATATCCGCGTGAAGCCAGTTGCTCCTGTACCTGACTTACATGTTCATTTTGCATACCTTGTGTCAGCATCAATGCATGGGCTGGCGTAGCCACCGTAGCTGTACCGAACAAACATGCACAAGATATAAGAAGAGCGGGTAATTTTTTCATCTTTTGAGATAACCTCCACTTTGATTTTCTGACCGGTTCTATATGCCGGGCTGTCCATCCGAGAGACGTTGATCCGCCTGAATCGAATATACACGCTCCAAACGGAGAATGTAACGCACTAAAGGAGTGGGACTAAGCTGTATTAAAGCATCGGTAGGATTCTAGCATATATTTCTGTGAATAGCAATTTAGTTGCCAAAAAGATGACTGCAAACAATATAAATACTACGATTTGAACTTCTGCTATTACCTTATTACAGTCAAATTTACTCCTTGAATCACTTTGCCTTCATGATATACTGTTGTGTATCTTTTTCGAGATAAAGAAAGGGGAAAGAAAATGGATATTCAAGTATACACGTTAGATGCTTTTTCTTATCAACAACAAGGCGGTAATCCAGCAGGTGTTGTGTTAGAAGCAGGTCATTTATCGACTGCACAAATGCAACATATCGCTTATCAATTGGGATTTTCTGAGACTGCTTTTATTCTACCTTCTACTATCACTGATTATCGGATACGCTATTTTACACCTAATCATGAAGTCGATTTGTGCGGACACGCTACGATTGCTAGCTTTTATTTGATGGCAACCCAGAATCGTATTCATGCAGGTCATTATAATATAGAAACGTTGGCTGGCATACTGGATGTGCATATCGAAGCCGATCACCATGTTTTTTTAACACAGCCATTACCTCAATTTGATATCGAAATCAATCGGCAAGAAATTGCAGATTCTTTAGGAATATCTATAGATGAATTAAGCGTAGATGCGCCTGTACAGATCGTTTCTACCGGATTACGTGATATTATCGTTCCTATTCGTTCATTACATACATTACAACGTCTAACACCTGACTTTGACCGGATTAAACATATTTCTCAAAAGTATCAGGTTGTCGGATATCATCTATTTACACTAGATACCCGTAGTGATGCTATTGCACAATGTCGCAATTTCGCTCCTCTATATGATATTCCCGAAGAAAGTGCTACCGGAACATCAACAGGGGCATTACTATGTTATCTGCATCAATATAATCTTATTCCATCTACATCCACTTCACCATTTGTATTTGAACAAGGATATACTATGAACTTGCCTTCACGCTTGCTAACCACAATAGAACTGCACGCTGACGGCTCTATCAAACAGGTACAAGTTGGAGGTCTAGCAACCAATATTCAGCAACAAATCATCACTCTGGATCTATAAATGAATGCGTATCTATCCAGACTTGAACAGCTTCAAAAAACTCGCTTTTATACTCTGCGTAACAGACCAAATGTCCGCTGTTAGGTACAATGATCACTCTGGTATCAGGTGTGCCTAGATGCTCTACCAGATAAGCAGCACTTTTCATTTTGACAAGATGATCTTGATCTCCCTGTACAATTAGTGCAGGGATTTTGATATGAGGATAAATCGCAAATGATTCATGAACAATACGATAAAATTCACGTGTGGCTCGCGAAGGTACTACAAACAAATTACGAATATATGCTTTCACCATCGGCCATTGATATAGTGTTCGAATAATCTGCTGTGGATTCAATGGAAAAACAGGCGCAGATAACATCGTCAATGAGTCAATCTGATTCGGATATTTCACAACCAAATGAGCAGCAATTAATGCTCCTGTTGAAAAGCCAATCAGATGTATTTTAGAATATGTAGTTAGCAATTGCTTTAATTGAGTCTCAGCACTATGGATCCAATCGTAACGAGTAGCATTTCTAAGCTCAGCTTTACTGCCACCATGCCCTTGTAACGTAAACATTTTGACAATATACCCTTGTGCTTGTAAATAGTCAGCTAACGGAGATACTTCATATTCTCCTCCTGTGAACCCATGAATAAGCAAACATACTTTCACAATAAGCTCCTTTGAGGTTGATTAATATAATTATTGATTCCTATACATATTGTAAAATGCGCTTATCATCTCAAGCGCTAGATTCTTATCATAACTGGTTATGGTACACTATGAAAAGTCTGACAAAGGAGAATAAGTAACTTATGAAATTAATATCTTGGAATGTAAATGGATTGCGTGCGGCAGTAAAAAAAGGATTTAACGAGTATTTTGACCAGATGGATGCTGATATTTTCTGTATTCAAGAATCCAAATTGCAAGCCGGTCAGATTGAACTTGATCATGGCGATCGGTATCAACAGTACTGGAATTATGCTGTCAAAAAAGGATACTCTGGCACAGCTATTTTTACCAAAATCGAACCACTTTCTGTTCATTATGGACTGGAAGAAAATTTTGAAGAAGAAGGTCGAATGATCACACTAGAATTTCAACACTTTTATCTTGTAAATGTGTATACTCCCAACGCCAAACGTGATCTGACACGACTTCCATATCGTTTAGAATGGGAAGATCGGTTTCGCCAATATGTACAGCAATTGGATCAGGTAAAGCCGGTTATCATTTGCGGTGATCTTAATGTGGCTCATCTGGATATCGATGTCAAAAACGCCAAGTCTAATCATGGTAATTCAGGTTTTACTACTGAAGAACGCGGCAAAATGACTGAATTATTAAATGCTGGTTTTATCGATACGTTCCGTTATTTTTATCCAGATACTACTGATGTATATAGCTGGTGGTCATATATGTCCAAAGTGCGTGAGCGTAATATCGGCTGGCGGATTGATTATTTTCTAGCTTCCAAACGTCTAGTTCCTTATCTGGCGGATGCTTCGATTGATCATCAGATTATGGGTAGTGATCATTGTCCGATTATTTTGCAAATTCATGATATTACAGATGTACCGTTAAGTGCTCCAGTACAATAATTACTGACTCGGAAATGGATCATAATCATGAAATGGTGAGTATTACTGTGAAGGAGGATTACGGTTGAAAAGAGACAAGGTTGATCATTTTTTTGCAAGCTTTGGAGCTATTTTAGCGATACTGTTTCTAGCCGCGCTAGCATTGATAGGTGTTGCACTATTTAGCAATATGCAAAAGTTTTATATTCCTTTTATTTTGGTGATTGTAGGTCTTATGATTGTCGCTGTGATTCTTAGCAATATTCAGTCTATTGCTCGTCATCGCTTTTTTCCCCTATCGGTTAAGCTTTGTCTGGGATTATTTGTGGTGATTGCTATCGGGTATCATATAGATCGTGCTTATGATCATCATCTGATTGTGAGTGAACAAGATGTAAATGTAGATGATTATCGTCCATTTGCAGATCATAGCAAAGTGGCAACACTGGATAGTCCGTCTACGTATACATTGTCTGCTCAAGATCAATTACCGGTGCTTGATGGTGCTACTGCTCTGTATCCGCTCTACTCTGCATTTGTCAAAGCAGTCTACCCTGCGCAAGATTATGAGCCTGACGATGCCAAAAGTATTGTTCGTATTACAGGCACAGGCAAAGCCTATCAGCGCTTAATCAATCACAATGTAGATATGATTTTCGCTGCTGCTCCATCCAAACAACAGCAGAAGGCAGCTCAAGCTAAAGGATTACAATTGAATATGCAACCGATTGGACGAGAAGCTTTTGTATTTTTTGTACATAAAAATAATCCTGTACATAGTCTGACTTCGACACAGATCAAGCAAATATATACGGGTGAGATTACTAACTGGAAACAAGTAGGTGGAAATGACGATCCCATTCGAGCATTTCAACGTCCTGAAGATAGTGGAAGTCAAGCGATGTTACGACGCTGGATGGGCGATCAGCAACCTATGACTCCGATTGTTGATGATGTGGCTTCCGGGATGGGTGGTATTATTGAACAGACCGCAGATTATCGTAATTACAAAAATGCCATAGGTTATTCGTTTCACTATTTTGCAACACAAATGAATGCCAATGATGATATTCGTTTACTTGCTATCGATGGCGTATATCCAGATGTAGCATCGATTCGGAATAAACAGTATCCGATTATTACTCCTTTTTATGCGATTACGACTTCGTCCAATCGTAAAACAGATACAACGTCTTCTGTTCATCCTAATATTCAACCTTTTTTAAATTGGATCTTATCCGAGCAAGGGCAACAATTAGTGAAAAAGACAGGCTATTTTCCGATTCGATAATTATTTTATGATTATATTTTGAAGAAATATACAGGTTCTCTCTATTTTTCATTGTGATGATGTGCTTTTAAAGCTATACTAGCGGTGAGGATGATAATCATTGTCAACAACTTGGTGGAGGGAACACACATATGAATCGAAAGACTGCTTACTCGGCAACATCTATTTTATTATTAAGTCTGGTATTACTATTAAGTGCTTGTTCTTCAAGCACATCGACCACAGCACCAGCAACAAATACTGAAAGCACAGCAACTACAGTACCCACTGCGACAGAACGGACATTAACAGATGCTATCGGTAACAAAGTAACCGTACCTGCTAATCCACAACGTATACTGGCTTCATATCTGGAAGATCCTCTGGTTGCTCTAGGTGTTACACCTGTAGCTCAATGGGCGATTGGTGACGGAAATACTCAAGGTTATTTGCAAAAGCAATTAGCTAACGTTCCTCCGATTGATTCTACACTTCCTTATGAAGCTGTATTGAATACCAATCCTGATCTTATTTTAATGGATAGCGCTGAAATGGTAGCTGGCGATAAATATGCACAATACAATCAGATTGCCCCTACATATGTAGTCGGCAAAGCGCAAAACAATGATTGGCGACAAGAGTTACTAACGATTGGCGATGTACTTGGCAAAAGCGATCAAGCCAAAAAAGTATTAGCTGATTACGAGACCAAAGCCAAATCCGCTAAAGAACAATTGCAACAGCAAATCGGTAACGAATCGGCTGCCGCTCTATGGGTAACTGGCAAAAGTATTTATGTAGTAAGTCGTAACTTATCCAGCGGAGATGTACTTTACAACGATCTAGGCTTAAAAGCTCCAGCAGTTGTAGAGGAAATTTCCAAATCAGGCGAAGCCAACTGGCAAACTATTGCTTTGGAAAAGTTAACTGATCTCGATGCTGATTATTTATTTTTGATTAACAGTACAGAAAAATCTAAAGAAGAAATCACTAGCCCTGCTGTATGGCAAAACATTCCTGCTGTTAAAAAAGGACATGTATACGACTTTAGTGCTGATTCTAGCTGGTTATATACAGGTGCTATTGCTAATGGTCAAATGATTGATGACATTCTTGCTAGTGTACTTAAAAAATAAAAAAGAAGAAGCAGATTCAATCTGCTTCTTCTTTTTTATTCTAATTTCACCCGGCATTTATAATACTAAACGTCTACCTTATATAAGCTTAATTGACTCGTTCAAAAATCCACTGCTGAATTGTATTATTCAGGTCGCTCCATTGTTTTACATCGCCACCATCGTCTAGACTTCCATTAGTTACATCTAATAGTTTGCCACTATTTCTATTTTTAATTTCAAAATATTGATTCTGTGTCGGATTAAAGCTCCACTGTTGGCTGGTTGCTCCTGTAGAAGCAAATTGAGCAACATCTGCTCCATCTGCTGTACTTGCTCCAGTCACTCCTGCTAATCGTCCACTATGACTGGCTCGCAAGTTGAAAAATCCACCGGATACTGGATCAAGTGCCCATCGTTGATCTCCTGTGCCATTATATGTCCATTGCAGAATAT
Organism: Paenibacillus nicotianae; assembly: GCF_042681745.1. NCBI lineage: Bacteria > Bacillati > Bacillota > Bacilli > Caryophanales > Paenibacillaceae > Paenibacillus > Paenibacillus nicotianae. Next base: position 196,473 of record NZ_JBHUGF010000010.1, on the reverse strand, counting down.
TAGCGCCTTCTGCGGTAGAAGCATTCAATACTGCTAATACTTTACTGCTATTTTTATTTTTGATACGGTATAAAATATCGCCTGTACCTTCACCGGAAGGACGAGTAATCGCTGTAGCGGGATTGACTGGTGATCCCAACACAGGTGTATCTCCATTCCAGCTTATTTTCTGAATACGAGTTGTTCGCTGTTCCGCACATCCTTGACCAGCCCCATCATTAGCATGATACACGATCCAATCTTCTTTACCATCAGGTGATTTGACAAAACTGTTATGTCCCGGCCCAAAAACAGTGCTTGTTTTCTGGAAAACAGGGGTAGCACTTTTCGTCCAATTGCTAGCAACTGTCAGGTCTGAATTAAGATTGGCACTAAGTAATCCCAACTTGTAGTCGTCTGTCCAGCAACCACTTGCTGAAAATGTCATATTCACTTTGGAACCATGCGTGATAAAAGCAGGTGCTTCGTTTACCGTTCCACCGGATGTCTCCCATGCGTACGTAGGGCTAGAAATGATAGTCGCTTTACCTTGAATCGCTGTTGGGCTGCTCATTTTGGCAATAGCAATCTGTTGCGGTTGATTCGGAGCGATCTGTGACCATGCGATATATAATTGTCCATTGATATTGGCAACCGTATGATCGATAGACCACCAATCATTGGTATCTTTTAATTTAATCGGTGCAGACCATGTACCTTGTAATGGATTAGCACTGGTATTTTTGATCACCCACATTCGCTGATTCGGTGTACCTGTTTCACTACTTCCTGCTGAAAAGTATAGATACCATGCACCATTAATATAATTTAATTCAGGTGCCCAAATATTGCTAGAGTAACAATTAGCACCTGTACAATTGGCTGTTGATTTAGTAAATACTGTTTTACGTTCTCCATTGCCTATTCCGCTTAATGAAGAAGAACGAGTAATATCGATTTTGTCCCAATTCTGCGATGTATGCACAAAATAATAATATCCATCGGTATGCTTCATCACAAATGGATCGGCTGATGAATACGGTGCTACTGGATTGATAAACGTTGTTGATGCTGCTTGTGTTGGTCTCGGTACCATAGTTAACGCCAGTAAGACCAAAACCAATACAGAAGCTAAATAAATGTTTTTATTTATCATTAATATCCCTCCTTATTATTCAATCTTTTATATTGTAAGCGTTATCATTTGATCGCACAATATAAGGATATCGCACTCTACATTTAAATTCATTTCTCATGCTCACATTCTGGTGTAATATAGATAGTCTGAACGAACGATATATATAGAGTGTGTGTATTTATGGAGGAGGATTGGAACGTTGAACGTCAAAGAAGAAGCTTCATTACAGAAAAAATTACGTCCACGTCATATTACATTTATGGCTATGGGTGGCGTGATTGGAACAGGGATTTTTAAAGGGAGTTCTGAAACGATAGGGTTAGCAGGCCCCGGAGTCATTTTCACCTACATTTTTGCAGGGATATTACTGTTAGTGGTGATGGGTGCTATTGCTGAAATGGCTACCGTTTATCCTAATATGAATATGAAAGATTTTATCCGTAAAGCTTTTGGCGAACGATTATCTTTTATTGTCGGCTGGCTGTACTGCTTTATGTGGTTATCGGTCTGTGTCATAGAAGTGATTGCTGCGGGTAGCTTTCTTCAGTACTGGATGCCAGACGTGCCACTCTGGGTACTAAGTCTAGCCAGTGCTGTGTTTATTTTGCTAATTAATACGATGAGTGTTGGCAATCTAGGAGAAGTCGAATTCTGGCTGGCAGGAATCAAAATTGGCATGATTATTATTTTTATCGTTCTCGGAGGTTTACTATTATTCGGTATTATTCCTAGTGATCCTACACCTTACTTTAGTAATTTTACAGCTCATGGTGGATTTTTCCCTAATGGCTGGACAGCGATTATATCTGCGCTACTGGTCGTCATGTTCTCTTATGGTGGATCTGAACTGATTGGACTCACATTAACCGAGACAGAAAATGCAGATAAAATTTTACCTAAAGTCGTCAAAAGTTTTATTTTGCGTGTCGTTTTATTTTATACGTTACCTATTCTTGTCATCTGTGGATTGATCCCCTGGAACCAACTTAGTGATCAGACCAGTCCGTTTGTACAAGTACTATCTTCTACTGGATTACAAGGTGCAGCTCATATTATGAACTTTATTCTGATTACGGCTGTATTGTCTGCTGCCAACTCCGGGATCTACGGAGCAACGCGGATGTTACATTCACTGGCTACCAATAATGAAGCACCCAAAGCACTTGCCAAAACATCTGCTAAAGGAGTACCGATCAATAGTCTGATTTTGTGTGCTGTTGTTCTTTTAGGTGGCTCTATGCTTGCTTATGTAGCGCAGGATCAAGTATTCGGTATTTTGCTTGCTGTACCTGGATTTGTTGTATTGTTAGTATGGATTAGTATCTGTCTATCTCAGTTAAAGTTAAGACGTTCTTATCCGACTCCACCTACATTCCGTATCTGGGGCTACCCTTATATCACTGGGATTACTACTCTATGTCTTATGATTATTGCGGTATTATTTATATTTGATGCAAATAATCGAATCAGTATTGGAGCTTGCTTGATCTTCCTAGCTTTCCTGATTGTATGGTCTATCTTTAAGTTCCGCAAATCTGCTCATTAAATAGAATGAAGTAACATATAAAGGTACTTTAGGCTACAAATACAATTTTTTGCTGGCAGGTGTCATACTAATGTATCAAGCTTATCTGTTTCCAATTGCGTATGCTTTTATTGCATTTCCATTTGTAGCGGCTCTATTTACATTGCCATTTCTAATTGTACAGTATCGCAAATATGGTTATATTCACAAAGTACGTGCGATTACGCTTTATTTGTTGTTACTGTATCTAATGAATGCTTTTTTTCTAGTAATTTTACCGTTACCTTCTTCACGTCATAATCCAGCACTGGCTAACGGCGATCTACAATTGTTGCCATTGCAATTTGTATATGACTTTTTGAAAGAAACCTCGGTTTCATTTAAGCATCCTTCTACGTACTGGCATATGTTTGTGGAGCGCGCTTTTTTACAAGTAATCTTTAATATTTTTCTGACGATACCGTTTGGGATGTTTTTGCGTTATTACTTTAGAGTGCGTTGGGGTAGTGGATTAATCTTATCGTTTCTATTATCGCTCTTTTTCGAGACCACTCAATTGACCGGGATCTATGGTATTTATGATCATGCGTATCGGATATTCGATATTGATGATTTATTATGTAATACGCTAGGCGGTATGCTTGGATTTATGATTGCGGAGTGGATTGCGAAGCGTCTACCACGTATTGAACATCTAGATTTGCATATAGATCGCTCCAGTAAACGTGTATCATATACCCGCCGCGCTGTCGCTTTTATGATTGATCTATTCTTCTGGTATACATTGATGATCTTGCTTACACTTAATGATGTTCCGATTCCTTTTTGGATATCTAGTGGGATCTACTATATTCTTATTCCTTATTGGACAAATGGAATCACTGTAGGCAAATGGATCGTCCGTATTTATGTAAGTAGTACGAATCCTGATCATCCAAGCATATCTTTGAAGTCTTTAACGATTCGTTATGGGTTGTTATATTGGGTGTTTCTGGGACTCAATAATATCCTTAGCGATACCATCGTATTGCCGGATATTCATACCTTTTGGCGTGCGTTATGTAGTCTACTTTTATTTGTAATCGATATTAGTTTTTTTATGCACGTAATGTCTTGTTTTTTCCGCAAAGGATCGTTGTTATTTTATGAAAAGCTCAGTCATACCAAACATCGTATTCAATGGCCAGAGTTAGAACCGTCTGCTTTGGAGACCAAGCAAGGTTCATCAATTTCATAATAAAGTAAAGATAGCAAAGTATTTAGGAAGGTCTCGTCCAAATAAATACTTTGCTATCTGCATTTAATACCTGTGTCTGATTACTTAATGTAATTAAAGATTGTTCCCAATAAGAATGACCACAACATACAAGGGTAGGAGATGCTTGTTCTAGCAATTGACGAATAAGAGGTGAACCTTCTAATTTTAATATAGGGTCATCTGGCGATTGATGCAGTAATAATAGATCTAGTTGTTGGGCAAGAATATATTTTAATGCTTTGGTATAATCAATTTCTGTCAAACGATTGGGACGATCAGTTCTACCTATAATTCCTCCAAGACCTGCGATCTTCAATCCATGTATATCCACCCATTTTACAATTCCCAAATGATGTAGATTAGGCTGATCCTGTAGCCAGCTATAATCTTCTGATGACAATAAATCATGATTACCATCTATGCCTACTACCCAGCCAAATGGTTGTTGAAAAGCTTGCCATACAGATAACGAATTACCACTTGCACCTCTTTTTTTCAAATCGGTATACAAATCGCCACACAACAAAACACCTGTACGCTCTAATGAAAGATGCGGATATTCGACTTCTAATAGGAGCTGTATGTATTCAGGTAAGACTGTACCGAGTAATACCGAATCTTGAGTATTTTCGTTTAGAATAACTCCTTGCAAATCTGATGCAATCACTAAAGCATCTATTGTTGAAGGTAAACCAACTATTTCTCCATGATATAAAGGGATGTATTGCTCGATGGTTTGCCCTCTTTTACCTATCGTTTTATAAGCAACTTGTTCTAAAGGATAAGATTGAATCTGACCCAAAGTTAACATCTTTCTCCTCCTTACAAAAGAGTTATTTTATATGTTCAATACAACCGTGATACAATACATTTAATTATAACAAATTGTAAACAGTATTATAAGATATATAATAAAGAAGGCGGTTGATCGGTTTTGATTTACATTATTAAATTTCTATATAGCTTTGTTCTTCCTCCCGGGCTATTTCTTGTATTGCTGTTCGGTATTGTGGTCTGGTTATGGAAAAGTCAGTTCAATGTAGCCATGGTATTACTAGCTATTACAGTATTGCTATACATATCTTCGATTAGTATCGTTAGTAATTTCCTGATAGGTAGTCTGGAAAGTCAGTATCCACAGCCTGAAGTCTCTTCGCTTACTGGTGATGTTATCGTTGTACTAGGTGCTGGAGCTTCTAAAGGTACACCGGATATCGATGGTACAGGTAATATGTATGGTTCTGCTGGTAACCGTCTGATCACAGCCGCACGTCTACACCGGATTACAGGTTTACCGATTTTATTTTCAGGTGGACAGGTGTTTTCAGATAGTGGTAACGAAGCCGATATTGCCAAGCGTCAGCTATTAGGAATGGGTGTAGAAGAAAGTAAATTAATGGTCGAAAATCGCTCGCTCAATACTGCGCAGAATGCTAACAATACGGCTGTGATTTTGAAAGAGAAAGGATTATCGCATCCGATTCTAGTCACTTCTGGATTCCATCTGCCACGCTCTGTTATGCAGTTCAAGCGTGTAGGATTAACGGTTCAACCTTTCCCAACAGATTATTGGGTCAGTCAGCCTTCATCGATGTATTTTAGCAAATTTTATCCATCAGCCAGTGCCATGTCTTCGACAGCTACAGCAATCAAAGAATATTTAGGCATGTTAGCGGTGAAAATCAAAAACTAGCAAAAAACCTCCTTGCGCAACATTTGTGCTCAGGAGGTTTTTTGCTTTATCTGTTATTTATACGATCATATCTACGTTGTAGATGATTATTTCCACTCTGCTACTTTCTCTACAGGCAGACGACCTGAACCATGACCTTCGCTGTCTGCTTTACCGATAGACAACAACATTACAGGTACATAACGATCTTTTTCCATACCAAAAGCTTCAGCGATTTTAGCTTTGTCATATCCACCGATAGCATTAGTGTCATAACCATGAGCACGAGCAACTAACATCAATTGCATCGCTACCAGACCGCTATCGATCAAAGCGATATCTTTACGGGCAGCATCCGAAATATTTTCATAATATGCTTTAGCAAACGGAAGTTGTTGATCTCTTACATCAGCAGGCATATGACCTGCTTCTACAGCAGCATTGAAGATTTCATCTGCATTTTCTTCATGACGAAGATCACCGAAAATCGCAATAACCGCAGCAGATGTTTCTACTTGACGTTGGTTAAACATAGCAAGTGGCAACAATGTAGCTTTTGCTTCATCACTTTCGATAACAAGGAAACGCCAAGGTTGCAAGTTGATTGAAGATGGTGCGCGTGTAGCTTCTGCTAAAATTTCAGTCATTTCTTCACGACTGATTTTTACAGACGGATCATATTTTTTAATAGAACGACGCTCTAAAGCAATTTTGTTAAAGTCATTTGTTTTTGTAATTTGGTTTACAGTATTCATGGGAAAACTCCTTTAAATGTAAGTTATAATAGTATGTTAATCTTTACATCTCACTCATATTTTGATTGAGACGACGCAACATATCTAATAATTGCTCTTGTTCTTGCTCTTCAAAATTCTGAAGCATATCTCCAAGAAATTGTTCTTTTTCTTTGGTGTATGCTAGAATTTTTTGCCGACCTTCGGCGGTTAGCTGTACCAGTGTAAAACGATTGTCTTCTGGACTCATGCGACGTGTCACCATTCCCGATATTTCCAATTGCTTCAAATGTCGAGTGACAGCTGCACTATCGATACCAAGTGTTTTTTGCAAAGAAGTCTGACTGATCTCTTCTACTTGATAAAGTTGATGCAACAATTGTAGACGTGACGCACTAATGCCAGCACATCGTTCAAATACACTACTGATCTGGCGATGTAGCCCTTGCAACTGGTTAAAAATATCTTCAGACGATGAATGAAGCACAGCGTCCCTCCTTGTCCAAAACCAACCATTTGTACCAATAGGCTATCAAATAGCATGTTCTCAATTCAATTACTTCTTATTAATTGACCCATCAACTATTGAGCACTCAACTAATATAACATATTGTACATATGCTTGTAAATACCATTCTAGAAATTAAATTGTGTGAAATAATAAGTCGTTGTGTAGTGCATAACAAAACCGATGTAAGTTGAATACTCACATCGGTCGCCTTCAATTCTATCTAAATGATTTGGTTATATACTGATTACTTTCCTTTAATATCAGAAGCTTTGACTTTCAAAATCTTACCTGCGGATTCAGAGACAGGCTTGGTGTCTGTTCCCAATCCAAAGTAGAAATCACCATTCAATTCTTCAAATGACTTGGCGTACGTATCTTGTTTGAATTGTAAGATTTGAGTCCATGTCTTCAAGTTTTTGGTCATATAGACACGATTGATATAAGAACCATCCGCTTGCTTCGTATAGGTTAATACATACGTCTTATTAGGACGTGTGATAATATCAGTAGGCAATGCTCCTGCATCTGCGAACGTTACGGTGCGTGCAGGATCGTTTATATTTTTAGTGACGATTAGCGCTTTAGGAGCTAATTGAGCATCGTTGTATACATCGCCTACAATATAAGCAAGTTGCTTTTTAAAAACAACTGTTTTGCCCATTTTCATATATGGCGTTTTGCCTGCTGTTTGTACATAGGTCATACCAGGTAGCAAGTTAGCGCCGGACACCTGTTGTTGAGTTACGTTAAAGTTTTTATCGATTGCTAAAATATGGGTCTGATCTTTCCAAATATTATTATTCGGCATCAAGATAGCGGCTGTATACAATACGCCTTTAAATTCAAAAAATTTGTATGCTCTTGTACCGATGCCTTTGATCTGTGCTAACTCTTTCCAGTTGGCTCCATTATCATCTGAAATCAATACTTTTGGCGCACTGTCTGTACCGATAGCTGCCAGTAATTTACCATGATAATAAGCCATATCATACACATGGATACCATCCGGTAAATTGCGATACTTGGTCCATTGATCTCCATCTAATGTGTAAAAGTTACCAAAGTTCCATTCTTCACTTTTGGAATCGTTACCGGGAATATAAAGTTTGCCTTTGAGAATTTTGAACGTATCGATCTGTTCTTCGTTTGTGGCATCTTCTGTACTTTTTTTACCTGTTTTGGGATCCGTATATGTGACTTTTTGCGTTACAAATTGACTGGTCTGGGGATTATAATAGACAATAGGAATCGGCCCTGCATTCGGTGAAGGCTGTGCATTACTACTATTGCCATGACCCAGATAAATTTTGCCATCAAATACTTGCATATCCCACACGTTACGCGCATAAGCAGGTGTTGAGAACGGTTGACCTAGCAATTGTAATTTGGATGTAACATCGGTGCTCTGGTCTGCTTGGCTACTGGCGGCGCTTACTATCTGTGTTGTAGCTGGTAAAGACAATGAACTGCCACTCACTAATAGTCCTGCACATGCTGTACAGATTAAAGAGAATTGTACGATTTTCTTTTTGGTACTCATTATATTCCTCCACTCAGTTAGTAAACTATAAATTTTTAATAACCCCTATTTACAGGTATTAAAGCATATCAGAGTATACGGGTATCTAACCTCCTCACGAATATATGATGTATAATGCTCGACAATGTAGAAAGGAATCACAGAAATCTTATGAAATTTTTAGTAGGCATGCGTAACCTCAAAACAGCACTAGCTGTTTTTATTTGCATTATTATCTCACAACTTCTGCAACTAGAGTATCCTTTCTATGCAGTGATTGCAACTATCATTGCTATGGAGAACTCGGTCACCAATTCGTATACGGTCGGCAAAAACCGAATGATGGGTACGTTGGTGGGAGCAGCTATCGGTTTTATTTTCGCCTGGATCGATCCACATAGCGCCCTTTTTTCAGCAATTGGGATCGTTATCGTTATTTATATTTGTAACTTGCTTCACTGGAACAAATCGATATCGATTGCAAGTATTGTATTTCTGGCGATTATGTTGAACTTACGTCCTGGAGAGAGCCCTTTTTTGTACGGGATGCATCGTGTAGCAGATACGTTGATCGGGATTGGTGTAGCTGTTATCGTCAACTATCTTGTGTTCCCACCGGATCATGAACGATTAATGGAACAAATGCGTAGTGTCTTACGCAAACATTTAACAAAGTTAGCTCATGAATTACTGCGTGAAGGTGGAAATATCCATATCAGTCCGCTCAAAAAAGATATGGCGAATCTAGAAAAAGCTTATGAAACGTACGCTTCTGAATTTCATCTCAAAAAGAACAAACAGAAAATGTTAGAACATCTGGAACAAGAAATTGATGTGTATCATAATACGTATTCTCATATGCGTATGATTCGTCTGCTGACCGATGAGTTACCTACCCATCATCATTGGGATCTTCCTGAGCAACATCATAGTCATCTGATGGCTCAATTGCCACTGGATCTATCTTCCCAGCAGATTATTTACAATTATCATGTAAGTTGTATTTTGCAAGAAATGAGTACACTCGGGCTACTGATTCCTGCTCAAATTGCTCAACCATTTACAGAATCGTCCACATAAAATAAGCGATGCTCTCCTCCTATTGTCAGGAAAAAGCATCGCTTATTTGTTTTATATAACAATCCTATTATTCTTTGTGTAACAATTGCTCGCCTGCAATACCCGGCTCTGTCATTTGATATGGATCAAGAATAATATTCAATTCTTCTTCTGTCAGCACGTTATACAGCAAGCACAGTTCACGTACAGGCTTACCTGTCTGAATCGCTTCACGAGCAATCCGCGATACCACTTCATATCCTAGATGCGGATTTAGCGCTGTAATCATACCTACACTGCGTTCTACATATTCACGACAACGGTCTACATTTGCTTGAATACCATCCACACAATGCAGACGGAACACAGTGAATCCTTGCTTCATAATTTCCAGCGATTGCAATAAATTATAGACCAATACTGGCTCCATCACGTTCAGTTCCAATTGACCTGCTTCTGAAGCCAGACAGATCGTGTGATCATTACCAATCACTTGAAATGCGATCTGATTGACTACTTCGCACATAACTGGATTTACTTTACCCGGCATAATAGAAGAACCCGGTTGACGCGCTGGCAATACCAATTCGCCCAGACCTGCATAAGGGCCGGAAGCCATCAAGCGAATATCGTTCGCCACTTTGGACATATTCATCATACAGATTTTAAGTGCAGCCGATACTTCTGTATACGCATCCGTATTTTGAGTTGCGTCTACCAGATGATCAGATGCAACTACTGGAAATCCACTGATATCAGCCAGTATTTCAGCGACACGCACAATATAACGTGGATCAGCATTAAGCCCTGTACCAACCGCAGTTGCGCCCATATTGATATGAAGTAAGTTTTCTTTAGTTGCTTCTACACGACGAATATCCCGTCCTAGTACACGAGCATACGATTGAAATTCTTGCCCCAAGCGAATCGGTACAGCATCTTGTAAATGAGTACGTCCCATTTTGATTACTGTATCAAATTCGTCTGCTTTCACTTGAAAAGATTGTTGCAGTTCACGCATCGCCACAAGCAATTGTTCGATCATTGATAATGTAGCGATATGAATTGCTGTTGGAAAAGCGTCATTGGTCGATTGTGCCATATTTACGTGATTATTCGGGCTGATATCGACATAACTGCCTTTTTCTTTGCCCATAATTTCTAATGCACGATTAGCAATCACTTCATTAGTATTCATATTAATCGATGTACCTGCTCCACCTTGAATCGGATCAACGATAAATTGATCTTGCCACTGTCCGGCAATAATCTCTTCAGCCGCTTGTACCATCGCTTCCCCTTTGGGACCATATAGACGCGACAATTCCATATTTGCAATCGCCGCTCCTTTTTTAACAATTGCCATAGCTCGGATCAATTCAGGATGTAACCGTTGCCCGGTAATTGGAAAGTTTTCGACTGCCCGCATCGTCTGAATACCATAATAAGCTTCATCTGGCACTTGTTTCGTACCCAAAAAGTCTTTTTCTATTCTCACCATTCATTCCTCCGACTGTTTGCCTTTTGTTAAAAACGTCATAGTTGTTCTACATTGACTATTATATGCTTCCATTATAATATACGCCACTACATTCAATCCTTATTTTGTAAACGTTTACAATTAGAGAATAAATAAAACAGCACTGTTTCTTTGAAAGAAACGGCACTGTTTGGAAATCAAGATATTTAGATTTGAATTACACTACCAATAACCACAGATACAATCCAAACAATGTAATAAATAACGTTGGAATAGTCAAAATAATTCCGATTTTGAAATACGTTCCCCACGAGATTTTGATTCCTTTGGTTGCTAACACATGTAACCATAACAAGGTAGCTAAAGAACCAATCGGCGTGATCTTAGGACCGAGATCGGAACCAATCACATTGGCATACACCAGTGCTTCACGAATCGGCTCTGAGGTAACCGTTGCTTTGACTGCTAACGCATTAATCAATACAGTCGGTAAATTATTCATCACTGATGATATAATCGCTGCAATAAATCCCATACCCATAGTAGCTGCAAACATTCCATGATCCGCTATCTTCTGGATAAGGATTGCTAACAGATCGGTTAAGCCTGCATTACGTAGCCCGTAGACAACTACATACATCCCGATAGAGAAAAATACGATCGACCAGGGAGCATTTTTGAGTACTTCTTTGACAGGTACAATCGGACTTTTACGTGCCAAGATCAAGAAGATAATCACGATAACCCCAGCAACAATAGAGACTGGAATTTTCAAAAATTCACTCACAAAATATCCGATTAACAGGACGATCAGTACAATCCATGATAATCGAAACATCCGTACATCTTTAATCGCATCCATAGGTGGTTTTAAATGAGTACTTTCAAACGTACGAGGAATACTTTTGCGAAAATAAAGATACAATACCCCGATACTTGCAACCAGTGCAAATAGATTAGGCACAATCATATGCCCTGCATATTGCATAAATGTAATTCCAAAATAATCAGCAGACACAATATTTACAAGATTACTCACAACCAGTGGTAGTGACGTTGTATCTGCTATAAATCCGCCTGCAATAATAAATGGAAAAACTTTACGTTCATCCAGATTCAAAGCACGTACCATCGCTAGTACAATCGGTGTTAAGATTAACGCAGCTCCATCATTTGCAAATAATCCAGATACAATCGCTCCCAGAATCCCTACATAGATAAACATCCGTACACCATTACCGCGTGAGATATGAGCGACATGTAGCGCTGCCCACTCAAACAAACCGACGCGGTCTAAAATGAGTGAAATCAAAATAATACCTACAAAAGCTAGTGTAGCATTCCAGACGATCATCGTAACATCCCAGACATCATGCAAACTAACCACACCCAAAAGAAGCGCAAGTACTGCTCCTCCGCAAGCAGACCAACCAATCGATAGATTTCGTGGTTGCCAGATCACAAATGTTAATGTGACCACAAAAATAAGACACGATAATATAACCAAAACCACGTAGTTAGCCTCCACTGTACATCATTCTTTATCTCATTATTCAAGCTGATATTGCTCCAATACATGTAAAGCTTCTGCAATAATTCGTTTTTCTTTTTTGATTACTGCTTTATTCATAACTTGTTCTAATAATACACGCACACTTTCTATTTGTTCAACTGTGTGAAAAGTTGACTTCAAATCGGTTTGTTTACCTAGAGCTGAAATCGCAATTTGTTGATGTACATTACTGCTTTGTAGCCACTCATTGTAATCTTCACTTTGCGGGCAAGAAGCTGCAAACAGATCGTCCCAACCATCATAAGGGAAATTTACTCGATCTTTGATCCAATGAATCACTTTACGACTGTGAAAATTCTTCAGCCCTGTGTTAGCTTCATATCCGTTGAGTTTGCGCCCTTTTTCCTTTTCTTTTTCTACAATCTTTTTCCATATCCGTTCTAGTCCTTCATCTTCTGGCAAACAGATCGCTGTAAGATACGCTAGAATATATGAATTTATACGTTGCTCTTCGGGTAAATCCCATAACTCACGTACCCAGTCGGCTGCATGATGACGGTTAATGAAGCCTGTATATTCAAGCAAACCATTTTTGATCGATTGATTATGTTCGGTATGAATCCGTTCAAGCCATGCTTGTAATACATCATCTGGCTGATACGCTGAGAAGGCTTGAATTATCGTATCGTCTACTCCATTCAATTCGGTATAACGAATCAATTGATGAAGATTTTGCTGTGCTTCTTCTAATGTAAAATAAAGATAATCATGAATCCATTGCTTCCATTTCTTTGAGGATTGACTATATAGATTCAGACCACAATTATCGATAAACGGCGTGTATTGCCATTCTTCTGCACCGATCCCGCTTAATTCTGTAACTTTATTTAAAAAGTCGGTTATCGATACAGCTAAAATACGAAATTCGCCTGTTTCATGACCCCAATGAAATACCATAGGACGTTGAGGATTACTATACAAATCTAAAAGCAGTTCGTCTCCGTTACCTGCATGATAAAAACATAGATAACGCTTCTGATCGATTTGCTCATCGTCTCCAAAGTCTGAAAAATCGATACTTTCGATATTCCAACCCACATCTCCTGACAAATCAAAAGCGGCTGTCTGTGGATAAGCAATCTGCCAGTATACAACGACTTGTTTACCACCGTCTTGCAACAGACTTCTCAATTCTTCTGGCAAAGTGATTTCTAACTGGTGCTCTATATCCGTAATTTCTTGATCAGTAGCCGGTTCTTCCCACAGTAATGCTGTGTCTGCTCCTTTCTGCTTCAACTGATGCAGTAATTGCTTCCATTGTTGTTGCCATTCGATTAGATTCTGTTGCAGCATTACTATGTCATCCTTCCCACAAAAAAACATTTAATTTTATCATTATGCTTACAAATAATCTGTAACATATACAGCTTCTTTTTAGTACCCATTTTAATATAGGCTTAACGCAAACAAAAGATCGCAGGTTATAAGTCTGCGATCTAACATGTATCACCTATGAGGAGTGAGATGCCATAATTTCAGAATGGATAGAGACATCGATCAACTTTTTGTTTTTGAGATACTCTTCCATCTGACCTTCTGCTTCAACCATAACCCGCTGAATAGCACACTGATCATTGTTATTTAAGCAACCGGTAAACAAAGAATTCACACCTTCTATCGCATGAATCACTTCCAAAAATGAAATATCTTCACGCTTACGCTTGAGTCGATAACCCCCATTTGCACCTGACGCGGATTCGATCAATCCGGCTTTAACCAATTTGGTCAAGATCTTGGACAAATACGTAGGTGATACCGAAAATGTTTCAGCGATTTGCTGAACACCCAGTGATTTGTTCACTTCATTTTGAACAAGATATACCATCGTATGCAGTGCATAATTGGTTGCTTTTGAAAATTTCATAAAGACACCTGCTTCCAGTGTTTAGCATCATCGATTCATTACGTTACGCTTAATTGCTGATAATCCATATAATCAAGATGTATGATGTCTTTTATTTTAACGAACGAAAGAAATACCGTCAATCTGTTCACTTATGTGTATATAGCAAAAACACCCTCTACCTCTATACCGATAACAATAGATTATATTGTTATGAAGATATAGAGGATATAAGGATGCGATAGAACGCTAGAATATACGGTTCATTACTTTAATGTATAAAATGCTTCTAATTGACGTACAATCTCTGTTGTATCATGCTCAACAACTTCCTGATATTGAGGTTTGGAGAATAACTCTTTGATCTGTTCAGGGAACTCTTGCTCAATTTCACACAGGATAATCGCTTCATCAAATTTAGCAGGATGAGCAGTAGCTAATGTGATACAGATTTCATCATCGCCCTGATACTTCTCGTAAGCTGTAATCCCACAAGCAGTATGAGGATCAAGTAGATAATCATGATCACCTTTGTATTTCACAATCGTATCCAGACATTCCTGATTGGAAGCGCCATAGGCTGCGAAGTCACTTTGCACTTTGGCAAGATCGTCACCTGTCATTACGATTTGTCCTTCACTTTTTAGCGTATTCATATATTCAGATACTTTCGCTGTATCTTCACCTACAAAATAATAAAGATAACGTTCAAAATTACTAGCGACTTGAATATCCATGGAAGGACTGTACGTACTTCTAAAATCACCAGGCTTATACTCGCCTGTCTGAACAAAGCGCTCTAAAATATTGTTTTCATTCGTAGCAATAATCAACTTGTTAATCGGTAAGCCCATTTTTTGAGCCAAAAATCCTGAAAAGATATTACCAAAGTTGCCTGATGGCACACTGAAGTTGATTTTTTTCAATTGATGTTGTCCTTGATCGATATGCAAGTAAGCATAGAAGTAATACACCGTCTGTGCTAGAATCCGCAAAAAGTTAATCGAGTTGATCGCACGTAGATGATATTCTTTTTTAAATGCAAGATCCCCGAATAGCTCTTTAATAATTTTCTGGCAATCATCAAAATTACCTTTCACAGATAAGTTCAATACATTTTGATCATCTACAGTGGTCATTTGCAATTCTTGTACACGACTTACTTTCTCATGTGGATGCAGTATACAGATCTTAATTCCTTCTTTACCGCGTACCCCTTGAATCGCAGCCGCACCGGTATCGCCAGAAGTCGCTCCCAAAATATGAATAATTTCGTTTTGCTTTTTGGATACATATGAATAAAATTCACCCATAAATTGCAATGCAACATCTTTAAAAGCAAATGTAGGGCCATGGAATAATTCCATAATATAAAGAGATTCATCTATCTTAGTAATCGGTGTTACTTCAGGATGACGGAAATTTGCATAACTACGAGTCGCTAAATCTTTCAAATCCTCTGCTGGAATCTCATCATTTGTATAATAAGAAAATATAGTAAGGAATAAATCTACATAACTTAGACTTTTCCATTCATTTAACGTCTCAGGAGCAATCACCGGAATATGCTCGGGTACCATTAGACCGCCATCATCAGCAAGTCCCATTAATACAGTGTCAATAAATCCTTTTGGTTCTACTTGTCCTCTAGTACTGATATACTTCATGCTTCTCCTCCAGTAATAACGAATTCGTATTTTTATTGTCTATCATACCCTGTCACAGTGTCGCATCCAAGCATTAATTTCAAAAAACGTATTTTCTACCTAAATAATATTTTAAATTTTAAATTTTAGGTTGTTGCCAATAAAATTTTATAAACGAACTTCTATTATCAACCGATATAAGAAAGGTAGTTATTTATTTTGGGATTAGAGGGGAATAGGAGAAGTATGATGAGAAAAAAAACATTTCTATCTGGATTTACTGCTTTGATCGCAATCATGTTTTTACTAAGTGCTTGCTCTTCTCAGCAAGCAACCACAGAAGCGGCAACAGCCACCAACAAAACTAAAGTAGGTATCGTCCTATCTGATATCGGATTAGGCGACCAATCTTATAGTGACGCTGCTTTTCGCGGATTGATCAAAGCAAGAAATGAAGAAAGTATTATATTTGATTATAAAGAAATTTCTCAGACCAAAACGTATGATGAAGCTTTTAACCAATTAACGAAAGAAAATAACGATGTTATTATCGGACTTGGTTACATCATGAAAGACAGTCTAGAGAAAGCAGCTAAAGCTAATCCCAACAAACAATTTATTATTGTGGACGAGACATCAGAATTGCCTAACGTGGCATCGATCACTTTTAAAGAAGAAGAAGGTAGTTTTTTGGCTGGTGCTGTAGCTGCTATGGCAAGTAAATCAAATCGTATTGGCTTTATCGGTGGTGTTGAATCTCCATTGCTCCACAAATTCCAATCTGGATTTGAACAAGGAGCTCGCTCTATCCATTCTGATATTTCTTTTGTAACAAATTATACAGGTGATTTTGGTAATCCAGCTTTGGGTTCCAAAGCAGCTAAAGATATGATTGAAAATGATAATGTCGATGTTATCTATACCGTTGCTGGATTGACCGGCGTAGGTGCTTTGCAAGAAGCCCAGACGCAAGGTAAATATGCTATTGGTGTGGATAGTGATCAATTTTTTGTCGCTGAAAAAGCAGTACTTACTTCAATGATCAAAAATGTCGATGTTGCTCTTTATAGCGCATTACAATCTTTTGCCAAAAACAATCATACTTTTAAAGATAAAGATATGGTATTTGGTCTAACCGATGATGGTGTAGGCTTAACCGATATTCATGTGATTCAGTTAACCGCAGAACAACAAAAACAATTAGAAGAATTAAAGCAAAAATTGATTTCAGGCGAGATCAAAATCGATTTGAATTCTTAATTAATGAGTACAATATAGCTCCTTAATTTCAAGTAACTACGTGGAGGAACTTATGAAAATACAAGGTAAATTAGTATTAAATGCAATGATTTCGCTAATTGCTTCTTTAATTCTTGTCGCATATATCATTTTCCAATTACTCAATATCAATTCACAAAATAATAATCTTGTACCAGCGATGTTAAATGTCAAACAGCTAGACGGCAATATGGTACAGACCGGACAAGCTCTGGCTAACTTCTCCTTTACGATGTCAGCTAGTAACAAGTCGATTGTAAATACGCAATTACAGCAGACACAAGCTACTATAGATACACTCTCTAACGGGATGTTACAGACCCCTGATGAGCAACAACGTCTAGCGGCGATTGTCACCAAATTTAAAGAATTAAGCGATACTTCACAACAAGCATTAACCAATGATGATAGTGCAGAAGCGAAGCGTCAAAGTATTCGTATCGAAGGCGTTCAAAATGATATTTATATTTTGAATGAAATTACGCAAACACGTTATAACGAATATACCAAAGATTTAACACACAGTATTGATTTAACCTGGCAAATTGCTTTAGTCGGTGCTATTTTCTTATTGATTGCTGTTGGGGTATTCAATACATGGACTGCTCGCAAATTTGCACGTCGTACTCAACAATTAAATGTAGCCGCGCAACGTATTGCAGATGGAGACCTTACGATCAAGTTAGCTGAGACTAAAGGTAAAGATGAACTGGATGATCTGAATCGTTCTTTCCATATTATGATTGATAACTTGCGTAGTATCGTGACTTCGATCGATCAAGCAGGAGTTCGTGTCGATAATATGGCTCAAGATATTGATCGTAGCAATGATGTAATGCAAGAAATTGTGAATCAAGTTGCAACTTCTACTGAAGAGTTAGCAATCGGTAGTCAGAAGATTGCGGAAGACCTGAGCACAACCGTTATGGTTGTCGATGATATGCAACAGAAATTTTCATCCAATCTAGAGACTACCACTGAATCTGCGGCTTATAGTGAAGAAGCGATTCAAGCGATTGAGCAAGGTAGCCTTGTAATGAAGCAACAATTGCAATTAGTAGCTAACAATCGTTCGGCAATGGCTGAAGTAGAAAAAACAGTCTCTGAACTCGAAAAAAATGCAGAGCAAATTACGGATATGACCAAGTTAGTCTCTGAAATTGCGTCGCAAACGAATTTGCTTTCTCTTAATGCTTCAATCGAAGCCGCTCGTGCAGGTGAAGCAGGAAAAGGGTTTGCTGTAGTTGCAGATGAAGTGAAAAAGTTAGCTTCTCAATCTGTTACAGCCGTACAACAAATCTTCGCTGCTGTTGAAGGTATTACAGTTGCAATGAACAAAGTAAAATCTTCTGTAGCTCAAAGTATTGATCTATTCCAAGAGCAAGAACATGCGACCAGTTCTACCGATGCTTCATTTGCAGCGATCAGTCAAAAAGTAGGACAGATTGCCGAGCATGTAAGTAAACTCGCTACAGATATGAAAGTTTCTCAAGATATGAGTAATCAAGTGCATCAAGCGATCGAAAATATCAGTGCTATTACTGAACAATCTGCGGCAGGTAGCGAAGAAATTACAGCTTCTACTGTAGAACAACAACGTTCGTTCTTAGAATCCAGCGAAAAAGTGAAAATGCTTCGTCAGATTCGTGAAGAGATGCAACATGAACTGAATCGTTTTCAAATTGATATGAGTGCTGATGAATCAACTACTACTGATACATCAAATAAGGTTGAACCTATGATTCAGCCTTCACCAACGGATTCGACTGCACACAATGAGAAAACGTCTGCTTAATCAGTATATGATTGTATACTATTCTGTTACGTAATAGATTCACATCACAAAAAAGAAGCATGACCGTATATACGCGGTTATGCTTCTTTTTTTGATCTATAGACTATAATGTTGCTATCAGTGCTTGATATGAACAGCCGATCCATTCAATCCTTGCTCATGATAGTTGTTTGTATCACTAACTGCTTCTGGAGATACACCAGCTTCTACTGTATATCGATATGCTCCAAAATACGCAACAGCAACAAAGATAGCTCCCCCTACCAAATTCCCTAAAAAGACAGGTACAAAATTTTCTACATACTGTGTCCACGTAATATCTGAGCCTGCAAAAATAGCTGCTGGAATTACAAACATATTGGCAATAACGTGCTGAAATCCGATAGCAACAAACGCCATAATCGGGAACCAGATTCCGATAAATTTACCGATTGAATCTTTACTACCATAAGCCAGCCAGACTGCCAAACAGACCAACCAGTTACAACCAATCGCGGATACAAAAGCTTCGCCAAAACCTTCACTCACTTTGGCATGAGCAATAGCAAGTGTTTTCGCTAAAAAATCGCCTTCAGTTAAACCTACTACATGTCCAAAAAAGTAAGCTACTGCAATTGCACCGATAAAATTAGATAGCAACACCAGTACCCAATTCACGACTACTTGAGATAATGTAATCTTTTTGGCAAACCATGACATCGCCATAACCATCATATTGCCTGTTAATAGCTCAGCCCCTGCAAGAATCGTTAACATTAGACCTACAGGAAACACTGCTGCTCCAAAAAATCCAGCGATCGAACCTAATTCTTTGGGTGCTGTCCCGATAACACGTATATCTGCCAAAAATCCAAGCGAAATAAAAGCGCCTCCAAGAAAACCTAAAATAAGGACTGTCCAGAACGGTAATCTTGATTTTTTCAGACCATTTTCAGCAGTGATATTCATAATTTCTTGCGGGGTGTAAAAAGACATTGTAAACCCTCCATGTTCATCGTGGTTGTGACTGATCGTCGTTATCATCAACAGTAAAAAACGCCAAAAAACCACCATTAACAATGCTCTAATACACCTCTTGGATATAGCTAAAAAAGAGGATAGAGAATAATTAATGCTGGTTAATGCCCTTACAGACTCCTATAAGGATACCAATCAACTTTGCTACTTAGGTTTAAAGCAAAAACATCATATGAGTCTGCTTCAAACAATAATTGCTACTGCTCATTAAGATTAATCTCGGCTTGGAAATTTGTCAATACTGTGACAATCAAAATTTTTCAATATACAATTCTGCTGCATTGTTAGACAAAAAAATAGAAGGGTTGCCCCTTCTATCCTCCAATATGCGACATTTCTACTTTCGGACCATTAGGATCATTTTTGTCAGATGCTAATCCTCGTTCTAACGAATATTGATCTTTGCGATTCGTCCATACCGCTTGTATATAATCAGCAATCTGTTCATCACTACGATCAGAACGTAACCAATCTCTTAGATCATGACCTTTGGTTGCAAATAAACAGGTATATAATTTGCCTTCTGCTGATAATCTTGCTCGTGTACAAGAAGAGCAGAATGCTTCTGTTACCGAAGAAATAAAGCCTACTTCTCCGATACCGTCTGCAAATTGATAACGTGTAGCAACTTCCCCGTCATAATTTGGCGCAATCGGTTGAAGAGGGAAATGTTCTCCGATCCGATCCAGTAATTCTTGCTTACTGACCACATGCTGACGATTCCACCCGTTACTATTGCCTACATCCATATATTCAACCATTCGCAGAATATGACCTTTTTGCCGGAAATAATCGACCATCGGGACAACCGCATTTTCGTTGAATCCTTTTTGTACTACCATATTCACTTTGACTTGCAATCCCGCTTCTGCCGCCGCATCAATTCCATCCAGTACAGGCTGAACACGACTGCGTCCTCCATTCATCTGCAAAAACATATCGTCTTCCAGACTATCCAGGCTCACTGTCACACGATGAAGTCCAGCTTGACGTAAGCTTACAGCCATCCGGGACAATAGACTTCCATTGGTCGTTAACGATATATCTTCTGCATCTAATCGAGATAGACGCTCTATAATATTAGGCAAGTCTTTACGCAGTAAAGGTTCTCCGCCGGTAATTCGTAATTTTTTAGCTCCTAGCGATACAAATATCTTAGCAATTCTACCGATCTCTTCCTCTGTCAGTACGCTTTCTTTAGGTAAAAAAGAATAATCCTTACCAAAAATTTCTTCGGGCATACAATATCGACAACGGAAGTTACAGCGGTCTGTGACAGAGATGCGTAAGTCTCTTAATATACGATTATGCTGATCTTTTGAAGTCATAGACACCTCTCCATTCCTCACTTATACCGTGTTGCAACGACTTCGAACTGTATATTTATTTTTCGGTTTCATACTAGAGTATCATAGAATCTGGTGATATGTCCTGACATTCCAAAATTCTTTGTGAATGTGTATATACATTGCATGAATCTCCACGAATAAAACCAACTGTGGTTATCCCTAAATGATCGGCTAACTCTAATGCTAATCCTGTAGGTGCAGATTTAGATAAAATAACTTCACAGCCAATTTTAGATACTTTAGTCAAAATCTCCGAAGAAATTCTCCCGCTAAACACAATAATTTTACCTTCCAAACTTAAATGTTGCTTTAAGCACCAGCCATAGATTTTGTCCAGCGCATTATGACGACCAATATCGCTTCTGGCTACAATAATGCCATCAGGGTCACATAAAGCAGCGGTATGCACACCACCGGTATGTTGAAATAATTCTGCGCTGTGTTGTACTTCATCCATCAGCCGAAAACAATCTTCAAACGACAACGTGACATTCACCGTATCCATTACTTTGGCTGTACGAGCATCGTTAAAAAACACAAATCCTTGCCGGCTTGTCCCGCAACAAGAAGTAATATAACGTTTGGTAAACAACTGACGATGTTGAGGCTTCCAGCGATCTGTACGTACATGTACAAATCCTTCTTCAGGCTGTACCCATAATTCTTGAATATCGTCGTACTGTTTAATAACTCCTTCAGATGCTAGAAATCCGACAGTCATATCTTCAATATATTCAGGCGTACAGACCAACGTAACAAATTCTTCGCCATTTACTTTTACTGTAATCGGTTGTTCGCGAACGACTTGATCTGTGATCGTAGTCACTTGCCCGCGCCGATAACGTACAATCGTACGATCTTGTTGCAATTCTAAATCCATCTGCCTCATCCTTGCTCAATATTTTTTTCAAACACAAATACAGAGATGGCAAAATCATCTTCCACCTTAATATCGGTAAACAAATGCTGTAATTTAGAACCGCATAATTCTTCCATACCATCTGGAACATGCTGATCATATAGTCCTTGAACCATCTGGGTACGTGCGCGGTGTACCATTTCTTTGCCTTCAGGAGTAAGTGCAATAAATTTTTCAGTCGGTGTAAAATTACCCCACATTTTAGTAATCGCCATATTATCGACAAAAGTAGTATGAATCCGTTCAGGCCCTTTGCCAAATGTATCTTTACGCACTTTACGTACGATTTCATTGAAAGTTGTTTCTTTTTTCATCGATAAACCTCCTTGCTTTGATGTTTTGATCATACACCTCATTTTGTAGATTTCAACTATATTAAGCTAGCATATCGTGTTAATTGTGTCTTGAAATTTCACAAAAGAAGAGTATAATTTAGAGTATTCACATTTTCGTCATAATATAATGGGATTGGTCAGTTAGTATGTCATTGCTAAACGATTACTCCACTTTAAAAGTGCTACCTGAAAAGAGGTAGTGATTTTAAGGTGGAGTTTTTTTATGCTCTTTTTATTTTATCCTTTATATGTATTTTATAGATAATAATACTTATAAAAGAAATAAAAGTATAAATATTATACTACAAGTATCCGTTAACCATTATATTATGCGCTAATGCTATGCAAAATTTTGTCCACCTCTAGAAGTACCATATTTTGTTTCACAAAAATCACTTTTGATTTCACTAGAAGAAGCCGCATTTATATTACCAAATGCTTACAACTAGAAATACAACTGTTAAATAAAGGAGTATCTGCATGAGCGAACAACGAATCAAAATTACTATTAATGGACAATCTTATGAAGCAGGTTCAGGATTAAGCGTTCTGAATGTGATCAATCTGGCTCAAATAGAGCATCCGCAAATCTGTTATGTTCCTGAAGTAGATCCGATTCAGACTTGTGATACATGTATTGTTGAAATCGATGGCAAATTAGCACGCGCCTGTTCGACGATCATTACAGAAGGCATGAGTGTACAGACTGATTCTGTATCTGCCAAAGCCGCACAAACAGAAGGTATGGATCGTTTGCTTGAGAATCATATGCTGTACTGTACAGTGTGTGACAATAATAATGGCAATTGCAAATTACACAATACAGTCGAAGCTATGGGTATCGAACATCAAAAATACCCTTTCCAACCTAAAGTTCCTGCAAGCGAAGTGGATATGTCTCATCCATTCTATCGCTATGATCCTAATCAATGTATCGCTTGTGGTCAATGTGTAGAGGTATGTCAGAACTTGCAAGTCAATGAGACGTTATCGATCAATTGGGAAGCAGAACGTCCATACGTGATGTGGGATGAAGGTGTTCCTATTAATGAATCTTCCTGTGTTAGTTGCGGACAATGTGTCACGATCTGTCCATGTAATGCTTTGATGGAGAAATCGATGCTAGGTGAAGCTGGATTTATGTCCAGGATTGGCGAAGAAATGCTTAATCCAATGATCGATCTCATCAAAGATGTAGAACCAGGATACAGCGGTATTTTTGCTATTTCTGAGATTGAAGCAGCTATGCGTGATACACGAACTCGCAAAACCAAAACCGTCTGTACCTTCTGCGGTGTCGGTTGTTCGTTTGAAGTATGGACAAAAGGTCGTGAGATTCTGAAAGTTCAGCCTTCTCACGATGCACCGGTGAATGCTATTTCTACTTGTGTGAAAGGTAAATTCGGTTGGGACTTTGTAAACAGTGACCAACGTTTAACCACTCCACTGATCCGTCGCAACGGGGAATTTGTAGAAGCATCATGGGATGAAGCTTTGGATCTTGTAGCGGAAAAAATGTCAGCGATTCGCAAAGAACATGGCAGTGATAAATTAGGCTTTATTTCATCTTCCAAAATCACCAATGAAGAAAACTATGTGATCCAAAAATTAGCTCGTCAAGTTTTTGAAACCAACAATGTCGATAACTGTTCTCGTTATTGCCAATCCCCTGCTTCGGATGGTCTGATGTCTACAGTAGGTATTGGTGGAGATGCAGGTACGATCAAAGATATTGCTTCCGCAGGTCTGGTGATTCTGATCGGTTGTTCTCCTGCTGAAGGGCATCCTGTTCTAGCTACTCGTATCAAACGAGCACACAAATTGCATGGTCAACAATTAGTCGTAGCCGATCTACGCAAACATGAAATGGCGGAACGTGCAGATTTATTTATTCGTCCACAACAAGGAACAGACTTTGTCTGGATTACAGCGATTATGAACTACATGGTTGAACAAGGCTGGCATGCAGCAGACTTTATTCAACAAAATGTGAATCAATTTGACGAATACCTCAAAGCTTCTGAACCGTATACGCTTGCTTATGCAGAAGAAGTCACTGGAATTGCTCAAGCGGAATTAATCCGCATTGCTGAAATGATTCGTGATGCAGACGGTACTGTGATTTGTTGGGGTATGGGAGTGACGCAAAATATTGCTGGATCACATACTTCTGCGGCTATTTCCAATCTATTATTAGCGACAGGTAACTATATGCGTCCAGGCGCAGGTGCTTATCCACTTCGTGGTCATAACAATGTACAAGGTGCTTGTGATATGGGTACTTTACCACCGTGGTTGCCAGGTTATCAGCATGTCTCTAATGATGAAGCACGCGCTAAATTTGAAAAAGCATATGGCGTACCGATCTCTCCTGCTCCGGGTAAAGATAATATCGCAATGGTTGATGATATTGCTCGCGGCGAACTTAAAGCGATGTATCTTGTCGGCGAAGATATGGCATGGGTCGATTCCAATGTAAATCATGTACATGAAATGCTTGCTCAACTTGAGTTTTTCGTTGTTCAAGATGTCTTTTTGTCCAAAACAGCTCAATTTGCAGATGTAGTCTTACCTGCGGCTCCATCACTTGAAAAAGACGGTACATTCTCAAATACAGAGCGTCGTGTACAGCGTCTATATCAAGTTCTTGAACCTTTGGGTGATTCCAAGCCAGACTGGTGGATTACTACACAACTTGCCAAACGTTTAGGATTCGATTGGGGTTACACGCATCCTTCTGATATTTTTGATGAAATGGCAAGTCTGACTCCTTTCTTCTCTGGTTGTAATTATGAGGTGTTGGAAGGTTGGGGAAGCTTCTTATGGGGTTCTGATACAGGCGAAAGTACACCTTTGCTCTACACCGACGGTTTCCATTTCCCTGATAAAAAAGCTCGCTTCTCTCTTGTACAATATGTACCTGCGGTAGAGTTCCCTGCTGAATTCGATCTAGTGCTCAATAATGGACGTTTGCTTGAACATTTCCATGAAGGCAATATGACCAACAAGTCTACAGGAATTAATCGTAAATTACCGGAAGTGTTTGTTGAAGTCTCGCCTGAATTGGCAGTAGAACGCGGTGTCGAAGATGGTACACTGGTTCGTCTAGAGTCTCCATATGGAGCAATTAAATTAAGAGCAGTTGTGACTGATCGAGTACGTGGTAATGAAATCTATGTGCCAATGCATTCTACCAGTCATGAGACCGCCGTCAATTTGTTAACAGGTTCTGCTGTAGATGTACGTACACATACCCCTGCTTACAAACAAGCCAAAGTACGTATGATGGTCTTGAATGTGAAAGGAATAAATCCATTACCTTCATCCAATCCCCGTAACAAAAAACGCCATCCGCAAAATGGTGTTGAGGTGCAACGCAAATGGAATCGGGATGATTATGTTTCGTTAGTGGATATGTAGGTGGATGAAAGGTGCTGGCGCTTCGGGAGTGAATTGTTCTTGTCGTCGCTGGTGTAACGGAATCCCCTGATTTACCGCTTAGCGGTAGGGATTTCGTTACAAAGGCGAGCGCTTCGCTCTTTCAGAACAATTTCACTCCCTTCGCTGGTGCAACTTTGGGGGTTGGGGCAGTGGAAAAGCATTTAAGACCTTTAACCTTTAATAAATTTTAAATATTTAATGCTTTGCTCTTAATGTTTTATTATTTGTAAAGATGTAATAACTTAGTTCTTTAATATTGGAAGGTGTAATGCTTTTCATAATTTTGAGTGGTAGTAGTTATGTTTTTGATAGTGTTTTTTGATAGAGATTGATATCTAGTGCATATGACCATATATCTGAACTAATCTTTATACAGAAGAAAGGAGAATGAATGTTATGGCGACTCCGATTACTACGATTCGTAAGCGGGTGCTTACGGAAGAAGAGCAACAACAGCAGACGATTGATGAATTGAAAAAGGAATTGGCGGAATCGAATGCAGCGTTAGCGCGGTCAATGTCGATATTGCGTGAGTTGAATGATAGTGGGATTTTGGAAGCGGCGGAATCAATGCTCAAAGCCAAAGCACATATTGCCGAAATTGCGTTAGGGCAAATCTCGCGTAAAGAAATTACCAATCTTATTAATAACGGTATGGCGGCAGCTGGTGCCTTAACTACAGTTGATCCAGCGCAAACGACTCAATTAATGAATAGTGTTACCAAAGGATTAGGAGAAGCAGGTAAAGAAGATAACACTAAAATAGGTGTATTTTCGCTGATGAAAGCATTGAAAGACCCTGATATCAATCGAGCAATTCGATTTGGTATGCGATTTATGAAGGGACTTGGTCAAGGATTGAACGAAAAAAATCCTGCTGATCACTCTTAATTCATCGTATTATATATACCAGACAGTACAAAGCCTATTCGCTTTGTGCTGTTTTTTTATATCTAATTAGTCATATTACAAATATCAAATCATACATATTCTACGATGTAAAAAACTTGACAATTGGTTGTTAATCGTTTATTTATAGTAGTGATTGTTACTTTATAACTCAGGAGGGATATTTAATGAACAAAAAGGTTGGTTTGGGGATTCTAGCAGCTACATTGACATTTGGCATAGGGACAGGTGCTCTGGCAGCAACAGGATTAGAACCTATCAAAGCTTATTTGAACAGTACGATTTCTCTGAAAATGAATGGCACTACAGTTACTCCTAAAGATGCGAATGGCAAAGCTGTTCTCCCTATTACTTACAATGGTACTACTTACTTACCTGTACGTGCAGTTGGTACTCTAATGGGAACTTCCATTACTTACGATCCCACTTCTTCTTCTGTTATTATTGGTAGTTCAGGTAACACAGGAACACCTACCACCCCTATCGAAAATAGCTCTCAATCCCTTAGTACACTAGGCACTAAAGTATTAGGTAGCTCTGATTGGCATACCAAAGATCCAAGCAGTACTGTTTACAAAGATAAAGATTACAAAGATGTTTTCCTCTATACAGGTGTAAATAATCAAAGTAAAAGCTTTCAAATCATGACAGAAAACAAATATTCTAAATTACATTTAGAGCTAGCTTCACTTAGTGGTAATCAAAAAATAGTTATTATGAATCAAGATAATACAACACTCAAAACGTTATCTGTTACTCCTGCTAATGGCATGGTTAGTGTTGACGTAGATGTTACTAATACCAAAGCCGTTTATCTTGAAATCACTGATGCTGATAATGATTCCAAATTATTTGTGCCACTCACCACTTCTTCACTAACTAAATAAGCAAGAATTGACTTGATTTGTAGACAAACGAGATCATTGTGTTAACGATAGATATCCTATTCGTTGATCGATCATCTCGTTCTTTTTTTGTATACCTGCACCTTTATTTATATATTTACTTTATTTGAATAGTTGATCCTGACCTTTACTATCACTTTATCTGCTTTCTATTGTCCTATCTATTTCTATTTCTGCAAATATAGTGTCAATTCGTTCCCCATCTCTATGACCATTTCGATCAGTTGGTTAATTTCTTCGCGATTAATCTGATCGATATGAATCCCTCCACAGATCGCAAAATTCCCATGCCATTGTTTTCGTAAAGATATGGCGATTTCCTCAGTGATATAAAATTCTTGATGTTGCTGAAATTGAATCGTTTGCAACGGTTGATTTTGAGTACCTGCGGTAATTGTTCCTAAATGAGGTCGATCGCCTCCACTGATTAAGATCACTATATCTTCTGTACCCATATGGTAAGCATCCATTTGGATATAAATTCTTCCTCTATTTTTATGGATATGAATCATAGTCTCTCCTCGCTTTCTTCCTTCATTAAAAGCGAATACATAGTATGACACAATGAACTTTATAACAGTGGTCTTGATCTATGTCGTTATCAAACAAAACAAAAAAAGCCAACGCTCGGGGGAACGTCAGCTTTTTTATATATAAACTACGCTATAAGCATTTGGCAGATACTTATAGGTAGATAATATTTTGGCCGATCAGATGGCAGTTGATCGAAAATGTCTAAATTCTTATTTTTGAGGAATAGTCAATTGGTATCCAGCAGGTAGAAGGTTGTTGGCAGCAACCAATTCGTCTACAGTTACACCATATTGAGCAGCGATTTCAGTAAGGCTAGCACCTTGTGGAAGAACTACAGTAATTTTGTTGTTTGTTACTGGCTCAGTTGTTTTTGTAGGCTCAGTAGTTGTGTTGTCTGTTGGTGTAGTAGGTTCAGTTGTTTCGTTAGCTGTTCCGAACATAGAATTGATTTGTGCACTTACAGAATCTACATAAGCTTGGTTGTTAGCGCGTTGTTCTGCTTTGTCTTTGTTTTTCTCGTGGTTGCTTTGATCGTTAGAAGCGGCAGATACTTGATTAGCTCCGATTGGTGCTACAACTGCTACTGCTCCAAGACCTAGTGCTAAAGTAGTTGACAATAAAACTTTTTGAAATTTGGTATTCATGATTAATTTCTCCTTTGGGATGTTAGCTGTTTTTTGGTAACTAATTTTCTCTTAGTAACCTTATGAATTAATAATAACATTAATTAAAGAATATTGCAATACTATTTAAAAATATTTTATTATATTTTGTGCAATTATTCTTCGATACTATTTATTAACCAACCTATCTAAATTTTAAACAGCATTTTGTGACTATTTGCGTACTATTTTCACTTTCTAATCACGCTTCTATTCCCTCTTACTGGAAGCGATAGTAAGGGATACAGTGTACTCATTCACAAAAAATGCTACAATACGAAAGATGATGTAAAAAGTGAAAGCGAGGAATCCTCTCTATGATTATTAAACCTAGAACACGGGGCTTTATTTGCACGACCGCTCATCCTATTGGCTGTGCACGTCAAGTTCAAGAACAAATTGAATATGTACAATCTCAACCGAAAATTAGTGGCCCGCGCAATGTACTTGTGATTGGTGCTTCTACTGGATACGGATTGGCTTCTCGCATTGTAGCAGCGTTCGGTGCAGGTGCTAATACAATTGGTGTTTATCGCGATGGTAGTTCTGTTAAAGGACGCACTGCTTCTGCCGGTTGGTATAACTCGGCTGCTTTTGAACAAGAAGCTCAAAAAGCAGGTCTGAAATCTTGCAGTGTTATTGGTGATGCTTTTACAAACGAAATTAAAGCAAAAACGATCGAAGCGATTCGCAAAGAATTCGGTCAAGTTGATACAGTGATCTATAGTGTGGCGGCTCCACGTCGTACTGATCCACAAACAGGTGAAACATTCAGTTCTGTTCTTAAACCGATCGGTGCTGAATATACGAATAAAACAGTTAACTTCCATAATGGCGAAGTCACTCCTATTACAATCGAGCCTGCTTCTGAGCAAGAAGTACAAGATACAGTCAAAGTCATGGGCGGTGAAGATTGGAAATTATGGATGGATCAATTACAAGAAGCCGGTGTATTAACTGAAGATGTCACTACAGTGGCGTATTCTTATATCGGCTCCGATATTACACAAGCGATCTATCGTCAAGGTTCAATCGGACAAGCGAAAGATCATTTGGAACGCACAGCACAGGAAATGAATGATCAATTAAGCGCTACAGGTGGACGTGCTTTTGTATCTGTTAGTAAAGGATTGGTGACTCAATCGAGTTCAGCGATTCCTGTGGTTCCTCTGTATATCTCAGCACTGTACAAAGTTATGAAAGAAAAAGGCATTCACGAAGGTTGTATTGAACAAATGTATCGTCTATTTGCAGATCGTTTGTATACAGATGGCCCTGCTCCTGTCGATGAGAAAAATCGGATTCGTATCGATGACTGGGAATTGCGCGAAGATGTTCAAGCAGAAGTTGCTGAAATCTGGGATAACTTAACGTCTGAAAATATTTATGAACTGACAGACTTAGAAGGCTATCGTCGTGAATTCTTCCAATTGTTCGGTTTTGAGACAGATCATGTTGATTATGAAGCTGATGTAGAACCCGATGTAAAAATTGCTCATCTTTATTCTGAATAAGCTTTCTATAGCAAAAAGCACATACCTATATGATGTAGGATGTGCTTTTTGTGTATCGATATAACATACGTATGCAAATGGGTCATCTCTATATATCTCATCGACTGGCTCCAAAAACATGTTGTAGATCAGCAGAATCGGATTGCAGTGATAACACTAACTTGGATGGATCTTCAGGTAAATAGACAACACGAATAATCTGCCCTTGTTGAACTTGAGAAAGACTGCTTTTAAAAATCTCTTTTTGCACATCTACAGTAATTACCTCTCCTGACGGTTCAGTAATACCAAGTGTAAGTTGAAGACTTATTTTGTGTGCGTCTATTTCTCCTAGAGGGACAACATCTATTATTTTAGCGTATGCTTGTTGACCCTGTGTAGCGATATTCATCATTTCTGGTGATACGCCTTGTTTGATCATTTGCTCATTTAGTAATTGCTGTGCTTCCGCTTGAGAGACCTGCCCTTTCCAATCGATCCCTACTTTAGATGGATCTTTAGAAGAAACCAGTAGTGGAATAAGTGCACCCGGTTGAAATTGAGCTAGCGATGTCAGTGGCACTACCGCTCGCAATTCAGCAGGATATGAATCTTCACCCTGACAGGTCACGATAACTTTACATAGAATCTGTGGTTGCTCATTAATATAAGTGCCTGTTTGTTGAACCGATTCAATAAGACCGATTGCTGACTTTCCAGATTTGACTGTTTTGAGACTGAATACAGTTGATAGGATCGTCGGTACAAAGATAAGCGCCATTCCGATATAAATCAACGGATGATACCAGCGTTGATCGATCACTTCCAGCACATCTCCCCCGGTCAGATTCAAGTACATTGGTAATCCCCATACGGTTACTAGGCATAGTATACCTATTGTTATCAGAATTTTCCTCATAATGATTACTCCTTATTTGTTGAATAGATAGCTGGTTATGAAGAAGAAATGATCCCCATATAAATAAAGTCAGCAGGTGAAGATGGATGAACTCCTAATCCTATACAATCACCTGAACGTGGAATATGCATTTTGGATACCAGTGTTTCTAATGTTTTCTGATATCGGGTTCCACTGTTCTCTGTTACATCCAACACCAGAACAATAATCGGATCGAAATTTACTAGCTTGCCTGTATCTTGAACAGAAATAACCTGTGCGGTAGCTGTAATTGGAATTTGTCCACTTGCAGATGATTGCGCTTGGCGTGCCATTTCTAAGCTAGCATTGATCTGATCTCGCTGTTCTTTAGGAACTATACTTTTCATAAATAATCCGCTTAATCCTTTGTTAACGACTTGATCTGCCTGCTCGATATGATCTTGCTCTTTTTTATTTCGTTTAAAAAATCCCATACGTGTATGCTCCTTTATTGAGGTGTATTGTGGTTCTGCTTTTATTATATAAATGCCGTTGCCACACAACAATACATACAAGCACATACAAAAAAAGCAGACAAATCGTCTGCTTAATCTGCTTTTTATATCAAAACATTGCTCGATTCAGTAAGTATTCACAAACATGATATGCAAATCTTTGCTTTAATTCGTTTTCTATTTGATCTATTTGTGATTAAATCGTTATTTTTATCTTATTTACATAGATAGCTGTACACAAAAATTAAGATGTACGTAATAAATAGACTAATTTTCGATAATAATGAGTGGCTTCTTTGTATCGCCGTTGATCTTCTGATACGACTGCTAATGCTTCATATAATATACTGAGTCGTGTCGATTGGTGGATTGATTCAAAATAAGGCAAACACATCAACGCTTTTTCGATAAAACGTTCAGACTGTCCTTGAGACAAAGCTATCTGACTTTCATAAAAAGTTACAGCCATCTGTTGATCATGATGTAGGCTAAGAACATTCAATTGTTCGATATAATCTATTACTAACGCCCAATCTTTGGTGGCAAGTGCCAGCTCACAACGGTAGATTAGTAACACAGGCAACATATTTTGCTTGGTTTCTTCAGGTTGATTATCTACAATCTCTTCAAACCGTACAATTTCTGCTTCTGCTTGTTCCAGTTGTTCTGTCATCGTTAACATTATAATCCGATTATTCATAATTGCACTTAACATATCACTTTGATGTTCCGCATAGACCAGATGAGCTTCTGCCATAGATAGAGCCGTTAGCGATTCCTGAACAAATTTCATCGAAAAGCAATATCCACTATAGATAATATAAAGACCGGATAATCGGTGAAACCATCGCTGTTCATACACTTGCTTCGTAATCTGTTCAAATGTCTTTTTAGCTTCTTCAAATTGTTTGGTATGTACATAGGCTTCCATCCGAATATGTTGCGCAGTCAGCCAGGTTTCGCTACCGGTCTGAAGTAGTGCAATCCAGCGTTCCACTTGATGCAGTACATCGTAATATTGATGTTTGGAGCGGAAATGTTGAATTTTATAAAACCCTAAAGCTTTGAGTAGCGGAATAGGCAATAGAATATCATCCGGTCGTCCAAACTTATCCAGATAAAAATTCAAATACGATTGATGCACATAATCATAAGCATGATGATCATTCAATTGTTGAAAATAGGTCGCTTTCATCAAAGCCGTCGTCAATTCTATCGTTAACGTATCATCACGATCGGGCAAGTCGTTGACTTCTTGTTCAGGAATACTCGAAGCCTGCATCGATAAACGTTCAAAAATCTGTTCCGCACGTTGTAAGGTGGCCAGATCATCAGCCGCTGTGCGCTCCAAATAAACCGCTGTGACACCTAGCCGTTCTGCAATCTGCTCTGCCAGATCTTCTGGTAATGGATAGCGTTCTGCTAAAATATTAGCGAAATGAGCTTGAGTGACTAATCCTTCGACCAAGTCTTTACGAGCAATATTCTTTTTTTTACACAAATAATCAATACGTTCTTTTAGCATCTGATGACCTCCTTGAACGATTATGATAGACAAGTAGCTACTGCCTATTTTAATCAAAAACAACCTGATGGTCACCTATTCTGTTTGTTTATTCACAGAACACGTATGATCATCAGGTTGTTACGGAGATAGATTAGATTTTGAAGCGACTTACTAATGCTTGTAAATCTTCTGCAAGACTTGTTAAGGCTACCGCAGAATGTAGAATTTCTTCACTGGAAGCCAATTGCTCTTCGGTTGCCGCTGCAATTTCCTGTGTACTATCGGATATTTCTTGCGTACCTTTAGTCATTGTTTGCATCGAATCGGCAGAATTGGCAAATGAATCGTTAACCTGTGAAGCATTGGTAGCAATACTTTCCGTTTTGGCAGAAATTTCTTCAACTGCATGTAAAATATCATGGAATTGCTGTACTGTTTCTTTAGTCATCTGATTACCTGTTGCGACATCTATTTGGACAGTTTGAATAGCCGACATTGTAGATTGTGTCTCTAACTGAATATGACTAACCAGTTCTTTGATCTGTCTACCTGCATTAGCTGATTGTTCCGCCAATTTTCTCACTTCTTCTGCTACAACTGCGAATCCACGTCCATGTTCTCCCGAACGAGCTGCTTCTATAGAAGCATTTAAAGCAAGTAAGTTGGTTTGAGAAGAAATTTCATTGATTAATGTGGTCACCGTATCAATCTTGGTCGCATGCCCTGCAAGTACACCCACACTTTGATCTGCACGAGACACTGAATGTTGAATCGAAGTCATTTGCTCGCCTACACGTTCTATAGACTCTGTGCCTTTTTCAGATTGCTGTTTCATCAATTGAGAGAAAGTAGCCATCTGAGCTGTATTTGCTGAAATTTCAGACAATTTGTGGAATGAATTTTGTAACGATGTAGATTGATAACCCAATTGTTTGGCTTGTCCGCCTGTCTGATCGGCAATCACCTGCATCGATTCAGCAACCTGTTGCGAAGTAGACTTGGATTGCTCTGCACTTGCTGAAAATTCTTCTGCTGAAGCTGCAACCATATCGGATGATACCCCAATCTGACTAACAATCGAATGTAATGTAGCAACAAAAAGATTAAAGCTAGCAGCCAGTGTACCAAATTCATCTTTTTGCTTCAATACAATCGTTTGAGTCAAATCTGCTTCGCCTTGAGCAATCTCTAACATTTGGCGATTTAATAAACGTAATGGTTTGAGAATAGCACGCAATAAAAGAAGACCTAGAATAATACCGATTAAAGAAGAAACAATAATAACCACAATAATAACTGTTTTACTAATATATGCTTGTTTTTCATTTTGTGCTTGTAATTGAGTGACTTCTTGATCGAGTTTTGTAACGACATCGTTTACAACCGGTGTCAAAGCTGTTTTGCGAAGTGTACGTTCTTCGCCGAAATGATATTGACTCGCAGCGGTTGGATTTTCGCTTTGTAATTTGACTACATTGGCATTCAAGTCAACTACTTTTGCAAAAGTAGTACTGATTTCTTGCAAAGACGTTTTGTAAGGCACGCCTGCGGATGATTGTTGCAATGATTGCAATACACTGTTGATTTCAGTGATTTTTTTCTGCATTTCTGTTACGTATTCTTGTTCACCCGTAAGTAAGTAACCACGTTCATCATTTGAAAGTCCTGCTAATCTAAAATTGATTTGTTTCATATTTTTTTGCATTTCCATTTTGGATTGCAATAAGGCACTCTGTTCAATCGTATTCGAGATTGTGACAAAAGATAATATTCCACTCCCCAAAATAGTAATAATCAACAAGCTAATAGTGGTAATCAATCGTGCTCTGACTGTCATGATGTATCTGCCTCCGGTTATTCTGGTATAAAACTATTAGTTAATAAGACCTATTATTATTATCGAATTTTGTCATATTATGTATTAGCTTTTTTTGAAATTTTTACACTGTGTTAACAAATAAAAAAACTTTATCTCTGTTTCGATAAAGTTTTGTGTGTAATAGATATGTTTTTTGCATATTTCGGTTAGTCTTCATACAAATACAAGTAAATTTGACAAGCCATACGCACGTTAAACCATTCATCTCCATGATCAAATGAGTAACCTAATAATTCTTGAATCCGTCCCAGACGATAATATAGCGTATTGTGATGAATACGTAACGATTGAGTAGTATTTTTGAGATTACGGTCATATTTTACAAAAGAAACTAATGTGTTCATTAGATTGGCCTTTTTTTGCTGATCATACTGAATAATCGGTTCTAAGACATCATTCAAATATTCTTCTAATTCTTCCCGTGATTGTTGCATAAAAAAGCGAATTACACCCAGATCGCCAAAATAGATCAACCGCTGTTGATTGCCTTCTTTAAGTAGCAAC
This sequence comes from Paenibacillus nicotianae, assembly GCF_042681745.1. Taxonomy (NCBI): domain Bacteria; kingdom Bacillati; phylum Bacillota; class Bacilli; order Caryophanales; family Paenibacillaceae; genus Paenibacillus; species Paenibacillus nicotianae. The sequence goes on along the minus strand of NZ_JBHUGF010000010.1, from coordinate 160,614 downwards.
TGCATACATTGTTCTGCATCTTTGTAAGATCGATTTACTTTATCTAACCCCTGATACATTCTACCGATACCCGAGGACAATTGACGATCTCGACGAAGCTCACGTAACAATAATTGAAATTGGTTGTGTCGTTCTTCTCTTTTCAGATTCCCTGCCATATTAACAATAACAATTGTACGATGATGCCGTTCGACCAATAAATAATGAATAGGTAGCTGACTCATAATAGCTTCAAATGAATGTCTTGCACTCTTTGGCAGAGGTTGCATCAATATCACTATATAATGATCTTCCTGTTCAAATCCAAGTACACGAGCCTGTTCTTGTAAAGACATATTCATTTCACCGGATAGAATACTTTCAACAAAAGCATCTTTGGCACGCATCTGAGATTGTTGAACAGCTTCTTTTTTTACCCAATCTAATGCAAGTACAGTCGCACTATATTCAAAAATCATTTTATTCGTACTCATAAATTCCTGACTTCCTGTCCATGCACACAAATAACCGAGCAATCGATCTGTACCTACAATTGGAGTGACAATAATCGATTGAGAAGCATCTTCTTCCAAGACAATCCGTTGCCACTTTTTGCTACGTTGTACCCACTGCATCGCAGGATGTTGGAGAAAATGATCAGGTAAATGAGGTTTTACTTCAGCAGGCAAATAATCGATCGGTGTTAGCAGTAGATCGAATACAGCGATAGGCATTTTAACATTACGATATAGAGCAGATAGAATTTCAGGGGTTCCATATCCTTTGGCTGCCAAGTTATTAATCTGATTATGAAAATCCATTGTGACTTGTAAACGTTCATGTTCTTGACGTAACGCATCATGGGTCAAAAACAGTTCATGATTCTGCTCTTGAACCTGCCGAAATAAACGATGATGCTCAATCGCCATCGTTGCTAGATCACAATAGATTTGTAGCGATTGAAGATCATCTTCAGTCAATGCTTGGGCATCGGTAAAATTATCAAGCGTCACTACACCGATACAACGATCTTCTGACAATAAAGGTACTGAAATACAACAACAAGGGATTTCTCCTTGAGTCGATGATTCTACATAGTATTTGTAATTAAAAGCACTCATATTATCCATCGCCGTTTGTAAAGCAAGAGGATTGTTTATCCGAATAGGATTACGTTCTGCAAAAACTTTGCCTGATATCCCTTCACCTGAAGATAAGCGGGTCATCATCATCACTGCTGGAAGATAGCCTACAGTGGCTTGAATAATTAATTTATTGATTAATGGATCATGCAAAAATAAAAATCCTGCTTCTGCGGTTGGAATACTCTCCATCGCTGTCTGCAAAATCAGTTGAAGCATTTGTTCTTCATGAACAGGAGACATAATCGTCTTCATGAAGCGCATAAGAGACTGAATCGGGGGATGCTCCATCGGTTACGCCTCCTTTAAGTTCACTTTGTGCTATATATAGGTATTTCTTTTCTGTCTATAGTTGTGATTCAGACTGCTCAAATGTAATTTGACCACCTGCTATCGTTAGTGCCACTTCGCCTGAATCTGTTAGTGGATGTGTATTCCAGATCACGATATCAGCATCTTTGCCTACTTTTAATGAACCGGTAGAATCTGCTAGATGCAAATGACGAGCCGCTTGAATCGTCAACGCTTCCCATGCGACATCCAGTGGTAATCCTGCTTGAATAGCCATTTTGGCAGACGTTGGTAAATATTGAATAGGTAAAACCGGATGATCGGTTGTGATCGATATCGGCACTCCTGCTTGATACAAAGCAGGATACGTTTCCCATGAAAGGTTACGCAGTTCTACTTTACTACGTGAAGATAAAGTGGGGCCTATGCTGCAATATCGACCAGATACTGCTAATTCTTGAGCGATCTTAATCCCATCGGTTGTATGTTCAATCGTAATATCCAATTCAAATTCTTGCCCCAATCGTAGTGCTGTAGCAATATCATCGGCGCGATGTGCATGAAAACGTACCGGGATTTTCTTTTCTAAAGCAAGACCTAGAGCTTCCATACGTAAATTGCGTGGATATAGAGCTTGGCTTGCTTTGTTGGATTGTTGCTGTGCTAAATAGTGCTGTGCTTGTACTAATTGTTCACGAATGATACCAGCTATGCCCATACGAGTCAATGGTGCACGACCACTAGCTGCTCCATGATATTTTTTAGGATTTTCGCCTAATGCCATTTTCAGACCTGATGGATGAAGTACCGTCATCTGCTCTACGGTTGATCCTGGAAGAACTTTGAGACAACACATTAAGCCTCCAATCACATTAGCACTACCCGGTAAGATTTGAACAGTAGTCACGCCTGTTCTAGCGGCATCGACAAATCCTTCATCATACGGATTGATTCCATCTAACGCACGTAAATGAGGAGTCACAGCTTCAGATGTCTCATTATAATCTGCACCTTCCCAACCGATACCTTCTTCATCTATTCCGATATGTGTATGAGGGTCGATCAAGCCGGGAGAAACTAAGCGATTCTGTGCATCAATCATTCGAATACTGGATATATTATTTACTTGTTGCTTATAAGCTTCCCATTCGTCATTATGCCCTAAACCGGCAATTTTGTTATCTACGATATGAATCCAACCTGAATTTATCGTTGATCCTTCCATCGTTAACAGATTTGCATTTGTAATCAGGATCGAAGATGTGTTAGCAGATTGTACTGTAGTTAAAGAAGGTTCATTTTCCGGAAAATAACTCATCGACTCAACCTTTCTTTTCGAGGGGAATACCTTTCATAACGGTATCCACCCAGTCGTAGTATTGTTCAATTAGTACAGAGCGATTGCTATAATAAATTCGTTCTAATTCAAGAATAGGTTCAGGATGGTCATCTACACGAAAATCGACATAAGGGAATCCTGGTGTAGCTGCTACTTTGAGTACCGATGCTTGTTTGCCGCGACGATCTCCACCTGCATCTGAGCCTGCTTTGAGAGCAGCAAGTAGACGTTCTGCTAGCTCCAAATCTGCACTCTGTTCAAAAGCTTGTTCCATAGCAGGCAATACGTCCTCATTCGCAAGTAGATTGCCAGATAGACAAAATTGATCACCGATCAAATGCCCTTTGACATCATCATTTTCACTACCTGTAAAAGCAGCACAATGACCAAAGCGATCAATCACAGCAACCTGTCTCAAATCTCGACCGGGATCTTCCATCAGTAGATCATCCAGTACTTTATTAGCGGTAAGCCCTTGTCGTAACAATTCAATACCACGAGGCCCAAGTGCTGGATTCATCCATCCCTGAGTAGCCACCACACCGTATTCAGGATCAACACAAGGAGAGAATGCGCCCACACCTGGAAATTTAGAAGCTGCTGCTGCGCCAAACCGCTTGGTTTGGGGACAACGAGCAATAATAGCAAATGTATTACACTTAGAATCAGCTAAAGGTCGATCTGTTGGATAAAAAATAGGCATCAAACAGCACTCCTTTCTTCTAAGATGATTTAATGTTTATTGGATTTGGGATCAAGTGCATCGCGCAGACCATCTCCCAAAATATTAAAACTTAATACAGCAATTGTAATCGCCAGACCGGGAAATACAGCGATCCACCATGCCGATTCCATCCAGTCTTTGCCTTCATTAAGCATTGTTCCCCATGATGGAGTATCTGGCTCTGCGCCCAATCCCAGAAAGCTAAGAGCGGCTTCTGCTAGAATCGCAAATGCAAAAGATAAAGTAATCTGTACAATCAATGGAGCCATGATATTAGGTAATACATGTTTGAACATGATTCGAATATGCCCTACACCGATCGAGCGAGCGGCTTCAATATAAAGCGAACTTTTGATCGATAATACAGCGCTACGAGCAATACGGGCAAATATCGGCGTATATACAATACCGATCGCGATCATTAAGTTTGTTGTACTTGCCCCTAGAATCGCCATAATCGATAATGCTAACAAAATATCAGGAATCGAAAACAGCACATCAGTAATGCGTGAAATGATCGCATCGACCCATTTGCCAAAATAACCTGCAAGGATACCCATCGTTGCGCCAATAAGCAAAGCAACCCCAACAGCAATAACACCTACTCGCAATGATATCCTTGCTCCATAAATAATGCGAGAAAGAATATCACGCCCTAACTGATCTGTACCTAGCCAGTGATGAATACTGGGTTTACCCAACATTTCGGTTCCCAGTGCATAAGGATCAAATGGAGCTATCCAGCCTGCACCCAATGCAATCAGCACAAAACAACTAATAAATAGGAGACCCGTCATGGCGAGTTTGTTTTTGCTAAAACGATACCAAATCTCTTTCATGCAGAGCTCCTCCTAATAACGAATTTTGGGATTTAAAATCGAATACAGAATATCTACAATCAGATTAATGACAACAAAACAAAAGCCTACAAACAATATCGTTCCTTGCATCAAAGCATAATCTCGATTCGTAATCGCTTGTAATGCTAATCGCCCAATTCCGGGTAACGAAAAGATTTGCTCAATCACAACCGATCCACCGATCAAATAACCAATCTGGATACCGAGCACTGTAATAATAGGAATCATCGCATTTTTGAGTGCGTGTCTTATCAGTAATCGCAAAGGCGACATTCCTTTGGCGCGCGCCATTTTCATATAATCTTCACTCAGCACTTCAAGCATCGTAGAACGTGTCATCCGCATAACGACTGCTGAGACTGCGGCTCCAAGCGCAATACCTGGCATCCACATATGATGTAAGTTTTCCAATGGATTTTCCCAGAAAGAGATATATCCGCTGGAAGGAGCCCAACCTAACTTCAATGCAAATAACAAAATAAAGATCGTACCCAACCAGAATCCTGGAATCGAAATTCCCAATAGACCTACAACTGTTGCCATATAATCAGGTAATCGATTATGACGATACGCTGCCCATATACCGAGTGGAATCCCTACGAGACTGGCAATTAATACACTGATTAATGTTAATTCTAGAGTTACAGGTAAGCGTTCGATAATCGATTGCATCACCGAATCTCCGCTAAATGAAGAACGTCCTAGATCACCACGTAGTACATTTCCAATCCAGATTAAATATTGAATATAAAGAGGCTTATCAAGCCCGTAATAAGCTTTCAATTGTACGGCTTGTTCTTCGCTATAACGCGTTCCCAATAGAGCGGTAACTGTATCTCCGGGCACTAAGCGAATCATAAAAAAAGTAACGATTGAGATTCCGAATAACACAGGAATAGAAACCAGAATCCGCCGGACAATATAGTTCAACATCGTATCCCTCCTTTAACCAAACAGGAACTGATAAGGACAAGCCCTTCAGTTCCTACATGTATCTCTAGTAAATACACTCTACACTTGAATCTACTCTACTTTGGTTTGTTTTAAGAAAATAGAAGTGACTGTCGGCTCTACGATAAAGCCTGTAACATTATTACGATAAGCGGCTGCACGTTCATTCATATACAGAAATACCATCGGTGCTTCATCAGCTACAGTAGTCTCAATTTGTTTGTAAATGTCTTTACGAGCGGCTTCATCCGCAGTCGTGCGACCTTTTTCAAGTAAAGCATCTACTTCTGGATTGGAGTAACCTTGTTGGTTATACGCTTCACCGGTATGGAACAGGTTATACGTGTATTCGTCTGGATCTACGAATCCTTGCCAACCGACAACTGCCATCTGGAAATCACCTTTACCCAAAGCATCAAAAAAGACGCTAGATTCTTGAGATTCTACTTTAACTGTAATACCTACTTCGGCTAATTGTTGCTTAATCACTTGAGCGGCTTGTACCTGATAATCGTATTCAGAACCAACTTTAAGCGTGAGCGAAATAGCTGGACTTCCTGCTGCTTGCAACAATTGTTTGGCTTTTTCGACATTACGCTGAGCATATGGATGAATATCAGGATATGCCCAGTGATTCGGAGGAATATTGCCACCATCAAGCACTGTTGCTTTGCCTAACTTCACCAATTGATTGATTTGATTGCGATCTACCGCATTCGCAATCGCTTGACGAACACGAACATCACGTAATGCAGGGTCTTTAACATTTAGACCGATATATTCCCAGAATGTACCCGGTTCTGACTTCAAGGTAATTCCTTCGACATTTTCTAATACTTTATTTTCTTTTTCTGTCGTTTCTAAAATTAGATCGATCTCATTGTTACGAAGAGCGGTTGTACGAGCAGTTGCATCTGCAATTGGCTTGAAGTCCACTTCATCCAGATACGGTAATCCTTTTTCATAATAATCAGGGTTCTTCTTCAACGTGAGCTGTTGATCTTTATCCCATTTGACCAATTCAAAAGGCCCTGTTCCTGCATCTACATTATCCAGACTGTTGTTATTGGCTTTTACAATATCGCTATCTACAATGCCATTCATCGGGTTCGCTAGATAGGTCAGAAACGGAGACATCGGTTGTTTTAAATGAAATACAACTGTATATGGATCAGTTGCCTCTATACTTTTGACTGCGGTAAATTGATTAGCTCGTACTCCTTTATCAATAATCCGTTCAATAGAATATTTCACATCGGCTGAAGTCATTTCTTTACCAGAACTGTGAAACTTCACCCCTTGATGTAGCTTAAATGTATAGGTAAGTAGATCATCCGAAACGGTATATGATTCAGCAAGTCCGGGTTCAATTTCACCGTATTTGCCATTATATTGCATCAATGTACTGTACATATTTTCGATATAATGCATTGAGCCTGCATCTGTAGCAGTATGAGGATCAAGCGTTTTGCCATCCGACTGCACTGCTACTCTAATCACATTTGAAGCTGTTGATGGATCGGCACTTGTGGAAGAAGGGGCTGTTGTCGCCGTATTTGGAGCTGAACTAGAACATGCTGTCAACATAATTAACATTACAATCAAAACTGCACCTGTAATTTTTCTCAATATACTCACCTCATCATATAATTTCTTGTGTTTGATGTTTTTCATGTTAACAATGTTCACTTTTTAAACATACGTTAAATCTACTGAAATGAGAGAGTTCTATTTGGGATAATTACCAAACAAACTATTGACCGATGTCTAAATAAACTATTTTACAGCCAAAATATATGTATTCTTATCCAATAGAATCTATTTATTGATTGTTAGTATGAAGAAAATCATTCTTAGATGTATGATTATTTGTCAGCTAAGTTATCATATGTACTTATTATGTATATAATCACTTATTAAAGCGTACTTTCGATATTTTGTAACTTTTTATCATACTTTTAACAGAAGATTTACGTTATATTTGAATTATTAAAATTGTAATAAAGGAGATTGTATCGATATGATCAAAAATGCGTTAAGCATGTTACGTGTGATCGGTAACGTGGAAGCGGTATCTTATCTTGCTCTAGTACTGATTGCGATGCCTCTTAAATATTTTGCAGATATGCCTCTTGCAGTAACTTATGTAGGAATGATTCATGGTGTACTGTTTGTAGCTTATGTAGCCGCGATCGGATTAACATTGATTTTGCGTAAAATATCGTTCAAGCAAGCTGTGTTGGGATTGATTGCTTCGGTTCTTCCTTTTGGCCCATTTGTATTTGATCGTTATTTGCACCGTCAACATCAACGTGATGAGGTAGAACAGACTCAAATTTCCTAATGATTAACCAGATCATCATGAGTGAATATACATAAAAAGAGATAGATTATCTTTATTTTAGAAAAGACAATTCTTTGAAGAGAATTGTCTTTTTTGTATAGTATGTTATATAGAAGATGAACGAACTTAAATACAAAGATAACTTTCGCAAAAAGGAGATATGTACTATGCAACTGGAGCAAGAATCTCAAGACTCTGCAATAAGGCGCTTTCTTTCACCTGTACGTCAATCCAGAGCATTTACATATCTGTGGTTAGGTCAGTTGATAGCGATGCTAGGTAGCTCGGTCACTATGATTATTTTACCGATTCTAGTCTACAGCTTAACCGGTTCTTCTACGATCATGGGTCTTGCGATGACGATCTATATGTTGCCGATCGTTATTATTTTACCGATATCCGGTTGGATTGTAGATCATACCGATCGTGTACGCTTGATTTTAGTGACCAATAGTGTTCGATTTGTATTGATGCTTAGTGGAGCGATTTTGATTTTTACAGACCATCTATCTTTATCTGTATTGTATGTAGGGCTGGCTCTGTATGGATTGATGGAAGGTATATTTCAACCTGCTTACTCTGCTTTGCGTGCAGAAATATTTACACCTGATATTCGAAATGCGGCAAATGCTCTTACTCAAGTCAGTATCCAATTTGTGCGTTTATTAGGCCCAACGTTGGGAGGAATCCTTGTTACAGTTGCTTCTCCTGGAAGCGGATTTGCGCTTGATTCACTTACATATCTATGTTCATTGCTTTGTTTTACATTACTTAGTAAGCACTTTATATCTCAACGTCAACAGCGACGGGCAAATCAACAGACTGCCACCAATACAGATAGTTCAGATTCTCTACCCCCTGCTGTCAAAACATCAGTCTGGCACGAGTTTACCGCAGGCTTTGTCATTTTGAAAAAACAACCGTGGTTATGGATTACGATTGTAATTTTCTCGCTACTAAATATTTGTTATGTTGGAATTACAAGCGTTCTGATTCCCTGGCTTTTCAAAATCCATCATCAATTAGACCCTGTTGTCTATGGACTGGCTATGACATCTGCTGGAGTCGGTGCTATTATTGGAGCCGTTTTATTTGGCAGTCGAAAGCACTGGCGCAAACGAGGTTGGATTGGCTATGGTGGAGCTTTGTTAAGCGGGATCGCTTTATTTCTATTATCTGTGATTACATGGCCACCGGGTATGGTAATGATTATGGCTTTGGAAGGATTCGGCTTGATGATGTTCTCACTTGTATGGGAAACAAGTCTGCAAGAATTAGTCCCTGTCGAAAGTTTTGGTCGGGTCGCTAGTCTGGATATGTTTGGTTCGTTTGCTTTTTTACCTATTGGGTTTCTAATTATTGGTTGGTTAGCAGATCAAATTGGAGGGCTGATTACGATTAGCTTGTTTTCGGGGATTGGGATGTTACTGGTTATTATCGGATTATGTGTACCTGCGATCAGGCGATTTGACTAAACATAGTTTTCGCTCTCATACGATCTTCAATCGCGTTCATTGTTATAACTAAAAGACACAAAAAAGAAGCATCATCGTGTATGATATGCTTCTTGTGTTTTACTTTTTGTAATCGTTCTTGTTTGGTAGATGTAAGGCGAGTATGTTGAGAAATTGCAGCATAATCTTCGTTTGCTTTGCGATTATACTCTGGAATCCAACTGCCACTGCGTGTTGCTTTGCGAATTGCTTTTTGAGTCTGGGTACGTGCCATAAATCATTCACTCTCCTGAATATAAATAATATTGTTCTTCCATAGTATACCATATTTCTCCAAATAGAATAAGCAGTTGAATAAGCGAATGATATGTTAAGTATTTTTACATATTATTCGCTTATTTTTGTATAAAACTCAAAATTTGACGTTCTGAATTGTGAAATATACAAAAAAGAATAAAATCTATAGTATCCACTTTATTCAAATGTTATAAAATGCTACATAAGATAATTGCAGATTAGCGATAACAACACAACGTATTATTCTTTTTTTATGCAATGATAACGTATGGTAGCCAAGCATTTGAATATCAAGGAGGTTTATTATGAATTTTTTTAAATCGTTGTTTTTTCAAATTATTGTAGCTGTGGTCATCGGTATTGGTGTAGGAATAGCCTTCCCCAACTTCGGAGAACAGTTACAACCGCTTGGAACTGGATTTATCAAACTAATCAAAATGTTAATTGCCCCTTTAATCTTCTTCGTTGTAGTAGCCGGTATTGCCAAAGCGGGCGATCTCAAAGCAGTCGGTCGGATCGGGCTTAAAGCGATTCTCTGGTTTGAACTTGCCACAACGGTAGCCTTGATGCTCGGTCTGGTCGCTGCTCGTGTGTTACGTCCGGGAGATGGAATGAATATCAATGCCAGTACACTTGACCCTAATGCAGTCGCAGCCAAAACAGGTGGTGCAGAACTTCCACATACTGTAGACTTCATTCTCAATATTATCCCTACCAGTGCTGTCGATGCTTTTGCTCAAAATGCACTGTTGCAAGTTCTATTGCTTGCTTGTCTATTTGGAACAGCGCTGGCTGCAAGTGAAAGTAAATTAAAAGATAACGTATTAACACTGGTTGATCAGATTATGGAACTTATTTTCAAAGTAGTCGGTTATATTATGAAATTAGCACCTCTTGGAGCGTTCGGGGCGATAGCTTATACTGTAGGCGCTTATGGCGCAGCTACTCTGGCCTCTTACGGGATGCTGATTGTTGCCTGCTATCTATCGGCAATCTTATTCCTAGTGTGTCTGGGACTTGCTGCATGGTGGATTACCGGTATGAATCTATTGCAATTTATTAAATACACTCGTTCAGAAATTATGCTTGCTATCGGAACAGCTTCATCCGAAGTGGTAATGCCGCGTATGATGGAAAAGCTTAATAAAGCGGGTTGCGATAAAGCAGTTGTCGGATTAGTCGTCCCTACAGGATATTCATTCAATCTCGATGGAGCTTCAATCTACTTATCACTTGCTACCGTTTTTCTTGCTCAAGCTGTAGGTATCGATCTAACATTAGGACAAGAGATTACAATCTTAGCTGTATTGATGCTTAGTTCAAAAGGAATGGCAGGTGTACCAGGTTCCGCATTTCTAGCACTATCTGCTACAGCCGCAGCACTTAATGCTTTCCCTGTAGCAGTGGTCGCGTTATTGCTTGGTGCCGATCGATTTATGGATACTATGCGCGTCTTTACCAATCTTATGGGGAATTGTGTAGCTGCTTTTGTTGTAGCAAAATGGGAAGGAATGTTAGATATATCGAAAATGAAAGCTGTACTTTCAGGAGAATGGACAGAAGAAGAAAGTGAACCTATGGCAACTACCAAACCTACGAAGTCACCAGAACCGATCCACTCTCCACTCGGTCATCCGTTGGCTCAATCGTATAACGTCTACGATAAAACATAAATGGATTGATATATTCAAGCATTCATTGATTATGTATTTGAAAATAACCACTAACTTAATCTTCAACCCATACCAAAAAGCTGTTCCTTTTTAATACAGGGTAACAGCTTTTTGGTGTAATCATTTTATAGTAATCCGGGTACAACTTTTACTTATGATCTAAAGAAATGGTTTTGTTATCCGCTTGCGATTGGAAAGCAGACAAAATCACTGATAATGATTTTTTACCTTCTTCTCCTGAAATAGATGGTGGTGTATTCGTCACGATCGATTCGATAAATGCGTCTACCACACCGCTTACTTCTTGTTTCTCATTGGTTGAAATCGCGCCAACACGATATTTCTCTACTGTACCATCACGAAGTTCTACAATTACTTGATCATCAGGATCGGTACCAATTTTCATAATACCATTCTCGCACCACAAGTAAGTGCCGTTATCTTCTCCGCGATAAGCTGTCCAGCTCGCTACCAGTGTACCGATTGCACCACTCTTCATACGAAGCAAGCAGATCGCATTATCATCTACATCGGTATCTTTTTTATCTAACGTACCGATAAATGCACTCACATCAACCACTTCATCATCTAGCAACCAGCGAATCATATCTGACTTATGTACGCCTAGATCACCCATCGCGCCCATGATTGCTTCATTTTTGCGGAAAAACCAGCTTTCTTTACCATCGATACTCCAAAATTCTGGACCACCATGACTAAAAGCCGTACGGAACGTCAATACACGTCCTAATTTGCCTGTTTGTAATACTTCTTTCGCTTTTACATGCGGTGGCATAAGGCGTTGATTATGACCTACCATCAAATACACATTATTCTTTTTCGCTGCATCAATCATCGCTTGTGCTTCTTCTTCCGACACAGCCATTGGTTTTTCAACCAATACATGTGCACCAGCATTTGCAGCCGCAATCGACATTTCAGCATGGAAAATATTCGGAGTGCACACGCTTACAGCATCGAACCCACCAGCTGCTAATAATTCTTTGTAATCACTATATGCTTTGGCATCGAAACGTTTCGCATAACCTTCAGCACGTTCTATAATTGGGTCAGCAAACGCTACCAATTCTACATTCGGATGTTCTGCATACTCTGGAATATGGCGACGTTCCGCGATACTTCCACAACCTATAACTGCTACTCTGACTTTAGTCATCGTTACATTCCTCCTGAAAGTTGAAGTTAAGTGTTCCACAGCTATCTTATAGTAATCCGCTCAAATTATCTACCTCTTGTGATTAAGATTCTGCTTTTTGAGCGCCATAAAACAGATTTTTTCTGGAAAAAAGTAACCCCCTATCTACTATATATAGAATGATTTCATTTTTACGTTCCAAATATAGGTCGAATATTTAGAGTATTTCGACAAAAAAATCTGTATATTTATTTTCAAATGTACCACTATTTGCAGACAAAAACGACAAAAATGTAGCTCAATCCTGCTATAGTACAGACAGGTCGAACTACATTTTTATAATCGTTTATATCTCTATTTACTTGGAAGCGATCGGTACTTTGGTCGATAATGTTTGGAATGTTTTGAGATAAGTAGCAACTTGAGGTTGGATTTTTTTGAAATATTTCAAATTCGCTTGATTTTCTACTTTTTTTGTAGCATTATTTTCAGGGAAAATGGAGTATTCTTTATCTATTTTTCCTTTACGATACTGAATTTGAACCAACTTTCCGGTAGCCCAGTATTCAGCTAGATTCTGGTTATCTCCATAAATCTGCAACGAGGTATCTTTATCTTTGTAATTAAAACTAAACGGAGGATCTGCTAATGCTTGAGTAACAGTATAACCGGTTTGAAAAATATCATTTTCATATTGACCTTGTTGGATCAAATTCGCTTCTGTCTGACCGGCTTTATTTTTAATAATTTGTCTGACTTCGCCCAGACCATTGCGTTGATCTTTGCTCCATTCGCCTTTGTAAGTAACGACAAATGTCCGTCCTTTGACTGTATATTTGTTGACGTATTTTCCTGTACCTTGACGGATTCCATCGACCCATTGCCCAGCGTAAGATTTGGAATCGCCCCAGCGAATCGTACCTGTCCCATTCGGCTTTCCATTTTCCACCTGCCCGTAGTAAGAAGCACGTCCTGAAAGCTGAATAGATTCTTTCTCCGTAGCCGCATATGTTGTTGGCACAAATAGTCCTATCGAAGTTGCAATCATCATTGAAGTTAACATGATCTTTGTATATGTATGTAATCGTGTTGCCATTGCGTTATCCCCTTTCGCGTCTCTAATGATAGAAAAAAAGAAAACCATACATATTCGTCTGTACGATTTTCTTCTTTCTCAAGCAAGTGACCTTTATGCTATTTTATACCCTGAACAAGTCATTTATAATCTAGCCAATTAGATATCTTCACCAGTCAGACGATTAAGAAACTGCTTAGCACGATCGCTTTGTGGGTTGTTGAGTACATCTTTGGGATGTCCTTGTTCTATAATATATCCGCCGTCCATCAGAAGCACATGGTCAGCCACATCTGCGGCAAATTTCATTTCATGGGTGACAATCACCATTGTTCTGCCTTCGATCGCTAATTGCTTGATAACTTTAAGCACTTCACTAACCAATTCAGGATCAAGTGCAGATGTAGGCTCATCAAAAAGCAGTACATCAGGCTCAACAGCCATCGCACGCGCAATACCGACACGTTGTTGTTGTCCACCGGATAATTGATGTGGATATGAATTGCCGCGGTCGCCTAAGCCTACTTTGGTAAGTAATTCCTGGCTGGACTTGCGAGCTTCTTCTTTACTTTTTTTCTGTACGGTAATTTGAGCTTCCATTACGTTCTCGATCACTGTTTTATGAGGAAACAGATTGTACGATTGAAAAACCATCCCTGTCCGTTTGCGAAGTTCGGTCACTTCTTTGCTAGACACTTTACGACCTTTTTGAAAATCTAATGAACGATCGCTTAACTTGATGGTTCCTTGATCTGGAGTCTCTAATAGATTCATACAGCGAAGTAATGTCGTTTTACCTGAACCGGATGGCCCAATAATCACCAGCACTTTTCCTTTGTCTAAGCTTACATCGATACCTTTAAGTACTTCCAATGCACCGAATGACTTGTGCAAATTACGAATCTCAATCATCATCGGCTAATCTCTCCTTTACTTCTTCAATGGCTACCCTGTATGATAGTTAGTCCGCTGACGAGCGACCTAATCTTTTTTCTAATTTATTTTGGAAAAACGATAAAATTGAAGTGAATACAAGATATATCACTGCTGCTTCGGAATATACTAACAAATATTCATACGTAGTTGCTACGATTTCTTCAGACTTACGAAATAATTCTACATAAGTAACTGTTCCTGCTAGAGATGTATCTTTTACCAAGCTAATAAATGAATTAGATAATGGTGGTAAGGATACACGTGCTGCTTGAGGAAGAATAATTCGGCGTAACGCTTGTCCACGCGTCATTCCTAGAGAATAAGCTGCTTCCCATTGACCTTTATGAATCGATTGAATCGCTGCGCGTACAATCTCAGAACCATATGCCCCTACACTTAAGGAGAAACCTATCAATGCTGCTGGAAAAGGATCTAACTCAATCCCGATCGTAGGCAATCCGTAAAAAATGATCGCTAACTGCACAATTAAAGGAGTTCCACGTATAATCCAAATATAAAAACGTGCAATAAAATCTAAAATTTTCACACCGGATAATCGAGCTAAAGCTGTTAATACAGCTAAAATCAAACCAATAATAAATGAAAAAATAGCTAATGGAATCGTGAATCGTATCCCTGCTTCAAGCATAGGCCAAAAAGAATTCACAAGTATCTCTATTTGACGATCGTCCATATTCTAACATCCTTTATTTCAACAATTTGGATTTGTACAACATATACACTGAGTACATATCTTAGAAAGGCTTACAACGAACAAATATCTTGACGAGTATTTATTCGTCAAGATATCGTTATCGTTGCATATATACAAAATCAAACTAAACGTATTATTTAGATACATCTTCTCCAAAATATTTCTCAGAGATTTTCAAATAAGTTCCGTCATCTACCATATCTTTTAACGCTTTATTTACAGCTTGAACCAAATCTTCTCCGCCTTTATTGAAAATAGCTCCACTTTGCGAAGCATTTGCTTCTTCAGCTACAACTTTGATCGGTGCATCTGGTTGTTGTTTTTTCAAATCAAGATAAGATAAGTTGTCGTTAATTGTAGCTTGAGCACGATTGGAAGTTAACAATCCTATCGCTTGTGTAAAGCCGTCTACTGAAACGATTTCTGCTCCATTGTCTTTAGCAATTTGTGCAAGGTTACTTGTTAAAGATTGAGCCGATTTTTTACCTTTTAAGTCAGCAAACGATTTAATATCTGTATTATCATCACGTACAATTAATACTGCTTTAGAAGCGATGTATGGATCAGAGAATAAAAATGTTTTTTGACGTTCTTCAGTAATACCTACTTCATTAAAAACGGTATCAAAACGTTTGGATTCCAAACCACCGAGTAAGCTATCCCAAGCTGCTTCAGTAAATTCAGGTTCTACACCAAGACGTTTGCTTACTTCTGTTGCGATGTCTACATCAAAACCAGTCAATTTACCACTTGCATCATGAAATGTAAACGGCGCATACGTTCCTTCTGTACCGATACGTAGTTTACCGCTTGCTTTGACAGACTCTAATGTAGCTACTTTCCCAGAAGAAGCTGTATTGTCTGTTGTAGCCGCTCCTGATGTATCTGTACTGCCTGTCGTTGCTGTATTAGAACTGTTACCACATGCTGCAAGAACAAGCATGGTCAGTATCATAACCAGTGTAAAAGAACCCCATTTTTTCATTTAAAAAGACCCCTCTCAGATGTTGGTGAGTACGCTTATCGTTGGTGATTCACTACTTATTAATAACGTACTGCAAATTGTATAGTACACTGTCTTTCAACCCACGTCAACTCTTTTTCCGATAAAAATACTTGGTTTTATTAAATGGGATATAATTCCGCCATATTTCTTACCCTTTATACGTTGATTTGAATACTATTGCGATCTTTTAAGACCATCTATACACTGCAAAATACACATAAAAAAGCATCTTGCTATTGTCAAAGATTGAACATGTGCTGTGTTCAGTTCTATGAGCAAGATGCTTTTGGTATATCATCATTTTGAAATATCCAGTTCATCAAAAGTTCTGCTTTAATTGATCAAATTGATGGCGTATTCGATCTCGTACATCATCTGACCCATTTTTGAAATAAGCCTGACGCTGGTTATTCATTCTTTGTCTAGCTTCACGTTGCAATTCACGTTCTACTTCATACGATTGATCAATCTCTGCTTCTACATCGATCACATCATAGCGACAAACGAATTGAGAACCTAATTGACTCAATACGTAGTTGAATACGCTTACATTATTTTCTTGTACAATACTGATCAAAGCCATTTGTCCTTCATCCAGTGAATAAAGTGTAGATTGAATCAGTCCCATCTCTTGTTCTGCTACTTCGTGGGTAAATGGCATACTAATAATCGAATCAATACTACGTTCCAATAACACACCCAAAGGCCCTGCAAAAATACCGATCATTGATCCTAACAAGCCACCTGTCGTCCATTCCCCTGCAAGCGATCCCTGTGTACCAAATCCATCCCAAAATACGACTTTGCCTTTCTCGCGTGCTACAATAGCAGCTTCCAGTACAGCATATCCTTCGGTGATGCGACTATGCCGAAGTGTAGATAACGCTCGATAGGCTTTACACTCATCTGTAAAAATAACGGACACTACATTTTCCATAGGACACCCACTTTCTTTTGCTTATCAAGTTGTAAACGTTCTCAATTATAGTGAAATAGCTAGAGTTAGAAGTTGGAATAGAGATCGTCAAAGTATCGTTTCTTTTATATTATTCTATTTTACCATGAAAGCAACTTATTTTATTGTGAAATAGTAAGAATAACGATAAATTGAAATATATTTCATTTTTAGTATATTATTTAATATAAAGGAGGGAATACAATGTTACAAGGTGTAGGTATATACGGGCTTATTTTATCGATTATTGTATTGATTGCTTTTGTGCTTGCGGTACGTTGGTTAGTTGCGAAGGTATTTCGAAAAAGCTCTTAGTCGATTAGCTTGATCATTATAAGATACGTAGTTTACATATTCGATAGATAAGAACGGAGTGAACAAAAATGACACAACCTCATCATCCATCTGCTGACTCAAGATCGACCGTAGAAGTGAACCCTGATTCTTCTTTTAATAGTGTGACCGAGTACAATCATACGATTCTAGGTGTTCCCCGTACTGGAAATATCGAAAATATTTCCGATATGCCTGCTCCTATACGTTGGTTTGGCTATATTGCTTTTGGCGCTATTGCTGTAGGCGGTGTAGCTATTCTGGCTATTGGATTATTGATGTAGTGTTAGAATATATTCATATGTGTTCTTTGATAGAGAATAGCATATTGATTATATTCATTTAGAGTTACGTCTAATTGTTGCGATTTGTCTAACACACGATCATCTGAGAAACCATACATTTCAGCTAATTGATGCATCTCTTGACGTTGTTGTTCTATTTTCTGTAGGCATTGGTGTAAGTTCAAGGTGCCACTCTACTCCCTCTCATTTTTTTAATGTATACATGATCTCTCTGGTCTTGTGTTATTTCGTTTTTTTTAAAATGCAATCTATAGTAGGCATATGACAATCGATTATTCTTTTTTCTATATACTTTATATCGAGCCATTTCGGTCGCTATGTGAATAGTTCCGAAGTCCACTTTATTCGACATTATAATCAGAACTTCGATTAACTTCGTATCCTTAAACCCCAAAAACCCCCGACTATAGTGAACGCAATGTTCAATAGTCGAGGGTTTTATTTATGTTACGCTATTCGGAAAGTATATCTATTATTCAGTAACTGTTCCGTATACCAATGTTGGAGCGTCTGCATGATCTGCGATACGAATACTTTCGTATAGTTTTTTCAATACATCGTCTACATTTTCACGATTGGCATGGATCGTTACCAAAGAGTCGCCCACTTTAACAGCGTCGCCTACTTTTTTGTTTAACATTAGACCTACAGCAAGATCGATTTCGGATTCTTTTGTTGCACGACCAGCGCCTAACAACATTGCTGCTGTACCGATCTCATCTGCTACCAATTCAGCAACAAATCCATCTTCTTTAGCAGGTACTTCGATCAAGAATTTCGCTTGTGGCAAACGTTCTGGTTGATCGACAACAGATGCATCTCCACCTTGGCTTGCAAGGAATAATTTGAATTTCTCCAACGCTTTACCGTTAGCGATAACTTCTTTCAATTTTTCTCTTGCTTCGTCAAGTGAACTTGCTTTACCTGCAAGGTATACCATTTGGCTTCCAAGTGCCAAGCACAATTCTTCCAAATCCGCAGGGCCTTCACCTTTTAGTGTATCGATTGCTTCTTTCACTTCCAGAGAGTTACCGATTGCTAGACCTAGTGGTTGGCTCATATCAGAAATAACAGCCATTGTTTTACGTCCTACGTTGTTACCGATACTTACCATTGCATGAGCCAATTCTTTCGCATCTTCTGCTGTTTTCATAAATGCGCCAGCACCTGTTTTAACATCCAATACGATAGCGTCTGATCCAGCAGCGATTTTTTTACTCATAATAGAACTTGCAATCAATGGAATCGAGTTCACTGTTGCTGTTACATCACGCAAACCGTATAGCTTTTTATCAGCAGGTGTTAAGTTACCACTTTGTCCGATAACAGCGATTTTGTTTTCATTCACTAATTTGATAAATTCTTCGTTGGTGATTTCTACGTGGAAACCTTCTACTGCTTCTAATTTATCGACTGTACCACCAGTGTGACCTAGACCACGACCGGACATTTTAGCAACTGGAATATCCAACGCTGCTACAAGAGGAGCCAATACCAATGTTGTTGTATCGCCTACGCCGCCTGTGGAGTGCTTATCGACTTTGATACCTTCGATAGCAGATAGATCGATCGTATCACCAGAGTTCACCATAGCCATTGTCAGGTCTGCACGTTCGCGTTCAGTCATGTCTTTGAAAAAGACAGCCATTGCAAATGCACTCATTTGGTAATCTGGAATTTCGTCATGTGTGTAGCCATTAATAATAAAGTTAATTTCTTCTGTTGTTAGTTCTTTACCATCACGTTTTTTTTCAATAAGGTCTACCATTCTCATAATTATTCTAGCTCCTTGTACGTTTTATTTTTGGAAAGAGATTGCTGCGTCTAAAGCAACTTCCATCATTTCGTTAAATGTCGATTGTCTTTCTTCAGACGTTGTTTCTTCCCCTGTTAGCAAGTGATCACTTACTGTCAGAATCGTCAAAGCATTCACACCGAACTTCGCTGCTAATGTGTACAATGCGCTTGTTTCCATTTCAACGCCTAGTACGCCGTATTGCATCAATAATCCTGTTACTGTTTTGTCGTCGCGGTAGAATGAATCTGAACTGAATACGTTACCGACATGCAAGTTCAAACCTTTTTCTACACCACGATCATAAGCAGCTTTGAGTAAAGGGAAACTAGCTACAGGTGAGAAATCGTATCCGCCGAAAATATGACGGTTCATACTGGAATCTGTACAACATGCTTGTGCCAAAATAACGTCACGAACACGTACATTTTCTTGCATTCCACCACATGTACCGACACGGATCAAGTTTTTAACGCCGTATTCGCTGATCAATTCGTTGACATAGATGCTGATGGATGGCAAGCCCATTCCTGTACCTTGTACAGAGATACGGTTGCCTTTGTATGTTCCTGTAAATCCAAGCATACCGCGCACCTGGTTATAGCAGACAACATCTTCAAGATACGTATCTGCAATGTATTTAGCACGTAATGGATCGCCTGGTAGAAGGATCGTTTCAGCGATTTCGCCAGCTTTTGCTTCAATATGAACGCTCATTTTATAAAAACCTCCAAGTGTGTTTTTAGATGGTGTTTGCTTGGGTGTACCGCTACGGCTAAGGGATTGGGTTCCGCTCTCTGGTAAGGATAGATATCTTGAAAGACTGCTGGTGCAGTCGATATCTATCCTTACGAGGAGAGACTACACTCCAATCACTTAGCCTTCGCTCTGTGCGGATGCAATAGTATACCAAACAAAAAGATTGGGGGTCAGCGCTGGGGACTCGCTTGACCGGGAAAATGAAATTATTAAATATTTAACAGTAAGAATAAGTTTTTTATAGAAATGGGTTTAGGTTATCGTTCAACCTTAGGATTTCTATAATCTCTAGCATTTCTTAACAACTTAATCCATGTTTTGATATTACTTGAGATCAGACAGGAAGCTTGTTCCGTATTCTGGGCTTTTTACACCAAAGTTTTCGGCTACTGTAGCAGCGATGTCTGAGAATGTTGTGCGTAATGGCAATTCTTTACCACCGTTAGCAAAACGTTTGGAATAGACAAGTAATGGTACATATTCACGAGTATGATCTGTTCCTGTGTAGGTTGGATCGTTACCATGATCGGCTGTAATGATCAATAGATCATCTTCTTCCATACCTGCAAATACTTCTGGTAAGCGAGCATCGTATTCTTCCAGTGCGTCAGCATATCCTTTAGGATCGCGGCGGTGCCCGAATAGTGCATCGAAGTCAACCAGATTCAAGAAACTTAGTCCGTGGAAAGGCTTCGCTAGAACGTTTACCAGTTGATCCATACCGTCCATATTGGACTTGGTGCGAATCGATTCTGTTACACCTTCGCCATCGTAGATATCAGCAATTTTGCCGATAGCGATAACATCTAGACCTGCATCTTGCAAAGCGTTCATTGTCGTCGGTTGGAACGGTTTGAGTGCATAGTCATGACGATTAGATGTGCGTTGGAAGTTACCGACTTCGCCGATAAATGGACGAGCGATAATGCGTCCCAACATGTACGGATCTTCAAGTGTGATCTCACGACAGAACTCACAGATTTCATACAATTCTTTTAAAGGAACTACATCTTCATGTGCTGCAATCTGCAATACTGAATCTGCGGAAGTATAGATGATTAATGCGCCTGTTTTCACATGTTCTTCGCCTAGCTCATCCATAATTTCAGTTCCACTTGCAGGTTTGTTACCAATGACTTTACGACCTGTTTTTTCTTCAATACGCTGAATCAATTCATCCGGGAATCCGTCTGGAAATACACGAAAAGGTGTATCGATATACAAGCCCATGATCTCCCAGTGTCCTGTCATCGTATCTTTACCGCGGGATGCTTCTTGCATTTTAGTGTAATAAGCAAGCGGTTGATCGGCTACAGGTACTCCTTGAATTTCGCTGATATTTGATAATCCTAGACTTGCCATATGTGGCATGTTGAGACCGCCATTTTCACGTGCAATATGTCCGAATGTATCAACATCAACATCTCCAAATTCAGCCGCATCCGGTGCTTCTCCGATACCTACTGAATCCATAACTACTAGATGAATACGTTTAAATTCGCTCATTTGTATTACCCCTTTCAACTTTGTACAGATTCTATTGTGCTCGTTGCTCATATACAATGCCATATCCAAAATGCGCAGTAGAGCATTTGGCTGCTATCATGCTTATGCAAAAATAGTGTACCAAATGCTCTATGTTATACCTATATCTGCTTTTTGAAAAGTCGGTTCATGATATGAAGATGTAACATTGCTCCTCTAATTATAAACCAAACTGTATTGATGGTAACAACTGTAGAGACATCTTACTTATTTTAAGAACAAACCTGTAATTGTAGCAGAAAGCACACTTACCAGTGTAGCACCATATAATAGTTTCAGTCCAAAACGAGCTACCACGTTACCTTGTTTCTCGTGTAGACCTTTCACAGCACCAGCAATAATACCGATTGAAGAGAAGTTAGCGAAAGATACTAAGAATACAGAAACGATACCTAGTGTACGTGAGCTAAGTTCTGTGTGTTTTACAAGATCTAGCATCGCTACGAATTCATTCGATACCAGTTTGGTTGCCATAATACTACCTGCTGTTACTGCTTCACTCCAAGGCACACCCATCATGAATGCAAATGGTGAGAAGATATAACCTAGAATTTGTTGGAACGTAATACCGAAGATTAATCCGAATACACCATTAATCATACCGATCAAAGCAACAAATCCGATCAACATAGCAGCTACAATAATCGCAACTTTGAATCCATCTAGAATATATTCGCCCAACATTTCGAAGAAGGATTGTTTCTCTTCTTCTTGGACTTCTAAAATATCTTCTTCTGGAGTTACAACGTAAGGGTTGATGATAGAAGCAATAATGAAACCACCGAATAAGTTAAGCACTAATGCAGTTACAACATATTCAGGTTTAAGCATTTGCATATATGCACCTACGATAGACATCGATACGGTAGACATTGCAGATGCACAAAGTGTATACAGACGGTTTTTAGGAAGTGCACCGATTTGTTTTTTTACAGAGATAAATACTTCAGATTGACCTAAGATCGCAGATGCAACCGCATTGTATGATTCAAGTCTACCCATACCATTCACTTTACTTAATACAAGACCAATGTATTTGATAATAAACGGTAGAATTTTGAAGTATTGCAGAATACCGATCAATGCTGAGATAAATACGATAGGCATCAATACGCCTAAGAAGAACGGTGAAGAACCTTCATTAGCGATACCACCAAATACAAAGCTAATACCTTCACCAGCATACTCTAATAAATGTGTAAATACTGCGGCAAATCCTCCGATAATCCATGTACCTACTACAGTATTTAGAAGTAAGAAAGCTAAAATAGCTTGCAGTACAATCATGACAATTAATGGACGATAACGGATACCTTTTTTATTGTTACTCCCCAAATAAGCTAACGCAAACACCACAAGAATACCTAAAATTGCGATAATATAACTCATAAATAATTAGCTCCCATTCTGCACTCTGCTTCATAATCATAACCACTTATTTAAAATCTTTTGAAACAACTTGAAATAATCAGAAATTATACATTAAGCGCTTACATTATTCGTAAAAAAGAACAAATCCTTGCGGATATATTCTTTTTTTGGATTATTCAGCAGGCTGACTGTGATCCATATCATGTGCCTGGAAATATCCTGGTAACATTTGAGATATAGTCCACTCGGTAACGTCACCTTTAAGGTTAGTCAGGTATACTTTCGTATTCTCATCACTGAATTCAGCAATGACTTGACGACAAGCACCACAAGGAGAGACCGGACCTTCTGTATCCGCTACGATTGCAATCGCTTCGATCTTGCGTTGACCTTCAGACGCAGCTTTGAAAATAGCGGTACGCTCTGCACAATTGGTAAGACCATAAGAAGCATTTTCTACATTACATCCCCCGTAGACTTTGCCATCTGCCAGCAGAGCAGCACCTACTTGAAACTTGGAATAAGGTACATACGCATTTTTACGTGCTTCGATTGCTGCTTGAATCAATTGATCTTTCATGGATAGGTCTCTCCTCTAACGGATAAGATATTAAATTGCCAAACGCTTAGTAAGATATTTTGCTTTGCAAAAATCATTTTTGATTCTAATAGAAGAAGTCGCGTTTATAATGCCAAACGCTTAGTAAGAAGAAGTTCCTTCTTCGCCTTCAACGATTTTGACACCAGAGCTTGCACCGATGCGTGTTGCACCTGCTTCAACCATGTTGTTCAAGTCTTGAAGGTTACGTACGCCACCGGATGCTTTTACGCCAACATCAGGTCCTACTGTTTTGCGCATCAACGCTACGTCTGCTGGTGTTGCTCCACCTGTAGAGAAACCTGTTGATGTTTTCACGAAATCTGCTCCAGCTTTAACAGACAATTCAGAAGCACGAACTTTTTCTTCGTCTGTCAGCAAGCAAGTTTCGATAATTACTTTAACTAAAGCTTTACCTTTAGCAGCATCGACAACAGCTTGGATATCACGTTGCACTAGCTCATTGTTACCATCTTTCAATGCGCCGATGTTGATAACCATATCTACTTCTGTAGCACCATTTGCTATTGCATTGCTAGCTTCAAAAGCTTTTACTTCTGGAGTAGTTGCTCCTAAAGGGAATCCGATTACTGTACATACTTTGACAGGGCTACCTTTTAATTGTTCTGCACAATAAGCTACCCATGTTGGGTTAACACATACAGATGCGAACTCATATTTTCTAGCTTCTTCTGTCAATTTAGTCACTTCTGCTTGTGTAGCATCCGCTTTCAATAACGTATGGTCGATCAATTTTGCCAAATTCATATTTTTAAGCTCCTTTGAGTAAATTAGATAGGAAACATAGTAGTAAATCGCTTCAATATCCACATCATAACACCAACATGAACATATGTAAAATTATTTTTGAAATTATGTTCAGACACAATTTGATGATCCCGTAAACATTCTTTCGCTGATTGCATTACTCTGTCCGCTAGCCGCATATCAGTGTAACAGGAAAGTAGGATTGATGCTATTTTTTCGTTATAATACGATATCATATATCTTTTTTTATGAAAGGAAGATTAGATGACTGACTGGACACGTTTTGCATGGAATACGCTTAGTAGCGAGCAACGACTTCAATGGTTGCAAGAATTGCTCACCCGTCTTCCAGAAGGATTTGCGTTGGAAAAGATCCAATCCTTTGACAGATATGGACAACAGATCGAAACGGGGATTTTTTCATATCAACAATCGGAGTTTGTTTTTGTACCTGGCGATAAAGTTACACTCGGCTGGAATGATGTTCATGTATCATGGGATCAACCTACGTTAGAGGACTTGGAACGTGGATTAGAGGAAATAGAGCTAACATTAAAAGAAGCTACACCGATGATAGCCAAGCAAATGTCTCCTATACGAACAGCACATATTCCATCGTTATTGGTAGAATGCCATACTCATTCTGTAGGCTGGCAAGAATATACTTTACACGAACTTGATCCTGTAGAAGATCAAGAGATTATAGATGCTCTTTCTACGTTTTCACTTTCCAATTACAGCAGTTATGAAATGGATCAAGATTATCGCTTTGTACGAGATGGACAACAGATCCGTATTTATTTATTTGAAGAAACCGAAGATGCACATGAATGGCAAAGTCTTTCTCTAGAACATCCGTTTACGATTCTGACTGAAGATGAATGGGAATATGTATATGGTGGTGGAGTCAGAACATTATTTCCCTGGGGAGATCACTTTGACTACACCATGAATGTCAAACATTTCGGCAATCTCAATCAAGCTGAACATAACCTCTCTGATAAAGACTCTGCACTTCCTTACGACTTGGAACAACCGAACGGATTTGGCATTTGTTTTCTTGGTGATCCTTATGAAGCAGAATTAACAATTACCGCAGATGGCGAGGTCATCGATAAAGGAAGTGACGGCGGTAGTGGTATCTGTGGCGGTGTCGGTACGTTATTAGGTTACTTACCTGTAGCAACGTATTACCGTAATCCTTATCAAGATCAATTGGAGTGGAATGAGCGTATCAGTTCTATGCATTATCGACGCATTATCCGTTTGTAAAAATAATTCTCTGACCAGCTTACTCACAACCCATGTATTACAAATATATCTATACCAAAAACCCCGTTCGCTTTGAGAGCTAACGGGGTTTGATTGGTTATTTGGAAATAGCAGGCCGAGTAATTATGCGAGATTGTACATAATATAAAACAATAATCACAACTGCCAGCAATGCTTGTATGGAGAAAATATTGCTGAATACATAGCCATCTGTATATATCGCCAAAGGATTCAAATGAACCGAGCCATGATTAGCTTCTATCATTTTACCAATAATACTGGTAGCTGTAGCGCCTGCGATAAAGTTCAACAATGAGAATAATCCCATCCCGACACCGACTTGATCTTTGGTCAATGTGCGTGAGATGGTGTTAGACATCGCTATCTGCATAAAGGTCTGTCCGACATTACCGAAAATGAGAATAAACAGTACAATATACGGAGAAATCCCGACCACGATCGATAAGGATACAAAACAAATAAAGATCAATGTTGTCGCAATATACACCAGTAATGGATTTCCTTTACGATCTGCTAATTTTCCGCCTTGACGACCTAGAAATGCTGAACAGATAGCCGCCGGGAACATTATCAATCCGATCATTGCTGGAGATAGTCCATTTAATGCACTTAGAAATTGTGGCGTTACATATGGTAAGCCAAAGCTAAGACCTGTCGCCAAAAAAGCAATTAATAATCCAAAAGAATATTGCTTATTGCTAAACAACTTGGGCTGGATAAAAGGCTCTGCTGCTGTACGTATACGAATAATAAATAAGATCAGTAAAATGACTCCAATAACCGCAAACAACCAATTTCCTTGTGAAATCGATAATAGTAACATCGCTACTGTTCCACTTAATAATAATCCACCGATAAAATCGATCTTTTGCGCTTCGCCTCGATAATCATCTAGATATTTACGGAAAAATGGTAAAGCGATCAAAGGGAAAAGAGATAACAAAAATAAAAAGCGCCAGCTTCCAAAGCTTGTAATTAGACCTGCAACAATCGGTGCGATCGCTGTTCCGAGAGATAAACCAATCGCTGTTGTACCCAGTGCCCTACCCCTTTTTTCTGGAGAAAAATAACGTACAGGCACAATCATGGCTGTTGCTGGAATCACAGCAGCTCCGGCGGCTTGTAAAACACGTCCAACCACCATCATCCAAAATTCAGTTGCGACTAATCCGACCACCGATCCTAATGCAAAAAAGATCAGTCCGAACGTTAATAAATCTTTTAGCCGATATTTATCAGCAAGCTTACCATATACTACCGAACCTACAGCGTACACAATCATATAACCGGTCAATAACCAGGTCACATCTGCGGCTCCAATATGAAATTCTTTACTAATTGTAGGCATTACTACATTGAACATAGAAGCATTCATTACCGAAAATACTAATGTAAATGCGAGTACACGCATTAATTTATCCCCATTAGGATAGACTCGTTCTTGTTGTGTAGACACTTATACTGTCATCCTCTCTACTCCTACCATTACTGCTTATCTTTCATTTGATTGATACACATCGATTAATTTTTGCAATAACACTTTAAGCTGGTCTAACTCTTGATCTGTAAATGTATGAGTGGAACGACTTTTCACTTCATTAACGGCTTGTTGAGCTTGAATATGCTTTTGCTGACCTGCCGGAGTGAGCGTTATCTGCTTCATACGAGCATCATTCGGATGAGAGTTGCGTACAATCCAGCCTCTTTTTTCGATACCATTCACCAGACTAGTTACACTGGATTTCTCTATCAATAATTGATGTTCTAGCTCATGATTGGTAATACCGGGTTGGGTCGCTATTTCATGTAAAGCCTGACTTTGCTGTGAAGTCATATCCAAAGATCGTAAAGACTGCTCGATCTGACGTTTAATCGTTATATATGTCTTTTTGATTAATGGCGTAGGACTATTCAAAGCAGCTCGTGCATATTGTTGATGTTGTTCACTATCTTTTGAACTCAATAATGTCTCCTTCTCTCTTAGTTCGAATTCGAACTAATTTTATTTCAAAATAAAATTATTGTCAATACAAGTTTGGTGATTGTATTTTCCGTCTGATGTTATAACAAGCACACAAAAACAGCCTTTTGAAAAGAAGTCAAAGGCTGTTAGTAGATAATAAGTATTATTTTGTGTTTTATGTTAATAATGCTTGAGCTGTAAATTGATCTGTCACCAAAATGTTAGCGTATTTGCCAATTAGCGCGGCTTCAATAGCTTCAATTTTGCGTTGACCGCCAGCGACCAGTATTGATTTCTCTTTTTTCCGCAAATCCACCAGATCTATTCCTACGGTACGATCATTGATTGCAGGACTACAGATATTGCCTTCTTTATCAAAAAAGCGAGAGCAAATATCGCCAGCACCTGTTTGTTGTAACAATCGCTGTTCTTCTTCATTAAAATAACCAAGTCTGAATAGAAGCGCATCTTCTTTCACTGTACCTACTGTAAAAACAGCGATATTCGCTTGTCTACCTAATTCAATAATACGCTGAATATGACGATCTTCATCCACCATTTTTTTAAGCTCGATACTATCGAAAATAACAGGTAATGGTAAATAACGAGCAATCGTATGATAAGCCTCTGCAAACAGGTTAACAGTCTCTGCGGCGTATGTGTTTACATGCGAGTGACTGACCCCACCTTTGAGCTGTACCACTTCTACTCCGCGTACTTGTTTCTGTTCCAGATGTTCTGCTACTGCGTGCATGGTTGTGCCCCATGTGACTCCAATAATATCTGTATCTTTGACGGTATCATATAAATAATCTGCTGCACGTTTGCTAATATGCTTTTGGATTTCTTTATACTCATTAATCGGTGAGTAACAGACATGTACTGTATCTAAGCTGTAGCGTTTTTTCAATTGTTCTCCGAGTGCATCCAAATCTTCTAAAGGATCTACAATATCTATGCGCACATAACCTTTTTCTTTAGCATACTGGAGCAATCTAGATACCGTTGGCCTAGATACACCTAGCTTCGTCGCTATTTCTTGTTGACTATAATCAGAAAGGTAATACAACCTTGCTGTTTCTATACTCAAACGCTGTTTGTCATTATCCACGCTTTTATCATCCCACATCTCTATCAGAATCTAGTTGAACAGTTCAAAGCATCTCATTTCACATATTATACATTTTTTATACATTTTTTAAAAATATATTTCAAAAACGTGTCTAATCATCTTTTCTTCTCACTTTCCAGTTGTTAACAGCTTTGTATACTTCCTTTATATTTGGAGCGACTTCTTATTTACCAATGGTTGGTTATGATTTCCTTATTAGGAGACGTTTGCTTTTGACAATATAGGGTATGGATTAGTAGGGCCTTTTATTTCAACAATTTGGTTATATAGCCATTGTTGAACATTTTATAAAAGGGCTACAAATAGAATAATACTGGAGGTAAGATAATGTTCACACGTCTTGACCAAATCATGATTGAAATTCCCGATGTCAAAAAACCAGATCCTAATGCAGCGGCAGCTGTACAAGAATTGCTAGGTGGTAAATTCGGTGAAATGTCGACTTTGAACAACTATCTATTCCAATCTTTTAACTTCCGTAACAAATCCAAGTTAAAGCCTTTTTATGACTTGGTAACCAGTATTACAGCAGAAGAATTGGGCCACGTTGAATTAGTTGCTCATGGTATTAACAAAATTTTAGCAGGTTCTAGCTTACCAGGTGAACCTGATTCCACACCGCTTGATCCGCTTAAAGATGTTCGTCTCAGCTATCATCATTTAGCAGGCGCACAAGGCGCAATGCCTCGTGATTCGATGGGTCGTCCTTGGACAGGTGATAATGTATTTAACAGCGGTAATCTTGTAGAAGATTTGTTGCATAACTTCTTCTTAGAGTGCGGCGCAAGAACACATAAAATGAAAGTCTATGAAACAACTGACCATCCAGCGGCACGCGAAGTTGTTGGTTTCCTTCTTGTACGTGGCGGTGTACACGTTGTTGCTTACGCTAAAGCCCTTGAAATTGCAACAGGCGTAAATGTGACCAAACTTGTACCTGTTCCTTCATTAAGCAATAAGTCGTTTAATGAAGCACGTAAATACGAGGAAAAAGGCGTTCATACTCGTCTGTATACACATAGCACAGAGGACTTCAAAGCTATTGATCAGATCTGGAAAGGAACGCATCCAGAAGATGGTTTGCCACTTGAAGTGATTCATGGATTCCCTCAAGGTGTGCCTGTTCCCGAGTATCCTCCATTGGATGAAGAGTTCGCTCCAGGGATTTCTCAAGAAGATTTTAAAGAAATTGCGAAGCGTCTCAAAATGGCTGGTAATATTACAGACTAAAGCAGAAAAGGCTGGTTTCCAGCCTTTTTTTACATAATTCATTTTCTAAATAGAGCGAATAACACGTAGGATTTTTAGTTATTTATTTATTAAATTTTGAACATATGGTTTCGATTGCTAAACAATGGTTAATAAATAGACGAGAAGAGATTGCTGAATAAATCTTCTAAGTGCTTGTTGTAACACAAATGTTATGAATCAAGTGATTTAGTGTAGTTATTCAACTATCTTAAAAAAGACATTCAATTATTAGGAGGCGACAACAATGGGTTGGTTATGGGCATTAATCGTAGGTGGTATTATTGGTTGGATCGCAGGTATGATCGTAGGACGTGACGTTCCAGGCGGTATTATTGGTAACATCATCGCAGGTTTCATCGGTGGTTGGTTAGGTAACATGTTGCTTGGTACTTGGGGTCCTGAAATCGGTGGATTCTTTATTATTCAAGCGATTATCGGTGCAGTGATCGTAATTGCTATCGTGAGTGCTATCATGCGTTCTTCTAGAAGATCACGCGGTTAACACAAAACATACTTAACTTGAATATCATATTCAATTAAAAGCCTGTTCCTTTGGAGCAGGCTTTTTTTATGATTTTGGAAATAATTCAATCGCACACTGGAAAATCGGTTAATACTATGTAACAACATAGAAGATGTAGCAAGGGATGGGGGATATGTATTTGTATTCGTTTTGGGACAATATCGTTGCGTGGTATTACAATATCCGCTGGATAGATTTTTTGGTATCAGTCGTTATACTTATTATTTTTCTCGCTTTTCGCAAATTATTTACCCGTTATTTATTTACTTTTGTTTTACGGCGATTTGATAGTCATCTCGCGATGCTTCGCTGGTTACAGGCTTTTGAACGACCGTTACAAGCTTTTTTTACACTGATCGGAACGTATTTAGCTTTACGTTATTTTATGCACGAACAATGGACATTTATTATCGGGATTGATCGGATTTATCGAAGTATCGGGATTATTTTGTTAGGCTGGGGAATTTATAATGTATCTGCCTCCTCTTCGATCATGCTTGAAGGCATGAGTAAGCGATTTGGATTAGATGCTACCAGTATGATTATTCCTTTTTTATCTAAAGTACTGCGTGTGATCGTGGTAGTGCTTGTTATAACAATTGTTGGTGGTGAATGGGGATTCAGTATCAACGGCGTTGTCGCGGGCATGGGACTGGGTAGTCTGGCTGTGGCTCTTGCGGCTCAGGAGACATTAAGTAATGTAATTGCCGGAATTATTATTATTTTGGAAAGGCCTTTCTCAAAAGGCGATTGGATCTCTACACCGGATATTGAAGGGATCGTCGAAGATATTACATTCCGTAGTTCCAAAATCCGTACATTTACCGATGCACTGGTGATTGTACCGAATTCCAAATTAGCAGCACAGCCGATTACAAATGGTAGCCAGATGGGCAAACGTAAAATTTCTTTTCCATTACGTGTTGCTCTGGATTCTAATCGTGATGCTTTATCAAGAGTCGTGTCACGTATCCAATCTCAGCTAGAAACGGATGATAATGTCGTAGATGATTCAGCAATGGTCAAATTTAATGAATTTAATGAAAGTAGTCTGGGTATCTTAGTACAATGCTTTACCAAAACAGCCGCCTGGGGCGAAAATTTAGAATACCGTCAATATCTTAATTTGATGATTCTGGATATATTAGAGGAAGAAAAAGTAAAATTAGCTTATCCAACACAACGTATCGTCATGCAGGAAGCCGAAGCTACTTCATAATATATACAATCAGATCATGATACTTATCAAATGATAACTACACAGCAAAACCACCTGTCTGGTGCACAAAGCTAGACAGGTGGTTTTGGTTATAGATTGTATACGTGTTATAACAGCAACTAGACTGATTTGCGAAGAGGCAACCATTCCAGTACACGCTGAATTTTGGTATCCCAGTATCCCCATTCATGCTCTCCTGGCTCTTCTTCATACGTTAATTGCAATCCAAGCCCTTTCACATGATCACGAAAACGAATATTATGGTCATACAAAAAATCTTCTGTTCCACAGCATTGATATAATTGCGGAGCTTCTTTATCGGTAGCTGAAGCTAATTGCTCTGCTAAATGAAATAAATCATTGTCAGAACCACGTAATTCTTCTACGGTTCCAAAAATACGTTCCAATTCTTGTGTATATGCTACATCACCACGTTCAAATAAAGCACACGCATCCGTAGCACCCGACAGACTTGCTGCTGCTGCATAACGATCAGGTAAGCGTAAACCTAGCTTGAGCGCTCCGTACCCGCCCATTGATAGACCTGCTACAAACCGATCTTCACGACGATCAGATAGCGGGAAAAACGATTCTGCGAGCTGTGGTAATTCTTCACTGACAAACTTGAAGTAATCGCCACCTTGCTTCATATCTGTATAAAAACTACGATGCGCCGCTGGCATAACAACAGCAATGCCATACTCTGCTGCATAACGCTCAATCGATGTCCGTCGTAACCAGATCGAATGATCATCAGAAAGACCATGTAATAAATATAATGTAGGATGCTTCCCTCCGGTGACTTTACCTTCCATCCCGATCTGAGAACGAGTTGCCTGCGGTAAAATAACATTCATTGTTGATGAAAGCCCTAGCACTTCTGAATAAAAATCACATTGAATCAAAGCCATTATGATATCCTCCTCGAACTTATGCTTATGTGTCATTTGTTGAGACATCTATTCTTCTGTTCTATCATACCTTTTTTTATTAATGAAAGCGATATCATCATTGAATAAAGAAAAGCAAACAAAAAAAGTAACCGTTGGTGATTACATTCACCGGGTTACTTTTGCAGGTGTTCTATGGTATGCATAACGGTAAGCATGTATTCATAAAGAAACATGCTTAATATGTATATATTTTATGTTATAGGATTTGGATTAAGCACGAGTTTTAACAGGAATTCGTGTAGAACTCAATTGGGCATTCAAGATGTCTTGAAAGCTTTTAGGTGTTTCTTTGTCTACAGCTTTTTGAACGGTTGCGTTAGATTGCTGTCTGAAGTGGTTGTGGTTGTATGGTGTCATGTGATGGATACTCATATTCATTTGCTTCACGCTTCCTTTCGTTCATCGAATTTGTTTGTTTTTGTTTTGTATCTTGTAATGTGTATATACCCCTGCTTTTTGAGAATGAAAACATAAATAACACATATTTTAGTATATTTTTGGTAATTGATTCTATAGACCCTGATCCAAGTTCAAAAGGGTTATGTTAACCAGGATTGCATTTGTCGGATGCTGTAGAAAACAAATTCTAAAGTCCTACAATCGACAATATGAATTTATTTACATATTTTAACTGTTTTTATATTCCTAAAATTAATTTATTTAATTTTAACTATCTTTTTGCAACTTATTTCAAATTGATTGCGTCTGTAACGATAAGCAAGCCAAATTAGGCTAATAACTTATTGAGGTGATAAATGATGAAAAACAAACAAAAATGGATGACCGTAGTAGCTGCTTCTGTATTAACATTATCATTAAGTGCTCCCACATTTGCCGCGAGTGGAGATTTTACAGATATCAGTAAAGTTCCTGGACATGAAAAGATTGAATCGTTAAAAGATCGTGGATTTATTAACGGAGTTACTGGAGATCAATTCAAACCTAATCAAACCATCAATTCTGCACAAGGCGTGCAAATGATCGTCAATAGTTTCCAATTAAGTCTTGCTGCTTTTACATTTATTAAAGCTCCAGAAGCAAAAGATTCATATGATAATGTAAAAGATGATGTATGGTATTCAGATGCTTTTATTATTGCCAAGCTTAACGGAGTAGATATTCCTGAAAATGTGAATCCTGCCGCTAAAATGACCAAAGAACAATTTACAACATTTATGATGCAAGCGATGGAAAAAGCAGGTAATCTGCCAATGATCAATATTAAGCCTGTTGATATCAAAGACGATAGCAAAATCAATCCTTCGTATCAGGGAGCGATTCAGCGTTCATTAGCACTGAATATTAACACGTTAGATAGCAAAGGCAACTTTGATCCGAAAAGCGATGTTACCCGCGCAGAAGCAGCCGTTATGATCTATAATGCACTCGAATATATGAGTAAAATCAAAACGCCTGTTGTTGATCCAATACCTGAACCATCTCCAGCTCCTTCTCCATCCGACGATAGTTTGGATAAATAAAAGTCATTTTTACCTGCTGGTAAATATTCTGTTGAGCTCATTTGCCAATCTACTAGGTCAATCACGCTTGATGATTGATCCGAATAAAAACACAAAGAGTCTATCCCTATCACAATATAGGAATAGACTCTTTTGTTGTGGTAATATATGCTAATTTATCATCAATATCTGTTATCTACCTTCTAGTTTTTAGGCTATGCTTCATGATTCCATTCTTCACGTAAAATGCCCATACGAATCGAATCATAATAGACTCCATTATACAATCGACATTTACGTAGACGAGCTTCCATCGTCATACCTAATTTGTAAGCGACTGCGATCATCCGTTCATTACCTGACCAGGTGGTTAATCCTACACGTACCAATGGCATTGCTGTAAATAAATGATCGATCCATAGCGTTAATGCTCTGGTACCGTATCCTCCACTCCAGTAAGCAGGATCATGAATAACAATTCCTATTTCTAACCATAGTGAAGGTTCATGCTCCCAATAGTAACTCACAATACCAATAATTTGTTGCTTCACTTCTATCACCCAGAAGCTTGGACTGTTGATGATACTATTGCGATCTTTCCAGTATTGTTCATACGGAATCTGTACATGTTCATAATAAGGAGCATCCCACTTTTTCCATTCTGGAGATACTTCGCTATACATCAATTCCCATAGCTTTGGAATATCGGCTTCTGTTATTGAGCGAATACGTAATTCTTGATCACTATGCACAATAGGACTCCATCTCCTTCAAACTTACTTGGTCAATCATCCCTTGAATATTTACAAATACTGATTGAACCAATCTGCAATATGATTCAATCGTTGGATTCGTAGTTGTGGATGACCGCTACGAGAAAGCTCATGATTGGCATCAGGAAAACGAACAAATGTAGTTACAGCACCTAATCGCTTCAAAGCAATAAACCATTGTTCTGCTTGTTCAATCGGACAACGCAAATCTTTTTCTCCATGCAAAATGAGGATAGGCGTTTTGACATTAGCAACATAAGCTAATGGCGAATGATCCCATAATGTATTCAAATGATCCCATGGATTGCCGGCAATCTGATCTTCTACAAAATGAAAACCAATATCACTTACACCATACATTGAAATCCAGTTACTAATCGAACGCTGAGTGACTGCCGCTTTGAAACGATCGGTATGCCCTACAATCCAGTTGGTCATAAATCCACCATAACTACCACCGGTTACACCTAATCGGTCTTTATCGATCCAGTCATAATGTTCCAGTGCATAATCTGTGATTTCCATCAAATCTTGATAATCTCCACCACCATAATCATGACGGCACGCATTCACAAATAATTGCCCGTAGCCATGACTACCACGCGGATTACCGTAAATGACAGCATATCCTTGTGAT
Organism: Paenibacillus nicotianae; assembly: GCF_042681745.1. Taxonomy (NCBI): domain Bacteria; kingdom Bacillati; phylum Bacillota; class Bacilli; order Caryophanales; family Paenibacillaceae; genus Paenibacillus; species Paenibacillus nicotianae. Next base: position 125,039 of record NZ_JBHUGF010000010.1, on the reverse strand, counting down.
ACTAACAATTGAAATTCAAGCATAAACGTATACCCGTACATTGCATGAGGGCCACCATGAATTTCCAAAATCGTCGGTACTTTTGCCTGATCTGCTTGATCGCCTGCCGGACGCATCATCCAAGCTTGTAGACGTTTGCCATCTACAGAGGTTACAGTCATTTCTTCAGGCTTGCTCAAAATCAGTTCATGTAGCAAATCATCATTATGATGAGTAAGACGTGTCTCTACTTCTGTCTCTACATTCCAGTAAAACAATTCGCCCGGTTGTAACGGATCAGACGCTATAAATACAAGATGCTGTTCAGCAGTACGCGCAAAATAATGAATATTACGCTGTCCACCTAATATCGTCTGAACTCCTGATCCATCTGTAGCAATCGATAGCAGATGGCACGATCCAAATGTAGTGCATAACACATCGATAGCTTGACCGTTCGATTGATAGATCGGCTTATACGTAGAGCTTAATCCGGTATCACCTACAACAGCATTCAAAAGCATAATATCTTCATGATCACATAAGCCGGTGATCTTTCCTGTCGCTAAGGACAATTGATACAATCGATTCAAAGTCGCATTATAATAAGACTGATCGTCTGCGATCATAGCGATAGACTGTCCATCTGGTGACCAATTCAGACTTGAAATTACATATTGATGTTGTGTCCACTGATGGCGCTCATGACCTTCTATATTGATTGTAAACAGATCATTTTTACGAGAAAAATCGGGATCGCCTTCTTCTGCTGACGGAATATGAGCAGTATACGCGATAGTCTTGCCATCCGGTGACCATGCAAAATCATCAACATCATAATCTCCTGCTGTAATCCAAGTTCCAGACTGGTCTGCTATCTTATGTACATATAAATGCGTTCGACCGCCATCCGATAGTCCACCGCTATCTGATTTGTAAATGATGCGATTGATTTCAACCGCCTTTTTCGATAAAGGAACCGATTCTTCATTGGTATGATCTGTATTTGGAGATGTTGAATGAACGGATAGATTTGATAATGAGAGTTTATTTGTTGCTGCAATTAATAACAATTGACTGTCCGGCGACCATAGAAAAGTATCTACGCCGTCAGTGATATCTGTTACTTGATGCGCTTCTCCACCATACGCAGACATCATCCAGATTTGCGGATGTTGATCTGACCCGCTTTTCCGTAAAAAAGCAAGCTGTTTGCCATCGGGTGACCATGCAGGTGAACGATCACTTTGTCCAGCCGTCCATTGTATATCTTCACTACCATCTGCCTGTATTCGACGCAAGTGCGAATCATATCCGTCTTGCTTGGCATTAACTTTTTGCGTCTCATATACAATAGTACCGTCTAACGGAGAGATGACCGGATTTTTGACCCAGTTAAAGCGATATAAATCTTCAGCGATGACTCCACGTCTACTTCCCATATTTTGTGATCCCCCATCATATTAGAGTGTACTTCATGTATGCGTATTCTTGCTTACATACTATCCTACAACAATTTGAGTCTTGAAGAGTACCTATACTACGATCTTTTTTACCATCACTATTGAATACTTTTTGCACTTTCAATATAAAAATCGCCATAAATAAAACGTCGCATATGACTCCCATAACGTCCAACCTGCGGAAAGTTCTAAAATATGAGCTTTGGTCGGTTTGGCATCCATTTTCAATACGTGCTTAATCGAATTGTGTAAACCTACATCATCAATTGGAAAAGCTGACGGCATCCGTAGACAGCGCATCAATACATAATGAGCAGTCCATGGGCCTATACCACGAATTTTCACCAGCAATTTTTCTGCTTGTTTGACATCTGTAACTTGTAACAATTGTTCTTTAGATAATGTGCCATCTACAATTAATCTAGCCGTGTCGATTAAATATTCGCACTTTTTCACTGTAGTCATGCCTGCGGCAGATAGTTCATCTACAGTAAGAGTAGCGATAGTTGTAGCTGTTGGAAAAAGCCAGTATGTCTCACCTTCATACGTAAGCGCTCGTCCAAAATGCTCTACAAAACGCCTTTTTAAAGTGTAAGCAAATCCTAAATTGATCTGTTGACCGAGAATCCCCCAGCATATCGCTTCATATAGATCAGGGATACCCATATTTCGCAATCCATAAAAGGACACAACAGCTTGTTCCAGCAAAGGATCATGAGCTGCCATTGTATAAAAAGGAGCCAAGTCTGTACCTAGATCGAACCAATCGTATACATATTGAGCAACGCCTAGACGTAATGCAGGCGAGATTGATTGATGTTCATCTACAAACCGAATCAACATATGATGTTCATCGTAATTACTAATCTCTACAATAGTTGCTTCCTGGTCTACAGCAATGGCTTTGTAAATCATACCGTCTCGTAAGGTATACAGACTTTCATTTGTAGCTGTGGATAAATGGCTATAATTTTCTGTAAAGCTAAATTCTTTGGGTACAGAGATCAATATATCTTGTCCATGATCTTGTATGTGATTAGTTACCGATAGATTAGAGTGAGGATGAAGTTCATGTTGCATAACGTTAGAATGCCTCCATTCATATCCTTGATCTGCAAAATAAGCATATATTCGTATCAGGATGTATCAACCTATTAACCATCTCTGTCTATTCGTTAACGAGATTCTATCCAATCTCAACTGCTAACTGTAGATAACACAAAAAGGAACTTACTATTACAAGTCCCTTAGATACTGCGTATTATAGTCAGCTATTACACAAAAATTTCTTCTATATGCAATGCTCTTACTTTGGTCAAATCTACAAATTGATCATTAACCTGTACCAATGGTCTAAAAATATCGAGCGGATTGTTCAAAATAATTGTGCCCTGTTCTCCATTGGTTAATTGAACTTTTTTGCCAATCAAGTTAGGCGCAAGATGATGAATCAACGCTTGAGCAGGCTTTTCATTTAATTTGGAAAATCCTAATTCATAAATACTTTGCAGGACAGCTACAAATCCCTGTTTGTTTTGTTTATTTTTGGCGGCAGTCATATTTACAAATACATCCGCGACTGAAACGATCTGTGTAAACGGATGGATTCCTCTTTTGTACAGACGATTCGGATATCCTGAACCATCTCCACGTTCATGATGCTGTAGAGCAACAGAGGCTGTCACTTTATCGTTCATTGATTCCATAATAATATCGTAACCGTATGTGGTATGATTTTTGTATTCTTTTAACTCTGAAGCATTCAACTGTTCAGGATGACTACGCAAAATAGAAGGCAAACGGCTTTTACCGATATCATGCAAATAACCGGCTTTGCTGATTCGATAACAATCATGTTTGGAGTAATCAAGCCATTCTGCGATATAGTAACTCAACAATCCCACTTTGAGCGAGTGACTATAAAGGTGATCGTCTTCTTTTTCTAAATTTAGTAATAAAGCGACCACATCTTTTTGTGCATCCAGATCTAACAATAACGGTTGCAACAATTCGTCAACAACGTCAGCATTGAATTTGCCTTTCGTCAAAGCTTCCAAAAAAATCGATTGATACGCATCGATGGAACGATTGATTTTCTCTTTCAATACAGGTGATAATCCTGTAATCGCTACCATATCAGCGACAGGTTTGATTTCTTCTTTGGCTTCAATATCAACATATTCTACTTTATGACGTAATAATAAGGTGATATCTTCTTCTTTAACATCTACCCCTTTTTTCAACAATGGTACACCCGAGCTATTAAATGTATCACTGCTTAACCGTTGACCTTGCTTGAGTTCGGTAATATGTATAATCAAACATCATTCCCCATTTCATCATTTTATATATACATGTCAAAAATCAAAATAGCGTATATACGAGTAAATAGAAGCCGAATCTGTAACTATAGGTAGAAGGTAAATGATACATAGATGTTTTCTAAAATTATGTATACCTTTTTCTGATATTTACTCTATTATATCGACAAATTACTGAAATATTGTATAGCCCTTAATCCTCAATTCTAGGTAAAACGACCTTCGCTTTTATGCAAATATACATTTGTAGTATGTATAATCTCTTTTCGATCAAAATCTCTTATTTGCGAATTATCGTTTTAGACAGCATCTAAAAAAAAGATGAACCGCATCAAACGGTTCATCTCTGATAATCAAATGGGATCGTAAGATCCACTATTTTGGTACCAATAGATTAAGAATAAGCGATAAACTGTTGACGTTTTTCACTTTCTGGATCATGTACCACATTTAATTGTCGATCAAAAAGCATAGTGGAGCGCTCTTTGAGGTCATAATCAGACCAAGGCAAATTGCTGGTCACAGGCATACTATTATGTGCAAAATTAATCCAAGCAGTCTGCATTTGCTCTGCTAGATTATACGTATCTTCATCTATTTCTAATCCTAGATGGGCGAATAAAGGTAGATTGTTAAAAGCAAACGCAATTTCAGCACCATGTGTAGCTGTGCCTAACAACGGATGCCCCGGTTGAGACCAATCGAATCGGTACATCCATACTGGAGCATGTCCATTCTGTGCTTCTGCATATTGCAATGCGGAACGCCAGAAGAACAAATCAGTTAAAAGATCAGCATGACCTCTTACCGTTAAAGGATATTGAGTTGCTATATGACTCAAATGTTCACCGAGCAGTGCTTGTACAATATTGGTAATCTGTGTCTGATTCATCAACTGAGCCGGTTGATTGAAAAATAATGTACCTTCTTCTAAATTAGTACCAATAATCAAAGGAATATGTTTGGCAGAGCCGTCTTTAATCGCTTGTACAGGCTCAACAGGTAACGTATGAGGATGAATTACCGGTTGGAATAATAATGACCACGTATCATTATCCAGCATTTGACTGACACGATTGCCTGCTTGTAATATCTCTTCAGTCGAAGCAGTATACAACTTGGATAAGTCTTGCTCTCCTACACCAAGTGCCTGAACAAACCCATCTGCAATTTGTCGACTAACTTCTGCTGGCATCGTCTGAGATGCTCCACTTTGCATAATTGCGCTTTGAAATAATCCTTTAGCGGCAGGCATTGCTAACAAAGCCGCTATACTCATCGCTCCCGCAGACTCACCGAACACTGTAACCCGTTCAGGATCGCCACCAAATGCTTCAATATTATTTTTGACCCATTCTAACGCTGCAATCTGATCCAGCAGACCAATATTAGCATGATAATCATCGCCATACGATGACAAATTCAAAAATCCAAATGGCCCTAATCTATAATTAATCGTAATCACAATCATATCTCCATTGACTGCAAGTGATGTTCCATCATATAAAGGAATACTACCTGCACCTGTTACAAAAGAACCTCCATGAATCCAAACCATCACAGGTCTTTTTTGAGTAGACTTATCAGAAGCCCATATATTCAAGTACAAACAATCTTCTGATTGTACAGGAGGTTCGCTTCCAGAACCAAACATGCTAGCTCCTTCATATACCGGTTGAGGACAAATCGGACCGAATTGTAGTGCTTCTTTTACACCTTGCCATGGTTGCGGCGGTCTTGGAGATTGAAAACGCAGTTCTCCAACAGGTGGTTCTGCATAAGGAACCCCTTTCCAGATCACTGCTCCATGTTCACGTATACCTTGTAATTCTCCGTATTGTGTATGAATTTGTGTCGTTTCCATCTTTTTCTCATCCTCTCTAATACGTTGCAACAACAATCTATCAAATGGTCATTTATACATAATGACTATCTTTATTATAGTACACTTCTTCTGTGTATATAAAACCTCAGTCATATTCTTGTACTGGAGACGCAAATTATGAACACCACTAAAACAGATAGAAATAGAACATGTTCCAAAAAACTTTGAAATGAACGAACTCTACTTCCTAATCATCAACTCAGATGATCTAAGTTCGCGAAATAAATACAAAGAAAGTTAATTCACCTTGAACATTTTATGGTTGTGTTGATAATACGAAATAATAAAATCGCGAAAATGTTGTGCTGAAGAAGATAATGTTTTGTGTTTTACCCAGGATAAGCTAACAGGATAGGTAGTGGAGTCCTCTGTAATTTGTATATAATTTAACCCCAATGTTCTACAAACAGAAATAGGAATCAAAGCCACGCCCTGATCAAGCTTTATAATTTCGACTAGCAAATGGGAATCGACCTCAAATGCAATATTGGGGCTAAAGCCAGCTTTCTCACAAAGAAAAGTAGTAAAAGCACTATACTCTACATTATTAGCGAGAGTGATAAATGGTTCATCAGCAAAAAGACTTAAAGAAACTTCATTGTTCCCCGTCAATCTGTGGTTGGAAGGTAACACGAGAACAATATCTTCATTGATCAGTAGGCAACTTTCTAACTCGTCATCTTGAATAGGATGACTGGTGATCCCTAACTCAATATCCCCTTTTTTCAAACTTGTTAATATGTCACTTTTCACTCCAATAGATTGAAGAATTTTTGAAGTAGGAAAAAGGTTAATATGTTCACTGATTAGACCGCTAAGGAATCTAGGATTAGAAATAGCTATTTTTATAGTGTTACAAATATGCTGTTCCTCTGATTGAATAGCCATTTGTGAATTTTCAAGCTCGATAAAAATCCGGTTGACATGCTTTAGAAAAATGTGTCCTGATGCACTCAATTGAATATTTCTTCCTTTGCGATCAAAAAGGATGGTTCCCAATTCATCCTCAAGCCTTTTGATAGTCAGGCTTAAAGACGGCTGAGCGATATTCAATTGTTTGGCTGCTTTAGAAATGTGTTCTGTATAGGCAACAGTCTGAAAGTATTTGAGCTGAAGTAATTCCATAGATATCCCCCACTCATTTATTAGAATAAATGTATATATACGTTAATATGTATTAGATTATATATAATAATAGATGTAAGATAAAGATAGAAAAAGACAATATATAGAAGTAAAGACTGATAATCAAGCCAAATAAATACAAAAAACTTTGAGTGAAAAAGGAAGGTGCATCATGAGAATTGACGTAAATCAAATAGCAAAAAATCTCACTACACCATTAACTGCCCCTGCTTATCCTATGCCACCTTATAAATTTGTTAACCGTGAATATTTGAATATTGTTTACCGAACAGATCCAAAAGCTTTACGAGCAGCAGTACCAGAACCTCTTGAAATTGATGAACCATTAGTTAGATTTGAAGTGATGTGGATGCCGGATGTGTCTGGATTAGGTGCTTATACTGAAGCTGGACAAGTCATTCCTGTTCGATTTAATGGTGAAGAAGGAGATTATTTGCATTCAATGTACGTGGATAACTTTCCCGCGATTGCAAGTGGTCGAGAGCTTACCGCGTATCCCAAAAAGTTAGGTGCGCCCAAGCTTTATGTAGATTCAGATACTCTAGTAGGCACGCTTGATTACGGTTCACTTCGTGTCGCAACTGCCACTATGGGATATAAGCATGCGGAGCTGGATAAAGAAATAGCGAAAAATGAAATTTGTCGACCTAATTTTATGGTGAAGATTGCTACAGATTACAATGGAGATTTACGAATTTGTGATTTGGTACGCACACAAATAACGAATATAGAGATTAAAGGGGCATGGACTGGCCCTGCTAGACTTCAATTATTTGAACATGCACTGGCACCACTTGCCGATTTGCCTGTATTGGAAGTCGTTTCAGCATCTCATATTCTTACCGATTTAACGTTAAATGCTGCACTACCTGTATATAACTATCTAGAGGAAAGATGAGGAGATTTCAAATGAGAATTGCCGTTTTAGGAGCCGGTTCTTTGGGAACCATCGTTGGAGCGTATCTTGCTGCTGGAGGAGTCGATGTGGAATTGATTGATACCTACAAAGAACATGTAGATATGCTCAATCAAGAGGGTGCTAAAGTAACAGGGACTACCGAATTTCACGCTAAGGTGAAAGCTATTACCCCTGAGAATAAGTCAGGAAAGTACGATTTAGTTTTACTGTTAACCAAACAATTATATAACGATTCTGTTCTGACAGAGTTGCTTCCATTTTTGAAAGAAGATAGTGTGGTCTGTTCTTTGCAAAACGGTATCCCTGAAAAAAACGTGGCTTCGATTGTGGGTGAAGAACGTGTTATAGCAGGTTCTGTTGAATTTGGTGCTACATTTATTGCACCCGGCGTATCTCAACTGACAATCGAGTATAGTCAATTCAAAGAGTACGCTTTTCAAATTGGAGAATTAAATGGTGAAATAACGGAACGAATCCAGCAGATCAAAAAAGTGTTAGACCTTGTAGGCGGAACTCATATTTCCGATAATCTGGTTGGAACAAAGTGGTCGAAATTACTGATCAATAATGCATTCAGTGGCTTATCGGCAGCATTAAACTCAGAATATGGAACTATTCTTGATCATGAGATTGGTATTGTTAGTGCTGTTCATATTGCAGATGAGACGATAAAAGTTGGACACGCCAATGGAATCAAATTTGCTACAATGGGTAAATTTGAGATAGAGTCGTTAGAATTAACAAGCGAAAATGATATCCCTGCACGTATCCAAACATTGAGAGTATCAATGGAACCATCCAGACTGCTAAGAGCGAGTATGCTGCAAGATCTGGAGAAAAAACGCCAAACGGAAATCGATTATATTAATGGAGTGGTTCCAAAAATGGCAAAAGGCACTGGAATTCCAACACCTTTTAACGATTTGGTGGTAAAACAAGTCAAACATGCCGAACAATCTCAAACGGTTCCTACATTTGATACCAATATCAAAGCTTTTGAACAGTTATTGAATAATAAACATTAAATATGATATATATATAAAATATGTAAAATAACGAAGTCCTCTTACTTTGAAAGACATTTTCAATATTAAAATGGAAGAGAGGAATAACAAATGAGTGTAGAAGTTTATGACGGAGAACGTTCTGAAGAAAGTATTCAAATTGAAAAAGTTTTAGCTACTGAAAGCAATAAAAAGAGCTTTTCCAGTATAGAAAATACCAAACTTTTTCTTGAGCAAAAAGGAACTGAAAATACGAAGCCTTATGTTATCGGTAAAGATGTCAAATTCTCAAGCGATGTTCAGGAGCAGACAGTCGATGACATACAAATCTTCACATTGAATAACCAAAAGTCCTCAAAACAAAAAGTTATTCTCTATATACATGGTGGTGCTTGGACAAGCCAACCTTTAGATTTACACTGGTTGTTCATGGATAACATGGCACACTCTTTAGATGCCAAAGTCATTGCTCCTATTTATCCCAAACTACCTCATTTCAACTATCAGCATACTTATCCAAAAATCTTGAAGCTTTACAAAGACATTCTTGCAACTGTTGAAAGCCCTGATCAATTGACCATTATGGGAGATTCGGCTGGCGGAAATATTTCACTTGGTCTGGTACATCTTTTAAAAGTAGAAAATGTGCCTCAACCGAAAGATATTATTTTATTATCTGCATGTGTGAATATGATTTTTGATAATCCTCTTATACCTGAATACGAAGAAAATGATCCTATTTTGGCTCGTAAAGGATTGCAAGAAGTTGCACAGAAATGGGCAGCCGACAGAAGTTTAAATGACCCGTTGATCAATCCGATGTACGGTGACTTCAAAGGCAGTGGGAAAATCACTCATTTTATTGGAACACACGAAGCTCTATATCCAGATGCTATCAAATTTGATAAAAAACTAACAGAACAAGGAGTTCAGATCAACACTTTGGTGTATCCTAAAATGAATCATGTGTTTGTTGTTATACCAATCCCTGAAGCTCAAAATGCTCAACAAAAAATTATTAATATCATTCGTTAAAAAATCGATTAAATAATGAAAAGGACTTCCTTATGCTTGGAAGTCCTTTTTGGTATACAAAAACAATATTCATTTTTAACAACTCTTTGATGATAAGAGCATGTATGTTTATCCCTCTGTGTATGGATCACTCTTATCCGACTATTATTGATGTTGTTCTCGCTTCGCCAAAATAACTGCATTATCGAGACGACTAGAAGATAACGCTTCTACACGAGCTTCTGGAAAAGCAGCCGAAGCAAGACCACTCAATACTTGTCCGGGAGGCATTTCTAGAAATAAACGAGCCCCTAGCTCGTAAAATAGCGTTGTTACTTCATGCCAGCGTACAGGATGAGCAATATTTAACGACAAATCTTCGATAATCCCTTCTGCTGTGCGAATAGCTCTCCCTTTATAATTACCAGCATATGGGATAACTGGACGAGACACTTTCATGCCATCCAGTGCTGTAGCTAATTGATCAGAGACGGAAGATAATAATGGACAATGAGATGGCACACTAACATTGAGTCGTTTGGCAGTATGCGCACCATTACTTTTGCAAGTCGTTAATAACTGATCGATAGCTTGCCATTCACCTGCAACTGTAATCTGTGTTGTTGCATTTAGGTTAGCGATATATACGGGATGTTCATCTGAATGAATACTCAAGCGAATCTGTTCCACCTGACGCGCAGTCATTCCGGTAATAACACCCATTCCATACCCTTGTGGATAAGCTTGCATCATCAATTGTCCACGCAAACGTGTCAAATGCAGAGCATCTTGAAATGAAAGGGAACCAGCAACCACTGCCGCAGCAAAAGCACCTGCACTATGACCTGCCACAAGATCAGGAAAAATACCTTCTGCTGCTAAAGCTCTAGACACAGCGACTCCAGCAATACATAGAGACATCTGTACATGATCTGTTGTCTGTAATGCTTGTTCACTATCCAGTTGATCGATCGATAACTGCAAGATTTCTTCTGCTTCTGTCAGTGTCTGCTTGATCACAGCATGATCAGGTAATTCATGCAACATTCCGGCACGTTGTGAACCTTGTCCCGGAAAAAGCATCACTACACTCATCTGGCATCTCTCCTTTATCTTATAATAATTACACTATACGTGGATTCCATGGATCACTTACCAGTAAAGGTCCTTGTAGTGTACGCATTAACACACGATCAGTAGCAGGCTTTGCCCATTCCTGAAGAGCAACTGCTCCGTAAGGTGTCTCAATTTGCACATCAACACGTACAGGCAGTTCAAGCGTCTGTTGCCATAATTGCTCTGCTACAGCCGGCTCAAGAAATTGCGCACAGCGTAGCATAATATCCAAATCGCTAGTCATTGTGACTGTACGATGCCCTGTGGCCAACTCAAAACCAACACTTCCTGTCGGTCCCCAGTTCATCTGGTTGTCTGCCCACTGGGAACAGAGTTGTTCCAATGCTTGTAAGGCTGGCATCGTAGACCAGCGGTCGTTGTAGTATCGCTTCTGTACACTTGGCAAGCTAGGTGATGCTATACATTGCTCTGGTGTTACTTTTTGTGCAACTAGCGATTGAGGAATATTCAATGCTTGTCGTAAATGACGTTCTTGACCACGTACACCGACAGCAATCTGTCCTTCTAGTGCAGGAGCACGTCTAACAACGACCCAGGGTGTCTGTTCTAAAGACAAATGTACCCATGATGGTATATCATCTAATTCTTCTATTTCTGTCCAGTGTGGATACAATTGGAGCAGATCATGAGTTGCTGTCATTAATCCCATTGCTCTGCTAATAACTGTCTTACTTTGATAGAAGCAGCTCGACCTGTAGCCGCGGTTGCACTGGTTAGGCGGTTACTTAGATCACGAGAACCCTGACGAGTATCTGCAATCGCTATCGTTAGATACTGCTTAATACGGTCGATATCTTCTGCTGGTGGTTGATCTGCTTCGATACCTTCGATCAATTGATCCAATGCACCTAATTTGGCAAAGGAACGAATATCATAAGCTGCACCTGGCACTTTGGTCGCTGCTTCATTTAGTTGATCGATAGAGCGACGGGTAATACGTGCCGCAGACTGCTTGGACATAACTTGTACAGTTACTTTTTCATCGTCCAAAGCAAGTAATCGATTCGCTTGCATCCCATGAGCTAGAAATGCGCCAGAGATTGCATTTCCTACAATCAAAGCGATAACGGGATGACCGGCAAGACGTGCGCTCGCATAAGCATCGACCGCTGATCCGCATGATAAATGAATCCCTAACACTTCTTCACGGTAACCGTAGGCTTGACTGGGGACATCGACAATAGCAACAATAGCACGCTTTTCTCCGTCTTTGTCTGCTTCAATCGCTTCACGAATATAACGGGCTATATTCCAACCTTCTTCCAGTCCTATCTCTCCTTGACGGGCTCGAACAAAGCGTGCATTAGGGTTGGGCACAACCGAGATATAACGTACCGATTGACCTTCTAACGATGTATCAGCACACAATACAGAAGCAATGCCCTGTTGGTCTGACGCTTGTTGACCGGATAACGCTTCAAACCATGTTCGTCCTCTAGTGATAGGCGCTTCATTTGTATCGGTTGGAGGTTGTTCTGTTTTCGCTTGCTGTTGTTGAAGTGCGTTCTGATCTACTACACCGGATTTCCAAGATTCACGAATAGACGATGGGACAATCAATGTATCGGCATCGACGGCTGCTAGTAATTTCAGGTAACGATCAACTTGAGCTGTACGAGTCACTTCTTTGATCCCTTGATTAAATACATCATGAATAGCTTGATTGATTTCTTGTACATCATCATTTACAAGAGCATCAGCGAATCCAGCACCTACCCGTTGTTCTCCGCCTACCATCGACCAGATACGAGAACGATCTGAAGCATCCATTTCTTGAATACCTGCTTCTTGCTCAATCACTTCTGAACCATTCAGTTGTAAGCGTCCTTGACGGGTCATAATCAGATGACTGGATAATCCTGCGGCACAGATTGACATCCCGCCATAACAGCCGATCATCCCGGAGATTACACTAACGACAGGTGTGTACGGACGAAGTGCCATAATGGCTGCGCCAATCTCTGCAATAGCCAGCAGACCATAATTGCCTTCTTGTAGTCGTACTCCACCTGTTTCTAACAATAATACCGGACGTGTTTTGATCCCTTTTTGATGATCAAGCAATACTTGCTCTAGAGCACCTGAGATTTTGGCTCCACAGACTTCCCCTATACCTCCACCTTGAAAAGCACCTTCTAAAGCAATCGCTACCGCAGGTTCGCCATCAATAGTTCCTCTGCCTACAATAACACCATCATCACTTTGTGCCACAATGCCTTGTAACGGCAAATGAGGAGACGTTATGCGATCAAAAGGGCCGATTAATTCACGAAAGCTACCTTGATCAAGTACAGCTTGCGCCCGTTCCCGTCCCGACAATTCGATAAAACTTTCAGTGGCAATCTCTATAGATTGAGTATTATTGTTCATCACGAAGCACCTCCATAGCTTGAGTTAACCGCAAATTAACCACACCGGGTGTAGCGCCAAAATCATTAATTTCAATCTTAACAGCATAAGAATAGAGTTTGAAAAAGCGATCAAATACTGCACGCCAGATATCTTCAAATCCATTCGCACTTGTACTGATCTGAACATACGCTTGATTATCGGTTGAAGGTTCGATCAATAGTTCCAAATCTCCTGAACCAGCCACACCAATATGAGCACGCCGAGTTAACGATTGTTGAGCTGGATATTGCAGATGAATAATTTGCATTACATACGACCTCCTGTCGTTTTTGAAAAAGGTTCGGTATACGACATATGTGTGATACCTGTGATTATCGAATCTATATATAAAGTAGCTGCAAGCAGATCTGCATTACCGCCAGGTGAAAAGTGATGTCTCACCATCCACTGGTCGAATGCTAATAGCGCTTGCCAGCCTTTATCGGTAGATGTTCCACCTTGCGCCAAAATCGCTGACGCACGCTCCTGTGTCTGCACAAGTGCCTGCTTCCCTCCACGATATAAAATGCAGGTGTCTGGCAATACCGCCATAATGGCAAGTAAACTATCTAGACGTGCATAACATTCGTCTATACCTTGATGCCGAGCTTGTTGTAGAGCCGGCAGACCGATATCGATCACATGGGGAAATCCACGCTCTGCTTCGTCTCTAGCACCGCCTGTTCCATAGTGACGCTTCACATGAGTTCCATGTGAACCACTATTAGGTGCATAACGATCTGTATAGCGAGCGATAGTCGCTGCTATCTCAGTAATTTTCACAGCAGCTATAGTCTCTAAAGATGTAGATACGATAGTGGATTGATGATGGGCTTGTGCTAACCAGAGCGAGGTAGCACCTGTTATTAATCCCAATGCCCAGATAGCACCCCGATGGGTATTAACACCTTTCGTCACTTCTAACATATGTTGTTCACCCTGTCGTCCGATCAAAGCTAGTTGTTCACGTAATGATTGATCGGCACATCTGCCATACGATGCTTGAGCCATTTGGACAAAAGTGACATGTAATGATTCTGCTGAATCATACATTAACTGAATATTCATATCTTGATGGGAACCATTATGATCAAGATCTACAAGTCCGGGCTTGGGCGTCAATGAAGCTTCATCTTTAAGAGCAGTTACAGCCAGTTCCCCTAACCATAATGCATAATGATCTGCTTCTACTTTTTGATAGCTTGGGGTCAATAACGATGAATAACTATCAACAGTGCTCATCATTACCAGCTCCGAAATTTGGATGGTGGTTCATATAGTCCATCTGACCAGTCTACAAGTTCTTCTATACTTTTAGCAGCTAACAAGGAACGCTTCGCATCGGTACGACGAATATCCAAATCTTCTGGAAAAGCAATCAATCCATCCTGACGTAATTTCTCATTCAAATCGGTATTATGACGTTGTCCCAAAGGTGTTACCCCTGCGATTGCCGCCAAAGCAGTACGACGTTCTTCAATATTTTGCGCTTTGTAGAGATAAGCGATTCCTTCTTCTGTAACGACATGTGTTACATCGTCTCCGTAGACCATAACAGGAGCAAGCGGTAGACCTGCATCATGCCCTACTTGAATCGCATCGAGAGAATCGACAAATGTTGGTTGATCTCCTGATTGGAATGTTTCCACCATTTGAACAACTAATTTGCGTCCACGTACGATCGGTTGTTGATCGGTAATCATATTCAGCCAAGCTTCTGTATCATGACGGCGACCACGAGCATCACTACCCATATTTGGTGCACCCCCAAAACCGCTTAAACGACCTGAAGTTACTGTCGATGAATTACCATCGGGATCGATTTGTAGACTTGCTCCAATAAACATATCTGCGGCATACTGCCCGGCAACTTGTCCCATCGCCCGATTGGAGCGAATTGTACCATCATGTCCGGTGAAAAAGACATCCGGGCGAGCCGCTGTATATTTTTCCATTCCTACTTCGCCACCGAAGCAATGTACACTTTCGACCCAACCACTTTCGATTGCTGGAATCAATGTAGGATGCGGATTAAGTACCCAATTTTTGCAAATCTTGCCCCGTAAGCCAAGCGATTCGCCATACGTAGGCAATAATAGCTCAATCGCGGCTGTATTGAATCCAATCCCATGATTCAGCGATTGGACTTGGTGACGTTCATAGATACCGCGAATCGCCATCATTCCCATCAAGATATGTGTTTCTTTGATATGACGCGGATCACGAGTAAATAAAGCTTCCAATTGATACGGTTGATCGGCTTCGACAATCACATCAATCCAGGAAGCGGGCACATCGACACGAGGTAATTCGTCAACAATTTCGTTGACTTGTACAATCACAATGCCATCTCGGAAAGCAGCCGCTTCAATAATTGTCGGTGTCTCCTCGGTATTCGCTCCTGTATAGAGATTCCCCTGACGATCTGCTTTGTCTGCGGCAACGAGTGCAATATTAGGCGTTAGATCGACAAACATCCGACCATACAATTCTAGATACGTATGAATAGAACCAATACTTAGCGTCTGATCTTCTACCATTTGCGCAATACGTAGACTTTGAGGGCCTGCATAAGAGAAGTCTAGTTTGCTTGCAATATTTTTTTCAAAAATATCTAAATGTTCAGGACGGGATACACTGGACATAATCATATGCAGATTATTTACTACTTGCGGATTCACATTGGATAATGCTTGCGATAAGAAACTGGCTTGCTTCTGGTTGTTACCTTCGAGAGCTACGCGATCACCACTAACCAGTAGCACTTCCAGTGCATCTACAATATGATCTGTAGGCAAAATCACACCATTTAACATCGAGCGAACTTTGTCCATACGACGTTTTTTTTCATCACGACGGGTCGTCCAAATACGTGGTGTTCCGGCTTTCAACTTGCTGATATGGGTTGACATGATACTCCTCCTTGATGTTTGATTAATTGAGATTGGATGGTGTTCTGATGGAATTACTTCATTTAAAATATTTTTGTAAAGTAGCAAGACTTCAACATATGACCCATGCCGCTGAAGAACTTCATATCGCTCAACCTGCACTGAGTAAATCGATCAAAATGCTCGAAACCGAACTCGGTGTATCTTTATTTGATCGTACCGGACGTTATATTACACTCAACGAATACGGAAGAACATTTCTCAAACATGTTGAACAAGCACTGCAATCGCTGGAAGATGCTACCCGCGAAGTACATGATCTAGCAACAGGCACTGTAGGTTATATTAAGCTCGCTTTTCCTGTAGGCTCACATATCGTACCGAATCTAATCACAGCTTTTCGTGAAAAATATCCTGATATTCATTTTCAATTGCTTCAGCATTATGAAGAAAATGTAAAGCCTGAATTTGATCTTTGTATCTCTTCATTGCCACAAAATTATGAACATATGCAAAGTATTCCTCTTGTGACCGAAGAGATATTTCTAGCTGTACCCAAAGGTCATGCTCTAGCAGATCGTTCTAGTATTGCTCTGTCTGAAGCCGCTCATGAACATTTTATCGGTCTCCGGCATGGACATAGCTTGCGTGAGACGACCGATGATTATTGTCATCTGGCTGGCTTCAAACCCAAGCATATTTTTGAAAGTGATGATCCTGCTACAGTACGCGGATTGATTCGAGCTGGACAAGGTGTTGCTTTTATTCCGGCTGTATCCTGGGAAGGATCGACAGGGCCAGATATTTCGCTTGTGCCTATCCATTCGCCGATCTGCCAGCGTACGATTGGTATTTCATGGCGTGGAGATCATTATTTATCTCGCGCTGCACTGGTATTTCGTGAGTTTACAATTGAATTTTTTGGTAACACTTCTGATTTGTGAAACAAAGCCATTATTTTTTTGCATATCCATTCTACGATATACACCATAGTAAACGAGAAAAAAGCTGTGATTGCAAAAGTCATCAGTAGATTCAACCCTAAAGGAATATCACTAAAATAATCTCCTATCAACAGAACAGTCAGTTGAAGTGCAAAATAACTGGCAAGATACGCACGAAACGCATATTTAGCGATAAATTTAAAATAACGTAGTGATTTGGAACCGGTATTGATTAACGATACTGTAAATCCATACACGATAATGATTAATGTAATATTGAATAGTACCATCGACCATTTCAAATAACTGGCATCAGCTAGATTGAGTGTATCTAATCCAAAAGAAAATAATTCACGATTGACCAGTATAAATAGCAATGCACCGATAGGTAATGCCCACCAGCGAATACGTTCTACCCATGCATGCCATTGTTGATTGTATGTAGACGCAATCACACCAAGCACTGCATAAATGCCAAACATGAATAGTAGTCGATCCCACTGAATCCATGCGGGATGTTCTTGATTATGAAATGCATAAATAGAGTACCATGCGATCAATCCAGCATAGATAATGACGGTAATGATTATTACCCCAATCGTATTCTTTTTATTTTTCAGTAAAAATAGAACCAATCCTGTGAGCAGTGGCAACAATAAATGAATCTGGAACATCATAATCGTATACCAGAGCTGTGGTGCAGCACCGCCAAGCAAAACACCTTTTACAATACTCCAGATCGTAGAGTAATGACCTACATTAAAAGCAATCATATAGACGGCTGTCCAGGCAAGATAAGGGCCTATAATCTCTTTCGTTTTGTGCCATACATAATGAGAATAATGGGTGTCTTTTAACTTCGCCAAATCAAATGCTATTGCAAAAATAAACATAGGCGCTGAAAATTTAACCAGATCGTATAATATGCCAATTTCTATCTTTTGGGCTGTACTTTGGTAATGAAGTAGCATCACATTTAACATCAATTGCCACATTACAGCACTTACAGCTAACGTCTTCATGATCTCCGGCTCAGTCGCTTCACTGACACGTACAGCAGGAGATGTGGATGACATACTCAAAATGACACCTCCAGTGACCAGCCATGATAGATTGCGCATGGCTTAACGGTTCTTTTTGCCTAAAATCCTTATCATGAATATGTATCATCAAGCGCTTGAAATCTCATATTCAATTACCTTACATGTATAATAGTAGAACAGATATACGGCTATGTATAATACAGAACGAGTTATCAGCTTATAACAGATTTGGTATAGAACAAGACTTACAAATTATGTTTCAAATCAGGAGGATATTATGATCAGACCTGCTACACCTAATGATGCACCTGTTGTTTTAGAATTAATGTATACCGCTATTGGCGATATCGCGCATGCTTTTACAGGTACAAATAACAAAGAACAAGCTCTACTTGCTCTTCGTCCATTGTTTGAGCAGACCGGCAATCGAATCAGTTATGAAAATATATTTGTAGAAGAACGTGAAGATCAAGTGATTGGCTTTGTTCTTGCTTATCATGGCAGTCAGATTGCTTCTCTCGATGCGCCCCTTATTGAACGTGTTCGACAACGTGGACAAGATCCATCAGCTATTATTCCTGAAGCCCGGGAAGACGAATATTATCTTGATTCACTGGCTGTCGATTCAAGCTATCAAGGACAAGGGATTGGAACAGTGTTAATCCATGCTTTTGAACAGCAAGCACAGCAATTAGGTCATCACAAAGTCATGTTGATTGTTGATCAAGAAAATCCCAAAGCGAGAAAATTATATGAACGGTTAGGCTATACGGAAGATGGTCAGATCACTGTAAATGGACATGAATTTTATCGAATGATTAAGGCAGTGTAGTTATTGTTTGAACATGTACTCCGATGTTTAACCATGTAGTAAAGACTAATTATGTTAAATAATTGAAATTAATAGTCTGGTTAGCATGTATATAGGAGGATCATCATGGAAAACAAAACAGCTAGAGAATCTGTTATCTATCAGATTTATCCACCTAGTTTTATGGATAGTAACAATGATGGTTGGGGAGATCTCAATGGAATTGCTTCGCGGATTCCTTATCTTCATCAACTAGGAATCGATACCATCTGGCTCGGCCCTATTTACGATTCGCCGATGATTGATAACGGCTATGATATCAGAGATTACTACCAGATTGATCCGAAGTATGGCACGATGGAACAATTCGAATCTTTGCTTGATCAGTTACATGATATCGATATGAAGCTAATTATGGATCTGGTCATTAATCATACTTCAGATGAACATCCCTGGTTTCAACAATCCAAAAGCGCTAAAGACAATCCTTATCGAGATTACTATATATGGCGACCTGCCAAAAGCGACGGTACAGAACCCAACAACTGGCGTTCTTTTCAAAGTGAATCAGCATGGACATATGATGAACAGACTGACGAGTATTATCTACATCTATTTGATCGCAAACAACCTGATCTGAACTGGGAACATCCACCATTACGGCAGGAAGTCTACAAAATGATTCGCTGGTGGTTAGATAAAGGTATCGATGGGTTTCGTCTGGATGCTATTAATATGATCTCCAAACATCCTGATCTACCTGATGCCGCAGAAGACGATCCGCATCCGATTGGACAGAAATTGTATAAAAATGGCCCGCGCATTCATGAATTTTTACAAGAATTGCATCGAGAAGCGTTTGCCCATTATCCACATATTTTGACGATAGGTGAAGCTCCTTCATTAACGATGGAGCAAGTTTTGGAATATACATTACCTGAACGGAAAGAATTGAATATGGTACTGGCAATGGATATGATGCGTATTGGTAAAGACCCACATAATCCCTGGGGTTCAGCGGATTGGTCTGTGTTGCAGTTAAAAGAATCAGTATCCAAATGGTATGAGCATGTGTTTGCCCGCGGAGAATATGGTGTGTACCTCAGTACACATGATCATCCACGTATGATTCCTGATGTGATCGGGCATCAAGAACATAATATGACAGCCGCCAAATTAGCAGCGACCTTTCTCCATCTGATTCCCGGTGTACCACTGGTCTATCAAGGTGAAGAATTGGGACTACCGAATACAACCTACGATCGAATCGAAGATTACCGGGATCAAGGAACGATTCATTATTATGAGGAAGCAGTACAAGACGGGCAGTCTCCTCAAGAAGTGTTATCCGGTATTCATCTGCGCAGTCGTGATGGTTCACGTTCACCTATGCCTTGGGATGCGCATAGTGAGAATTTTGGATTTAGCCCATCTGCTTCAACCAAGCCATGGATTCCTTTTCCAGATAAAAAGACTCTTACTCACTTGAGTGTGAGTGAACAAGAAGAACAAAGAGGCTCGGTGCTGTCGTATTATAGACATTTGATTGCTATGCGCAAGCAGTTCCCGATTATGTCGCATGGTTCTTTTACAATGTTATTAAAAGATCATCCCGAAGTGTTTGCTTTTATACGAGAATGGCAAGGTCAACGCTGGTTAATCTTACTCAATTTCGATGATGTAGAAGCCGAGATCGATTGGACACAGGAGTATAGAGTTTTTCCAACATCAATGGTGAAAATACTGGGGAATTATCCTCATACGGCTCACCCTCCTCATCCCGAAGAAGAACAACATATTGATGATCTGCAATATTTACGTCCTTATGAAGTGTTGATTTACCGGATGTAATTCACCAATCGAATAAATACTTATTATCTAAACGATATCTCTAATGTGCATATCCAATGTGCAAAAAAACCTTTTTCGTCTGCATGGTAACGCAGATCTGAAAAAGGTTTTTTACTTGTACTCTGTATCGGGTTTATATCATTTTTTGGGATGTGCTACTTATTTTCTATTTCTTTAGGGAGTTAACATTTTGGACATTTGATAATCTGTAATCTGGTATCCTGCTTTTTCATACACATGTAATGCTTTGAGATTGTGACCGAATACATGCAGTCCAATTTTGACGGCTCCTTCTTGCATTGCCGCTTGATCCAGTGCTTGCATAGTCGCTTGACCATATCCTTTGCCTTGATACGGTTCATAGATCAAAATATCGTATAAAAAGGCTTGCTTGCCTGCTGGAGCATCGCTGATCTGTAACCAGATATATCCGATAATCTGTTCACTCGCTACCTCAACAATATTATAAATGTAAGCCCCTGGTGTATCTTTTCCCTGTGGCAAATATTTGGCAAAGCTTTCTGTAGCTAATCGCTGTGCATCAACAGCATCCCATGTGCCTGCCAGTACTTTTTCCGCTGCATAATCCGCAGCAGATTGATCGCGAAAAGCTTCATATTGCTCATGATTCATCAATACTAATTCAATCATATACTAGCCTCTTTCTTTTTACGGTTTTTAAAAATAAGATTAATAATCAACGTAATCACAAATGAACAGGTCAGACTTCCCAACATCGCAATCGCAAACCCTGCGATATGATTCGATGAGAATGGAGCGGCAAATGCAGGAACATACGCAATACCACGTACATTCAATACACCTACTAATAATCCGCCTAAGCCAGCAGAAACAATCGCTCCTCCAAATACCCATTTACTTGCAAACATAAAAGGATAAGCGGCTTCCACAAATGTCCCAAATCCAATATTAATCAGAAATCCCGGTGCGGCTACAGCGGCTGCCCCTTTATCTTGTGGAGCGATAATATTAGCAAGTGTAATCCCTGCGGATACCATCACTAAGCCTGTCATATCTACAGCACCCAAAAAGCTGTTACCGCTTCGTTCCATTTCTAACAATACGATAGGTAAAATAGCAGCATGATAGACTCCACCCAAAATAGCAGGCCAAATTAACAATCCAGCAATTAGACCAGCAAGCGCACTATTCGCTGCGACCAGTGTTTCTAACAACTGACGTATACCTTCACCGGCTTGAGCAGCAATAGGAGCGATAAAAAAGTATACAACCAATCCTGCGACCAGACCCGATACTCCACCTGCTACTATATTAACGGTTGTTGCTGGAAAGCGCCATTCCACACATTGACGAAATAAATAATTGGCTAATAATCCAGCACCGATTCCGCCGATCAATCCGCCAATAATACCTCCATTAACCGATAATACACCGGCTACAATACCCGCTACTATTGATACTTCATCTAATTCAGCCACTTGCTTAGCGGCAACCACTGCAATAATAACAGGCAATGCCGCAATCATAATATCGAATACTTTGCTTAGCCCAGTCAATCCGGGAATCTGACTGACTGCTAGAATCAATGCCATCGCGATAAAGCCCGGTAATGAAGCCAGCATAATCCCTCGAATATTGATACGTGAAAATCCTGTACCTTGCTGTCCCCCTTGCCCGCTGGTTGCTTTACCGATCACCGGACGATACGATTGTCCCCAATACTTACTCAAAGAAGTAACGAAAGAAACGGCGCGCGTACGGTTCGTTGTCCCTGTTGTACCGGAAGTAGAGATGACTTTCAGTCCTTTAGTTGCGGCGGCTGCCATCGATGTTCCACCTGTACCAGTGACTGGTAATTGAGCCGTTGCTGCTGCTTCAATCGCTAATCGATTTGCCCCATCAGGGCTTGCACTCATCAAAATAACACCATCTACTTCACCATTGACTATCATTGTAGCTAATCGTTCATCTTCAGCTACAGCAGCTTGATTGATTTCTTCTAAAGTGCCTTCAGCACTAATCACTGCACGCTGTTCCTCTTCGTTCCATATGTATAAAGAAGCAGGGGTCGATTCTTTGATATGATCCATAGATGTTTGAGCAGCAATAAATTGAATACCTGCACAATGAAGCTCTGCTGCTTCGAGTTGTATCAGTAATTCTTGTAATAGTCCCTCTGGATTTTTGCCACCCAGACTATATAAATTGCCTCCGCTACTGCCTAATATAATAATATTTTTCATACGATCCTCCCCTGACTATTATAGTCGATTCTATTCACTATACCTTGTTAGCTCTTTCGTGGTAAAGCAATAACACATTAACCCGATATACTTAACCGGAAGTAACCTATTGTAAACGAAAAAAAGATTACTGCTAATATACACAGTAATCTTTTGAGAGTAAATATCTATGCTATTGGTGTATCGATTGTTTCTAGTGTTATAAACGATTACAGATCATCGCTATCTTTTTTCTCGATAGGTGTGTATTTATCCAACATTTTTTGCTGGAAATCAGCGATATCTTCATAATCTTCTTCAAATTTACGAGATATACGAATATAAATAGGTAATAACTCGCGGTAGATCGCTACATGTTCTTTGTACGGTTTGTGTTCGTAAGTTGTACCGATCATTTTAGACACTTCATCTAAGGAATCTATCCGTTTAAGAGCATACAATCCAAGCACTGCCGCACCCAGACAAGAACTTTCGATACTTTCAGGAACCACTACAGTCTGATCGAAAATATCTGCCATCATCTGACGCCACAATTCAGAACGTGCAAATCCGCCTGTCGCATGGATTTTTTTCGGCACACCGATTTGCTCTTCGACTGCTAACATCACCGTATACAAATTGAACAAAACACCTTCCAGTGCCGCGCGAATCATATGTTCTTTTTTATGATGCAATGCCAGTCCGAAGAATGAACCTCTTGCATCTGGGTTCCATAATGGAGCACGTTCACCGGATAGATAGGGATGGAATAATAGTCCATCTGCGCCAGGATGTACTTTTTCAGCAATACGAGTCAATACATCATAAGCGCTTAGTCCAAGACGCTTCGCTGTTTCTACTTCAGAAGCGGCAAATTCATCACGAATCCAGCGGAAAATAATACCACCGTTGTTAACCGGCCCACCGACTACCCATTTATCTTCAGTAAGAGCATAGCAGAAAAAGCGTCCTTTTGGATCGGTTACAGGCTTATCGGTTACTGTACGAATCGCTCCACTGGTTCCGATCGTAACTGCTACAACACCAGGTTCAATCGCATTTACACCTAGATTCGAAAGTACTCCATCACTTGCTCCGAGTACAAATGGAGTGCTTTCGATTAGACCCATTTCAGTCGCATACGTCGCATGTAAGCCATGCATCACATGTGTTGTAGGTACTAATGTAGAAAGGTGATCACGCGTAATCCCTGCGGTTTCTAGCGCTTCTTGATCCCAATCTAATTCTTTTAAGTTCATCAACCCTGTAGCAGAAGCCATCGAATGGTCTGCCACATACTCCCCGAATAATTTGAGGAAAATGTATTCTTTAATCGAAATATATTTGTACGCTGCATTAGCAATCTCTTTGCGATCATGTGTAATCCACATAATTTTGGTCAATGGAGACATCGGATGAATCGGTGTCCCTGTACGCATATAAATTTCGTGCCCTTTTTTCTCTTTTTGCAATTGACGAGAATACGCTGCACTACGATTATCTGCCCATGTCATACACTGCGTAATCGGCTTGCCTTCTTTATCCACGACTAACATACTGTGCATCGCTGAACTGAAAGATACAAATAAAATATCTTCCGGTGCTACACTGCTTTTGTCCATCGTTTGTCTTACCGAATCAATCACTGCACGAAATAATTGATCTGGATCTTGTTCCGCAATGGAAGGTACAGGCGTGTGCAAAGGGTATTCTGCTCCGCCTTGTGCTACAATTTTTCCATCTTCTTCAAATAATACAGCTTTGGTACTGGTCGTTCCGATGTCTACACCGATCATATATTTTGCAGTGCTCATGATCTAACCTACTTTCGCTCTAATTTCCAGAACTTCTTTTCTTATTTAGACTACTACATTCAATAGTAAAATTAAACCGAACGCCACTAGAGACAATAAAGTCTCCATGACTGTCCAAGACTTCAGTGTCTGTGGAACTGTCATATTAAAGAATTCTTTAACCATCCAGAAACCGGCATCATTTACATGAGACAGGATCAATGAGCCTGCACCTGTTGCCAGTACAACCAGTTCAATATTCGCTCCCGGTGTCAAAGCCAGTACAGGCGCAACAATACCTGCTGCGGTTGTCATGGCGACTGTAGCTGATCCTGTAGACACACGAATCAAAGCGGCGACCAGATACGCAAATACAATTACATTCACATGTGCAGATGTAGCAACTGCGGCAATCGCGTCACCGACACCACTATCAATCAATATCTGTTTGAATGCTCCACCACCACCGATAATCAAAATAATCGAAGCGGTTGGTGCAAGACAATCTCCTGCAAATTTGGATACTTGTTCTTTGGTAAAGCCTTGTCCGAATCCAAGAGAAAAAAAAGCAAACACTGTTGCAATAAACATCGCTACAATCTCATTACCAACAAAACGCAAAAATACACTTATACCATGAGTACTTTGCGGATCTGCAATTTCAGCAATCGATCCAGCTAACATTAGAATAACAGGCATCAAAATCGTCAACATCGTAATACCGAATCCTGGCAACGGCTTGTCTGGACGATCCAATTTGTTATTCGTTGTAAATTGCTCTGCTAACCCTTCAGGCGGATGGACAACGATTCGTTTACCAATATAAGCACCGAATAACGGTCCGGCTACTATCGCTGTTGGAATCCCTACAATCAACGCGTAAATAATCGTTTTACCTATACTAGCTCCAAACGCATCGATAGCTATCATTGGTGCAGGATGCGGAGGCAACAGTCCATGTACAGTCGATAGACCTGCCAGCATTGGAATCCCTACACGCAACAGTGAAATATTCGTTTTGCGAATAACGGTAAATAAAATAGGAATCAGCAAAATAATACCGACTTCAAAAAAGACCGGCATCCCTACAATAATCCCTACAATCAGCATCGCCCAGGGAATATTTTTCTCCCCGAATCGATTGACCATCGTTGTGGCAATCTGTTCTGCACCACCTGATTCTGCCATCATTTTACCGAGCATCGTACCCAGACCAATAACGATTGCAATCGAACCCAGTGTCCCACCTAGACCACTTTGTACCGATTTGACTACGTCCAGTGGTTCCATGCCGATAATCAATCCTAGAAACAACGATGCCATCAGCAGAACGACAAATGGATTCCATTTGTACTTCGCAATCATGACAATCAAAATAACAATAGCAACAAGAGCCCATACCAATAGTGTGGTTTCATGGCTCAAACCAAAAATGGAATACATTCATTTTCCTCCTTTTTCTGCTTATGTACATCTTTTCCCAAATAAACCCCTTCTATTATTACCCCAAATTAAAGATTTTTCAAACGATAATGTCATTTTAATTATTTCATGCTCATTTGTGACCGTTTACATTGTCTGAGAATAATGAAAAGAGAAAGACTGAGCAGGTATATGCAGATAACACGTATACAACGCAAAAAAAGCTGTCAGCACTTCATCCTTAGATGTGCACTAACAGCTTTTTGGTATTTATGAAGTTGGACGAGAAGAAGCGGATTCTGCTGTAAAAAAATGGTGCGAAAGACCATCGCTTAGACCGCGCCAGCTTGCGAGCAATGCTGAACATTTCATATGCTTTAACAGCGTACGCAAAATAAGTGTACCTGCTACAATAATATCTGCACGATCTTTGCCGAGATCAAATTGATTAACCCGTTCTTCCAGACTTAGCGTTGCCAGCGCTTCGGCATAAAAGAAAATCGTATCAGGATCAATGCGATAAGGATCACTAGCCGGTTTGGATTGACGTTTGCGTTCGCGCTCCATTCTGGCAAGAGCACGAATCCCTCCACCCAGACCGATTAAAGGCAAATCAGGATGATTCGCTGTCCAGGGATAGTCTGCTAATTGCTGATTGATTTTCTGTTCCAACTGCTCTGTCGATTGTTCGCTCCAATGGTCTGTTCCACCATTTTGCATCGTCATATTGACTGCACCACAAGGTAGTGATGTACTTTGTATTAATTGATTATTTTTGAAATATGAGATTTCTGTGCTACCTCCACCAATATCCACAATAAATCCTTCTGTGACATAAGCAGGCATCGAGCGCATTACACCCAAAAATCCAAAATAAGCTTCTTCTTCGCCTGACAATATCTGAACTTTGATATCTGTATTGCTTTCCCAGCATGCAATAATATCTTTGGTATTGGTTGATTGTCGGACTGCTGCTGTCGCTACAGCACGAATCTGACCTGTATGATTGGTTGCACAAATATGCTTAAACTTCTGGAGGATAGGAATAACCGTTCGGATATCTTCCTCAATCATGCTGCCATTCTCATCCCTGCGTACACCGAGTCGAACTGTTTCTTTGGCTTTGTGTATCATACGACAGGTTCCATCTGCACCTGCTTCATAAATGATCAGACGGATTGAGTTTGAACCAATATCAATGACTCCGAGTCGATTCCGGTTTTCGCTCATCGGATATTCGCCATGAACGCGTCCGCTATTCCATTAATCGCCATTAACGAGTTCCTCCTTCTATCTATTTTAGGTGCTGGCTATTCCACATTCTTAACCTCTATATACATATTTGACCTGACAACCATCTTGTTCATTTGACCTAAAGTTTAGATAGCCAAATGTTTAGTTGGTTATGATTTTATCAGGAACGGTCTCTCATTTCCATAATTACTCTGTAGAAACCTTATTTATTATCCAAAATAACAACAAATAGCCACTCTTTATTTTAAAAGAAGTAGCTATTTGAAGTCATTATATAACAGGCTCTATTTCAAATTGCGGATCGCCGCTTTTAATTAATACTTTGATCGCATCCTGATTAGTATTTACGAAAATATAACGATCGGTATCGACATCTTTGGCTTGCCAATCTTTGAGACGGATAATAAAACCTACATTGGTTTCTTCAGGAGCAACAATAATTTTGGCTACTGCTCTGCCTTCTTCAATCCGTTCAAAATCGACCTGTCTGTGACCTAAAATCGGTCCCCATACCCACAGATTCCACCCTTTGTAGTCTTGATTAGGACGCTCATACTCTACTTCAATGCTACGAGGAATATAAGGCAACACTTCCACTAACCACTGTGCGGTCGCTTTCCCGCAAGAAGCTGTAATCTTCGCTGTACCCGGACGAATCCCGCGTACTAGCCCATCTTTGTTGACACGAATAATGCGTTTGTCACTGGAATCCCAGTATACTTTCGGGCGAGCAATTGGACGACTGTATTGATCCAACACTTCCGCTTTTAACGGAATACGTTTGCCACCATACACTTGATGTTCCCCGTGTAAATGAATCATATGTGGCACCAAAGTCTCTACATGTAGCAAAAGAGTACTTTTCACACTGCCACACGAAGCACAGATTGTACTGTCTCCTTCGTGTAAAGCAATAATCTGTCCATTTTCACGCACGATAATATTTTGTTCATTGGAAGAATGGAACATCACCGCTTCTGCTTCAAAAATACGTCCTCGTTGATCGCGTGGAGTTACTTTCAGTTGCAACTTTTCACCGGGTTCCATAATACTTGGCGTATAATCCCATTCTAGGCTAGCTGCGACCGGAATATATTGATCTTCTTCATCGTACAACACCATCATCGACAGTTGTGGCACAATCACTTCTTGACCGACTACACTGGCTAATGGATGAATACCGGCCTGGTTCTCATTCACGACGACTTGCCATGGACTTACTGATACTGGCAAAGATACGGTCTGATCATGAGTGCTGGCATTATAAATTACAACGATCCGGTTCCATTTATCACCATGTGCATATTCTCCTAGTTGAAAAGCAACTACTTGCTTATCACTACGCAATACTTTTAAATGTTTTTCTACATCTTCTCGTTGATCCATACGAAAAGCAGGATGAGTACGCCTCAATTGAATAAGACCTTGATAATAATCAAATACTGGACGGAATCGATGTTTATTTTCCCAGCGTAATCCATTGATCACATCAGGACTGCGATAACTATTATGATCGCCAAATTTGGTACGTAACATTTCATCACCAGCATGGATAAATGGAATCCCCTGACTGGTTAACACAATGCCATTAGCCAACAAAGAACGACGAACCCAATCATTGGATAATACATGTTCAGGATCGATATATTTGTAAGGCTCTGCCGCTTGTACGGCTTCTTCTACACTGCTTCCATCGGCTAATTGACCATTATCCATATGCAGGAAGGAAAGAGCTTCATCTTGTCCATAAGTGCGTACGAGCTTATCCCATAAATTCAAATTGTCATGGGCAGTCACATAGTTAACTGTTTCACTAGGATGATCTGTAAAATCTCCGATAGCGCCATAAATGCCTTTGACAACATCGCCTTCTACGCCAAATGATCCGGTAGCAAATCCCTGTGTATCTCCATCACTATCGCCTTTGATCGCTTCACGGAAATTATCATTGAATACTGCAAATCCTTTACTCCGCTGTGAGCCTTTTAGTGTCTGTTGTGGAAGAAGTGACCAGCCACCTGTCCACGGCTCGCCATAGATCAATATACAAGGGTCTACATCCCGGCGTAGCTCTTGTGTTAATTGAGTGACGGTATCGGTATCGATCAGACCCATCAAGTCAAAACGGAATCCATCCAGATGATATTCATTTGCCCAGTAACGCAGTGAGTCTTTGATATATTTGCGTACCATCGGACGCTCTGTGGCAATCTCATTACCAACACCAGAACCATTGGTTAATTGACCTTTTTCATCGGTGCGATAAAAGTACCCTGGAACCAAACGATCAAAAGGCCCATCATCAACAGAATACGTATGGTTATATACCACATCCATGACTACACGCAGACCTTCAGCATGCAAGGACTGAATCAGACGCTTAAATTCACGAATACGTGATGTTGGATCTGTTGGATCGGTCGCATATGCACCTTCAGGCACATTATAATGCTGTGGATCATATCCCCAGTTGTATTTGATCTGCGTTGAATGAGGATCTTGTACTTTTAATTCATTTACTGTATGAAAATCAGCAATCGGTAACAAATGAACATGAGTGACACCCAGCTCTTTCAGATGATCGATACCGATGGAATTACCATGCTCATCTTGTAGACCTTTTTCTGTGAAAGCAAGATATTGACCTTTATGCTTCATACGTGAAGAATCATCTATCGAGAAATCACGTACATGCAATTCGTAGATCACCGCATCAGTAACACTGGACATACGCGGTTTGGTATCATGTTCCCATCCTTCTGGATTGGTTGTCTGTAGATCGACAATAGCAGTACGCTGTCCATTCGGAGATACCGCACGAGCATAAGGATCAACTGCATACTGTACAGAACCGTCAGCAAATGTAGCCCGGTACATATAATACTGACCTGCTAGATCAACGTATTGCACACATTGCCATACGCCGCCTTCTTCTGCTTTCATTTTATGAGCTTCACCTGTTGTATGATCGTGTACAAGACCATTCTCGTCGTACACACCCATATCTGTATATAACATCAGATCCATTTGAACCGCATCAGGTGCCCAAAGTTTGAATATACTTTGCTGAGGCGTATAGTGCAGTCCAAGATCATCTATATCATAAAAGTAGTCAGCCGCTACATCTAAGTTTCGGATTAAGGAATGATTCATTTTATCTAACATTATATTCACCACCATATTTTAGGTTATCTATGAGCATGAGTGCTCATCTCCACTTCATACCATCAAACTTTACTAACAAGTCTAGTATTTATTTACAAATGCTTATAATAATAGTATCGGAAATTTTGTCGAATTGCTGAAGGTTTGATGGAACTTTAGTCCTATGTGATGGGGGTTTTTGGAATATTCAAAACGTGCAATCGTTAGCACAAATATTTAATGAATATCATACCGACTATTATTATTTATCCGATTAGCGATTGTATAATTAGAAAAGCGGAGGTTGTATTGCATATCATGTGTTTATTATTTACCTCAATAACTTGCTTTTGAATACAAAAAAGGATAATGATGCCTAACTTATAGATCTGTTACGTGTAATGGTGTAATGATACCCGGGTAGCAATCTTAACATGATACTGGTTAAAACTGCTACTGCATAGATATCTCCAAAAAACGTTGCTAACACAGAACTATTATTGAGCTGTCAAAATAATCGGCCCATCTGCTGTAATCGCTATCGTATGCTCATACTGAGCAGACCATCCTCCATCTGCTGTACGTGCTGTCCAGCCATCCGCATCAATCGTCATCCGGTATGTGCTTTCATTGATCATCGGTTCGATCGTAAACACCATACCTTCTTTTAGACGTGTACCTTTACCCGGTTTACCGGTATGGGTAAAGTTAGGCTCTTCATGAAGATCACGACCGATACCATGACCTAATAGATCACGTACCACATGGAATCCATTGCTCTCCGCATGATGTTGTAGTGGAGCCATAGCATCGCCGAGACGATTGCCGACAATCGCATGTTCGATTCCGATATACAGACATTCTTTTGTAACACGCATTAGCTTTTCAGCTTCTGGTGAGATTTTACCTACTGCATAACACCAAGCAGAATCACCAAGCCAACCATTATATTCAGCAACGATATCGATTTTGGCAATATCGCCTTCTTGTAAAGGCGTACGATTTGGAAAGCCATGAGCGATAACATCATTAACCGATGCACACGTCTCATATTCAAAACCATTGTATCCATTAGTGAACTGCTTGCCACCTAATTTGGTAATATGCTTTTTGACAAATTCATTAATTTCCATCGTTGTAATACCAGGTTGAATCAGTTTGGCAATCTCACGATGACAATCTGCTACGATCTGATTAGCTGTTTTCATTTCTTCTATTTCTTGAGGCGTTTTCAGTATGATCATTGATCGGCTTCCTTTCCACAAGCTATTTCCTTTGGGCATCTGCCCGAATAAGTATTATCTCTATATGATTGTTATGGTTCCTCATTCATATTAACGTCAACTGTATATTTGAGCAACCTACCCAGCTTATCAGATATCTCCAAAAGTCAGTTGCATTTTGCGAAAAAATACAAAAACACCTGATAATGATTAGACGCATTATCAGGTGTTAGGTTGCATCTATACAGTTAACGTGTTAGATCATTTTACTTGGTATCTATCCGTTTGCCTACAATCGCTAGATGACGTTCTACATCGTCCAAAATAGCAACGCGTGGCAAATGTCCCCAGTCTTCAAATCCAAATTTACGCAACAAATTCAGACTTGGATCATTATGAGCAAATACAAAACCAAGCAGTGTATGTATATGCATTGTTGGAGCTTGCTCAATCGCATAAGAGACTAATTTGCTACCTATACCTTTGCCTTGATAATCGTTGTGTACATATACACTTAGCTCTACAGTACCGTTATAAGCAGGGCGTCCGTAAAATGTCTGTAGACTTGCCCAACCTGCAATCTGTCCATCTTGCCACAGCACCCACAATGGACGACGATCAGGAACATGTTCATCGAACCATGCTTGTCGGCTTTCTACTGTTACAGGTTCTGTATCCGCAGTAGCCAACCTTGCAGGAATAGAAGAATTATAAATATCGACAATAGCAGGTAAATCTTCTTGTCTAGCTATTTCTATCGTGTAAGGTAAATGTTGATCACTCATTTAATCTGCCTCCTTGTATAAAAACAAATGTAAAGATCAGCGTAATTGACGAAAGATTATGTGATGGATTAACGAACAAATGTGTTTTTGACACGTACAGAACGCATAAAGTAGAAAATCCAAGCAACCAGCGTAGCAATACTAAAAATATTACCTATTGTCGGAAATATTCCTATTTTAGGAATCAATAACATTGTCACAACGCCTACAGCGATTTGGAATAAGCAGTATGCAATCATAACACGTGGCAAGAATTTTTTGCGTTTGTAAAAGAACACTAGATTAGTAATCATCCACAGAAACGAAATAATGGAAAAGACAATTCCCATAATCATCACCAACATAAAGTTGTTGCCATAAACAGAAAATACACTATTAGTCATACCAGGTACTACCGCATCAAACTGCCCTGGATTCTTGTACATCCAGATTAAAAATATGTAACTAGGAATAGTAAATATCAAAGCAATAAGTACATAATACATATACACTTGAAAACAAGCTAACCAGCCGCCTAATCCTTGCAAAGGTGGTTGCATATACGGCGGGTATGGTGGCATTCCTCCATATTGCTGTTGAGGTGGAGCTTGATACGGATTCTGCTGAACGTCATTAGGATTCGGCGGATATTCGTTACTCATTCGGTATCATCATCCTTTCTTTTTTTGTTCTGATTATAACAGATATCAGATGATTCTATTGTACCAGTAGATGATAGATCATGTAAGACAAATCGCATAACAGATTAGAACGATTAGACTCCATATTGTGTGTGACCGAAATTACTTTCTTATTGCTCTTGTAAGCCCACCTGTTCTTGACTCCATTCCCAGAAACGAAGAGCTTCTGCATCATCCAGTGCTTTGGGCTTGAGCTTATGGATCTTTTTGCGATAATAATACAATCCTGAAGATTGAGCAACCGAAGAATCATCTGCAAGGAAAATAGCCGTTTCGGCGCCTTGCTCGGGTGTCTGGAAAAAAGGGAGATATGCTACTCCGGCTAGAATACGTTTTCCAAATCCAGTATCTCGATCTACTCCAATATTCGTAGCTACAGCTCCAGGATGCAGGCAATTGATCGTTATATTTGTATCTTTTAACTTGTCAGCCATCACACGTGTAAAAAAGATATTAGCGATTTTGGATTGAGCATAGGATTTAATGACTGTATATCCGTTGTGCAAATAAGGATCATCCCAATGAATTTTACCGATTTTATACGCACCAGAACTCACAACAACGATTCGTCCTTGCGGTGAAGATTTGAGTGCATCTAACAGCAAATGAGTAAGCAAAAAATGACCGAGATGATTAACACCGATACTCATTTCAAATCCATCTGCTGTTTCATGACGCTTCAAATTAACGACACCGGCATTGTTAAGTAGCACATCTAAGCGATCATATTTTTGGTTGAATTGTTCGGCAAACTCTCGAATATGCTGTAGTGATCCCAGATCACATTTCATCAGACTGATCTGATCAGAACCGCTTTTGTCACGTGCTTCTTGTAATGCTTTTTGCCCGCGTTCTTCGTTGCGACAACCCATAATGACTTCATATCCACGCTTGGCTAATTCTATTGTTGAAGCAAGTCCCATACCGGAATTGGCACCTGTAATCAATACACGTTTTGTATTCATGATGTTCCTCCTGTAAGTCATTCTTTTCTTGTTAATAAACCAGTACATCTATTTCTACGCATCTACTGATCGGTAACAGAATACAATAATTACTGGATGATCATGATACTACATTAAAAAACTGTGATTATACTTCATGTTCTACTCTAGGTAATAAGAATAGAAACAAAGTAATCACAGTTTTGACGTACCTATTTTTTAGTAACTTTTTCGTATCGATTGTATCGAATATTCTCGCTGACGATGTAATGACCTCTGACTATTTGCGTAGAGATACAATAAGTGATTTACTGCTTTAATTTGGCATACGCTTCTTCGTATTCTTTGATCAATTGATCGCCACCCGCAGTTCGCCAGCTTGTAATCGCTTGTTGCCAGCCAGCATCATCTAATTCACCCATAATGTATTTGGTCTGTGCATCGCTAATCATCTGATCCAGCTCTTGACCGCGCTCTGTATAGATATCAGATACCAGATTATACGCTGGATTGGATACCGCATATTTCCGGTCGTCTTTTGATAATTTTACACCTTTGGTACCAAGTTCAGTATCAACCAATTCAGGCACATGATAGCCTTCGATATTGAGCAAATTATCACGATACGGCTTCACATCTCGTTGGTATCCATCGAAATCGATAAATTCTGTTTTGCCGTCTGCTGTTTTTTTGTAATGCTTGCCTTCGATTCCTCGTAATTGCAATGTACTTGTTGGTTCATCCATCAGTTTATCAAGTGTACCTAGTAAATCTTTAAGTTGCGCTTCATCTTGTACTGTCGCTTTGGGGAAAGCGAGAAAACCAAAGTTACCCGGTTCACCTGCTATCCGAATCCCTTCCGGCCCTACAAATGGAGAAATATCCACCACTCCATCCGGTACCGCAGCAGTTAGCAATTGCTGTGTACTTTTTCCATTGGTGGCTACGCCGTTTAGTTTCATACCGATTCTACCGGATGCCATCATTTTATCTGCTTCTGTAGAATCCAGTGAAGGGAAATCAGCATTGATTAATTTTTCAGCATACAGACGATGCATCATTTGTAACACTTCAGTATATTGCGGTGTAATAAATTCAGGCGTGAATTTGCCAGTATCATCTACTCCCCAGCGATTCACTCCACCCAGACTTACAGCTATACGGGTCAAAGGAGCTTGAGAACCTTCAGTATATGTTTTGAATAATGGAAAAGCGTACGTATCGTTTTTGCCATTACCGTCAGGATCTTTAGTCGCTATCGCTTTGGCGGTGTTGTACCAATCTTCTATACTTTTCGGGACACCTAATTTCAATGTATCAAACCAGTCTTTACGATACACGATAGCCGCCCGTCCGATATCGCGGAAATTCGGGACTCCATACAATTTACCATCGACAGTGATATTGCTGTAATACTCCGGGTCTTGAGCAGCTAGATTGGGATAGTCTTTGAGATAAGGGCCGATCTCCCAAAATTGATCTGAACGAATTGCACCTACAGTAGTTGGAATATAATTTAGACGCATAATATGAGGCAAGTTGCCTGAAGCGATCATAACATTGACTTTATCGTTAAAAGCAGAGCTTGGAATCCATTGAATATCCAGATCTTTACCGATATGTTTTTCCAGTCCTGTTTCTACATCATTTCCAGTTTTGGGAATATCACCGACTTGCATCAGTGAAATACGTACTGTCGAAGAATCCGCTGTTGCCGCTCCTGAATCGCTATTGCCACAACCTGTTAATCCCAAAGCCAATACAGTAGCAAGTGTCCAACATGCACTTTGTTTAACTACCAATTTCATTGTTATTTCCTCCCGGACATTATAGTACGAACATGGTTATTTGCTTTGTTTTTGTTGTTGCTGTTCTTTGTACGAGGTTGCGTATTCTTGCATCACTTTGTCACCGCCAGATGTTTTCCATAGTTCAACTTGTTGTTGCCAGCCATTTTCGTCGATTTTGCCCATAATATACTTGGTTTGTGCATCGTTAATCATTTGATCCAGATCACCACCACGTTCTTCATAGGTCGGTGAATACAAAGTAAGTGCTGGATTCGGAATAGCATACTGCGTAATCTCCTTCGCCATCGCTACTCCTTTTTCGCCAATCTTGGTATCTTTTTGCGCAGGCACGTTATAGCCTTCGACCAATGGCAGATTATCACGATATGGCTTCACTTCACGTTGAAAAGCAGCAAAATCAGTCATTTCTACCCGTCCATCTTCTAACTTCTTATAATGCTTGCCATCGACTCCGCGTAATAACAAAGTAGACATTTCAGGGTCCATTAATTTATCCAAAAAAGACAACAGCGCTTTGAGATCAGCTTCTGTAGGTACAGAGACTTTGGGAAATACAAGAATACCTGCATTACCGGATTGAGCTGGAACACGATAACCGTCCGGGCCTTCTAATTTGGCAAGATCGACCTCGGCATCGGGTACATTTTCTTGTAAACGTTCAAGCTGACTTTTGGCAGTTTGGGCAACAGCGATCTTCATACCGGTTAGACCAGAATCGAATTTCTTATCAGCTTCTGTAGAATCAAATACTGCAAAATCTTGATTGATCAATTGCTCATCATATAGACGTTTGAGTAAATCCATTACACCTTTATATTCGGGGGTCATAAATTCAGGTGTAAACGAACCATCTTCTTCGACTTTCCATTTATTCGGTGCACCCAGACTAACAGCCAGACGTGTTGTAAAAGAATATTCGCCTTCGTTGTATTTTTTGAATAACATCATGCCATACGTATCTTTTTTACCATTTCCATCGGGATCATTTAATGTTAACGCTTTCACATCGTTGTACCAGTCTTCTGTACTTTTCGGTAGATCTAACTTGAGCTTTTTAAACCAATCCGAGCGGTAAATCAATGTCGCACGTGCAATATCGGAAAAGCGAGGTACACCATAGATTTTGCCATCGACTTTGACATTATCGTAAAATACATCTGCTTGAGCGGCTAAGTTAGGATAATCTTTGAGATACGGGCCGACTTCCCAGAACACATCGTTACGCATCGCATTGGTCACAGCAGGTGTATAATTCACTTTCAAAATCTCCGGCATATCTCCTGAAGCGATCATGACGTTGATTTTGTCATCATATGCCGAGTTCGGTATCCATTGCACGTCTAACTTTTTACCAGTATATTTTTCAATTTGCGTTTGAATAGGATTACCGGCAGAAGGAATATCGCCTACTTGAGAAATCGCCATTGTGATCGTATTATCGACTGATGCTCCTTGAGATCCTTTGCTTCCACATGCACTAAGTACGGTAGATGTCGCTAACACAAGACACATTAAAGCTGCTGTTTGCTTTTTCATAAATAATCTCCTTTCGTTGAGAGGGGGTGTGGAGGGCTTCGGGGAAGAGGGTTCTTTCAGTCGCTGGTAAGATCGGATATCTTGAAATGACCGCAAGCGGTCGATATCCGAGTCTTAAAGGCGACTTCCAGAATCCCTCTTCCCCTCCGCCTAGCACATTGGGTGGGTAGTGGCAGAAAAGATGTAAAACATAAAGATTTTAAAGAATTGACTTAGAGAATTTAGGGAATTTAGAGAATTTAGAGAATTTAGAGAATTTAGAGAATTTAGGGATTTTAGGATGTAAAGATTTGAGATTTTGAAATTTGGATTGAGTTGAAATTGTTTGTGTTGAGTATTGGTAGTTCAGGTGTTGTTAGAGTTGATTCTGATCTTTTAGGTGTTTTATTCTTGTTTTGGTGTACGTGATGATTATGGATAGAAATAGGTTGTGTTTAGGGTTTGGTTATTGGATTCGGTTTAGATGATGGTGACTTTATTAACTACTTATCTTATTTAAGTTATTTAAATCATCTCAAATAAGTATTTTAAGCTTACATAGGTGTTATTAAGGATTTAGCCTTTGACTGAGCCTAGAAGTGCGCCTTTGGCAAAGTGTTTTTGTAGGAATGGGTAGACCATTAAGATTGGTAATGTAGAGAATACGATAACTGCCATTCGGATGGTGAGTGGTTGGATATCGGCTTCTTCGATACTGGTGTCTCCGATTCGGCTTTGAGCTAAAATAACGATTTCGCGTAGCCACACTTGTACAGGCCATTTGTCGCTATCGTTGATGTATAGAATAGCGCTGAAGAAGCTATTCCAGTGGGCTACCGAGTAGAACAGTGCGAATGTCGCCATTGCTGGTAGCGACAATGGTAGAACGATACGGAAAAGGATAGACACGTCGTTACATCCATCGATTTTGGCGGCATCTTCCAGTCCGTCAGGAATCTGTTGGAAAAAGTTTTTGAGTACGATCAAGTTAAATGCACTAATCGCGCCTGGAATCATTAACGACCATAGGGTATCCGTCAAATGAAGAGAATTGACGACAAAATACGTTGGAATCATCCCACCACTGAATAACATGGTGAACAGTACACCGAGCATAATGTATTTTCGACCTCGCAAATAAGGACGTGATAACGGGTACGCCATCAATGTGGTAAGCAGTAAATTGATCAATGTACCGACCACTGTAATATAGATCGATACCCATAAGCTATTCAGTAGTGTAGATGTTGAGAAAATATAGCGATACGCAGCCAGCGAGAATTCTTTCGGAAAAAGAATAAATCCTCCTTTAGCGACTTCTGCCGGACTGGTAAATGATACAGCAGTGATATAGATAAAAGGCAATACCGTTACAATCCCTAACAATAACAACAAAGTATGATTGGTATAATCAAACAGCCGATTCCCTAATGTACGATCTTGTTTCATGATGTTGTCTCCTTTCGGACGATAAGTAACTTGGATATCTAGCCAATCGTTTCTAAAAGTATAGATGCAGATTAATAGATACCTTCTTCTCCGCATTTTTTGGCTAATTGATTCGCTCCGACAACTAACAGCAAGCCAATCACTGATTTGAACAATCCAACAGCAGCACTATAGCTATACTGTGCTTGCGTCATTCCTTTGACGTACACGTACGTATCAAACACTTCACCCACATCACGATTCGTGGAAGTCAGCATTAAGAAAATCTGTTCAAATCCAGTATCCAAAAAAGTACCCAGACGTAAAATAAGTAAAATGATGATCGTACTACGGATAGCCGGTAAAGTAATATGCCATAATTGTCTCCAACGACTTGCTCCGTCCATACGTGCAGCTTCATACAATTGAGTATCTACACCTGACAAAGCCGCTAGAAAAATAATTGTTCCCCAACCGACTTCTTTCCAGATCGATTGCGAAATAATCATCGTACGGAACCAACCGGGTTCAAGTAGAAACGCTATTTTTTGACCGGTAATTGCAAAAATCAGTTCGTTTAAAATTCCGCCTTCTGTAGTAAAAATCATATAAAATACACCGACAACAACTACCCATGAGACAAAATGCGGTACATAGATTAACGTTTGAACAAACCGTTTAAATCGTTCCGTCACCACTTCATTGAGCATTAACGATACAATAATAGGTAAAGGGAAAAAGAAGATAATATTGTATACCGCCAGAATCAGCGTATTGCGAAATAACATCCAAAATTGCGGTTCACTAAAAAAGCGTTCAAAATGCTTGAATCCTACCCAGTTACTTTCCCAGATGCCCCGGTATGGAACATAATCTTGAAATGCCATCACAATGCCGTACATCGGTACATATTTGAATACGACAAAATAGATAATCCCGGGTAATAACATAATGTATAACCAACGATTTTTGTAAAATTCCCTCCATGACATATTCGCCTGACGTTCTTTTGTACGCATACGTGTAGATGATTTGACTGATTTAGCTTCCATCCTTCACCCTCCTTGAAAGCGTTAACATTTGTATAGACTTATTGTCGCTTCCAGAAGGATAACAGGCTATCATCCAATTTTAGCTTTATATGTAAAAAAAGAAGCTATTCCTTTCTATATCAGGGTTTTAGCTTCTTTTTTCATGTGTGAAATAACCTTTTTTCAACCTCTATATATGCTAGATTCAACTACAATAGTCTTATATTAACTTTCGACTGCGATGTTCTTCGCGATATTTTCCAGGAGTAGTACCTACGATTTTGCGGAAAATACGAATAAATGCTGTCGTGTTGCTATAGCTTAATTTTTCTGCAATATCAGCGATTCGCCAGTCAGTCGTTTCTAACCATTTTTTCGCTTGATTCATTCGATATTCTGCTACATAATCACTGAACTTAATTCCTGTTTCTTTTTTAAATACACGACTCAAATACACCGGATGAAAATTAAGCTGTTCTGCACACATTTCTAATGACAAATCTTGCTCGTATCGTTGTTGAATCATCTGGATCATCTGATCAGCGATATTCATATACTGTGATTCTGCCTGATTTTGCAAAAACTGCTGTAACGGCTCAAATAACGATTGTGTAAACCACTGCCTAATTTCTTCTACTGTCTGTAACTCAAGCAATTTATGCAACGATGCTTTTTTGCCTAACACACTATTTACGGTTCCACCTTTTTGTTGCACAATCTCATAGACACGAGCCGCTAATTGAGTCAGTAACACCGGATAATCGCGAAAATGAATTTCTTTGTCCATCACATGACGAATATACTCATCAAAATAAAGAGGCGTCTGCTCGTAATCTCCATTTTGGAGCGATTGAATCACACGATCTTCTAACTGCTTGAGCTGAGTATATACTGCCACTTCCATAGCTGTACTATGATCGATATCTTCAAAATGGATAATTAATTTGTTCC
This sequence comes from Paenibacillus nicotianae, assembly GCF_042681745.1. Classification (NCBI taxonomy): domain Bacteria; kingdom Bacillati; phylum Bacillota; class Bacilli; order Caryophanales; family Paenibacillaceae; genus Paenibacillus; species Paenibacillus nicotianae. The sequence continues at coordinate 84,055 of NZ_JBHUGF010000010.1, read as the reverse complement.
CCAGACTCATTCGTTGCTTGAGCGCTTCTAATCCTTCTCCATACGCATCAGGAGCGCCTTGATAATGTTCAAAAGGACGACTGATCCCGATACTAACCGATAATGTCAAATAATCTTGAATCTGAGTACGCACCCGCTCTGCCTGAGCATGATACCATGAAGTTGCATCTTCATTGTCTACAGGTTCTACCAGAATACTGACTTGCGATTGCTCTATCAATACAGGGCTAAATCGATGCTCTACAGAAATTAATTCAGACACCATATTATTAATCGCAAATAAAAGCAGTTCCCGGTCGGTTTCTTCATAACGTGTTCCTTGCACGGTATCGATCTGTAGCACCAATACCGCCATAGAATGTACAGGTTGAGGAAATCCATAGATTTGGCGACGACGTTCAAATTCACTAGCTGGAATCTGCCCGCTAATCAGCTTAATAACAGATAATTCACGTAACTGCGGGATTTGCTCTCGAATCTGCTCTTCTAGCTCTTTTCCTGTTAAGCGCATGCGTTCAACCTGTTCACCAATATAAGCAAATTCGTCTCGCCGCTTCACAGACTTTTTATCATATCCAGTTGCTGATTTGCTTTTGCCTAATAGAACACGTAAATATCCGGTGATTGTAGACGGTTGTTCTGCTTTCAGCCCTGTTGTATAATCTGCTGACTCTCCCGCTCCTAACAATTGCATCAATTTGGAGACAGGGGAATACATACGACGACTGCTAAGAAAAGCCAACAAAGCGGTTAACAATAACATCGCTACACAGACACTAATTGTCAAAATCGCTATTTTTCTTGTCTGGGACGTAATCTGTCCTATAGATACAACAGATACGTATACCCACCCGTTTAATGTGGAAGAAGAATAAGTCACGCCTACTTCTTTACCTTCACTTTTCCAGTTAAAAAATCCTTGACGTTGCCCTTGATGAACATGATTAAATACTTCATTTTGTAAGCCTGGATACTGTGTATTCTGACCACTATCTAGAAATTCTTGTTGATATTGATCAAACACATAGATTTGTCCAAGACGTGTACTGCTGGTGACCCAGTTATCGATCTCATCATTGGCAATATCTAATACTAACAACCCACGCGGCTCACCGGTTGAAGGTAATAATGGAATTTTGAACACCATACTGACTACTTTTGTTTTCTTGGCGGAAGATGTAGCCGTTAATTCATTTTCAGTCATCATATCTATATTTGACGTATATCCGTTATTAGCGATAGATGTATCTGTTACCCAGAACATACTATTTCGATTATGCCGATATGATCGAAGTACTGCTTGATCTTCGGCATCAGACACTTGACTAAATGATGTTCCTGATACTACCCAATTGTGTTCAAAATTAATTAATCGCATCTGGTCCAGCGATGTAATCGTTTGCAAATTGTTGAATCCTGTTGTTAAATTTCGTATCTTTTCAAAGTCTCCTGATTGTAAAGGCTGTTTCATCGTTTCGGTTACCAATGAAGAATTGACATATTGAACAGCCGATAACTGTAATGTTTTGAGTACCTGATCTACACGTAATTGAGTCTCATTCAACAATTGTGCATTACCATCCTGTACTTTTTGCTCTACATCGCCGGCTGCTAATGTATACGAAAATATTCCGATGACCAGTACAGGCAGTGATCCCAATATCACCATAATCAAAAATAAACGATATAGATATTTAGACAACAATCTCCCCTCCAGATGTAGTCATCAATAACATAAGTGTAGTGTTCATATCACATGAAATTTATATCATTCGCTCTATGTAAAAAAATTCTATTTTTGCTTTATTTAATCATTCTATCGTATTATCCAGATTCCTCCAACCTAAAATTATAAAACATCAATACATACTAAAAATGAATACCAAAAAAGACTGATCACCTGCTAGGCTTTCAGTCTTAATCTTGTTACAATACAAATAACTAGATATTATCTACTTATTTTGTATATATTCACTTTTTTACAACTTAGTCTTGTGCATGTTCAGCATAAGCTTCTGCACTCAAAAGGCTTGATAATGCAGTATCTAGATCACCGCTAACTTTTACTTCTACCATCCAGCCACGTCCGTAAGGATCAGAGTTGACCAGTTCAGGTTCTGTTTCTAATTCAGGATTGAAATTAGTGATTGTACCTGTCACCGGGCTAAAAAGATCAGATACAGTTTTAACCGATTCAATCGTACCAATTACAGCTTCAGAAGCAACTTCTGCACCTGCTTGTGGCAATTCAACAAACACGATATCTCCTAGCTGATGTTGAGCAAAATCAGTAATACCGATACGGACGGTATCATCACTGATGCGTTCTACCCATTCATGTTCTGCACTGTACAGTAATTGATCTTTAATCTCACTCATTGTTCATTCCTCCGGTTCATGGTTGTGATGTCTTCATGCACACAAGCGTATAGCAAGGCAGATTATACTGTCAATACTCTTGACATTGCTTTTTGAATCAAGTATTAATATAATATACATACATTCATCACTGTTTCAATACTTAATGTTCGGAAATACATAACATCATATGTAGCGAATGAAAGTACAGGGAGAGACTGTTCAGAATGATGACAGCGCCGAAGGAGTAAGCCAGTGATGGTGAATCTCTCAGGTAAAAGGGACCTGTACCGGACGCAGCTCTGGAGAGAATTGGCGTTATTCGGTCACCGACGATATCCGAATAATTACGACCAATCACCCAAGGGGAAACTTGTGGCTTCTCAGTATGACTAGAAGTGCAAGGTAACTCTCAGGTATCAAGGACAGGGAGAAAAAGAAATAGTTCAGGTATAGTACCTGCTTATTTCCTTTTCTCTCTGTCTTTTTTTGTTGAGCTTTTTCGAATGATTTTATTCTTTTTTTACAAACAAATGATATATGCGATTTTTCGCCACAATACTAATTTGATGAGGTGACGATCATGACAACAGAACTGAAGCGCACGCCGATTTTTGCTCTTTATGCTCAATCCGGTTCTCCACGTTGTATCGATTTTGGCGGTTGGGAATTGCCTGTTCAATTTTCAGGAATTCAAAAAGAACATGAAGCTGTACGTGAACAAGCAGGATTATTCGATGTTTCTCATATGGGTGAAGTGATCATTTCAGGTGAAGGTTCACTCGCTTATTTGCAGCAATTATTAACTAACGATGCTTCTCGTCTGCAAGATGGACAAGCTCAATACACATTAATGTGTTACCCAACAGGCGGTGTAGTCGATGATCTACTGGTATACCGTCTGGGCGAAGAACATTATATGCTGGTGATCAATGCTTCGAATATTGATAAAGATATCGATTGGATGAAGCAGTCTTTGCCTGCTCAAGTCACTCTTGAAAATATTTCAGAACAAACAGCACTAATTGCTTTACAAGGGCCTCAAGCAGTTGCTATTTTGCAAGCGGCTACGCAAAGTGATCGTTATGCTGAACTAGCCGGATTTTCTTTTATCGATAAAGCTGAAATCTTCGGCGTTCATGCTCTCATCTCACGTACAGGCTATACCGGTGAAGATGGCTATGAACTGTATGTATCTGCTACCGACGCTCCGGTGATCTGGGAACAACTGCTACAAGTTGGAGAACCACTTGGCTTGATACCTTGTGGATTAGGTGCGCGTGATACGCTTCGTTTTGAAGCTCGTCTGCCACTTTACGGTCAAGAGCTATCCGCCGATATTTCGCCACTGGAAGCTGGACTTGGTTATTTTGTGAAGCTCAACAAAGATGATTTTACAGGTAAAGATGCATTAGTCGCGCAAAAAGAAAAAGGGTTATCTCGTAAATTAGTCGGAGTCGAAATGATCGATCGGGGTATTCCTCGTCCTCACTATCCGGTCTATCGAGATGGACGCCAAATCGGCGAAGTCACTACAGGAACTCAATCCCCTACACTCAAGCGTAATCTTGGACTTGCTTTAATTGAAGCTGACAGCACTGATCTAGGAACACCAATAGAACTTGAGATTCGCGGTAAAATGCTCAAAGCTGAAGTGGTCAAAGCTCCTTTCTACAAACGAGCGTCTGCTGTCACTAAATAAAATCACAAGGCAACGGATATGTTGCCCCAAAGGAGTCTACCTTTATGAAATCGCATCGTTATATTCCTATGACCCCACAGAATGAAGCTGAAATGTTAGAAGTTGTGGGTGCTTCTTCGATAGAGGATTTATTTACAGATATTCCGGCATCTCTTCGTTATCAAGGCACGATGCCTATGTCTGAAATGCTGGATGAATATACACTTACCCGTCATATGTCCGGTCTTGCTGGTCAAAATGCAGATACAGATCGTTATACTAGCTTTCTGGGTGCAGGCTTATACGACCATCATTTACCTTCTGTGATCAATCATGTGATTTCACGCTCTGAATTTTATACAGCCTATACTCCATACCAACCGGAGATCAGTCAAGGTGAATTACAAGCGATTTTTGAATTTCAATCTTATATCTGTGAATTAACAGGTATGGCGGTTGCTAATGCAAGTATGTATGATGGTGCAACTGCACTCGCTGAAGCGGCTTCTCTTGCAGCATCTGCTACAGGACGCAAAAAAATTATTGCTCTTTCAACTATTCATCCCGAGTCCCGCGGAGTGGTACGCAGTTACGCTCGTGGATTGAATCTGGATGTGGTTGAAGTTCCTTATGGAGATGGAGTTACCGATATTCAAGTTCTTGCTGAAGCGATAGACGAACAGACGGCTGTAGTACTTGTCCAATCTCCTAACTTTTTTGGTGGTATTGAAGCGATTCAAGCAGCGGCTGATCTAGCACATGCCAAAGGTGCTTTGCTGGTCGTTAGTACGAATCCGATCTCACTAGGATTACTCGAATCTCCTGGTAAACTTGGAGCAGATATCGTTGTTGGTGATGCACAGCCACTTGGAATCTCTATGTCACTAGGAGGGCCTACTTGTGGATTTTTCGCTGTTGCTCAACCTTTAATGCGCCGTATGCCGGGACGAATTGTTGGACAGACCAAAGATATCGATGGTAAACGTGGTTTTGTGTTGACATTGCAGACTCGTGAACAACATATCCGTCGTGATAAAGCGACTTCTAATATTTGTTCTAACCAAGCATTACTTGCTCTATGCGCATCGGTATATCTATCTGTGATGGGTAGACAAGGTATGGTAGATGTAGCTGATCTCAATTTGCAAAAAGCGCATTATGCTGCTAACACATTATCTTCTATCCCTAATGTCAAATTAGCGTTCCAATCTCCTTTTTTCAATGAGTTCGTGCTTGCGTTACCAGAAGGAACTTCGGTCGCTGATATCAATACTCAATTGTTAGCAAAAGGAATGATTGGTGGTTATGATCTAAGCTTGTCTTACCCTGAATTGTCCGGTCATATCTTATTCGCAGTCACAGAGAAGCGTACCAAAGCCGAGATAGATCTATTGGCAACTGAACTGGAGGCAATCCTATGACAAACGAAACTGTAGTCCATGAGACCGTTACTTCTGTACAAGGTGCTGTTGTTACTGAAAAAGCTTTGATTTTTGAACTAAGTCAACCGGGTCGAGTTGGTTATTCTTTACCGGATTGTGATGTTCCTCGTATCGATGTATCTCAATTGATTCCGCAGGAAATGCTTCGTCAAGAAGAGCCTGCTTTACCAGAAGTATATGAAGTCGATGTGATTCGTCATTATACCGAATTGTCCCGTCGTAACTTTGGTGTTGATAATGGCTTCTATCCACTCGGTTCTTGTACAATGAAATACAATCCTAAAGTGAACGAAGATGTAGCTCGTTATGCTGGATTTGCGAAAATTCATCCGTATCAACCAGAGCAAAGTATTCAAGGTGCACTGGAATTGATGCATACTTTGCAAAAAGACCTTGCTGCTCTAACAGGTATGGATGCTGTGACTTTGCAACCTGCTGCTGGTGCGCATGGTGAATGGACAGGTCTAATGATGATTCGTGCGTATCATGAAAAACGTGGCGAGCATCGTACTAAAGTGATCGTACCCGATTCTTCTCATGGTACCAATCCTGCGAGTGCTACCGTTGCTGGATTCCAGACGATTACGATTCCTTCGACACCAGAAGGGCTAGTGGATCTTGATGCACTTCGTGCTGCTGTTGGATCAGATACGGCTGCTCTGATGTTAACCAACCCAAATACACTGGGTCTTTTTGAAAAGCAAATCAGTGAAGTCGCACAAATCGTCCATGAAGCAGGCGGATTGCTCTATTATGATGGTGCGAACTCCAATGCAATTATGGGCATTACCCGTCCAGGTGATATGGGCTTTGATGTGGTGCATTTGAACTTACACAAAACAATGAGTACACCGCATGGTGGCGGTGGCCCGGGTGCAGGTCCTGTCGGTGTGAAAAGCAGATTGCTTCCTTTCCTACCTGAACCAGTTGTCGAAAAATTAGAAGATGGTACATTTACTCTTCGTAGCGGTTCGCCTGATTCGATCGGTCGCGTCAAAGCATACTATGGTAACTTTGGTATTCTAGTGCGTGCTTATACGTATATTCGTAGCTATGGCCCAGAAGGTCTACGCCGAGTATCTGAATGTGCTGTACTGAATGCCAACTATATGATGCACCGTCTCAAAGATCATTATGAAATGCCTTATACAAGCGTATGTAAGCATGAGTTTGTAATGTCTGGTAAAGGGCTCAAACAGTACGGTATTCGTACACTGGATGTTGCCAAACGATTACTTGATTTCGGGTACCATCCACCTACCGTTTACTTCCCGCTGAATGTAGAAGAATGTATTATGATCGAACCTACCGAGACAGAAAGCAAAGAAACACTCGATGCTTTTATTGATACCATGATTCAGATCGCTGGCGAAGCGAAAGATAATCCTGAATTGCTACTCAATGCACCGTATGGTACAGCAGTAAGACGCTTGGATGAAACCACTGCTGCTCGTAAACCAGTTTTGAACTGCGCTTGTAACTAAAGCTTAAATAAATTTTTTATTTTACGCTAAAATGATCAACTTATAAATATTCTTCATTTCCATGTACACTTTCAGTTCGATTTATGTACATGAGCATAGCCAAATATCTCAATCAAAAAAAAAGACTTTGCTGATGATAGCAGAGTCTTTTTTTGATCTATCTATTGCATCCTCTTTATTCTCAAAGAACTTCAACTCATTTTACAACAGTAGAACGTATGCTATATCTATAAATCTACAGCAATAAAATCTATTCTATAGTCATAAAAAAAGCTGATTTCTCCATAAAGAGAAATCAGCTAAAAGTAAATGTTGGGAAAACTTATTAGTGCTTATGATGCCTAGCACGTAACGGAAGAAAATATTAAGCGTGGATTGCTTGTACCAGTTCAACCACTTGCTCTGCTGTTTGCATATCCAAAGCTTTAGCAGCTAATTCTTGCATGTCTGCTTTAGACAATTTAGCTAGTTGGCTACGTGCTGGAAGAATAGAGCTTGCGCTCATACTGAACTCATCCAGACCTAGACCAAGTAGCAATGGAATTGCTGTCGCGTCGCCAGCCATCTCACCACACATGCCTGTCCATTTACCTTCTTTATGAGCTGCATCGATAACCATTTTAACCAAACGCAAGATAGAAGGATTGTATGGTTGATACAGGTAAGATACCCGTTCGTTCATACGATCTGCTGCCATTGTGTATTGGATCAAATCGTTCGTACCGATACTGAAGAAGTCCACTTCTTTAGCAAATTGGTCAGCAAGTACTGCTGTAGAAGGAATTTCAACCATGATGCCAAGTTGGATATTGTCAGAAACAGCAACACCTTCAGCAACCAGTTTTTCTTTTTCTTCTACCAATACTGCTTTTGCTTCGCGGAATTCCATCAATGTTGCGATCATCGGGAACATAATACGTAGGTCACCATATACACTTGCTCTAAGCAATGCACGTAATTGAGTACGGAAAATGTCTTGACGATCTAGACAAAGACGAATCGCACGGAATCCAAGGAATGGATTCATTTCTTTTGGAAGAACAAGGTAAGGTAGTTCTTTATCGCCACCAATATCTAGTGTACGAACAACAACCGGTTTACCTGCCATTTTTTCCAAAACAGTTTTGTACGCGTTAAATTGCACATCTTCAGAAGGCAATTCATCGCGACCCATGTATAAGAACTCTGTACGGTAAAGACCTACGCCTTCGCCGCCATTATCCAATACACCAGCCACATCGTTTGGCGTACCAATATTAGCAGCCAATTCAACATGTACACCATCTTTGGAGACAGTTACTTCATCACGCAATTTGCGCCATTCGGTAACTTGAGCTTCATATGCTGCGCCTTTAGCACGATACTCAGCAAGAGTTGCTTCATCAGGGTTAACAATAACATTACCTTCAAGACCATCAACGATAACGATATCCCCATTTTGAATAACTTCCATAACTTCTTTAGTACCGACTACCGCTGGAATTTCTAGCGAGCGAGCCATAATTGCGGAGTGAGAAGTACGTCCGCCAATATTTGTTGTGAAGCCTTTAACAAAATTACGATCCAATTGAGCTGTATCCGAAGGAGTTAAATCTTCTGCAATGATAACCACTTCTTCACGAATCTCTGCTGGACTTTGGAAGTTTACACCCATCAAGTGATTCAATACACGTTTGCTTACATCTCTCATATCCGCAGCGCGTTCTTGAAGATAAGTGCTCTTCATATTTTCAAACATGGTTACAAATTGAGCAGCAACTTCATTCAGTGCGAACTCAGCATTCACCATTTCTGTAGAAATTTTATCTTTTACAGGGCTAATCAATTCAGGATCATTCAGAATCAACAAATGCGATTCGAAAATCTCTGCTTTTTTAGCGCCCATTTCTTGTAACGTACGTTCTTTGATCGCCTCAAGTTCAGTTTTGGAAACTTCCAAAGCCGACTCAAGTTTAGCCAATTCCGCATCTGTATCGCTAATCGAGCGTTTGGTAATCTCGTATTCAGGATGTTCTAGACGGAATGCTTTGGCAATGGCGATGCCCGAAGACGCCGCGATTCCCAAAATATTAGCCATTGATTTCGCCTAGCCCTTCATTCACCATAACGTCAGTCAAAGCTTTCAATGCTGCATCTTCTTCTGCACCTTGTGTAGAAAGAACGATAACGTCACCTTGCTCAAGACCTAGAGACAATACTCCAAGGATTGATTTCAAAGTTACTTTTTTACCTTTAGCTTCTGCAAAAGATTCTGTAGAAGCAAATTTGTTAGCAGCTGTTACCAATGCTGTTGCTGGGCGTGCGTGGATACCATCTTCGTCAACGATTTTGAATGTTTTTTCCATTATAAAATTCACTCGCTTTCTTCATCATAGTAGGATAGTAAAAATAATTCATAACTAACTAATAACTAGATCATCCCTTATATTGTACAGCATTATAAAGCATGATGCACGTCTCAAAACAATTATTTTCGACTTTTTTCAGCAATCGCTAACATTATTCAGCAATATCCTGCAAATTCATGGTGTTTTTAGAAAAAATAAAATATTTTCTAAGTCTTGCTTACAATGCAGCTTAATAACAAAACTATAAGCATTTTGTAAGCAGAAAGCGATAAGAACAGAGGCTTGCTATCGCAAACATCATCTACATCTTATCGCACTCCTACTTACAAGTACGTATAGTCTGTTATTTTATATTCTTTTGAGATTCATTGCAAAAGTCGAAATGAATACTATTACTTGATTGTAACGATATTGCCTTCTCCTGTTTTTACATTACCTGTTTTGTGCAACGTTACTGTAGCACCTTCTGGTAAGTTGGAGAAAATGATCGGAGTAATGATCGATGGTGCATTTGCTTTTACATACTCCAGATCCACTTCAAGGATTGGTTGTCCAGCCATTACATCATCGCCTTCTGCAACCAATACTGTAAAGCCTTGGCCTTTCAATTTAACTGTATTTACGCCTACATGCACAAGAATTTCTTTACCGGCTTCAGACATAATACCGATCGCATGTTTACTAGGGAATACGTTAAATACTTTACCGTTAACCGGTGAACAAATCGTTCCGTTTGTTGGCAATACAGCGAATCCATCACCTGTCATTTTTTGTGAAAATACAGGATCTGGTACTTCACTAATATTCATCAACTCACCATCAGCAGGAGCTACAATCACTTCTTCTGCCAAAATGTTCACTTGATTCTCTGCTGTTCCTTCTGCTGGAACAGAATCTACTGTTACTGGTGTTGGGCGTGGAGTACGTCCTGCAATAATATCTTGCATTTGTGATTTGATCGTATCAGAACGTGTTCCGAAAATCGCCTGCACATTATTACCCACTTCTAGGACACCGGAAGCGCCTAAAGATTTCAAACGATCTTTATTTACATTTTTAGGTTCTTTTACTTGAATACGTAGACGAGTAATACAAGCATCTAGACTTGAAATATTTTCTTGTCCACCAAATGCTTCAAGAATGTTATGTGGCAATTCATCTTTGCTATTACCACCACTGCTTACTGCACTATCATCACCAGCAGGCGTATCTTCGCGACCTGGTGTTTTCAAGTTGAACTTGCGAATCGCAAAACGGAATCCGAAGTAGTAGATGACTGCCAGAATTAGACCGACGATGATAACATCCCACCATGCTGTACGGTTAGGAATAACGCCGAACAAGATAAAGTCAATCAGACCACCTGAGAATGTCATACCAATTTTAACGCCTAGAATTTGCATAGTCATGAAAGAAAGACCAGCGAAGATTGCGTGAATACCGAACAATACTGGTGCTACGAACAAGAATGAGAACTCAAGAGGTTCTGTAATACCTGTTAAGAAAGAAGTCAATGCTGCGGAACCCATAATACCTGCAACGTATTTTTTGTGTTGTGGTTTAGATTCATGGTAGATCGCAAGTGCAGCAGCTGGAAGACCGAACATCATGAACGGGAATTTACCAGTCATAAATGTACCTGCTGTAAATGGAACACCATCACGAAGTTGCGCCATAAAGATTTTTTGGTCACCACGTACATATTGTCCTGCTTTGTTTACATACTCTCCGAACTCATACCAGAATGGTGAGTAGAAGATATGATGTAGACCAAAAGGAATCAATGAACGTTCAATCACACCGAAAATAAATGCAGTTAATGTAGGATTCGATTCAACCATACTATGAGAAACAGTGTTCAAGAATGTTTGGATCGGAGGCCATACAAGAACCATTATTAAACCTAAAATCAAAGAAGTAATAGCTGTCATGATCGGTACAAAACGTTTACCTGCAAAGAAACCAAGATATGAAGGCAATTCAATACGGAAGAAACGTTTGTACATCGATGCAGCTAGAATACCGACGATAATACCGCCGAATACGCCTGTTTGTAAGGTAGGAATACCAAGTACAGAAGCTACTGAGAAGTCGCCTTTACCGACCATATCGGCTGTAACGCCCATCACTGTACCCATTGTTACGTTCATGATTAGATAACCGATAATGGCTGCGAGCCCGGCTACCCCTTCTCCTCCAGCAAGACCGACGGCTACCCCGACGGCAAAGAGCAAGGATAAGTTATCAAAAACAATTTGTCCCGAGTTCATCATTACTGTTGCTGTAATTTGAACCCAATGTGCATTTAATGCAGGAATATACTGCAAAAAGTCAGGGTTAACAAGCATGTTACCAAAACCAAGCAATAAACCTGCTGCCGGCAAGATTGCTACTGGAAGCATCAATGCTCTACCTACTTTTTGCAAAACGCCAAACAGACGTCTAAACAATACCGCCACTTCCCCTCGAATAGTATAAATAATATATAGTTGCTTCAACAAATTAAGGCGGAAAGCCACAAAAAAAGGCACGAGCGAACAATGCATCTGATAGGATAAGGATCTCGGTACATAAGGATAGACTACCCCTGTGTGCTTACAGCCTTACATCAAATACTTTGTTAACTCATGCCTGATCGAATCAGTAACACGTTAAAAATCCGCTATTCATTTGTTGATTACGTTCTGAATTATAGCACCCACTTTTTAAATCTGCAAGCCTTTTCAATAAAAAAGGTTAAATCAATTTTGAATCTATTCTTGCGCACTTTCTTCTTCCTCTTCACGCTTCTCGACAAACCGTTGTAAATGCATGGTCAGGTAGCTTACTTCAGCTTTGTAGACCGGTCGGCGCAATCGCTTTTCCATCATCTTAGTCAATTTCCATGACAACGAATAGACTTCAGGATATTCCATTTTGAGCATTTCTTCTAAGCGATGAGTAGCTGCTACTTTTTCACCTCTACGTATACGTTCAATCGCAAATCGTAAATGAGTAAGCAAACGAGAATAATCCAGCGTATCGCCTGTAATAGAGATTTTGAGACTATCTTCGATCACTTTGACCATATCGGCAATTAGACGAGAATCCGCTTTGATCGCTGTGATATGTTGATCGGTGAGCGCACTATAAATATGCAGTGCCACAAAACCAATCTCATCTTCTTCTAAAGCTACACCTAGCTTGTCATGAATAATCTCTAACGCATGAGCAGCTAATTTATATTCTAACGGATACATTTCTCGTGTCTCATACAGAAAAGGATTCTGAATCGTCATTCCTTGCTCGGCACGTTTAATTGCAAATGCAATATGATCGGTTAAAGCGATATGAATATGTTCATTCAGTGGAGTCTTACTTTCCGAATTAATATAATAAATAATTTCGTTAATAACTTCGATAATACGCTCGTCGATCTGCACCGCGAGTTGCTTATATTGTTCCTGTTCTTGCTGATTGGTTAAAATAAACATCTTCTCGACAACATCTAAAGGAATCACATCACGCGCTTTACGGTTAAAGCCGATTCCTTTGCCAATCACCACAACTTCTTCATACTGAGGATGATCAGCGATAATAACGTTATTATTCAGCACTTTAGCCACAAGTAGGCTGCTCACATTTGCACCCCTTTTACGATCACCTTCATCCCGTAAAGTTACCAAAAATTCCCCCTCTAGTCAATACAATCTACTGGCTAGCTATGGATATAAAGAAGACGACAAATCCTTGATGAATAAGGATTTGTCGTCTTTGCATCATTGAAAGTGAGTTTGCTTTATAGCATGATTATTACATATGTTTCTTCCATTACCGTTCTTGTTCACTGGAAATTCCGATTCCTGTGGATGTGGTTGTATCCTGTTGATCATTTGGAGACTGGCTTGAAAGTGATAATCTCTCTTCAGTAGGAGCTGTCTGTTGAGCATATTTGGTAGTAGCTATATCAGAATCAGTGCTAGAAGTGTTATGTGAAGCTTGCTGTGATTTGCCACCTGCAAATCCTTTAATTAATTCTTCAATATCCAGTCCCGATACACTTCTAAGCATTTCTGGGGCGGTTGCCATTAATTCTGTTACATAGTTGCTGACTCTGGTTGCTCCTCCGCCTTCACCTTTGCCTGTATCAACAACGGTTAATTTATCGATTGCACTGATCGGTTCTGCAATTTTACCCGCTAATTCAGGTAGCATTTTGGCAACCAGATCAAGTATTGCAGCTTGTCCATAATTTTCAAATGCTTCGGCTAATTTTTGCTTCGCTTCAGCTTCAGCAAGACCACGCAAACGAATCACTTCGGCTTCGGCAGTACCTTTAGCACGTTCGGCATCAGCTTCCGCTTGTCCGGCTAGACGTTGTTGTTCCGCAGAAGCTTTGGCTTCAGTCTCGATCGAATATTGATGGGCTTCGGCTTGACGCATTTTGCGAGCTTTTTCCGCTTCGGCTGCTTGTTCAACTGAGAAGCGATCCGCTTCGGCTTTTTTCTTCACTTCTGCATCATAGTATTTCTCACGTACTGTAATTTCTCGTTCTTGTAGATCAATCTCACGTTCTTTACGAACCAATTCGATTTTCATTTGTTCTTCCATCATAATCTGTTTGGCTTTGGCTTCTTGAATATGGTACGCCTGATCGGCTTCCGCTCTTGCTGTATCCTGATCTTTTTTAAACGAAGCTACTTTTAATTCTTTTTCTTTAGAAGCTTCCGCTATATTAGTATCTCTAAGTAACTCTGCTTTTTGTCCGGCTTCTTCTGCTAGTGCTTTCTGAACACGAGAATCTCTAACCGCTTCAGCTTCAGCGATTTCTGCATCTCTTTTGACGGCGGCGATTCGAGGTTTACCTAGCGATTCAAGATATCCATGCTTATCCCGTATATCTTTGATCGTAAAGGAGACGATTTGTAGACCCATCTTTTTGAGATCGCGAGCAGCAACACTTTGTACTTCTTGCGCAAATCGATCACGATTACGATACACTTCTTCTACAGTCATCGAACCCATAATCGAACGCAAATGTCCTTCTAATACTTCTTGTGCTTCCGCTTGTAAAGCTTGAATCGGCTTGCCCATAAACTGTTCTGCCGCTGTGGCGACATCTTCTACTGAACTACCGATTTTGATAATAGCTACTCCATCTGCGAGCACAGGTACACCTTGCTCAGTGTAGACTTCGGGCGTTGTTACATCCAGTTTGTGCGATAACAACGATAAAAATTCAGACTTTTGAAACACAGGTAAAATAAATGCACCGCCACCGCGTACAATCTTAATTTTGCGCCCTGCTCCATCATCTGAAATATTACGGCTACCGAGAAAAGAACCGGTGACCACCATTGCTTCGTCTGTACTAACTGTTTTGTACCTCGCCCAGAATGTAATACCAAGTACGATCAAGACTACAATCACAATTGCAGGTACAACAAACATTTCGTTTACAAATGCCATAATCCTCGCCCCTTTTGGTTTGATATAGGCTTGCTTGCCAAAAAATAGTCATACTGCTTGCACGCTACTAATACTTATACTGAATCTTCTAAAAGTGATATACCTAATGTTCCTTCTTTTTCTTCTACAATGACTACCCGCATACCGGCGGCAATAGCACAACGATCAAAACTGTATGCAATATGTAACGTGTTGCCACCTGTAAGCTTAATCATGACTTCGCCGTATCCTACTTGTGGAATAGGGATAGTCACTTCTCCTATACGCCCTACCATTTCTTGAATCGAATAACTTGTGGATACTTCACTATGTTCCATTGGTTTGACATAGACAAAAAATACAAACATTCCTCCGACAACAGCAATCAATAGTGCAAGCAGTATCACAGCTAAAGGAGCGAATGAACTGTAACGTACTAACATGATTCCTGCTCCACCGAACAACGTAACAGCCGCCGCTACAATAACAGGCTTAAATAGATCGAACCCGGGCAAATCGATACCGCCCAGTACATCACCAAGCAAGTCACCAAATAACAAACTAAACAATGCATACAAAGCACCGGTGATCAAGCAAATCCAAAATAGCGTTTCCATTTCTGTTCGCTCCTTTCTTTGATTTGACGGAAAAAAGCGATATTCAGCTCTTTTCCACCATTTTTTGGCGTTATACCTATATTTACGTATTGATGGTAAGGAAAGTTTCATTTTTTAAACGATACATAAAAAAAGCTGTTTATTCCTTATCATCACTGACAGGAATAAACAGCTTGGTGCATCAATATAATATTAAAATGAGTTGGGATTATAAAGACATACTGTAGATTTTACGTACATCTTCTGCTTCTAACTTGTTGAAGTTACCAAATGCGCCAAATTTCATTGCTTTGTCTACCATGACATCGATTTGGCTATCATCGATTTCGTAATCTGCTAGACGGCTAGGTGCATCGATAGAAGTCCAGAAATCGCGCAATGCTTGGATACCTTCATTAGCTACTTCTTCATCGCTCTTACCTGTTGGGTCTACATTGAATACATTGACTGCTAATTTAGCAAAACGAGCAGGGTTTACTTTCAAGTTGTGTTGCATCCAGTTCGGGAACAAGATCGCAAGTCCACCACCATGAGGGATATCGTATACAGCAGAAACGGCATGCTCGATATTGTGAGTCGCCCAGTCTCCGTTATAACCCATATTCACTACACCGTTCAATGCCATTGTACCTGCGTACATAATTGTTGAACGCAATTCAAAGTTTTGTAGATCATTGATCAATTTAGGTCCAGCATCAATAACACCACGTAGAATCGATTCACAGAATCCATCTTGAATATCGGTATTCTTTTCAGCATGGAAATAATGTTCTAATACATGAGACATCATATCTACGATACCATAGACCGTTTGGTCTTTAGGCAAGGAATATGTGTTTTCTGGATCAAGGATAGAGAATGCAGGGAATGAATATGCACTACCCCAACCTAATTTTTCTTGTGTTTCTGTATTTGTAATTACAGAACCGCTGTTCATTTCTGAACCTGTTGCTGCCATTGTTAATACAGTACCTAATGGTAATGCATCGGTAGGAGCTGCTTTGCGTTGTGCAAAGTCCCACATGTCGCCATCATATTTTGCACCAACAGCAATTGCTTTGGCACAGTCAAGTACACTACCGCCACCAACAGCAAGAATCAAGTCAATGTTATTCGTTTTACACAAATCTACACCTTTGTGTACTGTAGACAAACGTGGATTCGGTTCTACGCCAGCAAGTTCTGTAATGTTAGCGCCTGCTTCGTTTAGATAACCGATGACTTTGTCATATAGACCTGCACGTTTGATACTACCGCCACCATATACAAGCAATACGTTTTTACCGTAGTTACCTACTTCTCTTTTCAACTTTTCAAGTTGACCTTTACCAAAAATAAGACGGGTTGGATTATAAAATTCAAATGAATTCATTCAAAATTCCTCCTTGGAATATAACGATTGCATAGATGAAGTTATTCTTCTCTATACCTATAAAAATACATCTAACACCTCAACTGTAGGACAACTGCTGTAATAAGTTATAAGTAAGTTACTGTTCCTCAGCCCTTTACAATTATATACCTTATACAGATAAAAACAAAGTTTTCCGATGAAACTGCTTGTAACATCAATTTCACACAATTATATTTGATGAAATCATAAAAAAATCTACTACCTCTTATCATTACCCAGAGATAGTAGATTGACTAGCATTACATTTAACTTTTTAAGACATAATTCATTTTGGTAATAAAACGACGGAATGCTTCGCGTCCTTGATCATTGCGTTTGTATACACCTGCGTGTTCTAGAATTTCAGCAAATTTGGTGCCGACTTCATTTTGAATCGTTAAGGTGGCTTGATCGTGGTCTAGCTCTGTTCCATATGCTTCAACCAGATGTTCAATCCATAACAAGTGTATCGCTAACGGATGTTCAGGTTGTTGTCTGATCATTTCCAACACAGCGATATCTCCTGTCAAAATCGAAGCAATCTGATCCAATTCTTCTTTTAATCGACCTGGCAAAATAGCTAAGCCCATCACTTCGATCAACCCGATATTTTCACGTTTTAGATGATGCATTTCAGGATGAGGATGGAAAATGCCATCTGGATATTGTTCATTGGTACGGTTATTACGGAGTACAAGATCAATCTCATATTGACCGTCACGACGACGAACAATTGGTGTAACGGTATTGTGACGAACTGATTCTCCATTTTGAATCGTTGATGCTAGAATATCTACTTCAGCGTCACTGTACTGTTTCCATGCTTCATAGATTTCGTTAGCAGAGTTCAACAATAAAGAAGAATTATTCGCGCGTAGACGCACTACAGACATCGGCCAGTTGACCAATTCTAATGTAATATCGTCATGAACAGCATGACCATATACTTCTTCTACAGTTGCACGCTCAATCGGGAATGTATGTCGTCCACCTTGAAAATGATCATGCGTTAAAATCGAACCGCCTACAATCGGCAAGTCTGCATTAGATCCGAGGAAGTAATGCGGAAATTCATCGACAAAATCGAGCAGACGACGGAATGTGTCTTTGGTTAATTTCATCGGTACATGATCATGATGCAATACGATACAGTGCTCGTTGTAATACACATAAGGCGAATACTGGAACAGCCATGATTCTCCATTCAATTGAAGCGGAATTACACGTAGATTTTGTCTGGCTGGATGATTAATACGTCCTGCATAACCTACATTTTCGCGACACAACTGACATTTTGGATAAGATGGTGGTGGCATTAATTTGGCCAAAGCAATCTCGGCTGACGACTTCTCAGGCTTGGATAGATTGATCGTCATTTCCATTTCACCATAAGAAGTTGGTTGTTTCCAATATACATTTTTGGAGACGCGATCCATTCGAATATAGTTAGAATTGATCGATAACTGGTAAAATTCACTGGTTGCTGATTCAATACCTTCACGATCTAATGTATCGAAAAAATCACCTGTTACTTCAGATGGGCGTGCCATCAATAGTCCCATAATTTCCGCATCCATCAGATCACGATACGTATCTGTATTTTCCACAAGTAGACCAATACTGTATGCATAATCGATCAAAGTATCTAACATGACTTGAGGTTCAGCCGCCGCCTGTCCCTGAGCGATCATATGAATTGCAGGTACATCAGGATTGTAAGGCTCATCGAACTGGAATTGCTTTAACAATAGATTCCGTCCGTAATCGATATCTGCTCCTTTAATCAATCCTTTATCAAAAGCGAACTTAATCAGTTCATCTATCGCTAAAAGTGCACTATTCTGTTCGGTTGTCCGTTCTACTGAATTACTCATGATCACCATATCCTTGTGGATGAGATTCGTGCCATTGCCATGCACCACTAATAATATCTTCTAATTGATTATAAGAAGGTTTCCAACCCAGTACAGAGCGTGCTTTCTCAGAAGAAGCTACCAATACTGCTGGATCACCACTACGACGTGCTTCAAATTTGACAGGAATATCGCGTCCAGTGACTTTGACTGCGGTCTCTATCACTTGCTTAACCGAGAATCCTTGACCGTTACCTAGATTGAATACGTTACTTACACCATCATTGTTCAAATACTCTACAGATTTGATATGAGCATCTGCTAGATCACTAACATGGATATAATCACGTACACATGTACCATCTTCTGTTGGATAATCTTCACCGAATACAGAGATAAATTCACGTTGACCTAGTGCTGTCTGCAATACCAACGGGATTAAATGTGATTCTGGACGATGATCTTCTCCAATTTTGCCACTGATGTGTGCGCCTGCTGCATTGAAGTAACGTAATGCTACATAACGAATACCATGTACTTTATCAAACCAATTCATCATGCGTTCCATCATCAACTTGGTTTCACCGTATACGTTTGCTGGTTCTGTACGATCACTTTCTTCAATCGGTACTTTTTCCGGTTCACCGTACGTTGCCGCTGTTGAAGAAAATACGATTTTTTTCACGCCTGCTTGTTGCATTGCATCCAGTAGACACATCGCTCCATAGACATTGTTATCATAATATTTGAAAGGATTTTGCATACTTTCGCCTACTAATGAGCTTGCTGCAAAATGGATGACTGCTGTAATATCATTTTCTGCAAAAATACGTGCTAACAATTCTTTATCCCGTAGATCGCCTTCGTATAATGTACCACCTAACAGTGCTTCACGATTCCCTGTTAACAAATTATCAATCACCACTACTTCTTCCCCACGCTCTAATAAATCCGCTACTGTATGCGATCCGATATAACCTGCTCCACCTGTTACTAATATTGCCATTTCATTCGCCTCCTAATAGTAGTATATATGCTGATGTCTAGTGTAACGCTCTTTTGTGAAGAGCATATAAACAACAGATTTGCATCATAAATCAATTTGAGAAAAGCAGATACTGATCTATAGATAGATCATAATAAGCAGTATCGATGTGACCTTATGTCTGTTACGACTCATTATTATTATACTGAATAGATATACATTTTGCGTTGCTGTAGATAATAAATAATACGTTTTTACCTTGATTTACTTTAATATAACGTAGTTTTGAATATTTGACTTGAACTAAGTATACTATATGAATATCATAAGATGTAATGAATAGATGTGTGATCTATATGGACAAATGTGACTTCGGCTGTTGACTATTAAAAAGGAGTGCTTGATAATGACAACCGCCAAAACGTATCAAGTTTCACCTAATCCTATTTTTCATGATCAGGGAGCTTTGTATGTATTGTTTGCTGGAGAAAGTCAGACAGATCCTGATCATCGACTGGGTCCCAAAATATATGATTATTATTTGCTACATTATATCGAAAGTGGTCATGGACAATTTATAACTGAAGAACGAACCTATCATCTATCTGAAGGAGATTTATTTTTGATTCATCCCGGTCAACTGGTTAGTTATATTTCCGATCCGAACCAACCCTGGCATTATCGCTGGCTTGCGTTTGCCGGACAAGAAGCTACCACTTTAGTAGAAAAAGTAGGATTTACTCTACATGCTCCGATAGCTCGTTCTGGTGATCAAAAGCGGATCGGCACTTATTTGGAACAATTGCTTGTTTCATTTGCCAGTCAAAAAGAAAGCTCTGATCTGGCTGCACTCGGATATCTCCATCTTATTTTAGCAGAACTTAGTGACTTAATGATGCAGCAAGCTGTACTTCCTGGTACGCAATCGATGACCCGCCGTATCGTCAAACAAATGATTCATTATATGTCCAGTCAATATGCCCATCCTGTATCGATTGAAGATATGTGTAATAGTCTCGGGTATAATCGAGCATATATGTCTCGTATATTCAAAAAAGAAACAGGTATGACACCGGTAACCTATCTGCTCAAATTACGAATCGATAAAGCACGTCAGTTATTACGAGAACGTCCAGAGTTATCTACACAGCAGATAGCAGCTTCTGTCGGTTTAACCGATGCTCTTTATTTTTCTAAGCAGTTCAAACGGTTTTATCAAGTATCGCCTACCGCATATCGAGCTTCTGTTCATCAGTATAACCATAAATGATTTTGTAACATCACCCCATAGATATGATCGTTATAGTGATTCTATCTATGCAGTGAATATCATAAGCGGGAGAAGGAATAAAGGAATGAATAAAAAAGAACAGGTACTGACTAATTTTCGAGATTTATTTAGTAAAATGGTCTGGCTAAATAAACTCAAACTGGAAAGTGCTCTGAATGATTATAAGCCTTCTGAAGTACACTGTATCGAATATATTGGTAACCATACTGATGCAAATGTAACTAAAATGGCAGAGTCTATGTATATGACAAGAGGAGCAATAAGCAAAATCACTAAAAAGTTGATCGACAAACAACTGATCGAAAGCTATCAGAAAGCGGATAACAAAAAAGAAATTTATTTCAAACTTACAGAAAAAGGGCTCCAAATTCAGCAAGTACATGATCAATTACATCAAGAATTTGAAGAACGAGATCAAGTAGTATTTGAACAAGTGACTGATGAACAATTTGATCGTATGCTTCATTTTATAGAAAGATACAGTAATCATTTAGATCATGAAATTAAAAAGTTAGATCATGATCCAAAGCCCGAATAACAGATATATGTTAAATATATAGAATCTATCCTAGACAACCACTCTTCATTATAAGTGAGTTGTCTTTTTTATATTTTATTTTTGTTGACAAGGAAACAAAATCATAATATTATAAATTTGTTTCCCAGGAATCAATATGAAAAAATAAGGAGAGATCACTATTGTCTACATCTCATCATTCATCACCTACCGCACCACCTGTAAATAAACATGCTTTGCGCTTTGGACTGATTTCTGTATTTCTTTGCGGAATTGGATTCAGCATTATAGCTCCTGTCGTTCCTTTTTTAATTCAACCTTATGTTCATTCTTCAGCAGAACAAGCACTAATGGTTACGTTATTGATGTCTGTGTATGCTCTTTGCGTATTTCTGGCTGCACCTGTACTTGGATCGTTAAGTGATAAATATGGTCGTCGTCCTATCCTGTTATTATGTCTGCTCGGTTCAGCTATTGGATATTTGATTTTTGGTATTGGTGGAGCGTTATGGGTATTGTTTGTAGGGCGTATTATCGAAGGGATAACAGGCGGAAGTATCAGTACCATCTTTGCTTACTTTGCAGATATTATCCCTGCGCAACAACGAACCAAATATTTCGGGTGGTTAGGTGCTGTTGTAGGTGTAGCCACTATTATCGGTCCTACATTAGGCGGAGTGCTCGCTAAATTTGATTATACATTCCCTTTATATTTTGGAGCTGTTATTACGTTGCTCAATATGGTATATGGAATCTTCTTTATGCCAGAAAGTCTCAAACCAGAATATAGACAACAACAAATGACACTCAAAAAGTTAAACCCTTTTTCACAACTGTCTGCTTTACTTTCCATCAAAAATATAAATCGATTGCTGTTATCTGCTTTTTTACTCTGGATTCCAAATGGATCTTTGCAAGCTATCTTTTCTCAATTAACGATAGATACATTTCATTGGAAGCCTGTATTAATCGGGTTGATGTTTTCAATCCTTGGAGTGCAAGATATTATTGCTCAAGGTCTGATTATGCCTCAACTTTTGAAAAAATACAGTGATCAACAAATCGCTACATTCGGTATGATTGCCGAAATTATGGGTTATGCACTTATTGCAGTATCGATCGGATTTACTTATTATCCTCTTTTTATCGCAGGGCTGTTTGTATTTGGTTGCGGTGATTCGATCTTCGGACCTGCATTTAACGGTATGCTCTCCAAATCTGTAGATGCTAGTGAACAAGGAAGAGTACAAGGAGGAAGTCAATCGATCCAAGCTTTGGCTAGAATGATCGGTCCTCTTATTGGAGGTCAACTCTATATTTTACTCGGTCATGCTGCTCCTGCTTGGTTGGGAATCATACTGATCTTCTTGGCTATCATCGTTTTGCATAAAGGTGTAAAAATGGTACAACAAAAAAGCTTTAGAACATGATTATGTTCTAAAGCTTTTTTTTCTTGAAAATTAAAAATAATAGTGTAATTCTGTTACTCTATTTCCTACTCTTGTTTACTTAGCTTCATCTGTTTGCAAAATCGAATCGATACGATCCAATTCAGCTTGTGTGAAATCAAGATTGTTTAATGCAGCCACATTTTCTTCAATCTGAGAAACACGACTTGCACCGATAAGAGCAGACGTTAATTTGCCTCCACGTAAAGCCCATGCTAATGCTAATTGAGCCAGACTTTGTCCACGCTCTGAAGCCACTTCGTTTAGCGCTTGTGCTTTGCGAATACTTTCCGGTGTAATCGAATCTTCACTTAAAAAGACAGACGAACCGGCTGCTCGTGAATCTTCAGGTACACCTTTCAAATATTTGCTAGTTAACAATCCTTGCGCAAGCGGACAGAACGCAATACTTCCTGTACCTGTTTCTTCAAGCACATCTTGCAAACCATCTTCGATCCACCGATTAACCATAGAATAGTTAGGCTGATGAATCGTCAAAGGTGTACCTAATTGTTTTAAAATAGAAGCCGCTTCGCGTGTCTGCTCTGCGGAATAACTAGAAATCCCTGCATACAAAGCTTTACCCGAACGTACAGCATAATCTAAAGCCATCATGGTTTCTTCTAACGGAGTCTCTGGATCAAAACGATGAGAGTAGAAAATATCTACATAATCTATATTCATCCGCTTTAGACTCTGATCAAGGCTGGATAATAAATTTTTGCGAGAACCCCATTCTCCATAAGGCCCTGGCCACATATAATAACCGGCTTTGGTCGAAATAATCATCTCATCCCGATAAGCCGCAAGATCATGCTTCAATACTTGTCCAAATGTTTCTTCTGCTGAACCTGCAGGAGGGCCATAGTTATTTGCCAGATCAAAATGCGTAATTCCTATATCAAAAGAACGCGTGATCATTTCACGACTATTCTCATAGACATTAATTCCACCAAAATTATGCCATAATCCTAACGAAATCGCTGGTAATTTCAATCCCGAACGACCGCTACGATTGTACTTCATCTCTTCATAACGCTTTTCTGAAGCTACATAGACCACAATAACCCCTACCCTTCTTCAAGCAAAAATGGATATATTCACATCTTCCAAATCATAGCGTAAGCGTTACCATTATGCAAATAAATTCATTTCGCTAAAATGATATCTAAAGGCGTTGTTGTACTTGTTCCATCACACTACCCATTGGATCTGTAATCAATAAGTCAGCTTGACGATCATGACCTGTTGGTGAAGCATTTAACAAGACAGTATGTTTCCCGCGGAAATAAGATACCAATCCTGCTGCTGGATAGACTGTTAGCGAAGTACCACCAATCAATAATAGATCAGCTTGAGATAACACTTCTACTGTCTGTTCAAGCACATCTTGATCTAATGATTCTCCATATAACACTACATCCGGTCTGATTACGCCTTGATCAATCGGACAACGTGGTACTCCTGATTGAGCCAGTACATCGTCTAATGTATATTGTTGCTTGCATGTTGTACAGTAATTACGATGAATAGAACCATGCAGTTCCAACACATTACGATTACCTGCCATCTGGTGAAGACCATCTATATTTTGCGTAATAATAGACAATAGCTTCCCCTGCTTTTCTAACAAAGCTAATACATGATGTACCGGATTAGGCTTGGCTTGCGGATGGATCAATTTACTACGGTAAAATTCAAAAAACAACTCTGTTTCTTTTTCAAAAAAAGGACGGCTTAACATTTCTTCAGGCGAATAACCTCTTTTCCCATTTTCACTGTATAATCCTTGTGCAGAGCGAAAATCCGGGATGCCACTTTCTGTCGATGTGCCTGCTCCACCGAAAAAGACAATTCGCTTTGATTCTTGTATCCATGTCGTTAATTGTTCTATTTTATCCATAATCGTAGGCTCCTCTTTTCTTCCCTTTGTCTACTTTATAATCGTTTTAGATATTTATTCTTTTATTATAGCAAGCTGATCGTAATTCATAATGATCATATGAGCATCCGGTAACTCGGTAAGAGCTGATTCTTCAGAAGAACTGATACCAATACAACAAGGGATACCTGCATTCTGACCCATCTGCATATCTGCATTACTATCTCCGATCAATACAGTCTGATGCGGTGACATACCCAAACGTTCACATGCTATATAGACCAGATCAGGTGCAGGCTTGCTTTGTTGTACTTGATCACTACCGATAATATATTGAAAATAACTTTCCAATCCACTCCAACGAAGATGTTTTACCGCTTCAGATGTCCAATCTGCTGTAATAACAGCAAGTGGAAGCTGTATTGTACGACATTGCTCTAGAAATAGAAGCAGTCCGGGCAATGGTTGCACCGGACGTTCCTTTTCTATATGTTGCATTGCTATATCACTGAACTGACGAATCTGAGCTATCGCTTGATCCCATGGTGTACCTGTAGCATACAATTGCCATGCTAGTACCGCTGTGGATTGTTCGACCGAAGCCATCGCCAGTGGCCCACAGCGATCATAATCGATCAGATGACCTTCTTGATTATAGCGAGTACCAAATACATGCTCTCGATCTCCGATCAACGAATGACCGCTAGCTTGCAAATGATTCTCGATCTGAGTCAACATGCGTTCAGCCCATGATCCCCACAACTGCATAAAATCAAACAATGTCCCATCTTTGTCAAATAAAAGAGCATCACAATGTACTTGTTGTGTTTTGATTTGCAAACGTACCATTGGCTTGTACCCCTTTAGCTACAGGTATCTAGAATATTCTCATAGAAATGATTACTTTTTCGTTGCAGACTTCTGAGTAGCAGGAATTTCTTTCATCCAGCCCAAAATAGTATTTACCGTCTGCTTACGTTGTTCGTCTGCATCAATTTGAGCAGGCAGATCGTCTTTTTGCTCACCATAACTACCAAATTGAGCATGATTACCACCTTCAATACTATAATAAACGGTTTGTTGTGGTAAAAAAGCACGTGCCGCTTCATACGTATCTTTTTTGAGCAATCCATCTTTAGAAGCAGTAATCGATAACACAGGGATATCTGTTTTTTGCAGATTTCCTTTTTGCTCTGGATAAGAAGCTAGGAAAAATACACCGGCGATATGATCCAGATGTGCGGCCGCATAACGGGCTGCAAATACACCGCCCAATGAATGACCTCCAATCACAAACTTCTCATCAGGATAGCGATCAATCACAGCTTGCGCTGCATCGGTTTTGAAAAAGGCAAAATTAAACGGCATTTTCATAATGTATACCGTATGTCCACTTTTTGCTAGATCATGAGCAAATAAGCTATAAGCTTCTGGCTTAACTCTTGCACCCGGGTAAAAAATAATGCTATTTCCTTTAGGTTTGGCATTGCTAAAAGATATCCATTCTTCTGTATCTTGCACTGCGATCTTGTCGGTTCCAGAGACTAAAGCTTGCTGAGCCTGACTGGTTGGCGTATACGGTGTAAATACATACCATGCCGCCGCTCCTGCCGCAAGAATAAGCACAATCAGAATAACGAGTAGAATTTTACCGATCTTTCCAGCGCGACTGCGCTTGCGTGTACTGCCATAACTTCCAAATTGATTCCGATTCTTTCTAAACATAAATCTATGATTCCCCTTCCACATTCATCCTAGCGCTATATAAAGCAACAGCCCGTTTCCTTCGCAGGACAACAGGCTGCTTCTTATGTGATTATATCATGTTAGGGAACCATTGTTTATTTTTAAAAGTTTTATCATTTATGCACACGTCTGCATTTTGGCAAAGACTAAAGCCTTATTACTGCTTAGCCTGATAATAAGCTTCCATGTATTGCTCTGCTTTTTGACGTACCAGACCATAATCTCCTGTTTTGAGTGCTTCTGTTGTTAGATCAGAGCCAATCCCTACAGCCACAGCTCCTGCTTTGATCCATTCTCCTAGATTAGCTAACGATACACCACCGGTAGGCATAATATTGGCTTGTGGCATAGGGCCTTTTAACGTTTTGATAATAGACGGATCGTATAGGTTGCCCGGGAATAATTTAACAATATCTACACCCAGTTCAAGCGCATGTTGTATTCCTTCAAGTGTAGTCACGCCAGGTAATACAGGCACACGATATAAATTACAGATTTTGACCGTTTCTGGATTCAACGAAGGCCCGACAACAAATTCGGCTCCAGCCATAATTGCTGCGCGTGCTGTCTGTGGTTCCAGGACTGTTCCTGCTCCAATAATAGCAAAGTTTTCTGACGCATCTGCTTTCCAGCTATACATGCGACTTAATTTTTCAATGGCTTTCAATGCGCCCGGCACTGTCATAGTAATCTCAATAATTTTGATTCCACCAGCAATCGCTTGTTCTGCCATCGTAAATACTTGATCTGCCGAATCTCCGCGTAAAACAGCTACCACACCGTTATCGACTATTTTTTGTATCAACTGTAGTTTTTTCATCGGTATATGCTCCTTTAGTTTGTAAGTTTAGCGTTCGATATGAACTTTATTGTTTAACTTCGCTTCCACTTGCTCATGAGTTGGTAATGCTTCCCAGTCGCCTACAGCTTGAATAACCATAGAACCATTTAGATTACCGAGACGTACAGCTTCAGTCACTTCATATCCGCGTAACAATCCAACAATAAATCCAGCGCAGAATCCATCTCCTGCTCCTACGGTATCTAATACACGTTCTGCTTTGAAATAAGGAACTTCCAACTTCTGCCCTTGATCCAGTACATACGTCAAATTAGGACCGCCTTTGACAATACAGACTGCTGATAATGTATTCAGACGCTCAAAAATCTGTGCTTCATCTTCTGTTTGATACAACAAACTCAGTTCATCCAAGCCTGGTAAAAAATAATCACATTGCTCGGCTAGACGCAATAATACAGGACGAGCCTGTTCAATAGTCCATAATTTGAGTCGTAAATTCGGATCAAAACAGACTTTGACACCTGCCTGTCTAGCAATCTCTATCGCTTTTTCTACAGTTGCCAATCCAGATTCACTAATAGCTGCTGTGATTCCTGTAACATGCAATATGTTAGCCTGGCTGATATAGGCTGCATCGAGATCATCTGGAGTCATTCGACTGGCTGCTGAGTGCTTACGATAATAATGCACCGAAGCATGACCGGATACATTTTCTCGTAACATTAATCCTGTCTGTTCTCCTTCTGCTAGCACCGAGCGAGACACATCTACACCTTCACCTCGAATTGCTTTTTGAATCATGCGCCCTAGCGGATCAGCACCAAGACGACCGAACCAACCGACAGTGTGCCCCAAGCGAGCAATACCGATCGCTAGATTACTTTCAGCACCGCCAAATGATTTGTGTAGATTGGCAGCGTACTCCAGACCACGAGAATCATCCGCAGTCATCAACCCCATAGACTCACCGAAAGTGACCACTTCCGGGTAAGTATGCTGATTGTTCATTGTTAAGCCTCCTGAGTGCATCCAAAATCATGCGTAATATGTAGCTGGTCATATTTACCATTGTCGCAACCGCTTTCTTTGTTGTCAATGACATAGCTTTATCATGTATATACAATTTTAACGATAGATACGTTTTTCTATCGTGAATTAAATCACAAAAATAAAAAGTTTTTTGTTTATTTTTAAAATAAACTCTATATGCTACTCCACATACGTTATTTCAGATCAATATAATAAATGTTTCATCTATAGCTACTTGCTCAACTATAGTGAAAACATTAGACTGATCAATTGGTAGAACTTTCTATCTCTCAATAATTCTACTCTGCAATTCATTATGTTCAATAACATACTTTTTTTCAAAAGTAATAACGATCTTTTACAATTAAAATCACTATGATTTTCTAGTCTATCTTTATATTTTTTTCCAACTCATTCCTAATTTTTCGTTTCACTCTAAATGAGACGGGTAAGTAACGGATAAGTATACATGGCGTTCCATGCTTACACTTATATGAATAAGGAGTGATTTGGTGATGGCACAGAATAACAACAACGGCAAAATGAGCCGTGAAGAAGCAGGTCGTATGGGTGGCCAGGCAACCTCCAAAAAACATAATAAGCAATTTTATCAACAGATTGGCAAAAAAGGCGGCGAAGCTACCTCTGAGTCTCATGACAAAGAATTTTATCAAGAAATTGGTAAAAAAGGTGGAGAAGCTACTTCCGAATCTCACGACAAAGATTTTTATAGAGAAATAGGTAAAAAAGGCGGCAGTCGTTAATACCATAAAAAGCAGACATTTCCATTAATGGTGGAATGTCTGCTTTTTTTATAATTTCTTTTGTTTTTTATTTTGTTTTACTACAGATTTAATATATATTCGCTAGAAAAAAGCTAACACATATGGTAGACTCTATAGAAAACTTCCGCGTAATTCGTATGTCTATACTACATTATGCAAGACTTTTTTAGCTTTTTCCTTTGGCGTTACAACGCGCTAAAGCTTAAAAGCTTACTATTATATATTTGGGGGGAAATCGACACCATGGTAGTCAACAAGGGCAAAAAAATGCGTTCCGATATGATCAAAAAAGGGTTCGATCGTGCACCACACCGTAGCTTACTTCGTGCCGCTGGCGTTAAAGAAGAAGATTTTGGTAAACCGTTTATCGCGGTATGTAACTCTTATATTGATATCGTACCCGGTCATGTACATTTGCAAGAGTTTGGTAAAATCGTTAAAGAAGCGATTCGTGAAGCAGGCGGGGTTCCGTTTGAATTTAACACAATCGGCGTAGATGATGGTATCGCAATGGGACACATTGGTATGCGTTACTCGTTACCAAGTCGTGAAATTATTGCAGATTCGCTTGAAACTGTTGTTGCCGCTCACTGGTTTGATGGTATGGTTTGTATTCCAAACTGTGACAAAATTACACCAGGTATGATGATGGGTGCTCTTCGCGTAAACATCCCTACGATGTTTGTTAGCGGTGGACCGATGAAAGCTGGTAAAGACAAAAATGGTCGCTCGATTTCCCTAACATCTGTATTTGAAGGTGTAGGTGCTTACCAAGCTGGTAAAATTGATGATGCAAGTCTGCTTGAATTAGAACAATTTGGTTGTCCTACTTGTGGATCTTGTTCAGGAATGTTCACAGCGAACTCGATGAACTGTCTAGCAGAAGCAATGGGTATTGCTTTGCCAGGTAACGGAACGATTCTTGCCGTTTCTGAAGATCGTCGTGATTTTGTTCGTAAATCAGCAACACAATTGATGGAATTAATCAAATTAGACTTGAAACCTCGTGATATCGTAACCAAAGAAGCATTAGATAATGCTTTTGCGCTTGATATGGCGATGGGTGGTTCTACAAATACAGTTCTTCATACGTTGGCTCTTGCTCAAGAAGCAGGTATCGATTATCCAATCGAACGTATCAATGAAGTCGCTAACCGCGTACCTCACTTGGCTAAATTGGCTCCAGCTTCTGACTGGCATATCGAAGATGTGCATTTGGCAGGTGGCGTAAGTGCGGTATTGAATGAATTGCTTAAAAAGCCAGGCGCTCTACACCCGGATTGTATTACCGTTACAGGTAAAACGATTCGTGAAAATGTAGAAGGTCAAGAAATTCAAAATACAGAAGTTATCCACAAAATAGATAATCCACACTCTGAGCGCGGCGGTCTAGCTGTATTGTTCGGTAATCTAGCTCCTCAAGGTGCTATTATCAAAGTTGGAGCGGTTGATGCTTCTGTTGGTGGATACCATAAAGGGCCTGCTATTTGCTTTGATTCACAAGATGATGCGTTGTACGGTATTGCTAACGGTCATGTCAAAGAAGGTCATGTTGTTGTTATCCGTTATGAAGGCCCTAAAGGTGGCCCTGGTATGCCAGAGATGCTTGCTCCTACTTCTCAAATCGTAGGTATGGGTCTTGGTGCCAAAGTCGGTCTAATCACAGACGGACGCTTCTCAGGAGCTTCTCGTGGTATCAGTATCGGTCATATTTCTCCAGAAGCTGCTGAAGGCGGGCCTATCGCTTTCGTTAATGATGGAGATATTATTGAACTGGATCTGAACGAACGCAAAATTGAGCTTCATATCAGTGAAGAAGAATTTGCGGAACGTCGTAAAGGTTGGGTTGAATTTGAACCTAAAGTAAAAACAGGATATCTAGCTCGTTATTCCAAACTTGTAACGAATGCAAGTATGGGCGGAGTTATGAAAATATAGTCTTCTCTATCTTCTCTGAGTAGATTAAAGATCATGTATCACTCACAAGGAACTGTCCTCAGGGGCAGTTCCTTTTTCTGTTGACGTAGATGAAGTCCACTTATAAAATGCTTGTATACTCTGTTAAAAAAGGAGATTTAGCCTGCTTATGCTTCCTTTATACAAAAAATATTGGCGTACTGCTTTTGATATCGGTATTGTAATTTTGACGGTATATCTAGTGTTATTGCTTGCAAGCAAGCTGTACCATATTGCAGCGCCTATCTTTTTATCGTTTATTATTTTTGCTTTAATCGAACCTTTTGCTATGTTTTTAAATCGTCGTGGATTACCGAAAATGGTCTGTTCAGCGATAGCTGTACTGACATTTGTGTTATTTCTACTTGGCGCATTGTTTGGAGCAGGATTAATCTTTATTTCGCAGTCTGCTCAGATTGCAGATAATTTGCCTGAATACGCTAGAATTGTTCAAGGGCATTTCACAAGGCTGACTACACTTATGCACCAAGAATTAAATACATTACCGGACAATGTCACACAGCGCATCAATGAATATTTTGCTATCTTTACCGGAAATCTAGCCATCTGGGGCAAAGCGGCTTTTAATTATGTTTTAGGCTGGCTTAGTTCATTTTCTACCTTTATTGCTAACTTTGCGGTCGGTATTATTTTAGCTTTCTTTTTGAGCGCTGAAATTAATCTTTGGAGACGTGTCGCTACCGAACGAACACCCAATACGCTCAAAAAAGCTTATTTCTTTTTGAAAGAACATGTTTTCTATGCGATTGGTGCTTATCTCAAAGCGCAATTGATAATGGTGATGATCACTTTTGTACTGGTGTACATAGGATTGCTTATTTTGGGAGTGAATAATGCTTTTTCGATCTCTTTACTCAGTGCCGCATTTGATATTTTGCCACTATTGGGTATTCCAGTGATTTTTATTCCCTGGATTGTTTATCTGTTTGTAGTTGGGGAGACAGGGCTTGCGATCGGGTTAATTGTTGTGCTGGTAGTTGTGATGTTAACCCGTCAATTGCTTGAGCCCAAAATTACAGGCAATTCGATTGGTATCTCTTCTGCTTACTTGATGTTGTCTGCGATGATTATTTCACTATCGATTTTCGGAGTTGTTGGATTGGTGTTATCACCTATTTTAATTATTTTATTAAAAGAATTGTGGTTACAAGGATATTTACAACGCTGGATTAGACTTCCACAAGAAGAATTTGAACCGATTACGAATGATGATCCTCCTTCGCCTGTACAATAGATGTTGATTTAACAAGATCTATTGATATGACTGATTATAAAGCGTATTGTTTGGATATCAAAAAGCCGAAAGACCTTTAGTTACTAGGGTCTTTCGGCTTTTTTTATCTATAGTTACAGAGATACGATTACAACACTATAGACACAATGTATAACAATATAAGTCTGTTTATCTATATTACATTTTTTTGTCTGACTCAGTATCGGTATCTAGTGGTAAATCATGTTCCTCTGGTTGTTGATGAATATCATCCGGTGTAGCTGAGTATGATTCTTCTGCTGATGTAGCATGTTCTTCTGTAGCATGTTCTTCTGTATCATGCTCAGCAGGATCTAGAGAAGCTTCGGAAGATGGAGCCGTCTCTTCATCTACTGTAAAACGAGAAATCGTTTCTTTGAGATCAAGCGATACATTTTCCAATTGACCAGAGAGTTGAACGAGCTGACCGCTGACATTGTGTTGTTCATTACTCAGTGAAGCTACCTCTTGTGAAGTGGCAGAAGACTGCTCTGCTACTGCACTAACATTACTCATCGCTTCAGACATCGTATTTTGCACTTGACTCAGATCATTGATCGAAGCTGTGACAGAGTTTAGTTTCGTAACAAAAGCAGACATCTGACCTTGTACCGATTCAAAAATCGTAGTCGTATCTTTAACCGCTTCCGTTTGTTGCTTAAATAATGGATAAGCATCATGAAGAACTTTGATCGTTTCTTCCATTTCTTGCTGAATATTGGTGGTAATTTTACCAACCATAAGAATTGATTCACGTGATTGTTCTGCTAGTTTGCGTACTTCATCAGCAACCACCATAAATCCTTTACCTGCTGCTCCGGCACGAGCGGCTTCTATCGTTGCATTAAGGGATAAGATATTAGTTTGTTTCGTAATATTCTGCATCACCTCAAGTACTTGTTGTACAGATGACGTACTTTGCTGTAACGAGTCGATACGAGCGCCAAGCGAACGAATCATATCTTCTGTCGTTTGGGTGCGGGTTAGCAATTGCTCCATATGCTGTACACCTGTCTCACTCGCTTGTTCTACATCATGAGCAGAAGCACCCATTTCGTTGTTTGCACTGATGACTTTGTTCATTTGACCCATAATACCATCAGCAAGTTCTGTACCACGTTCTGCTTCTAATGCAAGACTACCTGCACCATTGGCTATCTCTTCTGTCGCTACTGCTATTTCTTTCGCTGATGTAGCTGTCTGCTTAGACGCATTACTAAGGATTGTTGCTGTACCCAGTACTTCTTGAGCAGACTGATTGGTCTGTTTGACAAGGTTCGTAATATTTTCCATCATTTCATTAAAAGCAGCACCTAACTGTCCAATCTCATCTTCGGACTTATGCTTCGTCCGAACATTCAATTTACCTTGTGCACCTTTACGCATTAATTGCTGTAGATTTTGTAGTGGCTTCGCAATAATACGAATAATAAACATACCGATTAATATAGCAAATACCGCATCGATCACTGCAAAAATCAATGTCATATTCAAAATAGGCTTCGCACTCGATACCAGTTCATTAATAGGTACTGTTCCGACCAATTTCCAATCTGAATTTTGAAGTGTACTATAAGCGATAAGGATAGGCGATTGACCATCACTATTTTCAACTCGACCGCTTTTCTCTGTTAATTGAGGTAAAAAGCTATAATTTGATGGTTGGGCAATGTCTGCACTATTCGTTGATGCAATGACAGTATTTGTAGCACCGCCAATAAGATCAACACGACCACCAGTGCCCATATTAACATTAGCAATCTGATCTTCAATCAACTTACTGTTAGCACTAATCACGAATACAAAAGAATCGGAAGAGTTAGTAGTACGCACAGCTCGTGCAAATAAAAAGTTTTTGACAGTGCCTTGCATGTTCATCGTAGGAACCCATTGCATCACACCATTGCCACTTGATAATTCTTTGTACCATGCTGTATTACGCACATCGTCTGCTGCTGGAATTTGTACACCTGCTCCAACTACATTCACATCTTTATTCATAGGTACAATATAGATCGAATCGATCGCATCCAGTGAATTTAACTGATTTTGTAGATTGCTTGTGATTGCGTTAACCGCTTGGAATTTATCAAAATCGTCTATACCTGGTTTAGATAAATTGAGTAATTCTTCTTGCATATTCGGATCAAAAAAGATTTGAGTCGATGAATTCACCAGTTGCCCCAAAATCACATCTAATTTTTCACCTGTTTGAATAATCGTTTGCTCATTACCGAGTGCTGCATTTTCTTTAATAATACTTTTTGCTGTTAAATACGAGAATGTTCCTAATGATACAACAAGCAACATAATCGCGATAAAAAAGATAAGAAATAATTTAATACCTACCGATTTAGCAGGATGTAAGCCACGCCAGCGCGGAGTAGGCGAAGATGGATCATTGGATCGATTTTCACTTTTGGTGGAAAAGATAGGACTTTTAGGAATGTGCGCCCACTTGGGAAACGTACGCGCCTTTTTGACTGGAGGAGAGGGAAAAGAAGAATTGGCTGTATCCGTTTTCTTTTCTTGTGTAAACCATTTTTTCTGAGCTGTTTCTTTTGCCTTTTTTGATACACCTGTACGTTCACGTTTCAATTGCTTTTTTTGTTCTTTCTCAAGCTTCTTGGTGTCTGGAAGTGTTATTTTGCCATTTGTTTTGCGCTTTTTCTGCAATAACCCCATAATCTTCACCGCCGTTTTAGATTTCGTGTGCATACAGGTTTTTTTATGTAATTCGAATAGTTTATCCCTGTTTCACCTTATAAACGAAACAAAAAATAAGCATCGAAAATGCTCTTGATTCCATTATCGGTTATAAACCAGGAGATTTGAACCCCTTTTCGCAAAAAAATAAGGTCTATTATACTATGACGTATAATAGACCTTATTACATAATATAATTGTAAATCATCTAATTGATCTCATTTAAATATAGATGATATTCCTTAACCATCACTATAATTCTAATTATACATTCCATCATATTATACAGAATAATCAATTGTAATTAGACTGTTACTGCTGCTTTTACTGCTTGCTTGGCTTGTTTGGTGTTATTTTTACGCATCATATCAAAATAACGAACAGGATGATCGACTTTCATTTTCACTTTTTGTAAAGGGTGACGAGCAGCATCTAATTCATTGCCTTCTTCATCCCACAATTGACCAACAATTTGTTTGAAAAACATTTGATTCGGGCCAAAAAATTCAATTTCTTGTCCTGGTTTGAAATGGTTACGTTGTTGTACAGTAGCGATCCCTGTAGCTTCATCATAATCCAATACTAATCCTGCAAAATCATAAGGAACTGCTTTTTCTTCTGCTTCATAAATATGATCTTCATGATCAGGAGTATCATAGAAAAATCCAGTGTTAAGCGGACGATTAGCCGCTTTGTTAATATCTTCAAGCCATTCTGGCTTTAATACATAGTTATCTGGATCAGCCATATACGAATCGATCGCTTGACGATAAGCATTAACTACAGTTGCGACGTAGTGGATCGATTTCATCCGACCTTCGATTTTGAAGCTATCGACACCGACTTCGATTAGATTAGGAATATCTTCTAACATGCACAAATCTTTTGAACCCATAGAGAAAGCAGAATCTTGTTCTTCATAAAGTGGCTTCTGATTCACTCCCAAGCTGAACTGTTGTAACATCTGTTGATCTGCTGCATCCTCTTCAGACACCCATTCTTGTTCTGAACGTGTATCTTCAAAAAGATCATATTTCCAGCGGCAAGATTGACAACATCCTCCACGATTAGAATCACGATCTGTAAAATGGTTCGATAATACACAGCGACCGGAAAAAGAAGAACACATCGCGCCATGAATAAACGCTTCGATTTCAACATCAACATGTTTTTTGATCTCAGCGATTTCAGCAAAGCTTGTTTCCCGTCCCAATACTACTCGTGGCAATCCTTCTTCTTTCCAGAATTTGACGGCTTGCCAGTTCAATGTCGATTGCTGTGTGCTCAAATGCACTTCCAGACCCGGTGCACAACGTAGAGCAGTTTCAATAATAGCAGGATCGGCTACAATCACAGCAGAGATACCCACTTCTTCTAATTTGCACAAATATTCTTCCAGACCTGCTATATCTTCATCATGAGCATAGATATTCGTAGCTACAAATACTTTAGCACCATAACGATTCGCAAATTCGACCCCTTCGCGCATTTCTTCAAAGCTGAAGTTATCTGCATTTGAACGAAGACCGTATTTTTGTCCGCCAATATAGACCGCATCTGCACCATAATGAATAGCAAATTTCAGTTTTTCTAAATTACCAGCCGGTGCTAATAATTCAGGTTTGGCAAGACGATGACGTTTACCATAATACTTTGGTTTTTCCGTTGTTGACATGGAAAGCCCCCCTTTTTCAATCATTCCATTCTACACCTATCAAAATACTTGTTCTTTATAAAAGAATCCAAATGACAATTCACGTTCAGGATCTTGTATACGGCGAATCTCATCCATCCATGATTCATCAAATTCATACTGTTCTGGATCTTGAGCATACAGATCAATCGCTTGACGGAACATGCGGACCGCTGTTTCGTTATACGCTATAGATTTGAGAATACCTTCGATTTTAAAACTGTGAACGCCAGCTTCCATCAACAAATGCAAATCTTCCAGAATACATACATCTTCTGAACTCATAATATGTGTTCCATTATTATCTTCATAGATCGGGAATTTCTCATCACGCCGTTCAGCTTCGATCAAAAAGAGTCCACGTTGTAGACCCAAATCATCACCATCCACCGGTCGACCTTGATGTTGCATATAACTTCCTACTAGACGTCTTTTGGAATGATAAATATTGGTCATTCCATGTACCTGCACTTGAGCTTCAACTTCTAATGTATCGATCATGCCTGTAATTTCATCCATATTAAGCTCGCGTGCTAGCACAGCGCGTGTAGCGCCTTTACGCCCCCAGTAATTCGCTGTAGTCGCATTGGTAGAAGTCATCTCTGCATTCCAGTGTAAAGCAATCTCAGGCGCATACTCACGAGCTAGCGCAACGATTGCTGGATCACCAAATTCGATCCCGTCTACTTGTAACTTTGCTATCTGCTTCATATAATCCGGTAAATCTTCTAATACATCATTTGTCATTAAATTATTAACTGCTACATAAATTCGCTTGCCATGTTCATGAGCATAATCTACTGCTTGTGCAATATCTTCTACTTTGAACTCCCCGGACAAACGCATTCCGTAACGTTCTTCACCGATTAAAAAAGCATCGGCTCCCGCTTCTGCTAAACGATACAATTCTTCGAGTGAAGATGCTGTAACTAACAGTTCAGGTTTTTTATTCATCTTGAAGCCGCCTCCCACACAGCCTTATTTGGCTGTACTCTTGCTTGTTTCGATATTTTTGAGATGTTCTTGATACGTTTTAGCGAATAAGTGTCCGCCTGTACCGTCTTTCTTGGTAACATAATATAGATATTCTGAAGCTTCAGGTGCCAGTGCTGCTTTGATCGCATCCAGACCTGGATTAGCGATTGGGCCTGGTGGTAAGCCTTCGTGTAAGTACGTGTTGTAAGGACTATCTATTTTAAGATCTGAGTATAACAGTCGCTCTTTTTGTTTGCCTAGGGCATATTGCACAGTTGCATCAATTTGAAGCTTCATCTTTTGCTTGAGACGATTATCGATTACACCTGCCACTTGCGCTCTTTCTTCTGGAACAACAACTTCACGCTCTACTAGAGAAGCTTCTGTCAACAACTGATGAACTGTCAGATTACGTTCTTTCAATTGAGCATCCAGATTATCTATCGAGCGTAGCTTGGTGCGAGTAGCTAACAACATATTGGCGATAATATCGGATTCTGTGCTTTCGATCGGTAGATCATACGTTGCCGGGAACAAATAACCTTCCAGTGGATGCAAAATACCATCACCTGTAGGCACTTTAAGTTCTTGAGCAAGTTTTAAAGAGGAAGGATCATCTACCAATTTCATAAAAGCATCACGATCTACATATCCAGCTTCACTTAATTTATCGGCAATTTGAGTTACCGTATATCCTTCAGGAATTGTGAATTTCATCGTTTTGGGCACAACCACTTCTGCATTATCCAGCTTTGTAATAATCTGATCATACGTCAAACCAGGAGTAAATTCGTAATCGCCTGCTTTAAATTCACTACCTTCGCTTTTCATTTTTAAATAAACTTTAAAAGCGAGCGCATTTTTGATTAATCCATTTTGAGCTAATTCATCAGCTACTGTGGCTGTACTTGTGCCTTGCTTTAACGTATATGGTACTACTTGATCTGATGCGGCTGTAGGTTGCATCGCATTCCATCCATAACCAATACCTGCTGCAATCACAATCAGAACAACCAATATAATCAATATCCCTGCCCTACCTCGTCTGCGCAATGAATATAACAGCTCCTTTTACAGCCAAAAAGAGCGGAAAGATCCCGCTCTTTTTGGAAGATAATTGTGCATATTGTACTGCATCCGTGATTAATCTTCAAACGGTAATGTCAGTTCGTCATATAGCTCGGCTACATCTTCCCATTCATCATCATCATCAATAGTCACAAGTTCTGGTTGTCCATCCGCAGCATCGATAATTTTTAAAATCTCGACTTCGTCTTCAGGAATACCATTATCTTTTTGCAAGACTGCATAAGTCCCTGTGTCTATCTGAAATTCACTGACAATACGATAAACAGTCACTTCGTTCTGTTCATCCGTTAGTTCAATCAACAGACCATAAGCTTCCAGCAATCTTGACGTAAACTTGACGTTACTCGCAGAAAGATCAGTCATAGGTTTATTCACCATCCAATTCAGCAACTAGAGTATTGAATGTTTCTTCAACGATCTGCCATTCCTCTTCATTTTCGATAATGAAAAGTTTGAGATCTTCGCCTTCTTCTTCGTATCGAAACGCATATACTTCGTCGGTATCGTCCTCTGTGGATTCCATAGGCACGACCATCATATATTTGGCGTCCGAACCATCAACCTCGAATTTCATGATGACTTCAAACTCTTCCTCATTACCTTCATCATCAGGAATATAAATAATTTCTGGTTCTTCCTCAAGCAAATTTTGATCTTTAGCCATATTTACCACCCTCACCTTTTACTTTTGGCATCCAAGTAATTTTGTAAAATCAAGCTTGCAGCCATTTTATCAACCACTTGCTTGCGTTTCTTGCGACTTACGTCTGCTTCAATTAGCGTACGCTCGGCTGAGACAGTTGTAAGCCTTTCATCCCATAGGTGAACAGGTAGCTGCACAGATTCTTTGAGACTTTCAGCGAATTCCATACTTAGTTGACCACGGGGACCGACGCTTCCGTTCATATTCTTGGGTAATCCAACCACGATCTCAGTCACTTCGAGCTCACGGATAAGCTCGACAATACGCGCATCAACATCTTTGGTACGCTTGCGATCAATGACTTCTACCCCTTGAGCGGTCCAGCCAAAAGCGTCACTAATTGCAACGCCAATTTTTCGATCCCCATAATCTAACCCTAATATTCTCATTTCTTTACGCTCCGTCTCTACCGATGACTGGCCAGGTAGGATCGGACCAGTTCTTCTATTAATTCATCCCGCTCTTTTTTGCCGATCAAACTTCTAGCATTTTTATGCCGGGGAATGTAAGCGGGGTCCCCTGAGATTAAATATCCAACCATTTGATTGATCGGGTTGTATTCCTTCTCAACCAGTGCATCATATACAGTGAGAAGTATTTCCTGAGAAGAGGTTTCGTGCTCGTCACCCTTCACATTAAATTTAACTGTTTTATCCATGGAGTCCACTCGCTGACACCTCGCTTTTTGGAAAAAGTGTATACTTGTACACTTCCTCAAAATGGAATCCCTTGCTATTCATGCTGATTCTTTTTCATCATAACACAACAAGGGATATACAAGGAATATTTACGTTAAAACTATTCAAAAAGTTACAAAATTGTTGCACCTTTTTGAACCTAACACGCTATTCCTTACCTTTTTTATACCCATTATCCAATCTTACTATCATTAAATCGAAGCGACATGTTGCTTCGCTGCTGCCAGAGCTTCTGTTAATTTGGAAGCATCTTTACCACCAGCTTGCGCCATATCAGGACGACCACCGCCGCCGCCGCCACAAATAGCAGCGACTTCTTTTACTAATTTACCTGCATGCAGTCCGCGTTCAATACCAGACTTCGGCACAACTACAACAAAGTTTACTTTATCGTCTTGAGCTGCACCTAGAACAAGCACTGCTTCAGGCAACTTGCCTTTTAGTTCATCCGCTAGACCACGCAAAGCATCCATACTTGGAACATTAACAGAAACAGCTAACAGTTGAGTAGAACCTACAGTTTCGACTTGATCTGTTAATTGACCTGCTTCGATCAAGCTTAATTTACTTTGTAGTGATTCATTCTCACGACCTAGATCGCGTAGTTGTTGGTTCAATGACTCAATGCGTTTAGGAACATCGTGTACGTTTGATTTCAATTGTACCGCAGCTTGCTTCAAAATATCCAATTGGCTATCTAAGAACATGTATGCTAGACGTCCAGTAACCGCTTCGATACGGCGTACACCCGAACCAATACCACTTTCAGATACCAATTTGAACAATCCGATACGTGCTGTATTATCGACATGACAACCACCACATAATTCTATGCTGTAATCGCCAATTTGGACTACGCGTACAATATCGCCATATTTTTCACCAAATAGTGCCATAGCGCCCATTTCTTTAGCTTCGTCGATTCCTTTGTACTCGATCTCGACATCCAGACCTTTCCAGATTTCCTGATTCACACGACGTTCGATATCTGCAAGTTCTTCCGGCGTAATACTACCGAAGTGAGAAAAGTCAAAACGCAAGCGTTCTGCTTCTACCAGTGAACCTGCTTGATTCACATGTGTACCTAATACATCTTTAAGAGCTTGATGCAATAAGTGAGTCGCAGTATGGTTTTTGATAATATCGTTACGGTTTGGTGCATCTACTTCTGCTGTCACCACATCACCGATATGAAGTTCGCCTGAACTTACAGTCACGATATGCACAAATTGTCCACGTGGTGCTTTGAACAATCCTTCGACAGATGCTTCAACCGTATCATTGCTCAAACGTCCTAAGTCGCTGATCTGACCGCCACTTTCTGCATAGAAAGGAGTTACGTCTAGAATCACCTGACATTGTTGTCCTTCGCCTACACGATCTACTGATGCT
Organism: Paenibacillus nicotianae; assembly: GCF_042681745.1. Taxonomy (NCBI): domain Bacteria; kingdom Bacillati; phylum Bacillota; class Bacilli; order Caryophanales; family Paenibacillaceae; genus Paenibacillus; species Paenibacillus nicotianae. The sequence continues at coordinate 42,482 of NZ_JBHUGF010000010.1, read as the reverse complement.
TCTTCTTGAATCAAAGCCACTACAGTAGCTTGTACGGTTAATTGTTCATAACCGATAAATTCGCTTTTGCCTTCAAAATCAGACAATACGCCGCCTTGAACTTTCATACTGCCGCTATCTTGACGAGCTGCACGAGCGCGATCACGTTGCTCTTGCATTGCTGCATCAAAGCCTTCACGATCTACAGTCAGTCCATTTTCAGCAGCATAGTCTTCTGTTAAGTCAAACGGGAAACCATACGTATCATATAGTTTGAACGCTTCTGCACCACTGATTGCTGTTTGTCCATTTTGCTTCGCCTGTGTACTAAGATCAGCCAACATATTCAAACCATCAGATAAAGTTTCATGGAAACGCTCTTCTTCTATGCGAATAATTTTCTCGATAAATTCACGTTTGGATACTACTTCTGGATAGTAAACGCCCATAATCTCGCCTACAATACCTGTTAAGCTAAATAAGAACGGCTTATCCAGACCGATGACTTTACCGTAACGTACAGCACGACGTAGCAAACGACGAATAACATAACCGCGTCCTTCATTAGAAGGTAATACACCATCTGCCGCTGCAAAAGCAACGGTACGAATATGGTCAGCAATGACTTTCAACGCTACATCTGTTTCTTCGTTTTGTTTGTATGTGACACCTGCAATTTGAGCTGCTTGTTGAATAATCGGTTGGAACAAGTCAGTATCAAAGTTAGAATCTACTTCTTGCAAAATCGAAGCAAAACGCTCTAAACCTGCACCTGTATCTATATTTTTGTTAGGTAGCGGTGTATAACTACCATCTTTATTATGATTAAATTGAGAGAACACCAAGTTCCATACTTCTAAGAAACGTTCGTTTTCTCCACCTGGATACATTTCAGGATCATTGGGATCAAGAGCACCATAAGCATCTCCACGATCGTAGAAAATCTCACTACAAGGTCCACAAGGGCCTTCGCCAATATCCCAGAAGTTTTCTTCTAGACGAATAATACGTTCAGCCGGTAGACCGATTTTCTCGTTCCACAATTTGAAAGCTTCTTCATCTTCTGGATATACCGTTACTGATAAACGTTCTGGATCAAATCCGATCCATTCTTTTTCTGTCAAAAATTCCCAAGCCCATGTAATCGCTTCTTCTTTGAAATAATCACCGATCGAGAAGTTTCCTAACATTTCAAAAAACGTATGGTGACGACGTGTTTTACCTACGTTTTCAATATCGTTGGTACGAATACATTTTTGTGAGTTTGTGATACGTGGATTTTCAGGTTTTTCGCGTCCATCAAAATAAGCTTTAAGTGGAGCCATCCCTGCATTAATCCACAATAGAGACGGATCATTGTGAGGTACCAGTGGAGCACTTGGCTCTACATTGTGTCCTTTGCTTTCAAAAAAAGCGAGCCATTTGGAACGAATTTCACTTGCTTTCATAAGTAATGAGCCTCCTCAGAATAGTTAAACATCTATTTCTTGTTGATCCAGTATAATCTATCCAACCTGTATCTACTAACAAGTCGGTAAAAAAAAAGCGCCCTGCGCAAAATCAGGGGCGGTGTTCTGGTGTGTATCTAACATTAGTCCCTGCAACCGCTCTTTTATTGTGTATAGGTTTTGTGAATCAAGTGACAAACAACCGCTTAATACGTCCAAAATATCTATGTAGGGTTCGGTCATCACTTCAATTACCTGTGTAACAAAAGATGTATGCCTGGATCTCCTTTTTTCGGATTATTGATCATCCATATTCCGAAATTTTACGGTTCTTTCACAACTATATCAGTATATCTAGCGCCCATACGTCTGTCAATCGCATCGGTCATGCTTAAAAGCCCCGACTTCTATCGCCACCTCTACAGATGTGCAATACAAGACGGGGTTTTTAAAATAGCGCTGATACACGTAGTATGTATAAGATAAGAATTGTACCGCGCTGTCGGAACAGCCGATATTCGCCACTCTATACATCGTTCATGTTTATAAAAAGGCTCAAGCTTGTGTATACATTGCTACAGGTTCTTCGACAAACAAATCATCTAATGAACTAAGCGTTCCATCTTCTTCGACTTGATACACAGACATTTTACCACCGTTAACTGTTAATTCGATAAAACAACCCCAGCAATAAAATTGATGGGAACCAATTTTACCAATATCTTTTGAACTACAATTTGGACATTTCATTCAGCGCTCACCCTATCCGTCTCCAAGTTTAATGACATTCCTCTAGTCGTGTGTTACTTTCGATCGGCACCATAATCGCGCTTTCACCAAAAGCAACTTGTCCGCTTACAGGAAGCCACTTTCTTCCACCTATCATATCCGAGATAAAGCCATCACTGATTTCAATCCCGGTAATGCTTTTACCCAACTCATGATCAAAATAAACATCCGAAACATAGCCTAACATCGCTCCATCACTGGTAAGAAGTGGCATATCTTTTATTTTGTTTTGACCAATCAAAAATGTATGTTTAATATCGTCAGCCGCGATCTGGCGGACTGCCTGTTGATTACGGATCATAATAGCGTCTTCGCCATAGGACACAATATCTTCCCACAGTATCGTACGCACTTGTAATGAGAAAAAGCTTTTACCTTCCAGTTCAAAACCTTGAACAGACCAGTCTTCGCTTAATATAAAGTCATGAATTTTACCAAGTTGCTTGCCATCTTCGATATCAAATACAGCAAGTCCAATCATTCCCTGCATCTTCATAACGCTCAGGACCTCCTCATCGCATAGATTGCGCAGGAAGAAAATCATTTCTTTCTTGCCCGGCTGTTGGCGTCATATGATCATCTTCCCTCCCTTATTATTCACCACACAGGGGAGCCCTAATTTCTACTACGTATGCGCTTTAAAATAGTTGCAATCTTTTTGGTTACATATGCTATTTCTTCCCTAGTATTACCCATCCCAAAGCTAAAGCGAATCGCGGAATTCAATAGATTTTCAGGAATTTTCATTGCTTGAAGAACATGTGACAATTCTAAAGAACCTGAAGTACATGCAGACCCACTTGCAGCGGCTATATGTTCCATATCCAAATTCATTAGCATCGTTTCACTTTTCACACCAGGAAAGCTAATATTCAGAATATGCGGCAATGATTGATCGATAGGTGTATTGACTACATACCCTTCTAACCCTACTTCTTGCTCCAGACATTCCAGCATATACGTGCGTAGGGAGTGAAGATGTTCTATACGTGCGGGTAATCCTTCTACAGCAAGTTCTACCGCTTGACCAAAACCAGCAATACCGGCTAAATTTTCAGTTCCTGCGCGGCGTTTGCGTTCTTGTAGACCTCCATAAAGAACAGGTTCTACTTTGACACCATGACGAATATAAAGAGCACCGATCCCTTGAGGACCATTGATTTTGTGAGAGGAAAAGCTAATTAAGTCGACAGGCAATTCATGACAATTCAAATGAATAGCGCCCAAAGCTTGTACAGCATCGGTATGAAAAATAATATCTTTAGCACGTGACAACTGCCCTATTTCTGCAATCGACTGAATCGTACCGACTTCATTGTTACCAAACATAATACTAATCAATATCGTATCAGGTCGGATCGCTGCTTCCACGTCTTCAAGATGCACCAATCCATGTTGATCAACAGGCAGATAAGTCACTTCATATCCACGATTTTCTAAAGCTTCGCAAGCATGAAGTACTGCATGATGTTCAATTTGTGAAGTAATAATATGATTGCCTTTAGGACGTAGCGATTCAGCAATACCGAATAAAGCTAAATTATCACTTTCTGTTCCTCCTGCTGTAAAAATAAGCTCATCAGGACGACATCCTAAACGCTTCGCAATCTGATCTCTTGCTCCACTGACTACTTTTTTCGCAGATCGACCGAAAGCATGTACACTTGAAGCATTACCATGAGTATCTGTCATTACTTTTAACATTTGTTCAGCGACTTGTGGATGGATCGGTGTAGAAGCCGCATGATCTAAATAAATAGCCTTCATTATGAATTCACCTTTCTGTATAAGAAAATAAAATATAATTACAAAGACGACAAAAAACGGAAGGGAGCAGCAATATACCTGCGGGTTCCCCTCCGTCTTGTGGTCTACATCGAATTTAGATATAAAACATATAATTGTCTTCTTGACCTTGCTCACGATACGTGATCAAATCTTTGAGCGTCGTTGAATCAATCACTTGCGCGATTGCGTCACGAATCTGCATCCATAGATGACGCTTCGCTGCTACATCTTCATCGGTAAAATCAACCACTGAGATTGGCCCTTCAAGTACGCGGATCACTTCACCTGCTGTGATCGTTTCCGGTTCACGAGACAAAATATAACCGCCATACGCGCCGCGGATACTTTTTACTAATCCGGCATTGCGAAGTGGAGCGATCAATTGTTCCAAATAATGTTCAGATAGTTGATTTTTTTCAGCGATACTTTTGAGTGATGTAGGGCCTTCACCAAAGCGGGAAGACAATTCCATCATAATCGTTAGACCGTAACGTCCTTTAGTTGATATCTTCATATAGGGCACCTCACTTAAATTTGGCAAAAACAATGATAAATCGTTGATTTATTGAACAACCTCAATTATTATTAATAGTTGCACGTATCGTAAAATTTCGATAATTCACTGTATTCCGATCATTCTTGTTACCTATCGTAACATATATAGAGGCTTTATGGGAAATTATTCGTATCTTTTACAACGTTATGTTACAAGAAAATGGTACAATGAATTATTGCTGTCGGTTAGATATACCTTTTACAGATGAATTCTTATTATTGTGCACTTCCTATTAATCATTTCGCCCATAATAGAATCATCTCATCTTATATAAAGTGGTGAGTACAAATGGAAAAAGCAAAAGCAGACACTCGTGTTGTTGTCGGTATGTCCGGCGGAGTCGATTCCTCAGTAACCGCGTTGCTACTCAAACAACAAGGTTATGATGTAATCGGAATTTTTATGAAAAACTGGGATGATACCGATGAGTTCGGTCATTGCACAGCAGAAGAAGATTCAGAGGATGTACGCCGGGTCTGTGAACAGATCGGGATTCCTTACTATACAGTCAATTTTGAAAAAGAATATTTCGATAAAGTATTCACTTATTTCTTAGATGAATACAAACGTGGACGCACCCCTAATCCAGATGTAATGTGTAACCGCGAAATCAAATTCGGTGAATTTTTGAATAAAGCGCTAGACCTAGGTGCTGATTATGTTGCTACAGGTCATTATGCACGTGTAATTGAAAAAGACGGTGTATTCCAATTACTACGTGGTATCGATAATGGCAAAGATCAAACGTATTTCTTAAATGCGTTGAATCAAAAACAATTATCCAAAACGATGTTCCCGATCGGTCATTTGCCGAAACCAGAAGTTCGCCGTATTGCAGAAGAAGCAGGTCTATATACAGCGAAGAAAAAAGATAGCACAGGTGTATGCTTTATCGGTGAACGCAATTTCCGCGAATTTTTAAGTGGATATTTGCCTGCCAAATCTGGCAAAATGGTCGATATTGCAACAGGTGAAGTCAAAGGCGATCATGATGGATTGATGTATTACACCCTTGGACAACGTCAAGGATTGGGAATTGGCGGTTCAGGCAATGGAAATCCGTGGTTTGTTGCTGATAAAGATTTGGAACAAAATATTCTGTATGTGGTTCAAGGGGATCAACATCCAAGTCTATACTCTACCGGTCTTATCGCTTCAGTGATGAACTGGATTGATGGTTCTGAACATGCTCCAGGTACTACACTGCATTGTGTAGCTAAATTCCGTTATCGCCAACCGGATCAAGGGGTTACATTAACATGGCAAGCTGACGGTAATGTACGTGTACAATTTGATGAGCCACAAAAAGCAATCACACCAGGACAAGCGGTTGTGTTCTATGATGGCGAACTTTGCCTCGGTGGCGGTACAATTGATGTCGTCGAAAAAGTAGCTTACGAAGCTGTAGTATAATCGCTCAGTATAGTATTGACTCAAGATACCGTTAGTATTTTGTTTAATAGTACAGGTTCAAGAGTACAGTACTCGATAGATATGATCATAAATAAGTATTACAAAAAAAGAGTTACTGATGGTTGTCATCGGTAACTCTTTTTTTGATTGGGTACTTTAGATTTTCGAGATGATTAAAAATACGTATTTCCAACCCATAATCCAAGCCCTGCACAGCCGATCCCCAATATATATGAAGCACCGATATAACTCCAAAACAGACGATACTTTTGCTTGAGATGTAATTCAATATTTTCTAATTTGAATGTTGAGAAAGTAGTATAACTACCCATAAAACCAGTTCCAATTAACAATTGAAAGTGACTATTTAACCCTGAAGCGAATAATAACCCTAGCAAAAAAGAACCGCTAACATTAATACATAACGTCGCTAAAGGAAATTGCATCCGCCACTTAGTTTTCATCCAATTGGATAACAATAAGCGAGCCAGAACGCCAAATACAGCTCCTACAGATACCAATAGCATATTAATGAGCATGACGGTTCCTCCTTCTGTTCAACCACTGTTCACTAACATAGAATCCGAAGCGTGAAGATAACAATCCACCTATAAGACTGGCTCCGATATAAAGTGCTGCTGTGCCATACCAGTGTTTTTCGATCAGTTGTATACTTTCCAGACTGAATGTTGAAAAGGTAGTAAATGAACCTACAAATCCTGTACCAAGCGCTGTAATAATCGTTTTGGAGATATAAGGAAGTTCAGCTAAGTACTTCATCACTATAGCTAATAGAAAACATCCAACAATATTAATAATCAATGTCGCTAGCGGAAAGCCAGGGCTGACAATCCATACTCCTGTTAGATAACGACATAATGCTCCTAACACGCCAAATAGAGCTACCCAGACATAATACATAGTCATGCTCCCCTTCCCTGTCCATAAAAATAACTCCTACTCGAACAACACACAGTTAGCCTGTGATTGCACAAGTAGGAGTCATTAGCTGAAATCAGCAGTCAATGGCGAACTCCATCGCCGATTTAATTGATATTAATATAACGTATGCCTATGTGTTTGTAAAGATTAGCATATTACAATCCTCTACGGCGTTCTTGATTAAGCTTGATTTTGGATTCATTGCCTTGTTCTGTCGCTTGATAAAATACTTTACGAGACAACCCTTTCGGCAGATACTCTTGTTTGACAAAATGATTCGGGAAGTTATGTGGATATTTGTACCCTTCATGCCCTAACTGCGCAGCACCTTTGTAATGAGTATCTCGTAAATGCAGTGGAACTTCAGCAGACTTGATCTCATCTATCGCTGACATTGCACTGGAGATCGCTGTATAGACTGCATTCGACTTCGGACTTTCAACAGCAAATAGAATAGCTTGCGCAATATTAAGCTTCGCTTCAGGCCAGCCATTCGTACGATACGCATCTAATGCACCTAGTGATTGGATCATCGCTTGTGGATTCGCTAGACCGATATCTTCACTACTGGCGGCGATTAAGCGTCGTAGAAATGTCATCGGGTCCATTCCTAACTTTTCTACCGCGTACAAGAACCAGAATAAGGCTGCATCACTGGAACCCCGTATACTTTTGTGAAAAGCAGATAACACATCATACTGAGTCGATTCATCTGCTCGGACAATCGGACGGCGAATCGATTCTTCCGCTACTTCCAGTGTCACATGAATATTGCCCTCACTGTCAGGTGGAGTAGTCACTGCGGCAAGTTCCAGCGCATTAAGAGCACGCCGAATATCTCCATTTGCCATCGAAGCAATATGTTGTAATGCTTCTGCGTCTACCTGTAACTGCATAAATCCGAGTCCACGTTCAGAATCACTTAAAGCACGTTTCATCGCAATAAGTGAATGTTCTTGATTCAATGGTTCTAACTGAAAAAGAGTCGACCGGCTCATTAATGCGCCATTGACATAATGAAAAGGATTTTCGGTAGTCGCTCCAATAAAAATAATCGTTCCTTTTTCTACGGCTGGTAATAGTGCATCCTGACGAGAACTGTTAAAACGATGAACCTCATCTAAAAAAAGAATCGTTTTAGTTCCATACAGCGACTTATTGGTCTGTGCACGTTCAATCACTTCACGAACTTCTTTCACTGTCGCTTCTACTGCATTCAATCGAACAAATTCAGCTTGCGTATGCTTAGAAATAATATGCGCCAACGTCGTTTTACCACAACCCGGTGGCCCGTATAACAAAATAGACGATACTTGATCGGCTTCGATCGCCCGGCGTAACAATTTACCCTGACCGACAATCTGTTCTTGCCCTATATATTCATCTAGTGACTGTGGACGCATCCGGTCAGCAAGTACACCCATACTATTCGATTCAGCATCATGACCACCATCATCATACGAAAATAAGTCCATACGTTCACATCCTATCTATATCCATCATTTGTACTGTCACATTTATAGTGACTGTAATCACCTATATCATTATGATTCCGGTATATATTAAAAGCAGATCCACACCGATTATATTATTGCTTTATTTTATTAACCCAAAGGAGACCTATATAATGCAAACTATTTCATTAGATACAGTCATGCCCCTGCAAGACAAAAAAATAACTTCGATCTACCATACCGAAGCCCGTCAAATCGTTCATCTGCAATTAAGTGCAGCACAAGAAATTGCTACACACCAAAGCCCTAAACAAGTATTTATTATTGTTAAAAGCGGAAAAGTGATATTCACCGTATCTGATCAAGAAATTACACTATCCCCTAATGAAGTATTAGTGATGGAACCTGATGAATATCATTCACTCAAAGCGCTTGAAGATACATCGATTTTGGTAATTAAATCATAAATGGTATCAAAGTCCGTCTCTTTATTTTAACATTATTTTGTACAAAAAGCAGAAAAGAGAGTTCTTCTACAGATTTACTGTACAAGGAACTCTCTTTTTCTAATTTCCTTTATTCTGTATCGGTACTGCTCGTAATATAATCAGGTATCTGCTCTCCATGGATTATCCATAATTCATGCAATGCACGTGTACAACCTACATATAATAATTTGGCATCCCATGCGTCGTTATGATAATGATCGGTATCTACATCGCTTACGATCACCGCATCAAATTCTAACCCTTTGGATAAATAAACAGGTAAGATCGAATGTCCACCTTGATAAGCGGCTTTACCTCCATCAATTAAATGAATCTCGATCCCTTGTTCGATTAACTGTTGATGTAGTTCAATAGCTTCGTGTAAAGTTCTCGTCAAAATCGCTGTAGTACGGTAATCTTTGGTCTGCAATTGTTGCCAGTTCATTTTGATTGTATCAAGACGCGTATCGGTTGAATAAGGTATCATTCGCACAGGATCACCACTACGGAACACAGGCACAGCAGTGATTCCATTTTGTACACCTTTTTCCAAGATGATATTCGCAAATTCAATAATCTCCATCGTAGAACGATAACTTCGAGTCAGCGGGAAATAATCGGTCTGTTCTGGCGCAAATAAACTACTCATCTCTTCCCATTGATGTACTCCACGATAAGCATGAATCCCTTGTGATAAATCACCTAATATCGTGAATGAACTACCACGCACATAAAGATCAAGTAAAGCGACATGAAAAGGAGAAAAGTCTTGTGCTTCATCCATAACCACATGGTCAAATCGATGTTCTGCTTCCATTTCATGAAGTAACGTATGGATATAGACTAGAGCAGGCAGATCATCTTCGCGAATCCGATCTTTTTTCAATTCAGTCGACACCTGTTTGAGCACATCTGCCGGTATCTGTTCCCAGATCGGTTGAAGCGCTTCAGCATGATTGCTGCTTTTGATCGCTTTAAATAACTGTTTATATAATGATAATGGCTCGTATTTAGGCCATTTATTTAAGTATGCTTTTTCTCGTTGAGCTGCTTTTTTCTTGCGCTCTTTACGAATGGCTTCTGAAGGTGCTACTTTAAGCTGCATTTCTATCCAGCGATGAATACGTGCCATTACCCGTTCTTTGCGTTTTGCTAATGGATAGTGTTTGTATTCATTGTTGAACCATTCCAGTATCTCTTCCTGTGACAACACAGCCTCATCCCACGGATAGAAATCCAGTTCTGGTACAGCCGTCTTTTCCAATGCGTTCACATACTCACGAATCAATTGCATAAAGGCAAGCGATCCTTTGTAACGTGACGGAGTGTGATCTGTAACAGCCGGACGATCTGTATTTTCAAACCAGTATTCATATGTCTCTGATTGAGGTACCAGACGGATATCGCTTTCTAGAATCTGTTGTGCCCAATCACTAAATGTACTTTGCTGAATATCGCCTACACCCAATTCTGGCAACACTTCGGAAATATAATCCAAAAACATATGGTTGGGTGCGAAAATAATCATTTTATCTGCCGATACTTGCTCTTGGTATTGATAGAGCAAAAAAGCTAATCGGTGCAAGGCAACTGTTGTTTTTCCACTACCTGCTACTCCTTGAATCACCAGAGCTGTATTTTTGGCAGCGCGGATAATCCGGTCTTGCTCGGCTTGAATCGTCGATACAATATCGCGTAGTTTGTTGTCTTTATTTTCGCCCAGACGATACACTAGAAATTCATCGGTAACCGCTGGTTCTGTACTTTCACGATCATAGGTGTCTGCTAGACGTTCTAACATTCGTTGATGGATCACAATATTGCGTTTGAGATAGACTAGCCCTTGAATTAATCCTTCTGGCGCTTCATAGACTGCTGCTTCTTCGCCACCTGTAAAGGAGTAAAACAAACTTGCCACAGGTGCTCGCCAATCGATTACTAACGGTTGATCCTCAACCTCAGACTTACCAACGCCAATCTTACCAATGTACAGCGGTTGACGTGTTCCTTCTTCTCCTTCTGCAAAATCGAGTCGACCAAAATACGGTGCTTGTGCGCTTTTCGAAAGAGATTGACGTTGCTGTTCACGACCGGATTCCAAAATCTGTTCGGTAAAATCATGCCCCGTATAGACCGGAATCTGTCTTAAACGCTCTAGTTGTTCATCAATCTCAACAACTGTTTGTTGCAACTTGTCTTGCTCTTCTTGATAGGCACTTTGAAAGTTGTCCTCCAATTTCAGTTACCTCCTAAGAAATCTATTTATGATCTCTTTGTTAAGCACGCAAAAAAACAAAACGCAGACGTAACAGTAAAAAGGTACACATGTCATAATCACCTTTTTCAGCATGATTGATTGTCTTGTGTACTATTTTCAGGTCAGTCTGCGCTTATGTTTATAGTTTTGCCATTAACAAAGGATTTTTAATATACCATACTGATTTTGAAAAAACCAGTTCTTTTTTGAGCGAATAGTTTAGATTGAGTTGTTTATTTATTGTTATGATTTGCAACATCCGCTTCAGAAATGGCTTATTCTTGCCGTCGCTGGTGAAATAGAATCCCTTGATTAAACTGCTAGCAGTCGGGATTCTACTTCAAAGGCGACTTTCAGAATAAATCCATTTCTTGCGCTACGTTGGTATTTGGTTTTTTTAAATGATTTGAATTTCTTTCATCTATATCTTCAATTCGTATTGTAATTAGATTAATATTGGTAGTTGTCTTGAAACTTTTAGAAGATCATTGATGACTACTATTCATTATAAAAAATATCAAAAGAGCATGTATCTATGAGAGATACATGCTCTTTCTTAGGAAAATGTATTTAGAAATACATTTTACAGTTCGATACCATTTTTTTCAAGCAGTTCACGAACAGTTACACTGACCATGATCAGTCCTGCTACAGGTGGTACGAAAGCGTTACTTGCTGGTGGTTGTTTTGCTTTGCGAATCTCTGGTGCATTTTCAGGCACGATTTTGTCGGTAATATCTTGACGTGGTTTCATCGGTTTTTCGGTAGAAAAGACTACTTTCACACCTTTTTTGATGCCTTCTTGACGCAATTTGGTACGAACAATACGTGCAATCGGGTCCATCTTCGTTTGTGAAATATCTGCGACCTGAAATTGACTAGGGTCCATTTTATTGGCTGCTCCCATACTGGAAATCACCGGAATCTTACGTTCTAAGCATTGTTTGATCAAATGGATTTTGTAAATGATCGTATCTGAAGCATCAATCACATAATCAAGATCATATTTGAATAATTCTTCATACGTTTCCTCGGTATAAAACATGTTCAGTGCGATTGCTTCACATTCTGGATTGATCAATTTGACACGATCTACCATCAGATCAGCTTTCTTTTGTCCAACGGTAGTGGTTAGTGCATGAATTTGACGATTGATATTAGTAATATCGACCGTATCTTTATCAATCAAAATAATGCGACCAACTCCTGTACGTGCTAGAGCTTCAACCGCAATCGAACCAACTCCACCAATACCAAGAACAGCAACTGTACTATTTTTCATCACTTCCATACCTTCTGGACCAAAAGCAAGTTCTGTACGTGAGAATTGATTTAACATTGATGTTCACTCCTTTCTTTATAGATGGGGAACGATAACTATTAAAATTATACTTTTAAAAAAATATTATTTATTGTCTTGTTTTTTATCGTCGCCTGGTTTTTTAGCAAGCTTGATATGCAATTGTTGCAATTGAGAAACATCTACTTCAGACGGTGCATCCATCAATAGATCAGTTGCATTGGCTGTTTTCGGGAATGCGATCGTTTCACGCAAGTTCGTACGTCCTGCAAGCAACATCACTAGACGGTCAAATCCAAAAGCAATACCGCCATGTGGAGGTGTTCCGTATTCGAATGCATCCATCAAGTAACCGAATTTATCACGAGATTCTTCTTCTGGAAGACCTAGCGCTGCGAACATTTTTTCTTGTACATCACGTTTGTAAATACGCATCGAACCGCCACCAACTTCATAACCATTCAATACGATATCGTAAGCTTGCGCACGAATTTGACCAGGATCTGTATCAAACAGATGTACATCTTCTTCACGAGGACGTGTGAACGGATGGTGTTCTGCAACATAACGTTTTGCATCTTCATCATAGCCAAGTAATGGGAAGTCTACTACCCATACAAATTTGAATGCTTTATCATCGATTAGACCAAGATCACGTCCAATTTTCAGACGCAAAGCGCCCAATACATCGGCAACGACTTTTTTCGTATCTGCTGAGAATAACAACAAGTCTCCATCTTCTGCGCCTACTGCTGCTTTGATTTGCTCTAATTCTTGCTCGTTGAAGAACTTAACGATAGGTCCTTTAAGCTCGCCTTCTTTCACTTGAATCCAAGCTAGACCTTTAGCGCCATAACGTGCTGCATATGGCTCTAAGCTATCGATTTCTTTACGAGTCCATGTACCACAGCCTTTAGCGTTTAAGCATTTCACTTCTCCGCCTTTTTCAATCACAGAAGCAAATACTTTAACACCACTAGATGCTACAATATCACTCACATTTACCAATTCTAAGCCAAAACGAAGGTCTGGTTTATCTGAACCGTATTTATCCATTGCATCTGCATGTGTAATGCGTTGGAATGGTGTAGGAATATCTACGTTGACGGTTTCTTTAAATAATTTCACCATTAATTGTTCCATCATATCAAGCAAGTTGTCCTGTGTTAAGAATGAAGTCTCGATATCGACCTGTGTAAATTCAGGCTGACGGTCTGAACGCAAGTCTTCATCACGGAAACAACGAGCGATCTGGTAGTAACGTTCCAATCCACTTACCATTAACAATTGTTTAAAGATCTGTGGAGATTGTGGCAATGCGAAAAATTCGCCTGCATGAACACGACTTGGTACAAGATAATCACGCGCACCTTCTGGTGAACTCTTTGTCAAAATCGGTGTTTCTACATCAATAAAGCCTTCGCCATCTAAGAAATCGCGGAAGATTTTAGCTGCTTTGGAACGCAACATCAATGTTTTTTGCATTTCAGGGCGACGCAAGTCCAAGTAACGATATTTCAAACGAACCGATTCATCCACTTCGATATCGTCTTCGATAAAGAATGGAGGAGTTTTCGCTGCATTCAATACTTCGATTTCGGTAATACGTACTTCAATCTCACCTGTAGGCAAGTTTTTGTTGATCGTCTCATCGTCACGTAGTACCACTTCACCTTTAACCGCTAATACATATTCACTACGAACACGATCTGCGATTTGCAAAGCGTCTCCAGAGTATGCAGGGTTAAATACAACTTGTACAATCCCTGTACGGTCACGTAGATCGATAAATAGTACGCCACCCAAGTCACGACGAGTCTGTACCCAGCCGTTCAACGTAATCGTTTCGCCAATGTTGGCAGTTGTTAATTGTCCACAGTTATGAGTCCTTAACATAAGTTATTCATTCTCCTTTAAATTGAGTTAATCGTTTTTTGCTATTTGCAGTCATGCGGTTTGGCTTGATTTAGCGATAGCTATTTATTTCAAGTGATCTGCTAACTCGTCCATTTTGACAGTTTGCTGTTCACCAGTATCCATACGTTTTAGTGCAATTTCACCACGTAGTAATTCATCATCACCCAAGATTGCTGTATAGCGGGCTTTGAAGCGGTCGGCTGATTTCATTTGAGCTTTCATTTTACGTCCTAGATAATCGCGCTCTGCGGAAAATCCTAGTTTACGTAATTTGAACAATTGTTTAACTACTTCAACTTCTGCTGCTTCACCTAACGCAAGCAAATATACATCAAGTGGTTGAATAGCTGGAACATCCACTTCTTGATCTTCCAGTAACAATTGTAGACGTTCCATGCCGATACCAAAGCCAATACCCGGTTGATCCGGTCCACCGACTTCAGACACTAATTTGGTATAACGTCCTCCACCACCAACGGTATCTATCGCACCGATTCCCTGTGCTTTGTATTCAAAAGCGGTGTGAGCATAATAATCTAAACCACGTACCAGACGAGGATTGATCGTATACTCTACATCCATAATTTCCAAATACTCTTTGACTTTAGCAAAATAAGCTGTACTTTCTTCATCCAAGCTATCTAGAATCGAAGGCGCATCGACGAATTTGTCGTGATCGATTTTGCAATCTAACACACGCATCGGGTTACGTTCCATCCGCGTTTGACAATCTTTACACAAGGTATCACGCATCGGGCGCAAGAATCCAAGCAATGTCTCGTTATAGTTCGCGCGTGTCTCGGCTGTACCAACAGAGTTTACTTCAACCGTAACTCCTTTTAACCCTAATTCTCTAAAAAATTCTAAGCCTAGAGCAATGACTTCTGCATCAATCGCTGGATCAACAGAGCCAAAAGCTTCGATACCAAACTGGTGAAATTGACGATAACGTCCTGCTTGTGGACGCTCATAACGGAACATAGGTCCCATATAATATAATTTGCTGACATCAGGCTCGCCATACAATTTATTTTCAGCATAAGCACGTACTACACCAGCCGTCCCTTCAGGACGTAGCGTCATACTTCTGCCACCTTTATCTTCAAACGTGTACATTTCTTTCTGTACCACATCGGTTGTTTCCCCTACACCGCGTTGGAACAATTCTGTAGATTCGAATAATGGTGTACGTATCTCGCGATAGTTATATCTTCTACATAAATCGCGTGCTTGTTGTTCGATATACTGCCATTTTTCTACTTTACCCGGTAAAAAATCTTGTGTACCTGTTGGTTTTTGAAAAGCCATTACTGATTCCTCCTTGATTCAAGTGATTCTTGATCCTTTTCTCAAATGACACAAAAAAATCCCACGCCTCTGTTTATTATAAACAGGGACGAGGGATTGGATTATTCCATTCACCCGTGGTACCACCCACATTTCGAATACAACTTTCTAAATCAAACGATAAACGTCTGGTCTAAAGTACAACAATTGCACTCGCTTCATTAGCGGTTAACGCCCGCTGACTACGCATGAGGTTACTTGGATTCCAAAAGGATTAGTCATACTGCAAATATGAATCTACAGCTATACTGTCTCACTTTTCTATCTTTCACATCATGTTCTCGGGGAGGTCTTTTCACAAAGGGATACAGGGAATTCTTCCAGCCGCGGAATTCCTCTCTTTATCAATTATCGATACTGTATCGGTCTAAGCTACTTTTCCCGTCTACAAATTCGTATATTTAAAGATTATTTATGTTGCAATAATCTTATATTACATTTCTTGATATCGGATCTACTAGCGAGTGGCAAAATCATTTTATCCAGCTCACCGTCAGAACGATGTTATATTTAACGATTGTAATGAACCACTGCATTAAAGTCAACACTTTCACTTAATAAAAATATACTACACAACAACCCTATATCGCTAAATACAAAAAAATAACCTACAGCAACGGGCTGTAGGCCAACATAGTATGTTAAAAAGGGGGTCATAGGTACATTATAGATGGTGATTGTTAAGAGAAGATGTTTCCTATATTACAGTTTCATTACAATAGGTAAACTTTAATCATCTTATTTAACAAAAAAGGTGCTACAGATGAGTAATCTCCACCTGTAACACCGATTATATAATCTATTGACTCATACAATAATGATTAATCTAAAATCTCGACAAAAGCATTATTTGTACGTAATGCTTGAACCACATGTTCTACATCAGCTTCCATCACAGAAGCAGACAGTACATATTTCAGATCATCATAATCTTTTTCTGTCGCATTGCTTGCACTGTAAGCTGAATCGTTATCGTTGTCGCTATGAGGAGAATCTTCACCCTCTAGACGATCTTCACGATTTTCAATAATAGCTGTTGGAGCCACGATACCGCCTGGGCCTGCTCCAGATGGTGCACCTGCTGTACCGACAGCACCGCCTGTATTTGTAGCAATCGGAACGAGTGGTACTAATACTTTACCACTTTGACTAATTTGGTGAGGTAAACGTCCCACCTCAAGTTGTTTTACATTGAACGTTTGCAGAGTTGTTCTAGCACCTTCTGCTTGATCTTCTGTTTGAAAATAAGCTTGAATATGTTTAGTCATTGTCATTACCTCCTTGCTGTATTTTAAATACATATTACAGACATCTATTTAAGAAAAAGAAATCTTTTCATGGTGCGTTATATTTACAATGCTTTTAAAATTTCACGTACAAAAGCTGGCTCGTCTTCAGGTGTACGAGAAGTAATAAAGTTACCGTCTACAATCGCTTCACCATCTTCAAATGTTGCTCCTGCATTGACCATATCGTCTTTGAGAGGAGGGAATGAAGTGATAGTACGTCCTTTAAGCAAATCGGCACTTGCCAGAATTTGTGGGCCATGGCAAATTGCTGCGATAGGTTTTTTGGCTGTATTTACTTCAGTCACAAATTTCAAAATGTCTTGATCCAAGCGCAAGCCTTCCGGTGAAGAACCACCAGGGATCACGACTGCATCATAATCCGCAGCGTTCACTTCACTGATTGCTTTTTCGATCGTATATTCTTCTTTACCGTTTTTACCTTTCACCGTTTCTCCTTTTTGGAGACCGATGATATCTACATCATGACCTGCTTTTTTCAGCTCGTCATAAGGCACCTGCATTTCGGAATCTTCAAATTGGTCTGCTAATAAAAATGCTACTTTACTCATGGGAATAGTTCTCCTTTCGTGATGCTATCTAATATTCTATACAGTACAATACTGTAATTGTTCTCGCTTTCTTATTACCCTCTTCTTTTGTTGTTCTACCACAATACGCTCTTGAATTGATAAATAAATAACAAAAAGGGCAATCTTTTGTTCAAAAGATTGCCCTTTTATTCGTATCCACATCATATGTGTAGTATCAATAATCTACATTATCAAACCTTAATGTTTAGCGGTAGGGCTATCGATAATTAATGTTACTGGCCCCCAATTGGTCAAAGATACATCCATATCCGCGCCAAATATACCTGTTTCCACACCTACACCTAGACTCCGTAAAGCTTCATTAAAAGCCTCATAGATAGGTGTAGCGACTTCAGGACGTGCAGCATCACTGAATCCTGGACGCTTTCCTTTGCGACAATCTCCATATAACGTAAACTGGGATACAGACAATACTTCACCACCGATATCTTGTAGACCCAGATTCATTTTCCCTTGTTCATCTTCAAAAATACGAATTCCTGCTACTTTCCCTGCAAGATACTTTGCGTCTTCTATTGTGTCTGTATGGGTAACACCGACTAATACCATTAATCCTTTTCCAATTTGTCCGACAATCTCTTCATTTACGGTGACAGAAGCATGCTTGCAACGTTGAACAACTACTCTCATAAGTCTATATCCTGCCTTTCTATGTAGAAAAGAAGCTAATGATTCCGGTAAGGGAGATTAGCTTCTTTTCAATTGGTGTGACGTTTAATTGGTATTATTGCATGATCCGGTGAACGGTATATACATCTTGGATTCGTTTGATTTTATCAACAACCGATTGTAAATGATCGGTATTCCGAATCAGAATCGTCATATGAATCATAGCCATTTTGTTTTTATCTGAACGTCCAGATACCGCTGAAATATTGGTTTTATTTTCAGCCACTGTCTGCAATACTTCATTCAGCAATCCGCGACGATCATGACCTGTAATTTCAATATCGACACTGTAGTTCGACTCGACAGCATTTTCCCAGCCGACTTCGATAATACGTGCTGCTTCACTATTGTCACTAATATCAGGTACATTCGTACAGTCGCTACGGTGAATCGAGACACCCCGTCCGCGTGTTACATAACCGACAATATCATCACCTGGAACCGGATTACAACAGCGAGCAAAACGAACCAATAGATTATCAATGCCTTTGACACTCACACCATTGGTTGGACGTGGACGTTTTTCTTCCGGTGCTGTTTTGACTTCTTTCACCTGTTCACTCAGTTCGATCATTGCGGATTCTTCTTGTTCTTTACGCAATTTCTCGGTTAAACGTGTACAGACTTGAGCTGCTGTAATCCCACCGAATCCAATCGCAGATAACATATCTTCGCTATCATGAAACGCGAATTTTTTGCCGACTTCAACTAATTTATCATCGGTTAACCAGACCGAAGGCTCCAGATTAAGGCGCTTGATTTCACGTTCTAATGCTTCGCGACCTTTTTCTACATTTTCTTCACGCTTCTCTTTTTTGAACCATTGCTTGATTTTACTACGTGCATGAGAAGATTGAGCAATTTTGAGCCAATCCTGACTTGGGCCATATGAATGTTTGGATGTCAAAATTTCGATAATATCGCCTGTTTTTAAGCGATGATCGAGCGGTACAATACGACCGTTAACTTTAGCACCAATCGTTCGATTTCCGACCTCAGTATGAATACGGTAAGCAAAATCGAGTGGTACTGAACCGATGGGTAATTCAATAACTTCACCTTTTGGAGTAAATACAAATACCAAATCAGAGAAAAAGTCCATTTTGAGTGATTCTACAAATTCAGAAGCGTCTTTTGCTTCATGCTGTAATTCGAGAATTTCTTTGAAAAAAGGAACTTTATTTTCGATCGTACCTGTTGTGCCTTCTTTGTAAGCCCAGTGAGCGGCAATACCAAATTCAGCAGTCCGGTGCATATCCCATGTGCGAATTTGTACTTCTGTAGGCTCACCATTTGGCCCTACAACCGTTGTATGCAAAGACTGATACATATTTGTTTTAGGCATAGCAATATAGTCTTTGAATCGACCTGGCATCGGCTTCCATAACGTATGAATAATACCAAGCGTAGCATAACAATCTTTAATATTATCTACGATAATACGGATAGCCAATAGATCGTAGATTTCATTAAACTGTTTGTTTTTGATCGTCATTTTTTGATACACACTATAGATATGTTTGGGTCTACCGGAAAGATCAGCTTCTACACCCATCTCTGACAGCTTTTCATTAATGCGACCAATAACATTATCGATATATTGTTCACGTTCAGCACGTTTTTTATGCATCAAATTTGCAATACGGTAATATTGTTGTGGATTCAAGTAGCGAAGAGCTATATCTTCCATTTCCCATTTAATCGCCGATATACCTAGACGATGTGCGACAGGACAGAAAATTTCAAGCGTTTCATAAGCAATCCGGCGCTGGCTTTCTTCGGATTGATATTTGAGTGTACGCATATTATGCAGACGGTCAGCTAGTTTAATCACAATTACGCGGATATCCTGCGCCATTGCGATAAACATTTTACGATAGTTCTCATTTTGTTGCTCTTCTTTGGAACGGAATTTAATTCGTTCTAGCTTGGTTAGACCATCAACCAGCATGGCACAGTTATCGCCAAACCGGGTACGAATTTCATCAAGGGATACGGTGGTATCTTCAACAACATCATGCAGAAGTGCGGCGATAATGGAGATCGTATCCATTTCCATGCCAACAACAATATCTGCAACCGCCAAAGGATGCAAAATATAAGGTTCTCCTGACTTCCGCACCTGGCCGTGATGGGCTTGATCAGCAAACTCATAGGCTTCCCGTATGCGGTGAAGATCCTTTTCTTTAATGTAGGCGGACGCCTTTTCAAGTAATCGCTCTATGCCCATAGAATCGTTGTCGTATCCTTTCTATTTATAAATAAACATTGTGAGTTCTTTTTACAAACAAAGAATTTCACCTGTTTTCACATCTTCTTTTACATTTTCAGTAGTTGTCAAAAATACATATCAAAATGGAACCTGCCCATATCTGTGTGGCATCAGGTTCCGAAAAGGGGATTTCCTATAATTATGCCTCTTGCACGTATCCGCGTCAACCATTCTGGATGAATGGTTTATGAAGATTATCAAGCTTTTATGAAAAACGTTATTGAAAAAAACATCCAAACTCATTAAGCTATTAAAGATATGCGTTCTGGTTGTGAGTCCGAGCGTTGTTCAACGATTAACGTAGTGCCATTTGATAAAGAGGAGTGAATAGCGTGCAGCGTGAAATTCAAGTGAATGAGAAACTGCCTTTATTTCAGGGATTGCTGTTAAGCTTACAGCATCTTTTTGCTATGTTCGGAAGTACTGTTCTTGTTCCTAATCTATTCCATGTTGATCCAGGTATGATTTTGTTGATGAATGGTATAGGAACCCTGCTTTACATTTGGATCTGTCGGGGCAAAATTCCGGCTTATCTCGGGTCTAGTTTTGCGTTTATCGCTCCAGTTACCCTTGTTTTGACCAAATACGGTTTTGATGAGAATGGATATTCTTTAGCTTTAGGTGCTTTTATTATAACAGGTGTTATCTTTGCACTGGTCGCTCTTATTGTAAAATATGCAGGCACACGCTGGTTAGATATTGTATTTCCACCGGCAGCTATGGGCGCTATTGTTGCTTTGATCGGACTTGAATTGATTCCTGTTGCCGCACAGATGGCTGGATTTATAGCTCCTTCTGGTGCAGATGCAAGTACTTGGGCTCCTGATATGAAAGTTATTACACTATCACTGATTACACTAGGAGTTACGCTTCTAGGGGCAGTAACATTTCGTGGATTCCCCAAAATCATACATATTCTAATTGGTATTGCTGTTGGTTACGGTCTTGCTTTTCCGATGGGATTAGTTGATACGACCAAAATTCATGAAGCAAGCTTTATCCAATTACCACAGGTGGTTACACCTTCTTTTAACTGGTCTGTGATTTTGACTATTATTCCAGTGGCTTTAGTTGTTATTGTTGAACATGTCGGTCACTTGCTAGTCACCAGTAATATCGTTGGCAAAAATTTATCCAAAGACCCTGGGCTTCATCGTTCATTATTAGGAAATGGTATTTCAACGATATTGTCTGGATTTGTCGGTTCAACACCAAATACAACATACGGTGAAAATATCGGGGTAATGGCATTAACAAAAGTGTATTCTATCTATGTCATTGCAGGTGCAGCGTTATTTGCTATCGTATTATCATTCTCAGGTACATTTACAGGAGCGATCTCTGCGATTCCTCAACCAGTGATGGGTGGTGTTTCTCTTCTGCTATTCGGTGTAATTGCTGCTTCAGGTCTACGGATTCTGGTAGAGCAAAAAGTCGATTATTCTAAAGCTCAAAATATGCTTCTTACAACGATGGTATTAATCACAGGTCTAAGCGGAGCGACTTTGAAATTTGGCTCTGTCGAGTTAAAAGGAATGGCTCTCGCTACGATTGTAGGTATTGTATTGAGCTTATTTTTCCGTTTGCTACATGTGACTGGATTATCCAATGATAAAGACGATCCATCTATGCCGGCCAAAAATCCAGATTGATCTATTCACCTAATTTGTCTGATCCAAGTTCATTCACTATTGAATAACAAATAATAAATAAAAAAGACTACCTTTTGCGTACAGCATACTTGTACAGAGGTAGTCTTTTTTATTGAATTGTTTTACTTGTTTATTTTTAGATATAGCATTGTATTTTCTGTTCGAGATATCAAGGTTATTATAACCATCCCAAGCAAGTCATTTTCTTATAATACGAGTCATATACCATACTGACTATATGGTTGCTGAATAACGCTCACATCTGTTCGCTCGACGTGTTATAGGAAAATAATTTGCTTATTTTTTGAGTCTGAAAATACGAGCTATTCCATTGTGAATCCATTTTGATTCTTTGGTCATCAATGGGCCCAAAATCGCTAAAATGAGTACATAGATTGCAGCAAACGGTTGTAAAATCGCAGCCAGTCCACCAGCAGCACCCAGATTCGCTACAATAATCGAAAATTCACCACGGGACATAATTGTTAGTCCAACATTGGATGAAGATTTAGGCGACAAATTAGCTGTTTTACCTGCTAACATTCCTGCCGAGTAATTACCAATCATCGTTAAGATTACAGCGCCAATCGCTAACCAGACAGCACTTCCACCTAATGACAATGGATCAATCGTCAGTCCAAAGCTAAAGAAGAACAATGCACCGAAGAAATCGCGGAAAGGTAAAATAATTTTTTCGATCCGATGCATATGCGAAGTTTCGGCAAGAACAAGACCTACTAACAAAGCACCGATAGCTTCTGCGACATGAATCGTTTCGGAAAATCCAGCGATTAAAAATAAAGCAGCAAAAACAGTACACATAAAAATTTCATTAGACGGTATATTGAGTAATTTATTCAATAATGGTACCGCTTTTCGTCCGACTACTAGAATCAATAACATATATCCAAGTGCTAGAGCAGCAGATAGAAGAATACCACCAATCGAAGTCGCTCCACTTAACAATAGACCGGAGAGTACAGATAGATACACTGCTAAAAATACATCTTCAAACATAATAATACCCAGTATCATTTCTGTTTCCGGATTAGCAGTCCGTTTGAGATCAACTAACACTTTCGCTACAATCGCACTGGAAGAGATTGTTGTAATCCCTGCAATTACCAATGTTTCTTTGATACCAAATCCGGTTGCAAAACCGAACAGCAATCCAAGTGTAAAGTTAATTCCAATATAAATCGTTCCGCCAATCGCTATCGATTTACCGGCTTTGACCAACCGACCTACCGAGAATTCGAGTCCCAGATAGAACAGTAGGAAGATAACGCCGATCTTTCCCATAAATTCTATTAATTCTGCACTTTGAATAAATCGAAAATCCAAAATGCCAAATACAGGTGCATGAGGCCCTACAGCCATTCCTGCTAAAATATAAAAAGGAACTACCGAGAACTTCAATTTGGATGCAAGTAATCCTGCTAGAGCGACTAACAGAACCGCAATCCCAAT
The DNA here is from genome assembly GCF_042681745.1 of Paenibacillus nicotianae. NCBI lineage: Bacteria > Bacillati > Bacillota > Bacilli > Caryophanales > Paenibacillaceae > Paenibacillus > Paenibacillus nicotianae. Next base: position 18,841 of record NZ_JBHUGF010000010.1, on the reverse strand, counting down.
CTCAAAAACAATATAGTCCATATTATCCAGACCCCCTCTCAAGCAACTGCTTAAGAATCTGAATACCACTACGCTCACCAGCGACTACAAGTGTATATCCTTCTTGCAGTACATATTCTGGCCCTGGACTGATCTTCTGCTTACGACTGGATTCAATACTTGCAATAATAACAGTGCCTGTATTTTCGCGAATCGCTAAGTCGCCAATCGTTTTACCCAGACAATCCATATTTCTTTTCAACTTGTACCACTCGATACTTAATTGAGATAACGATAATTCAGCTTGCTCCAGTCCACTAGGTCGATAGCTCATCCCACCAATAATACTAGCAATCTGACGAGCCTCTACATCTCCAAGTGTAACGACCAACTCATAATCTTCCGGGCTGTCCGGTGGATTGTGAAAAATCTCTCGCTTCCCATCTTCATGGACAATAATTGAAATTTTCTCACTCTCATCTGTTTCTACTGAAAATTTCCTGCCAATACCGGGTAAGTCCGTCTCACGAATGTTAGCCATACTTCCCCCTCCTTTATCTTTAAAATAGCATGACTTGCTTATACAGAAATAACTGTACATACAGTATGCTTCTACAAGGTTATACGTACTTCTATTCAATAGGTTTCATAAAAAAACTCATTTTTGACCAATTTAGCTCAAAAAACGCCAAAAAACCCGATTTACCAATAATAGTTATTGGTAATCGGGAGATATTACAACGCTTTTTACATATCCATTTTTTATTTCCCGGGAAATGCTCCGTTTTAGAACGGATATTGTGTCAATGTGAACACATCTACGTCTGGTAATTTTTCACGACCATTTAAGTCTTGCAACTCGATCATAAATGCTGTACCTACTACATTACCACCTAATTGACGAATCAAATTGATAGATGTAGCGATTGTACCACCTGTAGCAAGAAGATCATCTGCAATCAGAACGTTTTGTCCTTCTGTGATCGCATCAGCATGCATCGCCAGGCTATCTTGACCATATTCAAGTGCATAATCTGCTTGAATCGTTTTGTAAGGAAGTTTACCAGCTTTGCGAATAGGTACAAAAGCTACGCCTAATGCATAAGCTAATGGCGCACCTACTACAAAACCGCGTGCTTCTGGCCCAGCAATCACATCAATTTGTAAATGCTCAACCATTTTTTTCAGTTCATTGATAGACTGTTGATATACAGGTCCATTTTGCATCAAAGTGGTGATATCTTTAAAACTGATTCCTTCTTGCGGGAAATCAGGAATCACGCGAATGTACTCTTTAAAATCCAAAAAAATCTCCTCCTCAAAATAAAAAACCTGTTTAACCCTATACTTTTTTGTTATGACGCGCCTTGCATGCGGGAAATCATCCATGATGTTAACTGCGGCAGATCACTTTCACATAACATATATTCCATTTCAGCCAGCTCGCCAAGTTCCTGATACCGCTTTGAACTATCCAGAGGACGTTTGGAAGGAGAAGCATTAACCGTAACCTTTCCTTGCTCTCGGATAATAAATTCCAGTTCCTCGAATACTTCCAGCATAAGCTGTACCATTCTTATTGAACTGGATGTTTTTTGACTCAGGTAAGGAATAAGCTCATCTTCATGAACAAATTGCTGATTGCTTTTGACAAGCCATCCATAGATCAATTTAAATTGATCCCGATCAGGTTTTTGCAGAAGTTCCTGCTGTTGCCGCTTATCATGGAGAAGAATGATATTTTCAAGAGAAGTGAACTGGGCAAAAATCATATCCAATTGCCCTGTATGCGCTGGTAAAGACAATACACATAATGTGCGTACAGCTTCTGCACCATATTGCATAGAAATAGTATTGCCAGCGATAATGCCAGCCTTTCTATCATAACCCCAAAGGGATACATCACACAATTGGCTTTTTAATAAATCTTCATCTTCTTCACTTAATATAGCCCATTGTCCTTGTTCCATTGCCATATAACGTCCAAATTGCTGACGAACTTTGGTCAACTCGCTATCAATCGCTTTGCTATCCCGTCGATCCCAGATTTGTAGACCCGGTACCGCAATATCTTGAATCATCAATTGAGGCTTACGATTCCCTCGCCATTCATTGATACTCGTTTCAGCAAGCAGATCAATATGATCTCCTTCCGCAAGTAGACCTGCAAGTTCTCCTTTACCAAAAGCAACACCTTCGATCATGGTATCTCCTTGTTCTACAACTAATCGCAGATGTGTACCTGTTTTACCGATCGTTTTGGCTTGAATGACTGTAACACCACGTAGCACAATCCGAGGTAACGGATTAGACATCCCAAAAGGAGCCAATTGATCTAATTCCTCAATCGCTGATAAAGACAACTCTTTTAACTCACATTCACAATCAGCTTGCGTTTGAGGAACCAATTCTTTTTCAGTCAAGATGGTAGCTGCTCGCTTATTCAAAGCTTCACGAAAGTCAGCCAATTGATCGCGATGCAGTGTCATTCCTGCCGCCGCTGGATGCCCTCCAAAATGATCCATGAGGTCGGCACAATCCAGTAGCGCTTGATAAATATCATATCCATCTATCGAACGTGCCGATCCTTTACACATTCCTGTTACGGGATCGATCCCTAGTACAATCGTAGGGCGATAATAACGATCTAACAATTTAGAAGCGACAATACCGACTACACCTGGATTCCAACCTTCTCCTGCAACTACAATAACATCTGGAATCTCTTTGGTCTGTCCTTCATATCCTTTTGCAACCATCTGGTGCGCTTCTTGAGTGATTGTATTTACAAGCTCTTGCCGAGATTTGTTCAATTGATCTAATTCATGAGAAATATAATCAGCTTGCTCTGGATCTGTTGTTGTTAACAATTCAACAGCACGCATCGCATGTTCCATTCGTCCACTTGCATTGATACGAGGAGCCATAGCAAAAGCAATATGAGTAGCAGATACTTGTTCATGTTCAATACCAGCTACATTCATTAGGGCGGTAATCCCTACAAATGAACTATTTTTCATTTTTTCTACACCTGCACGTACCATCATGCGGTTCTCACCTTCAAGTGGCATCAGATCGGCTACCGTACCGATAGCGACGATTTCTAACCATTGTTCAGGCATAGAACCTAATAAAGCATGTGCAAGCTTAAAAGCAACCCCAACTCCTGCTAACCCTTTAAACGGATACGGACAATAAGGTAGCTTCGGATTCACTAATGCGTATGCTTGAGGCAGTATAGCAGGTGGTTCATGATGATCGGTAACAATGACATCTATTCCATATTGTGCTGCATGAGCAATTTGCTCTACTGCACTAATACCTGTATCGACTGTAATAATTAAAGTCACACCTTGTGCATGAGCTTGATCGATTGCATGTTGATGCAGACCATACCCTTCTTTAGAACGATGAGGAATATAAGTATCAAAGTCAGCCTTTACATGACGTAACAAATAGATCATAAGTGTCGTACTGGATACGCCATCTGCATCGTAATCCCCATAGATCCATATTTTCTCTTGTTGATCTAGAGCTTGGCGTATTCTTGTCACCGCTTCTGTCATACCTGCTAGCAAATACGGATCATGAATATCATCACGACTTCCATGAAGAAAATGCAGTGCTTGTTGTTCCTCTGTATAGCCTCTACTTGTCAAAAGAGTAGACATCAATGAAGATATGCCTAACTTATTAGCGAGAGACTGTGAAATCGTCTGATCAGGACGACGAATATTCCAATGATATTGTGAATGAATCATGCGGTTCCTCCTTATTGAAGCATACCATTCCCAGATGTATCTCTGCTTTGCGTCAGTTCGTAATTTGATTTATACGGATATCCTCCGTTATAAGGTACCACTTGTACCTGTACACTACTGACATGAGCAAATCGACTTAATAATAAATTTTTGGCATACTCTGCAATTTCTGCCGATTCTCGAACGGTAATTTGCGGATTCACACTGATTTTGAGATCAATTTTGACACTGTCTCCTACTTCTTGTGCTTTTAATTCTTCTACAGTAATAACACCCTGTACACGTTGTACCGTATCCATAAAATCGACAGCATCCTGTTGATCCAGTTCTTGTACAAGTGATCCATAAATAGAGTGCTTCGCAATCCGATATCCTTGACGCCATACAATACCAGCCACCAGAATAGCTGAAATAGGTTCAATATAATACAGTTGATCGATATTCAGTTCCAAAGCCGCAATTGTACTTAACATCCCGGCAAGCACCAGAATAGAAGAATACAACGAATATCGATGATTATCTACATCATCTGCTAGACGAGCATTTTTTTGCTTTTTCGCATAACGATAGCGATAACGAAACACTGCTTCATTGATAGCAATAGACAAAAACACAGGAATAATAGCATATGGTTTAGGATCAGGAGTCTCTATAGACATCAGATCACGTACAGCTGAAATTCCAATTTCTAATCCACCTAACAGCAAAAGCACTGTGATCATCAAGTTAGCAAATGGAGCACCTGTTTTAGCAGGAGGTTGATTTTGAGCTAATTTGTTATGTTGGCGTGCATGCTGTTTTGCAGTCCCATTGGGATTGGATAAACGCTCGACAAGACTACTTGCTGCTGTAGAAGCTGTATATAATGCATCTCCCATCAATGCTTTATTGTTAGCAATATAACCGGTGACTCCTTTGACAATCGCCAATCCAAGTCCCGTAACAACCGATGTCCAAAACACCTTTTCTCCTTGATGGATATCCTGGTTTTTCACGATTTCCCCTCCTAAAACAACATAAAGCCGCGTCTGTAACAGGACGCGGCTTCAACATGTTGGACTTGCAATGTTACGCCGTCGTTTTAGACGGAGTTTTCGCTTTTGGTTTTTGTCTGTTTTTAAGCAATAACCACAATGGGCTAGCAATAAAGACAGAAGAGTAAGCACCAAATACAAGACCAAGAATCATTGCTAATGAGAACATACGAATCGACTCACTACCGAATATGAACAAACATACGCAGGCGATAAATACAGTTAATACTGTATTGAGTGAACGAGTCATAGTTTGAGAAATACTGTTGTTAACGATCGTTTTAACATCTCCACTTTTCTTCTGTTTAGAGAAGCGTAGATTCTCCCTGATACGGTCAAAGATAACAACAGTATCATTCAGCGAGTAACCGATAATAGTCAAAATCGCTGTAATAAAGGTAAGATCAACTTCTAAGCGGAAAATAGAGAAAATCGCGATGACGATAAATGCATCATGTAGCATAGCTACAACCGCAGCAACAGCAAAGCGCCATTCAAAACGAATCGTAATGTAAATAATAATACCCAAACTTGCGGCTAATACTGCCCATAGAGCATTACGCTCTAATTCTTGTGCAATTGCTGGATCTACTGTATTGACTTCAAAAGAAGCTCCACTATCCAGTTGTTTAGTAAATGCTTGTTTGAACTGATTTTCTTGAGTATCACTTAGTACTTTTTCGAAACGGACATTCATTCGTCCATCACCGATTGTGATACTAGGATCATCACTCAATTTCAAAGCTTCAATGACCGGCTTAGCTTGTGCTTCTGTAATCGGTTTTGTTAATGTGACATCCACATTAGAACCTGAACGGAAATCAACACCATAGTTCAATTTGAAGATCGCTAGACTCAAAATACCAAGTACGATCAAAATGATAGAGAACGTATAGAAATACTTACTGATTTTGATAAAATCATAATTCCACTTAAAGCGCACTGCGTTCACTCTCCTTTACACCGAACGACTTCGCTTTGGTAATAATCTTTCCTTTAAGAAGCAAAGATAGCAAGAAGCGAGAGAAGAACACATTCGTCAAGATACTAACTAGAATATTAAGAATCAATACTAATGCAAAACCTTTTACTGCACCTGTACCTAATGCGAACATTACAGCACCAGCAATAATCGTTGTGATATTAGCATCCATAATAGTTCCGAATGAATTACGTCCACCTGCTTTAAATGCAGACAATAAGCTCTTACCACTACGAAGTTCATCTTTGATCCGTTCGTAGGTAATAATATTCGCATCTACACCCATACCAACCCCGAGAATAAATGCTGCAATACCTGGCAAGGTTAATGTAAAGTCGCCTGCAATAAAGATCATAACCAACAACCACGTATGAACAATAATACAGAAACCTGCGATTAGACCTGGCACACGATAGACAAGAGCCATAAATAACAGGATTAAGATCGAACCAATAACACCTGCTAGCAATGTATCTTTCAACGATTGTTGACCCAATGTTGCGCCAACACTTTGAGAATACACTTCTGTCAATTTAAGTGGCAAAGCACCCAAGTTGATCTGGTCTTTCAATTGTTGCGCTTCTTCTTGCGTATACGTACCTGTAATAACTGCTGTTCCGTCTGAAAGTTCACCTTGTACTCTAGGAGCAGAAAGCAATTGATCATTTAGGAAAATAGCTAAGTTTTGACCTGTCAAACGTTTAGTGATCTCAGCAAATTTACTTGCATCTTTCAACTTAATCGCAATTTGTGGCTCATTCAGTTGAGTGTATGAAATCGATGCTCCATTTTCTGTGAAATCATTACCTGTCAATTCTACTTTACAATATACTTTAAGCGGATCTTGTGCTGATGGATCCTGCTCTGCTGCGCCATTGTATGTATCTCCAGGGGCAGTTGTAGCTTCTCCAGTCGTCGGATCAACATTAATTTCTTGTGTTGCTCCTGCCGATTGAGTCGATACTTCATTGCTGTCTTTGGAATTAGACTTACTGCTAGCATCTGATTTTTTAGTGTCAGTTGCTGATTTGCTTGTAGCTTCATCTTTTTTAGCAGAAGAATCTGTTGTACAGCCATCTGCACTACGGAAAGTCAATTCCGCTGGTTCTTTCATCGTTTGGCGAACTGTTGCTTCGTCCGTAACTCCAGCAATTTTCAGACGAATACGATCTGTACCCTCTGTAGTAATTTCTGGTTCACTGGTTCCCAAAGCATTTGCACGTTGTTCCAAACTTTTTGCTGTTTGCAATAATGATTCCCTGGTGACTTGTTCCCCCTGCGTGGTTGGCGTAGCCTGATACAAAATCTCAAAACCGCCTTTAAGGTCAAGTCCTAGACGAACATCCTTAAATAACGGTGTCGTTGCGCCAATAACGCCAGCAACGACGAGCATAACGACTACGAAGCTGATGATTCTTTTCATCCCGTATGTGGTTCCCCTTTCATTCTCAATATTCCTATTATAGCGATGGCACAAATTACAGTCAATTTACCACTGGTCTGCAAAATAAACAAGCTGATGTCGATAAAGTACCGACTCCAGCTTATCATTGGTTCATGCTGTTATTCAACAGTTTATGATTGATCCAACGGTGCCTGGTTCCAAGTATCTGGTGCGCTTTTATAAGATGACATAGTTACATAATTCATAAACTGATTGACCCTCATTGACAAAATGTCACTAACCAACTCATGAAGTTTGGGCATCCCCTGCTTATCATATTTGTGGCCGAGGCAATCCCATATCTCATCTGAAGTTACATTTTCATAGCCAAGCAGACGAAATTCTTCTGCTTTACTTTCGCATAATGTCTCAATCACTTCAGTAAGCTCGGCATTGGTCAATTCTTCCATCGCCATTGGAGCACCTTTCCTTCCCACACTTGATTACCCTGTCTATTTTTTTATTTGTCCATGCTCAACAGTAAGTAATTCTGCATTGAAATTGGAATCTCCTGCTATATTCACAAGATTATAAAATAAAGATAGGCAGAAGCTATAGCCAGAGAAATAAGTGTTAATGGTAATCCTATTTTCAAAAATTCCATATAACTAAAATGATGTTTTTCACGATGAGCTATAGCGGCGACTAATAGATTCGAAGAAGCACCGATCAATGTCCCATTTCCTCCAATACAAGCACCTAATGACAAAGCCCACCAGAGAGGATTGAGTACCGCAGGCGCATCTGCATTCATTTGTACTCCTGCTTCTTGAATTAAAGGAATCATCGTCGCAACCCATGGAATATTATCGATTGCAGCAGATACCAGACCTGTAATCCACAATATAATCATCGCTGCAAATCCCATATTTCCATTTGTTAATTCTATTAATTGGGTAGCTCCCAGGCTAATCCATCCTGTATCGACCAGACCACCCACTAATATAAATAGCCCGATAAAAAACAATACCGTTTCCCATTCGATCTCACGCCAGATTTCTCCAGTACGCCACTGAGATCGAGTACTGACTAACAACATCAATACTGCGCCGCTTAAAGCAATTACAGGCGACTCAATACCAATCCAGCTCTGACTGACAAAAGCAACTAGAGTCAATATAAATATAAGCAATATCACTAGCGCACGACGAGGGTTCTGAATATAAGAACGCGCTTCTTCCTCCAAATGTTGCAGTGGAGCTTTGAGTGGGTGTTGCCGGAATGATTTGCGATAAAACAGTAATAACAGACCTATATTCACCACTAATAATATAAGCACAATAGGTCCAAGAACTTTCAAAAACAAATTAAATGTCAACTGAGGGTTAGCTGATCCGATCCAAATATTCACCGGATGTCCAATCAATGTGGCCGCACCGCCCAGATTACTCACCAAAATCTCAGCAATTAAAAAAGGTACAGGATTGAGTTCTAATTTACGAGTAATCACAAATGTGACCGGTACAATCAATAACACCATCGTTACACTATCCAACAGTGCTGATCCGATAGCAGTTAGACAGGTAAGCAAAAGCATCACCCGTATAGGCCCGCCTTTCGTCCATTTCAGACTATAGATCGCTGCATACGGTATCAAGCCACTTCGATTCATAATAGCTGCAATCAGCATCATACCAATCCAGAGAAAGATCGTATTCCATTGAATATGCATCATATAAGCATCTTGCCAATGCACAATCCCAATCACAAGAAAAATAAGAGCCCCTGCTAACGCAATTAGCGCTCTACTGATCCGATCTGTCATCCAAACTGCATATATGATCAAAAAGATCACAATCGCTGCCACAGGCTGCCACGAACTCATCAACGCTGTCGGTTGCATATTGCACCTCCTTATTCATACTTTGTGTTTATCACGTCTACTTTAATATATCATCTTCAAGCAAAAAACGGACCTGTTAATCAGGCCCGCTTCGATGTAAGCATTATTATTAAAAATCAATAATCGTTATTATTTAGTCAAAACAGGTGCTTTTTCGCCTGTTGCATGACTGATAGAAGCACGATCAAATGTTAATTTCGTAACATCATTTACACGTAAAACAACGATATCGTCTGTGATTTCAGCAATCGTACCGTGCAATCCACCTATAGTTACCACTTTATCACCTTTAGACAACGTATTTAACATCATTTTGCGTTGCTTTTGTTTCTTTTGTTGCGGACGAATCAGTAAGAAGTAAAAAATAACGAACATAAATACAAATGGAAGGATTGCTCCCCAGATACCGCCTGTTCCACCTGCAGCTGCTGCTGTTTCAAACATGTTATTTCCCCCTTTTTCTTATCAATCATTAATCGAAAAACAATATTATATCGCTTTCGATAGATGTCATGTATATACCGTTTGTTTAGAACCCTTTATCATTATCATGTAGTCCATATTGCGTGAAGAACTCTTCTTTGAAGTCCAGAAGACGATCATCCATAATCGCTTGACGTACATTTTTCATCAGATTCAATAAGAAATGCAGATTGTGATAAGTGGTCAATCGTAGACCAAATGTCTCATCTGCTTTGATGAGGTGACGCAGATAGGCGCGGGAATAATTCCGACACGTATAACAATCACAGTTCGGATCAAGTGGTCCAAAATCACGCGCATATTTCGCATTACGTACTACTACGCGTCCTTCACTGGTCATGGTTGTACCATTGCGTGCGATCCTTGTAGGCAACACACAATCGAACATATCTACTCCACGAATCGATCCTTCGATCAGAGCGTCAGGCGAACCTACACCCATAAGATAACGTGGCTTATTGTGCGGAAGAAACGGTATAGTGAAATCCAAAGCTTGATACATCAAGTCTTTAGGCTCACCTACACTCAGTCCACCAATAGCATACCCCGGGAAATCCATCGAAGTCAAATCAAGTGCACTTTGTTTACGTAGATCTTCATGCATCCCACCTTGAACAATCGCAAATAGCCCTTGATCATGTGGACGACCATGACTTTCAAGACAACGTTCTGCCCAGCGAGTCGTACGTTCAAGTGACTTTTTCACATATTCATACTCAGCAGGATAAGGAGGACATTCATCAAATGCCATCATGATATCCGAACCTAATGAATTTTGAATATCCATAGCGATTTCAGGGGATAAAAACAACTTATCTCCATTCAAATGCGATTTGAAATGAACACCTTCTTCACTAATTTTACGCATATCGCTCAGACTAAATACTTGAAATCCACCGCTGTCTGTCAAAATAGGGCGATCCCAGTTCATAAATTTGTGTAGTCCACCAGCATCACGAATCAGATCATGACCGGGACGAAGAAACAAATGATACGTATTACTCAAAATAATATGTGCATCCATCTGTTTGAGTTCTTCTGGACTCATCGTTTTGACTGTTGCTTGTGTACCTACAGGCATAAAAGCAGGTGTTTCAATAACTCCATGCGGAGTATGAACACGTCCAAGACGTGCTCCTGATTGCTTACAAGTTTTGATATGTTCGTACGTAATAGGTCCAGCCATAGTATTGGTTCTCATCCTTCTGCTTATAAAATAGGATAGTCAGTCTGATCAATAAACCAGCTTATCCTGTTAACGTCACTATAGATATAGTTACAACAACGTTCATCAACAGTTAATTATACGGGAGCATCCCTATGAAATACAATCATTTTCTAATAAATAAACATCGCATCGCCAAAGCTGAAAAAGCGATACTCTTCAGCTACTGCCTGCTGATAAGCTTCCATAATATGATCTCGACCAGCTAACGCACTGACCAACATAACCAGTGTAGATTTAGGCAAATGGAAATTCGTAACCATTGCATCAACCAGACCAAATTCATGTCCCGGATAAATAAAAATCTGCGTCCAGCCACTAGAAGCTTCGATCAATTGCCCTTTCGCTTCACGAGCTACCGTTTCCAGTGTACGTGCAGAAGTAGTTCCTACAGCAATAATACGACCGCCACGCGCTTTCGTTTCATTTAACAATTGAGCCGTCTCCGCAGACAATGAATAAAACTCTTCATGCATCACATGTTCTTCGACCGTTTCAACTGACATCGGACGGAATGTGCCTAATCCCACATGCAAAGTCACAAAGCCTACTTGAACACCTTTAGCTGCAATTTGTTCTAACAATTCTTTGGTAAAATGAAGCCCGGCAGTAGGTGCCGCCGCAGAACCTTCGTGTTTTGCATATACAGTCTGATAACGCTCACGGTCGTCTAACTTTTCTTTGATATAAGGAGGAAGCGGCATTTCACCCAATCGATCTAGAATCTCTTGGAAGATCCCTTCATATCGGAAAGACAATACTCGCATTCCCATATCCGATTCTTCTTCAATGACTGCTTCCAGTTCACCGCCAAAATCAATCACAGCACCTTTTTTTAGCTTTTTACCCGGTTTTACTAAAGCTTCCCAACGATCACCTTCCAGTTGAGTCAGCAACAAGACTTCTGCTTTCGCTCCTGTATCCCGTTTGGTACCGAATAGACGAGCAGGAATAACACGCGTATCATTCAAAATCAGCGTATCACCTTCATGCAAATAATCTAAAATCTCACCGAAATGTTGATGTCTCACTTCGCCTGTTTGTTTGTTTAAGGTGAGTAAACGTGAAGCTGTTCGATCTTGCAATGGAACTTGAGCTATCAAATGCTCTGGTAATTCAAAATCATATACATCTACTTTCATGGTTCTACTTACCCCTTCGTAATTTGCACATTGTTATAATAATGCTGCAAGATTTGTTTATAATTGGATCCTTTATCTGCCATACCTTTAGCACCCCATTGAGACATCCCTAATCCATGACCGTTTCCGTTACCTGTAAATAAAAATCCACCTGCTTCAGTTACTCTAGCTACACCATCGCCATTTAAAATAACCGTTGAGCTTGAACCTGTTCCTTGTCCTGACGCTCCCAAAATAACAGTTCCAGCCGCAGGCATTTCATTTTGATCATTATTTGAACCTACAACTACATAATTGGCTGTATTGACTACATCAAACAATGTACTTGGTAGACTATTAAGCGCAGAACGGAACGCATCTGGATATTTCACTTTCACGACAGCACCATTCACTTTGATTTCTGTAACACGTCCAGAAGGGCCACGTTGAGAAACCTGAATAGAAGTGATAGTGGATGGCAAGCTTGATGTTGTTTTACCTTTTAACGTTGCCAGTATTTGCGCCGAGGTAAAAGGACCACGTATCCACTGATAGCTATTAGACTCGGGTAATAATTCTAACACAACCGCTTGATCACCTGGATTCATTTGACCGACCATAGAGACATTACTCTGTACCACTGGCAAAGGACGTACATTTGTATTTTTAGCCGTAACCGTCATATAGTCTAGTCCAGCCGATGTTTTCTTGCCTGATAATTTTACATTATCTTCACGCACATAACCAGACTTTCCATTATCTAATAATACATGATACCAGTTTTTAAGTGCAGCTTGTGAAGCAGAATCTTCTTTGGATACCACACTGACAAAGACATCTCCACCAGTGCTGTTCCACACTTCAGAAGGATCAGCCGAAGCTCCTCCACTATTAGCCGAAAAGATTGCTTCTATCACTTTATTATTTTTCGTAACGATTTCGCCTGCTGTAGCATCAACAGCCGCGATGATTCGTTTATCTTCTGCACTCACACCGTTGTACGCTTGACTAAGTGTAGTATCTACTACGTCTGCTATTTTAAATTTAGAACCTTGTTCTTGAAATCTCGCATAACTGCGTGCTGCTACTGCTTGAGCTTTTAACGCTTCCGCTGGCCATGAAGCAGACACTTCTCCACCGACTACTGAATATAAATACTCTTCCATAGGCAAAACATTAATCCATGCCAATTGACCATTATAATTACTCATTTCAAAATCACCACGATATGTTCGAGCAGAACGTTCAGTGACTTGAGTCCCTGAATCGTTTCCTTGTAACATCATTTTAGCATCTGTTCCACTGACCATATAATGATCCACTGGTGAAGGACTAGTAATACTTGAAGTCACATTGACACGTTTAATAAGCGCCGCTTGTGAACTACTTACAGTGGTTAGCGTAACGTCAGGTAATGCTGTTGCTGCAACAGCTTTGATACTTGCCAGAGAAGCAGCGTCTGCTTCTTCCCCTACCCATACATTATAAGCGAGCGCACCGCCACTTTTAGTAATAGCGATAAATCCATCCAATCCCGCTGCACCTACAGCAGCAAGTCCAGCATTCGCTTGTGCTTCAGTTGCATAACTTCCAGCAGATAAATGGAAACTTCCTTTTACCGCAGGTGTCTGACCATTCAAAATAGACCTTACTGTAGAAGCTGTACGCGATGCTCCAGTCGTAGCTGCTGCTTTAGAAGAATACATACCTGTATACAATTGGTAGACGGTACTACCATTTTTGGAAGCTGTGAATACGATAGGTTTATCACTGGTAGATTGCAATAATTTGATACCTGTCGCTGCTGTAGCAAAATCAGCCGTTTCCAGTACTTTCACCCGGTAGCCATCAATTCCGAAGCTTGCTTGATTGCCTATAGATAACCATGAATCCACTACTCCATTATTGGATTGACCTACACTAAGACTCCCTGCTGATTTTACATTGACTACAGGGACTATCGAAGAATATGTACTCCCCACATCCAAAAATAGTCCTACACGTACTTTTTCATTATCGACAGAAGGTGTAGCTCCATAAGAAGATTGAGGCAATGTTCCTGCTAACAGTATCACTACAGGCAAAAGCCATAATTTTTGCTTCCATTTTTTCAACGTTGTATTTACATTTGTAGTCATATCTATTCACTTGTTCCTTTCTTGAGTCCATACTTATACATCGACACTCTTATCCATTATACGCATAAGTAGTCCAAATGACTTGGTTTACATCGAAATTCTCTCAAAATCCTCAAGACTTGTGAAGTCTGGTACCAGTAACTTCTATATCGTATTATATTCAAGTGATTGCAATTAAATACTAGATAAAGTTTTTGAAAAGTATTACTTTTTGTTTATCATATAATATTTCTAAAGAAAGTTTAGATTATACTTAAATGCACAATCTACTCTTTTTTATAATTTTCAACTATATGTAAGCTGTCTATCATTAAATTTTAATATACAATAAACAAACAATTTTCTAATTTTGATTGTATATAACTGCTTTCTCACTTCTCACTTCTCACTTCTCACTTCTCACTTCTCACTTCTCACTTCTCACTTCTCACTTCTCACTTCTCACTTCTCACTTCAAAATAATACGGATATCTTAACAATAAGCAACTTCTTTTAGCACTAAAAAAGCTGATCATTTATAGCATCTTGCTCTCTATAAATAATCAGCTTTTTCTTTTAATCTAATTTATGCTTTTCCATTCAAATGATCTGGCATAGGTATTCCCAAATAATCATAAGCCATAGGCGTAACAATTCGTCCTCGTGGAGTACGTTGCAGGAATCCCAATTGCAGTAAATATGGTTCATATACATCTTCAATCGTTTGACCTTCTTCGCCGATTGTAGCAGCGATAGTGTCTAACCCTACAGGACCACCGCGAAAATTATGAATCATCGCTTGTAGCACTTTGTGATCAATCTGATCCAATCCTCTTGGATCGACTTGCAACATATCCAGCGCTTCATCTGCAATCTCAGGCGTTATAATTCCATCTCCCCGTACCTGTGCATAATCACGCACACGTTTAAGCAATCGATTAGCAATACGCGGTGTTCCTCTACCACGTAGTGCGATTTCATCTGCCGCATCTCCTACAATATCAATTCCTAGAATCTCTGATCCCCGACTTACAATAAAAGAAAGTTCATCTACTGTGTATAATTCCAGCCGGCTCACTACTCCAAATCGATCCCGCAAAGGAGCAGATAACAAACCTGCACGCGTTGTTGCCCCAATCAATGTAAATGGTGGTAAGTCCAAACGTACCGAACGAGCACTAGGCCCTTTACCAATCATAATATCAAGCGCCGAGTCTTCCATAGCCGGATATAAGACTTCTTCTACAGATCGATGCAATCGATGAATCTCATCAATAAATAACACATCGCCATCTTGTAGATTCGTCAGTAAAGCCGCCAGATCACCAGGACGCTCTATAGCAGGCCCTGAGGTCGTTCTTAAATTGACTCCCAGCTCATTAGCAATAATGTTAGCAAGTGTGGTTTTACCCAAACCTGGAGGACCATATAAAAGTACATGATCCAACGCCTCGCCTCTCAACTTAGCAGCTTCAATATAAATTTTCATATTTTCTTTAATCCGAGTTTGCCCGATATATTCTGAAAGGTAACGGGGACGTAGACTCAGTTCCACCGCTTGGTCTTCCATCATCAAGTTAGCAGATATGATGCGGTCATCCGTCATCTTTATTCGCTCCCCTTCATCTGTTTTACCTGTCTTTTGTTTTACTTGTCTTTTTTACGATTCTTTTAAAATTTCAACTAAAGCTATCTTTAAATATACCATAGCTATTCTAATATACATATTTAGCAAAAGATAAGTTTGTATATTACCATTTTTTTGGTTAATATTTTTTTGGAATAGTATGAACTGATCTTAATCCATATATATTCGTGATCTGCGCAAAATAGAAAAAACTTTCAATGCTATTAGTTTTGTTCTCAAATAGACTAACTATAATAGATCGAATTTCTATTGATTCAATGTATTTTGACATATGAATTATATTAGCCAGTATACAACATTTTGAGCGCTCTCTTCATTACATCATCTGCTGTATCATCAGGGAATACTTCATGTTTCAATGTTTGCCAGATTCGATCCAATTCTGTATCTGTATATCCTAGAGCTTTGAGTCCATCGCGTACTTCAGGCCACACTTCTCCAGAAGTATTCGTAGTCGTTGGTGGAGCAAATAATCCTGTAGCAATAAGAGAATCACCAATACCACCCAATTTATCTTTCAAATCCAGGATCATACGTTGTGCAGTCTTTTTACCGATCCCAGGCAATTTAGTCAAAAACGTAATGTTTTCTTGATAAATAGCAGTCACAACACCTTCAGGACTACCACCACTTAAAATACCCAAAGCTACACGTGGACCAATACCAGATACTTCAATCAATTTACGAAATAGTTTCTGTTCATCACGCGTAGGAAATCCAAATAATTGAATTGCATCTTCTCGTACATGATGATGAATATAAATGGTAACTTCACCTGTCTCTTTCATCCATGCATAAGGGTTAGGGCAAAATACTCGATACCCGATTCCTTGCATATCTACAACCACATATTCATTTTCCAAATGCACTATAGGTCCGCGCAAAAAATCAATCATTTTTTCAATACCTCATTTATCTTCGAATTTAGCACATAAGAATGAGCATGACATACCGCAACAGCTAACGCATCAGCCACATCATCAGGCTTCGGAATTTTTTGCAAATTCAAAAACATTCGAATCATTTCTTGAACTTGTCTTTTTTCTGCTTTACCATAGCCTACAACAGCTTGTTTTACTTGCATTGGCGTATATTCTGCAATAGGCAAACCTTTTTGTTTGGCCGCTAATATCATTACTCCACGTGCCTGACTAACAGACATTGCATTAGTTACATTACGATTAAAAAATAGTTTTTCAAAAGCTACCGTATCTGGCTGATACTTTTCTATTAATTGCACAGTACCTTCATAGACATGCAACAATCTATCTTCATCCGGTGTATGAGCTTCTGTTTGAATACAACCATATTGAACAGGAGTCAACTTGCTTCCATTTTTATCAATAAACCCAAAACCAACAATCGCAATTCCGGGGTCAATTCCCATTACACGCAAATCGATCTCTCCCTTATTCTACCGCGTAAGTATTCTCCTCTTTTTATAATTACAACAATTATCATAAGGAGTACCTATATACTTTTTTTTCAAAATAAATAAGATACAGTATTCATAATAATTAGTGGCGATTTATAACAATGCTTTTTTCTAAACATTATCTTGATCATATATTCTAATAAAGCTAAATAGGCGAACATATGTATCTCTTTCATTTCATTATAGCAAATATAAATCCACTTGAGTTAATAAAATCACAAAATTTCATTTACTTAAAATCTATCCTATGTCAATACTATATTAAGTTATTTTTATTAAAATAAAGCCATTCATATATGTGCATAAATTATCCATATTCGTACATAAAACGTATGTAAAAGCTACTATAATAAATAGTTTGTTTCTATTCGCAAAGATGTATGGTTTTAACTGTAGCGTTTGTAGTGTTTGTAGTGTTTGTAGTATTTAAAGATATCTAAGAGAATATATAATCAGCTTAAAAACTAACAGATTTTTAGAGTTAAGAAACCTTGTTAATTTTCTATAGCTTGCCTGTTTTTAATATTTTGCAAATCAGTAATTCAATGTACACAATTCTTAAACTTCTACACTTATTCTCATTTAAAGGTCTTAATCTTGATCTAGATGTATAACTTTATAATATTTTTTAGAGATATTTCTTATGAAATATTAGACTTACTTTTTACCTATTTTATTTATATAGTAAATTATATTATTAATGTTCCATTACGTTTTTAATGTTTTTAATGTTTTTAATGCTTTTAATGCTTTTAATGCTTTTAATGCTTTTAATGCTTTTAAAACATAAAATGAACATAAAAAAACCATTGATCATAATGATCAATGGTTTTTTAGTATCGGGACGACACGATTTGAACATGCGACCCCCTGGACCCAAACCAGGTGCTCTACCAAGCTGAGCTACGTCCCGATAAATAATATGCCGGTGAAGGGACTCGAACCCCCACGGTTTCCCTCACGATTTTGAGTCGCGCGCGTCTGCCAATTCCGCCACACCGGCCAATCAAGATAAAAATGGCGCGCCCTAAGAGATTCGAACTCCTGGCCTTTTGATTCGTAGTCAAACGCTCTATCCAGCTGAGCTAAGGGCGCATATAAAGTTAAGTAAATATTGGAGCGGACGATGGGAATCGAACCCACGACCCTCGCCTTGGCAAGGCGATGCTCTACCGCTGAGCCACGTCCGCAGTATAATACATATTACAAAGTCAATGATCTAACCAAATTCTTTAAAAGAAAATGGCGGAACCGACGGGATTTGAACCCGCGATCTCCTGCGTGACAGGCAGGCATGTTAACCCCTACACCACGGTTCCAGATTAATTGCGGGGACAGGATTTGAACCTGTGACCTTCGGGTTATGAGCCCGACGAGCTACCGGACTGCTCCACCCCGCGTCATTAATACTTACTATAAAATTCTATGGTGGAGATTGACGGGATCGAACCGCCGACCCTCTGCTTGTAAGGCAGATGCTCTCCCAGCTGAGCTAAATCTCCAAAGAAGGAATATGACCCGTAGGGGACTCGAACCCCTGTTACCTCCGTGAAAGGGAGGTGTCTTAACCACTTGACCAACGGGCCACAATAAAACAGATACTTTACATACTAACATCTTATTACTTTTAGAACAAGTTAATTTACAACTAATATTCTATTGCTAGTGGCTGTAATAAAACGGCCTCTGGCGGAGAGAGAGGGATTCGAACCCTCGAGACGCTTGTGACGCCTACACGATTTCCAATCGTGCTCCTTCGGCCAACTCGG